>CAYFKW010000023.1:27992-51239 GCA_964343845.1 uncultured Desulfobacula sp. | reverse complement strand
AAGAAGTTCTACAAGATCCAACGCAAAATCACAGGCTGTTCCAGCTCCCCTGCTGGTAACGCAATTTCCGTCAACAACAACATTTGATTCAACAATATTTCCGTTGTCAATCTGATCTTTAAACCCTGGGTGGCAGGTAACTTTTCCCGGGGTCACCAGCCCGAGATCATGCAGCACAATTGCAGGAGATGCGCATATGGCGGCATAATATTTTTTTTGTTCTGCCTGTTTTTTTAAAAGTATTTCCAGTTCTTTTGAATTACGGAGATTCTGTGCGCCCGGGATACCGCCTGGAAGAACGATCAAGTCAAATTCTTCTTCCATGCAATCCTTAATTAAAACATCCGCTTTAAACTCAATACCTCTTGCTGCTTTTATTGTTATGTCATCTACAGACGCCACGACAACGGTTGCTCCTGCCCTGCGTAAAACATCAATAATGGTTACAGCCTCCATTTCTTCAGTTCCCTGGGCAACAGGTACCAGAACTTTTTTTTCCATAACACTCCCCCTTTTTGGTTATCGATCAAGGAAACAATTATAGATAGCAGGTAATTTTATTGACGTCAAAACCGTTTTCGAACGCTTTGGCCTATATGATTTCGGCGTCCTTTTTTCTGACCCAGCCGATTTTATCTTTTGAAAACTGAATCTTCAGGTACGCTTTTCTTTGTTCTTTTACGCTGACCTTGGTTCCGGCATGAAGGCCAAAAAGTTTTGTCGATGTCTCGGTTGTGCCTGACCGCACTGCAACTTTTTCTGAAATAATAACCGCATTCTGCTTCAGTGATTTTTTATAATAATTTACAAACGTAATCATGGTTATTAAAACAAATACCGCACATAGCATAATGCCGATGCCTGAAAAAATTTTTTGATTTTGAATCACCCGGATTCCAGCCCATGAAAAAAACAGGATCGACAAAAAAATTGCAGTGAACTGGATTGTTTTCGCCTGAACCATTTTGTCCCAGAAAAAAATAATGTCCATGACGTTCATCAAGGTTTCTTTTTTGTCCTTCACAAGTGTATTTGCATACTTTAAATTATAAATTAAATCAGGATCATCCGGTGCCATGACCTTTGCTCTTTCATACCATAGAATTGCACGGCCGATATCATTGGCTTTTAAATATGCGTTTGCAATATTATAAAACAGATATGGGTTTTTTATCTGTTGCTGCGCAATAGTTTCAAAATCGTGCGCTGCCCGGATAAAGTCACCCTTTCTATAATTTTCTACTCCATCAATGAATATACGTGTGGGGTCATTGGCATAACTGTTTTCAGGCAGTGATAAGAACATTCCGATACAGGTCAACACGACACAAATCATTTTTGCGGTCTGTTTTACCTTAGCCAGAATCTGGTCTGCTCTGTTTTCATCAATTTTTTTCCCTCCGAACCGGACAGATTCAATTGTTTCAAGCAGTCCCGTGATCTGGTCCATTTTTTTCTTTTCTACTGCTGCATCTTTTAAAATCTGTTCAGCTTCCCTTATGGTGACTGTTTCCCCTTTTTTCCCTCCTTTGGCCATAATCACTGCCACCAGGCTTGAATAAAGATGTCCCAGGAACGCCTTGTTTGACCCACGCATCTTCCCTGCCTGTTTTAAATGATATTTTGCCTTATCTTTCATCTGCCTTTCAACAGAGACGTCTTTTTTTCCAATTTTAACAAAAAATGTTATCCCTATAAACAACAGGCCAGGTATGGATAAGAATACAGCAAAAAAAGAAAGGGTAATTTCCTGATAATCTTCTAGTACTTGCAACCCTTCTTTGATGTCAAAGATATCTTTATTCTCAAGAAACACTTCCTGCTTCATCCGTGCATTGTTCAGGTGTTGTGATGATTTATTTGCCAAATGGACTTGTTCAGAAGGAAGGACGGTTAACTTGATTCTCTCAATTGAAACCGTCTGATATGCTTTCTGGTTTACATCAAAGTAGGTCAATGATATCGGTTCAATCGCATATGCCCCGGGGTTTATGGGAACAATCGCTTTTTTGAACGTTTTTGAGCCTTCATACCCAGCTTCAGTTAAATGAATACTTTCAACAGGGGTATCGTCATAGACCTTGAAAACGGTATCATCCAAATGTATTTTTGGTGTGCCTGCATCCATTATATTCCCGGATCCGGAAATTTTAATCGTCAATGTTGCAGACTCCCCTGCTTTAAGCGTTTTTTTATCTATGTCTCCTTGAATTTCAAACCGGCCCACAAGTCCTGAAAAATTACCCGGCCCTTGATATGATGGTGTAGGGACAGCATTGATATGGACTGAATTTGTTATAATGCGCACAGGTTTATAGCTGTTGGTAGTAAAAAAAGAATCAAATCTTGGGTCCCGCCTTGACTTTACGATCACATTGGCAATCAGCACAGCAGGATTTATGGTTATCGTTCCCTCCCTTTCAGGTATGATGACATAATTAACTTGTGTTACATGATAAAGGACGCCATTGATATTCTGGCTGTAGTTTTGTTCCTTTTCAAATTGCTTTGAAACAAACCCAATAAATTCAGGCGGTTTTTCAAATCCGAGTCCTGATAATTTTTTTGACGTAAAAAACTTCAAAGAATAAACAGTTTGTTCCCCCACAAAAAGATTCTGCTTTTCAACGTAAGCTTCGGCAAACAGATCCCTGGCATCACTTGGATCAATTGCCTGATCTGAGACATGAATAATTATTTCCTGTGTAAAAAAAATCCGGCCATCCCTGTTTGCCTGAATCGGTGGAATTTTTAACACCCCTTTTTTCAAAGGAATCAATACATATTGATATGTCGCTTTTCTTTCCGATCTGCCATTAACAAAATTATAACTTGAAGATGATCCTCTGGATACAACCTTGAAATCACTAACATTGGAAAGATCCAGATTTGCCTTGCCGCCATTTATTTCTACGGTTAAAAAAACAGAATCTTCTAAAGATATTCTGGTTTTATCCACATGAGCGGTAACATCGGAACAAAGACCGCCAACAGGAATTAAAAGGCTCAATGTTACCGCCAATACAAGCCATCTTAAAAAGATTTCATATCTCTTTTTCATCACCCTACCAGTCTTTTTCAATATAATGTTCCTCTACCACAGGTCTCATAGCTTGACCAGGCTTATCTTCAAGACGGTTCAGCATCCTTTGAAGGGTATTATCTGCCCTGCCTGGTTTTTTTCCTACAGGGTCTTCTGCCTGAGACGTTTTTATTTCCTGATCCCTTTCTGCTTCAGGTTCAGGCGGTGTCTGGTCTGATTGTTTTCCCTGCAGACTGCCTTGGTCTTTTTTGTTATCCTGATCCTGATTGTTTTCACTGTTCTGATGGGTCATTTTATTCTGTTCAGGTTTTTGTTCTCCGGCGCCCTTGTTCTCATTTTTCTGATCCCTGTTTTCATTGTGGCCTTTTTGGGGATCCTGTTCATTCCTGCTGTCCTGCTTCTGGTTTTTTTCTTGCTTTTCTTTATTTTTCTGCTGCGCCTGCTCCTGCTTTTTTCTCTTTGCAAACTCTAGATTTTCTCTGGTCTGCCTGTCGTCGGGGAATTCTTTTAAAATGGCTTCATACCCATCAATCGCCCCATCCAGGTTATTCATTTTAAACTGTGTGTTTGCAAGGTTATACCGGGCATTATGTCGCAATTGAGTATCTTTTGATTTTACTGCTTCCAAAAAACTTTTCTCTGCTTGTTCGTACTCCTTATTCATGTAAGCTGCTGTACCAATATTATAGTGGAGTTCAGCCTTATCCGGCTTTTCAAGCTGGGCATCGATAAAATGCTTTTTCGCTTTTTCATACTGCTGGGTCTCATATGCCTTGATACCCTTTTTAACACTTGAAGAAACGGATTTGGCTTCAGCAGAATTATTCTGAAAAACAACCAGCGCAGCCCCAATGGTTATCAAAAGGACAAGCATCTGATTTTTTTTTCTTGTTGAGGGAAGCACATATTCAATCAACAGTAAAACCAGGGCCGGGAAAAGAAACCACTGGTATCGGTTTTCCCAGACTTTTCTCTTCCCTGACACCAGCGTTTTCCGTTCCATCCCGCCAAGGATGTTATCTGTATAAATCACATCGAGATCCATATCCCCTGCGACTGATCTTACATATGTTCCGCCGGTGACGGCTGCTATTTTTTCAAGTCCTTTCTCATCCACTTTTGTTAAAATAATATTTCCGGACCCGTCCTTTTTAAATCCACCGTTTTCATCCGGGATAGGGGCACCTTGAAGCCCCCCGACACCAATACAGAAAATTTTAATTCCTTTTTCAGCCACCTGTTTTGCGACCTGTTCCACATCACCTGTTGTACTTTCCCCGTCTGTGATAATAATAATTGCTTTCTCAGTGTCAGATTCTTTTTCAAATCCATCCATGCACGCTTTTACTGCATCACCAAGATTTGTTCCCCCAACCGGCAGAAACCCTGGTTCTAATACATTCAGGAATATGTTAAAGGCCTCATGATCAAGGGTTAACGGGCACTGAAGAATCGCTCGTCCGGAAAAAGCAACAAGGCCGGCCCGATCCGATTTCATCATTCGCAGCAGATCGATGATCTCCCGCTTTGCCCGTTCAAGGCGACTGGGTTTGATATCCTGGGCCAGCATACTTTTCGAACAATCCAGGGCAAGCATGATGTCCACCCCTTTCTGTTTCACTTTTTCCCACCTGTATCCCATCAGGGGGCCGGATAAGGCCATGATGGAAAATGCAGATGCAGCCAGAATGAGACACAACTTTACCCACCGTCTTTTCAAGTCAAATCCCGGTGTAATATAGGGAAGCAGTCTCTGACTGACAAACAGGGACAGGATCTTTTTGCGCATGAGTATTCCATAAACCATCATTGCCGTCACAGGGATTAAACCCCACAATAAATTCAACAGATATGGATTAACAAATTTCAATTCAGGGTATCCTTAAAAACCTTGTATTTCTCAAACTCAAATATACCAAAAGGCTCAGCAGGCCGGAAATAAGGAATCCAGGATACATTTCCTTGAACTCGATCCATTTTTCTACATCCACTTTCGTTTTTTCAAGGTTATTGATCATCTCATAAATACGCTCAAGCGATTTTAGATCCTGGGCCTGGAAAAAAGTACCGGATGTTTCCTGCGCTATCTGCTTTAATGTATCAAGATCAACATCTACTTTCTGGTATACATACCGCTGGCCGAATATTCCATCGACAAGAAACGGAGCCTCCCCTTTTGTCCCGACACCAATGGTATAGATTTTGACATTTCTCTGAACAGCTAGTTTACTTGCTTCCTGGGGTGTCAATTCTCCTGAATTACTTTTCCCATCAGTCAAGAGAATGATAATATTGGATTTACTTTCTATATCTTCCAATCTTTTTAACGATATACCAATGGCATCCCCAATGGCAGTCCTGGGGCCTGCCGCTCCAATTTTCAACCTGTCAAGAAGAAACGATATTGTATTGTAATCACGGGTCAGGGGCAGTTGGGTAAACGCATTCGATCCAAAAACAACCATGCCGATTCGGTCGCCGTCCCGCTTCTTGATAAAATCTCTGACAACCGTTTTTACCGCTTCCAACCGGGTTACGATCTTATTATCTTTCTTAAAATCCAATGCACGCATGGATTCGGAAAGGTCAAGGGCTAAAATAATATTGACGCCCTGGGTTGTTACACTCGTTTTTCTATCTCCCCATTGAGGCCTTGAAAGTGCCAGAATTAAAAGAATCAATGCCATAACTTTTATCAATGAAAGCCCTTTAGAAACAGTTACCATAATAGAGCCGGAAACCGTCTCCATCCCTTTCAATGTTGGCACATTGATATAATCAGCTTGTTTCCTTTTTATTTTAATCAGTGCCGCGATGAATACAACAACAAGCAGCAACAGAAAAGCAGGAGAAGCAAATCTGAACATTATCCCCCCTCCCCTTGCACTGTTTCCTGCTGAAGAAAATTTTTTTCGATTTTCTGGATCACTGTTTTTGTAAATATGATATCCTGTTGAAGATTGGCTTTATCAGGGATACGTCCGGCATATTTTATAGGGTCTGACGTTTTCTGAAACAGGGCGATATTATTTTTTATGTCTCTGGCCAGGTCCAGTTGATTCACCTTTTTAATGAATTCCTGGGATGTCATCTCTATTGCATTGATACCATAGGAATGTCCGATATACCGCCTTAAAATGGCTGTCAGATCAAAATAAAAAATTCGCGGATCAAGGTCTTGTTTCTGCAACAATATGTCAAGCGCCCTTAGGGCAGCATCATAGGGTGCAACAGTTTCCGGAAGCAGTGTCATGCCTTTGGATTCTTTTTGTCTTTTCAGCCATTTTCTAATCAAAAAAGCAAAAAGCAGCAGCAGTAAGATCCCTCCCAATGCCATCAATATAATGGTTAAGGTCCTTGGGTCTACACCAACTTGAATCGGCGGTCTTATACCATGAATATCCTGCATTTACCTGAACCGTCTCTCCCGATATCTGAAATATTTTAATAATGTATCAGAAACTGATTCACTGGCTTCAAGTTCGATAACATCGCTTTTGGCTTTTGAAAAAATACCTAACGTCTTTATAATATCCTCATGCTTAACAGATGAAAAATTCTTCCTTGTTTTTTTGTTGAATCCGTCCAGCACGATTGTTTTTGACGTCTCGAAATCTGATAACGTAACAATGCCCTTCAGCGGCAAAGCAAGAGAACCTTTATCATAAATCATCACCCCGATAATCTCATGCCTTTGCCGGACAATTCTTAAACTCTTAAGATATTGATCATCTAGAAAATCAGATAATATAAAAACAAAAGATCTCTTCTTTGAAATTTTTGCCAGATAATCCAGTGCGTTTGATATATTGGTTGTTTTCCCCTGAGGCGTGAAGGTAAAGATTTCCTTAATCACCCGCCAGATATGGCTGCTTCCTTTTTTCGGCGGTATATATTTTTCAACGCGGTCTGTAAAAAAAATAACACCGACCTTGTCGTTATTTTTTATCGCATTGAATGCTAAAACAGAGGCGACTTCAGCCGCTCTCTCAAGGTTTGATCCTGAAAACGTACCAAAGTTCAAAGAGGCACTCATATCAATGAGAAGCATAACAATGCTTTCCCGTTCTTCTTTGTAAAGTTTGATAAACGGTTTGCCAAGCCTGGCTGAAACTTTCCAATCCAATGTTTTAACATCATCACCAGGACAGTATTCCCTGACCTCTTCAAACTCGATACCCGATCCCCTGAAAACGGATTTGTATTGTCCGGCCATAATGCTGTTTACGGTCCGGCTGGATTTGATATGAACCCGCTTTATTTTTTTGATGATATGTGCAGGTATCATTGGATGAAGCTCCTTTTACGGTACCTCCACTGAATCAAAAAGTGTTTGAATGATATCGTCACTTGTGATGTCTTCTGCTTCCGCCTCAAAACTTAAAATAATTCTATGCCTTAAAACATCAGCACCTGTTATCTTTATATCCTGGGGGGTTACATAGGCCCTGCCTGATAAAAATGCATTTACCCTTGCAGCCTTGGCAAGAAAGATACTTGCCCGTGGAGAGGCACCGAATTCTATGTACTCAGCCACATCCATGCCGTATTTCTCCGGCTGACGCGTGCTGAATACCAGGTCCACAATATATTCTTTGAGTTTTTCATCTACATAGTCCTGGTCAATCAGTTCTCCCATTGCTGAAATCTGGTCACAGGATATAACCGGATGAATACTCTCAGGTGTCTGGAAGCTGTTCTTTTTTAAAATTTCAAGCTCCTGATTTTTGTCCGGATAATCAATTTTCACTTTCAGCATAAACCGATCCACCTGTGCTTCAGGCAAAGGATATGTTCCTTCCTGCTCTATGGGGTTCTGAGTTGCCAGCACTAAAAAAGGCGCGGGTAATGGATAGGTTTGATCACCAATGGTAACCTGCTTTTCCTCCATCGCTTCAAGAAGTGCTGACTGGACTTTAGACGGCGCTCTGTTTATCTCATCCGCCAAAATAATATTATTGAAAAGCGGTCCTTTTCTCGTAATAAAATCCGTTGTCTTGGGTCCGTACATTTCTGTTCCCGTCAAATCTGCCGGGAGAAGGTCCGCCGTAAACTGAATCCGCTTGAACCGGGCCTGGACCGCAGATGCCAGCGCTTTAACCGCGCTTGTTTTTGCCAGTCCCGGGACCCCTTCAATTAAAACATGTCCCCCTGTTAAAAGGCCGGTTAAAAGGCTGTCAACAAGCTTTTCCTGGCCGACCAGCGCTTTTGAAATCTCACTTCTGATGCTGCTGATGAGAAGATGCTGCTCCTCTATTGCTGCTTTAATCTCTTCCATATTTTCTATACCCGGATGATGAAACGTATTGCATGGCTATACCTGTCTTAAATATTAATGTAACAAATGAATTTTCTTAAATATAGTATTGACAGGTAAAGTGTCAAGATATGAAATACCTAAGGGGATACGCTTTCCCCTCAGGTATTGATCAACTGGTCTGAATAGAGCGATGACGTAACTTTTACGACTTTTATAATATGGTCTCTAATCGGTTTTGAATTCTTTATCGGATAGTTTTTAAATGTCATTAAAATGCCGGCAAGAGAGGCAATAAATGAATGGGCATACAATCGTGCATTTTTATCTTTTACACCGTGTCGAACAAGAAGCTGTTCAAAAAGATCAAAAAAAATCTTTGTGACAGAATCAAACTTGCCCATTACAGGATTTGCAAGGTTATCCTTCAGCATTAAATATGTCATCATTTGAAAGGTTGATTCATTTTCAATGAGATGGTCAACAAAATTTATGGCAAATTCTTGAATGCTAGCGGGTTTGTCCTTTTGTACCATTGATTTAAATGCTTTGCTGGCAGTGGCAATATCCTGAATAAATGCTTCATGGAACAGCTCTTCCTGGCTAGGAAAATACCGGTAGATAGTGGCTGGAGAAATCCCTGCTTCATCCGCGACTTCCCGCATCCCAACTTCATAAAACGGTTTCTTTGCAAAAAGTGCTAAAGCCGATTCAACAACAATTTGTTTTCTCGCTTCTTTTTCTTTTTCTTTTAACTCTGCGAATCTTGATTCTCCCACGGATATCCAACCCTTTCCTGTGCAGTTTATTGATTCAATAATCTATTCCCCATATCATTTGTTTTCCTTCCTGACAAGGCAAAATATAGTCAGGTCCTTCACTAAATTAAACCCTTGGTTGATGTGATATAAAAAATATCAGTTTCAGGGGGACAAACCGATACAGGAAGCCGTGAAAAATATGTCTTCACGGCTTCCTGTATGTGATACGATGATGGTTAAGCTTTAAATGTCTGTACGATTTTTTTCATTTCCTCTGCCATGGTGCTCATTTTATCGGCACTCTCCATTACCTGGTCACTGCCGTTTTTCATCTGGTCTGTTGCGGAATTGACGCCTTCAATATCTTCGGTTATGTTTTTTGCTACCTGGGAGCCTTGACGGACATTTTCATTTGCTTCCTGAATACTCATGGACAAACTGGAAATATTACTCACAATTTCCTGAGTTGCGGCAGACTGTTCAGTTACTGCAGCAGCAATCGTAGAAACAATTTCGTTTACATCCTGAATAACCCCTGAAACATCTTTGATCGTTCCGACAGTTGCATCTGTGTTGTTTTGAACGTTATCTATCTGTTCTCTGATATCATTGGTTGCTGCAACGGTTTGGTTTGCCAGTTCTTTTATTTCGTTTGCGACAACAGCAAACCCTTTTCCTGCTTCACCTGCCCTTGCCGCCTCAATTGTCGCATTCAGCGCCAGAAGATTTGTCTGGTCCGAAATTTCTGCAATGGTGTCTGTCACCTTCCCAATCGACTGTGCCGCCTGGTTAAGTACAGACATACTGCCTTCTGCTTCTGATGTTTTGTTAGCAGCGGTCTCAGATATGTTTCTTGCCTTTTCAGCGTTCTGGGCAATTTCATTAATGGTGGCATTCATCTCTTCTGCTGCAGAGGCCACCATGGTTGCATTATCAGATGATTCTTCCATTGATGCGGCAACAGAGGCAAGATTGGCACTCATCTCCTCAGAGGCTTTGGTCACATTCCCAGCCATATCTGATGTTGAGTTGGCATTGCCGGCCAGATCGGTTGCAATTGTTACAAGCTCTGTTGAAGAGGCATCTACTTTTTCAGAATCTCCAGATAACTGTTGAATGATTTTTTGAAGTTTTTCCATAAACAGATTAAATAAATCACCCAGTGTTGCCAGTTCATCTTTTGAATTAATTGTAATCCGTTTAGTTAAATCTCCCTCCCCTTTTGCAACATCCTCAAAATTAACGATCATGGTATTAAGGGAAGAACCGATGCCGAATATGATAAGAACACACAGTGCAGCGATACCAATAAATATAATGGCAGAAAGAATGATCATCCTGGTGATGAACCCTTTCACATTTGTATTGATATCATTACTGATACTTTTTTTTGTTGCCTCCACATTATCAATATAAACGCCTGTCCCCATCCAGAAATCTGTTCCGGGAATCATCTCTGCATAGCTTAACTTGGGCGTATCTCCTGCACCCGGCTTCGGCCAGATATAGTTGACAAATCCCCCGCCTTTATTTGCCTGTTCAAGAAGCTCCTTAATCAGGTAAACACCGTTTTTATCTTTAAGGTCTTTTAAATCTTTACCTAAAAGACTTGCCTTTATGTGGGCGATCATCACAGTTCCCTTGTTAACAAAAAAATACCCGGATTGATCTTCTTCAAATCGGATACCCTCTAATTTTTTTCGAATCATTTCAATTTTTTCATCATCGCTTTTGACATGTTTAATCATGTTGGAAATGGCGACTGCCATGGCATGGGTCGCCACTTTAATTTTTTCTTTCTGCCCGTCCAGCATGACCTGACCTGTTTTCTGCAGGGCAATATCCCGTGCTTTGTTACTGCTTTTCTGCGCTATCCAGCTCATGAGAAGAAACAGCACAAAAATAGAAATAATAATAAGATACATTCTTCCTTTAATACTAAACCGATTAAGCATACCGCCTCCTAAGATAAAAAAATAAAATTAATTGACAGCGACGATGGAAAACACCGAATGCAATTCAGATGTTTGGTTTACGTTACGTTTATAACTGATACAAAAACTGTAATGGGATTACCCAGTTAACCCTATGAATTTTAAGTAATAATGCCGAAATTATAAAGAAATTCGAGTTGTTAGTCAAGATAATATTTCAAAACGGTTCATGGACGCAATAAACGAAAATATTGACGATTCATCAGCAAATTGTTATATAAAATTCAATATTAACATGTTGAAATGAGCGTATGGAAAATATAATTAAAAGAGACCTGTTTGATTTTGAAATCGGATATTTAACAAAAAGCCCGTGTCTGTCTTGTGAAAACAAATCTGAGATGCCCAAATGTCATTCAAATTGTCTAATTTTAGATAATATCCAGACAAGGCTTGCAAGAGGCATCTCTTCTTCATCCTCTTCATATGAAAGTTAATATTTTTGTTCCCATCTGTTTTACCAGAAAACTGTAACTCCCTTGTAAAAAAACATCTATCTCCAAAAATTTTTCACGCCCTTGAGCACCAGAAAACAGATTCAGGATTTACTTTGCAGAAAGCCATTCAGTCCGGATGCATAAACCCGGACAGTGCAATCGGGATATATGCAGGAGATGCCCAGTCTTATCAAGTATTCTCAAGAATTTTCGAACCCATCATTTTTGATTACCATGGTGTTTCAAAAGATACCCGGCACCTGTCAGATTTCAACGTGATTGATTTACCCGAGATTGATCCTGACGGCAGACACATCAAGTCAACCAGGATACGGGTGGCCAGGAATATAAAAGGGTTTGATTTTTCCTGTCATATCTCCCTGCCTCACCGCAGAAAGCTGGAGCAGAAAATTGTAACAGTATTTAATCATCTGAAAGGAAATCTCAAGGGAGAATATGTTTCCTTTGAATCAAAGAATTTGAAAAAAATTGATCGCCTGGAAAAAGAAAATCTATGGTTCAAAAAAGGAGACCGGTTCCAGGATGCAGCCGGGATAAATTCAGATTTCCCCAAATGCAGGGGCGTTTTTTATTCTATTGATAAAAAATTCATAGTCTGGGTGAATGAAGAAGATCATTTAAGGATCATCAGCATAGAGAAGACATCGAATGTATCCGCGGTATTTAACCGCCTTTGTCAAGCCATTCAATCATTAAACACACACCTTGATTTTCCGCGGCACAGCCGGTTTGGGTATCTGACTTCCTGTCCGACAAATATAGGCACATCTATGAGAGCTTCTGTCCATATTCAACTTAAAAAGCTTGACACCAGAAAAAAGTATCTTGACCTTCTTGCAAAAAAGTATCAGTTACAGATCCGGGGGACCTCCGGCGAAAAGACACAGGTAAGAGATGCTGTCTTCGATATCAGCAATCGTCAAAGATTTGGTGTTTCAGAAACACACATTATCAAGAACCTCCATAAAGGTCTTGCCGAAATCATTGCAACAGAAAAAAATCTCTGAAAATGTTTTCAAAAGCAGCCCTTTTAATTTCAAGCCCACCCCTGATTTGATTGTTCAGGATATTTTGGAGAAGTAATTCTAAGGCCGCATGATTTCTTTTGTGGCATAGAATGTGCTTCCATTTTTCTCAGGAGGTGACTGACAATGGCCATTAAAAAAAAGAAGCGTGAGAAAATTGAAGTGGCCACCTTTGCTGGGGGATGTTTCTGGTGTATTGAATCTACGTTCAAACACCTTGATGGTACTCTGGAAGTTTTATCCGGTTATATTGGTGGTAAAATTGATAATCCGACATATGAACAGGTCTCAACAGGTTCAACCGGACATTATGAAGCCGTTCAAATCGTATTTGATCCTGACCTCATTTCTTATGAAGATCTTCTTGTTGCCTTTTTCCAGCAGATTGATCCAACAGATGCAGATGGCTCATTTGCAGATCGGGGGCCGCAGTACAGATCCGCCATTTTCTACCACAGTGAAACGCAAAAAAAATCTGCCGCTGAAATGATTAAGAAAATCAACCAGTCCAGGATTTTCAACAAGCCGATTGTAACGAAACTCCTTAAATCAACTCATTTTTTTGAGGCAGAAGCGTATCATCAGGAATACTATAAAAAAAATCCCATCCGTTACAGATTTTATAGACAGGGATCGGGCAGAGACATCTTTATCAACAGCAACTGGATCGGTCACCAGGATATTTTTCACTGAACCGCCGGGTAGACTATATATAGTGATTGCCGGTAAACTTTCTGTTTTGTACAGATGATATATCTTCGCTTCTCATATTATAGTTCCTGAAGAATGATCATTTATAGAGATTTTCAGTAAACTTTTCGACTTGTATAGATGATTGGCCGGGGTCGGTTGGAATGGCATTAAATGACAAGCATATCCCTTTCAATCATCGGCTGCGTCAGTCCAAATCCAGATCTGTTCTGCACTGGTTGCATCTTACCACCCCTCTGAACACCTTATTCCCGCATTCCGGACAAACGTACCTTTTCTCTTCATCTTCTACCCATTTTCTTGTACCATGTTTTTTTCGATAAGGGACACACCGCAGGATCACCTTTTTTCCAACTGCCATTGGAAAATCATCGATAAATTTACAAGGGAATTCATCACACTGATGGCATCCGCTTAATCCTTTTTCTTTTGTACAGTCTCTTATACTGCATTGCGCACAGTGCATGAATCGATCATCAGATAAACACCCTTTGCA
Source organism: uncultured Desulfobacula sp. (assembly GCA_964343845.1). Lineage (GTDB taxonomy): Bacteria > Desulfobacterota > Desulfobacteria > Desulfobacterales > Desulfobacteraceae > Desulfobacula. The sequence continues at coordinate 37,494 of CAYFKW010000023.1, read as the reverse complement.
TCGAATATCTTTTTCAGAAAGATTTTCACTATTTGGAAGTGTACCTTTCCCGGCAACACCCCCCTGATACAACCCTGTCAATCTTTGCTTGAACTTTTCATTGTTGTCCCGATATGCCATATAGATGGCACAAACGCCGCAGTAAAGACCACATGGCGATAAAAAGTTAGGATTTATTTCCATACGGTTTTTCTCTGACCTTTTCTTCATGATGGTAAACCTTATCCTGTCATATTATAAATGAGGTGAAATCATTGCGAACTGAGAAACGCGAACAGTTATAAATTAGCCATATTATAATCACAAGTCAATGAAAAATTGTGGAACCGATTACCATTCCCATAAAAAAGAGCATGGAAAGATTGATGCCGGCAAATGCAATTGAAATTTTATGGTTGCGGATGATCTGCAGAAGTATCATTACAAAAAAGGGAATCATACTGGCATTCAGGCTTAAAAGCAGGTTGAGCATTTCATTGTCAATTAGTCTTTTCATTGAAAACAGGAACATGGAAAGGCTGTAAAGGCATGTCCAGATAAGAACTTGAAGCTTTATCTCCCTTAAGGTAAAAATATCGGTAAAACACGGGTATCTTTCCCCGCCATCTGTTTCAGACGCCTGTTGTCTGTTTTTTAATATAATGATAAAAAAATGGGGGATCTGCCATAAAGCAAATACACTCCTAATGATCATAATGTCAGGGGTGAATAAAGGTTTTCCCCCAGCAGTCCAGCCAATCAGCGGTGGAAGTATTCCGCACAACGCCCCGGGGATAATGGCGGTCAAAGTTCTTTTTTTTAACGGCGTATAGCATCCATTATAACAAATCAGGGCCGCGCATCCCCAAAGGAAGGGAACCGTACCAAAAAAAAGCCATAAACCGCAAAGCCCCACCCCGCTCAATGAAGCCGAAAAAATTGCCGCATGGGGAACAGTGATTTTTTGTTGAGGCAGACACCTCTCTTTCGTACGCCTGAAACACCCGTCGTATTCTTTATCCTGAATATTATTTAAAACCGCAGCCCCGCAGGCAAGAACCAATACAAAAAAGCCCAGCAGAATTGTATTAAAAGAAAAATCGTTACAGGAAAGACTGTACCCTGAAATGGCCGACAGACTGATATACAGACACAAATGCAATTTCAGCAATTCCATATAGCATTTCAACACATCAAAGGGTGTTGAAGCAAGACCTTGCGGCAGCAGCAGTTTATTACCACTCATCATCTTCTTCAATCCACTCGTCATATTCTTCCTGTGAAACGATTTTCACAACTCCGGTCATATCAGCATGACCTGATCCGCAAAATTCTGTACACTGGAAGGTAAATTCACCTGTCTTGTGCGGCAGAAACCATGCATATGTATATATGCCTTTTACAGCATCCACTTTCACTCTGAATGCTGGTATAAACAAACTGTGAATCACATCTGAGGATGTAATGTTCAATTTAACCGGTTTATTGACGGGTACAACAATTTCATTTTCTGTTTCTTTTTCATTTGGATAATAAAACAGCCATGAAAAAGACTGGCCGACCACTTCTATTTCAAGGGCGCCCTCCGGTACATTTCTAAGACCTGTATAGGATTTCCATCCAGAAACAAACATGGATAATGCAATGATGGTCGGCAGGACAACCCAGACAATTTCAAGCAGTGTATTTCCCCTGATGTCTGAAGGGGTTTGATGTTTACTGCGCCTGTATCGGATCACAAACCAGATCATGACAAGGGTAATGGCAGACAGGAAAACAAAAGAAAACCCGATAATAAAGTAAAAAGACCGATCAACCAAAGTAACAGGATTCACAATATCATTCATTTTTTACCTCACCTGAATGCAACATCCCAGAAAGTAAAACTGATCATAATACTCAAAAAAAAGATGGTTCCGAGAAAAGAATATACCAATACTTTTCCTTCAGATTTCATGTGCATGAAAAAAAGTAACACAAAGGACGCTTTAATTGATGCAATGGAAAGCGAAATCCACACATTCAGGCTTCCAAGATCAAGATAAGCCGCACCAACTGTAATTCCTGTGAACACTAATAATATAACCAGAACATTTAACAATGTCCTGTATTCAATAACATGTGATGACTGACTGGGCCCCATCGATCGTCTCCTATATGACCAGATAAAACAACGGAAAAATAAAAATCCAGATTAAATCTACCAAATGCCAGTAAAGACCTGAGTTTTCAAGCAATGCAAATTTATCGTAGGTTATTTTTTCTTTTTGGACGAACACAAGACTGACACAGAGCAATGTCATTCCAATAATGATGTGAATGCCATGAAGCCCTGTAATCACATAATACAGTCCAAAAAAGATATTCTGACCAGACGGGCCATCTACAAGTTTCTCTGAATTTGGATATATCCCATGGGCTATTTTATCACCCCACTCAACATATTTGTTCACCAGGAATACGAGCCCGCAAATCAAAGAGACAATCAGCCCGGCCTGAACCATCTGTTTCTGCCTTTTTTGAATAGCTGTAATAGATGCTGCAACTGCAAAACTCGACAGGAGCAGTATCGCTGTATTGATAACGCCGAACAAACGGCTTAATTCTTTTCCACCTTCTATAAAATCCGCTGTGTATTTAGAAAAATATACCGCATAAAGAACAAAAAGGCCGCCAAATAAAATTATTTCCGTGTATAAGAAGAGCCACATACCAAGCTTTTTGCCTGACTCATCTGAATGGAACCTCATCTATTCTCCTTTATTATTTTTATACTTTTCAACAACACCTGAGAAATCATAGGGGTAGTCCAAAAGGGTTGGGTCTGTCATAAAATTTTGAAGCGGCGGGGGTGATGGTGTCTGCCATTCAAGAGTCGTTCCTCCCCACGGATCAGAAGATGCGTCCCTTTTTTTTCTCATGGAAAATAACAGGTTTACCACCATTAAAAAAATACCTGCAATCATGAATGCAGCGCCAAATCCCGAAAAAAAATTAAGGTCTTCATATTGCGGCAGATAATCAAAATACCGTCTTGGCATCCCTTTAAGCCCTAAAATAAACATCGGCACATAGTGGAACATAAATCCTCCGGTTACGAGTATTGCACCGATGTAGGCCTTTTTAAAATCATACATCCGGCCAAACATTTTCGGCCACCAATAGTGTAATGCTGCAAAAAACGCAAAACCTGTACCGCCGAACATTGTAAAATGAAAATGGGCAACAACAAAATGTGTATCATGCACATGGATATCCGTACCAGCAGCACCCAACACAAGCCCGGTCAATCCCCCCACCGAAAAAAGATAAATAAAACATAAAGATAAAAACAGGGGTGGTGCCATTTGTATCGACCCTTTATACAGTGTGGAGATCCATGAAAACACTTTAATTGCCGAAGGTATTGCAACAATAAATGTCAGCAGGGAAAACACAAAAACAGCCGTGTCACTCATCCCGCTGGTATACATATGATGCGCCCATACAAGTGACCCTGCAATGGCAATTCCCATTGATGATGCCACAATGGCTTTATACCCGAAGATGGATTTTCTTGAAAATACTGGAATGATTTCAGAAATAACCCCCATTCCCGGAAGAATCATAATGTACACAGCCGGATGTGAATACATCCAGAACAGGTGCTGATATAAAATGGGATCCCCCCCTTTTGCCGGGTCAAATAAGCCGACACCGACGTATCGTTCAATGATAACCAGCAGTAACGTAATTGAGACAACCGGTGTCGCCAGAAGCTGGACCCAGGAAGTGGCATACAATGTCCAGGTAAACAGCGGAATCTGCAGCCATCCCATATCTTTTTTTCTCATTCTGTGAACTGTTGTGATAAAATTGAGTCCTGTAAGCATAGATGCCACACCCAGCACAAAAGCAGCAAAAACGGCAGTTGAAACATTTGTATTTGTTGAAATTGAAAAAGGAACATAAAAGGTCCATCCTGTGTCAGGGAAACCTTCAGAAAAAAGGGATATGATCGCAATGATACTGCCGGATATATATAAATACCAAGACAATAGATTCAATTTAGGAAAGAACACATCCTCTGTTCCAATCTGTATCGGCAGAAAAAAATTCCCGAATATGGCAGGAATAGCAGGTATGATAAATAAAAAAATCATGATCACGCCATGAAGGGTAAAAACGGAATTATACACTTCAGCACTGATGAATGTTTCACCAGGAAACATCAATTCCAATCGTAGAAAACCACCTAGAAGAATGGCCAGCAGGAACCAGAAAAGGACTGAAAAAAGATACATCAGCCCTATTCGTTTATGATCTGTCGTTAAAAGCCAGGACCAGACACCCTTGAATCTTGATGGAGCTGGTGTTTCAAAAAATGATGTATCAACTTCCATAGACGCCTCACACGCTGCAAAAACGGTTAACCGAGCAGATCTGGTCTGTCTTATGTATCATGAGACAGTTTTGTCTTTTAGTTTGTCTCTTTTTGAGGGGCATAATAAAAAGCCAATAAAGCCCAATAGCAAAATCAGTATAACGGTTCCTGTAATTCTAAATATCTTGAAAACATAGGTTTTATTTTCTGGATCATAATCAAAACAAAATGACAATACACCCCTTTTTATTGAAATGCCAGGCTCACCTTTATTCGCTTCGCTGATGGCCATTCCAAGATCAAAGGGAAGAAATCTGGGGCCATATAGATACCGGATAATCTGACCATCTTTGTCCAGCACAACCATGGCAGATGGATGGATATAAAAATGTTTTTTCTTTTTAATAAAATAATATCCCAGAGAATCCGTGACCTTCCTGATATTCTCACTATCCGACGTCAGATAGAACCAGTTTTCAAAAGGGAATGGCCTTGTTATCAGGTTTATATAATTTCTTTTTGCTCTTTTTGAATGCTGTGCGTCTTCATCATCTGAAAAGCTCAAGGAGACCACATTAAAGTCTTTGCCCGGCGTGAGGCCAACCAGGTTCAATACGGTGGCCAGATCTGCCTGAAGGAAGCTGCACACAGACGTACAAGAAAAATAAACAGGTAAAAGAACCACTGGTTTGTCAAAAATAGTTTCAAGCCTTACCGTCATGCTATTCTCGTCCTTAAAGACTGTATCAAGGGCTATAAATTCACCCAGTTTCTCTTCTACGGCAACCTGAGATGAAAGCTGCGGATCTTCCCTTTGAGCTGTCATTATCATTTTTGAATGATCTGTTTGCAGGATGTCACTTTTTTCCTGTGCAAACAAAAACGGGCCAAACACAAAACTTAACAAAAAAAAGATAACGTTATAGTTTAAACCCATTATTTTATCTTTTTATTTTCACCTGTTACAAAATTGATCTCATAAACTGCCTTGAACGGATGAAAGGTTTTAAAAGAATCCTTTCCTTTACCATACGCTAATATGACCTGGTTTGTTCCTGTGGTAGAAATCGGTTTGTCATATTCATCCCCTGTATCCAAAGGCAAAGTGAAAGTGATCGTTGTTATGCCGTCAATCTCAGTCCCAGATGGGTTTAATACATGGTTTTCTCCTCCCAATTTTTTATCATTTGCATGGCCCCTTTTCCGATTGCCATAATGATCTTCAACTTTAACTGCACCATTTTTAACTGCACCGATAATGATATTAGCACCTTTCATGGCCTCTTCAGGATCAAATCCAATACTCACCCAGCTGGTTGTCTTGGCTGCTATTTTTATGTGAATCTGATCCTTCTCAAGCGTCCAGAACAGTTTCATTTTTTTTGCTTTAATCTCGTATTTGTATTCCATGGCTGATAGTGAAAAAGGTTGAATTGACAATAACAAAATCATCAGGCTGAGCAGGTAATATTTTTTGTTCACTTTTTTATCTCCTGTTATTTAGAATGATGTTGTCGACTTACAGTGCAATTTTCAGTCCAGAATTCAAAAACCAGTAAATTTTAAAACGATATTTTCATTTTTGACTGCAAATGGTATAAACGCAGCATGTTTAAACTTTAACGTCGTAAAGCAAAGAAGAAAATGCTTTTTAACTTTAACAAATGGTATACTAAAGAAAAGCGGCTCGAGCAACTTGAAAAGCATATAACCAACACCCGGAAAGCAACTTTCGGATTTGCCACATATGCTGAAACCGATAAAATTCACAGGGTCAACCAGCATTTTAATACAATAGCGGACCGGTACGATTTAATGAATACCATCCTGAGCGGCGGTATTCATTATATTTGGAAAAGAAAAGCAATTGATGCGCTGATGATCAACTCCGGAGATACCGTTCTTGATGTTTGTGGCGGAACCGGAGACCTGGCATATTTATCTGCACGGGCAACAGGGGAAAACGGCAGAAGCATCGTGTATGACATTAATTGGAGGATGATTGAACAAGGGAAAAACAAGGCATTGAAAGGCGTCGATTTTATTCAGGGTGATGCTGAATGTTTATCTTTCCCTGATGAAACCTTTGATGCGGTTTCAATCGGATTCGGAATTCGGAATGTTACACACCTGGAAACCGGTTTTAAAGAAATATTCCGTGTTCTGAAAAAAGGAGGATCCATGTGCTGCCTGGAATTCTCAAAACCGGATAACACTTTTTTCAGAACCCTGTATGACTTTTATTCTTTCAAAGTAATGCCGTTTATAGGGGGTCTCTTTACCGGATCAAAAGAAGCCTATACTGTATTCCCGGAGTCTATCAGAGCGTTTCCCTTACCGGAAGAGTTAAGCCGGGTCTTAACAGGCATCGGGTTTAAAGATATTAAAATCAAAAAATTAACAAATGGCATTGCCGTCATTCATCTGGGTAAAAAATAAGGCAAACTGGTTGACAATTCGCCGCTGTTTTAATAAATTTGATCTTACCTTTTACCTGATAGTTTATTGGTTTTTTAAAGCAGATATTTAATTCAGTACTGTTATTGGGTGTTGTCCCATGAGTCAATTTATTCTGGTAAAAACACATTTCATGCATGTTTGACAGAAGGCCTGAACCAATGCTGTTTACAGCAATATATCATGAATTTACTGCATGAAATTTTACTCGCGCTACTTCGATAAAAGGACGCATAATGGACAGGAGAACATTTCTGAAAACAGCCGGAATTGGAAGCATCGCAATTGCCTACGGCTGCAATTCAAACAATGATAAACATATTTATTCACAAATAACAGCGCCTGAAGATCATGTCACGGGGAAAGGTGTATGGTATGCGTCGACCTGTGTTGAATGCCCGGCAGGATGCGGTATCCTTGCCAAAAATCGTGAAGGTCGGGGAATCAAGCTGGAGGGGAATCCCAGCCACCCGGTTAACCGCGGCAGGCTCTGTATCCGTGGTCAGGCAGCCCTTCAAGCAGTCTATGACCCGGACCGGCTTATCAAACCGCTGTTAAAAACAGGCAAAACATTTAAAGAAATTTCTTATGACCATGCGTTTGACATTCTTAAAGAAAAGGTACTGACCTCATCTGAAAAAGGGCCGAATAGAATAAAGTTATTGACAGGTCTTTGTTCCAAACCACTCAACACCTTATTCACTAAAACACTTGAACAATTTGCTTCTAATGGTATTGCGGTGTATGAGCCCTTTTCCCATGATTCATTAAAATCAGCTCATGAGGCAATATTTTCCAAACCCCTGCTGCCCTCTTTTCACATGGAAAAAGCAGATTTTATCTTATGTTTTGGTGCAGATTTTATTGAAACATGGCTTTCACCGGTTGAGTACATTCGTAAGTTTAAAACCATGCATGCTATAAGAAAGGGAAAAAAGGGCACCTTTTTCTATGCAGGTCCATACATGTCCTTAACCGCTTCAAATGCGGACAAATTCTTTACAGTCACTGCCGGAAAAGAATACATGGTGGCACTGGGTATCATCCGCTACCTGATTAAGCACAAATCGGCTGCACATCTGCCTGACAACGTTTTAGACCAGATAAAATCGGTTGCAGAAACATTTAATGAGGCATTTGTTGAAGAAAAAACAGGACTTGACCCACAGATGCAGCACCTTCTGGCCGAGTCTCTTCTGAAGTCAGACAGCCCGCTGGTCTTGGGCGCTGGCGGATCCACCAATGCAGAGACCTCATATGCTTTGGATTTGGCAGTAACCTTTATTAATTTGTTGCTGGATAAAAAGCTTTCCCTGTTTAATTTTAAAACAAGACATGCCATTGAAGCCGCCATGACAGCTAAGGAGACAGCAGATTTCTTCAAAAATGCGGCAGCAGACAAAACAGATCTCTTTTTAATTTACAATACCAACCCCTTGTTTACATTCCCTGAGAATAATGATCTTGATGCAATTTTCAGGCATGAAAATATTTTCAAAATCAGTTTCTCAAATTTTATGGATGAAACATCAAAAATGGCTGATCTTGTTTTCCCTGTTCAACTGCCGTTAGAGATGTGGGACACGTTTGAAAGCAATACAAATTGTATTTCAACTCTCCAGCCCGTTACAGGGCGCCTGACCCAGGCACCCTCCATTGGAGATGTATTCTTAAAGCTGTTGACAAAAGAGAACACAGCAGACACTTACTATCATTATATTTCAGAATACATTATGGAAAACCTGAAAGAAAAAAATCAGGTCAATTTCCTGAAGACGATCCAAAAAGGTGGCATTTTTGATGTTGGCAACAACTCAGAATCCCAGGACTTGAAAAATGATTTCAGGTCTGTCAAAGTGCTCAGCCAGATTATTTCTTTAATAGAATACCACGAAAAACAAGGATTACAGTTGTTAGCTGTTCCGTCACTTCGCCTGTACGACGGGCGGGGAGCGAATAAGCCCTGGCTGAATGAAATCCCTGATCCCATCACCAGTATTTCCTGGGAATCCATGTTCATGATCAACCCTGCAACCCTTGAAGAAATGGCATTCGTGCAGGGGGACATTTTAAGCGTAAAAGCAAACAACCAGATTATTCAGGCGCCGGTTTATGCCTACAAAGGTGTTGCAAAAAATTTGCTTGTCATGCAGACCGGGCAGGGACATTCCGACTATGGACGGTATGCAGCAGGATTTGGCAACAGTCCTGTGACGCTTTTTAAAGGTAATTTTGATACATCACATTTCCTGTCCTACCTTGTCACTTTGGACTCGGTTACGAAAACTGACCGGGTTAACGCCCTTCCACAGACAGACGGCAGCCGGTCGCAGTACAAAAGGAAAATAGCCTTATCAATTGTAGATAATCACAAAACTTCCGGGCATGAAGACCATGGTCAGGAAGGCCTGACAATGAACCAGTTCCCTTTAACTCTTCCCACAAAAGAAGGATACAGTAAAAAAAGAGATGTCTATCCTTCCCATGAGCACGAGGGCTATCGGTGGGGGATGATAGTGGATCTGGACCGATGTGTGGGATGCAGCTCCTGTGTCGCAGCCTGTTATGCTGAAAACAATATCGGTGTTGTCGGTAAAAACCAGATCATAAAAGGCAGGGAAATGGCCTGGTTAAGAATTGAACGCTACCAGGATCAGGTCAATGAAGAAAGGCTGATCTTTCTCCCTATGATGTGTCAGCACT
>CAYFKW010000023.1:6972-27982 GCA_964343845.1 uncultured Desulfobacula sp. | reverse complement strand
AATGCACCGTGTGAATCTGTATGCCCGGTTTATGCCCCGCATCATTCCAAGGAAGGTCTGAACAATCAGGTTTACAACCGATGTATCGGCACTCGTTTTTGTGCACAGAACTGCCCTTATAAGGTCAGAAAATTCAACTGGTTTGAGTGGAAATGGCCAGAACCGGCCCACCTGCAGCTTAACCCGGATGTGACTGCCAGGAACAAAGGGGTGATGGAAAAATGCTCTTTTTGTGTACAGAGGATTAAAGCTGCTCATAACAAGGCTAAAAATGAAAACAGGAAAATCCGTGACGGCGAACTGCTGCCGGCGTGCGTCCAGACGTGCCCTGCCGATGCTCTGGTATTTGGGAACTTCCTGGATAAGAAAAGTGCTGTCAGTACCCTTGCCAGAGATGACAGGGCATACCAGGTGCTGGGTTACCTGAACACAAAACCTGCGGTTATATATCTTAAAAAGAGAGTGCAGGAGGTATAAATGTTCAACCAGGGGTTTGACATATGGCTCAATTGACGTTTGAATCCATTAACACCACAGTCTTGAACACACTGGCCCGTCCAGGCAAAATCTACTGGTGCATCATTGCGATGTTATTTGCCGGGATCATTCTTGGTGCTTCCTGCTGGATCTACCAAATATTTGTCGGTGTAGGCGTAGCAGGTATGAATACACCGGTCCACTGGGGCACTTACCTGATCAACTTTGTCTTCTGGGTTGGAATTGCCCATTCAGGCACCCTGATTTCCGCTATATTATTCCTCTTCCGTGCAGGGTGGCGGAATCCTATTGCCAGAGCAGCAGAAACCATGACAGTATTTGCCGTCTGTATTGCAGGGTTGTTTCCTTTCATTCATCTGGGACGGGTATGGCTGGTATTTTATATGCTGCCGATTCCCAACCAGCGGACATTATGGCCCAATTTTCAATCTCCCTTAATCTTTGATGTCATTGCGATCAGTACATACCTCACGGTGAGCAGTCTTTTCTGGTATACGGGCTTGATTCCTGATCTGGCGATTATCAGGGACCGGTCCGAAGGTCTTCGAAAAAAAATATTCACGGTTCTTTCTTTGGGATGGACTGGTAAAACCGGCCAGTGGCTCAATTACACCAGGGCCTATATGTTGTTCGCCGCCCTTGCGACACCGCTTGTCATTTCAGTTCACAGTGTGGTTTCCTGGGATTTTGCCCTGAGTGTCACACCTGGATGGCATACCACTATTTTCGCTCCTTATTTTGTTGCAGGTGCCATTCATTCAGGTCTTGCAATGGTACTGACGTTAAGCATTCCTTTAAGGAAAATATTCAAATACGAATCGCTTATCACGATGAATGTACTTGAAAGCATAGCAAAAACCATTGTTTTCACAGGAATCATTGTTGGATTTTCCTATGGTACAGAACTTTTCATCAGCTGGTACAGCCAGAACATTATTGAAATGGAAACCTTCTGGGAGAGGGCTTTTGGCCATTATGCCCCTGAATACTGGATCATGGTGATATGCAACACAGTCATTCCCATGCTCTTTTTATTCAAAAAATTCAGAACCCACCTGGTGTCACTGTTTATCATATCGATTTTTGTCAATATCGGGATGTGGTTTGAACGCTTTGTCATTATCATCGGCAGTGTTGCCCATGATTTTATTCCCAATGCCTGGGGCCACTATCGACCGACATGGGTTGAAGGAGGAATCATGATTGGTGCTTTCTGCCTCTTCTTCTTTCTGTTCCTGCTTTTTGTTAAACACCTGCCGTCGGTTTCCATGACGGAGATGAAAGAGTTCATACATAAAACGGAGTAATGGATACGTATGGATGCCATAATTACAACAGCACTTTTTAAAACTGAAAAAGATACCCTTTCAGCTATTAAGACCATTCAGGGAAACGGATTCAAGGTGACAGAAGTGCACAGTCCGATTCCCAGCAATGCCATCAACAAAGCGCTGGGCAGGGAAAAAAGTAAAATCGGGTGGTTTACCCTGGCCGGCGGTATCACTGGTTTTGTATCCGGATTTGCCCTTGCCATATTCACCGCCACCCGGTGGGACCTTATCGTCAGTGGAAAACCCATTGTCTCCTGGATTCCTTTTTTTATTATCGCTTTCGAGTTCACTATACTGTTTGCGGTACTGGGCAATGTGCTTGGCATCATCACCCAGGTAGGGCTCCCTGAAATGGACTATGAAAAAAATTATGCACCGGAATGTTCTGGCGCTTTGTACGGGATTGAGGTTGCTTCATCGCCCAGGGATCTTGATACAGTTAAAGACCTGCTGCACAATTCAGGATCTTTAAAAGACAGAGGGAAACAGAAATGACGCCAATGGATACGGCATTAAATGAATCTTCGCCAGCCCTGAAGAAGAATATTTTTATTATCCCTGCACTTTTTGCTGGAGCAGGCTGCCTGTTTTTTATTTTTCTTGCAACGGCAGATCACCCGGAAAAAGCCTGGCTGGCTTATCTTACTAATTTTTTGATGTTTACATCGATTTCAGCGGGCGGGCTTCTTTTTTCAACCCTGATGCATTTTACAAAGGCCACGTCAAACCCCCGGTTGACAGGGGTTGCAGAAGCTTTCAGCGCCTTTTTCCCTGTTTCGTTTATTCTTTTTATCCTGCTGTTTTTAGGGCAGGAATATGTATTTACATGGAAAACACAAGACCTGCACGGAAAAGAGATCTGGCTGAATGTTCCTTTCCTGTTTACCCGTGATTTTATAGGATTCCTGATTCTTTATATTCTCGGTTTCGGGTTTTTATACCAATCCCTTAAATTCAGGTTAAAAGGAGCAAAAAAAGATACGCGTTTCAAACAAATTTTACTGGGCTATTTTGAGAACAGACCACAGGATTCCAAAACCACCAGGAGACGGATGACGATTTTTGCAGGCTGGTATATGTTTGCGTTTGCAATGGTGATCGGGCTCACCGGTTTTGATCTGGTCATGAGCATGGATCCTCACTGGTACTCCACCCTGTTTGGGGCCTACACATTCATCAAGGCAATCTATATTGGGTTCGGGGCACTGATCCTTATGGCATCCGTACTTCATTTAAATCCAAATATTCCGTTTACCCTTCTACCTTCACAGTTGCGGGACATAAGTACACTTTTCTTCGGTTTCAGCATCGTGTGGGGTGATTTTTTCTATTCCCAGTTTCTGGTTATCTGGTATGGAAATATCCCTGAAGAGACCGCCTATATCATTGAACGGACGATGGCGGTACCCTGGCGTTATCTGGCATGGACGGTTTTTCTTATCTGCTTTATTATGCCGTTCCTTATCCTTATAAATGGAAAAATCAAGGAATCACCCCGGTACATGATAACTGTCTGCTCTTTTGTCCTGACCGGAATGTGGATCGAACATTTTCTACTTCTGGGTCCCTGCTACCTGGGACACGGGACGCACAGTTTTCCCCTGGGAATCAGTGAGTTGATTGTCACATTAGGATTTCTTGCGCTTCTGATAATTGCTGTTCTATTTTATTTTAAACAATTTCCAGATGTATTGGAAAAAGATTCAGGGGAGGCCGTTCAATGGAAATAATTTTAACTTCCCTGACACTTTTAACCATCATTGTCATCATTATTATCATTATCATCATCATCATCATCATTATTCTTGTAGGTACAAAAGGGAACCCTCTGATTCTCATCTCTCATTTTCAATCCTTTCGAAGCCACCTGAATGAAAACAGACGCCAACTGGCTGTTCTAAGTTCACTGGTTATCCTGGTTGCTGCATTTGCCTATTTCTATTACATCATGCCGGGTGTAGATGCAGGGCCGCTTCAGCCCATTGCTTTCAGCCACCGCCTGCATGCCGGCGATAAAAAGATTGACTGCAGGTTCTGCCACTCATATGTTGACCGGTCAACACATCCGGGGATTCCACCTGTTGAAAAATGTCTATACTGTCACAAATTTATTATTTCAAACCACCCGGAAATTTTAAAAGAACATCACTACTATAATACACAGACACCCACACCGTGGAAAAAGGTATTTATCGTCCCTGAGCACGTCATGTTTAATCACGAGCGCCATATAAAAAAGGAAATCCTGTGCGAAAAATGCCATGGGGACGTTGCAGGAACTGATAGACTTAAAACACATGAATTTAAAATGGGATTTTGTATAGAATGTCACCGAAAAGAAAAAGCCAACCTGGACTGCTGGCTGTCCTGTCACAATTAATAAAGGAGTTTTGTTTTGGACGATAATCTGACCCGACCCGATACTGCGGCACACCTGACAGCCAAAGACGTCTGCCATCTGGATGATGGCGGCAACACTGGCAGGGTTTGTTGCAGCGGTTGAACTTGTCGCACCGGATTTAACCGGAAACATTGCCTGGCTTCTTTTTTCAAGACTGCGTCCCATCCATGTAAACCTGGTTCTCTTCGGTTTTGTAACGCCTGCGCTGCTGGCCAGTGCATTTTATTTTGTTCCCCGTTTGCTGCGAACACCGCTCTATAGTGAAAAATTAGGGATAGTGACTGTTGTTTTATGGAACATCGCCCTTTTTGCCATCGTGATTACTGTTGCTGCCGGATACACCCAGGGCCGGGAGTACGCTGAGATGATCTGGCCGATTGATGCCGGCATCGTGCTGGCATTCTGCCTTATTTTTTTTAATTTTGTCATGACCGTAAAAAACAGGAAAGAAAAAATATTATACGTGTCTGTCTGGTATGTACTTGCAGCGGTCATTCTTACTGCATGCACCTACAGTATGGGAAACGTTATCTGGAAGCCGGATTCAGGAGCACTGGTCGGAATTCCGGATGCAATCCTTTTGTGGTTTTACGGACACAATGTTTTCGGCCTTCTCCTGACACCGCTTTCTGCCGCCACAGCCTATTACATCATACCACAGGTCTGCAGATCCCCATTATACAGTCACACACTTTCACTTTTAGGATTCTGGGCTCTGCTTGTCGTGTATACCCATATCGGAACCCATCATCTTCTGCAGGTCCCAGTGGCGACATTTCGTAAAGTCATCGCCATTGTAGACAGTGTTGCCATGGTTATCCCGGTGATGGCCTTCCTTATCAATATCTGGTACACGGCAAAGGGAAAGCTTGGAATGGTCCATGCCGACATTGGCGGTAAATTTGTTTTTACCGGAACCATCATGTACTTCATCGTCAGTATCCGAGGCTCCATGATGTCCCTGCCGGATGTTCAGCGGGTAACCCATTTCAGCCACTGGGTTGTGGGTCACGCCCATGTTGGGGTGCTTGGATTTGCAGGAATGATTGCCCTGGGAGGATTGTATTTCATTATTCCAAGGATAACAGGCAGACCCCTTTTCAGTCGATTCCTGGCAGACCTGCAATTCTGGATGATCCTGATCGGTGTGGCAGGTTTTACAGTCGTGTTGACTGTTTCCGGACTCATCCAGGGAAATGCCTGGCTGAACGGGGAAACGATTTACCGGATACTCCCCCAGATCCATATCTATAATATAATAAGAGCTTCGTTAGGTCTGCTGATCTTTCTTGCTGCTGCTGCAGGGTGTTATAATATTATAAAATCCCTGCGTTCAACTCCGGGAGAAACCACATGAAAATGACACCTTTTGCCGTTATTGCCGGCAGTCTGCTTATTCTTGCCGCCGTGGTACTGGTGGTCGTCATTCTTCCTTATGCCGATACGAGTAAAACCATACCATCAGACCTGTTCAGAGACCGGACCAGTATAGAGGAAAAGGGGCGCAGACTTTATATCAGCAACGGATGCGTTTACTGCCACACCCAGTCCATCAGGGCGGTCGATTGGGGTCTGGGTGCAGAACGGATTGCAGAAGCAGGAGATTATATTAAAGATTATCCCATCCTTCTGGGATCCCAGAGAACAGGTCCAGACCTGTCACAGGAAGGTGGGGAACATCCGGATGACTGGCATCTGGCTCATTTTATCAACCCAAGGTTTACCCGCCCGCTTTCCATTATGCCGCCTTTTGAATTTTTAAAAGAAGAAAATATCAGCACACTGACCCGGTACATCCAGGCCCTTGGACTCAAAGATGCTGACAGGAGAATGGAGAGACAGACCCGGTGGAAAAAAGAAGCGGCCAAGGCCTATGAAGCCGGAGTGGATCAGAATGTGGCATGGCTTCACAAGCATGTACCTGAGGGTTGGCAGAACATTCCCACACCCTACCCTGCTACTGATGCCGGACTTGCCAGGGGGAGAAAAATATACCAGGATTTCTGCTTTGGCTGCCATGGTCCGGTTGGAGACGGGATGGGGCCGGCTCAACCGTATATTTATCCGCCGCCCCTGAACTTTACTATCCTCAAAGGCCGAGGCATCAGCGGGGGAATTATTTACTACCAGATTATGAACGGTATCACTGGGACAGCAATGCCATATTTTAAAAGAGAGCTGGAATCAGAAAAAATATGGGATGTGGGAAATTATATTGCAAAATATTTTATTGATGAAATCGATGCGAATAAAGAACCAAAGGGAATTGATGCAGCCTATGAACCTTAAATCATTTAATCAGTTATAGAGGCCAAACAGATGTATTATCCATTTTTCCTGGCATATATCCTGACAGGACTTTTAATCGGCGGCACCGTTTTTATATGGGCATTAAAAAACGGGCAGTTTTCCGATCAGCAGCGTGCGCGCTTCCTGGCATTGGAAGAGACCCGGTCAACAGCGGCTGCTTCGACGCGAAAAGGCAGACTGGAACTGTATTGCATTTTTTACCTCGCCCTTGCGATGGTTGTGGCAAGTTTCGGTCTTGTAGGCTATGCCCTTTTTTTCAACTAGGTATGTAACGGTTTGGGGAAGCAAGACAACCCCGGAATTGAAGGACTTTTAAATGAGATTTTTTGAACTTTTAAACACCCAGCATGTTTTTGCTTTAATCATCTGCGCCGTTATTTTTTTAATCCTGTTTGGTGTGGCGCTTTCATTTCTCCCAACGTCAGGCTCTGTCAACCGCGCATTTAACATAAAGGCAATTCAGACCTTTGCTGACGGCATCGAAAAAGGGGAAGGACCTTTCCCAATGATTGTCACCCTGATTATTGCAGGCACCATTTTATGGGCGGTGTTTTATATTTTGTTCTACGGCTTTTCGGAGGTAATACTATAGTCTATGGAAACTGTAAATCATAAAACGTCTGTTCTGCGGACCTGGTTTTGGATCTTTACCATGCTTGCCATTATCCTGGGGGTCGGGGGATTCACTTTTGTTGTGGTATCAGACAAGGGAAAACCTTCCTGGGATTACCGGCCCGTAAAAAACATTCCTTCAGAATCGCCTTATGCAGTATATACAAAAAACCCTTCAGGCCAGCATGTCAGCGGCAGGGAGGAAAATTAAATGAAGAAAATCCTGATTCTTGCCGTTTTTGCAGCTGCCGCCCTAACAGGGGTTTACACGGTCATAACCCTGTATGATTCAAATATGAAAATCGGGCGGCTATTTCAAACCCCGGTGGTTCGTCCCCATGAAAAGCCGCTGTTGATCATGGATAGTAATGTTATCGCCTCTCATCAGAGTGAAACCCTTACAAAGGAAACATTGAAACAGCCAGCCCCTTTATTAAGAACACTGAAAAGCACCGAAGAAATGATTCTTGCGAAAGGGAAAAAAGAGTATAATGCCTTCTGTTCTCATTGCCACGGCCTCAAACTTGATGGTCTGGGAACAGTCGGACAGAGTTTTAACCCGCTACCAATGAACCTTACCGGTGATAAGGCGGCCAGGCTCAGTGACAGGGAAATTTTCAATGTCATCAGTTACGGGACTGAAAAAACACCTGCCCTTGCCAGTTCCATGTCCCGGGAAAGCCGGATGGCAGTTATCCAATATATCCGGTCTAAACAGAAAACTGTCAAATGATCCTCTCCTTCTTATCATGCAACAGATTTTTACACGTTTCATTCTGAGAAGATTATGAAACGCTCTGTTGAATGTGCCCTTTGCGGTCTGCAGGTTAAATCCGCTGATGCAAATGCTGATAATCAGTTTTGCTGCAACGGGTGCCGGATGGTTTATTCCATACTCCTTGAATCAGGCCAGGGGGATAATCCAACCGGCTTCAAAGAGACGGACCTGTATAAACAATGCGTTGCTGCAGGTGTAGTGCCTGACCCTGAGGGAACCACCCCGTTAACTGGTCTGACAGTTGAAGCGGATGACAATCCAGGCGTCCGGAATAAACTGCTGGTCCATGATGATGCCCATGCAGGGTCCAACAGCCTGCTCACCCTTAATATGACCATATCTCAAATGTGGTGCCCTGCCTGTGCATGGGTGATTGAAAAGGCACTACTAAAGTCTAAAGGGGTGATCAAAGCGTCCTGCAATTTCTCCAGCGACAGGGGAAAAGTGATATTTGATCCTGTAAAGACATCCCCTGAAAAAATTTTTTGCACAATTGAAAAACTCGGGTATCATGCTGCATCTTTTAAACAAAAACCACAAAAAAAAAGGAAAGAATTCATCCGCCTTGTTGTCACTTTTTTTTTAACCATGAATGTGATGATGCTAAGCTGGGCTATCTATTCCGGTTTTTTTATTGATCTTTCACCCCAGTCCGTCCAGATGATTTCATGGCCGGTTTTCCTGATGGCTTCACTTGTTGTCTTTTACGGCGGGCACCCCATACATAAACGGGCACTGACAGCATTTCAAACCGGCCGTCCAGGCATGGAAACCCTTATTTCTACAGGTTCGTTTTCGGCCTATTGCTACAGCCTGTTTCATCTTTATAACGGAAGTCTTCACCTGTACTTTGATGCGGCATCCATGCTGATTTTACTTACCCTGACAGGAAAAAGGATGGAGCAGAATGCAAAAAGTAAAATTGCTGAGGGACTTTGGGATTTTTTTTCCCTGGTTCCGCAGAAAGTGAAAATCTGCAATGACCGGTTTCCCAAAGGAAGATACGTTTCCATAAAACAATTGTCAGAAGGGGACATTTTTCTTGCTGTACCGGGAGAAATTCTGGCCGCAGACGGAAGGGTCACAAAAGGCCGCGCCGTGATTGACGAATCATCTATAACAGGAGAGGCAAAACCTGTTTTTGTTAAAAGAGGGGATGCTGTTAAAAGTGGAACCCAGGTTGTTTCAGGGGCCATTAACGCATCAGCCCTGAAGATAGGTGACGCTTCTGTCATTGGCAGGATGATGGCCATAATGGAAAACAGTCTTTCAGAAAAAACGACTCAGACCCGGCGCTTTGAAACATTTTTAAAATTATTTGTGCCGCTGGTCATGGGATTGTCCATCTGTGTTTATTTTTTCTGGACCCTAAACGGATTGTCCAATTATGAAGCCTTCAGCAGGGGCATTTCAGTTCTGGTTATTTCCTGTCCGTGTGCGTTAGGAATTGCCATCCCTCTTGCATTGGTAGCCGGTGTATCACAGGCCGGTAAAAAAGGGATACTGGTCCGGGATTTTGAAGCATTTGAGAAAATTAAACAGGTAGATACGGTGGTGTTTGATAAAACAGGTACGTTGACCACTGGCAATCTTTCTGTATTGGGTATGGATACAGTTTATGGATTTCCTGAAAAAAAAGCCTGGCAGATCATTTTTGCCATGGAAAAAGGCGTTGATCATTATATCGCCCACACGATCAGGAAATACGGCACAGCTCGTGAAATAAAGCCCATTGACCCGGAAAATAAAGTCTACCGCTCCAATGGTGTTGTCTGTAACTTTCAAGGTAATGAATACAGGTTCGGGAGTCTGAATCTTATAAAAAAAGATCTCCGCCCGGTGTCACGGATCGTTTCACATCCAGTTGTTAAAAAAAAGGATGCCCAGGTGATCTCTACCGTGTATTTATCTGAGAATGACACCATCATCGCAACAGTTCACCTAGGCGATACCATAAAAAAAGGGGTGAAATCACTTATATCGGATCTTGATAAAAAGGGGTTTGATAATTACCTTGTTTCCGGTGATGCATCCGGCCCCGCTCTGAACGTCGGATCGTTAGTAAACATACCAATCAAAAACATCCATGGCGGATTGCTTCCCCATGAAAAAGCAGGTTTCATAAAAGAACTCAAACAGGCTGGGAAAAAAACCGTCATGGTAGGTGACGGTGTGAACGACGCGGCAGCAATGGCACAATCAGATATTGCTGTTGCGGTTCATTCAGGGCTTACACCAGGGAAGGGTTCAACCGCCATCACGCTGATGAAGGAAAACCCGGCGCAACTGCTTGAATTCTTCCCCCTTGCTGAGCGGGTGAATAGAAAAGTAAAACAAAACCTCATATTTGCCCTGGTGTATAACACCATCAGTATCCCGGTTGCAGCCAGCGGATTGCTGAATCCTATTATTGCGGCGACTGCCATGCTGTTAAGCAGCCTTTCTGTGACATTCAACACCCTTTTGATGGTAAAAAAAGATAACTAATCTGGTAATGGCTTTAACAATAGCCATTCAGTTTTTTCAAACCGAATATATTTTTGACACTCCCTGTAATCATTTGACCGTTAATACCGGATACCCTTTATGATAAAGTAGACGCCAACAGCCATCATTATGACAGCCCCAGCCCTGTATATCAACTGCCGTTGCATCAGGGCGCCGGCACCTGTCGCCAGTTTACCAACGATAAAGAGTGCTGGAACCGTCCCCAGGCCAAAAGCAAGCATCAGGACCATTCCATTGATAAAACCGGAAAAAATATCAGGTGTGTCCATCCCGGTCCTGGCTGAAGCAATCAACCCTGTATAAACCGGGCCGCAGGGAAGAAGTCCCAGGAGCAGTCCTAAAGGGAAATATGCAAAAGATGACTTTAAGGCGGTAAGCCTTTGAAATACCCTGGAAAAAATTGTCTGCAGTCCTTTTCCGCTTCCAAAGCAGGACATTTTAGTGAGCAGGCCGCTCATCAAAACGCCCATGAAGACAATGAGTATTCCTGAAAAAATCAGAATGCTTTTCTGAATCAGCTCAATCCTGGAAACAATCATTGTAAATGAGCCGGTCATCCCCATGATTCCACCCAGGATTGTATAAGTGGTTATCCGGCCCGCATGATAAAACAGATGAGGCCAGGTCGTGTTGCCCGGTCCCATATTCATGGCCATGGAGATTACGATCGGTCCACACATACCGATACAATGGCCAAATCCGACAGCAAATCCAGTTGTCAGAAAAATTATGCCGAGTGCCGCATCCATTTAATTGTTTAATAGATTACATCAAAAATAAAGCTTACGCTGCCGATACCAGGCAAGGTAACAATGGCTTGCCATATGGTTTTACCGCTGGGACACCTCACAATGACACCGGTTCCTTGATAACTTCCGTCGGCATTCAACTCCATTCTGACCTGGTTAGGCCCCATTTTCATTCCCGGCATGCCAAGATCAATCATCACCGGACCTGACAGAACCAGATTCTTCGTTCTCACAATGAATGTAAGATCTTCCATGGCTTTAACCGGTTTGGGATGAATATCAAAATTAACCGTACCACCTGAAATGTTACGGCTGCAAAGTTGATGCTGTATGTCACAATTGATTGTTTTATCTTTTTTATTATCAAAGGCTGAGATACTTCCGTTCAGACCCAGTATGAATACAACAAAAGATACCATAAAAATTGATCTGTATCGTTTAAAGACTCTCATGGTTCTATCCTTTATAGAAAAAGATTCATTAACACCACGCATAGCAGGAAAACAGGATAATAGCTGGCTCTGTTAAACAATACCATGGCAAATTGATTTTCCCTGCTTTTTAAAAGATTTCGTGCCGGCAGGATGAGCAATAAAAAAGATCCCGTCCCGAAAATAAAATATGAAAACCAGCCAAACCTGACAGGGGAAATGTAGAACAACAGCGCCATGATCAAGAAAGAAACCGCCAGAAGACTTAAAATCAAAACACAGGTAAAATGGCGGCCAAATATCAACGGCAGTGTCTGGGCATTCAACTGACGGTCCCCTTCCATGTCTGCATAATCATTAGGTATATTCTGTCCGCCAGCCTCCCATAGAAAGAAGAACCCAAACAACAGGCTCAAAAAAAGTGGGTCTGGATTCCTGTCCACAGCAAAAATAGCAGCAACAGGACCGGCAGATTTTACAAATCCACTGATAATAACCCGGAGGTAGCTTATTTTTAGCAGAAAACAGTATATGACCTCACAAAAGGCACTCCCAAGAAAAATTAAAATACAAACCGGATTTAAATAAAATGCGCCTGCAACAGCAATAAATGACCAGAAACACGCCCATAAAACAGCGGATTTCATACTTATCACCCCCTGAGCTACCGGGTGGCGGATAAGGATTGAGTCCAAATCAATTCCTGGTTTGGACACCTGTCTGACATTATTTTTGTCATCCCTGTATCCTGCGATATCATTTAATGCATAAACAGCTGTGTACCCTGAGAAAACAGTTATAATACCTGCTATGACGGTACCGGAATCTGGAAATTGGCCCAGGTAAACAAGGGCGGCAAATACTGGTGCCATCATATCCAGAACACCATGATGCGTCCGTGATAATGCAAAAAAGTATTGAAATTTTTCCGGCACTACTAAGTCATAAAGGGATGCTACATATTTTAACAATCCGCCCCCCAAAAGGAAATCTAATCATTCGTGAGTTTCTGTGTCCTGATCGTTATCCTGCCAATAGCTGCACGCGCTTATATAAAATCCTTAAAATTTCATTGTGGATCAGCAGATCCTCTGGTAAAAGGCAATAAGCAACCTTGATCTGGAAGAAAGAATAACCGTGCCTCATTGTATTTTCCTCCAGCATAAAACTAAGGAAAAAGAATAAACTGATCAAAAAAAAACTTCAAGGAATTATTCATTCATGCTCGCAAATAAACCAATGGGAAGACAGGGTCAATGAAATCAGAAAAATCCAACATCTCTCTGACTGAAATAGAAAAATTCAACAAACTTGCCGCAGACTGGTGGGATGAAAATGGAAGAATGAAGTCCCTTCATGATATTAATCCTTTAAGGCTTGCATATATTCTGCAACAAACCAGGCTTTACGGGAAACGGGTGCTGGATGTCGGCTGCGGCGGCGGAATTCTTACTGAAAAAATTGCCCAGCAGGATGCCGTCACTGTTGGTATTGATGCATCAGCCGATATGATAACCATTGCACAGTCCCATGCGAAAAAATCAAACCTCAATCTTCATTACATAAACACAGATATCGAACATATGCCCCAATTTACAACGACTGGTTTTGATGTTATCGTCTGCATGGAGCTGCTTGAGCATGTCCCTGATTATGAATCCGTTATCCAGGCATGTAAAAACGCCTTAAACCCTGACGGTATAGTAATTTTTGCAACGATCAACCGCAATCCGGTTTCATTTTTACTGGCTATTGTATGTGCTGAATATGTATTAAAACTTTTACCAAAAGGAACCCACACATATGTATCGTTAATTAAACCTGAAGAACTGAGCCGGGCGTGTTCAAAGGTGGGCTTGAGGCCAATTGATATCACGGGATTTTCATATAATCCTTTCACCAGAAAATATTATTTTTGTAAAAACTCGATAGTAAACTATCTGGCAAGCTTCAAACCAGCATAACAAAAAAACTAGTTGGTGGTATGTATCTTCCCTTCCTTTGCATGGCCCTGGCTTTTTTTAAGAAACAGCATCCCGTCCCTGACAATGTCAAAATCCATTTCATGCAGCTCGCAGGACTGGCCGATGCCATCTGGCATGGTAAATGTCAGTTTACCCCCTAAATGCTGCCGGAACTCTTCAAGCCCGTTTTCTATTTCAAACCGGCCTTTCCTGTCTTTATATTCAAGATATAAACTCCATACCGGCAGCCCGCACTGAGTCAACAGATCCAGGATCCGGTCCAATTCAGACTGCTTGATCAGGGATTTCCTCCAGGCATAATAAGCATCCAGGGCCAGTCCTATTGAGACTGCCTGGCCATGACTGAGTGAAAATCCAGACAACATTTCAATTTTATGCGCCGACCAATGACCAAAGTCAAGCGGCCTGGAGGATCCGGTTTCAAATGCGTCGCCGCTCAGAGCGATGTGATCGAGGTGATGTCGGGCACATAATTTAATGGTTTCTTCTATTGAATTCTGGTCCCTTTCTTTCAGCAAGGCACCATTGGTCTCAAGAAAAGAAAAAAAAGAGGCATCTCTGATTAACGCAATTTTTATGGCTTCAGCAACCCCACCGATAAAATGATCAAAACAAAGGGTTTTAAGAAATGAAAAATCATTTATTACAGCTTTTGGCACATAAAATGTTCCGATGCAATTTTTCCGGGCGTATTCGTTTATCCCATTTTTAACACCGACACCGGCATCATTTTGAGACAGCGTAGTGGTCGGCAGTCTAATCAGCTGTATCCCTCTATGAAATATCGAACTGGCAAATCCAACCATATCAAGCAGTGCCCCGCCACCGATGGCAATAATGAATCCATGCCGGTCAAGAGATAAATCGTTCATGATCTTTGTTGTCCGGTGTACATGATCCCAAGTATTCTTAACAGTCTCACCCCCGGGAAAAATCACAGGCTCTGCAACCAGATCCATATGGGATTTGTAGTGTTTGAACCACTTGAGTATGTTATCTAAAAGCCTTGTATTGTGTCTGATCACCCCTTCATCAATACATACCAGTGTCTTTTTAGCTGCTGTACTGTTTTTTGCATCAATGGCTTTTAGCAAAATGTCATTACTGGTATTGAATACATCATGGGTAAAGCAGACAGGGTAAGTAAACTCCTGACTAAATCTCAGTGAAATTGTATTCTGCATAGGATTATCTGTTAATCGGTTAACACTGTTGTCCATTTTAAATTTCAAACCCATATTTTCCCATGACAGGTTTTAATGTCTCAATACTTTTTAACCCTGCCTCACATGGGATCCGGGGATAGGTATATAGTTCGAGGCAGATATCTTTTGTATACCCCAGTTCATCAAGTCTTTTAAAAAAAGCATCATAATCTATCGCACCCAGGCCTGGGATGAGATGTTCATGCTCTCTTGTGGAAGAGATATCTTCTATATGAATATGACCAATTTTATCAAACAATCTTTCAAGCGCCTCTTCCGGAGCCTCCCCCACGCAATAGAAATGTCCAACATCAAAATTGACCCCAATATTTTTTGATGCCATATCTCTAATAAATGAATTCATCTGATGGCTGTTTTCTATTAACAGATCAGGTTCAGGTTCAATCAGGATGGTTACGCCCAGAGCTTCTGCTTTTGGGATGACCATTTCAAGTCCCTGCCTGAACAGGTTTATGGATGCCGTCCGATCCATTCCAGCTGGCGGACCGCCTGGCGGAACGGAAATTGACGGACTCCCTAAAAATTCTGCCAGTTCAAGACAGTTCAATGTATGATTAATCCTTTCCTGTCGTCTTTCTGCATCCGGTTCTATCCAGGATGGAAGCCATGTATTCCCAACGGCAAAAAGTGTGAAGCAATTCAGATTCGTAATCTTTAAATTCAATTGTTTCACCAAATCTTTTATCTTTTTAAGCTCTTGTGAATTTGAATCAGGAGGATAAAGATGAGGCCTGTCACACATAATCTCCACGCCCCCGAAACCTGTTCCGGCGATTAATTTAATTGCCTCTAGAAGAGGGTGTTCAACAAAAGCATTTGTACTATATGAAAAAACCATTCAGCAACCATCCTATTTTAAATCTTCACCATACCGATCGAACCAAACTGTATTCGTGTCAGGTTTTAATCTGTGACTTAATTTTTTTTGCTTTATGTATATGATATATATTTGGATTAAAATCAATTCGAAACCACTATCAGGCTGAATCATATGTATCATGAGACAAACGTGTCGCTTTCTCGGTTGTCTTTTTTTAAAATACAGGGTTTCTTTTTACCAATTGCGTTTAATTTCCCCTGAAATAAAGCGGCAGAAACCGTATAATCATCATTTGATCTTTCTATTTTCACCTGTTGAAAGATTAATCTCATAAACTGCTCGATAAGGATGTCTAGTTTTAAATGAGTCTTTACCACCACCATATGCCAACATCACCTTGGAAAACTTACCAGGGATTATGGGTTTATCATATTTGTCACCCGTGTCCAGAGGAAATGTGAAAGAAATCGTGGTAATGCCGTCAATCTCCTTTCCCGACGGATTTAAAACATTATTTGTTCCCCCCAGTTTTTCATCATTTTTATGCGATGTTTTTCTGTCAGCATAATGATCCTCTATTCTGAATTTACCATTTTTAACAGCGCCAATAATAATATTGGCCCCGGACATGGCTTTTTCAGGGTCAAACCCTATCCCTACCCAGCCTGATGTTTTGGCTGACAGCTGAACATGTATCTGATCTCCTTCAACCGTCCATAGAAATTCCATATTATCTGCTTCAAGTTTATATTGAAAATCCATTGCAGATAAGGGCATTGTAAATATTAAAGCCATGAGTGATATGATGAACATCCGCAGACGTCTCTTTTTCATTATTTCGATTCCTTTTTTCAGATATTGAACATATGGTTAATGACGAAGGGTAAGCTCTCCCCCTGAGAACCCCAATCCAATTGATATAATGAGTGCCAATATATAAAAAAATGTCTTCCTGTCAAGTTTAGGTGTCTCAGGCTTGTCCACAACTACAATTGCAATGAGAACAATCGTCAAAACTGCAGCAAGAATAATTTTTAAAATAATTAAAAATTCCCACTTTCCTTCAAAGCTGTGCTGCCAGTCAAGGTAACCGGTAAACACTGTCGGCAGTATCCCTAATAATCCCAGGACAATGCAATGATACCCTGTTCTTGCCAGATATTTGAATTGCGGTATAAAAGATGCCAGCCGGAATGCAATTGCCCCCATAACCATTCCCATTGGTACATGTGTTAATGCAGGATGTACTGGATGTGTGAATCCGACCTTGTTGAGATACTCAAAAATAATTTCTGTCATGTTATCACCTTTGAATTTAATTTTCAGCGCTTAAAAATTTATAAAGCAAATCCTGTGCCTGATTTTTTTAATCTTACTATTCAGCTTCTTTTTTTGACTTAGGTTAAGATATTTTTATTCTATCGTTCAGAACAACCATGCTTTTCAGGGTTGTTCTCCATAATTACTTTTACTGTGGAAACAAGTCAAGGGGATTAACCATTTTTTAAATATGTTAGCTTATCATAACTTTTTTGTTGACAACTCATAAGATAATGCTAATTATAGTTTTTAAGAATAATAGATTTTTTACCCTTTGATTCCATTGGCTGTGACGCTGGAGTCAATGTAGCAGGATAGAAAGACCCTCCTTAATTTAACTATTATTTTGCCTCTTAAAAAGGGCGGTTGCTTGAACTCCTTAGCAACTGCCCTTTTTATTTTTCTTTAATGCTTGAATTATTAAAGAATTGTGAAATAATCATCCCCAGTTTAAACTTAAGTCAAAATCTCTTGAATTTTAAGAGACCGCGTAAAAATTTAAAATGAACACAACCTTGATTCACAAATTAAAATTAAATAAAAAAGGGATTATCAGCCTCATCGGTGCAGGCGGGAAAACAAGTCTGATGTTTCTCCTTGCAAAGGAACTGGCAGATGCCGGTAAAAAAGTATTAACGACCACCACTACTAAAATTTTTGTGCCGCAGCCAGATGTCTCTCCCACTATTGTCACGAATAATTTTAAACAGCTTGTTGAAGCGTCAAAGCTTGCATTGAATACGCACAACCATTTTTCAGCAGGAAGTTTTTGTGATACAGTATTGGGAAAACTCATTGGATTTGACCCTGATGTCATTGATGACTTATTCCTCTTGGATCTTTTTGACTGGATCATAGTAGAAGCAGACGGTGCAAAGCAAAAACCAGTCAAAACCACTGACAGCCATGAACCTGTTTTACCCAAAGCAACCAGTACGCTGATTCTTGTCACAGGGCTTGACGCTGTCGGCACTGTCCTGAATGAAAAAAATGTTCATCGGGCAGCACTTTTTTCAAAAAACACCGGGCTGGCTTTAGGGAACAAAATCAATGAACGGTCAATCGCTGAATCCATTGCCGTTGAAACCAGAAAAGCTGGCGTGTCCTGCAGCGCAGAAACGACTTTCGTTTTTCTGAACAAAGCAGACACACCTGAAAGAATAAATTCTGGAAAAAGAATTGCCGGTTATCTGCAATCTGAAAAAGACCTTTGTACTGTTTTCATAACAGCACTCCAGGACAGAGAGGGCCCTGTTAAAGACTGTTTTACAATGAACCATGCAACTTTCAAAGGAAAATAAAATGAGAGAAAATATATATAGTCGTGCCTGCCGTTTACTGTCTTCCGGACAAAATATAATTTTTGTCAGGACCATCCGCCGCTCCGGCTCAACGCCAAGGGATGTAGGGTCTATGTGTATCGTAACTGAAGATGAAAAGTTGATTGGCACGGTTGGGGGCGGTGCACTGGAATTCAAAGTCCAGCAGAAAGCCAAAGATCTTTTTAAAACAAAGAAATCGTTTGTTTATCGATTCCAGTTGTCCAATGAAGACCTGGCTAAAAACGGGATGATATGCGGGGGAAACGTTGACCTTTATCTTGAACCCCTTTTTTATGAAAACAAAAGCACACTCTCATTTTTTAAAGCGGTTCATGACCAGATTCTTTCCAATGAGCCTGGTGTGATCATCACTAAAATCCAAGACGATATACCCTCGACAGACACAAAGACAAGGATGCTTTTAAAAGAGGGCAGGCCTTTTATCGGGTCCATCAAGGGGATTGACCCTGACCAGGTAGATTTTGACAAAGCGCTTCAGTATGATCTGGTAACGCTTGAAAATGATATATCAGATCTTTTTTTTGAAAGGCTCAGCCTGACTCCCATGGTGTTCATTTTCGGGGCCGGTCATGTTTCTGTCTTTGTTTCAAAAGTGGCCAAGATGGTTGGATTTAATATTACAATTATTGATGACAGGCCCAAATTTGCCAACAAACAAAACTTTCCTGATGCTGACGATATTCTTGTGTGTGATTTCGGACAGGCCTTTGATCATCTTTCTATCTTTGAAAATTCCTATATCTTAATCATTACACGAGGTCATTTGCATGATAAAACAGTACTGGAGAAAGCATTGTCAACCAATGCATCCTATATCGGTATGATCGGCAGCATTCAGAAAAGGAACCTCATTTACAAAGACCTTTTAAAAAAAGGCTTCGCAAAAAATGAGCTTGAACAGGTTCGTTCACCAGTTGGACTGGATATAAGGGCTGAAACCCCTGAAGAAATCGCAGTAAGCATTGTCGGGGAATTGATTAAAAAACGGGCGCCAAAGAAAGCGCCTAAAAAGCTAATTTTATGAAGTCCTCAAAAAAAATAGCAGGTGTAATCCTTGCAGCCGGAGCTTCAACACGAATGGGCAGGACAAAACAATTACTGCCATTCAAAGGGGATACGCTGCTTGGTCACGTTGTTAAAACTGCCAAAGCATCTTTATTGAATGAAGTGATTGTTGTCATTGGCCACGATGCAGACGCCATCAAAAAAGAAATAGATCTCACGGATACAAAAGTGGTTTTAAATCCTTTCTACCAGAAGGGCCAGAGTACGTCATTGATCAAAGGTCTTGAAAATATTTCATCCACGTGTGATGCTGTAATGTTTCTTTTAGCTGATCAGCCGTTTGTAAGCACCAATACAATCAACACCCTTATCAAGGCGTTTAACACATCGAATGCCCCTGTCATTATTCCATACTGCAATAAAAAACGTGGAAATCCCGTCATTCTTGCCAGGTCGTTATTCCACCGGTTAACCTCCCTGTCAGCCGATGCAGGTGCAAGGGTTCTTTTTAATGAGTTCAGCGCATCTGTTTTAAAGGTTTCCATCTCTGACAAGGGTGTCCTGACAGATGTAGATACAATGGATGACTATAAAAAATTGATATTGAAAAAAAATGAAAGCTGATCTTCAGGGGTCTATACTATTTAGTTTTTTAAAAAAGGACAGGAAAACAAGGGTCTTGCCATCATGACTGCCAGAAGGAATTTCGTGTTTATCAGACAGTACGCCGCACTATGCCAATTATACCTGATCCAGACAGCAATCTTAATTTTTTTGTCTAAACGATTGGGGTATTGTTTTGTGAATGCCGCCAGACAGACAATCTGCATCAAAAAATAACCTTGAACACATCTTCTGGATAGCTTTGTTTCTCTTTATAGAAGCGGTTTTCCACAATTTATTGCTTGACTTGGCTTTATTATTCCCATAAAGAAATTTAAATGGACACACATCTGTTCAATTTATGGGCAACACATATTCAATGAATATGCTTTATGATATTCGTCGAGTTTCAAACCTTTAATTTTAACCGCGAATAAGGAGGGCCTATGAGAGCCAAAAAGTATGTATTAACAGAACAAGAAATGCCAAGGCAATGGTATAACATTATGGCAGACATGCCCAATGGTATGGAGCCCCCTCTTCATCCGGGAACCGGTCAGCCCTGCGGTCCTGATGATCTTGCCCCGATTTTTCCTATGAACCTGATTGAACAGGAAGTGAGTACGGAAAGATGGATTGATATCCCTGAAGAAATTCTGGACAAGTACGCGATCTGGCGCCCTTCACCATTGTACAGGGCTTACAATCTTGAGAAAGCCCTTGATACACCTGCTAAAATTTATTTTAAAAATGAGGGTGTAAGCCCGGCCGGCAGCCACAAACTCAGGCATATTATAATAAAGTGGCAGGCACCAAAAAGATTACAACAGAAACAGGGGCCGGCCAGTGGGGAAGCGCCCTTTCCATGTGCTGCTCGTTTTTCGGTATTGAGTGTAAGGTATTTATGGTAAAAATCTCTTACAATCAGAAACCTTATCGTCGTTTAATGATGGAAACATGGGGCGCCAACTGCACAGCCAGCCCCAGCAACGAAACCAGAGCAGGACAGAGCATTCTTGAAAAAGATCCTGATTCTCCGGGCAGTCTTGGTATGGCAATCAGTGAAGCAGTGGAAGCTGCGGTTTCAGAT
>CAYFKW010000023.1:2413-6930 GCA_964343845.1 uncultured Desulfobacula sp. | reverse complement strand
GGGCAGTGTTTTAAATCATGTCATGATTCATCAAAGTGTCATTGGACTTGAGGCCCAGAAACAAATGGCAATGGCTGGAGACTATCCAGATGTTATCATTGGCAGTGCCGGAGGCGGCAGTAACTTTGCCGGTCTTGCCATGCCGTTTGCAAAAGATAAAATCGAAGGGAAAGATATTGATATTATTGCTGTAGAACCTGCATCGTGCCCCACCATGACAAGAGGTCCATTTGCATATGATTTTGGCGATACTGTCCAGATGACGCCGCTCCTTCCAATGCATACACTGGGCCACAATTTTGTACCGGCTCCGATTCATGCCGGAGGGCTGAGGTATCATGGAATGGCTCCTATCGTCAGTCAACTGGTATTGGATGGAATTGTCAGAGCAGAATCTGTAAAACAGCTTGAGACATTTAATGCAGGTCTTACGTTTGCACGATCTGAAGGGTACATCAGTGCACCAGAGTGTAATCATGCAGTTGCCATGACAGTTAAGGAGGCACTTAAAGCAAAAGAAGAAGGCAAAGAAAAAACCATTTTATTTAATTGGAGCGGTCATGGGCTTGTAGATTTGGCAGCCTATGAATCATTCCTGCGGGGAAAATTATCAGATCATGATTTACCACAGGATGTTATTGATGCCGCATTAAAAGATATCGAACCTTTGCCAAAACCCAAACAGGCAACATAAGTATCAGACAAAACAGGCTCACAGCTGTCCGAAATATATGCAGCTGTGAGTTTTTATTTAGCAACACAAAAAAACGGATGATGTTATGAATGATAAAAACACCCTTCCTGCGGAGCCGCCCTCTGATGAAACAACCATCCGGTGCCCAAGACTGGGCCACCAGATAAACTTTACATACTGCCGTTCTGAAAACAGTGGGATTCCTTGTTTTAAAACACTGGATTGCTGGTACAATAATTTTGATGTTCACGCCTATCTTAAAGATAACCTGTCAGAAGAGGAATTTGAAAAAGCTTTCCAAAGCCGGGGGAAACCCAAAGTATTCTCTCTTATGGATCTCATCGAGCAGGCAAAAAAAGCAAAAGGGAAGCAGGATTGATTTATCTAAAACAGGTTAACATCCATTCAGAAAAATTTCCTGTTGTGGATTTTTACCCCTTTAATTTAAACATCTTTCAGAAGACTGAAAAGATAAGATTCAAATCCGGAATTACTTTTTTTATTGGTGAAAATGGTACTGGCAAGTCAACACTGCTCAAAGCCATGGCATATAAATGCGGTATTCATATCTGGCAAAGTGATTTTAACTTAAGATACGAACAGAATCCGTATGAGGAAGATCTTTACAAAACCATTTCTGTTGACTGGGGAAAGGGTCCTGTCGCAGGATCATTTTTCGGGTCGCAGATATTTTCCCATTTTGCAAAGAACCTGGAAGAGTGGGCAATCAACGATGATGAAATGCTGAAATATTTTGGCGGGAAATCTTTGATTACCCAATCCCATGGTCAGTCACTCATGTCCTATTTTAACTCTCGGTATAACATTAAAGGGCTTTACTTTTTAGATGAGCCTGAAACAGCTTTATCCCCGTCTTCTCTTGTTGAGCTGTTGAACCTTTTAATCTGTATCAACAAAAAAGATCATGCCCAGTTTATCATTGCCACCCATTCACCTTTTTTACTGGCCTGCCCTGATGCTGAAATCTTCAGTTTTGACAACAGCCGGATTGAACCGATTGAGTATGAGCAAACAGAATACTACAAGCTGTATAAAAATTTCATGAACGATCCAAAACAATTCATAAAACCAAATCCAGACTGATGGAGTTGTCATGGGCCAGCCGCTTGACACTGATTTAAAGACTGTAAGTGTTCCTGAAAATTTCCACCAGGTTTTTTTAACGGCCCAAGATTATGTCAAAAATTACTTTTCCTCTATTCAAAGCGACCCTGAAAAAGGGCTGATCAAATTTTCTGACGAACGGTATATTCTTGTCCGGGCCGCTTCCATGTCAAAAGAATTCTTTGATATGATGGCGGTTATGTACAAGGACCGGGGTGAAAGAGAGGCCCGAACACTGTCTTTCAATTTCCTTTTTGACATTGCTCATGCCATTGGAAAGGCGGATGCCAAAAGCTTTTTTAAAAAAATGAAAGTTAACGACCCTATTGAAAAATTGTCAGCAGGACCTGTACATTTTGCTTATACAGGCTGGGCATCTGTAAAAATCCATCCCCTTTCCCATCCAACGCCAGATGAAAATTACTATCTGATTTACGATCACCCGTATTCATTTGAAGCCCAGGCCTGGCTCGAAAAAAAGGAAAAAACAGATTTTCCTGTCTGTGTAATGAATGCAGGCTACTCTTCTGGCTGGTGTGAAGAAAGTTTTGGAGTCTCGCTGGTCACGGCTGAAATCGAGTGCCGTGCAAAAGGGGACAGGCATTGCCGATTTATTATGGCCCACCCGTCAAAAATTAAAGATTATATCAGTAAATACAGCAAAAAGGCTTATATCAAATATGAGCATTATACGAAAATCGATGTGCCTGAATTTTTTAAACGAAAACGTCTTGAAGATGAGCTGAGAAACCATAAAAACCATCTGGAAGAGCTTGTGCAGAAACGGACAGACAAGTTGACAAAAACAAACAAAAGGCTTGAAGAGGCAAACATCGCCTTAAATGTTGTATTAAAACAAATGGAGCAAAAAGAGAAAACAGACAAAGAAAACTTTTTAATTAACATTAAACAATCGATTATCCCCTATCTGAATGAACTGTCTGACACCAGGTTGAGTAAGGCACAGCAAGTTCTCCTGGACCAGCTTGAAAAAAATATCAACCAAATCACGTCTCCCTTAATTTCAAAACTCTCCTCCAAGTATTTAAACCTGACCCCAATGGAGATAAAGGTTGCGACACTTGTCAAAGATGGTCTGGTAAACAAAGATATCGCCCAAATCCTGAATGTTTCCCTGAATACCATTACATCACACCGATATAAAATCAGGACAAAACTGAACCTTAAAAAGAAAAATATCAACCTGCGTTCCTATCTGCTTTCCCTGGAAGAATAGTCTTTTCCAGCAAAACAGCCGTTAATGGTTATTTTTTGTCACCATTAAATCACTATTTTTACATTCTTGACCCCCACTTTTTAATATTCATATAAAAAATGAACAGGATTTTTTTATTAATTTCAATTAATAAAGGAGGACTATCATGAAAGTGCTTGTCAGCGATCCCCTTTCCGACGTAGGCATTGAAATCTTTAAAAACACACCCGGTGTTGAGGTAGACGTCAAAACCGATCTCAGCCCATCTGAGCTTGAAGACATTATCGGTGTTTACGATGCCTTATCCATTCGAAGCAAGACAAAAGTAACAGAGAACCTGCTTTCAAAAGCAAAAAACTTAAAGGTAATCGGAAGAGCAGGAATCGGCCTGGATAACGTGGATATCCCGGCAGCCACCCGCGCTAACGTTGCTGTGATGAATACCCCTTTTGGCAATGCCATTACAACTGCTGAGCACACGATTGCCATGCTCATGGCATTGTCCCGTAATATTCCCCGGGCCACGGCCACGCTGAAAAATGGCAAATGGGAGAAAAAAAATCTCCGCGGTCGTGAGATTTACAATAAAACACTCGGACTCGTCGGCATTGGGAACATTGGTAAGCTTGTGGCTGAAAGGGCGATGGGCCTCAAAATGAACGTCATTGGATTTGATCCTTACCAGGCGGCAGAAGCAATTGAGGATTTAGGCATTCGGCCGGTCAGTTTTGAACAGATCCTGGCAGAATCAGATTATATTTCGATCCACACCCCTAAAACACAGGAGACCACCAACCTGTTCAATAAAGAAACACTCCTGAAAATGAAACCAGACGCCATGCTCATCAACTGTGCAAGGGGTGGAATCGTCAATGAAGACGATCTTCATGATGTTTTGCAGTCCGGGCATCTTGGTGGTGCCGCATTGGATGTGTTTGAAACTGAACCTCCGGGCAAGATATGCCTGATGGATCTGGACAATTTGATATGTTCTTCCCATTTAGGTGCGTCAACATATGAAGCCCAGGATAATGTGGCAAGAGATGTTGCAACACAGATTACAGATTATTTATTGACGGGTGAAGCGGCAAATATCGTCAATAAAAA
This sequence comes from uncultured Desulfobacula sp., assembly GCA_964343845.1. Lineage (GTDB taxonomy): Bacteria > Desulfobacterota > Desulfobacteria > Desulfobacterales > Desulfobacteraceae > Desulfobacula. The sequence goes on along the minus strand of CAYFKW010000023.1, from coordinate 2,788 downwards.
ATAACGATTGTTACAGAAGTTCTTTATTAATCGACTAAAAGGAGGCGTTATGAGGACCAAAAAGTTTTTGCTAACAGAAAAAGACATGCCAAGGCAGTGGTACAATGTGATGGCAGACCTACCCAATGGCATGGAACCCCCTCTTCATCCCGGTACTGGACAGCCATGCGGACCTGATGATCTTGCACCGATTTTTCCTATGAACCTGATCGAACAGGAAGTTAGCACCCAGAGATGGATTGACATTCCAGAAGAAATTCTTGATAAATATGCAATCTGGCGTCCTTCGCCTCTTTTTCGGGCAAGAGGTCTTGAAAAAGCCCTGGATACCCCTGCGAGAATCTATTTTAAAAACGAAGGGGTTTCCCCTGCCGG
>CAYFKW010000023.1:0-2403 GCA_964343845.1 uncultured Desulfobacula sp. | reverse complement strand
TATTGCCCAGGCGTATTACAATAAATTGGCCGGCACAAAAAAAATTACCACAGAGACCGGAGCGGGTCAATGGGGCAGCAGCCTTGCCATGTGCTGTTCCTTTTTCGGCATCGAGTGCAAGGTCTTTATGGTTAAAATCTCCTATAATCAAAAACCTTACCGCCGCCTGATGATGGAGACCTGGGGCGCAAACTGTACCGCCAGCCCCAGCACTGAAACCCAGGCCGGACGCACCATTTTAGAAAAAGACCCAGACTCTCCGGGCAGTCTTGGCATGGCCATCAGTGAAGCTGTTGAAGAGGCTGTCGGCGACGAAAACACAAAATACGCATTGGGCAGCGTTCTGAATCATGTCATGATACATCAAAGCATCATCGGCCTTGAAGCGCAGAAACAAATGGAAATGGCAGGGGACTACCCAGATGTTGTTATTGGCAGCGCCGGCGGCGGCAGCAACTTTGCCGGCCTTGCAATGCCATATGTACAGGATAAAATCAACGGGAGAAACATTGATATTATTGCCTGTGAACCTGCATCATGCCCGACATTGACCCGTGGACCCTTTGCCTATGACTTTGGTGATACCGTGCAGATGACCCCGCTGTTGCCGATGCATTCACTGGGCCACAATTTTGTTCCTGCACCGATCCATGCAGGCGGATTAAGATATCACGGAATGGCCCCGATTGTCAGTCAACTGATTTTAGATGAAATTATCAGACCCGAATCGATCCAACAGATGGAAACATTCAATGCTGGGGTAACGTTTGCAAGGTCTGAAGGGTATATTTCTGCGCCGGAATGCAACCATGCTGTTGCAATGACAATCCGCGAAGCTTTAAAAGCAAAGGAGGAAGGCAGAGAAAAAGTGATTCTCTTTAACTGGAGCGGCCACGGCCTTGTGGATCTTGGGGCTTATGAAAACTTCTTCAGAGGCAAATTGTCTGATCATGAGCTGCCCCAGGCACAGATCGATGCTGCGTTAAAAGACCTTGAATCATTGCCAAAACCAAAACAAGCCAGCTAAAATTGAATTAGCATTTCGCAAACCCGGATCTGTTCTCCCCTGAATGTGGCAGTATCCGGGTTTGTCTTTCAAGCTTCTAACCAAAGAATAAGGAGTATATGCCATGGAAAAAAGAATCCATAATTTTAATGCCGGGCCTGCTGCCCTCCCCCTGCCCGTTCTTGAAGAAATCAAAGACTCTTTTTTAAATTTTTCAGGCAGCGGCATGTCCATTACCGAAGTCAGCCACAGATCCAAATGGTTTGACGATGTCATCAGTGATGCAGTTGAACGCACCAAAAGGCTTTTAAACATAGATGATCAATATCATGTTCTTTTTCTCCAGGGCGGCGCCAGTATGCAGTTCTGCATGGCTCCTTTAAACTTCCTTTCTGATGGAAGAAGCGCAGATTATATCAATACGGGAACCTGGTCAACCAAAGCCATAAAGGAAGCACAGATTCAGAACAAACCCATTCATGTGGCGGCGTCTTCAGAAGATAGAAACTTTTGCTATATCCCAAAAGAAATTTCGTTTAATTCAGATGCTGTGTATGTTCATCTGACATCCAATAATACGATTAAAGGAACCCAGTTTGAAACACTGCCAAATACCGGCAGCATCCCCATGGTGATTGATATGTCTTCCGATATCATGTCAAGGCCTTTGGACATGAGCGGCATTGGCATGATCTATGCCGGGGCTCAAAAAAATATGGGGCCGGCCGGTGCCTGTATGGTGATTATCCGCCAGGACCTTCTGGATCTCTGTCCGGACCATATACCGACCATGCTGAATTATAAAACGTTCGCAGATAAGAATTCCATGTTCAATACCCCCCCATGTTTTACAATTTATACGATTCAACTGGTGTTAAAATGGATTGAAGAAACCATCGGCGGCCTTGAAAAAATGGATCAAAGAAACAAGGAAAAGGCAGCCCTGCTGTATGACTTCCTGGACAATTCAAGCTTTTACAATGCCACCGCAGATATCGGCTCAAGATCATTGATGAATGTCACATTCAGGCTGCCCAGTGAAGACCTTGAAAAAACATTTGTTGAAAAAGCAATTGATGAAGGACTGGGCGGATTAAAAGGTCACAGAAGTGTGGGAGGGTGCAGGGCTTCTATCTATAACCCGACAGGGATTGATGCGGTCAAAGACCTTGTATCATTTATGAAGTTATTCGAAAAACAATCTGGATGACACCTGTATAACGTTTTTTGTAACTGTCAATAACTCTATCGGAGACATGATTAAAATGCTTATGATCCATAAAGATTTAGATATTATCAGTGAGCTGGGTAAGGTGAATTCAGAAGCCCGGGCCTGGGAAATTTTCAAGCAGTACCTGGATGAAGAGCACCTTGGCAGGCTGTCCAAGGTAACGCAT
>CAYFKW010000022.1:62818-73959 GCA_964343845.1 uncultured Desulfobacula sp. | reverse complement strand
CAGGAGGCCTATGGCAAAGAAAAGAAAATCCCCCGGACACTGTTTGAGATCCTGGCCCGGCAGAAAGAGGAATTAACAGCTTTAAAAGAAAAACACGGCAGTATTGTAACACCTGAGGTTTTTGCATGAGTAACAAAATTGCCTGTGTAGAATTATATCATGTCCGAATTCCCTTGGATAAACCGTTCTACCCAAGCTGGATTCCTGGTTACCCTGCAACAGATAATCGATTCGATCTTGTAAAAATCATTACTGATGACGGTGTGGAAGGATATTCCGCTGGTCCTGCAATCTCCTGTGAACGTATGGGACTTGGGTATTTAATTGCTCCCTACCTGATTGGTCATGATGCAACCGACATTGATTTAATGCTGCAGCGGCTGAGGGAAGTCGGATATTTAGGCGTTCGCGCCAACTGGATTGAGCCCGCCTTCTGGGATATTAAAGGCAAGCTTGAAAACAAACCTGTGTTTGAACTTTTTGGCGCCAGACGGGAACCTGTTGAACTGTATGCATCAACCGGTGAAATAAAAGATGAGGACTCGCGTATTTTTGAAGCCCGGAAAAGATATGAGGAAGGGTTCAAAACCATCAAAATCAGGGTCCATGAATTTGATGTAAAAGAGGATATCCGCCATGTCAAAGCCGTGGTTGATGCTGTTGGCGATAAAATGGCCATTGGGGTGGATGCAAACCAGGCCTGGCGGGTCACGATTGTTAATGATGCCCCGCTGTGGGATTTGGACCGGGCCAGATATTTTGCCGATGCGTGTGCTGATATGAACATTGCATGGCTTGAAGAGCCCCTCCCGATGGATGATTATGAAAGCCTTTCTCAATTAACTGACTATAGCAAAATACCCATTACGGGTGGTGAAATTCATACCAATGGCAAAGCAGAATTAAAATATATGATTGAAAAAAAATGCTATGACATTTTTCAACCCGATGCCATTATGACCGGCGGGATTCAGCATGCGATTGATGTGGCAGACCACTGCAGAAAATATGGACTCAAATTTACTCCCCATACCTGGACCAACGGCATAGGATTTGCTGCCAATCTTCAGGTACTTCTGGCCAGCGGGTTCAATGGGACAAAACCCCTTGAATATCCGATTAATCCGCCGTCATGGACTATCGAAAAAAGAGATGGAATCCTGAAAACCCCTTTTCTGCATAACAAAGGTATTCTTGAACCGACGTATGCGCCCGGACTTGGGTTTGAGATTGATACAAAAAAATTGAACAAATACGGTGAAAAATTTTTTAGTATGAACAAGAGAAAACTGATCTTTTATACCATAAAAGACAAAGGCCTTCTCACCGCTCTAAAGCTGAACGCCAACAAGAAAAAATATGGAGTGGATGCGAAAAAAGATAGCTAAAAGAGGCCGGCCAATTGTTTTACATCTGAGTATACGGCGGGATGGCTTTCCATCTCGCCTTTTTCATCGATTCCCCGATAACAGAGATCGGCCGCGTATGTGATATCTGCTGCATCAAAAAAATATTTTGCACAAAGCTTTAATCCCACAAAAAGATCTTTTCCCTTTGACCCCCCTGCTGCCAAAAGGATGCCTTTCCTTTCCCGGCCTTTAAAATCATCCTTTCTCAATCTGTATTTTCGGGACCACAACACCTGTGTTCTATCGATCAACGCCTTGAGCACCGAGGGGAATGCATAGAAATAGACCGGTGAGCTGATAACGATGATATCTGCTTTGATCAATGCAGGAAGAAATATCGTTGTAAACTCATCTTTCTGAAAGACACACTGACCTTTTGTTTCACAGTTCCCGCACCCGATGCAGTTCGTAACTTTGAGTTTTGCAGCATCCAGAACCTGGGTCTCATATCCTTTTGCCTGCATTTCTGCCATAAAAAGAGATAACAGAAAATGAGAATTCCCTTTTGGGCGGGGACTGCCGTTTATTCCTAGAACCAGCATCTTGACATCACTTTATAATAGATAACAACTCTACTTCAAATATCAAAGTCGAGCCCGGCTTTATAATTGCGCCGGCACCTCTGTCGCCGTATGCGAGATCCGGCGGAAGGTACAGCATCCATTTCGCACCTGTTTTCATTTTTTGTAACGCTTCAATCCACCCTTGTATCACACCTGTGACCTGAAATGTTGCAGGCTGACCTCTGCGATAGGAAGAATCAAATACCGTCCCGTCAATCAGTGTGCCTTTATAATGACATTCCACTGTGTCATTTGCCGCCGGAGAAGGACCATTTCCCTCTTTTATCACTTTGTATTGAAGCCCTGAAGAGAGTGTTACAACATCTTTTTTCTTTTTGTTTTCTTCCAGGAACTTTTGACCGGCTATCCTGTTTGCTTCAGACTCTTTTTTTATCTTTTCCATCTGTTTCTGCCGTGCCAGACGCTGATAGGCCATGAGATTCTGTTTTATTTTTTCCCGGGTGAGCTTAGGGCTTTTTTCAAGGCTGTCTTTGACACCCATATAAAAAAAATCAGAATCAAATGCAAACTGCTGTTTTAAATTTTCTACAATATCATATCCGAGCGAATAGCTGATCTGCTTGTCAATGTCTTCTTTTTCAATGGTCTGTTTTTTTTCTTCGTTTGCAACACCCTGACTGTTGAAGACAAGAATAACAATCAGAACCAACAGGTGACTTTTAAAATTCTGCATTCAATACTCCTTGAATTTGGTATTGTAATTATTGGTCCGCATTGGTTTATAAGTACCAAAAAGACCCTTATTATGCAATGCCCTGGCAAACTAAAATATATTACTTTTTTATAATTATCCGCTTTAGATATTTCACATTCTAGTAAAGCGGATCAGCCAGACACTTTTTGATGAATCTGGGCAGACAGGCCTGCCTGCGATTTTTTTCCTGTATGTTTTTATCCTTCCAGGAAGCCTTTGAAGAGCTTTCAATTTAGTTTAGTGCAAGGAAAAGACAAATTTTACTCGCAGGCATATATATCATATTCCGAGGATAAAAATTTATCTTAGACGCAGCAATTGGGCTGAATTGATGACGATTCAAAGGCTTCTTTAGAGCATTTCAACAGCACACGCCATCGACACCCCCCCACCACCGCAAAGTGTTGCCAGACCAAGGGTTTTATTTCGATTTTTCATTGCATACATCAAGGATACTATAATTCTTGCGCCTGTAGAGCCGACTGGATGGCCAAGTCCGATCCCCGACCCATTGACGTTGGTAATCTCCCTGTCCAGTCCAAGCTCCTTTTCACACCCGAGATACTGCCCTGCAAATGCTTCATTGACCTCAATTAATTCAAAATCAGACAAATTCAGTTGAGATGATTTCAAAAGATTACGAACGGCAGGCACAGGGGACAGCCCCATCACAGATGGATGACAGGCGCCCCTTGATACAGCCTTAATTTTTGCCATCGGAGAAAGACCCAGCTGTTTTGCTTTTGAGGCTGATGTGATAACCATTCCAGTTGACCCGTCATTGATCCCTGAAGAATTTCCTGCAGTCACCTTGCCGATCTTTGGCACAAACGCAGGCGGAAGAGCCTCAAGCTGCTCCATTGTTATGCCTGGTCTGAAATGCTCGTCTTTGTCAAAGATTACAGGATCTTTTCGCTTCTGGGGAACGGTTACCGCGACAATCTCATCTTTGAAAGACCCGTCATTGGTCGCTCTTTCTGCCTCATTATGGCTCCTTAATGCCACCTCATCCATTTCTTTTCTGGAAATATCAAGATGCTGAGCGATAAATTCAGTGGTATGCCCCATAATATAAGGTTTGCCGACAAACATACTCAATGGTGCTTTTGTCTCATCTACCGGCCCGTCTTCAGGGTGGGGAATAATGTGAGACCCGCAATGAAGTGCATGAATCATATCATCTACAAATTTTTGATCCTGGAGCCTGCATCCCCATCGGGCATTGGGAACGCTGTAGGGGACAGACGACATATGCTCGGTACCCCCTGCTAAAATCACGTCTGCCATGCCTGCCTGTATCATTGCCATTCCTGAAATGACCGCCTCCATACCAGAAATACACACCCGGTTTATGGTTGCAGCCGGTACGGTATCCGGTATTTCTGCCAGCAGTGCGCCTACTCTTGCGACATTGAGGGTATCACATGATTCCATGCAGCAGCCATACCGGATATCATCAATTATATCCGGTTCAATATCGGCTCTTTTTATCGCCTCTTTCATTGTAACTGCGGCAAGGCTGGCGCCGTTCATGGGAAGCAGTGTTCCTCCAAAAGTACCAATTGCAGTGCGGCAGCCTGATACAATGACAACATCTTCCATTTTTATTTTCTCCTATTCTTTGAGTCTAATCCATTGTGATACATTAAAATAAGTTTTCTTCCATGGCAACTGCCGGATTATTTTCAGGGGTAATCGCATTAAGTTTTCCAATTGCAGCAGGGATAATTGTCTGAATAAAAAATTGAGCTGTCTTCATTTTTCCTTGATAGAATGTGGTATCTTTTGAATCAAGTTTTTGTACGGCAATACTTGAACGCCACAGCAGCATCCATCCCATGATAATGTCGCCTGCTGCCTCCAGCAGAGGATGTGCGCAGGCAAATGCGGATGCCATATGCTGTGAAGCAATTGAATCGCCTGTTTTCCTGCAGGTTGATTCAAACAAGGACAGAGCACTTTCAAGTATGGCTGAAAGCGATATCAGCGTGTCGTGTTCTCTGGCCGTCTCTATGGTTGTTTTTATCTCCGATGTTAATGCATCCAGCATCGTTCCTTTACTGCCTGAAATCTTTCTGCCCAAAAAATCCATTGCCTGAATACCGTTTGACCCCTCATAAATCGATGCAATTTTACAGTCTCTGACCATCTGTTCTACAGGATATTCTTTTGTATATCCGTATCCGCCAAAAATCTGCATCGCTTCAACACATACATCAAACCCTTTTTCACTGGCGTATGACTTTACGACCGGTGTCAGTATTTCAGTGAGGTTTGAATAATGTCTTTTTTCCGTTTCATCCTCAGCGGTTTTTTCCTTGTCAAAACAAAACGCAATAAAATAAATCAGGCTTCTCATACCCTCTACATAGGATTTCATCTTTAACAGCATTCGTTTGACATCCGGGTGTTGAATAATCGGTACCTGTTCTGCCCCGTGGTCAGCCAAATCTTCAATGCTTCTGCCCTGCAGTCTCTGCTTTGCATAGTCCAGCGCATGTTGATATGCCAGGTTTGCGCTGGTAAACGCCTGTGTTCCCACTTCCAAACGGACTTCATTCATCATGTGAAACATAATCTCCATTCCCTGATTGGGACTGCCCAGCAAAAATCCCCTGCAGTTGCCTTTGCTGCCTAAGGAAATGGAACAGGTCGGACTGCCATGAAGGCCCATTTTTTTTTCAACCCCGGTACAAACAACATCGTTGGAATCTCCCAATGTGCCGTCTTCATTGACCCAGATCTTTGGGACGATAAACAATGAAATTCCTTTTGTCCCTGCGGGCGCACCTTCGATTCGGGCCAGCACGGGATGAATAATATTCTGTGTTAAATCCTGTTCCCCATTGGTAATAAATATTTTGCTGCCGGTTATCTCGTATGTTCCGTCATCCAATGCTTTTGCAGATGTTGTTAACGCACCGACATCTGATCCGGCCATGGGTTCGGTCAATAACATCGTCCCCCCCAGACGCCGGTATAAAGTTTTTTTAAAAACAATTCTTTCTGCTTATCCGTGCCAAAAAGATCTATCATTTTGCCGGCGCCGTGTCCCAGGATGGGATATGTTGTCAGAATATAATTTGCGCCGGTAAAATATTCCATGGCAGCCTGGGCAATTGTAAACGGCAGGTCCTGCCCCCCATATTCAGGATCTTCCGTTAACGCACCCCACTCTCCCTCTACTAACAGTTTGTGTGGTTTTCTTAAGCATTCCGGTACCTTGACAGTGCCATTTTCAAAAGACACACCCACCTGGTCACATTCTGCATAAGTTGGGAAAATTTCTTTTACAGCCAGATTTTTGGCCTCTTTTACTATCATATCAAACATTTTTTTATTAAAAGATTTGTACTTGTCTGATGCTAATAATGAATCAACCTGAAACTGTTCATACAGTACAAAATCGATATCTCTTTGATCTGTAATTTTCGGAGCCATTTTTCACCTCAATTTGATTCTTAAATGTTTTATAAACCTTGATCTTAAACCGTCAGGTCTTATCCACCCCGGAGATAACCGGCACGCCGAAACAGGCTTGTAATCAGCGGCCAACTGGATTGCTGTTTCGATATCCCCCAATGGTAAGTAAAATTTACTTATCCGAAATAAACATGTCAAGAAAAAAATAATTATCGGTCAATATTGTAAACACTGTTCACGGCACACAGATTACATAAACACCCCATATATAAGTGGGCGGTTACACCTTTTTAATTTGTCCGTTTTCTGTTGATAAAAGGCTTGAAATAGTAATTTGATCCAATCGGTCAAACATTGCCCGGCTTGCCTCAACCCAAACCCATCTTGACAGGCACTCGCCTGCCCTGTTGCAAACGCCGCAAATCTGGCTTTCCTGTTCTGCACAATCAATGATAACAGGGGAGTCTTCCAGAATCCTGACCACCTGGCCTATGGATATATCCTCAGGTGATTTGGCCAGCATATGGCCCCCGAAAGGCCCCCTGTGACTTTCGATGATACCGGCTTCCCTGAGTTTCCTGGTAAGCTGTTCCAGGTATTTCAATGAAATATTCTGACGCGCAGAAATGTCGCTTAACGGGACAGGTTTGTCTTTGCTGTAAGCAGCAATATCAAGGAGAAGCCGTGTACCATATCTGCTTTTTGTTGTTAGTCGCATTGCTTCTCCTCCGGGGTTTAAGAATGCATAGATGGTTTGATATTCTGCGGTTTTTGAATGGGAAGACAGATGCTGAATGTACTGCCTTTTCCTTTACTCGACTCAATTTCAACGGTTCCGCCATGGAATCCAATCACCTTATTGGCAATAAAAAGGCCTAATCCTGTACCTTGGGATCCTTTTGACGTAAAAAACAACGTGAACATTTTATTTTTTGTTTCAATGTCCATACCGATGCCATTATCCTTAATTAAAAAACACAACAGGTCTTTTGATCTTTTCTGGACACTGAACTCTATAATATGATCCTTCTTTTTGTGATCCAGGGCGCAGGCGTCAACTGCATTTTCAAGAAAACTGACCAATGCGGCATCCATCCAGTTGGCATCAACTTCAAATTTCCCCAGCTCTTTTGGTATAGAGATTTGAAGGGAGATGGCGTGATTTTCTACAGATGCTTTTACTGTGTTTACAACTTTCTGAGAAAAGTCTTCAATATTGATTTCCTTGTATTCAAGTTCTCTGGATTTTGCATAATACAACATCTCAAGCGCCATTTTCTTAATTCGATCAGCCATCTGCTTTATCTGGCCAAATGCTTTTACCACCCGGTCATTGTCTTTTTGACCAAGTCCCATCTCAAGCTGGTATATACCGCCATCCAGTGCAGTCAACATGCTTTTAACACCATGAGACATAGAGCCCAGCATCAATCCCAAAGAGATCAGATGATCCTGCAGTTCTCTTATCTGTGTAATATTGGTTGACATTTCCATTACCTGGCTGATTTCACCATATTCATCTCTGATCGGAGCAGTTTGGACCAGCACATTATACTGTTCACCAGATTTTGTTGTAACAATCTCTTCGACACTGTGAGATTTCCCATCATTAAATGTCTTTATAACAGGGCAGTCCGGGCATTGGGATGTTCTGTGTTTGTAAATTTTATAGCATGGATTTCCTATCTTTTTTCCAAAATCATATTTAAACATCTTATTGGCCGCAGTAATGTTTAAATTTCTGTCCTGGACAGAAATATAGCATGGCACCTCTTCAAAAAGCTGATTTAATAAATCATGCTCATTGTGGAGGTTGACAATTTTCTCTGAGTACCGGTTAATTTTTTGATGGATAGCGATATGCTTACAGGCAGATACAATGCCAAGGTCCACTGCTTTCCGGTTTACAGGTAGTTCCAGGTACTGTAACGCTTCAGCGCCAAAAAGATCCATTGCAGTCTCAACTTTGCTGCGGGGAGACAGAATCAGTATCTGCAAAAGGCTGTTTTCATTTTTTGCCGATTTTATGCAGGATATCATTTTATCGCTCATGAATGGATTCGCAAGGATGATATCAAACGGCTGCCGATCCATCGCCATTTCAGCTTCATCAAAACAGGTCGCAGCTGTCACGTCATACTGTTGATGTTCAATATGTTTTTTTAAAGCATGAACATCCTTTGAATCATTATCAGCAAGTAATATTTGTTTTGCCATGATCGAATTAACAATTTACATTATTTGAGTGTTTCTTTGACAGCGTTGAGCAGTTCTTTTCGATCAAACGGTTTAGGGAACGACGCGACAGCATCCACCACAGCGCACTCATGGCCGGGAAGCCCACTGACAACAATAATAGGTGTCCGTTTTAACTTCGGGTCTTTTGAAAGCTTCTGATAAAATCGAGGGCCCCATTCTCCCGGCATTTCAATATCCAAGGTAATCAGATCAGGTTCGTTTTCTCTTGCCTGACGCAGTCCTTCTTTAACATTTCCAGCAATAAAGACTGTGTAGCCGTTGTCTTTAAACATAGAAACCAGATAATCTCTTATGTTTAAATCGTCATCTATCACTAGAATTTTTTTCTTCACAACAACCCCTTAGCCTGCTCTTTCTTAGTTTAAAAATCCTTTTCACATCATTAACTGTCAAGAAATCGGATCTATTCCTCAGGCTCAGGTCTTAAGTGTTCCGGAAGATCCAGCATTTTAATAATCAACGGCTTCAAAAAAGACCATCTAATGCCTATTTCATACTCCTCTTCCAAATCACGAATCGCATCCCAGCAATTATGGCACGGTGCTATGACCAATTTGGCACCGGTTGCAAGAATCTGGTCTCTTTTACATTTCAGGCCGACATTTCGTTCTTTTCTAAAGTAACCGATTCCATTGAAACCGCCGCCGCCGCCGCAGCAGAAATTATGCTGCCTGTTAGGGTCCATATCGATAAAATATCCCGGTTCAACTATATAGGAGAGAATCTCTCTTGCGGTATCCCTTAATCCGTGGTTTCGAACATAGTTGCATGAATCCTGTAGTGTCACCGGTTCTTTGATCCTTTTTGAAGGGTCAATTTTTAATTTCCCTTCCCGTAAAGCCTCTGCAAGCCATTCTATATAGTGAATCGACTGTACCGGCGGCCTGCCATTTTCCCTGCCGGCCCAATAGGGTCCTTCAACAACTGTTGCCCGGTGGGCGTGGCCGCACTCGGTCCCAACCATCCGTTTCGGTTTTAACCGGTCCATGGCTTCATATACGCTTTCCACCTGCATTTTACATGCAGCCCAATCCCCGGCGAACATAGCCAGACTGGTCTGCTCCCATCCTTTTGACGGCACTGTCCAGTTTTCACCGGCCGCATGAAATAAAATGGCTGCTTCAGCCAGATCTTCAGGATAATGTTTTACTTCACGCGCATTGATGGTGTACATGATATCCGCACCTTCAACATCAACAGGTACTGTAAGCCCCGGGTATTCATCCTCGTATTCTTCCACCATCCATTCAAATGTATCAACAAAATCTTCATCCGTTACATCCATTTGTGCCCGGTAGGCTCTGTGCATTCCAGCACCGATTTTCATTTCCCAGGGGACAAACCCCTGCTGATAAAGAAGCCCCCGAAGATAGCCAAACATAATCCCGGTGTCAATTCCATGCGGACAGTACATCCCGCATCGGTTGCAGCAGGTGCATTGTGACCAGGCGACTCTCATGGCGTGACGCATGAATTTATTGTCTACTTTTCCCTTTCTTTTTATGATTTCCCCAAGGGTTTTCTGGATTTTATAGGCCGGCACCTGTTTCGGGTCCCTGTCATTTACGAGATATAAAAAACAGGAATCCGCACACATACCGCAATGCGCACATATTTCCAGCCACGTTCTGATCCTGGATTTACATGTATTCTGTATGGTTTTCCACAGCAGATCTGAATCAACATCCAGATGCTTCATTTCTTCATAATATTTTTTCCCGCTCTGGTCTGCAAGCAGGGTGGTCACACCCTCTGGGGTATCTACTGGTGTTTTATTGCAAAGTGTACCTTCTGGCATGGGTTTTATCTCCTTAAAAGCTGGTTTAAATCATCTGAATTCTACCAGGCCATTTTAGTGCCTTTTAATCCGCCTCTCTTAATTCCAAAATCCATCCCCAACTGCGCTCTTGAGGCAAAAAACAAGAACACATGGGATAACTTGGTAAATGGAATGGCAAAAAGAACAATTTCTCCTGTCAGGATATGGGCATTTAACCAAAATGAATAATCTCCCACCTGATACCGGGCCAAAAGTCCCGTAATAAAAGGCGCTATGGAGATGATAAGGATTCCCCAGTCTTTCCTGTCTGTTAAGATTCTGACTTCAGGAAGAACCAGTCTTCTCAACACCAGCAGGCACAAACTGATCACAGCAATCCACGTGAGAACATCGGCAACAGGCGTGCTGATGGTAAAAAAAGAAATCCCTAGTTTATCTTGTAAAAACACATTATGCGCAATGAGACACAAGGGAACAAATACGGCACCAATATGAAAACCGAAAAAAGCTGCCGCCATCACAGGCTGAGATCTCCAGCTGTAAGTTCCATACGGTATAAGCCATTTATAAATGGATCGCACAGCACCTTTAAACCCCATGGCAGGGTATGCTTTATATGCGACCCTGTCTAACTGCCAGGATAACCCTTTAAAGTATTGATAAAATCTGACGATCATTCCAATGATGCAGACCCCTAAACTCAGGTAAAAGACGGGCCCTGTTAATAATGCATGCATTCGATGCCTCCATGTTCTATTATATATTTATTTAATAATATCCTAATTTTAATACGCTTCTTTAATCATCCCTGTCTGTCAGATACATCCAGTAAAGGGGCATGAAAATAAGAATCGCTCCCATGATAAGGTAGGTTATACCTTTAGAATATGTCATAAAATCGTGGAGAGTAAAAAATTCCATTTGTTTTCTCCTATAGTTTAGTGATCTTCTTTATAATCAGGATGTTCATAAAGTATGGGCATCCGTGTTGC
>CAYFKW010000022.1:0-62808 GCA_964343845.1 uncultured Desulfobacula sp. | reverse complement strand
AACAACCACACCAACTGTGACAATAAAAATAGTGGTTCCAACTTCCATAAAGCTTGGGAAGTACCGGTCTGCTGACGGCAGGTGCCAATTGAACGCGACCACTGAAATGTTCAGTCGATTCAGAATAATACCCAGAACAGTCCAGACAGCGGCTATTCTTATCAATTTTGTATTTTTTTCTCTTGCCCCTGCGCTGTAGAGAATAGCGGGGAAAAGGACAAATCCAATCAGTTCAACCAGGAACCACAATCCCCATCCTGTTGCGAGGTAATGCCAGTTGTTATCCACTGAGATACCGATTATCTTAATCCCTACATACCCCATCATCACAAACGATGCTGCTTTTCCAAATCCCAGGACGACACCGTCTGCTTCTTCAAGATGGGTGTCATCCATTTTGTTGTGCAGCCATTTATGGGCAAGGGTTCCCTCGAAGATCACCATTGACATCCCTGCAAACATGCTGGAGATAAAAAAGAAAACATGCAGGTACCCTGAATACCACAACGGATGGAGTTTAGAGGGTGCAATCAGGAAAAGAGCGCCCAAAGATGATTGATGAAGGGTGGAGAGAACGACGCCAAATATGGTCAAGACCAGGGTCAGCCTTACCACCCAGTTCCGTATTTTTTTGAATCCAAGCCACTCAAAAGCCGCTGGTGTCCATTCAATAAACAGGACTGTAAGATACAGAAATACACAAAGACCTACTTCAAATAACAATGATGAGGTGCCTTGCGAATAGAAGATCGGATACGGCAGTTTCCAGGGACGCCCCACATCATAGTGTAAGGCAAATACGACCAGTGCATATCCTAAAAAGGCCGTCAGGATGGCAGGTCTTACGGCTGAATGATATTTTTTCAGTCCAAAAACATAACAAGCTGAAGATGTGACGTACCCGCCGGCTGCCAGTGCAACACCGCAAAGCAGGTCAAAGCCGATCCAAAGGCCCCAGGGATTGTTATTGTCAAGATTGGTCACCGCACCGATTCCCTTTGTGAACCTGAGTATGGTAATGACTAACCCAACGACAATGATCATACCGGCAACCACATTAAAGGGCGTAAAAAACTGTTTTTGCTCAATGGTATTTTCTTGTGCCATTTATTCCTCCTCTTTACCCTTATCTTCAGGGGTTTGGGCATCATCAACAACCGCTTTTTCATCGTCTGAAGCACCTGCGTCTTCCTGGGCAGCCCTGGCTTCTTCTTCTGCCTTTTTTTCGGCTTCTTCAAGGGCCTTTTTTACTTCATTTTGAATGGCTGTTTCTTTTTCTTTTGTCATTTTATCTCTAAGCTGTGAAAGCTGCTTGTTCATTTCATCGGTTGCCTCACTTGTCGCTTTCCGGACAGCGTCCTTTTTTTCCTGGCTGGCAATTTTTTCTTTTCGTTTTGTAATAGCGTACACACCAGTGAGAAGCACAGGCCACAGTCCTACAACAATCGGAACGGTCCCGAGGGCCCCTGCAGTAAACTGCGGCGCAGGTGTAACCCCTAAATCGTCTCTCATTCCGATCTGTTCAAATGGAACGCCTGACAAATACAGCCAGCTTGTACCGCCCATTTCATGTTCACCATAGACATGATCGATATAGTGATCCGGGTGCTTGTTTATCCTCTTTTTGGCAATTTTCAACAGGTCATCCCGCTTCCCGAACACGAGTGCCTCTTTGGGACAGATATCCACACACCCCGGCAGCTTACCTTCCTGAATCCTGGGCAGACACATGGTACATTTGGTCACTTTTGGCGTTAATGGATCGTTGTAGGTGTAAGCGGGAATATTGAAGGGACAGGCAACCATACAGTACCGGCAGCCCACACAAAGAGATTCATCATACACAACTGCCCCGGATTTATCTTTTTTCAATGCTTTTACAAAACAGGCTGAAGCGCAGGCAGGCTCCTGGCAATGGTTACACTGCTTTTTTGCAAAAACCTCCGGGCTGTTTTTAAATTTATTTACCACAGTATAGGCGGCCTCACCTGTTCGCCGTTTCTGGTCCATCACCTTGAGATCATCAAACGGTCTGTCAGGTTTACCAAGCTTGTTGACTTCATTACAGGCTTGTTCACATTTTCGGCAGCCAATACATTTCGTGGTATCATGGAGAACACCAAAGCTGTCAGGGTGTCCTTTAAAATGTTTGTTTGAGGCGCCATAGGCTTTTTTCAACGCACCAGTGGTGGTCGCACCAATCGCTGCCCCAAGCGTGCCTAAAAACTTTCTACGAGAAATAGCCATAATTATACCCTTTTATTTATATTCATTGAATATTCTATTTCTTTTCTTCATGACATTTTACACAATCAGTCGCTGCCACCGTCTTAACATCCATTTTCTGGTGACACGTTATACATTGACCATGGTATGCCCCTTTTAATCCAGGTCTTCCATCCACTGAAGGTCCTTTTTTACTATGGCAGGACCCACACTGCGGCGGATCAAGTGTTTTGGGGCTGTTGTGATGGCATCCCATACACAACCCTGCTTGATCAGTATGAAATGCTTTGGCCATTTGACTTTTTTCAACTCTTTGTGCAATAGACTGAACAACTTTGCGATGCGGGAAGATACTGGGTTTATAATCTTTGGACAATGCATCTATTTTTATTTCTTCCGGAATCCTGTCTTTGTCAACAGATGTATATCCAGCATCCTTCTCTGACAAGGCTGTTTTTGCCACCTGCGCCGGCTCAGAAAATTTGAGATCTCCCTGGTTCAGGTTATGACAGGTTTTACAAGATTCAGGTGAT
Source organism: uncultured Desulfobacula sp. (assembly GCA_964343845.1). Taxonomy (GTDB): domain Bacteria; phylum Desulfobacterota; class Desulfobacteria; order Desulfobacterales; family Desulfobacteraceae; genus Desulfobacula. The sequence continues at coordinate 60,049 of CAYFKW010000022.1, read as the reverse complement.
TGTTTTTTTGATGAAGCAATAAAATGGCACCCGGCACAATCCGTGCTCTTCGTTGTTTCCTGGTGGCACCCCAGGCAGCTTCTGTTCGTTCCCTGTTTGTGCATGGCCTGTTCAAGGCTGATAAACTGTCCCTGGAGTTCCGAACCGTCTGCCTTATGGCAGTCATTGCATTTTTTTAATGTTTCATGGTGGCACACTTTGCAGCTCTCTGCATTTGATTCATGGAACTGGTGATCAAAAGCAACCGCATTCATGTATGTATTCTTTATTTTGCCATTCTTTTTCCACCCGGTAATGGCAACAACATCAGGTTGATTTCTTTTTAATCTGGGAACATCTGCCACTGTTTTAATTTTTTTCTGCATCTCCTGTTCGTGGCAGCCGCTGCCCAAAACCGGACAAGCCTTAATTTTTTTCAACTTCAATGTTTGATGACAGCTCACACAGGCATCATGGGATGCATTCTGGATGGCTCTTATCTCATCTTTTTCAGTTGATTTGTGGCAATATGAACAGGATTCTTCTTCACCTTTTATATAATAGATCTCTTTGCTCTTTTCATTATATTTATGGTGACAGCTGCTGCAATTGTCCTTATCTTTCTGATCTGCTCCCTTTATCCGGGGAGAGCTTTCATGAACGTAGTGCAATGATTTATCAAATTTAATCATTGTCCATGACGACGGCATTGCCGTATCCTGTGCGTGGCAGGAACGGCATTCAGAAGAAATAGGCCCGGCTATCTCATCTGCCTGTTTCTTTTCCACATGGCAGGTAATGCATTCATTATGGTACAAATCCATTGAAGCTTTTTCATCTGTCCGTTTGAACTTAAAAATAAACCGTTTGTCTTTTTCAAGATGACAGGCTTTGCAATCCCCTTCTAGAGCCTGAGTATGAAGATCATGCATGAAGCCGACAGCTGGCATTTCATCTTTGCTCAACCCTTCTTCAAGCTGAATCATAATGCGGTCCGGCCGTTTATCGCCTTTACCATCATCCATTTTAATACTGGTCTGCCCTATAAAGGGAACCATAATGAACAAGATAATCATCGCAAGAATTATCAGCTGAAATGATTTAACTTTTGACATGGTTCAATCCCCTGGTTGCTTTTTAAACTCCATTTTTATGTACCCTACTAAATTGGTAGGGTATATTCCTACTAATTTAATAGGATTAATTCAGTAATGACCAATTCCTACTCTTTTAATAGGAATTTGTCAACAAAAAAATTTAAATAAAAAATAATTATTATTTCAGCCGGTTATCATAAACACTTTCACCTGAACGCCCTTGTTATCATGGCGGTTTAAGAAAAACCGGGCATGGAGAATCAAAATCAATTCCTTTTTTTTAGTTTGACATTTCAGTCAAACAAACTCATTGTTAAAACATGGAACCGAACTGCCACACACATCATCAGGTCCCGGCATCGCAAAAAAATGAAAAGCTTACTTTTGTGGTGGTCCTTATTACCCTGTTAACCATGATTGCTGAAATTGTTGCGGGCATTATCAGCGGTTCCATGGCACTTTTATCCGATGGAATTCATATGGGGACCCATGCCGTTGCCTTATTTATAACCCTGGCTGCCTACATTTTTGCCAGGAAACACATTGACAATCCTTCCTTTAGTTTTGGTACCGGTAAGGTCGGCGTACTTGGCGGTTACACCAATGCGATTCTTCTGCTGGTCGCAGCAGGCGCCATGGCATTCGAATCCATTGAACGGATCATAAACCCGGTTTCCATCATGTTTAATGAAGCGATTATTGTGGCGGTGATCGGTTTGATTGTAAATATTGTATCCGCCATTATTCTCGGGCATGGGAACAGCGGACACGGGCATCATCACCATGATCACTCCTACTCGCATTCAGGGAATCACCCTGATCACCACAGTCACCAGGATCATAATCTGAACTCTGCCTACCTGCACGTTATAACGGATGCGCTGACATCTGTCTTAGCCATCATTGCGTTATTGACTGCAAAATACTTTGGCGTTGCCTGGGCAGATCCGCTTGTCGGTATTTTAGGGGCTGTTGTGGTAACAAAATGGGCAATTGGACTGTTAAAACAGACCAGCAGTGTCCTTCTGGACAAAGGTGACTTTACCGAAGAAATAACTGCATTAAAGAAACTGATCGAGTCAGATTCCACCAAAATAAAAGATATCCATCTATGGCAGTTGTCTGAAAATGAACGATCCTTGATTATCAGTCTTTCCTCCAGTGATCATAACTCCCCTTTATACTATCATAAACTGGTCAAGCAAATTGGCACATACGAACATATTACGGTAGAAATCCAGGCCGTTCCCAGTGCATAAAAAACCCATATATAAGAAAATATCTGCTCAATTTTTCCTCTTTTTACACAAGAATAAACTTGCTTTTTCTACTGTATAACTTATTAAAATCATATAATTTTATAGAATTGTAAATTTTGTGTTGATTTAATTTTTTTTTCTGATTATCTTTTCTACTTGATTTAATTTAATTTTTCTGAGTATTATTAACGCTTTTTAATTCAATATGAAAAAAATTAATTGAATTTTTCAGCCGAATGCTGATGAGATAATAGATATTTAGAACAGGAGGAAATAATGGCAAAAATTGTAAATCGTGAAGAAATGGCTCAAGGAACCATTATTCTTAACGAAATAGAAGCACCGCGCATATCACAGAAGGCCAAACCTGGCCAGTTTGTGATTCTTCAAGCTGATGAAACCGGAGAACGAATTCCATTAACAATGGCAGATACGGATCCTGAAAAAGGCACCATCACGATCATTTACATGGTGGTTGGTAAATCAACCGCTCGATTTAAAGACCTGAAGGTAGGGGAAGACTATTTTGCATTAATCGGCCCATTGGGCAAGCCTACCCATATTGAAAATTTTGGAAAAGTCGTCTGTGTTGGCGGCGGAACAGGAATTGCTGTTCTCCATCCCATCACCCGTGCACTCAAAGAAGCAGGCAATGATGTCACCACTATTTTAGGGTCCAGATCTTACGATCTGCTGATCATGGAAGAGAAGATGACAGCCGCATCCCATACCCTGCATATTTGTACGGATGACGGATCCCATGGCCATCATGGCTTTGTCACAGACGTGCTTAAAGATGTCCTTGAAAAAGAGGACATTGATCTCGTTGTTGCGATTGGACCAATCCCGATGATGAAATTCTGCAGTCTCATTACAAAAGAATACAACACAAAAACCTTTGTCAGCCTTAACCCCATTATGGTGGACGGAACCGGCATGTGCGGGTGCTGCCGTGTGTCGGTTGGAAATGACACCAAATTTGCCTGTGTGGATGGTCCTGAGTTTGATGGACACAAAGTTGATTTTGATGAACTATCCAAACGCCTTGCTTCTTATCTTGATGATGAAAAGAAAAGCCTGGAAGCATATGAGAACTGTAAAGCTTAAGAATTTAGAGACCAGTATGGTTGTATATATGGAGGAATAAATGGCAGATAAAAAACCTAAAAAAATTAAAGTGCCACGGGCAAAAATGCCTGAGCAGGATCCAGATGTAAGACGAAGAAATTTCCAGGAAGTCCCTCATGGACTCACGCCAGAAATGGCCATGACTGAAGCATCCCGTTGTCTTCAATGTAAAAAGCCCTTGTGTGTGGAGGGCTGCCCGGTTTCTGTTAAAATACCTGAATTTGTAAAATTGATTGCAGAAAATGATTTTATGGGTGCTGCAAAAAAACTTTGGGAAACCAATGCACTCCCAGCGGTCTGCGGGCGTGTCTGCCCACAGGAAGAACAATGTGAAGGCAAGTGTATTGTGGGTAAAAAAGGCGACCCTGTCGCTATTGGTTACCTTGAAAGATTTGCTGCAGACTATGCACGTGAAAATGATGCCGGAGAAATCCCGTCCGTACCTGAAAAAACCGGCAAAAAAGTTGCGGTTATCGGTTCCGGCCCTTCAGGTCTGACCGTAGCCGGAGACCTGCTGCTCAAAGGTCATGATGTCACCATTTTTGAAGCATTCCACAAACCAGGCGGCGTGCTGGTATATGGAATCCCTGAATTCAGGCTGCCCAAAGAAATTGTTGCGGCAGAAGTTGCCACCCTTGAAAAGATGGGTGCAAAGATTGAATGTAATTCGGTCGTAGGTGCTTCTGTCACCATTGATGAATTGTTTGAAGAAGGGTATGATGCCGCCTATATTGGTGTTGGTGCCGGCCTTCCAAGATTTATGAATTTACCGGGAGAGAATTTAATCGGCATCTATTCTGCCAATGAATACCTCACCCGTACGAACTTGATGAAAGGATATCTTTTCCCCGAGTATGATACCCCTATTGCTATTGGCAAGAATGTGGTTGTTTTAGGGGCTGGAAATGTGGCAATGGACTCCGCAAGGACTGCCATGAGATTAGGGGCAGACTCTGTAAAAGTTGTCTATAGAAGATCCCGTGAGGAGATGCCGGCAAGGGATGAGGAACTTCATCATGCTGAAGAAGAAAAGATTGAATTTGTTCTGTTAACCAACCCGACTCAGTTTTTTGGGGACGACAATGGTCGACTGACCGGTATGGAATGCCTGAAAATGGAACTGGGAGAACCAGATGCGTCCGGCAGGAGAAGACCTGTGCCGATTGAAGGATCTGAGTTTAAATTCGACTGTGATCTTGTTGTTGTATCTGTTGGTTCAAATGCCAACCCGCTGCTGACAAATTCAACCCCTGATATTGCGTTAAACAAATGGGGGAATATCGTTGCCGATCCCGTTACCGGGAAAACCTCTAAACGGGGTGTCTGGGCTGGTGGAGATATTGTAACCGGTGCTGCAACGGTCATTCTGGCAATGGGTGCCGGAAGGGCAGCTGCTGACTCGATACACGATTATCTGACTCTGGGCTGGTAATTTTCCTTAATTAACACTGGATGAGAAGCCAACCATTTGACATATCTGCAAGTGGTTGGCTTTTTTTATTGTTTAATATAAACCTTGTGATCCACTAACGATAGAGAATAAATACTGCCTTTAACAAATTTCTGTTCTCCGAAAATAGATACCAGGCGGATCCCGTCTTCTTCAGGCTCAACTTTGTCAACAGCCTCCATCAAAAGTGTTTCATTGTCTTTCTCAAGTAAATATGCATTTGCTTCACACATAAAATCCACTCCTCATATATTTAAAAAAGATACATGCTTATCCAGCACTTCATCTACAAGTTCAGGCAGCGGCAGGCTGCTGATACCGACAATAACTATATTCTCCTGGGTTAAAGGCAGAAGGATTTTTTTTGCATCTGCGCTGCTGACAGCTTCTGCCATTTGCGGGGTCAATTCTCCCATCATTGCATTCGGCATGATAATGCCAACCGGCCCTATAATGACATCGGCTTTTTTTACCGTCTGAACAATGGCATTGGTTCCAGACGCCCCTTTATTTGCCCTTGCTTTCAGCATTTGTGCTGTGGCAATGGCATTGGTTCCAAGCGCAATGACTTCTATTTTTTCTTCATATTTCTCTTTGAGCTTCTTTATAATGGTGGACCCAATCCCACCCCCCTGGCCATCAATCACACAAACAATTTTTCTATCGTTATCTGCCATACACTTTGAATGCCTTCAGCGGCTCACCGCTTGCTGTTTAAAATTTTTTTCACTTCAGTTAAAATTGCATCTTCTACATTTTCCATGCTTTGATTCGCATCAATGACGGCAATTTTTTCTGCATCTTTTAATGCATCAAACGCTTTAAAATAATTTGCTCTGACCGTTTTCATAATATCAATTTTTTCATACATTTCAAACTGTTCACGGTTCTTTTTTATTCTTTCAAAGCATGTTTGTGGATCCACATCCATAAATACCGTTAAATCCGGCTTTAAAATCTCTGCGTTCAGTGCATTTGCGTGAATGACCCATGCCATATCAATATACTGGGCATGATATGCATAGGAAGAAAAATAATACCGGTCACATAAAACAAGCACTCCCTGATCAATTTTCGACCGAATCCCATTTTTTTTATTTAACAGATGATCTGTTCTGTCAGCTGCAAAAAGCGAGGCAATGGTTCGTTGATCGGTTGGGATTTCTCCGGCCAGCATCTGCCTGATCAATTCACCAATGGGACCATCAGTCGGTTCAAATGTTGCATACACATTATACCCCAGATTTTCCAGTTTTTTTGATATCTTTTGTATCTGTGTACTTTTTCCCGACCCGTCTATACCTTCGAAAACAATAAATTTACCTTGATGTCCCTCTCCCAATGTCCCATTTTCCCAGTCTAAAAATTAATATTTACCTCAAGGCACTCTGTATAACAAGATCGCACTTTCTTGGCAAGGGTACAGGCGTAAGTATTATTCCCGACTTTGACACCGCAGCCTTTATCATGCCTGTTTGCAGATACTGGATCATCCTCCAGTATATAATATAGAATTTGCCAGAAATATTTTCAGATACATTCGACAGTTGAAGGCGGTGTACTTGTCATTAAATTTTAACGACCGTCGTGTTCGTTAAAAAGCGGAAAACAGTATTTTCAGACTTCCTGCAAAAATGCTGTTTTAACGCCACTCCAACCACACCCCCTTTCAACTGTCTGTGATCTATGCACGCTTCACAAAACGAAAAACTTTATGGCAATCGTTATAAATTATTTTTGACAAACCTGGATGAGAATAGTACTCAGTCTGTATCATCAATGGAGGCCGCCTGTGTATACGTTTAAGCTCAGCAAAACGTTCCTGTCTGATAAAGAGACCCATTCTTTCAGAGAATGCCTTGATGCGTTTCACCTTGATGATCATATCTGGGATGTCTTTTCAGGACTTTTTGATTCTTCTGTAAAGGGGACAACAAATCACAACTTTGCGGTGCCGCCATTATTATAGAATGCTGCAGGTACGGGAACGCCCTGTTTGACAACGCCATCCTGTCAGGACTGGTTAATTTTTCTCATATCCCTTTTTATCTATGGTTGAAATCCGGATGCTGCATGGACATGATGTCAAACCCTGGATTTGTACAAGACCCCGGAAAAGCCGTGGAGATACAGACTGCCATGTCTACATTTTTACAGCAAAACAGCATCTTAACCTGTATCATGGATTATCCTGACCAATCCTGTTTGTATCCGGGAGCCTCGATTCTGCCTGCCCTGCCGCATGCGCTGGTCAGTACAAAAGGAATGACAGATGTAACGGTTTATACCGGGAAGTATAAAAACCTGAAACGCAAATTGAAAAGGTTTAAAAAAAAGGGGGGAACCTTTGAAATTATTCCTGCCCATCTTTCTGAACCCGACCTGTCCGGCCTGAAAAAATGTTTTTTGGCCACATCCCGGAAAAGTGTATTCTATCTGCCGTATCAGGACCTGTATTTGAATGCTGCGTTGACAACCAGCAAATCTTTGATCAACAATGCAGTATACTTTGTTGCCCGCCTGGACAATGAATTTTTAGGGTATCAGGCAGCCCTTAAAACAGGGGATCATTTAAATGCGCTTCACGGTGCTTTTGACCGGCATCGAAAAACCACATTTCATGCGTATGACATCCTTTTTGTAAAAATGACTGAATTTGCCATTGAAAATAACCTGGAATCCATTGATTTTGGATCTGTCATCAATGACACCAAAAAAAAGATGGTGAACCAGACACTTGATATGTCCTACTTTTTACTCAGCAAATATAATGCTGTCAGACACTTTTTTAACTATTTTCTCAAAAAAACAAAAATTCAAGGAAGTGCCCAGTTAAAATATTTATAACGCCATAACCGCTGTTGAAAATATTTTTACCAGACTTTCAGCACCGTTACCTGTATCATGATTTATAGAATTTGCCAGAAATATTTTCAGATACATTCGACAGTTGAAAGGGGTGTACTTGTCATTAACACCACGCCAACCACACCCCTTTTCAACTGTCTGTGATCTATGCACTCTTCACAAAACGAAAAACTTTATGGCAATCGTTATAATACCGTGTTTCTCTTTGGTCTTTTGTCTGCTGTTTATCAAATAAAATTCATCTGCACTCCTTTTGCTTGACAGAGCGATGAAAAAAGGTTTAGAATACCAGATCGTTCGTAAACTGATGGAATCCTTTACAAATTTCTCAATCATCTACTTGGGGGAACAAATGTTTACAAAAAAATATCTTAAAACAAAACCTGTCTGCAAAGTCACCTTCAAAGTTCTTAAAAAAAATATCGGACCTGCCCAGACCGTGAAAATTATTGGTGAATTCAACAATTGGGACAAAGAGAATTCTTACATGAAAAAATTAAAGAGTGGAGATTTCTCCTACATTATTGATCTCAATAAAGATACAGCATACCAGTTCCGGTATCTTGTAGATGATAAGAAATGGTTTAACGACGAGAGTGCAGATGCCTATCTTCCTTCCCCTTACCCTGGTATTGACAACTCGGTTATCGCACTTTAAAAGCCCTTCATTTTTCTGGGAAGAACTTTTCTTGTCTGAATAAAAAGTGACTTGCCATCCACAAAAAACCAGTTTATTAAAGTATGGTTCAATGGAGTCTAATCATTAACATTTAGGGGACAAAATGGTGTATGATGTCATTATAGTAGGCGGCGGGCCTGCAGGACTTTTTGCGGCATATTACTTAAAAGAATTTTCAAACTTGAAGGTATTGCTGATCGAAAAAGGGAAAAGCCCCTTAAAAAGAAAATGCCCAAACCATAATCTCCAGAAATGCATCCAGTGCGATCCGTGCAACATCCTTTCAGGCGTTGGCGGCGCCGGACTTTATTCTGACGGCAAGCTGAATTTCATTCCACGGCTTGGGAAAACAGACCTGACCCAATTTATGACGATGAGCGCTGCCAGGGACCTCATTGATGAAACTGAAAAAATATTTACCCGGTTTAAAATGGATGGCGCTGTTTTCCCCACAAATATGGAAGAGGCAAGACAAATAAGGAAAGATGCAAAGCGATTCGGAATTGATTTATTGTTGATCAAGCAGAAGCACCTGGGATCGGATAACCTGCCGACATACATTGCAGGTATGGCAGCATATATCCAGTCAAAAGGCCTTGAAATAAAAACAAAAGAGACTGTTATAGATATAATTGAAAATAAACGGCGCATTCAGGGTGTCAAGACAGATAAAGGTGAATACAAAGCCGCCAACGTCATTCTTGCGCCTGGCAGAATCGGTGCGAACTGGGTTGCTTCGGTGGCCCAGAAACATGGCATCAATTTAAGCCAGAGAGGAATTGAAGTCGGGGTAAGAGTCGAAGTGCACAATGATATCATGGATGACCTGTGTAATGTCATTTATGACCCAACTTTTTTTATTCAAACCCCTACCTATGATGATCAGACAAGAACATTCTGTACCAATCAAGGCGGATTTATCGCACTGGAAAACTACAAAGACTTTGTCTGTGTTAACGGCCATGCATATTCTGACAGGAAATCATCAAATACAAATTTTGCCTTTCTTTCAAAGGTTGTCTTAACTGAACCTGTTACAGATAATCAGGCCTATGGAGAATCCATTGGAAAACTGGCAACGATCATTGGTGGCGGGAAAGCCATCCTGCAACGATTTGGTGATTTAAAAAGAGGCCGCCGCTCAACCTGGAACAGGATCAGCAAGGGCTATATTGAGCCCACCATGACCAATGTGGTTTGCGGGGATATTGCCATGGCCCTGCCGGAAAGGATTCTGACAAATCTGATTGAAGGACTTGAATCCTTAAATTTTGTTGTTCCAGGTGTGTCCAATCATGAAACACTGCTGTATGCGCCTGAAATCAAATTTTTTGCAACACAGGTGGAAACAAACAATTTTCTTGAGACAGATATTAAAGGCATGTATGTGGCAGGGGATGGCCCCGGTGTAGCAGGGAATATTGTTTCAGCAGCGGCAACAGGAATTATTCCTGCCAAGCGGATCATTGAATTACAGTAAGAAATATGTTTGACAACCCCTTAATTATTTATGGGTAATATGTGGCACAGGCGTTATCAGATTCCCAGGCCATAACTTTTGACACACTGATATCTTCACTAATTGTATCATCTAAAATGGCCTGCACCCTTTGTGCGATGTAAACCGCTATGCGTTCGGAAGTCGGCTGCATTCCCTTAAACACCGCCAGTTCATTTAAAAATTTATGATCCAGCTCTCCGTCAACGACCTGTCTTACAGCCTTCTTTATATCACCAAAATCAGCAAGAACGCCTGCTGAATTCAATTTTTCACCTGTCACACATACCTCTACATGCCAGTTATGCCCATGCAGGTTTTCACACTTTTGTCCAACCATGGTAAGTTGATGGGCCCCTGCAAAATGTGTTTTTACTTTCAATTCAAACATGGTTCATCCTTAAAAGCCTTAAAGGTTCTTAAACAGATTTTTTAATTTGTTTGATATTTTATTTGAATCAAGCTTGTCAAATTCTTTTAGCAGTTTGACCTGTTTCTGATTCAATTTGGTTGGTGTTTTAATAATAACCTTAATGATCTGGTCTCCCCTTCGGCCTGTTCTTAAAGATGCAATACCTTCTCCTCTTAGTCGAAAGACATCACCATACTGCGTCCCTTTTGGAATTTTTAGCTTTTCCTCACCAACCAGTGTTGGAATCTTTATTTCGTCACCCAGCGCCGCCTGAATAAATGAAATGTCTATAGCGCAAATAATGTCTGTATTATCGCGTTGAAAAAATTTATGGGCTTTAACATTAATCACGACATAAAGGTCGCCTGGCTGCCCTTCCGGAGAGGGAGAGCCTTCACCTTCACCGGAGAGTCGAAGTTTTGATCCGACATCCACGCCTGCTGGAATCTTTACCTGAACCTTCCGTGTTATTTCAACCCGCCCGGCACCTCTGCACTTCCTGCAGGGGTCCTTTACAATACGGACAGGTTGTTTTGACTTTAAAAAAACCCTGGCTCTGTATAAACTGACCTGATCCCTGACATTGTGCACAGGTCTCAGGGGTTGTGCCCTCCTGGCAGCCTGTGCCGTTACATTCTCTGCAGGTATCCAGTTTGGGTATGGAAATGGTTTTTTCAGTACCAAACGCGGCTTCCATAAAGTCTATGGTCATATTATACCGGAGATCTGACCCCCTCCTGGCTCTGTTCCCGCGGTTTCCGCCCCCAAATCCAAAAAAATCCTCAAAGATATCACCAAAACTTGAAAAGATATCTTCAAATCCGCTCGGGCCTGTGTGTCCGGCACCTTCAAGCCCCCGATGTCCGAATTGATCATAAATCTGTCGTTTATTGTCATCATTCAGGACTTCATAAGCTTCAGAGGCTTCTTTAAATTTGTCTTCTGCTTCTTTATTGTCAGGGTTTTTATCCGGATGAAATTGAATGGCGAGTTTTCTGTAACTCTGCTTTTGAAGCGTCCTTGGCAACACCAAGTACGTCATAATAATCACGCTTATCTGTCATTTGGATCCCAATCGCTGTTGTCGTATTTCAGGGTTGTTAATAATTGTATTCTTCCCTTTATTATGATACTTTTCCAACCTGCCTTGGCAAGTAATATAAAATAATTCAGAAATTCAGGTTGTCAACGATGAATAAAGAACTTGATTTTGTTAAAGATATGTTTGACCGTATTGCGCCCAGATACGACTTTTTAAACCGCCTCTTAAGCCTGAGGCAGGATGTCATCTGGAGAACACAGATGGTTAAAGCAGCCGCCTTGAAAAAAGGGAACCGGATCCTGGATATTGCCTGCGGCACCTGTGATGTTGCACTGGAGGCAAGCGCAAGCCTTTCAGGGCAGTCCAGCATTGTCGGGCTTGATTTTTCTTACGGCATGTTAAAACTCGGGCAGCAGAAACTTATTCAAAAGCAGAACAGGTCCATAAAGCTCTTAAATGCTGATGCACTTCACCTGCCATTAAAATTGAATTTTTTTGATGCTGTTTTTATTGCTTTCGGAATCCGGAATATTATGGCCCGGGAAAAAGCAATCCAGGCATTTCATGCTGTTTTAAAACCAGGAGGACGACTTGCTGTCCTTGAATTGACAACACCTGAAAAAGGGTTTTTCCGCTCTTTATATCTTTTATATTTTAAAAAAATCTTACCTTCCATCGGCTCATTTTTCTCAAGGGACAGCAAGGCATACACTTATCTGCCAGACTCTGTTCTAAAATTTCCAAGCCCGGTAGAATTTTCAAAGATGATGAAAAACAATGGATTTAAACATGTCAGGTTTAAACAGATGACGTTTGGCATTGTGACATTATTCATAGGGATCAAGCCTTAAACCGTCACCCTTATATAATCTGAGTATTTTTTAAAAATTCTTTTTCAGAATCGTATGCTTGAGCATATCCTGATCGTTTTTTTCAGGATACCCTATATTATAGTGCAGTCCGCGGCTTTCTTTTCTCATCAGGGCTGATTTAATGATGAGTTCGGCAACTGTTGATAAATTACGCAGTTCAATTAAGTCAGACGTCACTTTAAAGTCCCAGTAATATTCATTTATTTCTTCTTTAATGTTTTTAATTCTTCTTAACGCCCGCTGCAGCCGTTTGTCAGATCTTACAATCCCTACATAATTCCACATAAGCCTGCGGATCTCATCCCAGTTATGGGATACAACAATGGCCTCGTCGCTATCGATGGTGCCGGTTTCATCCCAGTGATCCAAAGTGACTGTAACCTTATTGCCAATTGCTTTAAATTCCTCAATGGACGCGTGAGCAGATTTATGCGCATATACCAGCGCCTCAAGAAGAGAATTTGATGCAAGTCTATTGGCACCATGAAGTCCTGTGCAGGCTGTTTCTCCCACAGCATAAAGCCTTTGGACATCTGACTGTCCATTCAAATCTGTTGCAACACCTCCGCACATATAGTGGGCTGCCGGTACGACAGGAATCGGGTCTTTGGTCATATCGATACCGTATTCAAGACATTTCGCATAAATATTGGGAAATCTTTTTTTAACAAATCCAGCATCTTTATGTGTAATGTCAAGGAATACAGAATCTGCACCTGTCTTTTTTAATTCGCTGTCTATGGCTCTTGCAACAACATCACGACAGGCAAGCTCCTTGTCTGGCGTATATTTTTCCATAAACCGCCGGCCATTGGAATCGATGAGGTATGCCCCTTCCCCTCTTACTGCTTCTGAAATAAGAAAATTCTTAGCCTCAGGATGATAAAGGCATGTTGGATGGAACTGGACAAATTCAAGGTTTGCTACCGAAGCCCCTGCACGGTATGCCATTGCAATACCGTCACCAGTGGCAATATCTGGATTGGATGTATAAAGATAGACCTTGCTGGCACCGCCTGTTGCAAGGAGGGTAATCCCTGAATAAAAGGTTTCGATTCTGCCTGTTTTGTTATTCAGCACGTAGGCGCCGCAGCAGATATTTTCATTCTGTGTAACAACAAGCCCACTTCGGATGCTGCTGTTGAATGTAATTAGATTTACAGCAATATGATCCTCTAATACCTCTATATTCTCATGATCTTCAACGTTCTTAACCAGTGTATCTTCAATTTCTTTCCCTGTCAGGTCATGGGCATATACAATCCTTTTTGCTGAATGCCCGCCTTCCTGGCCCAGTGAAAAATCATAGTCCCCTTCACCATCTTTGTTGAAGATGGCGCCTTGTTTTACAAGCTCTTTTATTCTGTCTGGTCCATCCTTCACCACCATGGAGACCACTTCTTTATTACAGAGCCCGTCACCTGAATCGAGTGTGTCCTGAATATGGAGGTCAAAAGAGTCAACCTCGCTGAATACCGCGGCGATACCGCCCTGAGCCAGCGCGGTATTTGATTTCTGGATCTGTTTTTTTGTAATAATCGTTACCCTGCCAAACTGCGCAACCTTCAAGGCATAGCTTAATCCTGCAATACCGCTACCGATTATCAAAAAATCCGTCTTTTTTATCATAACAAACTGCTTCTTCTTTTTTTCCGGGTACTTAAACCAAATATCAGGCCGACGATAAAAACACCTGGACCAATTAAAAACCAGAATTTAGGTTCATTATTTAAATCATTCTCCATTGTTTCAATTTTACTTTTCTGGGCCTGGTACTGGGCCAGCATCTCTTTATATTTTGCATCCAGTTTTAGAAATTCAGCTGATTCTTTTTTTAATGCTTTGTATTTTTCTTCTATTTGAACCAGCGTTGCATTTTTAACTGTTAATTTTCGATTCTCTTCTTCAACAGCTTCCAGTTTGGATATCAAATCCTGATTGTTATTTTCTAACCTCTCAACGATGAGGGCTGCCGGAACTTTCTGAGTTAAAAACCGTGATAATACCCATCCTATTTTTCCCTGGCTTGTTTTTACCTGGGACCAGTCATTTTCATATTGTACAATTTCAAGCTTTGTACCAGATTTAAGCATGGCCACAATTTTATGCTCTACGCCCGGACCTGTCCGCATGGTAATATTTGTAATCCCTGTGACATATATATCTTCAGCAAATAAGGCGGACATAAAAACTGTCGACCATAACAATATAACCAAAAGGCATTGACATGCGTTTTTCATCTGATTCTTATCTCCTATTCGTTTTCGAGATTCTGTCATTTACTTTTTTTTGTTTCATCCCTTATCATTGCAGTCTGTCTTAATCAACACGAAAATCATCTAGATTTATAATATTGCATGGGATCCATTGTTTTATAGCTGTCTGTTTGAATATACTCTAGAAAAAATAAAAACATCAATGGATCTATAAATCCAGGCAGGCGATAGACGTCTTTTTTATTTTCATCTAAGAACCTGCTGTCAGGGTAACTTTTCACATTATACTTATTGGTGACCTGTTTTTCTATATCTCCATCTACTTTAATGGAAATAAAATGCGTGTTTAAAAATGCAATGACCTGATCATCTTTAAAGGTATATTGCTCCATTTGCTTACAATAGCCGCACCAGTCTGTTCTAAAATGTAAAAACACTTTTTTGTTTTGTCGTTCTGCCAGTCTAAGCCCTTCATTGTATGGCGTCCAGGTTATCGTGCCGCAAAACGCATGGGCAGGTACCAGTAAGAAAACAACAATCAATATGAGAACCCTTAATCTGTTCATTCCGCTCCCTTTTCAAGATAAATAAAAAAAATGTATTATATCTGAACTTACTTTAGATGAACAGAGGATTCTATAATGCTCTCCATATTAATGTTCCTGAATACTGATCATTTATGTGAGAATCATTATATGATGGAAGGAAAAATCAGGGCTGGCACCAGTCGGTTGATACAGGATGATGCCAGTTGGAGTCATGTTTTAAAAATTGATTATCTCCCCCTTTTATTTCATGCTGTTCACGGCCATTTAAATCAGGCTGCCTGTTCATAGTCGCTTTGAATTCTGATTTTCACCTTCATTTTCTCAAAAAGCCGTATCAGGCCATATCGTGTGCGGTCAAGAAAAATGAATTCCGGTGTAATATTGTGAATGTATCTCCTGAATTGATGCATTTCCCGACCAATTTTTCTACCCTTTTCCATGAAATCCGGATTTGCGCCAAAATCAAACGTCTCATCCTTAAAAAGCTGGCTGAACCAGTCCCCAATCTGCATGAACAGACCCACCATCTTATCTCTGATGCGCGGATCAAGCGATGGCGTAATCAACTTCAGTTGCGTTAAAAGGTCAACATATGCTTTTGTATCATTCCCTGAACCAATCCGGATAAGCTGCTGGTAGAGCTTTATAAACCCATCATCAAATTTTCTGACACACCCGAAATCAAGCAAACCGATTTTCAAATCACTGGTAACAATAAAATTTCCGGGATTTGGGTCAGCATGTATTCTTTTCAGCTCATAAAACCCTTCCACAAAGATGTCATGCAGAATCTGAGCAATATGATTTCTGCTTTCCTGATCCGGGTTGGTTTCCAACCATTCATTTAGAATCTGTCCTTTCATATAGGACATTGAAAGTATATTTTTTGTTATCAGATCCGGAAAAATTCCTGGTATAAGAACCTGATCATTTTTTAAATTATCTGAAAAATACTGTATATTTTTCCCTTCGTTATCATAGTCAGTTTCGCTCAAAAGGACGTCTTCAATTTCATCCAATGCTGTTTTAATAACGGCATATTCAGGCAGCGGGCGGCATACTGTTTTTAATAACCTGATGTCATTTGATATTGTCTTTGAAATATCCGGGTATTGAATCTTTACAGCAAGCGTTTCACCTTTTTTAGACCTTGCCCTGTGAACCTGACCAAGGCTTGCTGCTGCAAATGCTTGTAAATCAAAGGTCTCAAAGATCTCTTCAGGCGGTGCATTAAAACTATTGATTATCATTTTTCTGACAAGTGCCCTGTTGATCGGCGGAACCTGATTGTAGGATTTTTCAAGTTCTTTTCTGAAACTCTGCGGGATGACATCACTTTCGAAACTTAACATTTGCGCAGCTTTTAAAGCCGTTCCCCTTAACATGGACAATCCATTAAAAAGAATCTTTGCATTTTCCATGTCTTTCTTTTTCTTCGAACGTCTTTGACCCTCCTTTGAAAGAAATGGCTTTTTAATTAAATGGCTCAAATGTCTGCTTCCCATTTTTACAGCAATTCTTCCAGAAGAAATCGTTCGCGTTATTTTGGATTTCGGTATGGTATCATTCATCTGCATCTTCCATAAATTTCTTTTTTATCCCATGAAACGAATCCACATGATCTTTTACAAAATTCATCCGTGACAGCACATGATTTTTGAACAGAAACATCCCCATATCAAAAATTTTATTCCCGATCCCCGCTCGTATGGAAGTACAGGCCAGATCAATGCTTTTATCGATCAGGACCGTGGTGCTTTCAAATTTGTCTGAACTGTCTTTTAACCAGTAAACGACGATACCGATATAATATTCCCAGAAAAACTGAAATGTTATTTCTTTAAAAACCTGATCCGGAATTTCCCCCACGGCTATTGCCGCCTCAAAAATTTCCTCGATAATGGTCATAAATTTATCTTTAATCGGACGGATACGGCTGTAATGCTGGCTTAAGGCAAAAAAAGTGGTTTTAAATGTTTTCCCGAGGAACTCACGATCCGGCAGTAACAGCTCCAATTTTGTCTCAAAAAAGGTCTGAAGCTGTTCTTGAAATGTATATTCATTAAAATTATCTATTTTTTTTAACTGGTCGGTTATTTCATCAAATTTATCTTCATAATAGCCGTACACGATGGCTTCTTTGGTGGGAAAATAATTATAAATTGTCGCATCTCCAAGCCCTGCCTGCCTGGCAATATCTCTCATTGTGGCTGATTTGAGCCCTTTTGATGTGATAAGATCTACAGCGGCAGCGATAATTTTCTGCCTGTTTTTCAGTTTTTGCTTTTTACTGATTTTCATCCCTGTCTCCTGAAATTTTACTTATATGCTATCCATTAAATATAAAAATCATATGATTAATATATAGCGGTTATACATAATTGTCAAATAGAAAAAAATGCTTTTCATTCATGAAAAGATTTATGTATAAACAAATGAACAATGTTTAATTCACAACCCTACACCCTAGGATATGACCATTTTATCCATGGCAGAGGATCTTAACCTGAAAGGAGAAAAAAGATGAGTGAGCAAGCATGGAAAACCCCTTTTTGGCCCGAAGGCGTAGCACATACCTTTACTGATTATAAATTCCCTGTGTTTAAATTTCTGGATGACTCTGCCAAAAAATATCCCAACAACACGTTCACCATATTTAATGGTGCAACAAAAACATATGCGCAGGTAAAAGATACTGCTGACCGAATCGCCAACTTTCTTTCCGGCAAAGGGATTGGGAAAGGAGATAAGGTTGCCATTTTCCTTCCGAATCTACCTCAGTTCCCGGAACTGCTTTTCGGTATTTTAAAAGCCGGAGCAGTTGCTGTGAACTGCAATCCGGTCTACACTTCTTCTGAGCTGAATCACCAGCTAAAAGACTCTGAATCAAAAATGGTCTTCTGCATGGATCATCCGACATTTTATCCCAATACCATAAAAGCCATTCAGGGCACAGCTGTTGAAACCGTAATTTTATGCAACATCAAATCTTACCTCCCCAAGTTTAAGGCATTTTTAGGCGGTCTTCTGTGCAAAATCCCTAAAGCGGATAATGTAGACCCCAGCCACCTGATGTTTGATGATATTGTTGCCGCAAGCCAGCCCAATCCGCCTGCTGTTGATATCAACCCGGAAGAAGACACGGCAGTGATGCTGTATACCGGAGGGACGACCGGGGTACCCAAAGGCGCAGAACTGACCCATACAAATTTTACCTATGATGTCCTGGCCCTGCATGCCTATGCCCGATTTGTCCATGGAGAAGGCAAGGACCCCGAACCAATGATTGAAGGTGATTTCCATTCATTTTTAGGGGTGCTGCCCTGGTACCACAGCTTCGGCATTACAGTTGCCCTCCTGATGTCTGCCATGCTTGGCGGCAAATTAATCTGCATTCCCGATCCAAGAGCCGGCAACCCGCCCTTTACAGAAGTCCTTAAAACAGTTCAGAAGTACCGACCGACATTTATGCCTGCAGTTCCAACCATATTTGTCGCCTTCACAAATCATACTCAGATAGATCAATATGATCTGTCATCACTAATGGGATGTTTCTCTGGCGGTGCTCCCCTGCCGCCTGAAGTCTGCAAGCAATTTGAAGAAAAAACCGGGTCCATTATTTTTGAAGGATACGGGCTGACAGAGACCTCCCCGGCTATCAGTGCGAATCCGACTTTTAAGGAAACCCGGAAAATAGGCTCCATTGGATTCCCGCTGCCCAGCACGGATGTGAAAATACTTGATATAGAAGACCCGACAAAGGAAATGCCCCAGGGTGAGGATGGAGAAGTCGCTGCCTGCGGCCCGCAGGTAATGAAAGGATATTGGAAAAGGCCGGATGCCAATGATGAAGTCTTTGTCAATATCGACGGGAAAAGGTTCTTTCTGACCGGAGATATCGGGAATATTGATGAAGATGGATATATTACGATCACAGACCGCAAAAAAGACATGATTATTGTTGGTGGATTTAACGTCTATCCAAGAGATGTTGAGGATATTATTTATACACATCCCAAAGTTGAACTGGTTGCTGTTGTTGGTGTCCCTGATGATAAAAGCGGAGAGAAAGTAAAAGCATTCATCAAATTAAAAGAAGGAGAAAGCGTTACTGAGGAAGAAATGGCCAGTTTCTGTAAAGAAAATATGGCCGGCTACAAACGCCCGAGATTTATTGAATTCAGGGATGAAATTCCTGTATCGAATGTAGGCAAGGTTTTAAGACGCGTATTACGGGATGAGGAAGTGAAAAAAGCTTAACCTGACGGCTGTCTGCCGGTTAACGTTTTTATCACCTCGCCTGCGATTGTGAGGCCGAAAACACCCGGGACCCAGGATACTGTCCCAATCGGCGGCCTTGAACGGCCATGATTTTTTAATGCATCAACAGCGTCTTCAGATTTATAGGGCTGTTTGTTCAATGGTTTTTCAATTGAATAAACAGCCCTTATTCCTTCATAAACACCCCGCCTGTGCAGCCGCTGCCGCACCACCCTTGCCAGAGGACAGACACATGTTTCACTTATGTCTCCTGTTTTAATCATCGACACATCTGTCCTGCCGCCTGCACCCATACTTGAAATCACTTTCAGCTTTAACCGTGTTGCACCGACAAGCAGATTTACTTTTGAGTTCAGGCCGTCTATGGCATCCACTACGACGTCAAACGATTCTGATAATAATGTTTCAAGACTTTGCGCATTAATAAATGAGCTGTGAACATGGACCTTGCATTCTGGATTGATATCTTCCACTCTTTCCTTTGCCAGGATCGATTTCTGCCGCCCAATTGTGGAATTTAAAGCAAAAAGCTGCCGGTTGATATTGGACGCATCCACCTTGTCAAAATCAATAAGATGTAAAGACCCGACACCTGTCCGCGCCAATGCTTCGGTTGCATATGACCCCACAGCACCAAGTCCGAAAACAGCCACGGTTGACTGTTTTATTATCTTCATGGCTGCTGACCCGATTAATTGTTCTGTTCGTGCGAATTGATTCATCAACTGTTGTTTTTCTCCATTACGATTTCCCCGAATACTTCAAGGCTGTTATGGTAGGCATGGTTTGAAAACGTTTCAAGCTCCATGCCGATTCTACGTGCAGCAATCTGTGCAATCGCCGGCAGATTTTCCGGTTCATTCAGCCTGGACGGCCCGGGATTTTCAAGGTACGGGTATATGTCCGGTGTATCTGTTTCCAGGACAAATCTATCTTTAGATACTTTTTCCAGAGCTGCTGCCGCTCTTTTATTTTCTGGGTTGGTTATGGAACCTGAAAACGACAGATAAAGACCAAATTTCTCAAAAACAGGTATCATATCTGCAGATCCGGAATAAGAATGAATGATGCCGGGCACATCAAATTTCCCGAATTTCTTAAGTATATGGATAAATGTATCCCATGCTTTTCTTATATGGATATTTATGGGACGTCTGAATTCTCTTGCCACTGTCATGTGATGTTCAAACACCTTGACCTGCTTTTCCCGGTCCCAGCTTTTATTTGTAAAATCGAGTCCTGTCTCGCCTATGCCGGAAGGATAGTCTGTCACATATTTTTCTAACTGCCCTTTCCAGTTTTCTGATACATTTTCCACAAACCACGGGTGAATCCCGAAACAAGGTAAAACCGAACCAGATTCTTCTGATAATTGTGCTGTTAATTCAAAATTGGATTCCATGGTAGCGCAAGTTACCATGTATTTGACATTGGCATTTTCAGCCCGATCCTCTATGCCGAGAATATCGGAAATGATTCTTGAATCGTGCAGGTGGCAGTGTGAGTCTATAAAAACCATATGACAATATATCCAATAATAACAGATGAGTAAATATCAAAAAGATACGTTAAATCAATGACAGTGTCAGCCCCAGTTGTTTTGCTGCCGAATCAATATCCCATTTTGCTTTATCTCTCTGGCCGACAAAGTTTGAAGCAGATCTGATTTCTACAAACGGAATATCATACAGGGCTGAAATGTGGGCGCCTGCGGCACCTTCCATGGCTTCCATCACAGGTGAAAAAGCATGATACAGACGGCTTGCTTCTTTTAAGGAGGAGGTGATGGTGGAAACTGTAATAAACGGCCCTTTAAACACATTTATTTCATGGCTGGCCAGGCGGTTGGATACTTTTTCAAACCACTCCGATACTAACGTCTGCCCAAACGGATAAATGCCTTTCCGGGTCAGAGGGATTGAATCAATTAAATCAAAAGGCAATGGATCATTGACCGCTGTTTCGGTCTGTATACCCGTATGAATATACTGTTCCTGGGTCGCGACAGCAATATCGCCAATGGTTAAGCCGGGCTCTTTGAAAGCACCAGCGATACCGGTCTGCAAAACCATATCCGGTGATGATTTTTCAAGGTATTGTGTCAATGCCATGGCACAATTAAATACACCCGGACCTGTAATAAGGAGATCATACGACTTATGCCGCAGCCTGCCCGAGAGAACAGGAAGTCCTGTTCTGGTCATTTTTTTTGAAACCGACGGGCATAAATCAAGAAAATGAGATATCTCAAAATGTGTTGCACATAAAATCAGGTAATCAGGATTCATGGATCATACATGCAATGGCATTGAGTGCCATTTCATATCCGTAATGACCAAAACCGCAGACCTGACCTGTAACGATATCAGCCAACAGGGATTTATGGCGGAAAGATTCTCTCTTATAAATATTGGATAGATGTATCTCGACAATTGGACAGGACATAAGAAGCAGTGCGTCCCTCAAGGCAACACTTGTGTGTGTCAGTGCACCCGGGTTAATCATGATACCATCAATGGATTCATTAAAAAGTTCATGAATTTTATCGACGATTTCACCTTCGTGATTGGATTGAAAAAACCCGATATTCAATCCCAGGGAAGCTGCTTTCTTTTTAAGATCTGAATGAATTTGATTGAGGGTTACTGCCCCATAAATTTCCGGTTCACGTTTCCCCAGCATGTTTAAATTGGGGCCGTTTATCACTTGAATTTTTTTTGTTCCAGGGCTCATTTTTAATAAAACCAGTTAAAAGTTGACGCATCCACCAGGCAGTCTGTTTATTGTTTAAACTGTCACACCTGGTGGATGTTATATAGTTAATCTGTTTTTTTATCAACTATTATAGTTTTCTGCTGCCTCAAAGCCCAGTTCGAACGCTTTTAAATTTTTATCCAAAAACGCCTGTTTTGTCCTTCTTTTAATTGCTTCTATCACATTTTCTTTTGTAAAACCAAGGCTTCCGGTCTGGACAAGAGCGCCCAGGAGAACAATGTTGACACTCATTGGACTCCCTGCCTCTTTGGCAAGCTTCATCGCATCAATGGCAATCAGGCCTGCACATTTTTCTTTGAGTAATGCTTTTACTTTCTCAACATCCGGATAGACACCTTTGCCGATAGAAACGGTAAACGGCGGCAGCGTTGCAGTATTGGTGATAACCTTTGTTTTTTTGCTGCACCTGTTAATTGCCCTCAATGTCTCAGCAGGCTCAAACCCCAAGAGAATATCTGCCTCACTATCTGAAATAATAGAACTTGTTGCATCTCCAAACACAATAGCTGACTCGACAACACCACCGCGTTGGGCCATGCCGTGTATTTCACTCATCCTGACAGGTACGCCTGAAATCAGTGCCGCCTCACCTAAAACCTTGGATGCCAGTAGATTGCCCTGGCCCCCTACAGCCACCATGATTAATCTGGTTGTTTCCATTCTTATATTATCCTTTTTTAGAGGTTATTTTTTTAATGGTGTGATCGCATTTTCAGGACATATCTGAGCACAAACCGCACACCCTACACATGTATCGGCATCAATATTCACTCTGCCGTCTTCAATGTAAAAAGACGGGCAGGCAATACTGTTGATACAATCCTTATGGTCCTTACATCTGTCTGTCACCCTGAATGCTCTCGGTTTCAGTAATTTCAAGCTTTTTGCATACAGCGCACATGGTTCCTGGGAAATGATAACGGAAACACCCTTATATTCAAGGGCTTCTTTGATGATCCCAATGCTCTTTTTTACCTTAAACGGCTTAATGACAGACACATGTTCAATGCCCAGTGATCTGACAAGTTTTTCAATGTTCACTCTGCCGAATCCGTCCAGACCGAATCTTTCCATGTCCACACCTGGATGCGGCTGATGCCCGGTCATTGCAGTGATATCATTCTCAAGAATGACCAGTGTAAAATTATGGTTGTTAAATACTGCATTCACCAATCCTGTAATGCCTGAATGGAAAAAAGTTGAATCACCGATAAAAGAGACCACCTTCTGATCCGTTGCCTGGCCAAAACCGCAGGCTGAGCTCACTGATGACCCCATGCAGATGACAAAGTCACCCGTATTCAGGGGAGGCAGGAATCCCAGGGTATAACAACCGATATCATTGGGGCAGATAATATCCATTCCTTTGGCAGCCTGCTGTACTTCATAAAATGTTGCCCGATGGGAACATCCTGAACATAAGTTTGGCGGCCGCATGGGAATTTCAGGAACATCATCTGTGGCCAATTTCTCTTTTGGCGTATAGGCAACGCCGAAATATGACGCAGCTTTTTCTCTTACCATGGCTGGATCATATTCATAAAGCCTGGTGAAAAGCGTTTCAGATTTCCCATTGATGGGGATGGTGATGCCCGCTTCCTGTGCAAACGCCTTGAATGCTTCTTCCATAAAAGGTTCGCCTTCTTCGATGATCAGAATCTTTTCGCATCCTTTTATGAAATCTTTGATCTGTTTTTCCGGCATTGGATTGGAAAATCCCAACCTGAAAATGGTGGTATCCTTTTCAATGCCAAGATCTTTCACCGCATCCTGGGCATAATGGAAACTTACACCGTTGGCGACAATACCCCATTTCCCGGATCCTTCTACAAGATTAAATTCAGATGTCTCGCAAATCCCTTTGGCTTTATCCATCTTTTCAAGCAGTTTTACGTGAAGCCCTCTTGACACAGCCGGGACTGTGACACACCGGAAAGGATCTCTTTCAAACCGCCCCTTTGTTTTTCTGGGTTTGATGTCACCAAAGGTTACAAATGCATTGGAATGGTTAATTCGAGTGGTTGTTCTTAATAAAACAGGTTGTTTTAATTCTTCAGAAAGCTCAAATGCATATTTAATCATTTCTTTTGCTTCAGGCACTGAGGAGGGCTCCAGCATCGGCAGGTTGCCGAATTTAGCGTAATAACGGTTGTCCTGTTCATTCTGGCTGGAAAACATGGCAGGATCGTCTGCACTTAAAATCACCATTCCGCCTGTCACACCGACATAGGCAAGTGTCATCAGGGGATCGGCGGCAACATTCAATCCAACGTGTTTCATCATACAGAATGTTCTCAGGCCTGAATTTGCTGCAGCAGCCGCGACTTCCAGCGCAACTTTTTCATTTGTACTATACTCAAAGTACAGATCAGATTCCTGGGACATCTGGAAAAGATTGAGCGATATTTCAGAAGAAGGGGTCCCAGGATAGGTTGTAGCAAATGCCACACCCGCTTCTATGGCACCTCTTGCAATGGCTTCATTTCCCAGGAGCATTATTTTTTCGCCTGGGCTGTCATTTAATAATTTATGCATTTGTTCTCCTTAATTTGAAAACTATTGACAATCGTTATTCATTTAACCCTTTCACACAGTTACCATCGTCTGGTTTTTTCAAAGCCGGATATATCAAGGGGCGAGTAAATCTCTAACAGATAAAAAAGCCTTTTCAACCGGTTCATAAAACCATCTTGACAAGTAATCACCTTCTTTATGCTATCAAGGGTAATCAAACCAGCATTTTTTTGTCAAGTAATAATTTTAATTTTATAAGGAAATTTTTAAAATTTCTATAACTATCGAAACCATTTTGCAGGATTTTGATTTATTTTATAAGTTGTTTTTATAAATTCACCTTATTTTTCAGGATAAAAATCATTGCTTCTTTTTGTTGACACGATTTTAACTGGTACCTGTAAACACAATGGTTTTTTTCAACCCGGAACATCATTATGAATATAGTTTCTCTGCATCTTTCAGGGAAGCTGCATACCCTTTGAACCCTTCAACATCTTCACATGAATTAATTGATCCTGAAGCAAAAAACCCTTCTACCATTGTTTTCTCCCCATGCCGGATCAACCCCATAAAAAGTATGGGGACAAGACTGATATTACCTTTTCCTGTTTCAACAGCAAAGTCATTAACGTCTTTTGAATCGTAAACAGCATACAGCTCTTTTTGTACGGGCATAAGCTGAACGATCTCAGGATAATTGTGCTGATGGGTATGATCGCTACAATGATTGCACATTATAAAACCCTTTCCTTCTATTCATTCTGGTTATTATTCAATCTGCGCTTTTTCAAGCAGCCGGGCATACCGTTCCGGTATACCTGCATCTTTCATCTTTTTCATCACCGCGTGATAATCATAAGAAACAAACCTGGGCTCAATTGAGTTCCGGGCTGAATCCCATATAACATATTTAGCTTTATTATAGCCGTCACGTGGCTGTCCCACACTACCAGTATTTACAATATATCTTGCTCTTTTAGCAAGAGAAACTCTTAATTTCATTAACTTTTTCTTTTCAAGCACCCCTTGATCAAACTCGTAAACAGCCAATTGATGGGTATGCCCGACAAATACCATATCCTGGCTGAGCCTTTGCATGGTTGAGACAAGCCTTGTATCTGACACTTTGGAAAGATACATTGTAATGTTGTCAGGCGGTGTACCATGGACGAATCTGCACCCATGGTCAACCATACATGGTTCAAAGCTTGAAATATACTTTTTTGCCTTTTCAGACAGCTTTCGCTTATTAATCTCCAGTGCCTTTTTGGCATAGGGATTAAATGTTCTTAAATAGTTATCATCCAACAGCGCAAGTTCATGGTTCCCAAGCACCGATGATATACCGTTGCGTTTTAAATGGACAATGACTTCTTCAGGCTGAGGCCCGTATCCAATATTATCCCCGAGAGAGATTGTTTCATCAATTGACTGCCCTGAAATATCATCTAAAACGGCTGACAATGCATCTAAGTTGCTGTGAATATCTGAAATGACTGCAAGCCGCATAAGCTTCCTACACCCCAAGCGCTTCCAGGTCATCCTTATTGAAAACATATACTGAATTGCAATGGTGGCACCGAACCTCCAAAGGGAAGGGACCGTTTTCCATCATATCCCTGCGTTCCTTTACCGGCAGGGTTTTTAAGTACTGCATCATTCGATCATGAGAGCACCTGCAGAAGAACTCGACCCTGCTGCTGTTTAAAAATTGCGGATTCAGTGTTGAAAATTTATCCTGAATAATATCTTCGGGCAATTGTCCTCTTGCATACAATTCACCAAGAGAATCCATCTGTTGAATCATTTTTTCCGCTTCAATAACCTTAACAGGATCTGCACCGGGAAGTGCCTGAAGGAAGATTCCCCCTGCACCTTTTACAGTTTCTTTTTCATCAAAAAACACACTCAGTTTAAATCCAGTGGGGATCTGTTCTGACACCAGGAAATAGTTGGCCAAATCTTCGGCAATGGACCCATGTTCAAGCGCCACTTGACCGGAATAAGGTGTGGGTGCATTCTCCAGATACTTTGTCACAGTTAAAAAACCGGCACCAAAAAGGCTGGATAAAGATTTAACTTTCTCAGGATGCATCACCTGTATCTGTCTTGTTTTAAGGTATCCCCTGACTTCACCAAAAACATTTGACTCAACATCAAGCCCTTTTACAGGACCGGAACATTGGATATTCATACTGATCTTGTCATTTTTATCTTTCAGGCCTGAACAAAGAAGGCTTGCAGCAATATACCCCTGCCCCAGTACCAGGGTTTCCATTGGACCCAGGTCATGGTTGGCCCTCATTTCATTCACCATTCGGGTCGCATGTACAATGGCGCCCCGGATCATTTGGTCTGCCATCATAAACCTGAACACCCTGTCTTTTGCAGATGCTTTAAATTGTGCTTTTACGTCATTTTCAAAAATATCTTTTTTAATCATACTAAAAATGCTTGCAGTCTAAGGTTAAATTTAATGCTGTTAAACATACGGTTCAACCCTGGTAATATAACTACAATAATCACAAAGTAAATGCTGGCCCGAAGATAATTCGTACCATGGCTGTACCAACTGATAAGTACTCTGATTTAAAGCATAAGGCGCTGTAAATAGAATCCTTGACCAGTCACCTTTATCTTTTTATAGTGCAATAAATAATATGGAAATCGTTTATTTTAGTCATGTTTAAGATCATAAAGGATTTTGCTAAAAGATGTTTGATTTAATAAAAAAAATTATTGGCAGCGATACAGACAAAATACAAACGACAGGCCAGGACGTGGTAGACGCTCATTATGCATTGACAGTTCTGCTGCTTGAAGCGGCCTATTCAGATGGGGAATGTAGTAAAGATGAAAAAGAGCATCTTATTTCAACACTTGTGACAAATTTTGGGGTACCCAAACAGGAAATTGATACGTTACTCGCTCAAGGGAATAAAGAACACCAGGAATATGTAGACCTTTTCCGCTATACTCGTTTTATAAACGAAAATTTTTCTGAAAAACAAAAGATTACCATAATAGAATCAGTCTGGCGTATTATATTATTAGACAATCATTTAGAAGCTCATGAAGACCATTTTGTACACAAACTTGCAAACCTTCTTGGTTTGAACCATAAAGAGTTGATTGACGCCAAACTGAATGCAAGAAAACAACTTTTATAAAACTTTTGATTGGGATAATCTAAAATTTTTATATACCAGTTAACTATCTATCTTTAATTATACGTTAAATGATAGGAGTGGTGTAATTCCGGGGACAGCATACTTTGTAATTCCGGGGACAGCATACTTAATTTTAACAATCAACATGCACTATGTTTCACCGGTGATGTCGGTTTCTATGATAATATTGAAAACTAAGGGAATACTAATGATAAAGTATTGGTTTTGTTTTTTTAAGATTTTCAATCTTTGAAAAATTTTGACATGGATAATCATTAACTCTTAAAATTCAGTCAAAAAGCATTCATCATTTTAAAGATTGAGAGAGATGTGATTAGGACAGCTATCCATAAGCCCAATAAGGCATAAAACTTATCCAAAAATGTATAAAAAAGGCAGAGACTGTACAAGCCTCTGCCTTAAAATTATTAAATGAAAGTATTGATTTAAGCTCACTAAAGTTGCCACTCTCAATTTGCCAACATCTATCGTTAAATTCGAAATCCAGTTGTGAGATTTATCCCAAGTTAGTTAGTTTCTTAATTGGGAATCCTCGTAAAAGCCTTTTTTGAGTTCACTAAAAAAGCATCAAAAGCCTTTTTTTCATCTGTAGATAAATTTTCAAGATCAAAGTCCCAAAAAGATCCTGAAACATAAGTACCAATTGCTTTGTTGACTTGTTCCATATAATATATTCGATAATATACTGACCCATCCCCATTGACTTGTGAAACGTGTTCGTAAATATAGCTACCATGATATAACTCTTTTCCTTCTTTTGTAGCATCAATTCCTAAATATTTAAAAAGAGGAGCTGGAGATATTAATCCAACAATGCGACACTGACGATCCAAGCCATTGTATATATATTCTCTAAGAAAAACTTTATTTTTATCCACACGCGTACAAGTAAGGTAAGTAAATGAAGTATCCTCTTGAAATTCTTGGGAAATAAAAAGTAAAGCTTTCGTTATTTCACCGTCTTCTGAATCAGCAAACAAAAAGGTTTCATATCTTGCATTGTCTGAAAAATCTGGCCCAGATATAGTTTTTGCTCTTTTAAAATTCCCTAAATATTTAAGGTCATTATTAACCTTAACCTTTAGTTTTGGGCTTTGTGTGCATGTATAAATTTGGTTCTCAACAAATTGTTCTCTTGTTACACATCCCTGAAAATAGAAACAGAAACAAACGATTAACAAAAGTGTGAAAGGGAGGATAAATTTGTTCATGAATAGCTCTCCTGTAAAAAGAATAACCAAAATTTAAAATCAAACTTATTCATTATTTCGTATCAAATGAAATTGTAGTTGTAAATTATTTGATTTTTTTGAAGATATAGATGAATTCAATGAAAGCCGAAAACAGTTTTTAATAGTTTTACTATTATCTTGCTTTCTCAGGTACGCCAGCTTTACGAAGAGCTTCCATTCTACGGTTTATTGTATCCTGGTTTTTGTATGTTGAATATCTTATTATAAATTCCATGGAAATATCTGGAAAGACCTTTAAAAGTTCTTTCACGGTGGATTTGGCATTATTTTCCTGTCCTGAAAGGCTGTAAGAGATTGCCATGCTGGCATAAGTCAACCAGTGCGGTCGAATTTTTATAGATTTTTTCAATACTTTAATTGCTTTTTCATATTGCCCCAACAGGCTGTAGGAAAGCCCAGAAGTCTGTAGATAGTAATACGGAGGTATTGGGTTAAGGCGAATGGCTTTATCCATATATGCTAATGCTTCTTGTG
This sequence comes from uncultured Desulfobacula sp., assembly GCA_964343845.1. Classification (GTDB taxonomy): domain Bacteria; phylum Desulfobacterota; class Desulfobacteria; order Desulfobacterales; family Desulfobacteraceae; genus Desulfobacula. Next base: position 30,510 of record CAYFKW010000022.1, on the reverse strand, counting down.
GTCTACCTGATAAATTGAGCACCACTGCCATATTAAAATATGGATCTGGAGCATTGGGATTCAGTTTAATCGCTTTCTTAAATGACAGGATAGCCTTATCATACTCCTTTCTAATAAAAAAAAGCCTCCCTGAATTTTGGTGTGCCCACCAGTTGTTTGCATCGATGGAAAAAGATTTTTTAATCGCATCTGCTGCTTTGGACAGACAGATGGCAATGGATTCACATGATCCAAGCGTAACACCTGTAAGATAAACAGCAGCTAAATAATCGTACCGATATGAGTATTGTGGATTTTTAGTAATTGTTTCTTTAGCATTCTTTAATGCCCAGGCATATCTCTCCTTTTTAGGATCTTGAAAAAACTCGTACAGTTTTACAAATATAATAAAATTGTTAATGTCACCGATTCCATCCATTATCCCAGGATATCTATCTTGGGCTATTATTTTAATTCCGCCGGCTTTCAGGATTTCTAACGTTATTTCATCCTGCAATTTAAAAATATCTTTAAATTCTCTATCGTACCGCTCACTCCAGATGTGATGTCCAGTATCTGTATCAATGACCTGGACCACTATTCGAATTATCTCATTTGATGTTTGAATGCTGCCTTCAATCACATAGTCGGCATTTAGCTCCTGACCAATTTGCTGAACATTTATAGATTTATTTTTATATGCAAATGTAGAGTTACGAGCAATTACTAATAGTTGTTGTGTCTGGGCAAGAGATGCAATTATATTTTCCGTAATTCCATCACAAAAATACTCCTGTTTGGGATCTTTGCTCATATTTACAAAAGGAAGCACTGCAATGGAAGGACCCTTTGGCAGATTGAATTCCATCCTGCTGTCAGGGTCAATATCAGCAGGTGCTGGAAGATATATGTATTTCCAATACACTCCTGCAAGTACTGCGGACAAAATCGGTATCACAAAAGCCGTGATTTTCAACGACTTTTTTATCAGATTCTTTTTTACCGACGGGCCTGATTTTCCTTTAACCAGTTTCCGTGCATCTTTTGAATCCATAAGTACTTTGTACACTCTGACAGGGTCAGAAATATTTTTAACAGTGTGTTCCCCTATATATTCATATCCAAAGTCCACTTTGTTTTTAATGTGATTATAGATATTTCTGGAAATATAAATACCGCCGGGATCTGCAAGGCTTTCTATTCTCGCTGCTATATTGACACCATCACCATAAATTCTGTCTTTTTTCTGAATTACATCTCCAATGTTAAGGCCTATTCTGAAAAGCATGCGGCGGGATATGGGAAATTTTTCATTTTGTTTTTTTAATTTGATTTGAATGGTTACGGCACATTGGACTGCATCCACCGCACTCGTAAATTCTGCCAGTAGATTATCCCCGACTGCATCCACCACACTACCGTTATAATCTTCTATAAGTGTGGCCATTAAATCGCGATAGGCGTTTAACGTCTGGATAGTAGATTCTTCATCATCGCCCATTAATCTGCCGTATCCCACGACATCTGCGCTGAGGATAGCGGTTAATTTTCTTTTATATTTACTCTTGGACATGACATCACCTTTAATTGTAAAGGCTCAAGTATACAAAAGAAGAAGAGAAACAAGCAAAAGTCATTTTAATTAGAATACGTCAATAAAGGTGACGATACAACAAATAGCGGTACATGACAAATTATATTTCAGTAGTGAAATGCAATGATATAAGAAAAGACACAATCAAGTGGATCAATTTCACATCAATGCTCATTGGAGAAAAAATCTTTCATCTAATTCGATGTTTATTTTTTATATTTTGACCAGAAAAAAAGTTTTAACAGTACCTTTAATAGGAGTGACATTGTTACGCTTAACCACATTCTTTTGGTTCTATCGAAGAGCTGATAATATTCTTAACGGTAATGTTTGGATTGTGATATCTTTTAACTTTATCTTTTGTAGAAGGATGTAGAATCGCCGCTTTTGGACACCAGTCATGACAAGCTAAACATACCTGACATCTATTATTTTTATTCCATACCGGCCTGTTATTTTTCATGGTAATGTTATTTACCGGACATACCTTCCGGCAGGTTGAACACCCGGCACAATTTTCATTTACAGTAAAATCTTTATCCATTTTTTTTAGACTGCCATAAAGGAGTTTATACAGAAGGCCTGGATATATATAAGTTTGGAACAGGTTTGTGTGATTGCCATCAATATATTCATCTTTGCAGGCAACCTTTTTCACAATCTCTTTAATCATTTTATCAGCGTTATTAAAGAGTTTTTTTTGTTCTTTTTCCGAGACCTCACCATATTTAGTGGAGTTGTCCGGCATAGGAATATTAAATAAAGAAGATAATTTAATATTTTGATCGCTAAACAATTTTTTTGTTGCTCTGATACCCGCAGTTCCCAAATCCCCAGCCCCGGCATATACCATGAAAATATAATTCACCTCTTTAATCTTCTTTATAAAATCACGAACTATATATGGCATATTGCGAAAATAAATTGGGCAGACAATACCAATAATATCACCTGTAATTCCGTTCACATTGTCGATGACATGCGGGATCGAAATGAGTTTTGCATGGTCTATTTTTCTGCTTAAATTTTGTGCAATATTTAAAGAATTTCCACTTCCTGAAAAAAAATAAATTTCTGTCGTCATAATCATTTCTCCTTTTCTCATTATTATTAATGATTGTTACAAGCTAATATGGAGAAATTTAAATGAAAAAAATTGAACAAAACCGTCAAAATGAAAAAAATGTTAAACAGGAATCTGTTGCAGATATTCTTTTGGCGTTTTACCTGTATACCGTTTAAAGGATCTTATGAAATGGGATTGATCGGAAAAGCCGCTGTTATATCCTATATCTGTTAGATTTACGTAATCTGCATCTGTCATTTGCTGCATTGCTGTGCTGAATTGAATGATCCTGGCAAATTGCTTTGCAGTGACACCAACCTCTTTTAGAAAATGCCTTTCCAATGTTCTCTCACCAATTCCTAATTTTTCTCTAAGTTCTTTGATGCTGATTGTCCCTTTTGTCTTGAGAATCAGATGAATGGCAAGCTTTATCCTATAATCCGGATTGGCTGATGCAGTTTTTACTAACTTGCTAAAAAAATCTGCCAGAATCTTTACAATATCATCCCAATTTTCTGTTTTTTGCAGCTTATTTAATGTCACCTGGGTGCTTGCATTTTCAACATGCTTTAAATCGTAGCAGTCATCTTTTAAAACCATAGGATCGATATCAAGTAAAACCCTGACTGCAAATGGATATAATCTAATACAAATTAATTTGAATGTGCCTTTTACTTCCAAAGTTATCGGTTCAACAGTTTGTCCATACAAATAAAATTCAGACAGTTTTTTACCTTTGGGCTGTTGATAAAATGAATGATCCGATTTTGAATAGACAAGCCCGATAAAACCGTCAGCATACAGGGGGATTTTATTTTCTTTCAGGGGATCATCAGCTTCCAGAACCAAAATATCCTTACCAAATGCTTCTATATTTTTATGCATTGGAAGTTGCTTCATGATCTCTTCTTTCTGATTATCGTCGGCGGCTATTTACAGTTTTCTTTACTATCTATTTTTCTAACAAGTAATTGATCGGTTCTATCTATCTGAGATGTTCGGTTAACCACATGTCTGATGAAAATTAGAACAACAGTTTATAAATATCTTTTAAAAATAAAAAAATCAACAGCCGTATATTTCGCATTAAAATGAAAGCAGATGCCGGCTCTGCATCCGGGATTGTTATAAACACCTGATGCTGAAAACCGCTGATTCTGTATCTTGGGGGCATTTTCAACCCGCTTCCGGGGGACCGAAACGGACGGTTAAAATCATTTAATTTATTGCCGGTCAATGTACCAAAAAAGATTGAATCCTGTTCACATCCAGGGCTTCTTCAAAGGTCAGATCCGGCAGAATCGTTGGAAAACGTTTTGCAAGCAGCTTTTCCCAGATCCGGGCGGCCCCACTATAAGGATATATTACCAACCTGCCCTTCAGGCCTGCATTTCAAAAAAATCCATTTAAATATTATGGCTGATTAAACCAATAAAATTTAGTAATTTGAATCACAGATAACAGTGTTTGAGTCATTGTTGTTGGAGTTTATTCCTCAATAGGTGAACACTTTTTAGAAAAAACGGTACTATAGCAGTAATTCAACCCCAATAATTATAGACAAAGCCAACTGTATTTTGCCGTCATTATTCAAGTACATCATACACTCTTTTAGACGCGAATCTGAGCCCGAGCGATATAAGATCCAAAATAGTTGTATTTGGCTTTAACAGTTGAAATATAACATACTGATGAAATATAATCACTTTTTTGACTACACCTGCATCCTCTTGTTTTAAGTAAGACACATATAACCCCTTTATTATCAATGTATTTCAAAAATATCGAAATAAATACATGCCTGGCACATTTCATGAAGATACCATTCTTAACAAAAGGGGAAAGGAGCCAATAATGATAGAGCAGGAAATAGAAAATCGGGACAAAAATTTAAACAAAATTCAATCCATACCCAAACCTTATGATGTTGCTGAAATTGTGATAAGAAACGTTCAAGGGTACTTTAAAGTTGGACAGTCATTCTCAAATCCAATTAATATCAGTTTTAGTAAACCACAACCTATTTTAAATAAACAGAGTGATTCGTCTTCCGACGGATATTGTTATTATGTTTATATTTTAAAAAATAATTTTAAATACCAGATTTCAATAAATATTGGCCATTATTCTCTAAAAAATAAGATGGCTAATGAATGGGATATTACCTACGACGTGAGAAGATGTAAGCACAAACTGTCACTTTCTGATAGACTGTCCGGTATTAAATCTCACCATTCAGAGTATGTTAAAGGTGATTATTTGAAAACCATTAATGAGTTCAGCACAAATCAGGATGACTTAATAGCAGAAATATGCGTTTCGAGTATATATCTAATAGAAGAACTTATAGAAAAATACATAAATGGGAATTCAAGACAAAAAAATTCGATCAGGATCAATAAAGAACCGGATCGCACGAAAATCCTTGAAAAATTAGCGTCTGTTTTCCAATATCGTTTATTTTTTACACATAGTAAAAGTTATTAGGGGCCATTACACTGATCAATGCACATTTTTTTTTATCCTCCACAATCGCTCACGGTTTAAGAGTCCTGCACTAAACAAAATATCAATGATAGTGCATTTAGATAATTACTCCTGATAAAAATGGGCAATGCTAAGATGTTGACTTATGGTATAACTGTTCATTGATAACTGATGCGCTACATGTGGCCAGACGACGCCAAGTGAAAAGCTGGCTGGGAGATACGCCATTCCTTCTGGCGACAGATGAAACGGACATACCCGGCAGATCAGATTCTTCTACCATTTGGAGCTTTTCGGACACCGACCATCTCCGGCGCCTCTCGACTGATGTGATCACTTCGATTCGTTCAACATTTTCTGAGTTACTGGTATTTGACATAGTTTTACCCCTGGTCGCTATTTAGCATATAGGGGTGTCCGTTTCAAATTGGGGCCATTACAATTGAGTTCGGCTTTTTGATAATCAGCGACTGATCTTCCAGTCACCCCCTAAGGTTGATAGACCATACTGGCAGATTTTACAATTATTAAAGGATGTTGATTTACTAAATCCTTTGAGATTATTGTTTTTTTGCGTTGGATAGTGTAACGTGAATACAATTTTCTATACAATTATCCAGGCAGCTCGTTTAAACCCTTTTCCTAAGAGGATAAAGGTGTCCATGGGAATATAGGCAAACGGACTGGGTTGGCATGGTCAGATAAAGCTGCTGTCTGTAACGAATACAGTACGAAGTGAGCGATAATAATGGAGCGTGAGTCGCTTTATCGCAGAAAAAGAGTCTGAACTAAAAAAAAGGCATCGGAAGATAGCCGGTACAATTGTACCCTTACAATAGATAAAAGTTTTAAAAAATTCTAAAGGCTAATCATATGATTAAAAAGAAAGTCTGTATGCTGGGTGCTTTTGCAGTAGGAAAAACAAGCCTTGTTCAACGATATGTGTATACTATTTTCTCCGACAAATACCAAACAACAGTGGGGGTTAATATTGAAAAGAAACAGGTGGCAATTTCATCGGATATCATAGATCTAATACTTTGGGACCTACAAGGTGAGGATGACTTCCAGAATGTACAAATGTCTTATTTGAAAGGTGCTTCAGGCTGCATCTATGTTGTAGATGGCACACGATCGTCAACATTGGAAACCGCTTTGGGATTAAAACGGATCGTTGAAAAGAATCACAGAAAAATTCCATATGTTATTGCATTCAATAAAATAGACCTTAAACAAGACTGGGAAATAGAGCAAACTACTATTGATGATCTTTCGGGTCAAGACGGAATTGTTATTAAAACCAGCGCAAAAACGGGCAAACACGTGGAAAAAGCATTTCAAACTTTAACAGAAAGGATGATAGGAAAATAATGATAGAATACCCGACATTGATATTAGAAAAAATTTGTTCCCATGTGCTGGAAGATCAAGCTTTGGCTTATTTTGTCATGGATCATCAGGGAAAAGTCCACTATTGGGGAGGAAAACTGGATGCTTTTAACATCTCAACTCCTGAGGTGGACGATCAGATTGAAGATATGATTCTCTTTATGGATGGAATTTTACCTTTAAATCAAAAGTCTTTAAAGCTGCCCTGCATTAAAATGAGACCTGAAATTTGTGTAGATGCATTTATTTTTGAGATTGAAGACAGGTATGGATTGATTTTGTTAGATGTTACACTCAAAGAAGAATGGCTGACACAATCCCAACAAAGAAAAAATGAACATATCCTATCAAAGTCATCCGGTAAAAATAATTAGTATTGGTCACGGATGGGTTTAAGAAATTTTAGCTAAAAAAAATGTAAGAAATTCTTAGGTTAAAAATATCTATATCTAATAATTTCTATTGGTTTTTATAACTTTTAGAAAAATACTTTTAAATTCCATTAGGAACTCAAAGTGCCATCTTAGAGAACAAAGGTGAGCTTTTTTATTAGCGGGTTATGAAATTTGACTCTTTACCCTTATGATTTAGTTTTCTGTGCTCCTACCATTTAAGAGAAATTAATACTAATTTCCTACTATTGTATTCTTCTGATTCCTACAAGACTTAAAATACCAGCCCCTAAAAGAATTATTGAGGAGGGCACTGGTACGGATGCAGGAGTGTAATAAACTGAATCGAAAGTAAGACCATCGTATCCCACTACATCCTCTGATAAAGTAAAACTATCAATTGTTTCACCTGTGTATTGCATTCCCAAAAAAAGATCAAACCCCCCAACATTCGGACTCGTTCCCATGTCATACACTGTTTCAAAATTGAAAGTATTATTATTGCTATCAGTAAAGTTCCAATCAAAGCCTCTTGGATCGTTGAAAACCATGCCGACAATCCATAGACCAAAATCTGAGACATCGTGATCAAAAGTAAATGTGTATTCTATGGGAACTATATTGGAAACAGAAGCAATGACAGAATTTGTTCCATCAGTAGCATGATGACCATGTTCAACTATTGGTATGTTCCAAACACCAATACTATTTGGGGGCCCTGAAATTATAAAATCTCCTGCATCAAAGGAACTCATTGTTTGACTGTTTGTGACTGCTGCATCTTCAAAACTCTCGAATGAAAGACCAGGTGATACTGTAGTAAAACCGGATTCTGTAGTGTATAGTGTGTAACTTGCCTGTGAAACAGCCGGAATCAAAAATACCAATAAAAAAAATGTTAATACGGACTTCATTTTGAGCTTTCGCTCTTTGTAATAAAAATTATATATATAAAGCATTTAAAACCTCATGGCAGGCTTTTATTTTCCTCTTTTGATTTTTGCAACCGCTAACAACCCTGACCCAAGAAGCAGAATGGCCCCTGGAATGGGGACAGAATCACCATCGCGAACGGCCCAAGCATTATATTCATTAGTCTTTATAAAAATATACTGATTACCAGTCTCAAGATTAATGGCCCAAGCATTGTCTGTATTAGCGGCGTACTCAGTACCAAACCAGTAAGGTCCGGTTACATTTAAAAAAGGACCCGTGTTGCTTAGCCCCCAACCAGGCTGGGGATATGTTCCATCTGGAGCCCTGTAGGCCAAATTTCCCAAATTAACATAATGCATATATCCTAATTCACTGCTAATAATATTAAACCCCGAAGTGGTAGAACCATCATATCCAAATACAGATAGTCCATCAAGAGCTCTTGGAAGACGCCAGTCCTCATAACCACCATATGATAATTGATCCACCCAAAGATTTGCTTCATTCCAATTCATTCTACCATCCGAATCATATCCGGAAGTCAGAGAATAGTTAGCATCTCTCAACCAGGTAACATCTAAGACATCATCATAGATCATCCCACTTCCTCGGTCATGAAGAGCTGCATTTGAACTAATTGTAAATCCTAATAAAAAAATAGTAACTAACAGCATTTTACTAATTTTCAATTTTCTACCTCCAAGATTAATACCCAAAATTAAAAAAAACAGAATTACTTAATAGCAACCCGACTATCTAAAACTCAGCACCAAGGCTTTCCACCTCAGTATTATAATAGGTTGGCCTTTTATTTCCTCATGATTTTGCAAGTTCCGGACCATTTTCTGATTAGCAAGATGACTATTTTTTAGTTCATTGATATTAATGTATTTTTTCTAAAATCAAAGGCTTATATAATTTTTAGCTACATTTAAAATATAAATATGTGAGAAATAAATGTAATACAAATATGTAATTTTTGTTATACGTAAAGTAATTTTAGTTTTAAAGGAGTAGCTCGATCCAACCCCATTGGCCTGACTATTATCGTTATTGTCATCACGGGAACCAGGGGGTATCTCGTGATTCAAGAAGACAGAAAAGGGAAGGTTGACGGGGCAGATTCAAAATTTTGATTGCATCATGAATGGTTTGGCTGAAATTCGAATTTAGAAATAGTCCCTATCCCGGATTTTTCATGAGATTGGAGTAGATATAATGAAATATCCGGGATAGTTGAGCATTATGTTTAATATGAGGCTAATTGAAGGATTACCTCTACTTTGCTGCCAACCGGAGGCATCTTTTCCCAATTGACTTTATACCAGCTGTCGTAAGTAAGGATGGGCAGTCGGTTGTCAGTTATGATTCCTCCGAAACAGTCGGAAGGGCAGACTATGCAGCCAGAAGGATATTTGATGGTTTCCCCTGTGCCGTGATAGACATAGTGAGGCGTGTGGGGACGAAAAATTTCGCTGTCTTCGATCTTAATTTTTTCATCGATCAAGTTTTCCAACGGCACCTGAACCGTTTTCCCGTTTTTTTCAAATTTAAGTAAGACCATTAGCGGGTCTCCGTTAAGAAAGTCTTTTGGTGAACTGGTTTTTTTAAGATTTCTATGGCTCTTCCAGTTCTTCTTTTCAATCTGGTTACTGAAGGTAACACCCATGTCCTGAATAGCTGAATCTATCTCAGGGCGTGGAATATCGGTTGTAAATATAAAGAATTTTACTTGAGAGCCTCCTTTGCAACCGATCCAGGCCTGTCCCCGCTGGCCCCAGTCACTGACTGCTGATTTTGAGGCATCTTTTGTTACAGTAGCTGAAAAAGTGATTTTTTTACTATTTTGATCAACGGTCATCCAATCTGTTTCCCCGTTGACTCTTTTTAGCTCTGCAGCAATTGCGATCTGGCAAAACCACAAGGCAATGATAGCTGTAAAAATTCCAACACTGATTCTAAGTTTCATTTCAATTTTCCTTTTTATGAGTGAGAGTTGTATCGTTATAGCCTGATTTTCCTTTTGCGCTTTTTTTACGGAAAATCGGCAGGGTTGCTGTTAGTAATATGAATACGAGTCCTATGACAAACTTTCTGGAGACCTGGCCTTTTAGCAGGTCAGGAAGCGAGCTTGAGAAAACAATAAATGCGATACAGGCCGGCATCATAAAAATAAAAGTGGCATTGATGTAATGCACAAATTTAACCCGGGTCAGTCCAGACGCATAGTTCAAGAGATTAAAGGGCAATACAGGAATTAATCGTGCCATGGCAACCACTTTCCAGCCATGATGCCCAACATTGTTCTGCAGTCTGATCCATTTTGGGCTGTTCAGCCTGGATTGAAAAAATTCTGAGGGTATATATCTGGAGATGAGGAATGCCAGCCCTGCACAATAAGTAACAATTTTATGTGAAGAAGACTTAAATGCACGTTTATCGGTCCAGGATTGAGATAGCCCTGGAGCCATGCACCCCACAGCACCGCCTTCTCCACAGCAATACGTTTTTTCTTTGCTGTGCTGCATTTGTGTCACGGCTAACCCTTTGGCTTCAATGATTTCGAACGGGTTACCATAGGTTTGAAGAAAATTACACTCTTTTTTACACTGGCTGCACTGGTTACATGTTCTGCTTATTTCACTGTTGCCATCAACAGAAATTTTGGCACTGTCTAACTCAATATCCTGCTTGTACATACCATTCCCTCTAAAATTGAATAAGACCTATTTATTCAAAAGCTTGAAAATAAAGTCAAAGTGATAATATTGATGATGTTAATTTTTAGTATAGGAAATATCTATATGCTTTGAAAATTGTGACATTAAAATAGAAGTTTTTTTATCATTAAGTATAACTTTATTTACCGAAAAGTATAACTTTATTTACACAATTCAAAATTGCTTTCCTTAATTTGTTATATAAATACAGTCCCATAGAGATTGGTCTTCTTTTTGCATGCCCATCTAAAGTAATTTATTAATAGCATTGAACACAAATTAACATAAAATGGAGGAATTATGTTTAAAAAGGCTGTGCCAATAACTTTTTTGTTATTATTATTTTTATCACCTACTACTCTTATTGCAGCACCATGGGATGATTTTGGCTTTACACCATCAGCAAGTGTGGAAGCAATTATCCTAACTGATTACATTATAGATAATCTGGCTGGCTCTTCTACAAATTGGCAAAATCTTGGAACACAACGAGTTACACTCGTAGAAAATGAATATGAAAGCTACAGCACCAATTATGCGAGTCACGAAATTTATGGGGCCTATGCTTATGGCAGTTCTTGGCTAACCGAAACTTATGCTTACAATTACATCGATTATCCTTTCCAAGATGATAGAACAGACTACGGCATAGCTGAAATGATGTTCACCGAAAGCTTTAGTTTCACTGCAACCCAAACATTGGAAATTACATTGGGCATTGATTACTCTGCGACATTGAATTTGATTACAACGAATCCGGATGATTATGCCGATGGAACAATTGGAGCATTTATTAGTGTTAATGGTTTAATTGTTAATGAATTCAATTATTCTAATTTTGTATCAAATGGTAATACAGATTCTTTTTTAGAATCAAACATCTTAAACACACTCTTTCAAATCGAAGCAGGTCAGGACTATACTTTTGTTTTGGGTAATTATTCGATGTCGTACGCATCCACTTCTCCAGTTCCAATCCCAGGTGCATTTTGGCTGATGGGTTCGGGTCTGTTAGGTATTGTCGGTCTAAAACGGCGGCTTCAATAGCATTAATACAAAATATAATTATATCGTTTAAAGAATCAAAGCAGGGCCAATATTGACCCTGCTTTGATTCTTTTTAAAATAATATAAAAATTTGGTTCTGTATTTTTTAACCTGAATTTTTCATTTGTAACTTTTCACAAGGTACTAATATTCAGGGATCATTGGTTTTAAAAGCTGGCTGTACAAAATTAAATTGTTGGGATAACCATTTATTTCTTCATTGTGTTGCGCAATGAACAATCTCTATTCGGTAAAACAAACGTGTACGTATGACTTGATTCATATGTAATCTATCGTGTTAACTTCCGGTCAAAATTCCGGAAGCTTATTGCTTCCGCAAGATGACCGCGTTTGATTTTTGGGCTGCCCTCAAGGTCGGCTATTGTTCTTCCTACCCGGATAATAGAATGGCAGGCTCTTGCAGAAAACCCCAGCATATCAACCGCTTTTTCAAGAATTTTCTCACATTCTGCATCAAGACGGCAGATTGATTTTAAATGCCGGCTCTGCATCCGGGAATTGCTATGAACACCTGACCCTGAAAACCGCTGATTCTGTGTCTTGCGGGCGTTTTCTACCCGCTTCCGGATGATGGATGATGTCTCCTCTTCCCTGCTGCCGGCCGCAAGGTCTTTGTATTCGACTTTCGGAACATCTACCTGGATATCAATTCGATCCAGGAGAGGACCGGAGATTTTTGACCGATATTTTTGAACCTGCGGCGCAGTGCAGGTGCATTTTCCCGTGGGATCAGACAAATACCCGCAGGGGCATGGATTCATGGCTGCCACCAGCATAAATTGCGAGGGATATGTTGCATTGCTGCTGGCACGGGCAATGCAGACCTTACCGTCCTCAAGGGGCTGCCGCAGCACTTCTAATACATTTTTTTTAAACTCCGGTAATTCATCCAGGAACAGCACCCCATGATGCGCCAGGCTGATTTCCCCAGGAACAGGCTTTGAACCGCCGCCCACAAGTCCTGCATCAGATATCGTGTGATGCGGGGAACGGAACGGGCGTTTAAAATCATTTAAATCAGTGCCGGCCAGTGACCCAAAAACAGATTGAATCCTGTTCACGTCCAGGGCTTCTTCAAAGGTCAGGTCCGGCAGAATTGTTGGAAGGCGTTTTGCAAGCATGCTTTTACCGGATCCGGGCGGCCCCACCATAAGGATATTGTGAAGCCCTGCAGATGCCACCTCCAGAGCCCTCTTTACATGAAACTGTCCTTTTACTTCAGAAAAATCCATGCCGTATTCAGGTCTTTTGAAGGCTGTTTTCTGTGACAGGTCCAGATGATGCGGGTTAATCCGGGCATTCCCGGAGAAAAAATCCACTATCTGGGACAAACTGCTGACAGGCAGGATTTCAATACCGTCTACCATGGCTGCCTCATCAGCATTTTCTTTTGGGATGATAATGCCGGCATACCCAAATTCTTTTGCAGCCAGTGCATAGGGAAGGACGGCTTTTACCGGTTTTACACCGCCATCAAGGGACAACTCGCCTGCCATCAGGTAGGATCCAGCCCTTTCATTTGCAAAAAGTCCGGACGCCAGCAGAATCCCAACCGCAATCGGCAGGTCAAATCCTGAGCCTTCCTTTTTTATGTCAGCAGGCGCCATATTCACCACAATACGCTCCATCGGAAATGTATACCCTGAATTCTGGATTGCACTTTTTACGCGGTCTTTGCTTTCTTTAACAGAAATCTCCGGCAGCCCCACGATATTAAATACCGGCAGTCCGTTAGAGATATCGACTTCAACTTCTACTATATACCCATCAATACCGGCAACTGAACAAGAATTGACTTTTGCAAGCAAGTTCACTCCTTTTAAAAACTGCTAATTATGTGCGGTTACACTATGTTACAAAATTTGAGTTTACTTTTATCCACAAAAAAACGAAAACGAACCAAAGAAAAATTTCATTTGCTTTGCTTTGTGTATTAAAATCAGATATATATAGCAAACTAATTTTTTTATAAATACAAATTGATGATGTACTTATAGAATATGGCCAACTATTTTTTACAAAGAACACTTTCAAAAAGTGTTTCTGTTTCCGGAACCGGTGTACATTCCGGCAAAAAAACAGATCTTGTTTTAAACCCGGCACCAGAGAACCACGGCATCAAATTCAGGCGCGTCGATCTACCCGGCACCCAGGACATCCAGGCACTTTTCAAACTGGTCGTGGACACAAGCCTTGCCACTGTACTGGGAACCAATGGTGCAATCGTTTCAACAATCGAACATCTTATGGCCACGTTTGCCGGACTTGGAATCGACAATGCTCTTGTAGAAGTCAATGATTATGAAATTCCCATTATGGACGGCAGTGCTAAAATTTTCACCCGGCTCATTGAACAGGCCGGCATTGAAAGGCAGTCCGCGCCAAAACATTTTTTAATTGTTCAAAAACCCATCCAGGTAACCGATGGCGATAAATCTGTTGTTGTTTATCCCTCACCTGACTTTAAAATCACCTGTTCTATTGATTTTGCACACCCCTTGATAGGCGTGCAGGAAATAACTTTTGACCGAACAAAAAATAATTTCGAAAAAGAAATCAGCCATGCAAGAACATTTGGATTTATACAGGATCTCGAACTTTTAAAAAAATTCAGCCTCGGCAAAGGCGGAAGCCTTGACAATGCGATCATTATTGATAAAGATAGAATTTTAAATGACAGCGGGTTAAGATATCCTGATGAATTTGTCAGACACAAACTTTTAGATAGTTTAGGAGATTTCTCATTGTTAGGCATGCCAATCCAGGGACACATTGTCACCCACAAATCAGGGCATACCCTGAATCATTTATTCATTAAAAAATTTTTAGAAAACAAAGATGCCTGGGAAACAGGACCGGCAAAAATGGAATAAAATTTGACACAATGAAACGATCTTTTTTCCATAGGGTACTATTATCGCTGTCTTTGGCAGTTGGAATTACACTCTCTTTTTTCAACCCTTCTGCTGTTTTTGCAGAACAGGAAGCTGTCATTGAAAACATTAAACTAGCCAATACCAGGGATGATTTATTAACCTATTTTGATGTTAAAAAAGCCTTTACGGAAAAAATAAGCCAGGCAGTTTTAAACGGTATCCCGACAACATTTTCTTTTTATATAACACTCTACAAAACCGATGATTCATGGTTTGATGAAAAAATATCGGATATCCAGATAAAATCTACGTTAAAATACAATTCCTTAAAAAAAGAATTTTCAATACTAAAGCCCTGGAAAAGTGATAAACCCATCATCACGCAGTCGTTTGAGGAAGCAAAGGCGTTAATGACTGAAATCGACAACTTGAAAATCATTTCATTGAAACAGCTTGTTAAGGGGGATAAGTATCAACTCAGGATCAAGGCCAAGCTTGACAAGGTCACCTTGCCGTTATCTCTTCATTATGTGTTCTTTTTTGTCTCCTTCTGGGATTTTGAAACAAACTGGTACTTAATCAACTTTAAATATTAGCGGTTACCATGTCCACCCTTGCCTGAAACCAAACACATGGCTGAATCAAAAGACACGACAAAAGAAATGGCCAGGAAAAAAAAGGAAGGGATATTAATTCTCATTATCCTTTTTACCGTTGCTGTCCTGACCTTTATTGAAACAAGGATTACCAATTTCGGCAGTGACTTCCCCTTATCCAGCACCGTTTTAATGTTCATCCTTATCAACACCAATTTATTGTTACTGCTGGCTTTGCTGCTGCTGGTCTTCAGGAATCTTGCCAAACTGTACTATGAAAAAAAGAACAATATTCTCGGGTCAAAACTCAAAACGCGCCTGGTTGCAGCCTTTATTGTGCTGGCGCTTCTGCCCACAACCGTTCTTTTCTTTTTTTCTATTCATTTCATCTCAACAAGTATCGCATTCTGGTTTAATGCGCCGGTTGAACAGACACTTGACAGCTCAATGGCTGTTGGGCAGAAATTATATGAATATATTGAAGAAAAAAATGAATTTTTTGCCAAAAGAGCTGCCTTTCAAATAGATTCACGGAAGCTGCTGACCAAGGAAAATGAAAAGAAGCTGACCCGGTACTGCCAGGTCATACAACGGGCGTTTAACCGGCATGCTGTTGAAATTTACACGCCAGACGCGAAACGCGTAAGCCTGTCCCTGGCCAATGAACTGGAAAGCCTTCATTTTGGTCTTTTAACCAGCAATGACTTAACCGATATCCCTGACGGCCAGTTCAGCAACACTATCTCGCAAACCATTAAAGAGGGGGAATTTTTAAGGACAATTTCAGCCATTCCTTTTGGGTCTGACCCCAGGGAAGCCCAGGCCTTCATCGTTATTACCGCCCTTGTTTCACCTGAATTATCTGAAAACCTGCAGGCGATCCTGAAAGGGATTGAAGAATACCATCAGCTCAAAATGACAAAAAAGCCGGCCCAGACGTTTTACTATATTTCACTTGCTGTTGTTGCATTACTGGTTGTTTTCTGTGCGGTATGGTTTGGATTTCAACTGGCAAAGTCCATTACCATTCCTTTGATGAAATTTGCAGAAGGTACCCAGCGGGTGACAGATGGAGACCTGAATTACCAAATCGATTTTGAAACAGACGATGAAATCGGCACCCTGATCAAATCTTTTAATTTAATGACCAAAGAGCTTGCAACAGGAAGGGAGCAGATTGCGCTCTCGGGTGAGATGCTCAAACAGCAGAATGCAGAACTTGAAAAAAGCCGGCAGTATATTGAAATCGTACTTAAAAATATTTCTGCAGGCGTTATTTCCATTGATAATAAGGGAACCATTGTAACGATCAATAAAGCGGCTGAATCCATGCTGGATATCAACAGCCGGGATATTTTAAACCGCAATTACAGAGACGTTCTTAAAAATGATTACCTGCAGGTTGCCAATAAAATATATGATCAAGTCGCCCAGGGGGAAGAAACACTGGAGATCCCGCTTTCTGCAACCATTTCAGGAACTCCCAAACACTTTTCACTAAACTTCAACACGTTGAAAGATGACCTTGATAATAATGTTGGTGCCGTACTGGTTTTTGATGATGTCACCGAACTTGAAAAAGCACAGCGCGTTGCTGCATGGCGGGAGGTTGCCAGAAGAATAGCCCATGAAGTAAAAAATCCTTTAACACCCATAAAATTGTCTGCGCAGCGGTTAAAAAGGAAATACGGACAGCAGATTGATGATGAAATATTTACAAACTGTGCTGATACAATTGTGGAACATGTGGACCTGATTCGAAATCTGGTGAATCAATTCTCTGCCTTTGCCAAATTCCCTGATGCCAATGTGGCCAAATGCAGAATTGAGAATATCGTTCTTGAAACCATTGCATTATACCGGGAAGGCCTTGAAAACGTGGATATCCGGTCAAGGTTTGCCCAGAATATTCCCACGCTAAAGCTGGGGCATCAGCATATGAAGCAGGCGTTTATCAATTTAATTGACAATGCCGTATACGCGGTCAACAAAGACGGTATGATTTTGATCGATGTATCGTTTGATGAAATTTTAAAAATTGTGAGAATAGAAATTGCTGATAATGGAAAAGGTATATCAGACAAGGAAAAAACAAAATTATTTGAGCCGTATTTTTCCACAAAAAAATCAGGAATGGGGCTTGGCCTTGCCATTGTCAACTCTATCATTTCTGACCATAATGGTGTAATAAGAGTACAGGACAACAAGCCGAGAGGGGCAAAATTCATCATTGAGTTGCCAGCATGAATTAACCGTATTAACAGGAGAAAAAAGCGTATATGTATCCAGCAGTTTTAATTGTTGATGATGAGACAACGATTATCGAAACCCTAGAAGGAATCCTGTCAGACGACGGGTTTGAAGTCATTCATGCCTTTAATGGATATGAAGCGTTAAAAAAGATTGAATCCTATTCCCCGGACATTGTTCTGCTCGATATCTGGATGCCGGGCATGGATGGGATTGAAACGCTGAAAGAAATCAAAAAAATAGCACCCAACCTTCCTGTTGTCATGATTACAGGCCACGGCTCCATTGAATCCGCTGTGGATGCAACAAAATCAGGCGCATATGATTTTCTTGAAAAGCCCTTGTCCATTGATAAAGTCATGGTCACCATTAACAATGCATTGAACTTCAGGAAACTTGAAGAAGAAAATATATACTTACGGAAAAAAAGCATTGAAAAAAACTCCATAACAGGCACAAGTCCTGCTGTTCAGAAACTTTATGGAGAAATCATGAGTGCGGCCCCTTCAGATGCGACCATCCTTATTACAGGTGAAAATGGCACAGGAAAGGAGATGGTTGCCAGGACCATCCACCAATTCAGCACACGGCCTGAACAGCCCTTTATTATTATCAACTGCGCCGCCATTCCGGAAGAAAACATTGACAGTGAGCTTTTTGGACATGAAAAAGGGGCATTTGAAGAGGCAACATCAAAAAATAAAGGAAAGTTTGAACTGGCATCCGGCGGTACGCTTTTTTTGGATGAAATCGGTGATATGAACATTAACACTCAGGCCAAAATTTTAAGGGCGCTTGAGTCAAAAACCTTCCAGAGAATTGGCGGCGGCCGGACCCTTCATATGGATGTCCGGCTGATTGCTTCATCCAATAAAAATCTTGAAAAGGAAATCGAGGCCGGCCGTTTCAGAAAAGACCTGTATTTCAGGCTTAATGTGATTCCCATCCATGTACCGCCGTTAAGGGACAGAAAAGAAGACATCCCCCTGCTTGTGGATACGTTTCTTGAAAAACTGTCCAGGCAATCTTCCGGAGAAAAGAAAACGATTTCTGAAAATGCGCTTAACTTATTAATCGACTACGAGTGGCAGGGGAATGTCAGGGAATTAAAAAACCTTGTTGAAAGACTCTCCATTATGGTTGATCAGAATGCCATTGATACAGATGATATCCCGCAGCCTTATAATCCGCAGTGCAAGCCTGCTGACCTGATGGAAAAAGATATTTTTCTTTTAGAGGATAATCTCAATCTTGCCAAAAAACGGTTTGAAAAAGAATTTATCAAACAGAAGCTTTCCCAGGGGGACGGCGACCTTGTGTCTGTTGCAAAGAAACTTGGAACCTCTGTAAATTACATCAAGAAAAACATTGAATAAGATCCATGAGAGTCATCAGCGGCAGGTGTAAAGGCAGAAAACTGACCCCGGTAAACGGCCTGCAGATCAGGCCGACATCAGATCGTGTAAAAGAAGCTGTTTTCAATATCCTGGGACAGAAAACAAGGCATGCCAGCGTGCTAGACCTTTTTGCCGGAACAGGCGCGTTAGGGATTGAAGCCCTCAGCAGGGGGGCACATCATTCGACCTTTATTGATCAAAACTGTGATATCCTGAAAAAAAACATAACGCTTTGCAGGCTGGAAAACAGTGCCGCGATCATTGAGCATGATCTTGTTCATACCCCTGTTTCCCAACACCTTGGCGGACAGCGGTTTAATTTAGTGTTCATCGATCCCCCCTACGGCAAAGGTTATATTGAAAACATACTGGCAGAGGAATCCTTTTTAGATCTGCTGGATCAGGATGGTATCATCGTTGCTGAGCAGTTTCATAAGGAAAGGCTTGAAATTAATCTGTCAAAGCTTGACATTTACAGACAAAAAAAATACTCAAAAACAAGAATTTCCTTTATTACTAAACTTTAAGAGGATTTGCCATTAATGAATAAAAAAATTGCCATCTACCCCGGTTCTTTCGACCCTTTGACAAATGGACACATTGATATTATTGAACGCGCTCTGGATATTTTTGACCAGGTGATCATTGCGGTGCTGCACAACCCTTCCAAAAAAGCGTTATTTACCATGGATGAACGGGTTCAGATGATCAGGCAAAGCTTTAACGGCCAGGACTGTGTGTCAGTTGATTCTTTTGGCGGCCTTCTCGTGGACTATGCAAAAATGAAAGATGCTGTTGCCATTATCAGGGGAATGAGGGCGATCTCCGATTTTGAAAGCGAGTTCCAAATGGCATTGATGAACAGGAAATTAAACAAAGAAATACAATCTGTTTTCTTGATGACAGGCCTTAGATGGATTTTTACAAGCTCTTCCATCATTAAAGAAGCTGCACAGTTTGGAGGCGACATCAGTGATATGGTTCCAGGACCTGTCAAACTGAAGCTAATGGAAAAATTTCCCAAAATAAAGGACTAGCGTATGGATCTCTGGCAGTTGAAAATTTTTGTATCTGTGGTCGACAACAAGAGCTTTTCCAAAGCTTCAGAGGCTATCAATCTGTCACAGCCCACTGTAAGCAGTCATATCAAAGAACTTGAGGACTATTTCAACTGCCGGCTGCTGGACCGTCTTGGAAAAATAACAGAGCCGACAAAAGCAGGATCAATTCTCTATTCCCATGCAAAAAAAATACTGGAGTTGAGAGACCAGACAGAATCGACAATGCACGATTTTCTAGGAAAGGCAAAAGGAAACCTCCTTATCGGCGGCAGCACCATCCCATCCGGATTTATCTTTCCTGAACTCATCGGGCCCTTTTCTAAAAAATTTCCAGATATCTGCATTGAATTAATTGCAGGTGATACACTGCAGATCGTACAGGCAATTTCAAAAGGAAACATAGAGCTTGGTGTTGTCGGCGCGAAAATCGATGATACAAACATTGAACAGAAACAACTCATTACAGACCAGATGAAGCTGATTGTTCCCTCAGACCATAAATGGGCAG
Source organism: uncultured Desulfobacula sp. (assembly GCA_964343845.1). GTDB lineage: Bacteria > Desulfobacterota > Desulfobacteria > Desulfobacterales > Desulfobacteraceae > Desulfobacula. The sequence continues at coordinate 10,191 of CAYFKW010000022.1, read as the reverse complement.
ACAGGAATTCTGTAAATGCGTCCGAGTTATTCAAGGAAAACTTTATAGCCAGAGAAAAAGGATCAGGAACATGGAAATCCATTCTTCACAGCTTAAAAGAATCCGGGTTTGATTCCTCAAAGCTGAACACAACGGTTACAATGGGAAATACCATATCTGTTATCCAGGGAATATTACATCATGTCGGGATTTCTATCCTGTCTACCATCGCTGTCCAGGACGAGATCCGGAAAGGACGGTTAAATGCATTATCTGTAAAAGGCGTTGACCTTAACCGCTATTTTTACCTGACCCTGCACAAAAGAAGAACCATATCGCCGATAGGGTTAAAATTTATTGAATTTATAACGTCTGTTCATAAGGTTCAATAAACATGCGATTCACCCTTATAAACACATTTTCAAACCCACTTACGAAACAGCATTACATGGCGTCCAGACCATTTGTCTGCGGCCAGGGCGGTCTGGGGAATGTAACCGCAGCCCTGAATCAGTCATTGGAAAAAATAACAAAAACAAAGGCTGGCCGTAACAGGGTCACGGACAGGATAAAAGAGTTTGACAGTTTTGAATTAAGCGTTAACGGACAGATTGTCCGCTGGTTTAAACTAAAGAGCAAGACAAACGGTATGCCTGATGAAGGAATTATCTGGGCAAAAAAAAGAGACGGCAAACTTGAAATTTATATCACCGGAAATCTCATAGACCAGTTTAATATAAGCTATACTGAATCAGATGTAAGAAAAAACCATTTACAGAAAACAGCATGGCATGAAGATGATGAACTGGTACACCTTTCTAAAAATCTGTCCCCCAAAGAAGCCCATGAAAAAATGGAGGAAGCCATTCCGCTTGCCCCAATCTGGGTAGTAGAACCAGATAAAGAGCCCAAAAGCGTCCTGGAATCTGTTAAACAATTAAAATCTTTTGTAAAAACACCTGATTTAATCCGGACTTCCTACCATTACTCCTTTAAAGAGCAGGGAGAACTTGATGAGTTCACCTTGTGGCTTACAACGCACAGCGGTGTAACTGTCTGCCGCAAGCAGGATGGCGACTTCCGCGAATTTTTAAAGAATGCCCTCTGCTGGTTTTTTGACTGCTACTTCAGGGCAAAGGGGGATTATGAAAAGCCACATATCCTGCCGCCTGTAGCATTCAGGGACACAAATTTTTATTTTTTATATATCGACGGGTATAAAGGCGTTGAACAATATATTGGCAGCGGCATTATGACCATTACTGTCAAACTGCCGCCGGAGTACCTGACAGTAAGAGAGACATTTGCCAGGGCAGGTATCAGGCTGGGCATAGAAGATAATGGGTACAGAAATATCATCTACCCCAGGCAGGATGCCCGGATCCTGAGGCTGTTAAACAAAGTTAACAACGTAAAAATTATTAATTTCATGGATTCAAACGTTGTTTTTGATGAAGAGGAATCAAAACGATTCTTCCTGCTTCAGTCTACTGACATCAAAAAACATCTGGGCGAAGAAGCATATCAGTTTATGCAGAAAATACTTTTCATCCTGGATGAAGAGTATTTAGACTGGGACAAAAGGGAACGATTCAGCCGGAAATACATGAGTCATGTTTCAAACTGGCTCATCAGCCACATTAAAGAATTCGAGGATAACTACTACTGGCAGGTAAAAGTCATTAGAAAAACAGCCGTGATCCTGGAACAGGAACAAAGAGACATCAGCGATGAAGACATGCTTGAAAATGAACCGGATGAAGAAAAGGAATCAACCAGAAAACATGTGGAACTGGATCAAAAAAGAATTATCAGGAATGCTGCTCTCAGACATGGTAAAAGGGCCTGGGCTGAAGTAAAAAATGCACTGAAGATGGAAGACCTGATGAGGGGGCAGAACCCGAATAAACTGTTGAAAAGGACATTAACGGTAGAAGAAGAAAAAGCGCTGATCAAGCTTTACCAGAATTTTAACAACGGCCTGGCCCTGTCTGTATTAATCCACGAGTCAAGAAGCCGGTTGAGAAGTTATGTAAACTCAATTGCTGAGTATCGCCCGCTGTTTAAAAAGCATCTCCATGATTTATTCGGTGTTGCAGAAGAAGTCATGCTGAAGAATGTAGATGAATATGACCTTAAAAAGAATGTTAAATTTATTTCATATGTAAAAGGCAAAGGCGATGTTAAAGGCGAGTTGATAAAATATGTGATCGCCCAGGGCCATATCACACAGCATTATATTTTTATTTTAAAAACGATCCATGAAGTAGAGAGCCTTTTCTACCAGAAAAAAGGATATTACCCAAAATCATATGAAGAGCTGTTGTCATTTGATCCAAACTTTGTTGAAAGAACCAAAATCACAAAAATTACTTATAAGAATGCTATCTTATTAAGGTCTGACAAACATGTCTCATTGTCGGAAAAACATAACAGGGGGGCAAATGACGACAGGCTGTGGCAGGATTTTATAGAAGATGAAATGGATCATTCTCATGCAAGAATAGAATTACATGAACTGATTGTTATCGCTTTTCAGCTTTTATATAATCATGAAGATTTAAGAAAAAGCCAGAATAAAGATCGGGATTACGAGTTTGTCTGCCTGCACAATGGTTTTGATCCCCAGACCGGTCTTGTCCATAAACCCATTAACTTTGCAGCCATGGGCAGGAAAACCGGACTGTCCAGAGAACGGCCAAGGCAGATTGCCTCGCAGTATACACAGACTTTGAAAGGAATTATGCTCGGGCTCATGGATGTAACAAAAACAGTATCAAAAAAGAAAGACGCTTAACCACGCAGCAGCATTACACCCTGATTCACCCCTGTGTAAACCAATTGCAATTCCATTCACAGGGGCTGTCGGAAAGCCCATGTTTAAAAAAAATGTCGGCCGCAGTCTGCGGTTTACCGATCACATCTTAAGTTGCCGTCATCGTTCCAGATCTGACCCCGGCATGATTCTACATCTTCAAGTGTTGTATGTTGAAATCCTCCGCCAATCTTATCACATCTTGAGATTAAAGTCCCATTCTCAAGCCACCCCCACCAGCATGAATCCCGATAAGAATGTGTGTCTGTTCCGGAAATATCCACGCACTCATCTGCATAGTTGAGAAAGGAACGATCTCTGGTTGCCGGATCCAATTCTATACTGACAACCATTGTGGGTGACCAGACAGATGCCAGGGCTGAAAATGAGCGCTCAACACTCTGTCCTGGTTCAAGTGCCGGGAGATGAACCGATTGTATGCTCCTTTGTTCGTACCTCCTATCTCTAAGATAAAAATAACCCCCACAATCATAACGGCCATCATAAATCTCTTTGCGCTGGCTGTGCATTCTTATCGTATAAAATGTATCTTCAGATCGTCTGTCACCCCAGTTTTTAATCCTGTATCCAATTGAAAAAACCTGCCTGCCGGGCACGGGTGCCTCGGGATGATCAAGGATGGTTATTTGCAGATCAGGATACGTTCCTGCGACAGGCTTAGAAACTTCTGTGTAATATACTGGTGCTGCCTCTCGATCAAACCGGACGAGAATATAGAAAAGCCTTGCGTTCTCCGCAGCCTCCCAGTCCCATGGCAGAGATACCGTATGGCTGATTTGCTGTTCACTGCCGGGGCTCAAATTTGTAATACTGCCGGATGCCAGTTCATGAAAATTACTTATGTGGAGTGGGATACCACCCAGCCAGCGAGGCGTTTTCTGCCACAAGTGAACCCAATAATCCTGCTGTGCCGCGGTTGCTGTTCCGCGGTCTGTGTTTGCGATGGTAAATGATACTGTAAACGGTTCTCCCTGTGTGATCTGGTCTTGATTGACACGAATATTGAACGCCCTGATATCTGGTGACCGGTCGGCCATGGCTTCTGTTGTATTCCTTATGTTTGCAGGACCTGAAACTGCCTGACTGGAAACCATGCTGTTGCCGGAATCAGGTTTTGGACCCTCCCCTCTCATTGTTTTTTTAATCTTAATATTGGGGGTAGCTTTAACTTCTAAAGGTTCCAGGGTCTTTGTTAATTCATTTCTTATCGATCTGTCAGAACCCTCTTTTTCATTGAGAGATGCCCTGACTCTGGTCTTTTTATCCAAAGGAATCCTGGTATTAAAATAAACCGTTCTTTTTCCACTGTTTAATGATTTAAAATTTGGGTCTACTTTTGAAAGCGGCCATTTCCTGATGTTTTTTCCGTCATGTATTTCCAGGTGGATTCTGTCTCCAAGCAATGGATCTAAACGTCTGACGCCCTTTCGTTTCAGCGCAACGATAATCCTGCCCTTTTTTTCGGTTAAAGAGAGGATCTCCAATGATGAAACTGACAAACTTCTTTGCTTTGTTCTTATGGATTTTACCTTATTTTTATGATCTGTTCTTAAATCACTTTTGCCTGGTGCTTTTTTAACAGTCAACATTGCGTTAAATTGATTATTGGTTTCATTGCTTTCACTGATACGGTTGTTGCTGTCAATTTTTGCCCTTACCTGCGTCGATCCATCTAATACTATTTTTGTTTTTAAAATAATGGCGCCGTTCGGCCTTCCCAGGGTTCCTTTTTTGTCATACCCGGAAACAAAAATAGTTGCTTTCTTTTTGTTTGTCCTTATTTCAAGTATATTTTTTTTTAAATCAACCGGATCAATCTTTGAATGGCTGCTGTTCTTTACATGTACAATGATGGTGTTTGATTTGTCTAACTGAATTTCGGTAATTGTTAAATCAGGTTTTGTGACGCTCTTTTTTGCTGCAGCAGGTCCTGGCCGGATCAAAAAAAGCAGGCCCCATAAAATCAACATGAAACACATTGACATCGTAACGTATTTTTTCATTATCTTTGCCTCCCTTCGTCAATAGAAGAAAAATGATCTGACGTGTAACCTTGTGAATATCAATCTGAGCCTGTCTTGCCAAGTATTTAATCTGGTCACTCGATTCATTTTCTGCCGGTTTATATAATATTCAGTAACCAGTGGGCTCAAAAAAGTTCAAAATGAGAACCTGGAAAAAATATAATTGAAGAATCAGATCCGGATCAATACCCATCTCCCCCGGATCTTAAAATAAACACATTTTTTTCATTTTTAGGGGTTTTTCCTTATTGCTTTTTTCGTTTTCCCTTACTATAGATGAAATCTGATTGAACCGCTTTCTTTTCAAATACGTCGGTTTGACATCCTGTAACCGACAGAGCGGAGCTATGTCCGGACTCCCGGTTAAAGGTCCAGGGGGCTTTTCGTTTCTTTGACTGTCCTTGATTTAACCGTATGGGTATAAATCATGGTGGTCCGCAGATCACTGTGACCCAGCATCTGCTGTATCGTCCGGATATCATAATTGGCCTGCAGCAGATGGCTGGCAAAACTGTGACGGAATGTATGGGCAGTGGCCCGCTTACTCAGCTGAAGCCGTTTGACCGCGGATCTGATAGCTTTCTGGACATGCGTCACATGCAGGTGAGCACGCCGGTATTCTCCTCTATCCGGCACCCACGTCAACTCTTTGGCAGGGAAAAACCACTGCCATTGAAACTCCTGGCCTGCGCTTCTATATTTTTTTTCAATTGCGCCAAACATGAACACGCCTGCAATATCTTCTTCAAGATCCCGGCGATGAATACGCCTGACCACATCAAACTGTTTTCTAATATCCGGCATGACAGCTTCAGGCAGAGGAAGGGACCGGTCTTTTTTCCCTTTTCCGTCATGAATCGTCAGTATCCGGTCATCCAGGTTGAAGCTGTTCATTCTGATATTCATGCATTCTGTCAGCCGTAAACCGCATCCATAAAGCAGTTTGACCACCAGATCATAGGGATATCGTAGTTTATCAAGAATGGAATCAATCTCCTGCCGGGTGAGCACAACAGGGATATACGGCTTTCTTTTTGCACGGACAACACCGTCAACCTTGCCGAATTCTCTGCCCAGAGCGTGTCTGAAAAAGAACAGTAGCGCATTAAATGCCTGATTCTGGGAAGATGCCGAAACCTTTTGTTCAACCGCAAGATAAGTTAAAAACTCTTTCACATCCTCTACTTCCAGACTCTCCGGCAATTTGTTTTTTATATATTGCTGAAATTTACGTGTCCAGGCAGAATACGCTTTCAGGGTTTTAGGTGAATAATGCCTGACCCTGATTTCATTGCTGATTTTTTTATAGACATCTGCCCACTGTTTTTGATCAGGGGCCGCAGCAGCGTCATATGATATTCTGTCTTCCCGGACTTTTGGTTTTACAAACGGCTTTTCAATCCAGCCCGGCTGGATACCATAGAGCTCATAATATATAAGGATGCTGTCATATGCTTGTTTCTGCTGCTGTCTGGTCTGTTTTTTTTCCCGGAGTTTTTTAATAAAAAGCGGCAGACTGTCAGGCTGCCTGGGATCATTTTGATACTTATGACAAAAGTCCAGATAAAACCGCAGCCATTTTATGTAATACTTATGGCGTTCCGGTTCAACCGCTTTGGCATTCAGCATTGAATCAAATTTTTTTAATAATGTTTGTGGTATTGGCTTCATCATGATATCCGATTTTATATATCACCCGATTTTGAATGATATACTGTTAGGAAATTATAATTAATTTCAGGAAATGTCAAATATCTTTTTAGGAATGATATCCAGTTAACCCGATACCCCGGCTATACTGAAACGACACAATTACTTGTTGTCAAGGGCGCTGCGCGCCCTTGACAATCGTCGCGGATACTTCCGCATGTAGTTCGGCGCGCTGCGCCTCACAACAAGCGGATTCAACGGGCATCTCAGCATATCCAAGAAAGGCTTGATACACTGCTTGCCGCTGATCCGCGACGATTGCATTAATGGTAAAATAAATAATGACATCAAAAAAAATCATTCTATTAATTGACCACTTTAATTGGGATTTTGCGAAGCAAGACTTAGTGAAAATATTGAAACAGTGGCTTGCTATAATTCTTGACGATCGACCACTTTTCTATAACTTAAGCCTTCGTAGTTATGGAGGATGGAAATCAGATGGTTTTACGAGCAAAAAAAGGTATGATGCATTTGCTTATTATCAAAAAAGTCTTCCTTCAATAATTACAATGAAAAATTCCTACATAAGAATAAATTTTGAGTTTGCAGATTATGTATACCCATCAAAACTCATTCAAGACCACCAAATAGATAACACCCTCATTTTTAGAAAATCAAAAAATTATTTTACAAAAAATAAAGAAAACAATAACTGTGAAGAAAAGGATTGTGAATTAAAAAAAATCACAAAATGGATGAAATCAAAAAAAGCATGCACGGCTGAAAGTTGTATGAAATCCTTTTCAGATTTTTTTGTGCGGGTAGAACAAAAGCAAGTCGATACTTTAATAGTGAGTGATTTATTAATGATTTCGATGTTTCATAGTGATATAAAACATGTCGGCCTTCTAAGTAACGATTTAGACTTTGCTCCTGCTTTTATTTCATTGATCGCCCATAATAGAACTAATTTTTCATCAATTAGAGTAAAAAATAGAAAATGGTATATAGATAACATTCTTAATGAAGTTGGTATTAATATAATTGAGGTTTAAAATGAATGAAATTTTCTTATTAAAATCTTTGGCTGACGATGAGGATGAATTTATCACTGAAAATGGAGAAGTCATTTTCCAAAGGCACGGAAAAGATTATTCAATAATAGTAAGGAATGTTCCCAATGCAGGAATGATTATTAAGTCTTGCAATGGAGAAGAAATTAATAAAACGGTTTCTGAATTTATTCAAAGCTATCTTCTTGATTTACCAAGGTTAGCCTCTCAAATTAACAGAACTTTAGAGACAAAGCGTAAAAAAAGTGGTCTCGAATATATAGAAGCCCCAGCGATTGTAGATCAGCATCCTCAAAAAATATCTACCAATGAAAGCAAGAAAATTTTATTAACTAGTTTGAATGAGCCAGTTCCTTTCAGTTCTCAAATAATACATCTTATGGCAACAGCAGGTCAGGGAAAAACTGTTTTACTGGAAGAGTTAGCGATTAGCTTATCTCAAACCTATACTGTAAATGATAATCCGCTACCGATACTATTGCCAATAGATTTATTAGGCAGATATATAGGAACAATCGATGATGCGATAGCTGGTTCATTGAACAACACATATAATTTCCCGAGGTTGTCACAAAAAGATATAGTTTTATGCTTAAAAAAAAATTGGATTTGCCTTGCCTTAGACGGATTTGATGAGTTAGTTGCCAGAGTCGGTTCAAGTGATGCTTTTAGCAAAATAACCGATCTTTTGGATCAGTTAGAAGGAAATGGCAGTATTATTTTATCAGCTCGTGACAATTTTTTTGAATCTCATCACATAATATATTCAATGCAAAGTTTTTTACGCCCACAGATCGGTTCATACACAACAATAAAATTTGCTTTAGTTGAATGGGAACAAGAACAAGTTGAACGAATATTTAAAAATTATGGTAGCAACGATCCCCATAAAGATTATTTGGATCTAAAAGAGACATTCGGAAACGATATCAATTTATTAACTAATCCGTTTTTTTTGACAAAAATTTGCAAACTTTGGTTTGAAAAAAAGGAACGCTTCTCAGAAATAGAGCAAACACAAAGTCACCTATCCAGAATTAATTATATTATTGAAATATATTTAAAAAGAGAAACAGAAGAAAAATGGATCAATAGAGACGGCAAACAAATTATTCCCTTTAAGGCTCATAACTCAATTTTAGGGTATATTGCAGAGGAAATGTGGCGGACATCATCGTTCAAGCTTAGTAGTGAAGAACTAAAGCTATCTACTCAAATCGCCTGTTCAATATTGAACATTAATGCTGATAAAGTGGATGAAATTACCGAGCGGATACCGACCCATGCTGTTTTTGATGTTGCTAATAGATTATATAGTTTCTCGCATGACCAATTCTTTTATTACTATTTCGGGTTTAGAATTGCTGCAAGAATTGTGAGTAATGATTTCTCTGAAATTGATACAATCTTGTCTGAAAAAGAAATCAATCCACTTTTAGCTTCATGGATAAAATATAATATTGTATTTTTCGCTAAAGGAAAAAACCAAACAAAAGCAATTAATGAGTTACAAAGAATTTCTGCGAAACAAAATGTAAGTCTATTATTGAAAAATAATATTGGAGTGATTTTATCATCCCTAATATCAGTATCAGAGATAGAAAATATTCAAATCCAAAAATGTGTTTTTTCCTCTGATTGTTTCAAAAATACAAATGTATCGAACGTATCTTTTTCAAATTGTGAATTTTGGAAAATTGATTTATCTGGAACAGCTTTCAATGAGTGTAATTTTGAGAACTGTTCTTTTTCAGATATAAAATTAGATGAAGAAACCTTATTTCAAAATGTTAATTTCGGTAAAAACGTATCTATAACTCAATTAAGCATATATAAAGAAAATTTTGATACAGAATATGTATTTTCACCATTCGAAATAAGAAAGGAAATGCTTAGAAGGCACATCATATTTGTTGAAGATATTGAAGAGGAAACTGACCAGGTAATCGATGTGAAGCATGATGTTCTGAAATGTATTATGAAATTTATAAAACAATCAAATAAATTTCACTACGTTTCAATTGATGAAATGCTTGAAGAGGTTGGAAGATTCTCAAAAGATATAGCCAAGATTGGTCTTGCGTCAGGAATTTTTAATGAAAGAATAGTAAGCGGAACAAATCAGCGTATGGTAGTGTTTACTTGTGATAAAAATAGTCTTTTAGAGGCTTTGAGAAAACCAGTTACAGATACACGAATCAACGATTTCTGGGCAGCTATCGTAGCGAAATTTTAGAAAATAAATGAAAAGCGGTCAAAGTTCACTATTGCCCCTTGCCTTGTTCTAATTTCTTTTAATTTTTTGTCGGACCAAGCTAATACATTGAAAATATAAGAAAAAGTCCTAAAAACACACCGGCAATAGTCTTGGGTTAACGTTTTCAGCCCCAAAAACAACAATTTAAGAACCATTTAATATCGTAATGGTTTTATATAAAATATATAGTTTGTTTTGGTCTTAGGTTAACATTTTCGGCTCCAAAATCACGGGTTTAAGAATTACAGTCTGATTTCAACATAATGCAAGGATTCTCTTTCAAGTAGAGCAAGGTGCGTATACATATATATAGAGAGACCTTTGATTAACTCGACGCAGAAACCCTTCCAAAAACACAAAATTGAACTA
>CAYFKW010000021.1:73654-77313 GCA_964343845.1 uncultured Desulfobacula sp. | reverse complement strand
ACACGACGTTCGTTAAAATTTAATGACAAGTACACCCCTTTCAACTGTCGAATGTATCGGAAAATATTACTGGCAAATTCTATAAGTAAACTGAAATTAGCCTTTTGAATGTTTGACATTCGCCAGGCAGTATTTTATTGTTTGTGGCAGTGGTTTTTTATTACTCTCTTATTTGTTGGGGAACTGCGGCTGTGAATCTGAAACGGTATGGAATCATATACATTTTTTTCTGTTTTTTAATGGGATCATTCTGTGCCTGTTCAAGTTCTCCCACATCAGATATTGCCCCGGAGAACAAAACAGGCATCAAAACAGATGAAATCCTGATCGGCTCCTCTCTGGCCCTGGGCGGCCATGCCGGGTATCTGGGAACCCAGATGCTTCAAGGTGCAATGTCCTATATCCATCATATTAACGAAAACGGCGGTATTCATGACAGAAAAATCAGGCTTGTCACATTGGATGATCGATATAATCCAACGCAATGTCTTTATAATACACAGAAATTGATCCTTGAAGATCAGGTGTTTGCGTTGTTCTGTTACGTCGGAACGCCCACCACGGTAAGGATTATTCCTCTGGTGAATGAGGCCAGAATCCCTTTGGTCGGGATGTTCACGGGAGCAAACCGGCTGCGGCACCCTGTCAATCGTTACTTAATCAATATCAGGGCCTCCTATTACCAGGAAACACAGGCTGCAGTTGATCTGATTGTACAGGAAAGGAAATTAAAAAAAGTTGCTGTATTCTACCAGTATGACGAATACGGGTTTGACGGTCTCAGGGGGACTGAGATTGCACTGAAAAAATATGGACTGATTCCTGTTGCAAAAGGATCTTATATCAGGGGAACGCTGGATGTTGAAAACGGTCTTGATAACATCATCCGGTCCAATGCGGAAGCCGTCGTAATGATCGGGACATATGATTCCTGCGCCAAGTTTATCAATCTGGCTAAAGAAAGGGATTTTTCCCCGATATTTCATAATGTGTCTTTTGTCGGTTCAAAGGAACTTGCAAGGCGGCTTGGGGCAAATGGAGAAGGTGTAATCGTTACCCAGGTTGTCCCGCCCCCCAATTTAGATTACTCAGCAGAACCGCTGCCGGGTGTTAAAGAGTATCTATCCCTTTTAAATATCTATTACCCTGACAGCAGACCCAGTTTCGTCGGCCTTGAGGGATATCTGAATGCCAAAATACTGGCTGAAGGATTAACAAGGGCAGGCAAAGATATTACGCGGGAAAAATTTATTAAAGCCATTGAATCGATTCAACAATATGATTTGGGGATACAGAACCCTTTATCTTTTGGGAAAAATGATTACCAGGGACTTGATGACGTTTATTATACGATGATCAAAAACGGTGAGCTGGTGTTGATCAAATGAAATTTTTTACTGAATTGACATTGAAAAATAAAATTTTTATTTCCTGCCTGGGGTTTATCCTTCTAGTGAGTATTCTTATTGCGCTTTTCACCAGGGCACTGCTGATTTCCGGGTTGACAAATGAACTTAAAAAAAGAGGGATTGGTGTTGCGCAGAGTATTGCGGATAATTCAAGGGTACACATTTTAACAAAAAATAAAGCTGAGCTGACGGCTTTGGCGTATGATGCAAGACTTGGAAACCGGAAGGATATCATAAAGTATTTAATGATAAACGATAACCAGGGGAACATTCTGGCGCATACGTTTACAACGGGATTTCCCATCAATATCAAACATATCGTTAAGGAACTGGATTACGATAAAGTCAATATTACCAGTATTGATGTTGATAAACAGTCGATTTTTCACGTTGTGGTTCCCGTAAAGGAGGGGATTTATACTGTCGGGTCGGTCCAGGTCGGTCTGTATAAAAAGCATATTGAAAACCTGATATCGAATCTCAGGTTGGTTTTTTTAAGTTTTTTATCCATGGTGAGTGTCTTTTTCTTTTTTTTAAGTCATCGGCTGGCCTCAATTATTACCAAACCTGTCTCGTCATTGATCCGCTATACCGACCAGCTGACAAAAGGAAATTTTAATATTATTCCAAAGAATGATCTGGAACGCCAATCAGCGGATACAGGGTCTGAGGATGATGAAATTACAAAATTGACCAATTCTTTTATAAAAATGACCTCTCAGTTAGAGCAGTCTACAAACAGTTTGAAAGAATCTCAGAAAAAATACAGGTCATTGTTTAAAAGCGGGCCCAACCCGATTTTTGTTGTGAAAAAAAAGACGTTTGAGATTTTGGATGCCAATCCCAATGCAAGTGAACTGACAGGGTTTGATGCCCAGGATTTGATAGGGAAAACGCTTTTTTCTCTTGGTGATCTAGAAGATGATGAATTTATCCACCAGTATCCTGAAGGTGAAACAAGGGTGATAAGCTCAAAAGTAAAATTTTATAAAAAAGACGGTGGGTCATTTTTTGTCAATATTCATGCAAGTCCTTCAGAATACAGGAATGAAGACGTCATTATCGTTGCAGCAACCGATATTACTGAGCTGGTTGAAAAAGACTCCCAGTTAATCCAGGCAAGTAAAATGACCAATTTAGAAAAAATGTCTGCCGGGATTGCTCACGAAATTAACCAGCCGTTAAATGCCATAAAAATGGGCAGTGAATATCTGTGCATGATGAGTGAAAGAAATGAAAAAATTAAAGATGCTGATTATCAGACAGTGCTGACTGGAATCAGCACCCAGGTCTCCAGGGCTGCAGAAATAATCGGTCGATTAAAAACGTTTTCAAGAAAAGCTGATTTTTCTCGCGAAGTCATTGATATCAATACATGTATTTATTCAGTCAATAAAATTATCGGCAGGCAGATTGCCTTGCAGAATATTAACCTTGAATTGGATCTGGATGCATCGATTCCTCCTGTGTTAGCGCATAACAACAGAATGGAACAGGTTATTTTCAATTTGGTAACCAATGCCAGGGATGCCATTAATGAACGAATAGAAAAATTCAATGATATTGAAAAAGGACGCATTACTATCCTGACTTTTTCAGATAATGACAAGGTTGGCATTGTTATCTCAGATAATGGTGCCGGCATTGAACCGGATCAGATGGAGAACATTTTTGAATCCTTTTTTACAACCAAGGAGATGGGAGAAGGACTGGGGCTGGGTCTTCCAATCATTCAGGGTATTGTCAGGGATTACAATGGAACAATAAGTGTAGAAAGCAAACCGCAGCATCAGACCAGTTTTAAAATTTTATTCCCGGCTCATGCCAGAGAAAAAAGCGCAATATAAGATGAGGAAAAGAACATGAAAATTTTAGTAATCGACGATGAAAAACCGACACTGTCAATGTTCAAGCTTTTCCTGACAGCATATGGCTATGATGTATATGTTGCCGAAGACGGGGAAAAAGGATTGTCGCTGTTTAAGGATGTCTGCCCTGACATTGTGTTTACAGATATTAAAATGCCGGGAATTGACGGGCTGGAAGTCCTCAGGCGGCTTCGAAAAACCGATATCCCGTGTGAGGTCATCATCATTACCGGACATGGAGACATGGAAAAAGCAGTGGAAGCCCTTGATTTGAACGCGTCTGACTTTATCAACAAGCCTGTGGAAAGGCAGGCATTAAATTCAGCGCTCCATCGGGCAGAAAAAAGAAGACAACTGCCGGATGACCAGCCGTTTGAGGTAT
>CAYFKW010000021.1:51534-73644 GCA_964343845.1 uncultured Desulfobacula sp. | reverse complement strand
AGTAGAATTTGCTAAAGCTATGAATTGGAATTTTGAGGTATTAGAAGAAAAAGAGGGAAACAGGTTGAATGTTTCAATGAAGGGCAGGCTCAACAGTTCAGCAAAAGACGTTTTCCTGTCTCTGTTCATTGTTCAGAGGCTTCAGGGTATCAACGATATCAGATTGATACTGGATGACAGCTTTTCCATTGACCGTTCTGGTATAACCACACTGATGAATGCCTTACGGGATTTGAAACATAAAGACATTTCAATCACCATGGAAAATCTGTCCTATAATTATGTAAAAGTATTTCAACTGGTCGGGATCGACAAGATGGCCTCCCTTAAAGAGGTTGTGATAGAGGATTAAAATCATAAAGAAGGTATTATGACCAGTCAGTCCTTTGTCCCCTATATTTCAGATGCTGTTGAGCGGCAGCGTTTATTTAAGGTGCTGGATGATAATTGTCAGAAGCAGAACATGCTTATTTCAGGTCAGGCCGCTCAAGGAAAATCAACCCTTGTTGCTTCCTATCTTAAAGCATCTGCAATCCCTGTTTTATGGATAGATCTTTCATCTGATGATAATGACCATATCAAATTATTTGATAAGCTGATCGCAAAGGTACAGGACCTGTTTTACAAGGATACAAATCAATCAGACAGCCTGAATTTCAATGGTGTTCTTGGAACGGAAAAAGGGGTTCTAAGGCACATTCAAAGCCTGTCATCAATTCTTGCTGAACTTCCCTCCAATCTGGTCATTGTATTTGATGATCTCGAACACATTGATGAAACCTCCCCAGGATTTGAGCTGATTAAAGGCACCATAGACCAAAAATTTAACAGGCACATATTTTTTCTATTATCCAGGAAAATGCCGTCGTTTAATATCCCAAAACTTAAACTGTCCCACAATATTTTTATTTTGAACAATGAGCAGCTGGCGTTTACGCTTGATGAAACCAAGCTGTTTTTTTCCCAGAAACCTCAAATCGGCAGGGCAGATGTCGAAAAAATTCACAAAATTACAGACGGATGGGCAGGCGGATTGACGCTGATCTCAGAATCCTTAAGACAATTCAACAAGATCCAGGCACTTCCAGAACATTTGTCATCAGAGGTTTTTGAATTCTTTTCCCAGGAAATTTATAAACGGCTGCCAGGTTCGATCCGGGATTTTTTAAGAAAAACAGCAATATTGGAAACCATCGACCTTGAAGTTGTGAATCATATTTTAACAACAGACAACGCATTAGACATATTAAGCGATCTGGAAAGCAGGAATTTATTCATTCAAAGAATCGATTCAGGGCATAAACAGTTTAAGTTTAAATATCACAATCTGTTTAAAGACTTTCTTTTACAGGATCTTTTAGCAGATAAAGGGAAAAAAGTTTATCAGTCACTCAATCAGAAAGTAGGACAATTTTTCTGGGATAAAAAAGATCACGAGCAGGCCTTGAATTATTTTTACGCAGCAGATGCATATGCAGACATCATCAAAATTATTAAAATAAAAGGGATTGACTATATTGTTAACGGGAAATTATCAGGACTTGAGAAGTGGATCAGAGCCTTACCTGAAACACTGGTAAAAAAAGATCCCTGGTTGATATTTTTTCTAACCATGACGCGAAGGATAAAAGGAGGGAAAAAAAATATCAGTGATTTTCAGACAGCTTTATCCCTTTTTGAAGCTGAAAAAGAGATAAGGGGTATGTTGTTATCCATCGGGTACCTCATTGAAGCTGCTGTTTTCATTCGTCAACCATCACAGCGTATAATTGGATGGATAAAGAAGGGTGAATATTGCCTGAGTCACCTGTGTCAGAAAAACAGATACCCCTGGGCAAGGGCTCAATTATGGCAGCAGATCGGTCTGGGTTATATTGCGGGCAATGGCAATATTCCCAAAGGGGTGTCGGCCTGCAAGAATGCCATCCTTTTAGGCACTCAAATCAACAGCACGAATCTGGTAATCAATGCATCTATCACAATGGCATTTGGATATGTCCAGGCAGGTGACTTTGTCAATGCAGGGCAAATGTTAATAAAGATAAAAGAAAAGACAAAACTGGGGCAGAATCCAGAATACAGGGCATTAAAAAGCCTTGTTGATATCGATTTTGCATTGAAAAACGGTGATTTCAATACAGCAAAAAAAATGTTGGACTTTTCAGAACAGGATATTGAGAATTTCGGGTTAATTTTTTTATATCCTGGATATGTTGAAGCCAAAGCGTTGCTTCTTGTATATACAAATCAGTTTGATGAAGCCCACCAGACAGCAGATCACTTAAATGATTTTTCCATTCTTGAAGGGAATGATTTTTATAAAGGAATTTCCCATCGAATCAAGGCATTAACATTTTTAAAAGAAACAAAGCCTGCAAGGGCTCATGTACAGATTAAAAAGGCATTAAAGGAATTAGATCTGGCAAAAAAGGGAGATATCCATCATTTCCTTGCCCTGCAGCTGTCCGGGATGATTGCTTTTCAAAAAGGATCTTTTGAGAATGCGAAACAGATACTTGAACCGGCATTGGCATTTTTTGAACGGATATCGTCAGAACTCTGTTATGCCGAGACGTGTCTGGTTTTAGGTGTTGTTTCATTTGAATTAAAAGATAGCAAAGAAGCATTTGCCTATTTGAAACAGGGATTTAATAAAGCGTACCAGGAAGGATATACATTTTTTCCTTTGATTGGGGAAGGTGTATTGATCCGGGCCATTATTCTGCTCTCAGCTTATGGTGAGAGCAAATCTGTTGAACCGTGGATTCTGTCCATGATTAAAACGTGTCATCCACAGCATGTATTTGACCATATGGATGTTCTTTTTGATTCTGAAACCAAATCCCGGAAAATGACGTGTGTTGAGAATTTAAGGCCTTTGTATAAACAATTGTTACCCCGGGTCAGAATTGAAACCTTTGGCCGGTTTAAGATTTTTTCCGGTGATACAGAAATGGACAGGAAAGCGTTTGAAGGTACAAAGCCCATTCTACTTCTTAAATCAATTGTACTTCATGGAACAAAGGATATTCCAAAGGAAATTCTGATCGATGATCTGTGGCCGAAATCAAGTGCAAATGCCGGGGAGAAAAATTTTAAAATTAATTTGCACCGGTTAAGAAAAGCCATTGAAAAGGCACCCAAAAAGGAATTCGGCTATTCTTATATTGTTCAGAAATCAGGACTGGTGTCTCTTGACCCTGACCTGATTTCCCTGGATGTTGACGATTTTGTTTCATACGGGGCCGCAGCAGTTGAACATGAACAGAACAATAAGCTTGAGGCGGCACTTGAAAATTATCAAAAGGCAATTGGCATTTATAAAGGAGATTATTTTGCCGAAGAGCCGTATCTGGAATGGATTTCCAGGAAAAGGGAAGCATTTACGGCACGATATATTGAACTGTTAAAGAAAAAAGCAAGATTACATGA
Organism: uncultured Desulfobacula sp.; assembly: GCA_964343845.1. GTDB lineage: Bacteria > Desulfobacterota > Desulfobacteria > Desulfobacterales > Desulfobacteraceae > Desulfobacula. Next base: position 70,212 of record CAYFKW010000021.1, on the reverse strand, counting down.
AGAACTGGATCAGATTGAAAGTGCAGTCAACATGTGGTACGCCATCCTTGAAAAAGATCTGTATAATGAGACTGCCTATCAGAATTTAATGATTCTTTATGCTGATTCCGGGCAGGTAAACAAGGCCATTGAAATTTTCAAAGAATGCCGGTCTTTGTTAAAAGCAGAACTGGGGACAAAGCCGGATGATCAGACATTCAGTATTTACAGCCGGATAAAGATAAAATAAATCTTTACGGATGGTACCATATTCATTAAAATACAACGCTGTATAACAACATAAGAGGGTTAAAAAGGATATGCCGTCCAAGAAAACAACATATTCGATTCAAATTGTTATTATTCTAGCCATTTTTTCTTTTGTCTTGTTTAATCTGGTTTTTAAACTGATTCTCGATTTAAGGGCTGAAGCCATGAAGAAAAAGGCAGAAGAACTGGAAAGACAGAGAATCAAGCAGGAATTTATTACCAATATAGATGCGCAGTATGCCAAGGTGCAAAAACTATTTCAGGCAAAAGAGTATGAAAAAGCCATTGAAATTATAAAAGTTTTCAATAAGTATGAAAAATCGGATTATAAAGATTTACCAGAAATTAAAAAGGAGATCCGGCTGTTCTATTTAAAAAAGAAATTGGAATTTATTCCAAAAATTCATCTAAAAGAATATATGGAGCTTTCCAAAGATATCGATATCGAAGAAGATGATTCAACAGAAGTTTTTATCAGAACCCCCAGATATGGCCAGTATTTCTACACGTCGGATTTTCCCATTAAACTTGAAGGTGTCGCACTTTCCATAAAAGGCGATTTCTCTGATGGCATTATCTGGACTAGCAGCATTGACGGTGAACTTGGCAAAGGGAAGATGATTACCATACGGCCGTCAATTGGAGAGCATATCATCACAGCAAAAGGTACGAATGGGGTGACAACCGGGGAGATGACAACGAAAATTTTTATTGAAAAAGATCCGGATTTCTTAAAAGACTATAAGCGGCAGTAACTATTGAATTTTTTTTAATTCTTCTACAATCATTCCCAGGTCAGGCCGCTTGTTTATATCAGAAATGTGAATAAACCGTATAATTCCGTTTTTATCAATTAAAATAAGGGCCCTTTCTGACATGCCATCAGTTCTTAACACACCATAGGCATCAGAGACCGAACCGTGAGGCCAGAAATCTGATACAACATCAAACCACAGGCCTCCCATCTGTTTTACCCATGAAAACAGCGTTGGGATATTATCAACGCTAATTCCGATTAATACGGTGTGATACGTCCTGAATAAATCTTCTGCAATATTATATCCAGGCCATTGATCTGAACAGACAGGCGTCCAGGCTGCAGGAATAAATGTAAGCAGCACATTGGTTTTTTTCAGTACCTGTTTTAAATGGATTCGGCTTCCGCTGATGGATGGCAGTTCAAAATCAGGTGCAATTCCGCCAGTTTTTACGTTTAAGCTGCTGTCAACCGGCTTCAGGGTGCCGGGGGTATATAGATGGGATTTCAAATTTTGAGAAGATGCAGATACGCCTGCTGCAATCCAGAGCGTTAAAAAAAAAGTTAACACACAGATAAGGGTCGTTTTTTTCATAGCATTATTCTGCCTTTGATGCCTTTAAAAGCTTTTGAAGAAAGGCCCCGGGGTCCTCAACACTGTCTGACTGAGAAAAAAATACAGTGAAAGCGTGTTTGTCTATTATCTTAAGGCCGAAAAAGTGAGGGGTCCTGACTTGCCCGATTTTTTTATGTATGCTGAAATCAGAATCAGAAAACAATGGGAATGGTATGTCATACTTCTGCCTGAAGAAATTGACCTCAAAAGCTGAATTGCCAGCCCCTATTCCAATAAGCTTTATCCTTTTTTTAACGGCAGGATCGCTTTGAATCAGATGGTACAGTGCATTAATATTTTCTGCTTCCTTCTGGCAGATAGGGCAGTACATGGAAAAAATTTCGATGATGACAATGTCTGCTTTTATCTGGGCAAATGAAAAACGATCCGTATCTTTCAGCCCGAGATATTGTCTGTGAGACGCCGAATCCGGTACAGGGAGTTCAAAGTCAAGCCCGCTGCCTGCCTCAGCGCAGAAACCTTTCCCTGTTACAGCGGTAACACCGATAACCACAACACAGAATGCAATGAGAATCGTTCCTGCGTTAAAAAAAAACAATGTTGTATTATTATAGATTTTTTTCTCCTGAAAACCCATTGTTTCTATACCCTAACTCCTGCGCTTTTATATCCAGGTGAAGTGTGGAAATCATTTCAAGGTTTGGATGAAAACTGCGGTTTAACTGACGTAAATCCACTAATTTAATATAGTGATGACAATTGTCACATAAACAGACTCTGTATTCCTTTTCTTCATTAGAATAGAAATAGTGCTGAAGGTCTTTACTGTTATCATCACAGAAGACACATCCCATCCGTCTTGCGGTCCACTCATGTGTACAGAACCGACAGATTAAGTGACGCCGGCCCTTCTCATCCAGAAATGCTAAATCAGGATGATTGCCGCAGATGGGGCAGTACCCCTTTTTAAGATCAGGAGTGTTCTTAAGATAAGTGCTTAGGCTTTCACTGCAGCATTGCAGACTTGGGATGATGCTCAAATGGCCGAAAAGCAAAAGTTCATCAGCAGAGACTGAAAGGTATCTGCCCATTTCCTCGATGGCTGAATGCTGCTGGTTCAGGATAGAAGAAAATAATGTTTCAAGGTCCAGGCTTCCGTTCAAGTCTGCCTGTTTTAATATGGCTGCACTTTGTGACAGTTTCGGTGCATGATTTCTTGCCAGGTCGCAAATCGTCAGGAAAAGATAGTCAGCTGCGATAGGGTCAACTGAAAATTCTGACTGGTCGATCAGCGGCAATTCATTTTTTTGTTTTATTTTTAATAGATCATCATCAATTTTAACCGGGGATATGTTGATATCCTGTTTGTTTTCCTCCTGAGCCATAAAAATGCGTGTATAAAAATCAAGAATGGATTCATAAGAAGGCCTGGATTTCTTGATATTCTCAGAAGCAGTTTTCAATTGTTCAATTTTATTCATATGTTCTCCAGAAATCTGCCTGGGAACGAATGTCCCAGGCAGATATAGTTCATGCTATGCTTTGATTAATCTGGCAAATGGCCCCATCATTTTCCTGAGGGCAACACCGCGGCTTAATCCACCGCGATCATGACTGGCAACAGCATAATCCGTGTATTGCGTCGGATCGAAAGCTACCAGGTAAATGACATTGATTGCATCAGGATCCAGCAGCGCAGCTTTAGGAAATTTTTGTTTTACCTTTCCAAGCCGTTTATTCGCAATGGATAGAATATCTTCCCGATCTCCAAAAGTCATGGCACCTGTAGGGCATGCGGTTACACAGGCTGGTTTAAGTCCGTTGTGGATGCGGTCGTTGCAGAAATCACATTTTGCAAGCGTTCCATCCGGCCCTTTTCTTGGAATGTTATATGGGCAGGACCCGCTGATTTCATCTGCATCAAGGTTTTGAGTTGCTTTGGTGTATAAGACAGCACCCGTTGAAGCATCCCGGTAGATTGCACTTTCATCAAATGCTGTCTCCAGACAGGGCGCATCTTCACAATGACGACATTGATCTGGAAAGAAAAGCCATTCAAGCCGGTCGTTAATCAACGCCTCATTCATCCTGACAAGTTTATATGTAGAATAGGACAAATCCTGCGGATTTTGAAAACTTCCCACATTTTCTGTCTTTTCAGCAGGCAGGTCATGCCATTGCTTGCAGGCAACCTGGCAGCCCCTGCAGGCGGTACAAACAGTCGTATCGATTAATATAGATTTAGACATGGTATCATCACCTCCCTTATATCTTTGTCACATTGACCATAAAGGCCTTGGTTTCTGGTATCCTGGTATTGGGGTCCCCGGCCGGAGGTGTCAGAAGATTTGCGCTTTCTTCCGTACCAGTGGCAGGCCATCGCCAGCCGTAATGCCAGGGAATTCCAACTTGATGAACAGTGGCATAGCCAACCTCAAACGGTTTTAACCGTTTGGTCACCACTGCGGTACATTCAAGGGATGCTCTGGCGCTGGAGACCTTTACCCGTTCTCCGTTTTTTATCCCCCTTAACCTGGCCAGTTCTTCGCTCATTTCGACAAAGACATTGGGCTGCATTTCCATGAGCCATTCCTGCGGACGCGTCATCAATCCTGTCTGCCAGTGTTCTGTTACTCTGTAGGTGGTCCCGACAAACGGGAACCTGGGGTCGCAGGTGGCATGGGCATCCGCTTTAGTTGTGTAAACAACAGCTGTAGGATTCACCATTTGCGAGCTGAAAAAATTCTTTTCAACCGGGCATTCAAGGGGTTCGTAGTGCTCAGGAAATGGTCCGTCATTTCTCCCGGGACCAAAAATCTGGGCATGGCCGTGTTTTCTCATGATAAATGGATGTTTTGCATCATCCCTTTTGCTTCCATCAGGGTTTTCCAATGGGTACCAGCCGCCGTCCGGCACATCGCCTATCCATTTTTTGGACACATATTTTCCATCCTTCTCATTCCCTGCAAATTTAATCACCCAGTCTTTTTTATCCCAGGGCCGTCCTTTAGGGTCAACAGAAGCGCGATTATAGATAATTCTTCTATTCACCGGCCAGCACCAGGCAAACTCCGGAAAAAGCCCGATGTTATTGGGCGCATCTTTCTTGCTGCGTCTGGCAGACATGTTTCCTTTTTCAGTATAGGAATTGCAATACAGCCAGTTGCCTGAAGATGTGGAACCGTCAGCCTGAAGCCAGGCAAAACTGGGAACCAGGGTTCCTTTTTTACATAATTTGCCTTTTACGGTAACATCCTTTGTAAAATAGCCATTGACTTCCTTGGCAACCTTGTGTGGATCATAGACACCATTGGTTTCATAATCCCATTTTAAATTCACGATTGGATCTTTGAACGTCCCGCCTGATTTTTGATACTCTTTCTTGATACGGTGACCCAGTTCCATAATAATATCACCATCCGGTCTTGAATTGCCAAGCGGTTTAGGACCCTGGTAGCGCCATTGCATCCATCTGCCGGAATTCGTAACAGACCCTTCTTTTTCAACAGATACGGCGGCCGGCAGCATAAACACTTCTGTTTTGACCTTTTCTGAATTTACACCGGGAGCATTCCAGAACGAACCGGTTTCATTATCAAAAATGTTGACATTGACCATCCAGTCCAGGTTTTCCATAGCCTTTCTCACTTTTGATGCATTGGAGCCGGAACATGCTGGATTCTGGCCCCAGGCAAAAAAACCCTTGACGTCGCCTTTATACATGGCATCAAAAAGATCAAACCAGGAATATCCTGTTCCATCGTCTACTTTTGGCAGCCAGTTGTATCCGAACTGATTGGATTTGGTCGCGGTTTTACCAAAAAAAGACTTGAGCATGCTGACGGAGTATTTTGGATAATTGCCCCACCAGTTGGCAGACAGCGGATCCTGTGATGCTGGTGTCCATTTGTCATTGTAGGCATCAAGACTGACGTTGGAAGCACGGGGGGTTTTCAGGTATCCAGGCCAGATATGCCATAGCAGGCAGTGATCTGTTGATCCCTGGACATTGGATTCACCCCTCAATGCATTCACACCGCCGCCGGCAACCCCCATGTTCCCGAGCAGAAGCTGAATCATTGCCATTGCCCGGATGATCTGGGTCCCGACTGTATGCTGAGTCCAGCCCATGGCATACATAATCGTACCTGCCTTCCCAGTCGCACCGGTGGCAGTGAAATTTTCATACACAGCGATCAGATCTTTTTTCGGGGTTCCGGTAACTTTGGAAACCGTATCAAGATCATATCGTTTGTAATGCGCTTTCATGAGCTGGAAAACACAGCGGTTGTTTTTAAGCGTTCTATCCAGTTTCGGCACACCATTGCTGTCCATCTCAAATGCCCATTGAGATTTATCATATTTTCCCAGATGGGGGCCTTTGTCATTCTTTTTATATCCTGAAAAGAGGCCGTCTTTAAATCCGAATTTTTTTCCTACAATGAAAGGTGCATTGGTATATTCTGCTGTATACTCTTTATTATAAAGGTCATTATCCAGGATGTATTTAATCATTCCACCCAGGAATGCGATATCTGTACCAGATCTTAACCCAGCGTAAATATCCGCTTTAGAGGAGGTCCTGGTGTATCTGGGGTCTACACTGATCAGCTTTGCACCATTTTCCATAGCCTGCGTGACATATTTAAATGAAATTGGATGATTTTCGGCTGCATTGCTTCCCATGATAAGGATGCAGTCGCTGTTTTTAATATCAATCCAGTGATTTGTCATTGCACCACGTCCAAACGACTCTGCCAGAGCCGCTACAGTTGCGCTATGTCAGATCCTGGCCTGATGTTCAATATATACAAGTCCCAGGGATCGCATCAATGTCTGGTAAATCCAGCATTCTTCATTGTCCAGTGCTGCAGATCCTACGGAAGCGATATGCGTGGTTCTGTTGACGGTTTGTCCCTTTTTATTTTTTGTCTCAAAATTCATATCCCGGGTTTTTTTAACCCGGTCTGCAATTTTTTCAAGTGCCCAGTCCCATGAGACAGCCTCCCACTTGTCAGAGTACGGTGCCCGATACATTGGCTGGGTCAGGCGGTTTTCATTTTCTGCAAGCTGCTTGATGGATGCCCCTTTAGAACACAGGGCACCTTCATTAATGACATGATCCGGGTCACCTTCAATATTGATCACCCTGCCGTCTCCCCGTTTGCTCGTATGCACGATTGCACCGCATCCTACCGCACAATAGCAGCAAATGGTCGTGCTCTCTTTTGCATACTGGGTTTTGAGCAGACTGGCATGAGATTTAACCTGGGTCAGGTCAAATCCAAGACCGCTGACGGCAACTCCTGCAGCCGTTGCTCCTGAAATTTTGATAAAGTCTCTTCTATTGAGTTTCATCTAAACATGCCTCCTTGGCTAATAAAAGTATTTATTTTCCCCTGTTTTCACCGGGTTGTGAAAAGCACTCAGATTTAAAAGAAGGAGGTGCCCATAAAAGACATATTAAAAATGGGCTTTTCACAATCCGTATGAATCCTTTTCCGACTGCAATAGCACAAAGGGGTTACAAAAAGGTTACAGGCCCAATTGCCTTATATTTAAAGGCGTTCATCTGCCTGAGCATAAAAAAAAATAAAAAAGTTAAAAAATGAGGGTTTACACTGATTGTAATTTGCCGGAACTCCGTATATAGATAGAAAGAAAATTTTAAACGAAAGTTTAATTCTTGAAACCATAAGGAGGACCAATGCACTTGAAAAGAAAGGTATTATGGGGTGTTGCACTGTGTTTGATTGTATCGTTTTTCCCGGCATGTACTGCATCAAAAATGGCAGAGAGAAAATATCTCGGGAAAACATGGCCAACCTCTAGTTTCTGCCGTTTGGATGATTCCGGGCACAATCGTCAAAATACGCAGCATTTTGATATTGAATATGATTACACTGTCAACCGGAATACAAACATGATAGAAATTTCAGGAACAATGACTTACAACGTTTCTATTGCTGAAGCAAAATACCATTCTGAGACCGTGCTGCTAAAGGTGGAAAATTGTGAGGTTATCCTGCTGTTTGCCGATAGTACAGGGAAAATAAACAGTGTGAAGGGTTTTCATTTGAAAACTGGAAAAAACATATATGACCCCCTTCCATTTGAACAGAAAATTCCATTTGATGAAGCCTATCAATTGTTGAGGATCGGGTATAATGTTTACTCGGAAGCAATATAAACTCTTAATTAAAACCGTACCGGGCATTCAGCAGCCTGTTAAATAGTTAATAGTTGTATGGAAACAGGAAATAAAGGTTGATTCCGGCTTCATTGGCTGCTAATCGTCAGAGATAAAACTGTAACCAAAACCGGAGGAGGGTATATGCGGAACTTGAAAATGATAATCATGATGTTTTGCATGGCACTGATGTTGAACGCGTGTGCTTTTGATGTTGTTAAGGTCGAACAAATTCCAAGTAAATTCAAAAAAGGGATACCCTGCGATAAATCCTTTATGCTGTCTCAGGACATTGAGGTTGACGTCGGATCAGGCTACAGGAGAACGTTAAGAAAAGGGACCCGCTGGTACTGTGTTGGAGAGATTGAACAGGGATTGGTTTTTAAAACAAAAGATCAGATACTCACAGTTGAAGCATCCAATATCTATGAGGCGAATATAGTGATTTCGGTTCGAAACCTTGTTGGATATTATCTACCGGTGGAGCATTCATTTTCACCGTTGGCGTCTCCGAAAAAAATAATGATGGAAGAAATACCAACTAAATAACCCTTATGAACAGGAGCAGATTATGAAATCAATGGTTAAAGTACTCACTCTTTTCTCAGTCCTCTTGCTGGTAAGTTGTGCATCCGGGCCCAAATATACTGAAATGGCGAAAACAATACCAGATCTCGACCCTGACAAAGGTCGGATTTATGTTTACAGGGATTCTGTTCTGGGTGCAGCCATACAACCGGATGTTAAATTGAATGGCGAAGTGATTGGCTCGGCAGTCCCTCAGGGGTTTTATTTTGTCGATAGATTACCCGGGGATTATAAAATGATGACTTCCACTGAAGTGGACAGAACACTTTCATTTGTTTTAGAAGAAGGCCAGACCAGATATGTCCGTCTGAATATCAGTATTGGATTTTTTGTCGGCCATGTATATCCGGAACTGGTTGATGATGCAGTGGCAAAAAAAGAGATTGCTGAGTGCAGTTATGTAGAAGAAAAAAAATAAATGCCCTGTCAAGACTCTTTAAAGAAAATGGCGTACGGATGTCCTTTATCTCCCTGGTTTGAAGATAAGGTGCAACAGGACACCCTGCTGTTTTGACAGTGGAAACAGATGCCTGTCCCTGGAAAACCAAAATGACTTATAATGCATTAAATATCCGTAAAATGGCCACTGGAAACTTATGCCTGGAATTGAGCAGTGATATTTCAGCGCATGCGTTTCCAGACCATGCAAAACAATTCGTAAAAAAAGTAAACGCGTGGACTTTTTTTAAATCGTCTGACCAGAAGAAAAGGATCTGGCTGATCGTGGTGCGGTTCAGGCCTTTTTATCTGACGTTTGACCCATCTGATTCCAAAATGCGGCTGGAGTCACTTGTTAAAGGCTGTAATTCAGTAATTGAATCACTGTACAATGAATTGATTCACAAAAAGGGATGATTTTTTTTGGCATCTTTCTCAGCCGCAGTGCAGTATCTTTGTGAAGATTTTGTTAAACGGCTGCGCCAGACGGTGTTCTGGTTTTTCAAAAATCCAGGGGACAAGTGTTCTTGCACTTTTTTCAATCTGTTTTTCAAACGGAAAAGAACATAGATATTCAACAGTGATAGACAATTTTTTTCTAGACACATCCTGAATCCTTCTGACCGGTTCCAGTGCAGTTTTTTCATCTGTAATCTTGTTCACAATCATCTGCGGGGTAAAGTCTGAGAGAACACCTCTTATGGTTTCCATTGAGCTTGGATATTCCTGTTTAATTTTTTTGATGATTTTTTCTATATCCCCCACGAGCCTGTCCCCTTTTGGGATCAGGGTCTCGTTTATGATGTGTTTTAAATGATGATCTGATTTGCCGGCATACATTGATTCAGGACCGAAAAGGCGATTGAGCTTCCTGTAAAGCGCCACCTTTATGAAAGAATATGCGTCCAGATACGAGGCAGGGTCGCATGTGGTCATAACAATGCCGAAATCTGCTGCCAGAAAGAAATCCAGGACATTGTAAGATGTATCTCCGCCAAGATCTACGATAACAAAATCAGCTTCTGTATTACGAATTGCTTTTAACAGTTTTAATTTCCTTGTAAAGCTTATATTGGCGGTGCCCAATTGAGAGCTGTCTCCACCAATTAACCGGGGACCATAGGCTGTTTTTTCTAATATGCTGTCCAGGTCAGGGACTTTGTTTGAAAGAAAATGATTGATATTTTTTCTGATACGGGGTTTGCCAAGGTAAAGATGAAGGTTGGAACCGCCCAGGTCAAAATCTGCAGCAATCGTATCATAGCCTTTCTGTGAGAGATAAACACTCAGGTTTGAGGTGAAAATACTTTTCCCGATACCACCTTTTGCGCCGCCCACAGCGATAATTTTCGGCTTTTTCCTTTTGTGATACGCATCTGTAATGGTTTGTTCCGGCGCTTTTTTCTGCAGTTTCAAAAACAAATAATCGTAAGCTGTTTTTATCTTAACAAACCGCTCCTGCCGTTTTAAAATCATTTCGTCGTTATCATTTACATTCAGATCAGGATGGTACCGTTTGGCTTTTTCCCGAAATGCTTTTTTAACAGCATCAAATTTAAGGTTTTTGATAAACTGTTCGTTTTGCGCATCTTCGGGCGAAAACAGGTAAGAACAGGCAATATAGTCCTGCCGCGTTTTTTTATCAATTGAAATCGTGTTTAATCCCATTATATTGGACCTTTCGTTTCAATGAAGGATAAAATTAAACCATGTTTGATACGTCAAATGAACGCTGAATGAATCGTCAAATAACCTGCGAAATCTCAGGATGTATTTTTTCTGTTCAGATCAATCGTTATCTAAAAGTGTTTGACCTTTTTTGAAAATATCAAACACTTTATCACAGGTATTGTTTTGATGTCAATTTAAACAATGCAGGCTGCCTGGGACCGGTGCAGTTGTACAAGCGCTTAAAACATGATAATTTATAGTTGATTTCGACATGCTTCTAATTCAAAGGAAATTCAAATGGAAGAATCAGATCTTCACTGGGCCCGAAACATCTTCAGCCAGTTGTCTAAAAATATAGAAACTGTTATCAAAGGTCAGGAAAAGTGTATACGATATATCCTTGCAGGGTTTGCCAGCGGGGGTCACATTCTTTTAGAAGATAACCCGGGCACCGGGAAAACCACGCTTGCAAAAGCGCTGGCAAAAAGTATTGATGTAGATTTTAAACGGGTTCAATTCACCCCGGATTTGTTACCCTCTGATATTCTGGGTGTCTCAATTTTTGATCCGTCTCAAAAAGTGTTTAAGCTTCACAGGGGACCGGTGTTCACCAATATCCTGCTGGCAGACGAGATTAATCGCGCATCGCCCAGAACCCAGTCTGCCCTGCTTGAATCCATGGCTGAAGGTCAGGTAAGCATTGATGGAAACCTGCTGAACCTCGAAGAGCTGTTTTTCGTGATTGCCACTCAAAACCCTATTGAATCCAGGGGAACCTATCCGCTGCCGGAAGCTCAAATGGATCGGTTTGCCCTGCAGCTTAAGCTGGGGTATGTGCAGAAGGATGAAGAAGTCGCTGTTTTATCCGGGCAGAAACAAGGGCATCCCATCAATCACATTGTATCGTGTGTCGGGCGGGATGAGTTTTTAAGGCTCAAACAAATGGTGCAATCGGTTTTTATTTCAAAGGAGCTTCAGGAATATATTGTCGAACTGGTCAATACGACCCGTGAACACCCAAAAGTGATATTGGGCGCAAGTCCAAGGGCATCCATCGCATTGATGAAGACCGCTTCTGCGCTTTCCCTGTTTGATGGTCAGGCATATGTAACGCCCGATCATATCCAGGAAATAGCAGGCAGTGTGATTGCACATCGACTGGTGCTGGACCCTCAATCCAGATTTTCAGGAGAAACAGCAAGGGGGATTGTGGACGATATCCTGACATCTACAAAAGTACCGGTATAATCAAAGATGTTTGCAAGAATATTATATCATTCTTATAAATGGTTTCATGTCATACGGATTTGGAGAACACGGCATTTTACTTCTGCCGGGGCCGCCATGACGATGGCGCTTTTTTTTCCCTGGCTTTTTGGGTTTAATATCCTTAAGACAACCGTGTATCAAGTGTTATCCTTTTGTGCTTCGATAATGACAGTTTCGATTGTATTAAGTTTAAATCCGTTCAAGTTTAATGTAAAAGTAAACCGCCTGCTGCCAGACTATGCAACGGCCCGGGACCAGGTGTTTTACGAGATTGAAATTACGAATTTGTCAGAGAAAACACAAAAGGGCCTCTTTCTTTTTGAAGATATGGTTGATCCAAGCCCTGACGTCACCTCCCTTTTAACTACCAGAGAACCATTTGAACATCTTCGAAATGCATGGGATAGAAAAATATTATATTACAGGTGGCAGTGGCTGGTGAAAAAAAATCAGAAAATACAATTGCAGACCATTGCACTGCCGGACCTGCCGGCAGGAGAAACCATTCGTGTTAAATCAAGTTTTATGCCGCTTTACCGGGGGTATGTCCAGTTTACCGGGATGACATTTGCCAGGCCGGACATTCTGGGACTGTTCAGCAGACTGCTATCGATTAATAACAGTCAAAAAATACTCATCCTGCCGCGGCGGTATAAATTAAAAAAAGTAAACCTTATGTCAAGCAGGCAATATCATCCAGGCGGCATTAACCTTGCTTCATCAATCGGTAATTCTGAAGAGTTCATGTCCCTGCGGCAATACCGGCCGGGTGACCCGTTGCGAAATATTCACTGGCGGACATTTGCCAAAACAAATGAAATTGTCATCAAAGAATTTGAAGACGAATATTTTGTAAGACATGCATTGATTTTAGACACGTTTTTGACGTCAGATAATGAATCTGTTTTTGAAGATGCCGTCAGCACGGCTTCCTCTTATATCAGTTCTATGCAGCCCCATGAATCTATCATCGACCTGATGTTTGTGGGTCATCAGGTATATTCTTTTAAATCAGGAAGGGGGCTTGCTCATTCTGAAAAAATGCTTGAAATCCTTGCATGTGTTGAGCCGTGTAAAGACAAAGACATTCTTGAACTGCTGCCGAATTTACAAACAAATATAAAGAGATTTTCCGGTTCCATCTGTGTTTTCCTGGGGTGGGAGAAAGGTCACCGGAAAATATATCAATTGTTTGAACAGGCACAAATTCCACTGTGCGTGATTGTCATAACAGAAGATAAACAGAAAATGAAAGAAAAAATCGCTTCAAGCCTGACGTCATATGATCAAATCAAAGTGGTTCAAACCGGACAGATTGAAAAAGAACTGGGTGACGGATGAAAACGCCTCGTTTTTATCTAGGGTCTATCCTCCTGTTCTGGGGGTGGCAGGTTAACATACTTTGGGCTGCGGTTTTGCTGGCTGTTTTTCTTGAAATGGCACGGTCAGCAAAAACAAAGTTTGAATTCAGGGCATCAGATTTCAATAAATTTGTAGACATGAGTACGATTTTTCTGGCAGGAACAATTGTGGTTGCATTAACCATAGATGCCCAGGGTGCCATTCTGATCCTTTTAAAATGGCTTCCGCTGATTTTTTCTCCAGTTATTTGCGCCCAGGAAGTTTCCATAAAAGGTAAAATGGATGTTAAATCTTTTTTCCTTGTCTCCAGAAGGAAACCAGACCTTCAATTTTATAATGATGATCAAATCGATGTGTCATATATCTTCAGTTTCATCTGCGTTCTTTCTGCCGGAACAGCCAACACAAAGGGGCTGTTGTTCTATGTGATTGTTGTTGTGTTTTTCATCTGGGCCGTGTGGGAATTCAGATCCAGAAGGGTTGCTGTGTCTGTATGGGCTGTTACCCTCCTGGGCGTCATCATTTTAGGGTTCATAGGGCAGAAAGGGCTTTACCTGGCCAGTAGAAAATTTAATCAATGGATCATAGGGTATTATAAAAACTATTACGGCTCAGACCCATTCAAAGCTGCGACTGCCCTTGGCGAAATAGGAGAACTCAAGCTGTCAAATAATATAATCATGAGAGTAAAATATGATGATTACCGCCCGGGAAAATCCTACCTGCTTCACACTGCGTCATACAATCAATATTTCCATTCAACCTGGTTTGCAAAATCAGCGTTTGATTTAATAAAGCCTCAAAAAGAAAGTACATTCTGGCAAATTAACCCTGATCAGGGAACGTCTAAAAAAATGGTAATCTATTCGCGGCCCAGACGCAAAAAAGCTGTGCTGTGCCTGCCTGCAGGCGTGGTAAGCATCTCTCAGATGCCCGCAGGCAGATGTGAGAAAAATACATTGCAGGCCGTCCGGGTGGAAGATGTTCCTTCATTGATTAAAAGCGTTGTTTCCTATGTAGATAACCATATGTATGATGAAGCGCCGAAAGCGTCTGATTTTTTTATCCCTAAAAAAGAATTACCAGCAATTTCAGCGATAGCAAAAAAATTAGCCCTTGAAAGTAAATCCCGCAAAGAGGTCCTTGAAACAATAAAAAATTATTTTTCACTGCAGTATACATATTCTCTGGATTTAAAGGGAAAAGGGTCATATCAGACCCCATTGGAAAATTTTTTTTATCACACAAAATCAGGACATTGTGAGTTTTTTGCGACAGCAACCGTATTAATCCTTCGACAGGTAAAGATACCCGCCCGATATGCAACCGGGTTTATAGCGCATGAATATTCCAACCTGGAAAAGCAGTTGATTGTCCGAAAAAAAGACGCACATGCATGGGTAAAGGTATATATTGATGGGCAATGGGAAAATTTTGATACGACACCTGCCTCATTTTTACAAATTGACGCTGAACAGGTGTCATCTTTTTTTGTGGCCGATTTGATTTCATTCTTAGCATTTAAGCTGTCTCAACTGAGGCATGAAACAGGGGCAGAATTGATGAAACGGTTCGGACTCTGGCTTTTATTGCCGCTGGTTGTCATATTGTTCCTCAGACTCAGGAAATCAAATAGTGTTAAAAAAGTTAAGATAAAGCCCTTATCAGCAGACGACAGGGATACGACACCAGATCACATCTCTTTTTATCTGATAGAAGAGATATTAACTGAAAAAGGGTTTTCAAAATATCCACATGAAACCTATTTTTCATGGCTCCGGAGGATCGGCCGCCATTTCCAGGAAAACAATATCATGAATCATCTCCACCATCTTCTTCACCTTCACAACAAGGATCGTTTCAGCGAATTCGGGTTATCAGACGCAGAAAAAATTCAATTCAATTTACAACTGAAAACCATATCAAGACAATTGCAGTTTTCCCCAGATTAAGTCCTAAAAAAGAAACAGCCACATATCGATGGGTATAATATGGGACATCAGGAATGGGAAAAGCATATATTCAAAATTTATTTTCAATAGTATCAAAATGAGATACATAAGTCCTCCCGGGTAAATATGTTCAACCAAAAGTATTGATAACAAGTTTAAGTGTTTAACAGGTTTTTACAAATAGATTGAGATGAAATGACAAAAAACGGATATGAATGGAACCTGGTACGGATGGATGAAAAGAAATCCTGATGGTTGCACAACAGGACGGATTGAATACAGAGGATTCAGAAAACGATAAAATCTGTAATGTAAATATTGTTTTTAATTTCTTGTCCAATGGTTGAGACAGGCGTATCACCATAATCATGTCCTGGATATACGATAGTGTCCGGCGGCAGGCAGATAAGGTTGTTTTTAATGGACAGAACCAGTGTATCAAGGTTTCCGCCCGGCAGGTCTGTCCGCCCGGCGTCCCCCACAAAAAGCGTATCTCCTGTAAAAATACAATTGCCGATATAAAGGCAGATAGAACCTGGCGTATGCCCCGGTGTATGAATGATTTTCATTTTAAATGAACCGATTTGAAGCTGATCATTATGGTGGAGATCGATATCGACTGCATAGGTTTTTTTTGTCTTATTATCCTGATTCTCAACTTGCTTTTGGAAGAACGCCCTGTCATCAATGTGCATACAAACGGGAATGTGATAAAGATCAGAAAAAAAAGTATTTGAATGAACATGATCCCTGTGGCCGTGGGTGTTGACAATATACAGGGGGTGAATGCTGTTATCTTCAATGAATTGGGTAATTTTTTCTTCTTCTCCCCCTGGATCAATAATCACACCGTTTAAAGTTTCCGGGCAGGCGGCAATATATGTGTTCACTTCAAAAGGCCCGACATTAAAGCGTTTAACGACAATCAAAGGTTTCTTTTTTTCATTATTCTTCATATATGAGTATCCCGTCAGATGCTGCCTGTTTTATTCCTGTTTCCAGATTTGGTTATAGTGGAAATGTTTTGCAAAAACAACAATAGTTCTGATTCATTAACATCGTGTCCCATGTCCTGGCAAAAATGAGTGATTAAATTGGGCGTTTTGGTTAAGAAAAATAGTGAAATGTCAATGAGCTGGTGAAATATCATCACGGAAAGGCATGGGTGGTTTTTTTCGTAAAAATGCACATGACTCGAAAGCCTTATCAAAAGGCCGTCTTAAATTTTTTTTAAAAAAAATGACTGGTTTGCACGGTTTTTGCTAATTATTATTTCTAAACAGTAAATAAGAGGATCACAATGGAGGCAAGGCTCATGACAAAAACAACGAACTTAATCAAAAAACCATCAGGGTTTATTTTTTCTGCAATTCTAGTAACCTTGGTGTTTTCATCCATAACATTTGCCCAGGATTTTAAAACAGAAAATCCTCAAGAAGTCCATTTCTCTGCCAATGTTTTGTCAGCGTCTGTGAATTTCGATTCTGAGTCAATGTTTATTTCCTATAACGGTATGGCCGGCAGCAATAAAGACGTTAATGCATCTAAGCCGGTAAATCTCATGAGTGCTGAAAATTTTAATCCTGACGTGTCCTTTGATTTTAACCGGAAATTCAAACAGATAAGTGATACGCTTTTCAGGTTCTTCAATGTGGACGAACTCTCATCTGATGATGAACCTGATGCCAGGTACCAGCTTAAAAGCAAGGTGAATACCAAAAAAAGAAGATTGAATCATATGGATTTTGATTTGTCATTACTCTTTGGAAGTGATGATGATTCAGTCGTTAAAATGGATGGCATAAAACTCGGTACCTCCTGGAATGATACCCATATCAATGCCATCTACCATTATGAAAAAGATGAGATTGAACTGGGGTTAAGCACAGATATTATAAATGATCACCTTATGGAAGGCATGACATTGGAATTTCAGGCAAATCCAAATGCTGAATCCGGGGCCGTTGTATTAATTATGAATTTTTAATCATATCCCTTCCATTCATCTTTCCCTAAAAAGTTCCGTATCTGTTTTATATGGTAACACCAGCGTTTTTTTAATCCCTGTTTTATATCCCGAATAAATACGATAGAAAAAGTGTCCATCCAAAGTCGTGTATTTTTGCCGGCTTTTCGGTCAAACAAGGTTCTATCCGTTGCCTTACCTTCATACTTTTAAAAAAAACTGTCCGGAAAGAAACCCTTTTGTAGCAAAGGTAAAATATGCCGTTTGTGTCTGTTTAAGTGAAAAAAATAAAAAATGTGTTGCATTTTTTAATCATGTGTGTCAGATAAGGAATACATCACAGAAACAGTGAGGGACTTATGCCTGAAAATAAAATAGATGCCTTAATGAAACGAATTCTTGATGCAACAGGTATCCGGTCACAGTCAGAGCTGGCAAAAGAGCTTGAAATCAACCGGTCTGGCATTACACATGCCAGAAACAACAACAAGATCCCAGACAAATGGATTGTCAAGTTGTATCGGAAATTCGGATTTAACCCAAAATGGATTGAAACAGGCATTGGCAACGTTTTTATCCAAACTCAATCTGATAAAGATGTTGAATTCAGGCATATTCCGAAAGTGGCAGCACGGCTGTCAGCCGGGACAGGGTCCTTTGAGGCAGAAGAGACAGTTACCGATTACCTGTCCTTTCAAACAAAATGGCTGGCAGGCAAGGGGTCTGCAAATAATATGGTTGCCATGGAGGTTTTTGGTCAAAGCATGGAACCGGTTATCAAAGAAGGCGATACCGTTCTTATTGATCAATCTCAAAAGCGCATTCTTGCAGGTGCGATATATGCTGTGGGTGTGGAGGATACGATTTTAATAAAACGATTGGAGAAACATCCCAACAAACTGGTCCTCTGCAGCGATAATAAAGATTATGAGCCCATCTATCTGGATAGAGATGAAACCGATAATGTTAGGATCATCGGTAAGGTTATCTGGAGCTGCAGGGAATACAGGTAGGTTTTTTTTAACCGGAGTGTTTAGTTTTTTCAACAAAAAGTGAAATAATTAATCAAGGAGAAAAAATGCAGCAGGTATCAAATAAAAAATATCAAAAATGTCTGGTCGGTATTTCAGGTGTAATGTGGGTTGCCGGATTGTTAATAGCAGGTAGTGACAGCCCTTACATGCCGTGGGTAAATGGTATCGGATTAATCCTGTTTTTCTGTGCCAGCTTCGCGTTAAGCAAACTCTTTAGATCATACGAAACAGATGCCAACGTTATCTTGTCCCAGGGGACGGATCAAAAGTGCCATCCGGCAGATGCAGCATCGATGAAAAGACCAGGTGTCATCCGCAAAAGCTATATGCTGAATCTTCAGCCATTGAACAGGTCTCTTGCGCGTATCAATTGACGGCAGGCGTCATTCACTGGTAAAATCCTTTCAATTAAAAATTTTTTAAGGGTTTAAATCAATGAATGACACAGCAGTATTTGAAGTACAGGAGTTTGAGTCATATGATATCAGTGTGCCAAAGGTGTTAAATGCTATCCATGCAGATCAGATTTTCAAGAAGCAGTCAAAAATTCTTTTAAAGCCCAATCTTGTCAATGCATCTTTTTTTCCGGTTACCACATCTCCGCAATTCTGCGAAACAATTATAA
>CAYFKW010000021.1:0-51524 GCA_964343845.1 uncultured Desulfobacula sp. | reverse complement strand
TGTTCAACAGCAGAAATCATAATTGGAGAGGGATGCGGCGATGATACCTATGAAACAGATGAAATTTTTGAACGGTTGGGGTTTGTATCGCTTGCCACTGAATATGGCATAGAACTGATAGACTTGAATACAGCCCCATTAGAAAAATTTGCTGATCCTGGTAATGTTATTTTTCCTGAAATTTTTCTGCCAAAAATTGTTTTCAACTGTTACCTGATTTCCCTGCCGGTGTTAAAGGCCCATTCTCTGGCCGGCATTACCGGGACGTTGAAGAATATGATGGGGCTGGCGCCGCCTCGATATTATTCTGGCGGCGGGGGCTGGAAAAAAGCATTTTTTCATCGACAGATTCAGGACGCTGTTATTGAATTGAATCGTTACAGAACACCGGATCTTACAATACTGGATGCCAGTGTCGGTCTTTCAGATTACCATCTTGGCGGTCCTGTCTGTCACCCGTCTGTGAATAAGATCGTTGCCTCTGACATGCCGCTGGAAACAGATCAATATGCTGCCGGTTTACTCGGGTTGGATGCAGACAGGATAAAACATATCAACACAAGATAGTGTCAATTACAATCCGCCTATGCCGACAGGCTGCTTCACCACAGTTAACAGCATTTTAAATTGAGACTTTGCGCCAACTGAATGAGGTACATTGGCCGGCATGACAACGACCTGGCCTTTTGTTGCAATTATTTTTTCACCATCGATGTTAATCAGCGCCTCTCCGTCAAGTACCTGAACCATTGCATCCCCTGGTGAGGTATGGGCACTGATCTCTTCATCTTTATCAAAAGCAAACAGCGTTATGTTGACATGCGGTTTGCTGGAGAGCGTCCTGCTGACAACGCGTCCTTCTTCATAGTCAACGAGTTCAGTTATATTGATGGGCGTTGAAAATGGTATGTTTTTGATTAATTGTTCATTTTTACCAGCCATCATCTTCTCCTTTCAGTGTTAAAAATTAATATTATCGTGATGGTGCATTGATTGTAATCATGATTGGCAGAACTATCAATTTTTTTTAGCTATAACAGGGTTTCATCATCCGTTTTTAGCATAAAAAAGATTCTATTTGGCCGGTCAGACAGATTTTTTTACACTTGACTAAGGATCCAATATAATAGATGAATTGTTTTTAACTCGAAAATCATCCGAAAAGGTTTAATCTGCTCGGAACGTTTGTTTAAGGATATGGTAATGGACATTTATGAACTCGCCACCCGATGTAAAAACGCTGCCATTCAGATGTCAGCACTTTCAGACCATGTGAAGAATACAGCGCTGCACAATATTATAAACGCGTTGGAAGTCAATGCAGATATCATTAAAAAGGCCAACGCAAGTGATATGGACCAGGCTCAAAAGGATAACCTTGATGCCCCTTTAATGAAACGTCTGAAATTTGATCATGGTAAAATTCAGGAGGCATGTGATGGTATCACAAGCCTGATAAAATTAGCGGATCCAGTTGGCAGAACAATCAGTGCAACTCAGCTGGACACGAATCTTGAATTGTTTAAAGTCAGCAGGCCCATTGGTGTGATCGGTGTCATTTTTGAATCCCGTCCGGATGCATTGGTACAAATAGCAACACTATGCCTGAAAAGTGGCAATGCTGTTCTGCTCAAAGGCGGCAGTGAAGCCTCATCTACCAATCAAGCGCTTACATCTCTTATTTCAAAGGCCGGTATTGATTCAGGCCTGCCTGAAGGCTGGATCGGTCTTTTGGAAACCAGAAGTGATGTCAGTCAAATGCTGAAACTGGAATCCACGGTTGATTTGATTATTCCAAGGGGAAGCAATGCCTTTGTCCGCTATATAATGGACAATACAGTGATTCCTGTTTTAGGGCATGCAGATGGTATCTGTCACCTTTATATTGATCGGTTTGCCAACCACAAGATGGCCGTTGATTTAGCGGTTGACAGCAAATGTCAGTATGTGGCTGTGTGCAATGCTGTAGAAAGCATATTAATTCATGAAGCAGTTGCTCAGGACATCCTGCCCATGGTGAAAACCAAATTGGAACAAAACAGTGTAAAAATTTATGGTGATGAAACAGTCTTGCAAATCATAGATGTTGAACCGGCGACTGAGGAAGACTGGAAAACTGAATATCTTGATTACATCGTTTCAATTAAAATTGTACCAAGCCTGAAAGATGCCATAGCACACATAAACACATATGGATCAGGGCATACAGATGTCATTGTCACTGGCGACAAAAAAAGGGCTGTTGAATTTATGGATCATGTAGATACAGCTGATGCGTTCTGGAATTGCAGCAGCAGATTTGCGGACGGTTTTCGATTCGGCCTTGGCGCAGAAGTAGGGATCAGTACCAATAAGATTCATGCAAGAGGACCTGTGGGCCTTGAGGGCTTAATGATTTATCAGTGGCGTTTGATAGGCAATGGGCAGATGGTAAAAGACTATGTCGGAGAATCAGCCAGACCCTTTACCCATATTCCGCTAAATAAAGAGTTTTGTTAAGGATCTCCATTATGCCGAAACAAAGATTAACAGATGCAAAACGGATCGTTGTAAAGCTGGGAAGTAATGTCATTACAGCAAAAAACAGCCTAAATATGGAGGTGATTGAATCGATTTCTAATCAGATTAGTGCATTGATTGATAAAGGGATCGAGGTGATTCTGGTATCTTCAGGTGCGATGGCTGCAGGTCTGAGGAAAATGAAAATGGACAGCCGGCCGGACGAAATACCGAAACGACAAGCTATTTCAGCCATCGGTCAAAGCGGATTAATGAATGCCTATGAAAAAAGTTTTGCTCAGAACGGCAAAAAAGTGGCACAGATTCTTTTGACGGCTGAAGATTTAAACAACCGGAAACGGTACCTGAATGCAAGAAACACCCTGCACACTTTAATTGACTGGAAAGTCATGCCAATCATTAATGAAAACGACACCATTATGGTTGAAGAAATAAAATTAGGGGATAATGATAATCTTGCCGCCATGATCACATTACTTATGGATGCGGATTTCCTTTTTATTCTGACAGATATTGACGGCCTGTATGATAAAGATCCAAGACAATTTTCAGATGCAAAACTGATCCCAAAAGTTGCGACCATTAAAAAGGAAATTGAAGAATTTGCCAGTCATATCCCCGGTACCCTGGGAACAGGCGGCATGCTGAGTAAAATCCAGGCAGCCCAGAAAGTTACGGCTGCCGGTATCCCGATGATTGTGGCCAGGGGGAATACACCTAATGCGCTGCTGAGATTTTTCGATGGAGAAGTCCATGGGACCTATTTTGTACCAAAAGAAAAAAAGACGGCCAGCAGGAAATGCTGGATCGCATATACACTTGCGCCGAAAGGCAGCCTGATTATAGATGATGGTGCAGTCCATGCCGTCAGAGAAAATGGGAAAAGCCTTCTGCCCATAGGAATTACGTCAGTCGAAGGTGAGTTCGAAGAAGGTGCTGCTGTTTCTTTTAAAACATCTGACAACGACATTATTGGTATCGGACTGGTGAATTATCGATCCTCAGATATAAGGCTGATAAAAGGGTTAAAAACGTTTCAGATAGAATCCTGCCTTGGTGGAAAACATTATGATGAAATCATTCATCGAAACAATCTCGTCCTTACAGGCGACACTTAATATTCTTTGATCACAGAAAAGCAATAATTTTAGTAGATCAAAAAATTGGATTTATGCTATATTGGTTAGAAATCTGACTAAATAATTGAATATTTTTCATGATAACCTTTGCAGTTGAGGGTTAGCAAATGGCAAAGAGATTGACCATACTACTTGCTGTCGAAGAATACGAACTTTATGATCTTTATAAGGATATTATTGAATCCTATGGCGAAGATTTAAAAGATCCAAGTCTAGTGTCTGATTTATATGATTTAATTGATGAATATGAAGAAGAATTTGATTTTTCACCAGATTCAGATGGCGATTATTCTGAGAGTTTTGAGAGAAATTTGAAGGAAGCCATCAACACGATTGTTGAAGAGAGCGATGACCTGATTTTTGTTGACAGAGGTTATCCTGATAATGATGATATACTTGAAATATACGATGATGAATTTGATGACGATGACCAAAGTTTGCGGGCGGATTCAGATGATGAAGATATCGATGACTATTAACTGCATCCGCGTATCAGATTAAATCATCAGATTGACGCCCCTTTCTGATTGTATCCTTTGACAGGCCAGATAATATACCTTGCAATATATGCTGTTATGTCATTTACTTGTATATCTATACACCCATAATTTTAAGATAGAGGACGATTATGTTTATCCAGCAATTTAAATATTCAACAGACAACTTAGGCTATCTGGTTTACGCCGGAAACCAGGGGGCGGCAATCGATGCAGGTGCTGTTGAAGACATATTAAGTTTTGCACAGCTTAACAACATTCATATTAAATATGTTACCAACACGCATTCCCATTCAGATCACATGCCGGGCAACCAGGCGCTGCTCAGCAAAACAGATGCGCAATTTATTGACTGCACGACAATAACATCAGATCAATCCATTGTGCTTGATGATGAAGTTTTACAAATCATTCATACGCCGGGCCATACAAATGATTCAGTTACATTTGTGTCGCAGGATTTTTTAGTGACAGGAGATACCCTGTTTAACGGAACTGTAGGGAATTGTTTTTCTGGTGATTTAAAGGCCTTTTTTAATTCATTAAACCGCCTGATGGCCATGCCGAAAGAAATAAAAATATATGGGGGGCATGACTATGTCCTTGAATCATTGCAGATTGCAAAGACAATTGAAAAGGAAAATCCGGATATTGACCCCTATATTAAAAAGTATAACCCTAAATTAATCGTATCAACACTGGCAGATGAATTAAAGGTGAATCCTTACATAAGGTTTAATACTGACAGTATCATAAAAATCCTGCAGGAAAAAAATATGCCGACAGACACGGCATTTGCAAGATTCAATTCAATGATGGAAATCTTTTAATATGAATTTGTTAAAATGATAGTGCCCTTGAAATTCATTATTTAAGATTTATCTTTATTCGCAACGATTTTTTATGTTCACAGCGTTTGGAAGTTAATCATGGCTATTGATGATCGGAGACAGCGTTAATGCTTGAAAAAAAAATGGAATTTGCTGGTGACGCTCAAAAGGAAGGCTCTTATGCTTTGGGTCGGCAACTGACGATAGAATATTACGAATGCGGAAAGAAAATTCTGTTAAACCAGGATTTGGTTGAAGCTGCGCTGCTGAAAGCTGCCAAAGACAGTGGCGCAACTGTAATAAATTCATCTTTTCATACATTTGAACCCCAGGGGATCAGTGGCGTGGTTGTGATTGCCGAATCGCATTTTACGGTACATGCGTGGCCGGAACATGACTATGCTGCTGTCGACATTTTTACGTGTGGTGATAATATTGATCTGGAACTTGCAATTAATTCCATGAAAGACTCTTTCCAGTCAGAAAATGTGGTTATTTCTTCTGATCAGAATCGGGGAATCATTTCCAAGCCGTTTGAGCAGAAAGAGGTTGGCCAGGTTCTGAAGAATTCAGAAATTTATCCGATTTCCTGGAAAAAAGAGTATGAAAGGAATAATCCCTGGGGCGTCCTGACATCAGTGGATGTGTATGACTGCGACCCGCAGGTGATCACAGATGCAAAAAAAATTGAACACTTTGTTTATAAGCTGTGTGATGTGATTGACATGAAACGGTATGGAGAATGTCAGGTCGTCCATTTTGGAGAGGATGAACGCGTAGAAGGCTTCAGTATGACACAGCTTATTGAAACTTCTCTGATTTCAGGGCATTTTGCCAATGCCTCAAATGCAGCATACCTGGATGTATTCAGCTGTAAGTTTTATGAACCGCGTGAGGTTGCAGAATTTGCCACTGCTTTTTTTAAAGGGGATCATTATAAAATGCAGATTGCATTAAGGCAGTAACAAAACAAATCAGACTTTGGGTTCCTGACTCAGGACCCTGAATAAAACATGAAAAATTATAGTAAACTCATAGATGGCTGGTTTTCAGAAATCTGCCCGATGTGGCCTGGCGTATCACTGTCCCTGCAGATAGAAAAGGTATTATACAGCCGGAAGAGCAGATTCCAGCAGATTGATCTGTACCAGACAAAGCATCATGGAAAAATGCTTGTCCTGGACGGCATTATTCAATTAACCCAGGCAGATGAGTTTGCATACCAGGAAATGCTTGCACATGTCCCTTTGTTTGCGCATCCGGCGCCTGAGCAGATCCTTGTGATTGGTGGAGGGGACGGTGGAATATTAAGGGAAGTCGGCCGCCATGACTGTGTGAAAAAAATCGATTTTTGTGAGATTGACGAAACGGTCATCCAGGTGTCAAAAAAATTCTTACCAGATCTTGCCTGCGGTTTTGATGATCCAAGAGTGAATATTCATATCGCTGACGGCAATGTTTTTGTTCAACAGAAAAAAAAAAGGTATGATGTAATTATTGTAGATTCCTCTGATCCAATCGGTCCGGGTGAAGCATTATTTGAACGTCCGTTCTATGAAGGCCTGAAATCGGCACTGAAGCCGAATGGTGTTATTGCAACGCAGGGTGAGTCCTTTTTTTTGCATAAAGATTGTGTTGTAAACCTGATTAAGATGACAAAACAATTGTTTGACGTTCAAGCCTATTCTTACTTTCTTGTTCCCACCTATCCAGGGGGACATATCGGCATCTGTCTCGGATCTCTGGGACCAGAGCTTGTAAAACCAGGCCGAAGTGTTCCAGAACGGATTCAGAAACAATTAACCTATTACAGTGCTCAAATTCATGAAGCATCATTTGTTATGCCGTACTTTGCTCAGAAGATGTTTAAAGAACTATAGATAGATTTAAAGGATCGAAAAAATGGTCACTGATCCTTCAGCACAAGTTACGATTAAGGTTGTTCAATCAGCTTCCAGACAAGAATTGATACAATTGTATAAAGCTGCCGGGTGGTGGGAACCCTCTTTTGACGACCATCCCGAATTTTTAGATACAATTGTAAAAGATTCTGCCGTGTTTGTAGGGGCATTTTATCAGAAATCCCTAATTGGGATGGGGCGTGCGCTTTCAGACATGTCAAGCGATGCCTATATTCAAGATGTTGTTGTATTAGAGGCATACAGGGGCAGCGGCATCGGGGAAAAAATAGTCCGGCTTTTATTGTCAACATTACAAAAAAGCAGGGTGGACTGGATTGGCGTGGTTGCTCAGCCGGGAACCGTGTCTTTTTACAAGAAACTTGGATTTGATATCTTAAAGGATCACACACCATTAAAATATAACAGGTGACAAAATGGCCGGGTTCGGATCTGTTCGACATGATCCACATCAAAAAAGCGTGTTGACATTTAAACGGTTCCGTTTAGAGGACCGGGCATTAATTCAATCCTATGTGGATAACTTTAAACCGGTCTCTTGCGAGTATAATTTTTCAAACTTGTTTGCCTGGCAGGATGCGTGTCAATTTACATGGACTGTTTATCAGGACAGGGTGTTAATATATGACGGTATTTCCCAGAGCACGTTTATGCCGTTAGGTGAGCCGTTTGAACCCGGAGAACTGGTGGAACTTTCAAAACACTTGAAGCGGGCAGGGCTGTCTCCTGATTTCTGCCTTTTTACATTAGACTACATCAAAATGTTTTCACATATTGAAGATTATTACCAGATTAAACCCTCCCGGGATGATTCAGAATATGTCTATCAAGTGGATAAGCTTTGCGAACTTAAAGGAAAGAAACTGCATAAAAAAAGAAATTTGATTTCCCAGTTCAGGCGTAGGTATCCTGACTACAAAATCCAACCGTTAAAAGGAGAATTCAAGCACAAGGCTTTTGTGTTAACAGAGCAGCTGTATGAACTGAAAAAAACACCTTCAAAGACGCTTGAACAGGAGTTGGCTGCCATGAAAGAATCCTTTGATCATTTCGAGGCTTTGGGGCTCGAAGGCCTTGTCCTGACGGTTAAGGAAAAAGTGATTGCATTCACAATTTTCAGCCCGCTGCCGCAGGCAACATATGATATTCAGTTTGAAAAAATACGCATGGAATTCAAGGGGGCTGCCCAGGTAATCAACCAGGAGACTGCCCTGTATCTTAACGGGAGATGCAGCTATCTGAACAGAGAACAGGACTTAGGCATCAAAGGCCTTCGGCAGGCAAAATTATCCTATGGTCCAGAAAAATTAATCACACCGTACCAATTTAAATATATGCAGGGCAATTGGTAAAATCCATTGCTTTTGGCCATTGTCTGTTCTATTATCTGTTAAGGGCATAAACAGTTTATACCAGCGGCTGTTACGTTTTTCGTTTTGTGAGAATGATCTGTCATTGAAGATTGACCGTTCTTCAATCGTCGGTTGAATCAAAAAAAATTTTCAGGCAGATGTTATCACTCACAGGCATTTTTTTTCTTACCTGAATAAAGCATGGGAACGATGGAAAACCAGGAACTGAAAAAGAGACTGTCCAAGATTCGGAATCTTCCTACCCTTCCAATGGTAGCCAATAACGTTATCAAATTAACACAGAATCCAGACAGTACTGCGTTTGAAATTGCTGAAGCGATTTCCCAGGACCAGGCACTGGCAACAAAGGTGTTGAAGACAGCGAATTCCGCTTTTTACGGGTTTCCCAGGCAGATTACAACGATCAACTATGCCATTGTTGTCCTGGGGCTGAATAATATTAAAAATATTGTGTTATCAACGTCCATTATCCAGCGGTTTTCCAAAACTGAAGGGAATGTGCTGTTTGACCGCAGGGATTTCTGGAAGCATTCGCTGTTGTGCGGGATTATCTCTAAAAAAATTGCAGAGCATATTGGCATCACAAATTCAGAAGAAATGTTTATGTGCGGTCTGCTTCATGATTTCGGCAAACTCATTCTTGATAGTTTTTTCCATGATGAATTTGTAAAAGCGCTTCAGTTGTCAAAAGAAAAAAAGATTACAATCTCGGAAGCAGAAAACGGGGTGTTTGGATTTAACCATTCTGGTGTGGGTGCACTGCTGCTTCGAAAATGGAGCCTGCCGCCTTCACTGATTAAGGCGGTGGAATTCCATCATTCCCCTATTGAGAGTTTAAACGCATTCCGCATCGCTTCCACTGTTCATGTGGCTGATTATCTGTGCCGGAGAATCGGCATTGGCAGCGGTGGTGACGACGTACTGCCGGAATTGAATAAAAAGGCATTTAAACTGGTGGGCTTAACCTCTGAACAGATCAAAAAAATGAGTCTTCAAATTACAAAAGAATTTAAAAATGCAACAGAGTTTCTTGAGGAAGGAGAAGATGAAGAATGAAACCCACGCCGCTTGAAACAGACCAGCAGTTTTTAAACAAAACCATTTTGAGTTTGACAGATCAGATTGATTTGTTTGAAACCTTTCAGAACTTGTCTTTAAAAATCATCTCCCAGTTTGATCTTGAAAACATCCTTGAAACGTTCTGCACTATTGTTAAAGAAGTAATGAACTATCAATCTGCAACGATTTACCTGTTCAATGAAAAAGATGATGGGTTTACAATTGCTTACCATTCAGGCGTTGTGGCTGAACTTGAAGAAAAGATATTGTCTGATGTAAAGATTATAAACTGGGTAATGCAACAAGGCCGATGGACTGTTTTAACTGATTTCCAGGAGAAAAATGTTGAATGCATTGTCAGCATTCTCCCCATTAAAAGCCCGAACAACTCAATCGGGTTTATGATCATTCTTTCAGAATCCGGCGAGACAACTTACAGCAAAAAATTGAGTTCCATTTTAAATTTTCTGGCTTCCCAGACAGCCATTGCAATCGAAAATCAGAATTTATATGCAAAAATAAACAACTCAAATGTCTATATGACCAATATGCTTGACAGCATTATCAATGGAATTATGGCAACCAATATGGCCGGGGAAGTGACACTCATGAGCCGGAATGCAACCGCAATTTTGGGGGTTAAAGAAAGCCCGGCTGTTGGTAAACATTATAATCAGTTCCTGAGCGGAAGCCTGAAAGATGAAATTGATACCCTGTTCTCAAGCATTGTCGAAAAAGGGTTTGTCATTGAATCAATGGTCAATCATTCCCCTTATAAAGAAGTGGATATTATGGTGGGGATTACTGCCTCTCTTCTGACAGATAAAAACAAGAACACCATTGGTATTATTTTTATCTTCAGAGATATGTCGGCATCCAAAGAAATCGAAAGGCTGACAAAACTGGATGAAATGAAATCAGAGTTTGTTTCAAATGTTTCTCATGAACTGCGCACGCCTTTGAGTATTATCAAGTCTTACAGCGAAGCTTTATTGACCCAGGTAGAGCCGGATGACCACAATACCAGGGAGCATTTCCTCTCTGTCATTGACAGTGAAACAGACAGGCTTGCAACCATTGTTTCCAATCTCCTTGATCTTTCTCGAATTGAGTCTGGTAAATTTGAACTTAAACGGTCTTCTATTTCCATGAAAGACATTGTCAATTCCGTTATATCTGTTTTTAAAACTAAATCAGACAATGTTGATATTTTTGCAACGTTTGAAAAAGGCCTGCCGCCTGTTGAAGCAGATGAAGAAAAAATCAGAGAAGTCCTTATGAATTTAATCGCTAACAGCATTAAATTCTCCCCCATGGGCGGTACGATCAGCATCAGTGTCGCCACGTTGGATGATTCAGTTGTCTGCAGTGTGTCTGATACGGGGATAGGAATTCCCAAAGATAAGATTGTTCACATATTTGAAAAATTTTTCAGGGTAGACAATTCAGATACACATGAAATTGAGGGGACAGGGCTGGGACTTTCCATTGTAAAGCATATTATCGATTCTCATCATGGAAAAATTACCGTTGACAGTATTTTAGGCAAGGGATCGGTTTTTACATTTTCTCTGCCCTTAAAAAGGAGTTAACGTGTGAAATATAAGAAAACGATTCTTGTTATTGATGATATGAAACACATCAGGGATATCCTCTGGTTCAGTCTGAAACGGGAAGGGTATCGCCCAATCCTGGCAGAAAGCGGTTCAAGGGGGCTGGATTATCTTTTTGATCCTGAAACAAAAATCGACCTTGTTATTCTTGATGTCATGATGCCGAAAATGGATGGATTTCAGGTGCTGGGGAAAATACGGGCATCAAACAGCCCGGCTTCAGAAATACCCGTCATCATGTTAACAGCCAAAGCGCAGAAAGATGATGTTGTTAAAGGCCTTGACAAAGGAGCAGACGACTATGTTATCAAACCCTATAAATTCACAGAACTTCTTGTAAAAATACAGAATTTAATCGGTTAATTCATATCGATAGAAACCGTTCTTGTACTCAGGGATACAAAACACAATTAAATCCGGTGAGAATACGCCATTTTTGAAAGGAGTGTTTCAAGGTATCGTGATTTAACCTGACGGCTTGCCAGAACCTGTTTAACAGGCGGCAGCTTTAAGATAACACCAAGGACGGCTGCAAGCGCTCTATGACTGAACAATACCCGGTTGTCAAAAATAAGGTGCTGCAGTTTTCCCCTTTCAATGGCCATGACGACTGCCCTGTGTGTACCGTCTAAAGGCGTAATCACCCTTTGAGGCAGTGGTGTGAGTTCAAGGCTGTCTTCTTTGCATGCTCTGACACAAAGGCCGCATCCCAGGCAGATATCTTTATTCAGCCGGGCTTTTTTCTTTTTTACATGTTTCGGGTCATTTGCAGATACAAGGGTCATGGCTTCTACCGGGCAGATGGTCACACATTTTCCACAGCCACTGCATGTATCCAGCCGGACACTTGGTATAAAATTGGAGGTGTGAACCGGATTTAAAATTGCAAACCTGCGGGCAGCGATCATTGCTTCACAGCAGCAGCCGCAGCAGTTGCAGATAAAATTAACTTTTTCCCTGACGTTTTCACCAAACTGGACAAGATCAGATTCATAGGCCTGGTCCAGAAGATCCAGCCCTTCGGTAACATCAACAGGTCTTGCATACCCATGCTTGATAAGTGAGGCACCCGTTGTATTGAATGTCATGCAGATTTCCATGGGGCTGTCACAGGCCCTGTCCATGTGAAGCATTTTATGCCGGCAGTAACAGGTCCCGATCCCCCTGTGCGTTGCCGATCTGATGACTTCAGATGCCCGCTCATAATCCAGAACATGAATGGCATTCGCATTGGACAGCACAGGTTCATGGACAAAAACACGTCCCAGTTGTGTATCTCCCAGGGTAAATAACTCTTTTACAAAATCTTCTTCCACATTAAGGTATTCATAAAAAAGTTCACCCAGTACTTTTTGATCAATGTCATGTCTTACCCGCATCATGGAAAATTCAAAAAATCCTGCCATGGGCGGCGGCAGAACGTACTGGGTTTCACCATTTTGATCAATGTCCACCAGAATGGCTCGTCCGGCAAGCTGATCAAGAATTTTCTGTGCAGCTGCCAGGCTCATTTTCCAGATTCCTGCTGCCTTGGCAGCGGTGAACGGCTTGATTGGAATCAAAGAAACCAGATGTGCTTCCTTTTCTGAAAACAGCATGGCTAAAATTTTATCCAGGAGTTTGGACGGCGGTGCACCCTGGGGGAATCGATTCAACCGGCTGGTTAGCTGTGAATAAACAGAGGTATTTTTTTGATGCGCCATATTAAAAATCCATACCATATTAATTTTAATTTTTGAGCATCTTTATATGAATTATATAGACATTGAAAAGGCGTTCGTGCAATAAAAATTATTATTTTTATAATAGAAAACGGTAAAACAGCTTTCATAAAATCTATGCTGTTGGCGCTTTACGGTCAAAAGTGATATAGTGTGAAAATTAGCCACTTTAAAAATGTTTAACATTCACAGACAGCGAATATCTTATGGTTTTCAAAAGGCTTAAATTCAGGAACAGGCTTTTGCTTACTTTTTTGATTGTTTTTATACCCTTGATACTTGCAGGCAGCACCATTGCGTATTATCAGATAAAAAAAACACTCCAGACCAGTATTGAAAAAGAGCTTCAGGAGACAACAGATTCATTGCTGAATTTGATCAGAACATCCGCATTGGTTTCTATCAAAAACAGACTGCATGCGATTGCTGAGAAAAATCTGGATATTGCAGAATACTATTATGCAAAACACGGATCCGGTCTCATAACCAGGGATGAAGCCATCAAACTGATCAAAGAGGTATATTTAAACCAGGACATTGGTGTGAGCGGGTATATTTACTGCCTGAACAGCAACGGTATTGTAGAAGTTCATCCAAATGATAAAGTTCAGGGCACAGATGTTTCTGAGTATGATTTCATTAAAGAGCAGGTTAAACTAAAGGAAGGATACCTGGAGTATGACTGGAAAAATCCCGGAGAGGAAAAAGAAAGGCCAAAGGCGCTTTATATGGTTTATTTTAAACCCCTTGACTGGATAATCTCTGTCTCTTCTTACCGGGAAGAATTTAACCATTTAGTGAATATAGACGATTTCAGGGACAGCATCCTTGCGTATAAGTCAGGGAAAACCGGATATGCCTATGTATTAGATGAAGAAGGGACAGCCATTGTACACCCGAAACTTCAAGGTGTTAATCTTCTGAAGCAGTCTGAACTGCCCAATGAGTTTTTAAAACAAATATTGAGGCAGAAAAGCGGAAAAATTAAATATTTCTGGCAGAACCCGAATGAACCGGCAGCACGTGAAAAAATTGTTATCTTTAAACACCTGCCTGAATACAAATGGATTGTGGGATCGTCCAGCTATGTGGAAGAGGTGTTTTCACCCTTAAAAACATTCCGGAATTTTTTAATCGCCATTTTAATTCTGGTCCTGCTGTCTTCTGTTGGGATTACCTACCTGATCAGCACCTCTGTGACACAACCCCTTTCCCTGCTGATGGACAAGTTTGAGGAGGGCAGTAAAGGTGATTTTTCAGTCCGTATGGATTACAGCGCACCAGACGAGTTTGGGAAGCTGGCACATCATTTTAATTCATTTATGGAACAGCTGGAAAACAAACAGGCAAAAATTGAAGCAGAAATTCAAAAAAATATTGAAGCCCAGGTCGCATTGGTAGAAAACGATTTAAAATTGAGAAGTTTGTTTAATCAGTCCTTTCAATATACAGGTATTTTGTCACCGTCCGGCATCCTTGAAGAAATCAACCAGAGCGGGCTTGATTTTGCCGGTTTGGAAACAAGCGACGTCCTGTACAAACCGTTCTGGGAAGTCCCCTGGTGGTGCCACGATACAAAGGTCCAGAGCCAGTTGAAAGATGCGGTAAAAAAAGCAATGCAGGGTGAATTTGTAAGATATGAAACAACAAGTATTTCAAAGAATGATGAGATTAAAGACATTGATATTTCAATAAAACCTGTTTTTAATCATTTGGGAGATGTAGCCTTTATCATTACAGAAGGCCGGGATATCACTGATTACAAAATGGCAGCGGTTGAAAGAAAAAATCTAGCTGTTCGGTTGGAACGGTCTCAGAAAATGGAGGCGATTGGAACACTGGCAGGGGGGATTGCCCATGATTTTAACAATATTTTATCAGGAATTCTTGGATATGCACAATTGGCAATGATGAATTTAAAGGAGCCTGCAAAAGCCAAGGGCCATATGTCCCATATTGTTCAAGGTGCACAAAGAGCGGCTGAACTCACACAGCAAATCCTGACATTCAGTCGTCAGACTGAATATGAAAAACAACCGCTGAATCTTTACCTTGTCGTTAAAGAGGCCCTGAAACTGCTCAGATCTTCTATTCCCACAACCATTGAAATAAATGAGAGTATTGTATCAAGGGCAAAAGTACTGGCAGACGCCACTCAGATGCATCAGGTGATAATGAACCTTTGTACCAATGCATACCATGCCATGGGGGATGCCGGCGGCACAATGACGGTTCAACTGGATGAAATAGAGATATCCGCAGCAAAAGATATCTTTGATCATGATATAAAACCTGGCAGGTATTTTGAGCTTGAAGTCAGCGATACAGGTGTTGGGATGGATGACAAAACATTGTTAAAAGCATTTGATCCCTATTTTACGACAAAAGCGTTCGGCAAGGGTACAGGGTTCGGCCTGGCCTTAGTTCATGCCATTATCGAGGAGCATGAAGGGTATATAAACGTAAAAAGTGAAACAGGCAAA
The DNA here is from genome assembly GCA_964343845.1 of uncultured Desulfobacula sp. GTDB lineage: Bacteria > Desulfobacterota > Desulfobacteria > Desulfobacterales > Desulfobacteraceae > Desulfobacula. The sequence continues at coordinate 36,370 of CAYFKW010000021.1, read as the reverse complement.
GGGACAAGTTTTTATATCTATCTGCCGGTGATTGATGCGGATACGCTGCAGCAGACAGCAAAACAGGAGGAAAAGGCAATTGTCGGCGGGACAGAGACAATTATGGTTGTTGATGATGAAGAAGACATCCGCTGGATTGTTAAAGAATTCTTGGCAGATATCGGGTATACCGTCCGTATGTTTGAAAACGGTGCAAAAGCGTTTAAAGCATTTGAAAAAAATCCCGACGGGTTCGATTTAATCATAACAGATATGGCAATGCCGCAAATGACAGGGGAAGAACTTTCACTAAAAGTGCTGAACATGCGAAAAGACATGCCCATTATTCTGTGTACTGGATTCAGCGAGTCACTCAATGAGGCAAAAGCACTTGAAATCGGGATTAAGAAATTTGTTCAAAAACCAGCGGACAATGTCGATATCGCATTATATATCCGTGAAATCCTGGACAGTGATATCAGTTAATCCGCTGCATGACGAACACAGAGTACCGGGCAGGAAGCCCTGCTGATGAGTCTGTCTGTTGTCGATCCGACTAGAAATTTTTCTAGGAGACTATGTCCGCGAACACCAAGAACGATCATGTCTATCTGCAATTTTTCAGCATAGTCAAGCAGCTCTTTGTAGGGCTGACCCTCGAGCAGTACATGTTTGGGGCTGCACCAGTTTAAACTGTCTTCCGGAACCATTTGAGACAGTTTCATTTTAAGCTGGTTCATCAAAGACTGCTTATCCTGATCATCTACATGATATATTTTTTTTTCAAAATCCAGATAGGTTGACCGGTTCCAGTCAACTGGATTTTCTGAATGAAGGGCTGAATGTTGATCAAGGGTGAACCTGGCGGTTTCTTCTGACCGGACAACGTGGACAAGGTGAAGCTGAGTCTGAAATTCCTGGGCAAGACTTAATGCATAATCAAATGCGAGTTTTGAATCTGTTGAAAAATCACAGCCAACCATAATTCGGTTTAATTGAATTCCTGACTGATCCGGCGGAATGGATTTGTTTTCATGGGGCTGAAGAACCAGCAACGGGCATGACAGGACTTTCAGCAATTTACTGGTAACAGATCCAATTAAAAATCTTTTAACGCCGGATCCGCCATGGGTTGCCGCTAAAATCATGTCCATGTGATTCTCACGTGCCATCCGCTCGATCTCATCTGCCGGATGACCTGCTGAAACCAGGATGTCACAATCAATATCAAATTCTTCTGCCATTTTTTCAAGCTTTTCAAAAGCGTGTCTGATATGTTCACTTTCAACACCTGCATAACTGATATAGGGGGTAACATGACTTGAAACCATGATCGGGCCGGGTACAATATGACACAAATATAATTTTGATTGAAATTCCGAAGCCAGGGACCTGCCATAAGAGATCGTAATGTTTGAAAAATTTGAGAAATCTATGGCGCACATAATTTTTTTGGGTTCTATTCTCATATTTCTCCTCCATTTTTTGTTGTTCTTATCGGTTTAGAAAAGTATAATTCAAACCTTAAAAGAGAACGTCATTCAAATTGAGAAACGAGAAAAGCTTAACGGGTGAGGTACCAGATAGAAAAGAAACGAATCAGGATGTCAATGTCACATCTGTGTACTCTTATAGTAATATTCTACTGCAGACGGCGTCAAGAAAAAATTCATCAGGATATTCAGACAGTGCCGGCTGCCATACAAAAAAATAATCAGCACCGGAATGGCCGCAGATTTTAAATATAGGACGATGAAAAATGACACCAGCGGTAAACTGTCTTAAAAAAAAGAAAATACAGTTTGAAATTCATCAATATGAGCATGAAACAGGGGCCGGAGCATATGGCCGGGAAGCAGCTGAAAAATTAAATGTTTCCCCTGAACAATTATTTAAGACCCTTATCGTAACACCGCAGCAGAAGGATTTCTATGTTGGTGTTGTACCCGTATCCAGCCAGCTGGATTTAAAGAAATTTGCAAAAGCAGTCGGGTCTAAGAAAATGAAAATGGCAGACAAGAAGTCCGTTGAAAAAGTAACAGGCTATATTCTGGGCGGTGTGAGCCCTATAGGCCAAAAAAAACAGTTGAAAACAATCATTGATGGGTCCGCACTTCGGTTTGAGACCATTTATGTCAGTGCCGGGCGCCGGGGATTACAGATAGAGCTTTCTCCAAAAGATCTTGCCACTCAGACAGCAGCATCTTTTGATACTATTTCTGCTGAAAAGTAGTGGATCAGCCTGGAGGTAAAAAAAGGTGATTCTTTTTATTGACACTAAAGAAGGACTTATCCTAAAGTTGAGAAGAAAATGATAGAAGGTTAAACCGGATAAACAGGGTTTAAATAACAATGGAGATGCTTTTTGCCTCCTTTATCTGTCTGATTCTTTCAATTGATTGTGTTTCGAAACACTGCAGCTGCAGTGGTAGTTATAGTTTCTTATGCTGAATAACATGGAACCGGCTGATTTTATGACAAGGGACCCCTTATGGACGAACACCATGTAAAACGAAAACTTGCAGCCATTGTTTCAACTGATGTTAAAGGGTACAGCCGCCTTATGGCAGATAATGAAGTTGAAACTGTGAAATCAATAAAAGCCTGCCGGAAACTGCTGTCAGAAAAAATACAGGCCCGTAATGGCAGGGTCGTTGATTCTCCAGGTGATAATATTTTATCTGAGTTTTCCAGTGTGACAGACGCAGTGGAGTGTGCGGTAGAAATTCAAAATGCATTGCTGGAACACAATAAGGCGTTAACAGATGATCGGAAAATGAAATTTAGAATCGGTATAAATCTGGGCGACATTATTGAGGATGGTGAACGGATTTATGGTGATGGAATTAATATTGCCGCCCGGCTCGAGAGCATTGCCGAAGGCGGGGGTATCTGTATTTCCGGTTCTGCCTATGACCAGGTAAAAAATAAGCTCTCCCTGGGGTATGAATTTCTAGGGAACAAGGAACTGAAAAACATTTCAGAGCCCATACCGGTTTATAAGGTCCTGACAAAGCCATCATATGCCGGAAAACTCAAATACAGGTACATTAAGGATAATCCGGGATTTAAGCATAAAAGGCGTATTCTTATAGGGATTATACTGATTTTAATATTGGCTGGCGGTGCGGTTGTCACGCGGCTGGACCCAGACTTTACACGGGGTCAGCATCGCAAAATGATCAAACAGAAAGTCATGAATCTTAAAATCCCGGATAAACCGTCTATCGCGGTATTACCTTTTATGAACATGAGTGGGGATGCAGAACAGGAATATTTTTCTGACGGCCTTACAGAGGATTTAATTACAGACCTGTCCAAAATCTCCGGGCTGTTTGTGATCGCCCGCAACTCTGTATTTTTTTATAAAAACAAGAATGTGAAAATTGATAAAATCGGCCGTGACCTGGGTGTAAAATATGTGCTTGAAGGCAGTGTCAGGAAAATTGGTGACCGTGTCCGTATTACGGCACAGCTTATCAACACAAAGACAGCAGGACATGTCTGGGCCGAACGGTATGACCGTGAATTAAAAGATATATTTTCCCTGCAGGATGAAGTCCGTGAAAAAATTGTGTCTGCATTGGCTGTTGAAATGACCAGTGATGACAGAAAACGGGTCATGATGAAAGGGACACAGGATCTTCAGGCGTATGACTATTATTTAAAAGCAAATGAATTATGCAATTCAACTGCACTCAGCCGTATTGCAGAAGGACGAGAACTGCTTCAAAAGGCCATCCAGCTGGATCCAGGGTTTTCAAAAGCCTACTCTGCAATGAGCAAAACATACTTTTCACAATGGGTTTTCGGCTATGATAAAGATCCTGCAATATTAGATAAAGTGTATGAATGGGGACAAAAAGCAATTGAGATTAACCCGGATGAACCTTCAGGATACGTTCAGCTGGGCCACTATTTTCTGTGGACGAAACAGCATGATTCAGGTATTCGTGAAATTAAAAAGGCAATTGCGCTTGATCCGAACAATCCAGAATGGCTTGCCTCTTACGGCGAGCTTCTGACCTATTCAAATCAGCCGGAGCTTGGGATAAATTTTTTTAAAAAAGCCATGCGGATAGACCCTAAATATCCAGTCTGGTATACATATGGTTTGGGGCATGCCTATTTTTTGATACAGGACTATGACCAGGCCATTCCGGTCCTGAACAATGCAGTGGAACAAGACCCGGGCTTCTGGCCTTCTTACTTGCTTCTGGCAGCTTCCTATCATGAAAAAGGGATGAAACAGGCGTCTGAAGAAGCGGTTAAAAAAGTGCTGGAAACAAATAAAAATCTTCCAAATGAAGAATGGGAAGAATTAATTCCCTATAAGGACCCGGCGGCTGCAAAAAAAATAATCAACACATTAAAACAGCTTAAAATTTATTAATACGCACACTTGAGAAGGGTAAGTAAACGCTTTGCTGCTATTTTAAATTTAATGGCCTTGACACAAAAATACAGCCCTCATATGATACCAATGCTTTCGTAAAAAAAATGGTCTTCAACCAGGAGAAGGGGAATGCAAATGAAAGTGTTGCGTTGGACAGGTGCTTTATTCATCCTATGTATAGTGGCTGCTGCTGTTATCTTCCTTAGTTTACCAGCGTTCAATGATTTTAAAATCAAGGGCGGGTTAAAAATACCAGGTCTTAAAGAAAGTGTAAAAATTCAAAGAGATAAAAAAGGAATGGCATATATATATGCTGAAAATATTGACGACCTGCTCATGGCCCAGGGATTTGTTACGGCCCAGGACCGGTTGTTTCAAATGCAGCTTACACGGCTGTTCGCTCAAGGAAGAATCAGTGAGCTTGCCGGAGATGCTGCAAAAAAACTGGATATTCGGATGCGGACCCTGGGGATACACCGCATGGCAAAGAAACAGGCTGGGATTCTCAATGCAAGAACGGCTGGACAGTTCCAGAAATATGTAGATGGTATCAATGCGTTTATTGAAAACTGTCCGGATGATATTCCTTTTGAGTTTAAGCTTGCCGGCCTGACGCCTGAGAAATGGAAAATTTCAGATTCCTTGAGCATTATCTATTATATGGGGTATTCAACGGCGGCAAATATTGATACGGAAATCATTTCACAAATGCTTTTAGAGACGGTTGGATACGAAAAAGCTGTTCAAATTCTGCCCATGAATTATAATCCTGATGATCAAAAAGATGACGGTCATTTCCCGATACCATCCAAAGATCAGTTAGCGCAGCTGAATTTGAACGTAAAAGAATTGACAGCATATACACAGGACAGGAAATTAAGGGCCGGCAGCAATAACTGGGCGATCTCACCCTCAATGTCAGCATCAGGAAAGGCAGTTCTATGCGGCGATCCTCACCTGGACCCGCGGGTTCTGCCAGGGGTGTTTTATCCGGTTGGGTTAATTACACCTGAATTGAGAGCAGTGGGCGCGCATATATCCGGTATACCGGGTATGGCCATTGGCCGAACAGATCATATTGCCCTTGCCCTGACGAACAACTACGGTGATATGCAGGATCTTTATATAGAAACCATTGACCCGGAAAATCCGGATCACTATCTGGAAGGGGAAGTATCCATTCCCTTTATTGTGTATAATGAAACGCTGAAAATTAAAGATAAAAAATCGCCAGACGGATTTAAAGAGCATCGATTTTCAATACGGGCAACCAAAAGAGGCCCTGTTATAACAGATGTACTGCCAGATTTAACCACAGAAAAAATTATTTCATTCCGCTTTGCCCCTATGGAAACAATGACGGGCGATATCGGGTTGGTAGATATCATAACGGCAAAGTCTGCTGAAGATCTTGTCGACTATATAAAAAAGGTCTCTATGGTCTGTTTGAACTGGGTGTTTGCAGATAAGGAGGGAAACATCGGGCACCAGGCTTCAGGTGTCATCCCGATCAGGAAAAATGGAGAAGGGACATTCCCGCATAACGTAGAAAATTCAATTGATAACTGGAAAGGATGGATTCCCCAGGATGAGATGCCGGGGTCATTCAACCCGGGAAAAAAATGGGTGGGAACCTGCAACCACAAAGTGGTTTCAAGTGACTATCCCTATTATTACTCTTCTTATTTTGCAGCGTCGTATCGATACCAGAGATTAAAGGAATTGATGAACCAGGCAGGAAAGAAATCTGTAGATGACCTGTGGGCATTCCAGCGTGATACAAAAAACATGATGGCAAAAGAGCTGGTGCCTGTGATGTCCGGTATTTTATCCAAACATGATAATATGAAAATTTTCAGTGATATCCTTGATAAATGGGATTTCAGGGATGACGCTGATCTGGCGGCACCCCTGATCTTCCAGGCCATTTATCCCCGTTTCGCAATGAAGGTGTTTGAGGATGATTTGGGCAGGGACAACGCAGCCATCCTCTTGAATTCATGGTATTTCTGGGAAGAACGGCTTCAGAAAATGGTGCTGGACGGAAAATCTTCCTGGTTTGATAATGTAAAAACAGCAGGTAAAAGAGAAACCATGGATGATCTGTTTTATGCGGCAGCAGTAGACGCAAAAAGCTATTTAGCCCGGGAATTGGGTGAAGATATTTCCAAATGGCAGTGGGGACAGCTGCATACGCTTGATCTTGTAAATCCATTGGCCAGAAAAGGGTCTGTAAAAAATTTGCTGGGATCCGGACCCATGCCCATGGGAGGAAGTGGAGAAACGCTTTTCAGGGGGTGGTATGATTATGATGACCCCTTTGGGATTACGCATTGTGCAGCATTAAGAATGGTTGCTGATTTTAATGATGGCGAAAAAGTGACGGCAGTTATTCCTGGCGGCATTGCCGGCAGAACATTTCATGCCAACCAGAAAGACCAGATAGATGCATTCATGTCCGGGGAAAAGGTTTACTGGTGGTTCAGTGATGAAGCTATCAACCGGAACGCAAAAAGTGAATTGATTTTAAAGCCATAATCAAATATCTCAGTCTGTAAGAAAGTGTTTGCGGCCTGATTTTATTTGCTGTAGAATATCCGGCAGGATCCAATAAATTTTTTTTCGTACCCGATAGTCTGCCATCAACCAAATAGAAGGGTTAAATTAAACGGCTGGCTGCCATAAACTAAATAGTTTGTTTTGGTCCATATACTAAAAAAAATAGCTGCCCCCAATGTCTTTGTCTTCCTGGAGTTTGTTTTTGAAGAACTGTCCAGCCTGTGGATTTATATTAATACGATAATTATCGGTTTAACGATCTGTTTGCTTTCCGGCCATTATTCCATTATCCCCTTTATTGTGCCGTTAATTGTTCAGATTATTGCCAGATCAAGTATTAAATATCGTCAAAGACATGTCAGCGCATTGGTTGAACTGCCGGCTCAAACAGATGACCCGGCGTTTATCATGGATATGGGGGGGGATATCATTCTGTCCATCGGGTATACGCAAAACCTGTTTAAAAAGTACGCGATAAAGAATGTAAAAGATTTTGTAGGGAAAAAAACACTGGAAGATATTTTTGAAATGGTGGCAGATCGCGACCTGACAACAGCGCATATAAACTCTGTCGAAGGGTATTCCAATGTCACTGAAAAGTGGTATGAGATCAAGGCAAAGACAGCAGGCATACCATACGGTCAAACAGCGCAAAAGGTTCTTGTCTGGTTCCAGGATATCTCTATCAGGCGGGAATACGATTTAAGGCTGAAAGATTTGTTACAGTATTCAAGTTCCCTGATCCATTCTCTTGAAGAGTTTGTCAGATCAAATAATGTATACGATCATCTGGCTTCTTTTATACTAAAAGATTACCAGGCTATTTTCATTACCCGGGCAGATAAGAAGAATAATTTAAAAGGGTATGTTTTTAAACAAAGCGCAGATGGAATGAAAAAATCTGAGGCCATCATCATTCACAGGGAGTCTCTTGCCCCGATTAACGTTTCCAGAAAAAAAGCCAAAATTATATCAGATGACATGTCCTATTATAATTCTATCCAGTCGTTTTTACAAAAAAATCCGTTAGACCCGGCAGTCCTGGAATTTATAGATATTCCCGTTCAAAATTTTATCACGTATAATGAAGCAGATATATCGATTATTGCATTCAACTTTAAATCAGCTGTCACCGCTTATGAAAAGCGGTATTTTGAAATATTATTAAACATCTACAGGACAATCGTCATGCTGGTGGATCTGGAAAAACAAAAAGCAATCTATCAGTAAAGAAAGGAGACTGACAAAAAAGCAAACCATGAAGACGCTACCCAATGTCTGTATTTTAGCTACCGGCGGTACCATTGCAGGGAAATCCATATCCTCCACTCAGGCGGGCTATACGTCTGGTCAGCTTGATATCGGCGGTCTGCTTCAGGCTGTGCCGAATCTGGAGCAGCTTGCCAGTATAACCGGGGAACAGGTTTCCAATATTGGTTCCCAGGACATGTCTTTTGAGATCATGACCGGTTTGGCAGTCAGAATTAACGATATACTGTCGGACAAAGAAACAGACGGTGTTGTGGTCACCCATGGAACAGATACCATGGAGGAAACCGCATTCTTCCTCAATCTCACCGTTAACAGTGCCAAGCCTGTGGTACTGACCGGTGCCATGCGTCCCTCCACAGCCATCAGTGCAGACGGTCCGTTAAATCTGTTTAATGCCGTTGCCGTGGCAGCAGACCCGGATGCCAGGGAAAAAGGGGTCCTGGTCGTGATGAATGACAGAATCCATGGCGCACATTCTTTGACCAAGACGAACACCACCTCTGTGGAAACATTTTTGTCCCCGGTGAATGGGCTGATGGGTACGGTGATTTACGGTAAAGTCAGGTTCTTTCGGGGGCCTTTCAGAAAGCATACCTTCATCAGTGAATTTAAACCGGATTACCCTCTGCCGCTGCCACGGGTAGATATTATATACGCCTGTGCAGATATGCCTTCGGACCTGATAGAATCATCTGTTTCAAGGGGTGCCAGGGGCATTGTCATTGCAGGAGACGGAAACGGGAACATGAACCAGGATTCCATTAAAACGGCGGCGGGACTGTCTCAGAAAGGGATCTTTATTGTCCGGGCTTCCAGGGTACCTACAGGGACTGTAAGCAGGAATGTAGAAGTGGATGATGATGCCTGTGGATTTATTGTTTCAGACGAATTAAATCCAGCCAAAGCCAGGATTCTTCTGATGCTGGCGCTTCTAAAAAAACGGTCTAAACAAGAGATTCAGACATTATATTATGAATATTAGGTCCCTGATTGAGCCATCAGAACAGGTATCATATCCCTGAGCCCTGTTTTTTAAAGCTGCTGAAAGCTCAGCCGGTACCAGCGTCAAGTTTTTCATAGTAAATTTACTGCTTTTTAATTCATTATGGTTATAGTATAGTGTTCATCAGCAGGGCGATCAGAACGAGTTTCTTGAAAAACAGTCACAGATTAAAAGGAATTACTTTATGAGAAAAAATTTCTTTACTGCCGTCACAGCCTTAATATCCGTTATCTTGTTTTCCATCAATATGAATGCACTCGCCGTGGAATCCCGCCAGGACAACGTGTTGAAGTTCGGACTGCATGTGTCTGATATCGGTAAAATGGATCCGCATTTTGCTGCGGGTTCTCAAGACAGGTGTCTTGCTGATCTGGTCTTCAACGGCCTGTTGCGATACCAGCCTGGTAATGCTCCCCTGATAGAGCCGGATCTGGCTGAAGCTATTCCTGAGTATGAAATAATAGAAGGGAAACAAGTCTGGACATTTAAATTAAAAAAAGGCGTCATGTTTCATGGAAGCCCTGTAACAAAGCCTTATGAACTTACAAGTGATGATGTGGTTTATTCTTTTAAAAAATCTTCAGATAAAAACACGGGTGCCTATGCAGGCGGATATTCAGGCATCCATGTGGAGAAAATAGACAGGTATACGGTCCGGTTTGTCCTGTCAACACCCATGTCATCCGTCCTTTTTCTGCCCAAAGTGACCGATTACGGCGGCGGGTTTATTGTGAGCAAAAAAGCCATTGACGCCATGGGATATGAAGGGTTTAAAAAACACCCGGTCGGTACAGGCCCCTTTGTGTTTAACCATCATGTGCCAAAAGAAAAAATTGTTCTTGAGGCACACCAGAACTATTTCAGGGGACGCCCCCTTCTTGACGGGGTGGAGCTTCATTTTATCCCTGAATATGAAAAAAGAAAGCAGGGGCTTGAAAAGGGAACCCTGGATATTATCATCCCCCATGGCACCAAAGAGGCAATGGCGGCGTTAACCAGGCAAAAAGATATCATCATAGATTTTCACGGGGTCGGTGAGGTGGCAAATGTATACTTTAATACCACGATGAAACCGTTTGATGATATACGGGTACGGAAAGCAATGGCCTATGCCCTGGACAGGAATACGTTTGTTGAAGCAGAAGTCAAAAAAGTCGTGGGGAAAGTCTACTCCCAGGTACCGGCAAATTTTCTTCCCGGCGGCCTTACACAGGAAGATGTCAGGCAGCTGGACCTGGAATATAAAGGGAATATAAAGAAAGCAAAGGAACTGCTGTCACAGGCCGGGTTCCCTGACGGGTTCACAGTGGACCTGACCGTATCAGAAAAAAGAATTTACCGCCACTATTATGAACAGTTGAAAGCGCAGTTATCCCGTATTGGTGTTACCTGTAACCTGGATATTGTGTCCCACGGACAGATGCACAAAACCATACGGAAAGACCCAAAGCCCATGGTTATCTATTTTGCCTGGCGGCCCAATGCAGATGTTTACCTGACCCGGTTTTTTCATTCTGATTCCATCGTGGTAAAGGGGAAAAAACCAGATACAAATTTTTTCCTGCTACGACAAAATAGACACCCTCATCACAGCGGCCCGGTCTGAAATTGACCCTGAGCAGCAGGAAAATTTATGGATCCAGGCCCAGATCAGGATACTCAATGATATGGCCGCGTTTCCAATAAGCTTTACCAACCAGGTTTATGTGCGGCAGAAAAGAATCGATTACGGGCACGCCCTGAAGTCAACCATGGCCCTGTATCCGCAGTTCAATGAAAAAACAAGGTTTCTGCCTTCCCGGTAAACCGTGGATACTATTCTTTTGACGGGCTGAATAAACAGTTATGAAAATATTTGGGAAAATATTATTTACCACGCTGCCGCTGGTGATGCTCACCTTATTGATAACTGTTGGCACAACTTTTTATTTTTCACAGAAAGCGCTGATCGATCTTGCCGAAACATGGCTCCAGACCCGTTTGAATGAGGCCGTGCATATTGCTGAAGAGCAGGAAGGCATTCTCCATAAATACGGCCTGGAAAAAATACCTGCCAGTATTTTCAAAGCAAAGCTGGATACAACCACTGCCTTGTCTGAGATTGAATTAGGGAAGATGGGGTACGTGTTTGTGGTCGATGAGAAAGGCATTGTTGTTTCCCATCCAGAGAAACAGCTTATCGGCCTTAATATGAGCCAGGAAAAATGGTTTAAGAAACTGGGTCAGGGTGAACGGCAGTTAACGTATGTGGCACCTGAAGGCAGGAGCCTGGCCCTGGCTGCTTTTTTTAATCAATGGAAATGGTATATCATAGTTTCAGACCCTATTGATGAAGTGTACGGCGTGGTGAACCAGATGAAACCCTACGTGATTTATCTTGGGGTTTCTGGTGCCCTGATTGTGACACTGGCGCTGATGTTTTTGACCCGCCGGCTGACAAAACCGCTGGAAGACCTGATGACCGGGGCCGAGGAAATCGGAAGAGGAAAATTGGAAACCCGTATCAATATAACGTCTGGTGATGAATTCGGCAAACTTTCCAAGGTCTTTAACAATATGGCAGGCCAACTGGATGAGTCCCTTACAGCGCTGCAGCGAAAAGAAGAGTATTCCAGGTCGCTGATCGAAAATTCATCAGATATCATCGGTATTCTGGACAGGGAAGGTACCATCCTTTATCAGAGCCCGTCCATTGAAAAAGTTCTCGGCTATAAACCTGAAGAGCTGGTCGGGCAGAGCGGCTTTGACCTGGTTCACCCGGATGACCAGGCGCTGGCAATAGAAACCTTCCAGGCGCGGGTTGCATCCAAACAGGAAACGTCACCAGTTGAAATCCGCCTCCAGCATAAGAATGGGTCATGGAGAACCCTGGAATCCAACAGCCAGAATCTTCTTGATCATGATGCAGTTAAGGGATTTGTTGTGAATTCGCGGGATGTGACCAAGCGGAAAATAGCAGAGGGAAAGCTCAAAGAAGCATACCAGGAACTTGAAAGCCGTGTGCAGGAAAGGACAAAAGAGCTGACAGTTTTAAATGAAACATTAACCAAAGAAATCATAATAAGAAAGCAGAAAGAAAAAGAGCTTGAAAAAGCCAGTACAGCCAAAAGTGAATTCCTGGCCAATATGAGCCATGAAATCCGGACACCTTTGAATTCTATAATTGGATTCAGTGAGCTTCTGGACTCGATGATAACAGACCGGCAGCATTCCAATTATCTTAACACCATTAATATGGCTGGGAAAAGTCTGCTTACACTGATAAATGATATCCTTGATTTATCAAAAATTGAGTCTGATACACTTGAAATTAAAACTGTTCCAGTAAATGTTAAAGCTGTTTTTGAAGATGTATACCAGCTGTTCCGTATGGAGCTCGACAAAAAAGAATTGTCGTTTATACAGGATTTTGCTGACGAATTCCCCAGGGCCCTGTGGCTGGATGATGTCAGGTTTCATCAGATCTTTTTGAACCTTATTGGAAATGCCATTAAATTTACTGAGAAAGGGCAGGTCAGGGTTTCCGCAATAATGGACACACATGCGGCAGACAATAATTCCGGAGATCTTGTTATTGAAATTGAAGATACAGGCATTGGCATACCAAAAGAAAAACTGGACCTGGTTTTTCAATCTTTTCAGCAGGAATCTGCCGGGATTACAAAAAAGTATGGCGGCACAGGGCTTGGTCTGTCAATCAGCAAACGCCTGATTGAAAGAATGAATGGAAAGATCACAGTAAAAAGTGAGCTGGGAAAAGGCAGCTGCTTTACCATATGTTTTTCTGATATTAAAATCTGTTCTCCGGGACAGATAATTGCCAGCCAGAACAATACCAAAGGCAGCCAGTTATCTTTAGATCATATCCGGTTTAACAAAGAAAAGGTACTTCTCATTGATGATACAGATGATATCCGGTTTATGCTCAGGGAAACTCTTGAAAACACAAACCTTACTGTGATTGAAGCCAGGGATGGGCAGGCAGGGTTTCAAATGGCACAAGACGCTGTCCCAGACCTTGTTATCATGGAAGCAGGTATGTCAGGAAGGGACGGCAAAAAGACATGTGAACAGATCCGGTCCAGTCGCACGACATCGAACATTCCCATTATCATCATGACGGCATCTACGAAAACCCGCGAGGATCTCCTGCCGGATAAGTCCTGGTATAACGCGTTTATAAGAAAACCCATTGACATCAGTACGCTTTACCGGAAACTGTTAAAACTGATGCCGGGGTACAACAATGTCAAAAGGGCGGTCCCTGGCAGGAATAAAATCAAACTCAAAAAAATTTCATCCTCAAGGGAAACAATGGATGCCGACTGTGTTGTACGTCTTAAAACAGATATCATCCCATCTATAACTGAGCTTGAAAAACAGGGAATGAAAATGGAACTCGTAAAAGAGATTGCATCAAAAATAATGGTATTGGGAGATGAATTTAATTTACCAGAGCTGAAACTGACAGGTGAATTCCTTGTTGATTCAGCAGAAGCATTTGATATTGACAGTATCAATCACTGTCTTAGTCAAATAGAACGTGCGCTTTCAGATAGCTAAAGCCTTTTTCATGTGATTAATCATATGAAAAATCAAATATTGTATCATTATTCAGGAACATTAAGATGAGAAGCGGTATAAATCTCAGGGAATTGACAGTATAATTTTTGTTCCTTTTCCAGGAGCTGAAAAAATGTCAAACCTGCCATCCATGTTTTTGATCCGTTCGGATAGATTATGAATCCCAAACCTGCTGAAATTCCTGTCAGCAATTCTGGCTACGTCAAACCCAACGCCGGTATCTTCAACTTTTAGCTGAAAGAAATCTCCATTTTTTGACAGCGTCACCTTTGACTCTTCTGAGCCTGAATGCTTAATAATATTCATAACAAGCTCATTAACGGCTCTGTACAATATTATTTTACTGGGCTTGATCATATGGACTGGTTGATCAATATTGTTGATATATCTAATATCTGCACCATACTTTTCATTGATTTCCTCGATCAAAACCCCTAACGCTATCTCTATATCAAAATCATCCAGGACAGGTGGGCTCAGCTGGTACATAAGGGAACGGGTTTCTTTAACTGCCTGCTCAAGCTGTTCCTGGATTTCATCGATGAATTCCCGGTTGATCCGCTCTCTGGAATCTTTTTTATTCTTAATTTTAAAGATGCTTATGGCAAGCGTCTGCGCGACACTGTCATGAAGGTCCGCAGCAATTGATCTGCGTTCATTTGCTTCCACACGGATAATCTGTTCATTTAGTTCTTTTAACGCCCTTGTTTTTTCTTTCAGCTTTTCCCGGGTCTGCCTGCGGTCTGTTACATCCAATAGAATGCCGTTAACATAATTGTTCCATCCATTTTTATCCGTTCCCCCTGTCGAAATAGCATGTATCCACCGCCACGCCTTCTTTTTTCTATGGTATATCCGGTACTCCTCATCAAACCTCATGGTCTTGAATGCCCGCTGGTTTGCCCTGGCAATTTTTTCAACATCGTCAGGATGCATGTTGCCATACCAGGTTTCAAATTTCATGGGATCTGGAATATCCAGGATATCTTTCACTGAGTTACTTACAAATTCAACCTTGAGCTGCTGAAGGGGATTTGTTTTATCGCTGACAAGTCTGTATACAGCAAAATTTGTGGCACTTTCCATAAGAGACCGTAAATGCTCTTCTGTCAATTTTAACTTGATTAATTCTGTTTCAAGTTCTTTGACTCTATTTTTCAGGACCTGGCATTCGGGTTCCTCTGGCATGGGAACACAGATCTCCTTAACGATTAAAAAAATTGTGATTCAAAATTTTTTAGCAATATTTTTAAAAACAGTAAAGAATTTAAATTATCCATTAGTGCTTTGCAGAGCACCGTGTCATAAATTTTCCAGGACAGATATCAATGGAAGAAAACCAGGAAAGAATTGACAAGCGTCATCTGCTAATTTAAAAATTGAAACTGAATACAGGGACAGGTCAGCCGGACGCTGAAGGAAAAGCAGATCAAATGATGATTGAATCAGACAGAATTCATTCAAAGGCTGTTTCATTTTCCCGGCACACGATAAAACAAGGGGTGCATGAAGCACCTGGTTTACTTTAACCCTGTGGGAAATGAAAAACTTTGAAATATCGGTGAAGATACCCTGTACATATTTTTCAGGAGCTGAAGATGACGGATAAAGAAACAGAAAAAGCTGTAGATCAGCTTAACAAAATACATGACAACAATTTGAAGCAGTTTGCTGAATTAAAAGGGTTTATACAGTCCCTTGTGGACACGCTTGATAAACGATCAGATATAGAGCAGATTATCAATAATCTGGTCCTGCTCCGGGACAACGATCTTCATTTATATAATGAAGCCGTTAAAATGATCAATAAAGGGTATGCAGAGATAGACGATGCAGATATCATCCCTTTCAGGAAGAAATAAAGCGAACATGAAAAACAAATTCTCATGTTTGTTTGGAACTATTTGTAAATACATGACGTTGATAGGCACAGCAGGACACATTGCTTACGTCATTTCTCTTTTGTAATATTGAATGACTATGTAATGATAAAATCATTATAAAACTAATACTTTTTGTCAATAATATAATATTTGTTTCATTATTTTTGAAACAATGGCATATGCTTCATTATATTTGAATCAAACCAAGCTGCTTTTTTAGGTGAACAAACAATATGATTCGATATTGCTGGCAATGATATATACAATAATAACAAAAGAACTGTGGAAACAGATATAACACTATACGAAAATGGGGTATCTTTTGATTCTGAATTCTTTTAAGCTATAAACAATGTCATAAATTCTCATCAAAATTTTTTACTCTGAAAATCATCTAATTTGTGTTGTTTGAGAAATTAAGAGAGGAAATAAAAGCATTTTGAAATTCTGTATTTAAAGCTAAATTGATAACCGTCATTTTTTTTATAAATGCTGCTGTATTTGCAGTAAGGTTTGACTCTAAACACATTAAAATGATGCCAGTCCCTGCCGCGTTCCCAAGGACCTCGATATGATGCTTATCAATTTGAGGGATGATACCTATATAGATCATATCATCAATATCGATAAAGCTGCCCAAAGCCCCGGCAATAAGTATTTTTCCTGGCTGCCTGAAACCTGCTTCGCGGCAAACCGTTTTTATCCCTGCAGCTAAAGCTGCTTTGGCGAGTTGTACAGCTCTGATGTCTTTTTGGGTAATTTCAATGGGCAGATTATTCTCAGTTTCATTGACCTTTGCCAAAGTATAACTGCCCGGGCTGTTTCTATTAAGATTTCTGGCGTTACTTTTTTTATTAAAACAGCCGTTGTCTAATATAATATTTGATCTGATAAGTTCACAAATCGAACTGATAATGCCAGCTCCGCAAATTCCTGATGGTTTTTGAAGTTTGTTGTTATTGTGCTGTATTATTTCATAAGATGGATTTGTTTTGTTACCATGGATATTCACTTTGTGAATGGCTCCCGGAACTGCAGGCATCCCACAGGATATACAGGCGCCTTCTAAAGCAGGGCCAGTCGCACAGGAGGCAGCATAAATTTTATCGATACCTTTAAAAAGGATTTCCCCATTTGTCCCAATATCGATGAGAAGCGTTCCTTCTGGCTGGTTTTCAAAATTAGATGAAATAGCTGCCATAACAATATCACTGCCCAGGTATCCGGATACAAGCTGTTTTGTAATTAAAAGCGTATCATGCTCCAGTGAAAATCCCAGAGTGTTGGCAGGGATTGATTTTTGTGATTTAAATGCTGGTAGATACGGATACACACCAATGGACGATGGGCTTTGTCCAACTAAAATATGTATCATGGTAGGATTTCCAACAACCAGAATTTTTGAAATCAGTTTCTTATTTATTCCATGCTTTTCAAGAATGGAGAGAATCCCCCACTCAATGGTCTTGACGGCCATTTTTTGCATTTTCAAAAGCACACGGTTGTTTTCTCTGATTTTCGTAATCCGTGTTACAACATCATCGCCATAGAAGCACTGGGGGTTTTTAATGGTCAACCCTGAAAGAAATTTTTTTGTTTTCAGGGCAACAAGATAAATTCCAATGGTTGTTGTTCCTAAATCAACAGCAAGTGCAAAAGGTTCGTTTTTAGAGAGCTTATGATCTTGTGCAGTATATTTCCCTGGTATTTGAACCGATGCTTTGGTCATGGCAGTCGGATCTGCTAATGAGGCGGGCGGTATGTGGATTGTCATATCCTTCTTAGCATATGACTGGCATGCCAGGTTGTAACCCCCATGAGAGGCTTTTGGGGCGTTAATCTCGATTTTACATTTTTTGCAGTTACCTTTACCGCCACAGTCGAATCTGAGTTGAATATTGTGTTTTATAAAAGCTTCAGCAATTGTTTCATTATAAAACACTTTTATTGCTCTGCCGGATGGCACCAGTTTTATGTTGAAATATTCAGAATTCATTTTATGATTTGTTGTAACAGGTCTTATTTTTAAGACAGGCAGTGCACATAGACCCTACTTTTTTGGTATCATATCCAGGTCCGATTCCCAATAATCCTGCTGTAGACCTGAATGGTATTAAAACGCTTTTATTGTTTATTTGTATACCAAATTTTTCTATTTCCAGAATGGAACACAGGATATGCTGCTCTTTCATATCCCAACCCTGAACAGACCCGGGGCTCAACATTGAACTTGCACCCCATTGTTTTTTTACGGCCCTGCATTCTGCTAAATGTTTTACCTGCTGCCATGTTTTAGATAAAGCAAACAATCCAACATTATCATAAAGGTATGCTTCCAGTATTTTCCCGCTGCTGTGCAAGTCATCAATTTTTTTGTCCAGGTCAGGGCCAATCGTCCAAACAGCAAGAAGCACTTCATTCGCATGGGTTAAAATCTTTACTGATTGGCCTAGGTTTAAAGCTAATCTCTTTTTGTCTGGCGAACAAATAATATGAATGAATGAACGATGAATATGATCAACTTTAGCCCATCGATAGATAATGGAAGGTGAAAGGATCTTTATACAATCTTTTACTGCTGTATCAATACTTTTTTTTATCTTTGCGGACGGGATCTCGGTTTCATATAAAAAAGTAGCAATATCCTGAGGTGCAAAATCGATATTCACATTAAGTTGTCTGGATTGATCCAAGTGCACTTTGTTTTTATCCTGATGCCGATCAGCAAACATTTAAAGGAAATCTATTAATTATTATTAATATGGTATTAAACACGTGTTTATCACCTGTTAAATTCTGATTAAAACCAGACTTTCGATCGAGTGAGCCCTTGACTTTATTTGCTCAGCGTTATAATATTTCTCGTTAAAACATTTTCAACACAAAATATATTTAATTGAATGTTTTGTAAAGAAAAATTTAATCACAACAATATTCTAACAAAAACTATCACAAGGAGTATTTGTGAATATCGATCAAATTAATATCTCGAAAGACCTGTTTGGTGACGCAACAATTGATATGCTGATGAAATCAAATGAAGATGCATTCTGGATATTAGAAAATTTTGGGGTGGGATGTAAACAACCTGACATGATAAGTGCTTTTAAACCCTTTGAAGAAAAGGGGCTTGCAATCGTACATGAAGACCGTGTTTATGTGACAAAACCATTGGTTGAAAAATGTCTTGAAACCGTACCAAAAGTCTCAGATTTTTTTGTGCCGTTAAACAGCTATTTTATCGGCGGGACTGCCCCATATATTTATGATGATAAAAAAAAAACAAGGCGGTGTCATCCCGACTAGAGACCATGTGATTCAAATTGCTAAAATTGCCCAGAAAAGATCTGCAGTAGGGGGAATGGGCAGAGCAGTGAAGCTGAAGAATGAGGTTGAGCAGATGGACCTTATGGATGAATACTGTGACAAACCTTTATATTTTGCCGTCACTTCAGATGCGTCTCTTGAACGGGCAGTTGAACTGCACAAAAAGCGTGGGAACGTGATGATTGTCTTCTGCCTGACGCGCCCGCCGGTTGAGATCAATGAAAATTTTTCTGACAGTTTTGTCCAGGTCGTGAAGGCAGGACTTCCTGTATTTATTTCTGCAATGCCAATGGCAGGCATCAGCGCACCGTATTGTTATAATGGTGTGTTGTCTATGACGCATGCTGAAGTCCTTTTTGGAATTTGTGTCGCACAACTGTTGAATCCGGGTGTGCCATGCGTTCATGCCGGCTACCCGACTATTGCTGATCCCAGAATCGAATATAATCCCAACTATGGGTTAAAATCACATAACCTGTTGAATATCTTAATGACCCATTTGAATCTCATGTTAGATATCCCCACCTTTCAGAGTGCCTGCACTACACATGAACAACATGTTACAGAACGGGCGCTGTCAGATGCGAAAATGGGGCATGCGCTTTGTAAAAAATATGGTGTCCATATGATCCGGCATCCTTTTGCTTTTTTACAGTATTTGATCGATTTTTCGATTGAAAAATTGGAAAAATGCATTGAAATTTTTGATGCCACAACTGCAGATGATGCGCCTGATATTTCCATGCCGCAATATGATGAAAGAGGTATGGAATCACTCATGAATATAGGCCTAGGCATGTATATTGATGACCCTTTAACAACGGCCAATTTTGGAAAAATATTTGTCGATTAACCATCGTTTAAATACGAAACAAATAAAAGAGAGGAGAAATTTTATGTGCGGTATCGCTGGATGTTTCGGTGGCACAGATGAAAAAACAATTAACAAGATGCTGGATGCATTACCCCATCGTGGACCCAATGACAGGGGGATCCACAGCGGGGATAAATTTACAGTCGGACACACACGCCTGTCTATTGTGGATGTTGCTAAAGGCCATCAGCCGATATTAGATGCCAGTGGGAAAAAGGGAATTATTGCCAATGGTGAAATCTACAATTTTAAAACGCTTCGGTCAGCACTCATGTCGGGATATAATTTTAAAACCAAATCAGATTCTGAAACTGTGCTGGCCCTGTATCAGCAAATAGGTCCTTCATGTGTGAAAGAACTGGATGGGATGTTCGCCTTTGCCATTTTTGATGAAGACACATTTATGCTGGCACGGGATCCCATTGGTATCAAGCCTTTATATTATGGGTATAAAGATGAAAAATTATATTTCACCTCAGAACTGGGAGCCATGAGTCTGGCAGGGGTGGAAGAAGTTCATGAGTTCCCTGCAGGATATTATTACACCCCGGAAGAAGACTTTGTTCAGTATTACAAGGTACCGCAGGTTCAGGATCATAAAATGACGGATATTGACCGCACTGCTGAAACCATACGGGATACATTTATCAACTGTGTAAAAAAGAGACTTCTGGCGGATCCGGAAGTGCCTGTAGGGTCTTTTTGCAGCGGCGGGTTAGACAGCAGCCTTGTTGCTGCAATCGCTGCAGAAGAAATACCGAATCTTCACACATTTGTCGTTGGTATGAAAGATGATGACGGCGAATTTAGTGATGATATAAAAGCAGCTAGAATCGCAGCAAAACATATTGGGTCTACACATCATGAATATATTTTTACAGAAAAGGATTACTACGACGCATTGCCGCATGTGATCAACAAACTGGAGACGTATGATCCCTCACTGGTAAGATGCGCGGTTCCCTGTTATTTTACCTGCAAGGCTGCGGCTGAATGGTGTACTGTTGTTTTAACCGGAGAGGGTGCAGACGAAGTGTTTACCGGCTACCATTATATGAAACATTTTCCTTTTGACAAACTGAACATGGAAGCCAGGCGCTGTATTAAAAATCTTCACAACATCAATCTGCAGCGCGCGGACCGAATGGGTATGGAGTTCAGTCTGGAGCTTCGTGTGCCATTTCTGGATGTAAAAATGGTAGATCTGGGCATGAAAATCCCGCCTGAGCTGAAGATAAGAGAACACAATGGGGCAAAAATTGAAAAATGGATTCTAAGAAAAGCCTTTGAAAACACAGACTATTTACCCGATGAAATCTTATGGCGCTACAAAGTGCAGTACACACAGGGGGCTGGCTGCGAAGACCTTGGAGAGCGTCTGGCCAACAAAATGACGGATGATGAATTTGAGACAATCAAAGCAGAGCACCCCAAAGCTGTCTTGAACAGTAAGGAAGCCGCCTATTATTTTAAAATTTTTAGAGAGTACCACCCCCAGGATTCTATCCTGGGTTCCATTGGCATCTGGACGGGTTTTGACTTTGAGGAAGAGCGCGAGAAAGTTAAAGGAACTGTAGACGGTGATTTAAAACATGACGTGTCAGACACATCCGTCCAGACAGCGGAGTCAGTGTAATCCGTGGAATTTACTATTCTGGGTTCAGGTGGGTGCATGGTCATTCCAAAACCATTATGCCAATGCCGGATTTGTGTCGAGGCTAGGCAAAAGGGGGGGCCTTTTGCCCGAACAGGACCATCCGTTTTTTTGCATGATGAGAATATTTTGATCGATACACCTGTTGAAATCGCCTGGCAGTTGAATCGTTCAAATATCAGGTCTGTTGATCATCTATTATTTACTCATCTGGACCCAGATCATACCGAGGGATTCCGTGTTGTGGAGCAGATAGCTTTAGATTTTCGAACATGGAAAGCCTATCCGGAAAAAACGATTTCTCTCAGACTGCCTCAGTCCCTTTTCAGGCCTATGAAAACCATTAGAACGATTTATGGATCTCAGGTTGAGTTTTATATAAAAAGCGGGTTCGTCAAACCCGAGCCGTTTGATGACACTGTCAGGATTGGTGACATTGATATTAAAGCACTGCCTGTCTCGAGAGGGGATCAGATTTCATATGTATACATATTTGAAAAAAGCGGCCAAAAGGCTATTTACGCGCCATGTGATGTCAAGCCGTTTCCAGAGGAAAATCCGCATGTACAAAACGCAGATGTGCTTTTTATTCAGCCCGGGATTATTGAAGATAGCCTGAAACACGATTTCGTTTATCAGAAAGATCATGTTTCACGAACAACGCTTTATACTTTGAAGGAAACCATAGCGTTAAGCCAACGTATTCATGCAAAAAAGACAGTGTTTATCCATCTTGAAGAATACTGGAACAAAAGTTTTTCAGATTATAAAGCCTTAGAGGGACAGTATCAGAATATGCTGTTTGCCTATGACAATATGCAGATTAATGTCTAAAAACGAGGAAAAAGATGAGTTTAGTTACAGATGAATACCTGGATAACATCCATGAGGATGCCTTGCGGGTGTTGGAGGAGACAGGGGTAAAATGCGGTTCAGAAACCATCAGACAAATCCTGGAAGAAACAGGTCTGGCTGCGTTTGACGACACCACAGGCCATTTACATATATTACGGCCGTTGGTGGAACAGGCACTTACCAATGCGCCTAAAAGAAGCCAGTACTGGGTGGAAGAAAATTCTTTTGGTGTGGGTGGCACAGCACCCTTTGTATATGATGAAACGACAAGAGGTCTTATCACACCGACGTTTGAACATATCGCCAGGATTGCCGCCATAGTGGAACAATCTGATCAGGTTGGATTTATGGCAAGGGGTGTTCTGGTCCCCAAACAGGAAGTCAAGGTGATGGATACGATCATCGAGTGTTGTAACAAACCGATTTATGCTGCTGCGGTCAGTGATGAAGGTATTGCCAGGGCAGAACAGATTTCTAAAACCCGGGGTAATTTTACCATTCAATTTTCAATTATTAACAGCCCATTGAACATTATTGACAGTATGATTCCCCCATTTTTATCCTGTGTTGAAAAAGGGATACCCATATATGTTTCAACCATGCCGATGGCAGGACTCTCAGGACCCTATTCAATGTCAAGCCTGGTGACCCTGACCCATGCAGAAGCGTTATTTGGCATTACACTTGCCCAGGTCGTCAACCCGGGTGTTATGGTGGTGCATGCAGGGCTTCCATCTATTGCCAGCATTAAAGATAAATATGCAGTGAACCTGGGACTTGTTTCTTTTAATATAGCCAATTTAATTCAGGAAAAAGTCAATAAGCGATTGGATCTTCCCTCTATACAGACCGCCTGTACAACAAGTCAGGAACATCCCAATCAAAAAGCAGAGGACGAGGCTGTGGCCGGATATGCATTGATGAAAAAATACGGGTTTCATCAAATGCGTCATTCATTTGGATTTTTAAAAGAGTTGGTTTCATTTTCACTGAAAAAACTGGAGCGTCATATTGAGTTGTGTAAAGAAACAACCCCTGATCAAGCACCAGATTATGCAGTTGAACCATATGACGAGGAAGGGCTGGATGCCATTAAACGGAATGGAAGCCAGGCCAATTATATGAGTGATGAACATACCCTGAAAAATACAGGAAATACTTTTTTATATTAGAACTTAAAATTAAACGGAGAAGAAAATGACAGAAATTCAAGATATCATTTCAGCTATCCTTGAGGGCGATGAAAATAAAACCAAATTTTTAGTAATGGAAGCAGTGAGTGAAGGGCAAAAAGCAGGCCAGATAATGGACAATGGTTTGATTGCAGCCATGGATATTGTTGGAGAAAAAATGGAAGCTGAAGAATTGTTCATCCCGGAAGTATTAATGTCAGCCAGAGCAATGAGTGCCGGAGTATCTGTTTTAAAACCCCACATGGCTGAAACTGATGGAGGATCTGCTAATCGAGGCGTTGCTGTCATTGGAACTGTTGAAGGAGACCTTCACGATATTGGGAAAAACCTTGTGCGGATGCTTATGGAAGGGGCAGGGTTTGACGTCATTGATCTGGGCACCAACGTTGAAAGCAAACAATTTGTAGCGACAGTCAATGAAAAGAAAGCAAAAATTCTGGCCATGTCCGCACTTTTAACAACAACAATGCCGGTGATGAAAGATGTAATTGATTTACTTGAACAGACCACCATAAGAGACCAGGTAAAAGTGCTGGTGGGCGGTGCTCCGGTGACAGAAGAATATGCAAAGCAAATCAATGCAGACGGTTATGGTGCAGATGCCGGCGCTGCAGTGCGGGTGGCCAAGACATTGTGTGACGTATGATGCTTTTGGGCAACTATAGTTAATAACAAAAAAGAATCAAATTTGACGATTTAAGGAGCAGCTTATGGCTAAAATAATCAGTAATCAATATGCACAGCTCAGCCCTTTTGCCCAAAAGCTTTCTGACGGACAAAACCAGAAATTATACTGGGCATGTCTTGAAATATTAGAACGAACCGGTGTCTGTTTGTATGAAGAGGAAGCTATCGATTTACTTAATGATGCAGGGGCAGAGGTGACAGACGGCAACCGTGTCAGAATTCCGGCCGGCATGGTCGAAAAAGCATTCAGCACGGTCCCAAAAAATGTAACCCTATATGACCGGAATAGAAACAGGGCCATGCAGGTTGGAGGAAATCATTCTTATTTTGGAACAGGATCTGATTGCCTTTATATTGTTGATCACAGAACCGGTGAAAGGCGGTTGGCTGTATTAAACGATATCAAAGAAGGGATGATTGTCTGTGATGCTTTGGATCATATCGATTTTGTCATGTGTATGTTTTTGCCGTCTGATGTCCGGCAGGATATTCTTGACCGGTATGAAATGGAAGCCATGCTCAATTACACAACCAAACCCATCATATATGTCACCACAGATTTTTCTGGGTGTAAAGATGCGGTAAAAATGGCAGAAATCGTTGCAGGAGGGGAAGATAAGCTCAGATATAAACCGTCTGCCGCTTGCTATATCAATGTAACAACAGGATTGCGTCATAATGAAGAAGCTTTGCAAAAATTGCTCTATCTTTCTGGCAAAGGGCTGCCGTTTACCTATATCCCTTCTGCCCAGGGAGGTGTGACAGCCCCTATCACTATTGCCGGAACCATGGCGGTAAATTATGCCGGTGTTCTGACAGGGCTGGTGCTGTCCCAATTGAAAAGACAAGGTGCGCCTTTTATAATGCCGGGCTGGGGTGGCAATATGCTGGATATGAAAACAACGATTCAGCCGTATGCTGACCCGGAAAAAAGAGGTCAGGCGATTGATTTTGCCAATTATTTAGGGTTGCCGACGTTCAGTCTGGGTGGCTGCAGCGAGTCTAAACTGGTTGATCAGCAGGCAGCAGCAGAAGCTGCAATGACTTTATTTACGGATGCCTTGTTTGGCGGCAATCTTGTTCATGATGTCGGCTATCTGGAATCAGGACTGTCAGGGTCTCTTCCGCAATTAGCGATCTGTAACGAAATTATTTCCTGGCTTGAAGCATTTATGAAAGAAACTGAAATCAATGATGATACCTTAGCATTGGATTTAATTGATGAAGTTGGACCAGATGGACAATATCTGGATAACCCGCATACGTTAAAACATTTCAGGGAGAGGTGGTATCCAGACCTGTTTGAGCGATCCAATTATGATGGATGGAAGAAAAAAGGCGGGAAGGATTTAGGAGAGCGGTCAACTGACAGGATCGAGAGAATTCTGGCAGAACACCAGCCAGAACCGCTGTCGGAAGATTTAGCCAAAGCGGTTCACGCTGTTATTGAAAAGTAATCAAAAAAGAGGTGACCATGCTGATTGTAGGGGAATTGATTAATGCCAGCCGTAAAATGGTGGGAAAGGCTATCCAGGAAGAAAATGAAGCTATCATAAGGGATCTGGCCCTGGCGCAGCATGAAAGCGGCGCACATTTAATTGATGTAAACGCAGGGCTCTCTGCAGAGAATGAAACAGAGTATTTAGCATGGCTTGTAAAAATCGTTCAGGAAGCGACAGATTCATGCTGCTGTATAGACAGCCCGAATCCGGCTGCCCTGGAAGCTGCTCTTCAAGTTCACAAAGGCAATGCAATGATTAATTCGATTTCTCTTGAAAAAGAACGGTTTGAAAATGTCATCCCGCTGCTGGCAGGTACAGACCTTAGAGTTATCGCTCTTTGCATGAGTGATGAAGGTATGCCGGAAACAACAGATCAAAGACTTGATATAGCAGATGCATTAATTAATAAGCTTATTCAAAATAATATTGCGATTGAGAATATATATGTAGATCCGCTGGTCCAGCCCGTATCAACAAATAGTCAATACGGTGTTGCGTTTTTAGATACTGTGGATCAGATAATGTTAAATTTTAAAGGATGCCACACGATCTGCGGATTGACGAATATCTCATTTGGTTTGCCTGAAAGAAAACTGCTGAACCGGACTTTTTTATCCATGGCTGTTTCAAAAGGTCTGGATGCAGTGATTATTGACCCATTGGACAGACAAATACGCCAAACTCTATTTGCTGCAACCGCCCTTTCAGGACATGATGATTTTTGTGTGGAGTATATCAAAGCGTTTCGATCTAAAAAATTATCTTAAGAATTTTATTATAGTTAACGATCAGAATAAATAGACGTAAGGTATAGAACAAAACAGATCCAGACTATTAAAACAAGGGGAAAAAATGAAAGTTGCCGTTTGCCAGACGAATCCTGTTTTACTTGATCTAAAAGCAAATCTGGAAGATGTTTTGGCGCATATAAAGAAATGCAAGGATAAAGGAGCAGATTTGATTGTGTTCCCGGAACTGGCATTGACAGGTTATTTTGTCGGACTTAATTACCATAAAGTTGCATTGCGGATGGACTCCAAAGAAATTGATACCCTTGCAAAAGCAACAAAGGGAACGGCAGCCATTATTGGATTCATCGAAGAATCTCAATCCATGAATTTTTATAATGCTGCGCTGGTTGCTGTTGATGGAGAGGCATTGTTCTCATATCGTAAATTAAACCTGCCAAATTACGGTGTATTTGAGGAACGAAAATTTTTTGCTGCTGGAAAACAAATCCGGGTGTTTAAACTGCATGATTTTAATATTGCGGTGTTCATCTGCAATGATCTTTGGCATCCGTC
This sequence comes from uncultured Desulfobacula sp., assembly GCA_964343845.1. GTDB lineage: Bacteria > Desulfobacterota > Desulfobacteria > Desulfobacterales > Desulfobacteraceae > Desulfobacula. The sequence goes on along the minus strand of CAYFKW010000021.1, from coordinate 9,298 downwards.
ATTGCCCTATCTGGGTGTGACAGAAAAAGCAGACATGTTTGTTTCTATATTTAACTCTTCTCAAGGGTCAATGGGATCTGAATTCAGTAATATAGAAAGTTGGGAAATTATTAATAAGTTTTATTCCAGAGTTTTTGGAATCTATAATATCTGTGTCAATCGTGTTGGAAATGAAAGCCCTGAAGATAAACGTCAGCAGATAAAAAAACCATCAGAATCAAATAATATTCCAGAAGTATTCCTTTTGCCGGAAATAGATAAGACGTATCGATTCTGGGGCGGCAGTTCCATTATTAATCCTTTTGGCCAGGAAATCTATAAAGCCCAGCAATATGACCCTGATATTATTATGGGTGGGGTTTCAAAAGACTTTATCAGGCGAAAGAAGATACTTCTACCATATTTAAGAAACGATGACCCTTATTTTACCCATCGAGAGCTTGAACGGATTCTGTTTCAAAAGAATATTTAACTTACGATAAAACTTCGGTTTAATTATGTCTAACCGATGAAGATGACTATTTAGTTAACAAGTCGTCTAAAGTACCTGTCCCATCTAATTGTAAAAGATGTTTTGGGGGGGCAGAAACTTTTTCCTGTTGATGCGTTTTTCCCAGCATATCAACGAGGAGCTCCAGACCCCATAGAATCATAGATACATCTTCGTCTTTCATTTCTTCTAATTGTTTAATAAACTGCTGATGAATCGGGGTGGGTGCATCTTTAATAAACTGTTGGCCATCTTCAGTAATTTCAATATGAACCTGCCTTCTATCTCTGCTGATCCTGACGCGTTTAACAAAGTTTCTCTTTTCTAATCGATCAATAATTCCAGTTACTGTGCTGTTATTGATAAAGACAATTTTTGAAAGGGCACCAATGGCAATCGGCCCATGATTTGACACCTCTTTCAGACAAATCAGCTGGGGCAGTGTTATCTTATATTTTTCCTGCAGGTGTTTTGAGTGTTTTGCCATTCCCTGCACAATTTGTCGAAGCCGCATCATGATCTGCATACTGATATTTTCTTCCATAACCCTTTCCTCATAAGATTCACAACACTTTACTATACCCGACTAAAAAGAAAAAAGGCAAGTAATATACTCGATATTTTTCTCTGTACAATTTCATATGGAAAAATTATAAATTCATAGTGTCCTCCAAATCATAATTATTTTTGCAATTTCTTGACAAACTAAGTTCCACTTGTCTTAATTAAGAAGAAAACAATAGAATTTTGCCTTGGTATCCGAGATATATTTGCAGGAAGCTGCATCAAAAATTTTTAATATCCTATAAACCAACTTGGGACCATGAGAACATAGATCATGGGACTTTCATACCGCCTGAGGCGGATAAAAAGAGATACCGATGATCAAAACAGTTTCCCGTCCATTGTGGGGAGAAAGAAAATCTTTCAAGTCTAGTTATGATGCAGTTATCGTTGGCGGAGGGCTTCACGGCCTGGCCACCGCATATTATCTGGCAAGAGATTTCAGCCTTACAGATGTGGCTGTCATTGAAAAAAAATATGTCGGATACGGCGGTGCCGGCCGGAACACGGCAATCGTGAGGGCAAACCAGCGCACTAAAGAGAACATCCCCTTATACAAAGAGGCACTTGACCTTTGGCCGGTTCTTACGAAGGAACTTGACTATAATCTGATGTTCAACAACTGTGGCAACTTGAATCTTCTGCACAGTGAAGCAGCCGTAAAGGCGGCCAGGCTGAATATCACCACGGCCCAGTTCTTGGGAGTGGAAAGCCACCTGCTGGATCGGCAGCAGGTTCATGAACTCGAACCGGCGATCTATACAGGGGAGGATATTACCCATCCGATCCATGGTGCCATGTATCACCCGCCTGGTGGTATTGTCCGTCATGATGCAGTGGTATGGGGGTTGGCTAAAGGCGTTGCCCAGTCTGGTGTGCATATCCATCAGCAGACTGAAGTCACTGGCATAACGACAGAAAAAGGCCGAATTACCGGTGTCAGAACAGACAAAGGAGTGATCAATACACCTAAAGTGCTGATCTCCGCCGGTGGTTACTCAGCTGCACTGCTCAACCAATTTTTAAATATTCGTCTTCCCATCAGTGTCTTAACAATCCAGGCAATGGTGACCCAGCCGATGAAGCCGTTGTTGAGCCATGTTATTTCTTCCGGTGCTTACCACGTTTACTGTAATCAGACATTGAAAGGAGAAATTGCTACTGGCGCCCATATGGATGCCTGGCCCAATTATACTACTTTGACAACCGCAAGGTATATTAAACACCAGGCAGAAGCATTGACAGAGTTTTTACCCTGTTTTCGCGCTTTGAAATTTATGCGGACCTGGGCAGGCCTGGCAGACATGACACCGGATATGGCACCAATCATGGATGGGAATACGTATGTTGAGGGCCTGTTTATAGACTGCGGCTGGGGATACTTTGGATTTAAATCCACCAGCGCTGTAGGCAGATATATGGCTCGCTTTATGGCCAAAGACAACTGCCCGGATATTATAAAACCCTTTTGTACCGGCCGATTTGCAAACCATCGGTTAATGGTAGAAACTGCTCCACTGGTAAACTACTGCCCACATAATTAAGGAGTAATATGGCATTAATCATCACGTGTCCGGTTTGTGGAGACCGAAATGGGTATGAATTTCGGTACGGCGGGGAAGACAGAGGCCCCCGCCCGGATGAAAAAGATTTGACAATGGAAAAATGGTGCGACTGGGTTCACCTGAACAACTGCAGGGCCGGCGTACAGAAAGAGTGGTGGTGCCACAAAGACGGATGTGGATCATGGTTCACCATTTTCAGGGATACGACGCGTAATCTACAGGTAAACGGCGAGGTGTCAGGATGATAATACCACAAAACACCTTGCCCACACTTAAAGTGGATTTTTCTACCGAAGTGCCATTCTTCTATAAAAACAGGCAAGTGACCGGGTATAGAGGCGATTCTGTTGCAACTGCCCTCTACCGCATTGGGGTTCGAATCTTCAGCCGTTCTTTGAAATACCATCGTCCAAGAGGGCTTTACAGTCTTGACGGTGAATGCAGTAACACATGCATGGCTGTCGATGATATTCCAAATGAAAGGTGTGAAACACTTCTGGTCAAAAACGATATGCAGGTTGCAGAGCAGAACGTCATAGGTTCCGCCCGGAACGATTTACTAGGATTCATGGACTATATGGACTGGGCAATGCCGGCTGGGTTTTATTATGACACATTGCACAAGCCTCCCAAGATCTGGCCTTTGGCCATGAAACAGATCCGGAAGACTGCCGGCCTTGGAACACTTGATCCAAAATTTACCTGCACCCATCAGTGTGATGAAAAACACATCAACACGGATGTCTGTGTTGTCGGCGGAGGCATCGCCGGCATGTATGCAGCGCTGGCCGCAGCAGACGTGGGGTTACGGGTAGTTATTTTAGAGGCCCGGCCCTGGATGGGGGGAAAAGCAGCGTACCAAACGGTTAAAGGATTAGATGGAAAACCGCTATACCAAAAAGCCCAAGAGCTGGAAATACAGGTAAAACAACATCGAAAGATCCGTATGTGGACAAAAACATCCGCTGTCGGGGCATATAATAATTTAATTACGGCTGTCAGACAAGGCTCAGAACAGGATGTTTTTGATCAGCGGTATCTGGAAATCAGCATCCGGAGTCTTGTGGTGGCCACCGGGTGCATTGAGAGGCCCCTGATTTTCAAAAATAATGATCGGCCGGGCGTCATGCAGGTGGGATGCGCACATCGGCTGCTCAATACATACGGCATTGTTCCTGGTTCAAAAGCCGTGTTCAGTATCGGGCATGATAATGGCCTTGAAGCTGCGATTGATCTGCATGATAACGGCATGGATATCGCCTGTATTACTGATGTCAGAGAAAAGGGCCAGGACGAAACACTGGTAAATGAAATCAGATCACGCCGTATTCCTTTTTTCCCGGCCTGGGTGTCTTTGGAAGCACTGGGCAGAAAAAGCGTATCAGGTGCAGTTGTCGGGTCGATTGACGGCGCCATCCACCAGAAATATCACTGTGATATTATTGTGGCATCTGCCGGGCTAACCCCGTTGACGGGTTTGCTGACCATTAACCAGGTTAAACTTGCGTATGACGACCATACTGGATTTTACCTTCCTGAAACACTGCCTGCAAATATCCATTTGGCCGGGGGAATTAAAGGGCTTTATCATGACAAATCAATCAGAACCGATGGCAGATTGGCCGGATTAACTGCTGCTCAGGACTGCAGCAGGCAGGTGCCGCAGGCAATAACAGACCTTACCACTGAATTAGAAAAGCTTCCGGGTCCCGTTCGGGGCAGCAAGTTTGTGACCGCTCCTGTGAGTGGCAGAAAAAGTTTTATCTGTTTTGACGAAGATGTGACCATCAAACATATCTGCCAGGCCATATCCCGAGGGTTTGACATCCCCGAACTGATCAAGCGGTTTACGTCAGCAGGGACCGGACCGGGGCAGGCCGGTATCCCGGGCCATAACCTGCCAATGTTTGTCGCCGGACAGCGCGGGGTCTCTTTTGCAAACTGTTTGCCTACCCATACAAGGCCGCCGCTTTCCCCTGTTCGCCTGTCAGTATATGCAGGCAGTCATCAGGTCATGACCAAGCGCACACCCATGCATGATCGTCAGAAACGGGACGGTGGTATTTTCAGGCGGCTTGGTGACTGGAAAAGAGCGCGGTATTTTTCTTCAGACGTATCCTGTGAGGCAGAGATAAGAAATGTTCGAAAAAATGTCGGGATGCTGGATGCATCAACACTTGGAAAATTTCGTATTCATGGGCCGGACAGCTTAAAAGCGCTTCAGCGCGTCTATATCAGTGATATATCAAAAGCCAGGCAAGGCAAAGCCCTTTACTCAGCAATGTGCAATGAAGATGGGTGCGTCATAGATGACGGTGTGGTAACGAAATTGGATGAAAATGATTATTATTTTACTACATCCACCGGCCGGTCAGGGGTTACTGCGGAGTGGATTTGGTACCATACTCGATATGACAACTGGAATTTTAATCTTGTAAACCTGACCGATGCACTGGGTGTAATTAACCTGGCCGGACCCAAGGCGAGACAGGTGCTTTCCAAGGTAGTTGATCAGGATATCAGCCCTGATCTGCTTCCGTTTTCCGGCACAGGCATCTATAGTATCTGCAATGATATTGAAGTCAGGCTGATGCGGTTGGGATTCGTAGGAGAACTGTCTTTTGAGATCCACGTACCTGCTTCTTTCATGGAAACGGTATGGGAAATCATCATTGAGGCTGGAACGCCTTATGGAATTCAAAATTTTGGTGTGGAAACCCAGAATGTGCTCAGGCTGGAAAAGGGACATCTCATATTAGGACAGGAATCTGAGCAACGAACCACACTGTTGGATCTCGGGTTAGGCTTTTTATGGTGCAGCACCATGCCGGAGGCCAAAAAAGTAGGCAGTGTTGCATTGCATCAGACAGCATCCCAGACAGATCGCCTGACGCTTGTCGGAATCAAAACCAAGGATTCGAGCCAAGTGCCGGGTGATGGATGTATTATTGTTCATGATCAGGATATCAAAGGCTATGTCTGTACTGTAAGAAAAAGCATTTCTTTGGGGAGTATCGTTGGAATGGCTCTTGTCGATGCCTCTTTGGCCAACCCGGGAACACATTTGAGCATTTATCAGGAAGGCGGTATGGGTAAAGTCATCCAGGCAAGGGTAACTGCCATGCCATTTTACGATCCAGAGGGCATCAGGATGAAATCATGAGAACGCAGACAGAAAAGGATAAAAATAAGCGGTTAATTGTCCGAAGATCGCCTGTCCAGCTTGATGAGAGTGCTGTGGTCAAAGTTAAAACCATCAACCACTGGGACGTTGTCAAAAGATATCAAAATGAGGGATATGGTCCCTGGATTTCGGATCTGAGTCACCTGTCGCGATGGGATGTTCAGGATGGGAATATTGATGCTTTGTCCGTTCCAAGCCTTACCATCCCATCATCCTGCGGCAGGGTGGCTGCGGATCAATCAAAAACAGTCTGCCGAATGAATCCTACCCAGGCTGCGATCTGGCATTTTAAGACGGAATTGAACCACCTGCCTGACATTGATGCTTTTACAGACGTTACCGATGCTGAAGCGTGCCTTGCTATTTATGGCCCCCATATTTTATCGCTCATGGAAAAACTCACATCCCTTGATTTGAAAGATCCGGGAAAAACTGCCCCTTTTTTTGTTCAAGGACCGATATGCCGTGTGCCGTGCCGTGTTCTGGTGATAGAAAAAACCGGAGATAACAAAGGTGTCATCTTTTCTTTTTCCCGTGGATATGCGGCGGATATGGTGAAAGCTGTCTTCTCTGCTGGAAAAGAATTTTTACTTAGACCGGCAGGAGAGGGCCGTTTTACCAGATACATCCAAACTGTTTTATAGACACATTCCCTTAAAATTATAAATTGTCACTTCTGATGCCGGTGGCCATGCCTGCTAATTTATCATACAAAGACTGAAACTGTGATTTTTGTTTTTGAAGAATATTTTTTTGTGACTGTAACCGTGAAATAATTTCTGGAATGATATGAATAAGGCGGCCAATTAAAATAACGAAAAGTAAAATCAGGTGCGCAGTCAGCTGGGGTTGACCGGTATCTGAAGATCTTTTTTTTTGTAGGTAATCTACTCCCATTTTTAAATTTCCTGTTTTTAGAATGATTGTCCGATTGAGATAAGGATAAAGTAAAGCATAATCATTCACATGAAATATTTTGCATGCGAATTATTTCATGTGAAAATAAAAATGTCAACCAAATTATATTAAAACATGGTTTAAATTAAAGCTAAAGAAGTCTGTTATTCTGAAAATGATTCGTACACCTTCCCAAAAAATGTGGCTTAACCCCGGCTCCAATTTTTTGGGAAGGTGCATGATTTATAAAAATCAGACTGAGTAAATCGAGCCACCATTGCGACGTACATAATTGCTACTGGCACAATCGGCCATTTTTACAGCTAAAAAAGGGTTAAGCAGCAGTTGCTTAACCCTTTGATCTCTCAGGCGGTTGTTGTGGTGCCCAGGGACAGAATTGAACTGCCGACACGGGGATTTTCAGTCCCTTTTTTTGTTATTTACTGGACTTCATTTTTTTACACATAAAACACCTAATGCCCTTGACATATAATTATTTTAACGATATTTCATTTTCATGAAATATCATTAAAGATCCCATAGTTTAATGAGTAAAACGTGTAAAATGTGTGTAAAATTTTATAAAGGAGAGCCCGATGTCACCAAAAAAAATCAAATGGGAAAAAGGTAGATTTAAAGGTATAAGATTTTATAAACATGAATATAGAAAACATGGTGTCAAATTCGATAGGTACTTTTCCGGTTCATATCAAGTCCAAGGTAAAAGAAAATTCATGGGATTTGGATGGGAATCAGAGGGTTGGACTGAAAGCCAGGTTAGAGACAAAATTCGAGAATACAAGCACAATGTTAAAACAGGCCAGAGGCCATCTACATTAAAAGAAGAAATTGCATTAAAAGAGGCTGAAGAGAAAAGACTCCGTAACGAGGCAAAAAAAGAAGCAGCCAGAAATGTGTCATTTAAAGATTTTTTTAATGATGTTTATAAGCCTGTAGCTAAAACAAATAAGAAGCCTGAATCCTGGAGAAAAGAACAAGAGCATTTTAATAATTGGTTGAAACCAGAGATAGGTCATTTGCCGATTAAAAAGATCACACCCTTTAATTTGGAAAAAATTAAAGGGAAGATGTTAGACAAGAGAAGGGCACCAAGAAGTATTCAATACGTTTTTGCTACTTTTAGACAGATATGGAATTACGCAAAAGTGAACAGCATAATAACAGAAGAGAGCCCCACAAAAAAAGTCAAACTGCCCAAAATTGAAAATAAGAGAGTGCGATTTTTTAGCCATGAAGAGGCAGATAAAATTTTGGTTGAGCTTAAGAAAAAAAGTCAGCAAATTCATGACATGACACTTCTTTCTTTGCATACAGGTGTTCGCGCAGGTGAAATTTTTTCGATGACATGGGGAGTCGTTGATTTAAATAATGGTTCAATACAGATTAGAGATGCAAAAGGGAAGCCGAGATATGTATATTTGACTGAAGCCACAAAAAAAATGCTGAAAGAACAGCAAAATGATCAAAAATCAACTGAACTTGTGTTTAAGGATAGAATCGGGAAACAGATCACGAGCATCAGCAACAGTTTTGATCGAGTCATTGAGGATCTTGGTTTAAATGAAGATGTAACTGATAGAAGGGACAGAGTAACCTTCCACACCTGTAGACACACATTCGCTTCCTGGCATGTCCAAAACGGTACTGATCTATACACGGTGAAAGAATTACTTGGGCATTCAACAATCCAGCTAACCGAACGTTACAGTCATTTACGACCGGATGGCTTGAAAAAAGCGGCACAAAATTTTGATGAAAAGGTTCTTAAAAACAATATAGTATCATTTGAAAATGCTGAAACAGGAGAAATAAATGGCAGTTGATCAGAAACGAAATGAAATTCCCCCTGAAGAAGAAAATATTAGAGAAATATTATCCAAACGATTTAATCTAAAAGCATACTGGACATTTAGAGAAGGTATTAATTTTTTTTTAACAGAAGAATATCGAAACAGTTTTCCTCTCCAAGTAATCATTAATGATTCTCTGTTTGACACCATCAAACGAGATGTTGAAACTCAACGGCTTGAAACTGCCAATTCTGTTGAAGAAATCGAACAGATTTTGAATTATGACCCTGTTGTAGATTTTGAAAAACTTAACTCTCAACGTTCTGAGTTGAGAAAAGCAGAAATTAAATGGCGAAATCTGAAACGTTATGGATCTATTGATATCGAGCGGAAATTAAGTTATTCAGAAAAAAAAGAGGAAAAATTAAGATATTTCTGCTCAAATATAAAAATCAAACCAGGAGTTCTTATTCTATACATAATAAAACATATAGATAAATTTTCTTCAGAAATCCAAATTCCGCTTGCACTGGAAAATTTGTTATCAACATTTAAAAAAACTTCACCATTAAAAAATGATAAAAATATTGAACAAACCAAGACTGAAATAGAACTCAAAAAGGAAATAGAACAATTGCTCAAGGATGTTGTCCCAGAATTAGAAAACCTTTTTGAAACAACAAAAAATAGTTTTCATAAAATAAAAGAAGCTACAGCGCAACAAATTTGCGATGATCCTCCCCAAGGATTGTACACTTGAGGTTAAGCCTCTATAATGCAAAATTAT
>CAYFKW010000020.1:56050-78624 GCA_964343845.1 uncultured Desulfobacula sp. | reverse complement strand
GATCTGAGATGAATCCCCAATTTACTGCCATTGTTTTACCAACAGACCTTGTTATTGTTACCCGATTTGAAATTGAGCTGGAGCAGTCTGCTGGAAACCTGGTTGTGTGTTATCCGTATTCAATGATTGAACCGATGAGAAATAAATTATCTTCAGGTGTTCAGGCTGAAGCGGAAGAAATTGATACGAACTGGCGCAGAATGATTCGAGAAGTTATTTTGGACTCTGAAATAGAAATAAAAATGAGCCTGGGCAGCACAGAGATAACAGGAGAGCGATTACTTTATATGCAGAAAGGTGACGTTATTCAATTGGACAAAGACGCCAGTGAACCGTTGATCGGGTATGTTGACGGCCTGGAGAAGTTTACCGGTTATGTAGGTGTTCAAAGAGGATTTCAGGCATTCCAGATAAAAGACAAAATAATAACAGATTGTGAGAGTTAATCATGGCAGAAGAAAATGACACTAAAGAGGAAGAAAAGGTTGAAGAAAATGCCGAAGAAAGCGTGGAGCAGGAAGAAAGAGAACTGGATTTTATCCTGGATATTCCTTTAGAGCTTTCTGTAGAGCTTGGCAAGACCAAGATGATTGTTAATGATCTTCTTCAACTAGGGCAGGGTTCCATTATTGAATTGAATAAACTCGCAGGGGAACCATTGGAAGTTTACATCAATAGGAAATTAATTGCCAGGGGAGAGGTCGTTGTTGTCAATGAGAAGTTCGGGGTTCGGCTCACCGATGTTATTACACCAATTGACAGAGTAAAATCTTTGGCTCAGGAAGAATGAATACGTCTTCAGATATATGGATTGCCTTTGCCAGAACTTTTTCCATGTTGTTTTTGGTTTTGGCGCTGCTGATTCTTGCTTTTTACCTAATTAAAAAATTTACGGTAGCAAAAGGGGGTAAAGGGAACAAGGATTATATTAAAATATTAAGTGTTCATCATTTATCTCCAAAAGAGAAACTGGTATTGGTAAATGTCCTTGGGGAATCAATACTCATTGGTGTAACACCGGCGAATATTTCAAAAATATCTACAGTAAAAACAGATATTGATATATCGGAACAAAAAAAGGAAGGAATGTTTCATTTTTCTGATTTTTTGACGCAGAAATTTAAAAACCCGGCAAAAGAAGAGGAATCAAGGTGTTGAAGAAAGGAAAAAGAAATGAAAAAGGCTTTTTTAAAAATTTTACCATGGTTTAAAATAATCAGCCTTGTTCTCTTCCTTTTTTTTTCATTAGGTGGGACAGCTTTTTCCGTGACATTTCCTATCCCCTCATTAGAATTAAATGTTGAAACGGCAAAATCACCTGAAGAAGTTGCTGTTGTATTAGAAATTATTGCTTTATTAACCGTTCTTGCATTGGCACCAGCCATTCTGATTTTAATGACACCTTTTACCCGGCTGGTTGTTGTTTTCCATTTTTTAAGACAGGCCATGGGAACTCAGTCAAGTCCACCAAACCAGGTTATCATCGGCTTGGCCTTGTTTATGACATTTTTTATCATCAAACCGGTCGCAACAGAAATTTATCAAAAATCTTTAAACCCTTATCTTGAAAGGCAAATTTCGTATGATGTCGCCTTTGAAGAGGCCCAGGTACCGATTCGAAAATTTTTGCTTTTAAATACCAGAGAAAATGATCTGGCTCTTTTTGTAAAGGGCGCTGATATTAAAAAGCCTGCAACACGCGAGGATGTATCTTTGCTGGTTCTCATCCCTGCATACGTTATCAGTGAACTCAAAACAGCTTTCGTTATAGGGTTTGTACTTTATATACCATTCCTTGTCATTGATATGGTTGTTGCTTCAGTTCTGCTTGCCATGGGAATGATGATGCTTCCTCCTATTATGATTTCACTGCCATTTAAGCTGATGTTGTTTGTTCTGGTAGATGGGTGGCATTTAATTTCAGGCTCTTTATTAAAAAGTTTTGGAGTATAATTATGACCCCTGAATTTGTTGTTGAATTTGCGAAACAGGCGATTACATTAACTATTTACCTTTCTATGCCCATGCTGGGACTGGGGCTTATTGCCGGCCTTATTGTCAGTGTCTTTCAGGCAGTCACTCAAGTTCAGGAAATGACCCTTACATTTGTTCCAAAAATTATCGCTGTTTTTTTAGGATTGCTGTTTGCAGCTCCCTGGATGTTGGAAGAAATAACTTCCTTTACCATCCATGTGTTTGAAAGTATCCCCGTATATATTCGGTAGGGGCTGCCAAAATGGATATTTTAAACATTATCGATCCTGTGGAATTCAGGACCTATATGCTTGTATTGATCCGGATCAGCATTATTCTCTTTATGCTGCCTTTATTCTCTTCAAATGTCTTTCCCAGAAGGTTGAAACTGGGATTTGCGCTTGTTGTATCCTTACTTTTTTATACTGTGGTTGAATTAGACCTCACAAGATTTCCAATGAGTGTTGTTTCAACAGGTCTTCTGATCATGGCAGAAGCCCTTATCGGATTAACCTTGGGGCTTTGTCTCAGAATATTTTTCGGATCTGTTCAGCTGGCAGGTCAGATTATCGGGTTTCAGATGGGGTTTGCAATGATTAACGTGGTTGATCCGCAAACAGGATCTAATGTTTCTATAATGGATCAGCTTGGATACTGGGTCTGTGTTGTTGTTTTCCTTCTTTTGAATGGCCATCATATTTTGTTTTTAGCTGTAATAGACAGCTTTAAGCTGGTACCGATAGGCTTTTTTATGATGCAGGAAGTGTTGATGGTAAAAATTCTTGATCTTGGGGGACAGCTTTTTTTTCTGGCCATAAAAATAGGTGCACCTGTAATCGCCTCTCTTGCTTTTGTGAGTGTTGGATTTGGATTAATGGCAAAATTTTCACCTCAGATGAATGTCATGATCGTTGCATTTCCTTTGAAAATAATTGCAGGGTTACTCCTTTTTGGACTGGTAATCCAAATTATCGTAATTGTGACACAAGGGTACATTAAAGCGTTTAAAGAATTATTGATGTATTTTCTGTTTTATGCAGGTGGAGGATAATATCAGATGGCAGAAGATCCTGAAAGTGGCGGAGAGAAAACAGAAGATCCAACGTCGCGGAAGCTTTCCAAGGCAAGGGAAGAAGGCCAGGTAGCAAAAAGTGTTGAGATCCCGTCTGTCTTTGTTCTATTGGCAGGCATCATTACTATTTTTGCAACATCAAAATATTTTTACAATAATTTATCATTAGTGTTTCACTATAATCTGGATTTTGAAAAGATTCCTTTTTTAAATATTAATGAAACGGTAAAATTGCTGGCATACCATACCGAAATTGTCATTATGACCTGTATCCCAGTCATGCTTGCTGTCATGTTTGTCGGGTTGATTTCAAATTTTGCACAGGTAGGGTTCGTTGTTTCATGGAAATCTCTTGAACCAAAGCCCTCCAGACTTGATCCAATTAATGGATTCAAACAGAAATTTTCATCAAGGGCTGTGATGGAGTTTGTGAAATCATTGTTGAAAATCGGCATTATTTCAATGGTCACTTTTTATTCTATCAAGGCCGAACTTAATGATATTTCGGTGCTGTATGACTATAGTGTAGGACAGATTCTTCTGTTCACACTCAAAGTCTCCTTCTGGATATTTATAAAGGTGTGCCTGATAATGATCGTTGTTGCGATAATTGACTATGCCTACCAGAAATGGAAGTTTTTAGAAGATCAGAAGATGACAAAAAAAGAGGTTAAAGATGAAACAAAACAAACAGAAGGTGACCCTTTAGTCAAGTCCAGGATCAGACAGCTTCAGCATGAGGCTGCCAGAAAGAGGATGATGGCAGAAGTCCCGGAAGCAGACGTGGTGGTAACAAACCCAACCCGTCTGGCAGTGGCACTGAAATATGACGGACAAGAGATGGACGCACCAACAGTGCTTGCCAAAGGGGCTGGACCTGTTGCGAAAAATATAAGGAGAATTGCAAGAGAAAATGATGTTCCGCTGGTTGAAGACAAACAATTGGCTCGAAATTTGTATAGTAGTGTAGATATAGGCCAGGAAGTTCCAATGGAATTATACCAGGCAGTGGCTGAATTACTGGCGTACGTGTACAAATTGAAGGGAAAGCAATTATAGGCATATGACAATAAATTGGCGAAATGCGTCAAGAAAGTATATGAGGAACTGGAAAATAGATGGCTGAGAGTGATTCAGGTTTTTTAGGGGTATTGAAAAAAGAATCATCAGATATTTTGATGGTTGTTGCCTTTATCGGTATTCTGATGGCAATGATTTTACCATTGCATCCCATTGTGCTTGATTTTTTTCTTGCGTTGAATATTTCATTTGCCATCGTCGTTCTGATAACAACCATGTATACAACAGCACCGCTGGAATTTGCTATTTTCCCTTCTTTATTACTTGTACTTACCTTATTTCGACTGTCATTAAACGTAGCATCAACACGCCTTATTCTTCTGCATGGGAATGAAGGCCCCTATGCTGCGGGTGCCATTATTAAATCTTTTGGCAGCTTTGTCGTCGGAGGAAATTATGTTGTCGGCCTTGTTGTATTTATAATTCTTGTTTTAATAAACTTCCTGGTAATTACAAAAGGCGCCGGCAGAATTGCAGAGGTTGCCGCCCGGTTTACACTGGATGCAATGCCGGGTAAACAAATGGCCATTGATGCAGATTTGAATGCAGGCATGATTGATGAAATAGAGGCAGGAGAAAGGCGGCAGGCCATTGCCAGAGAATCTGAATTTCATGGCGCCATGGATGGTGCTTCTAAGTTTGTCCGTGGGGATGCAATAGCCGGGATTGTTATTACGTTAATTAATATCGTTGGTGGTTTTGTTATCGGTGTCCTTCAGCAGGGCATGGAGATGTCTGAAGCGTTGTCTATTTATACACTTTTAACGGTTGGCGATGGTTTGGTAACACAAATTCCAGCACTGTTGGTTTCCGCCGCAGCAGGGTTGCTGGTCTCACGGTCAGGAACTGATATGAAAATGGGAAAAGAGTTTGCCAAACACCTTCTTTCAAGTTCAACCCCTGTTTTTATTGGTTCAGTCATTATTTTTTGTATGGGGTTAATACCTGGCTTGCCTTCTATTCCATTTATGACGCTGGGATTGGTTTTGGGAACACTTGCCTGGTATTTTTTAAGACAGGAAGAAACAGCCAGGGAGGCAGAGATGGTAGATGCAGCAGCCGAAGCAGAAGAGGAAGCAGCAGGGGCGCCTGAAGATGTCGATCATTTATTAAGTCTTGACACGATAGAGCTTGAGGTCGGATATGGACTGATACCTCTGGTGGACAAACAACAGGATGGAACGCTGCTGGGAAGAATCAGGGCCATTAGAAGACAGTTTGCAACAGAAATGGGAATTATTATTCCCCCCATTCATATAAGGGATAATTTGAATTTAAGCCCGGCACAATACCGTTTGTTGATAAAAGGGGTTGAAGCAGCAGGAACAGAATTGATGGTCAATCATTTCCTGGCCATGGACCCGGGTGGGACGGCCCAGGAAATTGAAGGGATAGAAACGATTGAACCTGCATTTAATCTGCCGGCGTTATGGATACCGACAGAGCGTGAGGAGGAAGCAAAATTTGCAGGGTATACTGTGGTTGATAACTCAACAGTTATCGCGACTCATTTGACTGAAATTGTACGGAACAATGCCCATGACCTTTTAGGTAGACAGGATGTCCAGCATTTGATGGACAACCTTGCCAAAACAAGCCCTAAAGCAGTTGAAGAATTGATTCCAAATCTCCTGAGTCTGGGTGTTGTTCAAAAAGTGCTTCAGAATTTATTGAGGGAGAGAATCTCCATTAGAGATTTATTGACGATTGTAGAAACACTTGCAGATTTTGCCCCAATGGGGAAAGATCCGGATCTCCTGACAGAATACGTCAGGTAACGAATAGCAAAAGGGATGTTAGCACCATATCTCCAGGAGGGCAAAATGCTGCAAGTGGTTACACTGGACAGGGAAATAGAAGAGATTTTAACAAAAAATATAAAACACACAGAACATGGATCATATTTAACCCTTGATCCTAAATTAGTAGAGGAGATTGTCGGTGCTGCTAAAAAAGAGGTGGAGCAGCAGGTCGCAATTAATACACAACCTGTGATCATGACATCTCCAAGTCTGCGCAGGCATTTCAGGAAATTAATTGAGCCCTCTCTGCCCACTGTTTTTGTTGTGTCACATGCGGAAATAGTGGATGATATTAATTTACAGGCAAGTGGAAAGGTGACCTTGAAAGATGAATAGGAAAGTTTTTAAAGCCAGGAATATTCAACAGGCCATTGCGAACATCAAAGAAGAGCTTGGATCAGATGCGATGATTTTAAACACGAGAAAAATTCCCAGAAAACCGCTTGATCCGTATGCAAAACCAATGTTCGAAGTGGAAGCGGCGATCCCGAAATATTTGGATCAACGTACAAAGAAAGCTGCTTTGATTTCATCTCAAAAAAAGAAAAAGTATTCAGTTGAAGGAACTGAAAATCATTATTTTGACAGCTCAGTCAAAGATAAAGATCCTTTGCTGGGATCGCTTAAACAAGATATTGCAGACATAAAAGATATGATTTCCATTGCCGGTTTTGGGAATGGAATGCAGAATATGGCATGTAATCATTTCGAGTCGGTCGGTATTTTGGCATCGCTTTTAAGGGCAGGTGTGAATGAAAGACTTGCAGGCAGTATAATACAAAAAGCAAGCACGCTTATGGATGAGACCGCAGATCAGGGATCAAAAGTTAAATCCTTAAAGAAATATGTCATGCATCAGTGTTTGAATCAAATAGGCACAAAAGACTTTTTTAATAGAAACAACAATTCAGGCGTCCCGCATGTGGCAGCATTTATAGGCCCGACTGGTGTGGGGAAAACAACCACAATTGCCAAACTGGCAGCACTTTTAAGTCTGCAGCGGAAGATGAAAGTGGGGTTGATTTCAATTGACAATTACAGGGTGGGTGCATTTGAACAGTTAAAAGCGTATGCATCTATCATGGGGTTGGTATGCGTTCCGGCATTTAGTTCCCAGGATTTATCGTGTGCCCTGGATAGAATGAAATCAATGGATATGGTATTAATAGATACAGCAGGGCACAGCCATTATGACAAAGCCAAGATCGATGAAATACTTCATTTGATCAAAAGTGATTTTCGGATTTCTTCTCATTTGGTCTTGAGTGTTACATCTGAATCTATTATTATGAAGGATGCGGCATCTGCTTTTTCTGTATTCAATCCTGATACGGTTGTGTTTACAAAGATAGATGAAACAAAAAGATGCGGTAAAATATTAGATCAGTTAAGCAGCTTTAAGCTGCCTGTTTCGCTGATTGCAAATGGACAAAGAGTTCCAGAAGATTTAATTGTACCTGATAAACGGCAGCTGTTAAAAATTATTTTAGGAAAAGGCACTTAAAGGAGACTGCTTAATTTGGAACAGGCAAAGGGACTTCAAAAAGCTGTAAAAACAAAAGCGCTTTCAAGGAGAAGGGCAAAGATGGCATCATCAAATACTAATCTTCCAAAAGTCATAGCAGTTACCAGTGGCAAAGGAGGCGTGGGGAAAACAAATATTGTCGGGAATATGGCTGTTGCGCTGAGCAGGATGGGAAAACGAGTAGTGATTATTGATGCAGATGTCGGACTTGCAAATATTGATATCATTTTTAACCTGAGGCCGGAATATAATATCAGGCATGTGATAAGCACAGAAAAAACATTAAACCAGGTTATGGTGGAATCTGATCATGGGGTTAAAATCCTTCCGGGCGGGTCGGGATTCGCTGATTTAACACAGCTTAATGAAGGGGAAAAACTTAACCTTTTAAGCGAATTCGAAACATTATCAGATCAGGCAGATATTATATTTGTTGATACAGGGGCAGGGATCTCGTCAAATGTATTGTACTTTAATTGCGCATGTGATGAATGTGCTATTGTTGCGACAAATGAACCCACATCCATAACAGATGCCTATGCCATGATGAAAGTGATGTCTCAGGAACATGGCACAAACTATTTCAAATTAATTGTTAACATGGTCGAAACAGAGGCCCAGGCCAAGAAGGTCTATGCTTCATTAAGTGGGGCTCTGGATAAATTTTTAAAAAACGTCGTGTTGGAATATGCAGGGCATATCCCGTTTGATAAACAATTGCAGCAGGCTGTGCAGCAAAGAGGCCTGATCATGGATAAAGTCCCTGATTCACTGGCTGCAAAAGCAATAGAAGGGATTGCCGTAAAACTGGGGAACAGTCCGCAGAGAATAAACGCGAATGGAAATATTACATTTTTTATGAGTAAAGTATTTCAGGCTGCAACATAAGGGGGGGATACTTTATTGTGGTATGAAAAAGCAGCACCAAGAAAATAAAACAGATGAAGACTCATGGCGTGAAAAAAGTATTATTGAGTATTCCTATCTTGTAAAACACATCGCTGCAAGGTTTGCAATGCGGCTGCCGGCCACTGTTTTTTTTGATGAATTAGTTTCTGCAGGATCTTTAGGGTTGATTGATGCTGTGGATAAATTCGATCCATCTAAACATGTCAGTTTAAAAACATATGCGCAGTACAGGATAAAAGGGGCCATCCTTGATGAACTGCGAAGCATGGATACCTATTCAAGATCCATGAGGAAAAAAATTCAGGATATCACAAAAGCTGTAAAAGCCATTGAAGATCAAAAAGGATCTGCGGCAACTGATGATGAAATCAGTAAGCAGTTAGGTGTGTCACTTGAAACATACTACGATATGCTCACCAATATTCACAGTGCTTCAGTTTTGAGCCTTGACGAGTTTATAAAAACAAAGAAAAATGACACCTATTCAAAAACCAGGTTTCAGGCCGGAATTAAAGGACAGGATAACCCTGCCGATTCTTTTGATAGGGAGGAATTGAAATCTGTACTGGCTCAAACGATTAAAACACTGAGCGAAAAAGAACAAATAGTTGTGTCGCTTTATTATTATGATGAATTAACGCTAAAAGAAATCGGTGAAGTTCTTACATTGACTGAGTCCCGTATATGCCAGATCCATACAGCAATTCTGGTTAAGCTAAAAGCCAGGCTGCAGGATTACTTTAATTAAAAGAGGTCGTCAAATGTCAGATCCAACTACAGAAGAAGAAAGTTTAATTTCCCAGGATGATATTGATAAGCTTTTAGATTCATCTTCCATTGAAGAAGCAGAGGAGAAATTATCAAGCGAAGCTGTTGAAGAAAATGGAGATGTTGATGAACTGGGAGAGTTGTCTCAGGATGATATCGATAGTTTAATGAATTCAAACACATTAGATGAAGAGGACGCAGCAGGTAGTGATGATGCCGGGGATGAGCTGGGTGAATTGTCCCAGGACGATATTGACAGCCTGATGAATTCAAACACATCAGATGATGAATCAGATGATGATGCTTTGGAAGATGATGACGATGATATGGAATTGATTTCTCAGGATGATATTGATCAACTGATGAATTCGGGATCGTCATCAGATGACAGTGACACTGAATCCTTGACCACTGAAGACGATTCAGCAGATGATATTGGAGAGCTTTCACAGGATGATATTGATGCGATGATGAATGCATCGGCTGGTGAGGACGATCCGGATGAGGATGAAGCATTTGAATTTTCTCAGGATGATGTGAACAGTTTGATGAAAAAAGCAGCAGAAAATGCTGACGTTGAAAAAGAGACTGAACCTTCGGTAGATGAGAGTGAGCAGCAAACGTCTTCTGGTGAAGAAGAAGGCGAGGAACAACCTGAAGAAGCCGTTGAGACAACGCCTGAAATTCAAGAAGAACCAGCAGGAGAGACTACCCAAGACGTGCAGGAAGATGAGGTAAAAGAAGATGGGGAAGCCCCTGCTTTAAATGTAGATATAGATGAAGACGATTATGTTATTGAGGAATCAGAAGCGGTTGATGTTCAGGAATGTCTGGTCACTCAGGAGACCATCGATGATTTAATCCAGAATTTTGGAAATGAGCCAGAAGAGCCGGTCGTGCCGGAGGAAACGCCGGAAGAAGAACCGGTTATCCTGGACGAAGCGGCAGAATCCACAGAAGAGACAAAGACTGAAGAAGAAGGGTCGCCCAATGATAGTGACGATTTCTTAGAGCCAAATTCTGATGTTACCGTACTTGATTTTGATGAGGATGATGAAGATGTTACGCAGGAGGATATTGACGCATTGCTGCTGAATTCTGATGATGATGAAGATGAAGAGGATGATATCCTCATATCCCAGGATGACATTGATACATTATTGATGGCAGCAGATGATGATGACGAAGATGTCCTTGGGGATATCATGGAAGATGATGACGATGCGGGTATGGATACGGATATTGATGACGAGGATATCCTTGATGATGAAGATTATGATGATGACGATGAAGATGAAGAGGATTATGATGATGACCAGGTCGTCCTGGAGGGGGACGATGAAGCATCGATTGATAAACCAGGGAAGAAAATAAAGGAAAAAGCAGGTGCCCGGTGGTATAAATCAAAACTTGTGATCGCCTGCGCTTCAGCGCTTATTGTTCTGGGTATAACCGTGCCGTTAACGTATTTTATTTTCTTTTCTGGTGAACCAGGTGAAGAGGAACTGCCAGGAAGGCAGACCCCTTCAAGACTGATGGTTGATGCACAAAGAGAAATTGAAATTGAAACTGTAGATATTCAAATTAAAAAACCGATTGATAATAAAAAGCCTGGCAACATGGTGTTAAAAGATTTCATCATACTGGCATCTGAAGTATCAAAAGAAATGGCGTATATTACAACAGATATCTCTATTGATTATTCTGATCAAAGGGCTTATCATGAAATACAGAACAATATGTCATTTTACAGGGATTTAATTTATGACTCTATTCATAAAAGTCTGCTGTCTGAAAAAGGAGGCGATATGACAGAAGCAGACATTATATGGATAGTCGAAACAACGTTAAAGAAAGTGCTGCCCGGACACTATATCAACCGGGTAAGTTTTAAATCATTTAAAGCAAGTTAAAGAGGGGACAGCAATGACAACAGTACCTGGACACAACATAGTCATTCAACAGTCCGGGGCTGCGCAGGAGTTGATCCACCAGACCAATACCTCAAAACCTTCCCCGGAGCAGGCAGCAGCCCAGCAGGAGGCCAGTGAACTGGCAAAAAATACGACTGTTCAGGAGTTTGATGAATCGGAAAGATTAAAAGCAAAGAAAGAAAAAGAAGAAGCAAACAGAAGACAGCAATTGGAAGAAGAGAAAAAAAAGAAGAAGCAAAGGGAATTGGAAAAAGAAGAAGATCCGGATGCAACAGGTAAACTATTGGACACAACCGTATGACAGATTTATTCTCAATTGAAGTTTGGATTGCCATACTTTTTTTTTTAAATTTCTTTTTAATCTTAATGGTTTTCCTGATTTTAAAAAAGATGAACCGTTTGAATCTGGCGTCAGCAGATGCCGGGCTGTCTGAAAATCGGACAGACAGTGACGGCCAGGCTTCAAGGTCTGCAGAAGATATCATCAATCTTTTGGAACCATTGGTTAAAGAATCCAGAAAAGCTGCCATTAGTTTTGATAAACAGATAAAAGAAAAGCGGCATTTGCTAAAAGAACTGAATGATGCATTAGACTCAAGAATTATCAGTATTAATCTTTTATTATCCCGTGCAGATGCATTGCAGAAAAAAATAGAAGCAAAACAGAATCAGGCAAATTATTCATCACCGCTGCCAAATGACATCAATGCAAACTCTTTTTCAAATGAAGTAATTAACGAACAAAATCAAATAATTGAGATGTACAACAATAATTTTACAACTGATGATATTGCACAAAGCCTTTCCATCCCAAAAGGAGAAGTCCAGCTGGTGATTGATCTTAAAAAAAAGTTCATTGCAATGGAGAAGGATGGTAGATGATCACCGGTGTTCATATCTCATCTTCTGAGATGATTATCCATAAGGACGATGGTACAAAAAAGAAACTTCCTAAATTTATCAATAATCAAATCATTAATGCAAAAGTTCTGAAATTATTACCGGAAGGGAAAGCACAGCTTTTGATCAATGGGCAGAAAGTGGTGGCAAAAACATCTATGCTGCTTTCGCAAGGCGAGGATGTGCAGTTAAAAGTGATGGCCCAAAAAGATGCTGTTGTCCTGAAACTCATTGGACCGGTTCAAAAAATGTCACACACCCAGATATCATCACTTGTTCATCTGTTTTCGAAGAATGAAATCATGTCTGATATCGCTGGGAATAAAAATTCAAACATCAGAGACCTTTTGCATGATATGGCATTAAAGTCAGGGAAGCCCGATAAAAAGTTTCTGCCGAATTTAATAGAGAAAAGTGGGGTGATGTGGGAAACAAAGGTTGCCAGAACAATTCATGGTGCTAAAGATTTTACTGATCTGAAAGCCAGACTGGATATTTTATTAAAACAAGATGTTAAGGGAAATATGCTAAAAGACATGTTTGGCGTTGACCCTCAAAAAGCTGAGATAATGAAAGCCATAACCTCATTTTCAGAGAGCATAGAAAATTTTCAGGTATTGAATCATCAGAGTTCTGATTCAGGAAGATATATCTTACCGTTTCCTATTTTCAGTGAGTCTGCTTTCCGGTTTGGGCAGCTTTTAATAGATATCGGTGATAACACACAAAGTGCCGGCCAGAATGCTGATAAAGTTATTCATATTTCTTTCCTGCTGGATATGAGCCGTCTGGGACCTTTAAGAGCAGATTTTTCAATATTAAAAAAGGACATTACAGGTGGATTTTTACTTAAAGACAATGAGACGTGCACCTATGTAAAGTCAATGATACCGGAATTGAAAAAGGGATTGGCAGATCTTGAATATCATGTTCATCAAATAGAGTGTCACGTAGCCAGAAAAGAAGAGATTCATGGGACAGCCTTAATTGAAACGCTCGTAAAAAGCCAAGATGACCAGATGCTGAATATAGTGATTTAAAAATGAAGTCTAAATTTACAAAAAAGGCTGTGGCATTAAAATATGATCGCAAGACAGATAGTGCGCCTAAAGTAACTGCCAAAGGAAAAGGCAAGGTTGCAGAAAAAATTATTGAAATTGCAAAAAAGCATGATATTCCAATAAAAGATGACCCGGACCTTATTGAAGTACTGTCATCGTTGGAAATAGATGAGGAAATCCCATCAGAAATTTATGTGGCAGTTGCTGAGCTTTTGGCGTTTATATATTCAATGAATTCCAAAAAAGAATCAAGATAATTCAACTATTTTTCATCAGTGGTATCCTGATGCTCTTCTTCACTTCTAACCAATCGGTTGCAATTAGAACAAACCATATTGAAATTTGAAACTTTTCCTCTAAACAGCTTTTGATTACAAAATGGGCAATAATAGTCTATCAGGCCGGAAGTTGTCTGAAAATTAATAATCGGGTCCTGCTTTTTGGTACTGTTTTCATTCATTATTTTAATATTCCATAATCATTTTTTTGTATATGTCTCTTGTTTCTTTGAAAACAAAAGAGGAGATGTAGTCTTTAACCTTAACGCGGACATTATGCAAGGGATTTCTTATTTTTTTTAACATATGCCTTAAGAAAAGCGGATAGGAAAAAATTTCTCAGTCCTGTCAAGAATCAACCTAATGGTGTGTTGGATTTTTGGCGATGTTTGAGTTTTCAACAGGAATTGGAAAAAAATCAGGAAGAATTTAAAAATAGTTTTATCATATAATATTCTTGAAAGCCTGGAGAACAGGCGCTCCTGGACTCATGTTCCATAATCAGCCTATTTTTTTGAATTGTTCATTTTATATGCGGTCATAAAACCAGATATATGGCATCCATATTGCAGTTACGTGTTTGTGGGAGAATATAAAAAGGAGTTTGATGAAAAATGATTCTTGAAATGACACGACCCGTTCAGGGAGGACTGAGGCAGGAAAGAAAATTAGAAACCGTCTCCAATAACCTTGCCAATGCAGATACAAATGGGTTTAAAAAAGATTCCATCAGCTTTGATGATAAATATAAGGCCCAGATGAATAAAGATTATACCCAGGGAAACATTATAACGACTGGAAACCCTTTGGATTTTGCTTTATCAGGAGATGGTTTTTTTAAAATCGAAACCCCAGAAGGTATAAAATATACTCGTAACGGGAATTTCACGCTGGATGTCAACAGCAACCTGGTTGACCAGAATGGAAACCCGGTTATGGGCCAGGGCGGGGCGATTGCAATCAATGTTGATAATATAGAAGAAAATTTATCCATAAGTGAAATCGGCGAAATTTTTATCGATGGTGAAATTGTAGATACCTTAGATATTGTTACCTTTTCAGATTTAAAGAAACTGGAAAAAGACGGGCAGAATCTATTATTTTATAATGGTGAAACCGCAAATGAAATTCAGCCGGAAAAATTAAATGTTCAACAACGGGCGCTTGAGAAGTCAAATACAATTGTTGTTGAGGAGATGGCGCGGATGATTGATTACCATCGGATGTTTGATACATTTACAAAATCCATGATGACATTTGACGAAATTGATTCAAAAGCAATTAATGATGTAGGGAAAATTAGATAAAATCATAGGAGATAAGATATGATAAGATCGCTCTGGTCTGGTGCAACAGGCATGCATGCGCAGCAAATGGGAACAGATGTTGTGGCAAACAACCTGGCCAATGCATCAACAACAGGTTTCAAGAAATCAAGGGCAAATTTTGAAGATCTCATGTATCGAACCATGCAGGTGGCAGGTCAAACAACGCCTGGAGGCGGCCAGGTCCCTACAGGGATCCAGATCGGTTTTGGCGTAAAACCAACCAGTGTTCAGAAACTGTTTACCCAGGGGGATTTTATACAAACAGATAATCAATTGGATTTTGCAATTCAGGGACAGGGGTTTTTCAGGGTAATCCATGGGGATGAAGAATTATACACAAGAGCTGGCAATTTTACATTGGACAGTGAAGGTTTTTTGACCACGCCTATAGGAGACAGGTTACAGCCTGAAATATCATTACCGCCGGAAACAATTACTGTCACCCTGCAGGATGATGGGACGTTAACTGCGTTTGGTGCAGACGAAGAAATATTGGCAACAGAAAATGTATTAATCAGCACGTTTCCTAATCCATCCGGGCTCTTTGCTGTAGGGAACAACCTTTTTAGAACAACTGAAGGGTCAGGTGATGCAGTAGAAAGAACACCGGGTGAAGAGGGCGCCGGAACCACGGTGAATAATTTTCTCGAAGGGTCTAATGTCAGTGTGGTTGAGGAGATGGTTGCATTGATATCAGGGCAGCGGACATATGAAGCCAATTCAAAATCGATTCAGACGGCGGATTCAATGCTCAGTACAGCCAATGGATTGAAGAGGTAGCGGCGAATAAAGATGTTACACCATAAATCAAATAAAAATATCATTGCATTAATCATTTTAGGGTTAACAATTATTCTGTATGGCGGGTTGAATATTCTGTTTGCAGAAGATACTCAATTGGCCAATGATGCGATAAAAATCGTGGTTAAAGAAACCAGCCAGGTTAAGCAATCTCAAGTTTATTTAGGGGATATTTCAGACATACATGCCAGAGGGTTCCTGAAAGAGGCGCTTGAACAGATTTCAATCTGTGCTTCTCCAAAGCCAGGCAAAATAAAATCCATAGATAAGAAAAAAATTATTTCCGCTGTTCAGAATCATCGATACCTGCCAGAAAATATCCTTGTCGTATCTCTGAACAGGATTTACGTAAAGCGGCTGTCCCAGAAGGTTTCGGAAAAGGATATAAGGCAGTCTGTTGAGAAAAGGCTTTCAGCTCAACTATCGGGTAAAGACTATCAAATAGGATCATTTGAAATCAGGGGTCTTGAAGTATATCCTGACGGCAACATTGAGTATGTCCTGGAATCAAAGAATCTGTTTGATAAAAGTGGTAAATTTTCATTCTTTGTTGATGTCGTCATCGATGGGAAAAAGGAAGACAGAATCAATGTTTCAGGTACAATAGAACTATATGAAAATGTGTTTCATTCTGCAGAGACCATTAAAAAAGGTGAAATGATTACCAGGGATGACCTCTATCTGGAAAAAAGGAATATTTTTAATTTGAAAAGCAGTTATATCAAGTCGTTTAAAGATGCTGAGGGGAAAATTTTAAAAACCAATCTGAAAAAAGGCGAGTATCTGAAATTGAGTCAGCTGGAAGAACCCCCAGTCATTAAAAAAGGAGACATTATTACGCTTGTTGCAAAAAACGAGAACCTGTTGATACTTACATCCGGGATATCCAGGGAAGATGGGTTTATAAATAAATTGATAAAAGTCGAGAACCTTCAATCAGGGAAATTGGTCCGTGGGATAGTAAAAGAGAAATCAAAAGTGGAGGTTGTATATTAATATGGACAAGGCGTATACAGACAAGGTGTTGAAATTATTCACTTTAGCCCTCTGCCTGATTGTTCTTTCAGGATGTGTTTTTAATGCAAAAAAGAATGACGCAGGACTTGTTGCTCCTGAGGGTGCAACGACTCGACCAGCGCTTTTACCTGAATATGCCCCCCCCCGGTCCAATGAAGGATCTTTATGGGTCAGCAGCAGCAGTTCGATGTACGAGGATTCAAAAGCCGCCCATGTAGGGGACACTGTTATTGTAGATATCGTTGAAAACTCAACATCAAAAATGGATGTCAATACCGAAACGTCAAGGAAAACAACATTTGATATGGGGCTGCCTCAGATAAATCTGTTTGGGCACAGGGAAATTTTTGGATACCCGGCTAATGCGACAAAACTGTTGCAGACAGACTCTACCAATACGATGGAAGGGGAGGCTGATACAGATCGTTCAGGCCAGATAACCGCTTCTATTGCTGCAAGAATTACAGAAGTACTGCCAAACGGAAATTTGAGCATTTTTGGCAGAAGAGCAATGAAAGTTAATAATGAGGTTCAATATATTACAGTTTCCGGAATCATCAGGCCACAGGATATCTCAGCCAGCAACCGGGTGAAATCTACCTATCTTGCAGATTCACGGATTGAATATTATGGAAAAGGGGCACTGGCTGATAAGCAGAAACCAGGATGGGGAACCCGTATTCTGGATAATATATGGCCATGGTAAAAGGAAAAAAAATGCTGTTAAGAAAAGCAGTCATTATGTTGGGTTTGATTTTTATCTTTTTTTCGGGGAGTGGAATTTTTACATGCCAGGCGGCAAGGATTAAAGATTTGGCGGCCATTAAAGGAATCCGGTCTAATCAGCTTGCAGGATACGGGCTTGTTATCGGCTTAAACGGCACAGGAGATAAGGACGGGGTCACATTTACAAAGCAGGCACTTGCCAACATGATGGAAAAAATGAATATTTTTGTCAACAAGTCACAGTTGAAGGTAAAAAATGTGGCAGCTGTCATGGTAACCGCAAATATACCGCCTTTTGCAAGAATAGGGGATAAAATTGACGTGATTGTATCGTCTCTGGGAGATGCAAAGAGCCTGAAAGGCGGTACATTATTGATGACTGCCTTAAAGGGTGTCAATGGGCAGATATATGCGTTGGCACACGGTCCGGTTACACTTGCGATGGCAAGCAATGCAGGAGACAGGGACAGTCATCTCCAAGTGGCCCGGATCGTCAATGGGGCATCTGTTGAAAAAGAAATACCTTTTAAATTAAACGGGAAAAGGAACTTAATCCTTTCTTTGTTTCAGCCTGATTTTACCACTGCAAAAAGAATGAGAGATACCATTAATGAGTCCATAGGGCAGGGGGTTGCTAAAACGATTGATGCAAGCGCTATCAGTTTAAGGGTCCCTGATAATATGTGGAAAAAGAATGTGGCTGAATTCATTGCCGATATTGAGCGGCTGACCGTTATTCCTGATACGGTTGCGAAAGTCGTGATCAATGAAAAAACAGGAACTGTAGTGATTGGAAGTGATGTAACGATCTCAAGCGTTGCCATTGCTCATGGTGATCTTTCGGTTACGATTAATGATACTCCAGCAGATGAAAATAAAGAGAGCGTTATGAATCTGCCGGGCACATCGACCATTGGCGAGCTTGTCAGAGGGTTAAATTCTCTGGGAGTAAAGCCCCAGGATCTGATCAGTATTCTGCAGAGTATTAAAGCGGCTGGCGCATTACAGGCTGAGCTGGATATTCTTTAGGGAAATAAAAAAATGGAACCGATAGATATTGATTTAATTAACCAGAATCTTGCAAGAGTAAAATTAGGAAAGACTGCCAGACAAACGTCAGGTGTTGTAAAAGATTTAGAAAAAGAAGCTGAGTTGAAAAAAGCATGTGCCGGGTTTGAATCAATCTTTCTAAATCAAATGCTAAAATCAATGCGTGCATCTCTGCCCGGGGACAGCCTTTTTGAGGAATCGAATCAGATGAATATTTATAAGTCGATGTATGATCAAAGTCTGGCAGACATGATGTCAGAAAGCAACAGTTCTATTGGTATTAAAGAATTTTTGTATAATCAGCTGAAAAAATCCACCTGATCCAGCCAGTCACATCATAAATTTTAATCCCGCCATAGTGTATCTATTTGTTAGAAGATGGCATAGTTGTTGCTATTTTTAGTATTCAGAGGCCAAAACAGCCGGAAAGGGGAAAATAATTCCCTAGAAAATTATCCAATCTATTGGATTTAAAGCATATCTTCTGAAAAGATATGCCACCCAAAGGAGGACACAATATGGAAAATTTTACCTCTGATATTGAAAATATGCTGAACGAGAAACTTGCATTATATAAACAGCTTAATGCGCTTTTAAAAGAAGAACGCAATTTTATTGTTAACATCGATGTCGACTCCTTGTGGAAGAGTGCAGAACAGAAGAAAAAAATTACAGAGGACATCCATGCTGTCAGAGAGAGAATTTTATTCACACTTGAAGAAAGGTATGGCGTCAATGATATGGATGTCCGTTCTTTTTCAGTGTCGTATCTTATCAGGACCATTCCAGTTCCAACATCAGTAAAGGCTGTGTTCAGGAAAATAAAACTATCCATTGACGAGCAGAAAGATGAGCTGACCCAGGTTGCGCTTGAGAATAAAAAATATGTTGGAGAGTATCTTTCTGTAATCGATGATGTCATGTCTGTGTTTGTTGATAACTCTCACCGGTCTCAATACAGCAGCGCCGGCAGCATGCCGGACTCAAAAGCCCCGAATTGTCTGATCCATGCAGAGGTGTAAAAAATGACAGGGATAACCTCTACGTTAAATATCGCAAAGACAGCTATCGCAGCCCAGCAATATGGACTGAACGTTACTGGTCACAATATAGCCAATGTCAATAACCCTGATTTCTCAAGACAGAATGCTGATCATGTCAGTAATAAACCCGCACCCTATGCAGGCTTCCTTTTTGGTACTGGGGTAAATGTTGCCCAAATAGAGCAGACTGTTGATACGCTGCTTGAGAACAGGTTGACTGATGAGCGGTCTACTCAGGCTAAGTTTGAAGAAGCAGAAGCCTATATGAACGTTTTAGAAGGTTTTTTTGATGAAAATTCTGAGGCCAGTATGAACAGTATTATCAGTGATTACTGGAATGCCTGGCATGATTTGAGTGATAACCCTCTGGGCGTATCAGAAAGAGTACAGATTTATGAAAAAGGAATTAAATTAGCAGAACAGTTTAATTCTTTGGCAAATGACCTTGACCAGGTGTCTTTGGATATTACGTCAGAGATCAGTTCTACCTTGACAAGCATTAATTCTCTGGCTGAGCAAATCGCAGATTTAAATCGTGAGATTCTAGGCATTGAAGCAAGCAGAACAGCAAATGACCTGAGAGATCAGAGAAACAGCCTTGTGGATCAAATGGGTGATCTGATCAATATTGATGTGATTACCCAGGGTAATGGCTCCATCATAATTAATGGCGCAAACGGATCAACATTGGTCAATGGCGTGGACAGTTATAATCTTTCTATGAGTCAAAAGCAGGTGATGTGGCAGGGATCGTTTGGATCTTCCTTTGATATCACCGATGACATAAGCGCAGGCAAGCTTGGTGGCTGGCTTGAAATGAGAGATGAAGTGCTGCCGAAATACAGGTCCCAGATTGATGAATTGTCGCGGGAAATGATATGGGCAATGAATTACCAGAACACCCAGGGCGTAGGGCTTGAATATTTCAACGCGCCATTAACCGGGAACTATAGTGTAGATGAGAGCGGATGGCTCTCAAGTTTTGATTTTGGAGATAAAATCGATTATACAAAAGACTTCACCATGTGGACGGAAGATCACACTTCAATCACAACAGAATATCGGAAAATCCTGATTGATATGGGAGTTTCCCAGGCCTCTTTAACAAACTGGACAGGAATGGCGCCAGGTGCAAATCAGGCACAATATAAACTGACTGTTTTGGAAGGCGCTGATATCGGAGATAAAATTGTAACACAGACTAATGGTGACAGGCTTGCAGAGGTCTGGGGCGGAAGTGCAGGCGGAGCAACAACTGCACTGAATAACATATTGGCAGAGCAGACACTGACTGTTTACGGCAGTGCGACGGGCACGCACAAAATAATGATCCAGGATTCGGGCGGTGATGCTATCAGGTCGGCTGCGTCCATCGCTGATGCTTTAAATTCGGTAGATGGGATTACGGCAAGTGCGTCAAAAACAGAAGCTGAATTTGATATATCAGGCATATCCAATGCTCAGGATGGAGATGAAGTGAAATATTCACTATATGTGGATGGATATGTATATGCAAAAAGCTTTATAGTTGATTCTTCTGTCGGGACATTAGCGGTACAGTTTGAGGATTCTCTTGTAGAATCTGTAAATGCAATCAATGATATCAATTTAGATCATGACCTTTATGCAGATGGATTCAAGTTTTCAAGCGATAAAGGGGCTACTTTGGGTGTTCAGGATTTTGAGATCCAGGATAATGCAGGGATCCAGCTGGATACGTTTTCAAATTTTAATAATACAGATATTGTCACGTTTAGAATTACTTCAGACGGCATTCCAACAACAAGTACCACTGTATCCGTCGACTTGACCAGTGTAACAGATGTAACAGATCAGACAGAGGTCTCAACTGTCTTTTACAATACACTGTCGACAGCGCTTACAGGCAAACCCTTTACTGTAGAGTGGGGAACTGCCGCAGATTCAATATATATCCGCAGTACAGATGGTTCAAATGTCACTTTAAGGGAAGCAGGTAATGATACGGGTGATGATGCAACCATTAATTTAACAGCGCTTTCTGGATCTTCCTCTGCTGCAGGGAATACAAGCCTTGAATTCAATGCTCTTGCAAGTGACATAGAAACCTATAACTCACTGACAACCAGCGGGGATTCCGTCACATTTGGTATGCCGTCAACGGTCACAACAGCAGTGGCCGGGACAACAGCAGTTGTGACGGAAGGGACGTTTACCGGTGCCGGCGCTACGACATCTGCTGCAATAGTTGGAACTGTAACAGCAATGCTGGATTCCGGTATGACCATCCAGTCAGATACCATGGCATCGACAGGGCTGTTTGGTACTGCCGGAAGTGCAACACTTGCCAGTTCAATTATTACGCTGGGTGGTGAAGACGGTTTTACGAATTTTGATAATGGGGATACCATTTCTTTTGATGTAGATGGATTGGCAGTAAGTTTTGCCGTATCAAGCAGTACAGGTACAACTGAGATAGAATTGGCCCAGCAGCTTTACAATGAACTGAATGCAGACATCGCAAGCGCTAATTACACATTTATAAGAAACGGCAAATCGGTATCCATATTAAAAAGCGCTTCCCTGGAAGACCCCATCAGCATTACTAATTTTTCAGACAGTGTTGGAGATGACGCTGCTCTTTCCGTTTCAACGGGTACTGGAACGGCAATGAATGACCCTGAGAATGATCTTCTGGAGTCAGGAAATACCTATCGGGATTTTTCGACTTCATCCCTGTATGCGGATGAAGCTGTTATTCATTGGGAACGGTTTGACAGAAATGGTGATAAAACAGGAAGTTCAGGGCTTCTGACGATTGAAGATATTGGAACCTACAGCATAACAGAAAGCGGGTCCCAAACGGTTTCATTTGATATTTCAAAAGGTGCACTGGTGGCAGGCAACACGCTGACTGTCAATACAGATACAGGCGGCGTGCCGGACCCAATGGACCTAAGAATCTACCGGCAGGCAAAAAGTATTAATGATATTTATCATTTTAAGGTCACAGCAGGCGGCAAAATCGGCCATGAGCCTGCAGCAGGCGTCAGTAACCTCACCATAGAGTGGTATTCATCTGTATCTTCAGGTACGTTCGAAATACAGGGGCATACACCGCCATATACCCCTAATTCTCCTGTTGAAGTCGAAGTTGATGGTATGATTTTTAATTTTTACGATGGTACTTTGTTTGCCGGAGATGTGTTTACGGTAACAACCGATGAATCCGGAATTCCAAAATCGACAATCCGATTTTGGGAGAAAGAGTTCAGTGATTTCCTTATTCCGTTTCGAACCTCGGGTAATCAAAGGAGGTATGACGTT
>CAYFKW010000020.1:53964-56040 GCA_964343845.1 uncultured Desulfobacula sp. | reverse complement strand
ACCACCGATGCGTCCGGTCTGCCCCAATCAAGCAATACAGCAGGAAACGCGACAGGGGAACTGATGTCAGACTGGCACTGGACCCTTGATTCCTTTAAAGATCAATTCAACAAAAAAGCCGGGGGAATGAATGCAACCATAACAACAGCCCGGGAACTGAAATTTGAAGGCTCGGACAATTTTTACAATATTGAAAATATTGAGTATTCAGGCATGAATGGTTTCAGTCGGGAAAATACCACAATCACTGTACTGGACTGGACAGCGTTAGATTTTAAAGCACTTGACTTCCAGTTCGTTAGAACGTCCGGCAACTGGGGTATGCTGAATGACGCCACCGGCGGCACTGCCCGGATATTGCCCGCTGGTGGAGATGATAATGGATTTAAAGTAGATTTAAATGGTGATGGCGTTGGTGATATAGAAATTAAGTTTGCTAAAAAAGTAACTGGTGACGGATATGTCAGGTTCGACATGCTGAAACACGATGCAAATGATGTCTGGTTTGCCTTTGGGGATGATTCCAGCAACGGTTCTTCAGGCCTTCTGGCTGCCGCTGGTATTAATACAATTTTCAAGGGGGAAGACGCCCAGGACATGGAAATAAATGAAAAAATCAGCGATACAAAATATATTGCAGGTGGTTTGATTAATAGTGTTACAGGAGAGATCACACAGGGTGATAATCGCAATGCCCTTTCAATGGCGGACCTTCAGCATGAGAGCCGGACGATGAAGCATTGGGAGTTTACGAGAGGGGCTGAAGCACAATCCAGTATCGTGGATTCAACCCTGGATGATTATTATAACACCATGATAGGAACAATAGGTGTAAAGGCCAGGAGCATAAAAACATCCAGAGAATTTGCAGATATTATGGTAAATCAGATGACAGAACAGCGGGATGCGGTTTCAGCCGTGTCACTGGATGAAGAAATGATTAAGCTCATGAAATATCAGCACGCCTTTTCTGCGGCCTCTAAACTGTTAACAGTCGCAGATGAAATGCTGACAACATTGATATCTGTAAGATAAAAAGGAGCTAAGCCATGAGGGTTCCAAATATATCCCTTTATGATACGTCGCAATTTCAACTCAATACACTTACAAATAATTTGAGGGATGCAAATGAGATTGTCAGTACGCAAAAACGAATTAATGAAGTGTCTGACGACCCCATCGGGCTGTCTCAGGTGCTGGATTTAAGACTGTCCATCAAGAACCTTACCCAGATTGAAAAAAATGTTGAAATGGGCCGAACCTGGCTGATGGGGACTGAAACCGCCCTGAGATCAATATCAGATCAGATTATAGATGCGAAACTGTTAGCGACTCAAATGGTGAATGCTTCTGTCAGCGCTTCAGAAAGAAAAGATGCAGTAGAAACAGTGGAGGGAATTATTGACCAGATAGTTTCTCTTGGCAATACACAAGTGAATGGGAATTATATTTTTTCTGGTACCAAAACAGATGTTCGAACCTTTACATATGACAGCAGTACCAACCCGACAAAAGTGGTTTACAATGGAGACGCTACCCCGTTCTCAGTTAAGACCGCCCAGACAACGACACTCGAAGTCGGGCGAAACGGCAAAGGCGTGGTAACCGAAGACGAGATAACCGTTGATGGAACAAATAATAAAATTTTTTTCAGGGAAGACCCTGGAATGGGTGAAAATTCTAAAATCGTGCTGGAAGGTACAATCCCAGATGGAACATATACCCCTGAAAAGTTGGCTGTTGTTGTTAGAAATACAATGAATTCGGTTTCTAAATCAAATGGTTATGATATTAATTATGAAGTGACGTATGATTCATCTGAAAAAAAATTTACGATAATCAATGACGGCAGATTTGACGGGTATATGGGATTTGACCTTTTATGGGAATCTGGTGAATCCCCCAGAATTGGCGGCATTAATACAAGCGGCATTATAAAAGAGGGTGTGAATATCAATGTAGTGAATGACAGTGCTCTCATTCATGAAACACCTGACCCTTCAGGCACTGCAGCACTCAGGTTAACGTGGGGCGGCAATGGTATGTGGAACGTGCTGAATGATCCTGGATACGGTC
>CAYFKW010000020.1:49407-53954 GCA_964343845.1 uncultured Desulfobacula sp. | reverse complement strand
GGAAATTCCCGGGAGCGATCAATACCTTGAACTGGACCTGGATCAGAACGGAATATCAGATATCAATATTTCTATTGAATCACCGGCAAATAACGGCGGATATATTGAGTTTGACATTTTTACCAAATCTGATGATCACAGTATTGGCCCGGATCTGGGGTTTGCAAGAGGAGATGTTTCCTATACGCCGCCTGTGAGCAACTCAGAAGTAACATTAAAAACCTTTGACGTTACCAATAATGTCATAGATTTCAGGGAAGATACCGGCGGAGGGTTTTCTGCTCAGCTCACAGCAGCAATTCCTAAAGGGGATTATTATGATATGGATGAGCTTGCAGCTGCCATTGAAACAGCAATGCAAAGTGCATCTGTAAATAACATAAACTATGATGTGACCTACAGCCGCCAGACCCAGTTGTTCACGATAACAGAAGATGGAAATGCCCTGGCTGCCGCGGGGCTGGAGCTTCTATGGGCATCAGGAACAAACAGTGCAATGTCGGCAGCTGCAGAGCTTGGTTTTAATGTGGCAGATGACACGCTTGCGACGACCTATACCAGCGACAATGCAGTGACACTTTTTACGATTACAACCGGAACCAATGATTACATCAATTTTAAAGAGATCCTTCCGGGAAGCAGTAAAGATGATACATCTGAACTTACTGCACAGATCCCGGCAGGAAACTATACAAACCCGGACACTTTGGCAAGGGCAATTGAAGATGCCATGGAAGATGTCTCTGAACAAAAAGGGAACAGGGTTGACTATGAAGTGACATACAGCTATATAAGCCATAAGTTTACCATCAAAGAAGATGGTGATTCAGGACTGTTGCTGGATGACCTGCACCTTCTTTGGGGAACTGGAACCAACGTTGCAGAAAATGCAGCAACAACGCTGGGATTTGATAAAACAGATACGTTTGCAACACCAGCCAGAAGTGATGAAGTGACCTGGGGGCTTTTTGAGACGTTATTTCAGCTAAAGGAATATCTTTCAAATGACGATGTAGATGGTATCAGCAGATCAATGACCAGACTTGACACGCATTATAATAGTATTACATCAACGATTTCAGATGCCGGTATAAAATATAACCGGCTTGAGGTTCGAAAACAGGTGAGTGCCGAAAGCAAACTGACGATTACGGAAAGAAAGTCTTCAATTGAAGACGCAGATATAGTAGAATCAATAATGGATCTTAAATCAATCCAGACAGCGTATGAGGCATCTTTGAATTCAACATCCAAAATTATAAATTTAAGTCTGGTTGATTTTTTATAAAATATTATGCTTATTTTAACGAGGAAGATCGGTGAGAGTATCGTTATTGGTGATGACATTGTTATCAAGGTTGTCGAAACAGGTAAAAACAGTATCAGAATAGGGATTGACGCGCCAAAAGAAATACCGGTATTAAGGCAGGAAGTTTTTGAATCCATTCAAAAGGAAAATATCCTTTCATCAAAGGGTGAGAAGTCAGATATAGCAAAAGCAGCAAAATTGTTTGGAAGTAAGGAGCCAGAAAAGAAGGAATGAAAATCAATACAAAACAATTTGGGGAAATAGAAATCGATGAAAATAAAATTATTGATATGCCATTTGGAATCCCCGGTTTCAGAGATCAAAAACGATATGCACTTATACAAAAAGAAGAAACGATCCCATTTTTAGTTTTCCAATGCCTGGATGATCCGAATCTGTCCTTTGTGGTTTTGGATCCGATTAAAATTTTCCCGGAATATACCATTGAAAGAAAAGACCTTGAGACAGTCGTTCCATGGGATTTGGAAAACGAAGAGATTTCATGTTTTGTTATTGTAACCATACCCAACGGAAATCCGGAAAAGATGACAGCCAATCTATTGGCGCCGTTGGTCATCAACAACAATAAAAAAGTTGGCCTGCAGCTTATTCTGCAGAACAGCTCTTATTCCCATCAACAACAGCTATTAAAATAAAAAAACGAACTTACGCTTACAAATTATTATTCTACACAAGCTACGTTAAATATTGTCACTTAGAAGAAAACCGGTCAAATCCTGCATCTTTTCCTGAAGTTCCAGCATGGATTCAGGCGGTATCTGCTTAATTACCTTGTCTGTGTCTTTGTCTATTACTTTGACGACAATACTGTTGGTGCCGGCATCAACGCTGAAGTTTAATTTGGTTTGAAGTGTTTCTGTCAGTTCTTTTAAGGCTTCAACCATTCCTTCAACATCTTCTCTTGAAATTTCAGATGGTTTCAGTTCTTTGGAAAGATTCAGCCGTTCAGACTCTGCTTTTGGCACACCTGAAATTTTTCCTGCAACAGGTGTCTGGCTTACACCAGTCACATCCATGTTTGCTTGCGCATTTGTCATAACGTTCATTGCTATTACCTCCTTGTAACAGTTTTTACCTATTCATACTCAGAACGCGTGGATTCTGGGAGTTGGATCCGGCATTTCTGTAGCCGGTCATCGCAACTTTACCTTTTTTTACACGATCGAGGTTGCTTTTTAAATTCTCTCTATACTTTTTTATCTCAATTGCAATCTTGTCGTCAAGCTCCATCATCAGGGAAAGCCTGTCTTCATATTTATTAAGATCAGATATGCTTTTCTCCCCATATTGTGTACCTGCGGTATTCGTAAAATTCTCTATAGCTGATTTCAATATTTTAAAGGCGTCCGCTCTTTCTTTTGTCATCAATCCAAGATCGGGCTGATCATCGTTTTTAAAATTATCAAGATGACGAATTTGAACTGTTTCATATTGATGAAAGCTGTTTTCCAGGTTTGAAATTAGTTCTTTAACGGTCATTTGTCCCCTCATGGTCTAAATTGCAATTGACCCGCTCTGGTGCGTCCTTGTGTTCCCAGTATAGGAAGTTAAATTATCGCCGTTAAGCTTGTTGGTCCCTTCAGTATCTGACGGGTTGTCCTCAATTTTATTATTTAATACAGTGGTTATCCATATTTTTTTTAGTTCTGTTAAATATTTATTGGCTCGGTCAAGGATTTCAATATCGTTATTAACAGTCACTTTTGGCAATTCAGCCAGCATCGCAGCGTACAATCCTCTAAGAAAATTTATTTCGTCAGTCTGGATATTATCATCAAGGCATGCATTCAGTTCTGAAATAATGGCAATCGCTTTTCCAAGGTTCTCCCCTCTTAGTTTAGGATCCCCTTTTTTAACACCCTCTTTGGCAAGCACAATTCTTTTAATTGCCCCTTCATAAAGCATTAGAATTAGCTTTTTAGGATCCATTTCATCATAAACCTGCGCCTTGTGATATGAATTAAGTGCGTTGCCGTGAACCATAAAATTTAATTCCTTTATCCAAAATAATTATCTGTTATTCTTTTTTCTCTGTTGCACTGAAAATCTGGTTGACATAATTCTGCTGTGATTCCATCTGCCTCATAAATGAGTCCAGCTGGACAAATTGCTGAGCCATTGTTTCATATCGTTTGTCCAGCCGTTCGGTTTCAGTCTCAATTTGTTCTTCCAACCGTGTAATCCTATCGTCAATGGCATCTGTCTCAGAATCAATCAATCCACTTGATTTGGTGTACTCCTTGATCTGGTCATTCAGCAAATCTCCCATGCCGGTGACACCGGTTCCGGCAGTCGTGCCGATAAAAAAAGTTTTAATGTCCGCATAATTGGATGTGATCTTGCTGTCTAGCACAGACTCGTCAAGACTGACACTGCCATCTTTATTGATTTCGAATCCGAGGTCAAAATAGGTTGTAATATTTGTGTTTGCCGAAACCTCGGCCCCCAGAAGCGTGAGAAGTATATCTTTTGCACTCCTGATAGATGGTGTCTTTGCCAAAGGCCCCCAGACGTCAGTTTCTTCATCATAATCATCATTGGCATCAATTTCTGAAATAATATCGTTAAATGTGGAAACAATGGTTGTGATATGTTCTTTAACTGCAGATGTGTCTTCTGTTACATTGATGGTTGCAGTCCCTGTACCTATGAGAGAAAGCGTAGCACCTGAAATTACATCTGTAATACCGGTATTTTGTGCGCGTTGATACTCAATTCCATCAACAGTGATCGATGCATTCAAAGAAGAACTCGATGGTGTGATAATCGTTTCCTGGTTGTCGGTAAATCCCAGTATATCACGCGCTGTGGATCCTGCCTGATCCCATCTGAATTTCAAATTTGAAAGGGTACCGGCTTCCTGAATTTCAAGTTTGTTTGTATTTGAATTGAAAGAAACCACATAATCCCTGCTGCTTCCGTTTGACGCAGAGGCTGTTTCAAGGGCCGTTTCAACAGCGGTAGCCAGATCTGCACCATTCTGGTACACACCGTCTGCTATAGTGGCTGTGATATCTGATGTGTATCCGCTGCCGTTGTCTTCCTGGAAAATGATATCTGTATTGTTATCAATAGCACGAATGACCAGCGGGCTGGAAAAAGAAAGCGTCGCATCACTTTCCATTGTGTAGTCAGCCCCATTTATTTCTGTCATGGCAAGGTCTGTCAACTGGGTTGTTATGACAATCCTGGAGGACTCGCCTGCACTGTCAGCCGT
>CAYFKW010000020.1:47056-49397 GCA_964343845.1 uncultured Desulfobacula sp. | reverse complement strand
AGAAGTTGATATGGTGTGTCGCCGGAGCCGGTATTGATAACAGAGGCTGTAACACCTGGGTTGTTTGTGTCGTCATTAATCTGGGTAACAAGATCATCCAGACTGGTATCTGCAGTGACTGAAAGCGAAATCACATCGGAGTCACCCATTGTGTAGGCAAACGTTGCCGCATCTGCAGAAAATCCAGTGGCTGCAGGTGGAAAGGTAACCATCACCCTGTTATCTTCACCTGTCCCGCCGGACGTTGGTGCAATCTGTAAATGCCATTGGCTTGTCTCTGCATCCTGATAGGTACTTGCGGTTAAATACGTACTGGCACCATTGGCATTTTCTGAATCAGCCGCGATAAGGCTTACAATTTGATCGAGTGTAGAGCCGCCGGCACCCCCTGTGATGCTGATAACTCTCCTATTGCTGCCATATCCGTAGGTCATGGTCATCACTTCATCTTCAGCCAGTACCACGGCCGCATTCGTGTCTGCAAATCCATTGGCTGATTTCTGGACGGTAGGGACATGAACAGAGTTAGTGGAAGCTGATTTTCCGGCAGATTTAAAAGAACTGCTGGTGGTAAGCCGATTTACAGTTGCAGAATATGCACCGGCATCAGTTCCGTCGGCAACGGTTGCACTCAGGACAGTTGATGACGAAACTGAAATTGACCTGTCAATAAAATTAGAGCTTAATGAAAGAGCCAGTGCACTGGATTTCATTGATAGAAATTTTGCATTAATCGTATTAAACTCATTCTTGGTTGCTTCAAGATTTGTTTTGTCTTCTTTCTTGATATTTATTGATGTTTCATCTGCACTCCTTAAACTGTCCAGAATTCCCTGCAGATCAAGGCTTGAGCCAATACCAAGAGATGTGATTGTTCCTGTTGCCATTCCCTTTCTCCATTTATAAACCAGAAGATAATAGTTCTATCGACAGGCGTTTAAAAAAACTTAAGGCCAATAACCAATAAGCGCCCCTTGGAATATTTCCAGGGGCGCTGTATAAAAAACATGGTGTATTCAAATAGTTATTGCAGCAGGTTCATAACATTCTGAGCCGAAGCATTTGCCTGGGCAAGTGCATAAGAGCTTGTCTGAGCCAGAAGCTGCATCTTGGAAAAAATCATGGATTCTTCTGCAAAATCAACGTCCCGGATCGTAGATTCAGATGCCTGAATATTTGTCTTCGTCACTGACAGGTTTGAAATTGTAGATGCGAGCTGATTTTGAACAGATCCCAGTGTACTCCTGGTTTCATCTACCCCTTTAAGCGCAGAATCAGCAATGCTTATGGCCCGCTGTGCACTTTCTGCATCAAGAACACTTAAATCACTCAGTCTGTAGGTTTCAGTCTCACTTAAGCCGACCGTACCTGCGTTGGCAGTATTCACGGCAAGGATTGACCCGCTTCTAATGGTACTCCCTTCAGCGATCATCATGTCTTCAGACAACGTGGTATTGGCATCCACATAAAGGTCTGTTGTCAGGACACTTCCTGCTGCTACAGAGATTTCCGTAGTCGCACCACCACCGGCAACACTGTTGAGGGTCATATCCTGGGACATGACGGTCCCGGCTTTAAGAATGGTATCAGCCGCAAGTATGGTACCTGCTGTAACACTCATATCAGAATCCAGAACAGTGTCTCCATTAACTGTGATGGCACCACCAATGGTTGAGCCTTCAGCAAGGGTGCTGCCGCTTCTGATTGTAGAGCCGCTCTCCAGTTCAGTCCTTCGATACGTTGACACGTCTTCAGCCGTGGCATTTAAAGATCCCCCCATAACATAAGTGCTGTTACCAAGTGTTGATCCAGCCAGCAGTTTACTTCCTGCAACAAGTTCCGAGCCCGCCCTTAATGTCATATCCTGTGCCATTGTAGCAGTAGACAGGGTGGCGACATGTCCTGAAGCATTCGCAGCTGCACCGGTTGCCGTGTTATTGATAAATCCTGCAGTAAGAATGGAACCGTCTTTTATGAGCATGGTTGCCGCAGATTCAGAGTTCAGCAGCGCACCGCTGATATCTTCTGATAACACCTGATCTCCTGAGAGGGTGATTTCACCGGTTGTAAACGTGTCTCCAACTTCAAGTGTACTGCCGCCGCTGAGAATAAGGGTGGGGCCTGCCCATGTGTTGGTGCCGCTGGAAGTGGTCAGGTCAAGTTCAGATCCGCTGGTAAGCATACTGCCGGCCTTAAGCACCATGGAGGCTGCTGAATTGGACACGGCCAGGTCTGCACCGATAAACAAATCTGTTGTGGTGGCAGTATTTACGGTAATTGTTGTTGTGCCGCCGGTTTCCAGGTATGTGACACCGATCTCAAATTCTGCACCCATCTGTGT
>CAYFKW010000020.1:18831-47046 GCA_964343845.1 uncultured Desulfobacula sp. | reverse complement strand
CGGATCCTGCCTTGATTTTTGTGTTTTCAGCAGCTGTTGAACTGTATTTCAGGGTCATGTTTGAGTTTAAGGTAACATCCCTTGTCAGGAGGACGGCAGAAGTAAGGGTATCCCCGACATTATAATTGACAACAGCGCCTGATGCTGTGGAGGTAAATTGTGTGGTTACAACCGTATCCCGTCCTAAGGTTGTGAACATTTCAAGTGTTGACCCGGCAGTAACGAGCATGTCCTGTTCAAGGGCAGTCGTACCGGTGCTGCTGCTGGGGATAATATCTCCTCCGACCGTAACCGCTCCGCCTATAACCGTTCCTTTTGCTATTTCGGTGGTTGCATACAATGTTGACCCTGCCAGCAGGTCATAATTAAGCTGAGTTGCTGCAATGCTGGATTCAACCAGGATATCACCACCGATAATGGTGCCGGCAGCAAAGCGGGATCCCTCCTGGATCGTGGATCCAGAGGCAATAATTGAATCAGATACTGTTTCCATATCTCCGTTAATCAATATATCAGCCCCGGTTGCCCCTGCCCCGATTCCGTTGATCTGGAATTGACTTACCCCGCTCTGGGTTAATTTAAGAAATCCGATTGTAGACATCTGGCCAGACGTACTGCCCATGACGTCTGTCACCGAACCGGTCACTCTTATGCTTCGTCCGTCAATGGATTTCATGGTTAATTTGCCGTCAATGGTAAGAAATGCCTCAACACCTGTTTCAGCAGATTTTGTATTAATGGCATTGACAAGTGACCCGCTGTAATCATTCGCTTCTACAGGTATGGCGCCGATGATCACATCGTTTATGGCAAAATCTGATCCAGTGACACCGGCTCTTATCGCAGTTGTTGTTGTTGTCTCGATAACAGCCTGTGCACTGATCCCTGTAATAGAGGTGTAGCGGTTAACTTCATCTGCCAGCCCCCCGATGCCGTTTTCTCTTCTGTTGTTGTACTGGATATCGATTGTATTCAAGGTGAACTGCTCGCCGGTAATGGAGCTTGTAATGGTCAGCTGAACCTCACCGCCATTGTCACCGGCAAGTGTTAGATCAGCCTGGGAAATATGGCCGACTTTATTGGCCTCAGTAGACCCAATGGAAATGCTGGCAGTTTCATTTGCAAATGCACCAATCTGGATACTTTTGTTTGTAAATGCACCGGATAAAAGTTTCTGACCGTTAAAGGAGGTTGTTTTGGCAATCGCATCAAGCTCTTTTAAAAGCTTATCAATATCATTCTGTATGGCGCGCCTGGTACCGGTCGTCTGTCCGTCAGATGCTGCCTGAATAGCCTTGGTCTTTACCGTATTAATAATGTTGATAGCTTCTTGAAGTGCACCATCAGCAGTCTGTACCATTGAAATTCCATCATTGGCATTTCGGATTGCCTGGCCAATACCCAGTGCCTGGGCCTTTAATGAATCAGCAATTGCCATCCCTGAAGAATCATCAGCAGCTTTATTAATTCTAAGACCGGTTGATAGCCGTTCAATTGAGTCACCCAGCATGCTGTCGTTATGGATCATGCTTCTGTGAGCGTTCAGCGCTGCAATGTTGGTGTTTATTTTAAGTGTCATGGTTCTTCCTCCCTGAAATTAATCATCCTTTTTATAAAAAAGGGTTATGGCAAACATCTTCGTAAAACTATTCAGTTTTGCAATTTTCTGAAAAAGTAAGGGGCAAATAGCATGCCATTTGAAGAGAAATAGATGAATCTTAAGCAATAACAGCAAGTTAAAAAAAAATTTATAAAAGTTTTAAGTTGAAAGGCCTATAAAAAAAGAGAGATTTTTTCCCTTAAGAAAAGAGACAGGGAAATATTTTCCTGGAAAGAAAAACCTGGGGAGAGGCTCCCCAGGTTTGGTTTAAAGGTTATATCAGACTGTTACTGAAGTAAGCTCAGAATGTTCTGGGACGCTGCATTTGCCTGGGCTAATGCATATGATCCCGTCTGAGAGAGAAGCTGCAGTTTGGAGAAGATCGACGCTTCTTCAGCAAAGTCAACATCCCGGATAGCAGATTCTGATGCCTGTATATTGGTTTTTGTAACAGAGAGGTTTGAAATGGTTGATACAAACTGATTCTGTACAGAACCCAATCCACTTCTGGTTTCATCAAGATCTGCAAGGGCGGCGTCAGCAATATCAATTGCGCGCTGGGCACCTTCCTGCGTCAGTACGCTTAAGTCTGAAAGCACATACGACTGGGTATCGCTTAATCCAACTGTTCCAGCATTCACAGTATTAATCGCAAGAACAGAACTGGAATTGATCACACTGTTTGCAAGCAGTGTCAAATCTTCAGACAATACAGTAGAAGTTGTACCGCCGCTGGTATGGATGTAGAGATCTTCACTGAGAACATCTCCAGCACTCAGTTCATAGATCGTACCGCCAGTACCAGATGTAGTGGATAAAGACATATCCTGAGTCAGCATGGTTCCCTGCTCAAGCATGGTGCCGTTGGCAAGTGATGTCCCTGCAGATAATGTCATATCTGAATCAAGGGTTACATCTGAAGCAACTGTAATAGCGCCACCAATGGTGGAACCGTCATTCAGTATACTGCCGTCCTGGAGAATTGAACCTGCATTAAGCTCTGTTCTGGCATAAGTGGTAACATCTGTTGCCGCAGAATTGAGATCTCCACCCATTACATAGGTGCCGTCACCCAATACACTGCCGGAAAGCAGCTTGCTGGCACCGGCCAGTTCTGAACCAGCCAGCAGGGTCATGTCAGACGCCAGCGTTGCAGTTGTAAAAGTAACTGCCTGTCCGGAACCTGTCGCACCTGCATCATCATGTGTAAATCCGGCCTTGAGAATAGAACCGTCTTTAATGATCATGCTGAACGCAGCAGAAGAGTCAAGAACAGAACCTGTTATATCTTCTGATATCACCTGGTCTCCGCTGAGGGTTATTTCGCTGGATACATAGGTATCTCCCACTTCTAACCTTTGTCCGCCCGTCAGGATCAGGGTTGGTCCAGCCCATGTATTCACACCGTCGGAAGTTGTGATTTGAAGCTCAGTACCACTGGCAAGCAG
The DNA here is from genome assembly GCA_964343845.1 of uncultured Desulfobacula sp. Taxonomy (GTDB): domain Bacteria; phylum Desulfobacterota; class Desulfobacteria; order Desulfobacterales; family Desulfobacteraceae; genus Desulfobacula. Next base: position 43,998 of record CAYFKW010000020.1, on the reverse strand, counting down.
GCTGCCGGCTTTAATGATCATGCTGGCGTTTGAGTTTGATACATCCATGTCAGTACCCACGAACAGATCCTGGGTAGTTGCAACACCAGAGGTTATGACAACACCTGTGGCGCCGGCATTACCGGTTTCAGCATAGGTAACACCAATGACAAATTCAGCTCCCACGAGTGTGCCTTCATTAAGCCTGGAATCTGCAACGATCTGGGTGTTTTCTGCTGCAGTGCTGCTGTATTTTAATGTCATATCCGCAGTGGTTGTCAGATCGCTTGACAGCGTAACAGCCGCTGAGAGAGTGTCACCGACAGCATAATTGACCACAGAACCACCGGCTGATGAACTAAAAGCAGTGGTCACAACAGTACCTGCACCCAAAATGGTGAATGTTTTCAACGTACTTCCTGCTGTAAGAAGCATATCCTGGTTCAATGTAGTGGCTGCACTTGAGTTGGTATCCCCGCCGACAACGACAGAACCGCCAAGCACAGTCCCTTGAGCCACTTGGCTTGTGCCGTAAAGCGTGGATCCTGATTTCAACTCAAAAGCCAGCTGGGTGGATGCGATGGATGACTCAACAAGCATGTCGCCGCCGATGATGGAGCCTCCTGAAAGCTTTGATCCGGCTGCAATGGTAGACCCTGAGGCAACAATTGAATCACTGACAGTGGTTACATCACCTTCAATGGTAATTTCCTTACCAACTGCCCCTGCCCCGATCCCATTGATCTGGAATTGGCTGACACCTTTCTGAGAAAGTCCAAGATATCCAAGTGTTGACATCTGGCTGGCAGTTGATCCAAAAACATCAGATACGGACCCGCTGACAAGCAGTGACCGTCCATCAGATGATGACATGGTCAAGGTACCGTCAGCATTAACAGCAGCCGTAATACCATGTTCTGCTGTTTTACCGTTGATCGCACTGACCAGTGCACCATTGGAATCATTTGCCAATACGGTTATAGCGCCGATGTTAATGCCATTAACCGCAAAATCAGAGCCTGTTGTCCCTGCACTGATAGCACTGCCGGATGTCTGCTCAATGACAGCTGTTGCTGATATACCGGTTAAGGAAGCATACCGGTTAACTTCGTCAGCTAAGGCTCCCATTCCATTTGTTGCTGAGTTGTTACTCTGAATATCAATTTTATGCAAAGTAAGCGTCTCTCCTGTGATGGAGCTTGTAACCGTTAGCTGGACCTCTCCACCGCTTTCACTGGCCAATGATAGATTTGCCTGGGTGATATGGCCCATCTTTGTTGCTTCTGTGGATCCAATGGAAATATTTGCAGTTTCATTTGCAAACGCACCAATCTGGATCTGTTTGTTGGTAAACACACCGGAAAGAAGTTTCTGACCATTGAAAGAAGTTGTCTTTGCAATGACGGAAAGCTCTTCCATGAGTTTGTTAATGTCATTCTGAATGGCTGTTCTTGTTACAGATGTCTGACCATCAGAAGCAGCCTGGATGGCTTTGGTCTTAATTGTGTTAATAATGTTGATGGATTCCTGGAGGGCACCATCAGCAGTCTGGACAATGGAGATTCCATCATTTGCATTTCGGATGGCCTGGCCGATACCAAGGTATTGTGCCTTGAGAGAGTCGGCAATCGCCATACCGGAAGCGTCATCTGCAGCCTTGTTGATTCTCAGACCTGTCGAAAGACGTTCCAGGGATGATGAAAGCTTATTGTCTGTGTTAATCATGTTTCTGTGGGCGTTAAGAGCTGCCACATTTGTGTTGATACGAAGTGCCATTAATAATTCCTCCTTGAATTAATAAGAAATAGGCGTCAATGCCTTTTATAGCGTGTAGACACGTTTAAAATAAAATGGTTAAGTTTTACCTCCTTTCATTCTAAAATTATTTTTGCATAGAAAAGATATCGGTATCCAAGAGGTAAAACTTTAATGGGCGATTTAAATAAAAAAGAGTGGATAAAAAAAATTATATCATGAAAAGATTACTGCTGGTTTGCCGTTTCCATTGCTCTTGTCATCCTTGCAGCGCTGAGTTGAATAGAGGAGACGCCATCTTTTTTGTACAGCTGATCTTCACTTTCCCACAGCATGCCATGCCATCTTGAAAAAAAGAATATGGCACTTTCAATATCAGAAGCCAGATCAGAGAAGCTCAATTGCGTAAGCTTGATTTGAGGCAGGTACATGATCAAATTTTTGCCGGCATCGTTTTCCTGTGATCTTAAACACAGGTCCATAAACAGATATTTCCCTGCTTCAGGGTTAAATCCGCCCAGAGAGAAAAACTGTTTCCGTTCAATACATAAAAAATGGTTAACCATCTGAAAGGATCGTTCCTTCATGACATGGGGGAATTTATCATCCAGGTAAGCATAGGCAGATACAGGCTCATTATTTGCATTCACGACCATTCCCGCATGGATGATGTTATTGAACCGGTTGATGACACGAGCACCAAATATTTTATGTGTTCCGTATTTTGATATTCCCTGTTTTAGTGCCTTAAGCCAGCCCTGTGCCGGCGATATGTTATAATCCAGGAAAATAAAATACCTGCCATTGGCATCCATCCCGGCAAGGTTCATCATTTGTGCTGTATTTTTTTTGTTTTCTGTTTCAAGAATTTTCACATCGCCTTCAAGGCTTTCTAATATCGTTTTTATTTCAACTGAAATGTTTTTAGGCCTGATAAGGATGACTTCGAAATTTTCTTCTTCAGAATGGGCTGATACTGCTTCAAGAAGTTGAAGAAATGTGCCAGGGTTGTCAGGAACAGGTATCACAATAGACCAATCAGTCTCTGAACTCGTTTTGGGCGTCAATCCGGTAAGTTTGGCAGCAGCATTTGCTTTTACGACCGACTTCATTATGTCTGTTACGGTTTCGATACTCTTTTCAGGGTTGTGAAGTTCTGATTTTATGTAAGCGTTAATACCTTCGGGATCCATCATGGCTGAGAAATCAGTATGGTTGTTGATTGCATCTGTCAGTTCTGCCGGTGTCATGGGGACAGCTGCTTTTTGTTCTGCTAGGGATGATTCATGATAGACAGGTCCCACAAGCTTTAATATCACCACGGGTTTTTTCAGAGAAAGTGCTTCAAGACCGGTTGTGCTCCCCTCAGTAAGCACACACACATCGCTCATTGCCATGAGATCATAAGTGTTTTCTTCTCCGTGTATCAGGCGAATAAGGTCTTTTTTATCTTCAGGAAATTTTTTCATCCAGTTTTCGATTTGGAGCTTGGTAGATGCGGGGTGGAATTTAATGAACAGCTTCATATCAGGGTTGGTTCCAGAAAGATTGAACAAGGGAAGAAATTCATCCAGATCGGGCAGGTATACCGAGAAAATGAGAAGAACAGCAAGTGCATCTCCGCATGTATATTTTTTTCGTGTTTTTTCTCTGATTCTGTTATTTCGAAGCCTTAATATCTCCTTGGAGAGGTGGGTGTTCCCCGCGGGGATGATTTTGGCCTCAGGTGCTTCAAATGAGGCAAGCAGTTTTTTTGATTCCTCGCCCCATACCAGACCTAGTGTACTGTACTGAACATGGCCTGTCATGGTAAAATTAAGTTTTGCCGATGCTGTCGTCAATAACCCTTCCTGAAGTGTAATGCACGGAATATTGTTTTTTTTTGCATGAAATGAAAACATTTTTCCCCAGCGGTTTACCTCGTGCAGGGCAAGGCATAGATTGGGTCTGTTTTTTTTAAAATAATTTTTAAACCCTGTGTATTCCTGTGCAGTTGCATAAAGGGTTTTATCCATTACAGTAGGCACTTGAAGACCAAAAGCAGTGTCTTTCAATAAAGAACTGGCAAATCCATTTTTAAGGATCTGATAGTTTTTATGAATTTCTTCATGATCAGAGTCTGAAATAAAATCAAAAATATGGTAATAATTGAGCCCGGTTTCAATGGCCGTGATTTCCTGGGAACGTTCTGCCTGGGCAACGACATAATGGATTTTTGCACCCAGCCTGGCCAGGTTTTCCATTATCGGAATGATGAAGCGTGTATGGTGCTTCAGTGCAATATAAGCTGTGACTTTTTTGTTTTTCCAGAATTTATCCATGTGATATATCCTAATCGTTTGTAATTTTTTTAATTTTACCAGACACCAGGTCAGTTAAAATATTTACAATATCGGTCTGTTTATTGTGGGTGGCCATAATTTTTTTCAGGTTTGTCCTCATGTCATCGTACGTATTGACAATGGTAAGATATCCATCGGCAGCAGGTGATATTTCAGAGTCCATTACAATACAGGGGATGCCATTCGCTTCTGCCACCAGTGTTGAATAGCAGGTTGCACAGGCAAGGACTGCATCTGCCAATATCATTTCCCATGGAGATACAAGATCGTGGAATGAATAGGAATAAAAGGAATTGATGGTTTTATGGCTGATTGTTTCGATGATCTCCTGATGGCTGTGGGTTCCTCTTATTTGATCCTTTCCGATACAGAACATCAGATGGATGTCATTGGCAAATTCTTTTATTTCTTCCAGGAGTCTTCTGTACTCATAGCTCATGGCAACATTGTGAGGAATAAACAGAATGGTTTTTTCCTGGGGAATTTTGTGTCCGATTCTATAATGATATACAGATTGGAGTCCATTGGTCCACAAATGGCTGGAACCGGGGCTGAAGACTTTGCCTTCATACCTTGGCAGGGTCCATATTTTTCCTGGAATATGGTGTTTTTTCCGGGACAGGTGATCAAAACTTTTTTCATTGGTGGTTATAATGGCGTCAAGAAGAGATGGAAGAAGCGTCCATCTTGTGTTGAGCGGTAACAGTTCATATCCGGCAATTGGAACATTATTCTTTTTGGCAAGATTAATCCATGCATAAAAAATAAACTCTTCCTGGGTTGCAGATCCTAAAGGTGTCGGGATCTGTAAAATGATTAATTTAACATATTTAATAGGGGGACAATGGAGTGCAGTTTCTGAAAGAATGCCTTCGCCAAAATCATCAAGGATAAGGGTCCGCCATGCTTTCAATCCCTCTGAAAATTCAAGGTCATGGATAAGGTCCTTTTTCTTTTGAAAATTTTCAAGCGAACTGGGGGAATTGAGCTTTCTGGCCTTAAATGGAATTGGATTGAGTGGTTTTGTTGTTTCAAGAATGGATGTGTCTGATTCCGGGACCAGTATCTGAAGGTCCATGTTTCCCAGACCTTTCTTTAAAAGCGATAAAAACTCAAAAATAATTGGAGAGAGTTGATTGTCCTGAAGTATCCACAAAACAACAGGCTTAGCATTTTCATCATTCATAAAATTTCTTCTTTCAGTTATGGTCTGTCAAATTATCCCTGTCTGGTTTATAAATAAATCTGCTGGTAGTAATTATAACGCTGTTGCAGGTCTTTTTAATATATTGAAAGCTTCTGCAAAAGAGTCTGAAAGAACGTTTACCACTACATTGGAATTTTGTATATTGTTGTATAATTTCTAATCGGTTGGTATCTGGTTTGTCAAGCATTAGTATATTTTATCATTTCGGTAATACATCGCCTGAAAAAGAAGAACCAGGTAAATATTTTTCTCCTTATCATTAATAAAGATTTGAGCAGATTGATCGCTTTTTTAGACATTATAAATTTCAGATTTGTATAAAGCAAGGTTCTGCTTGTTTGTAAACCAGTCAATTGTTTCTTTCAAACCATTTTCAAGCCCCTTTTTACCGCTGAATTCAGGTGTCCACCCAGCTGTTTCCCTGGCTTTTGAATTATCAGAGCACAATCGGTCTACTTCACTTTTTTCAGGTCGTATCCGCTGCCGGTCCAGTGCGATATTAATTTTCTTGCCCATGATCCGGCCAATCAGCGCTGCGAGATCTTTAATACTTATTTCATAACCGGTTCCAAGATTGATGGTCTGTCCAACTGCTTTTTCTGATTTGCCGATTGCAATAAAGCCATTTACCGTATCTTTGACATAGCTGAAATCCCTTGTCGGGCTGAGTGCACCAAGGTTTATTTTTGTTTTCCCGGAAGCAATCTGTGATATGACTGTGGGTATGACAGCTCTTGCAGACTGTCTGGGTCCATATGTATTAAATGGTCTTATAACTGAAACAGGCGTGTCAAAAGATTTATTAAAAGACAATGCCAGTTGATCAGCTCCAATCTTCGTGGCTGAATAGGGCGATTGTGCCTGGAGAGGATGTTCTTCTGTTATGGGCACGAATTTTGCCGATCCATAAACTTCACTAGTGGACGTGTGAACAATTTTATGTGTATCAAGTTCTCTTCCTGCCTGTAGAATATTCAGGGTTCCTGTGATATTTGTATCGACGTAGGAGGCAGGGGAGTGGTAAGAGTATGGGATTGCGATTAACGCAGCCAGGTGGAAGACAGTATCGCATCCCTTCATGGCCATTTTTACCCCATGGGGATCTCTGATATCCCCCTGAAATATTTCGATATTTTCAAGGATATTTTTTGAGGTGTAATCCAGCCACCCCCAGGAATTAAATGAATTGTAAAATACAAACGACCGAACGTTATACCCGCGTCGCACAAGCTCTTCTGAGAGATGTGACCCGATAAAGCCATCAGCACCAGTAACTAAAACTTTACGGTTATTATTCATTGTCTGCCAACCTATCTTTAGATTAATGGTTGAGTGCTCGATGATATATGTTATAATCTGAAATTAGTTAACATGGTGTAATATAAAGGGCGGAGCTATGTTTTGTCAATCATTTAAGGAGGCATAACAAGATGCTGGATGATTTAGTCATAAAGCAGGACATCCCGATTTCTGAAGCACTTAAACAATTTAATGCGGCAGGTGAAAAAGTCCTCTTGGTTGTTGAGAATCGAAAGCTGATTGGCACTATTACGGATGGAGATATAAGAAGAGCAGTCCTGTCAGGCAGTTCGATCAATGACTCCATCGATAATATTTTTAACCGGACACCCAGTTATATTTTTGAATCTGAATTTAACCTGAAAACAGTCAGAAAAATATTTTTCAAACAGAGGATTGATCTCCTTCCTGTTGTAAATAAAAATCTGGAACTAGTGGATGCGATTAACTGGAGCAGGGCTTTTTCAGAGCATGGATTTCAAAAAAGGGTAGTTGAAAAAATTAATTTGCCTGTCGTGGTGATGGCAGGAGGGAAAGGAACCCGGCTTGAGCCTGTTACCACAATTATTCCCAAGCCATTAATTCCTGTCGGAGAGAAAACCATCATCGAGCATATCATGGAACGATTTACAGACTGTGGTGTCAATCGATTTTTTTTCACGTTGAACTATTTAGGAGAGATGATCAAAGCATATTTGAACAGTGTGGATCAGAACAGCGAGCTTAACTATGTGTTTGAAGAAGATTATTACGGCACTGCCGGCAGTATTAAGTTAATCCAGAAGCAGCTTCCAAAAACATTTATTGTTTCAAATTGTGATATTCTCGTAAACGCAGATTATGCAGATGTGGTGAATTTTCATGAAAAAAATAAAGCTGATCTCACCATGCTTTCAGCTTTTCAGCGGCATCGGATTCCTTATGGCGTTATTGATTTTAAAGAAAATGGTATTGTGACAACAATACATGAAAAACCAGAAAGAACAGTTGTTATCAATACCGGTGTTTATGTGTTGGAAAGGGACTGCTTAAACCATATCCCGGAAAATAAAATGTTTCACATGACAGATTTGATTGAAACGCTGATGGAAAATGGAAAAAAAGTATGCACCTACCCGGTTAAAGAAAATGATTATATCGATATCGGCCAGTGGGATGAATACAGAAAGGTTGTAAAACAGTTTACCTAAAGGGCGCAAAAATTTTTTAGAAAAGTCGGTGCGATCTTTTCTGCAAATACTTTAATGCGGACATGCCTTTTGTCTTCCTTATATGCCTGGGGCCATCCCACACAATCTGTTACAATTTCAAAAGCAGGAAAATAAGTGACGTTTTCGTATTCCATTGACACTGTTTCGGCAACAACCCTGAGAACAGATTTGCTGTATCGATTTGCTGTGATTACGTCCTGATTTCTAAAAGTTGACGCAAGCGGTACGGGCGAAACCGTTATAATAATATTTTTCTTTTTCCCGAAATTACTCACCATTTCAATGTTGCGTTTTACATATTTAAGTGCTTCGTCATACGATAATACTTTAAAATATGCTCTGTTTTCATAAGATTCCGGCGGCTTTAACGTGCCTACGAAACCCTGCCATGCCCTGCCGTTGTCCCGGTCGATCCATGCTTCAATAAGACCGAGGGTAAAAATAATGGTATCTGACTGGGCAAGCCAGTCTCTCCAATAGGTTTCAACCTCCAGCAACCGTTTTTTAACGGTTTCAATTTTGTTGGAATTCGCCCTGATTTTCATGAAGAGATAATAATACACATCTTCTTTTTCTATGTAGGCAAAATGCCTGTCTTTTACCTCCCATGAGTTATTTAATAACCGGTCCAGGCAATCATAAAGGTTCTTGGGATCAAAAAAAGTACCCCATTGATACAAGAGGTGTTTTAGTTCTATTACTTCACCATGATCCCCGATATTGATACCATGATCTCTGAGGCACCAGCCCATTTCATCGGCAAAACAGCTGCCCATTGCACAGACTTTAGAATTTTTTGTAATAATAGGATTTCTTTTCATTCCCGGAAGTGTACACGCTTTATTCTTTTCTATATTTTTCCATAATATATTGTATTCGTTCATCATAAAAGGCTCCTTTTTAACCGGTAGAAGTGAAAAGAATAATTGAAACTTACCACGGTTGAATTTAAAAACAATTTGATTATAAAAATGATATTAAGAATTTGTTCCGCTTGTATTTTCAGATAAGTCATACTATTGTGTGACTATATACCGAATGATGAATAATTTCAAAAAAAAAAATATAAAAAGCCTTGTCGTCGGTTTCGGGTCTATCGGGCAGCTCCACTCAAGACTGATACTTTCAATGTGTGGTCATATCGATGTTGTCAGCAGAAGAAATATTAAGGAATATCCGTTTTATAATGATATTGATTCTGCTTTAAGAAGCAATGATTATGATTATATCATTATCTCCAATAAAACAAGTGAGCATTATGATACATTCCAGGCCTTGGTAAAGTATAACTACAACGGTCTGGTCCTGGTTGAAAAACCGTTGTTTGAGAAAGCGTACCCGATTAGAAAAAATTTTTTGTTTAAGGGGTATGTGGGCTATAATTTACGGTTTCACCCCGTTATTCAACAGATTTATCATCAGTTCAATAAACAAAGCGTATATTCCATGCATGTCTATTGCGGGCAGGATCTTTCAACATGGCGGAAAACAGATTATACTAAATCCTATTCTGCATCAGACGCCCAGGGCGGAGGCGTTCTAAGGGATTTAAGCCATGAACTTGACTATATAAACTGGATGACTGGTGGATGGGAAAGTGTGACGGCTGCAGGAGGAAAAGTCAGCGACTTGAAGATCGATTCTGATGATTTGTTCTGTGTGCTGCTGGAAACCAGGAAATGTCCGGCAGTAACGCTCCAGATCAATTATTTTGACCGTGAGCCAAGAAGAGAAATTATTCTTAACGGTCAGGGCCTGGCACTGAAAGCCGATCTAATCAAAGGTATTTTAACGATCAACGGCAGAACAAGACAATACAACGTCCATCGTAATGATACATATACGGATCAGCATAAGGCCTTATTAACTGGGCAGCAGAAATATCTATGTGGGTTTGATACCGGGTATAAAGTACTGCAATTACTTGATGCAATAAAGGAGTCCTCTGAAAAAAAAGAATGGATAACCAACATCTAAAGACAATAGGATTTATTTTTGCACGTGGGGGATCAAAAGGTGTACCAGGAAAAAATATAAAAGATCTGGGGGGTAAACCGTTACTACAGTATGCAATAGAAATCGGTTTGAAAAGTAAACTGATAGACAGGGTTATCGTCTCTACAGATGATGAGATAATAGCGAAAAAAGCAGTAGATGCCGGTGCTGAAGTCCCTTTCATAAGACCTGCAGAACTGGCAGGCGATGATTCTCCCGAATGGCTGTCATGGCAGCATGCGATTAAAGAAATCAGGTCAGCCGGTTATGATTTTGATGTGTTTGTCTCCATCCCGGCAACATCCCCGTTAAGAGAAACACAGGATGTTGATTCATGTATTGAATCGCTCATAAAAGACAATGACGCAGATGCCGTCATTACAGTTTGTGAAGCACAGCGACATCCATCATTCAATATGGTTGTCCTTGATGATGAAAGATATGCAGAACTTGCCTGGCAGGGAGATGAAACGGTTACTCGACGTCAGGACGCGCCGGCGTTGTATGACATGACAACTGTCGCATATGCAGCAAAGCCAAAGTTTGTTCTGCAGGCAAATTCTATTTTTGAAGGCCGGGTAAAAGCTGTGGTCATACCAAGAGAAAGAGCGCTGGATATTGATACAGAATTTGATTTTAAGATAGCGGAACTATTGATGAAAGAAAGTAAACGAAATGGTAAATAGTACAAAGTTCAAGAGAATAGACAAATGGCTAAATCTTTGATTCTCATTGGGGGCGGCGGACATTGTGAATCCTGTATCGACGTTATTGAGCAGCAGGGGGAGTATCGTATTGAGGGCATTGTGGACAGGCCTGACAGGATTGGCAGCCAAATTGCAGGATATGACATAATTGCTGATGATACAGCCATTCCGGATTTAGTGAAAAAGCATCATTGTTTTCTGATTACGATTGGCCAGATTAAATCTGCTGAAAAAAGGATCAACCTGTTTAACCTGCTTTTAGCGCTCAAGGCAGAACTGCCGGTCATTATTTCTCCTTTTGCCTATGTTTCACCACATGCTCGAATCGGTTCCGGGACAATCGTCCATCATCATGCCCTGATAAATTCGGGTGTGAAAATAGGGAAAAATTGTATTATTAACTCAAAAGCACTTGTAGAGCACAATGCAATAGTGGCAGATCATGTCCATATCTCTACAGGCGCCATTCTGAACGGCAGCTCCCAGGTCGGTAAAGGTTCTTTTGTTGGAAGCTCTGCCACAGTCAGAGAAACGGTTACGATTGGTGAAAGGTGCATTATCGGGTCAGGCCTGCAGGTTATGCATCCAGTGGGAAACGGTCATTTAATTAAAAATTCTAATCGATAAATCACCATGGAAGATCTGTAAAATGCCATGATTGATTTTCAGGGGAAAACCAGATGAACAGTATATATATTATTGCAGAGGCTGGTGTGAACCATAATGGCGAAATAAAACTGGCCGAAAAACTTGTTGATGCCGCTGCAAAAGCTGGTGCAGACGCCGTTAAATTCCAGGCGTTTCAAACAGATGAGATGGTATGCGATGATGCACCAATGGCAGACTATCAGATCGAAAATACACAGAAACAGGATTCCCAGTATGATATGTTAAAAAAACTGGAGCTTGATGAAGCCGGCCATCAGCATCTTATTCACTGTTGCAACCAAAGAAAAATATCATTCATGTCCAGTGCCTTTGATCTCAAAAGTATTGATATGCTGGACACGCTTGGTTTGCCAATATTTAAAATACCTTCTGGTGAAATAACCAATGTTCCCTACCTGGAAAAAATAGGCAGCCTGGGGAAAAAAGTGTTCCTGTCAACAGGAATGGCAGATCTTGAAGAGGTACAATTTGCCGTAGAATTATTGACCAGGTCAGGTACTGTGATGAAAAATATAACACTTTTACACTGCTGCACCAATTATCCCGCTGCTTTCACTGATGTGAATTTAAAAGCTATACAGTCAATGGCTGATCATTTTCCTGAGGCAGCGATCGGATACTCTGATCATACAAAAGGGATTGAAGCTGCAATTGCTGCTGCTGCAATGGGGGCCAGGGTGATTGAAAAGCATTTCACCCTGGATAAAACTCTGAAAGGGCCTGATCATGTTGCAAGCCTTGATCCCGTAGAATTAAAAGGCATGGTTTGTGCAATACGTAACATTGAAAAGGCAATGGGAGATGGGGTAAAAAAGGCAGCGCCCTCTGAAATAAAGAATAAAGCCATTGTAAGGAAAAGTATTGTTGCTGCCGGAAAAATAAAAAAAGGGGAAATTTTTTCCGAGAAAAACCTGACAGTAAAAAGACCTGGAAATGGCATTTCATCCATTAACTGGCACAAGATTCTGGGCAGGACGGCTGGAAAAAACTATGAACCTGATGAGCAAATAAAATTATAAACTGTCAAGCGGCAGACGGACAAATTTTATGCGGCGTATTTGTATATATACCGGGACCCGGGCAGAATACGGGCTTCTTGCACCATTGATGAAAAGAATTCAGGAAGACAGGCAGCTTGATTTAAAGGTGATTGCAAGCGGTATGCATCTTTCTTCTGAATTCGGCCTTACCTATAAGCTTATTGAAAAAGATGGATTTAAGATTGATGAGAAAATTGAAATACTGCTCAGCTCTGATACATCATCAGGCGTCTGCAAATCAATGGGCCTGGCAGCGGTTGAGTATGAGAGTGCTTTAAGGCGGATTCAACCTGACATTCTTGTCGTTCTTGGCGATCGGTTTGAAGTATTTTCCGTGGTGACATGTGCGCTGGTTTTAAATATTCCTGTCGCACACATTCATGGCGGTGAAGTCACCATTGGCGCCATGGATGATTCTTTCCGTCACGCGATTACCAAAATGAGCCACCTGCATTTTGCCTGTGCAGAACCATATCGGCAAAGAATTGTCCAGCTTGGAGAGCACCCGGACAGGGTCTTTAACGTAGGCGCTCTCGGCGTTGAAAATATTTTAAACATGCCGTTATTAGACGAAAGTGAGATTAAAAAACAATCCGGGATAAATCTGGAAGACAAATATTTTCTTGTCACATTTCACCCGGTAACCCGGGAAGGCGGCCAGGCAGGCAGACAGTTTTACCAGGTTCTGGAGGCATTATCAGAAGACGCATTTAAAGACTATAAAATTATTATAACAAAAGCAAATGCAGATACAGACGGCAGAAGTATTAACAAGATTATTGACGATTTTGCTGCAAACCGGAAAGAACGGGTGTCTGTATTTACCAGTATGGGGCAGCTAAGGTATCTCAGTGCTATGAAATACGCTTCTGCCGTTATTGGTAATTCATCAAGCGGTATCCTTGAAGCACCGAGTTTTAAAGTGCCGGTAATAAATATCGGTAAACGGCAGAAAGGGAGAATAAAGGCTGACAATGTTTTATCCTGCCGGGCAGATAAAAAGGACATTGTGAAAACCATATTCAAATGCCTTTCAAAAGAATTTCTTCTATCTGTCAAACAGATGAAAAATCCTTTTGAACAATCGGACACATCTTATGAAATAAAAGAAATAATCAAGAATTTTGATCTTTCAGATATAACATTTAAAGAATTCTATGATAAAAAATAAAACAGCACTTGTGTGTGGACTGGGTTCCATGGGTAAAAGACGAATACGAATTTTAAAATCGTTGTACCCTGATATTCGAGTCGCCGGCGTCGATTCGCGGCAGGATAGAACAGCGCAGGCGCAGACGCAATATGAAATAGAAACAGAAACAGATTTTTACAGGGCTTTCCAAAAAATAAAACCACGGGTCGTATTTGTCTGTACGGCCCCACTGTCCCACAGTCAATTTGTTCTGTATGCGCTTGAAAACGGGGCACATACCTTTTCGGAAATCAACCTGGACAATACAGCGTATGAGACAATTGTTCAAACAGCCAGGGAAAACAAAAAAATTGCGTTTTTATCTTCAACATCGCTGTATAAAAAGGAGATGATCTGGATTGCTGATCAAATACGAAAAAGACACAACACGTCAAAAGTATCTTATCGTTATCATGTTGGACAGTATCTGCCTGACTGGCATCCCTGGGAGCATTTTTCAGAATTTTTTGTTGCACATAAAAAAAGCAATGCATGCAGAGAAATAATGGCCATAGAGGTTCCATGGATTGTTAACACTTTTGGAAAGGTCAGTAAGATAACAGCAATGAAGTCAAATGTGTCGGAACTCGATCTTGGATACCCGGATATTTTTAATGTTTTGATGGAACATGAAAATGGATCCATGGGAAATATTACCATTGATTGCATTTGTTTTAAGGCAGTACGGAAATTAGAAATTTTTTCAGATCAGTTTTATATTGAATGGAGAGGGAAACCAGACACGTTACAATCATATGCAAAAACATCAGGGCAGATGGTACCGGTTCAACTGTACGACCGAATTGAAAAGGATTCAAATTACGAGTCATTTATTATTGAGAATCCATACGTTGAGGAGATAGAGCACTTTTTTAATTTAGTTGAGGGAAATCAAGTCATGCCGATAATATATAGTTATGACCAGGATGCATATGTTTTAAAAGTAATTGATGAAATTGAGGGTGTTTTATAAAGGTGAAAGATAAAAAACAGATTCGAATCATTCCCAAACTGGATATCAAGGGACCCAACCTGGTTAAAGGTGTTCAGCTCGAAGGCTTAAGGGTCCTGGGCCGGCCGGAAGATTTCTCATTAAAATATTATCTGGATGGGGCAGATGAACTGATTTATATTGACCTTGTCGCAAGTCTATATGGGCGAAGTAATCTTGTAGAGATTGTTGAACGAACAGCCAACCAGATATTCATTCCGCTGACGGTTGGCGGCGGTATTCGGTCTGTTGAAGATATGCACACACTTTTACGTGCCGGCGCTGATAAACTGGCTGTTAACACGTTTCTTTTTGAAGATTTGTCATTGCTGGAAAAAGGTGCGGCCACATTTGGCTCACAGTGTATGGTTGTATATATCGAAGCAAAACGTATGGCAGACAATCAGTACACGTGTATGCATACAAATGCACGGGAGAATTCTGGAACAGATGTGCTTGAGTGGATCAAAACAGTTGAAAAAAAGGGGGCTGGGGAGATTTACCTTACATTTGTGGATACCGAGGGAACAGGGAAAGGACTTGATTATGATTTTGTCGGCCAGGTCGTAAAAGCAGTCCAGATCCCAGTTATTGTTAACGGAGGGATCGGTTCACCTGAGCAGATTAAGAAGTGCATTGCCCAGGGAGCAGATGCTGTGAGTGCAGCGTCTATTTTCCATTATCGAAGGCTGGAACAATTAAAAGAAAAACGCGGGAATGAAACAGAAGGGAATACGTCTTACATAGAATTATCAAGATCAGCAGATACGTCATTTTTGAAAGATAAAATTCATCCGGTTTCAATTGGGGCTTTAAAAGAAAATTTTGATTCGAGTATTTTTTCATATCGAATGAATACTCAAAAAAAAGAAACTGTACAGAATCCAATTCGGAAAAAACAAGCCCATGCAGTTATCCTGGACTATGGAATGGGTAATATTTTCAGCCTGAAACGGGCTGTCAGCAAAATAGGTATAACCGCGGTTGTTTCAGGAGATCCGGAAAAGATTCTGGCGGCAGATTACCTGCTGCTCCCCGGGGTTGGTGCATTTCCGGTTGCAATGAAAAACCTTGAAAAAAAGAACCTTATAGAACCCATCATCGATTTCGTTCGTCAGGGCAGACCCTTGATGGGAATCTGCCTGGGCATGCAGCTGCTGCTGTCAAAAAGCCAGGAAAATATAGAAACCAATGGATTGGACTTGATATCCGGAGAGGTAAAAAAGCTGTTTGACCAGATGGAGGAGCCAATGGTTAAACTTCCGCACTTTGGATGGAACGGCTTAAGTATGAAAAAAACATCACATGACACCTGGCGTCAAACGATATTCAACGGCCTGGAGAACGATGATGGCGCTTATTTTGTTCATTCTTATGTCTGCTGTCCTGAGGACAGGCAGTCAATTCTTTCAACAACTGTGTACGGAAAGGAACGGTTTTGTTCTGCAGTTCAAAAGGATAATATTATGGGATGTCAATTCCATCCTGAATTGAGCGGCCCGAGTGGATTGAAGATTTTAGCCAGTTTTTTTAATAATTTTTAATTGGAGAATGATCTTGAGAAAGCTATTTGAACATCAGCCGCAAAGAATGCCGATAATAGACATTCAACTGACTGAGTTGCCTGAAAAGGTACAGGTTTGCAGCAATTGTGTCACCACGAACCAGAGGCCCAGAATCACATTCAATGAGGACAATGTCTGCAGCGCCTGTCAATATGCCCTGGCCAAAGAGAACGATATCAACTGGGAAGAACGTGGACAGATGCTTGAAGATCTTTTAGACAAACACAGGTCTAAAGACGGAAGCTATGACGTTATCGTACCTTCAAGCGGGGGGAAAGACAGTGGGTATGTGGCCCATCAATTAAAACACGAATACAATATGCACCCTTTAACTGTAACGTGGGCTCCTTTTTTATATACAGATATCGGAAGGGAAAATTATAATAATTTTGTCCAGTCAGGGTTTGATAATATCTTTTTTTACCCTGACGGCATCACCCATAGGAAACTGGCCCGTATCGCCTTTGAGTGTAATGGAGATGCATGGGACCCTTTTGCATGGGGCCAGAAGGCGTTTGCATTTCATATTGCATTAAAATTTAAGATCCCCTTAGTGTTTTATGGTGAGAATGGCGAGCTTGAATATGGCGGCACCCTCAAGTATTTCAACAAGCCGTATGAAGATGTGAATGACTGGCAGTATCTTTATTTCAGAGGCAATGGAGTGGAAGACCTTGCTGAAATTGGAAAAGAGCATGGTGTTTTTTCTTCTGATGATCTGCGCAACAACTCCTTTGATATTTACAAGGCTCCTCCCATTGATGCCATAGAGGAATTAGGGGTCCAGATGCATTGGTTTTCTTTTTACAAGAAATGGATTCCCCAGGAAAATTTTTACTATGTGGTTGAGAACACGGGATTCAATAACAATCCTGAACGGTCTGAAGGAACCTATACTAAATATTCAAGTATTGACGATAAAACAGACGGGTTCCATTTCTGGCTGGGATATTTAAAATTTGGTATGGGCCGCACAACCAGGGACGCTTCTATGGAAGTGCGCAGCAACCATATCACCAGGGAAGAAGCCATTGCGCTTGTCAATCGATACGATGGAGAATTTCCAAAAAAATATTTCCCTGACTTTCTGCAATACCTTGACTTGTCGGAAGAACGCTTCTGGGAGATTACAGATCATCTCCGGACCCAGCATTTATGGGAGAAATCTGACGGCAAATGGAAACTGAAATATAAAATTGAATAATACTATTTATATTTGAGGTGTGGATATTTATGGCAGATTCAAAAGAAATCAAAACCCCTTTACAATGGTATCAAGGCCTTTTTAACGCTGTTCAATCAACAAAATGCAGGTTAAAAACAAAAGAGGCTGAATTTGAAAACGCGTTATCTGCAGTGAGAGATTTATTTATAAATGCAAATAAAAAGAATAAGTCTGTATGGTGGGTCGGGAATGGAGGAAGTTCTGCAATCTGTTCACATCTTGCACAGGATGTGATGAATAAACTTGATATCAGATCTTTGTATGTGGGGGACACGTCCCTCATGACCTGTATGGCCAATGACTTTGGATATGAAAATGTATATTCGCGGCCTTTGGCAAAATTATCAGAATCAGGCGATACGCTCATTGCCATATCCAGTTCCGGGAATTCTGAGAATATACTGTCCTGTGTCAGGGCAGCACAGGAAAAAGGCATGAACATAATCACATTATCCGGGATGAATGAAACCAACAAACTTTGGAACAGTGAAAATGATGTTTCATTTTTTGTAACATCAGATCTGTATGGAATAGTGGAAATGGGTCATGAAGCTATCCTCCATGGTATTATCGAGGTGTTATGGCTGGAATTAAGCAGGTCCAAATAATATAAACCGGATAACATCACCAGAAAAAAGGAAACAGAATGAAATTATTGCTTGTAGTACCAAGAATGGTCGCCACTTCATATGGTTTTACAAATTTTCCCATCGGAATGGCATATATTTCTGCAAGCCTCAAGAAAGCAGGGTATTCAGTAGATGTATTGGATTTGAACAATTACTACAGTCCAATTTTTAATATTTCCATATTGCAAATGCTGCTGAAGCGGAAAATTGATGAGGTAAAACCAGATATTGTCTGCACAGGTGGTCTCTCCTCCCATTATGATGTGCTGAAAGCCATCATGGATGTTACAAAAGCAGTAAATACCAGTATTATAACGGTGATTGGCGGGGGCTGTATCAGCAGTGAGCCGGAACTGACAATGCAGAATATACAGAGCCTTGATTTCGGTGTAATTGGAGAAGGCGACGAAACCATCGTTGAGCTGGTAGATAAAATTAAAACTGGAACAACAGATTATAACAGTGTCGATGGTATAATCTACCGGGGGATCGGCCAGCTTGTAAAAACAAATTCACGTAAACCAATCCAGGATCTGGATTCTCTTCCGTATCCAGACTACGAGGGGTTTGATATTGAATATTACATTGAACGGCAAACCGTCATAGACCTTGAGAGCAATCCTTGTGACAATCCAAAAGTATTTGAAATTGCAGCGAGCCGCTCCTGTCCGTTTAAATGCACATTCTGTTTTCATCCTGTGGGTCAGAAGTACAGGAAACGATCAATTGATTCTGTTATTTCAGAAATAAAATATCTGGTTGATAACTATGGCATTAATTACCTCCTGATTAATGATGAGCTTCTGGCAAATAATAAAAAGTGGATTTCTGAGTTCTGTATAAAAATTAAAGAACTCAACATTAAGTGGCAGGCGCAGTTAAGGGTGGATGCCGTCGATGAAGAAATTATCAGGTTATTAAAAGAATCAGGCTGCATCTTTATCAGCTACGGCTTGGAAAGCGCCAGTCCTGATATCTTGAAAAGCATGAACAAAAAGATAACCATTGAACAGATTGAATATGCACTGAAACTGACAAAAGAAAATAATTTCCAGATTCAGGGGAATTTTATTTTTGGAGACAAAGCTGAAACAATAGAGACAATGGTAGAAACGTTAAACTGGTGGTTTAAACACAAGGAGTACAGAATTACCTTGTCCCGGTTGATCCCATACCCTGGCACGGCATTGTACCAATATGCAATAGACAATAATATGTTTAAGGAAGACAGGATTGAATACATTAAAAATGGGTGTGCAAAATTATCTGCGATCAATTTAACCCAGATTCCGGACAACATATATAATGCGATGATGCAGATAGCAGTAAACCATCTGAGGATCAGCGATTTGATGCCGGGTGAGTTTATTGACATTGAAAAAACAGGATGTGACCCTTACCAGGGATACTATTACTCCGCAGTTATCCGATGTCCGTATTGCAACGCGGACCTGACCTTTGAAAAACTTCACACAAAATATGTTAAATCATCTCTGAAATCATATGGATGGTTTCCTTTTGGCTGCATGGAATGTAATCAGCGAATGACGTTCATGACACCGGAGGTTGAAGAGACGCTGCGTAACATAGTCAAACAGGAAAGCAATGAAAAATTAGTTATCCTCGGCGCTGGCGCTAAAACCGAAAGCCTCCTGAAAACCAGCTTTTTAGCAAAAAAACATTGTCCCGCCATTGTTGATGAACTGGACAATTCCATGGGAAAAAGCATAAAGGATGTGCCTGTTTTTAATCTCGCAGGCCTTGAAAATGCCGGGATCAAGTTTAATGGTGTCTTAAAAATTTACAACGGTAATGCAAAGTTAGATGATATAGAACAGATTTTATTAAAAAAAGGCATCCAGGTTTTTGACATTTCTGAAGAGTTCAGGTTTTTTGATCAATATGCCAATCAGGAAGAGATTCAAAAATATTTTGATTATGTTTCACAGAAAATAAATTCAGCTCGAAAAAATGGCAACCTGGATGAAGCAAGCTTCCTGCTGCTTGATTTGATCGGTATGTTTCCAGATTCTGTCAATGTCCATTTGCACCTTGCAGATACTGCATTTCAAAGAAAAGACTATCAACAGTTTTTTGATGCGTGCTATACACTGGCAGCTATTGTATCGCCGAATGATTTTGTTAATGCACATCAGCTTTTAATTAATACATTCAATTTTTTTATACAAAACGATTTGCTGGATGAAGCTGATGAGATCAGAAAAGTTGTCATTTTTAATAATCCCAATGGAAACAATGGGCTGGCAGGACAATTCAGCCAGGCCATTGATGCTAAAAAGAAATCATAGATAAGGAGTTCGCAATCAGTATGAACAAGGGTGTCAGCAAATATTCAATTTTTGAATTGAAAAAAATTTCTCAACAGATTCGGGGTAAAATAGTACAAATGTCACATCGGGCAAGAGCACCTCATCTGGGATCGGCATTATCCTGCGTGGATGTGCTGGCTGCATTGTATTTTAATGTATTAAACATTGACAAAAAGAAGATTACCTCTCCAGACCGGGATTATTTTATCATGAGCAAAGGCCATGCAATTGCAGCACTTTATGCGACTTTGAATCACAAAGGAATTATCAGCGACGCGCTGTTGAATCAATATTGTGAACCAGGCAGCAGTTTAGAGGAACATCCCGGTCCAAGCAGCCCTGCAGGGGTTGAGGCAGCCACAGGTTCCCTGGGGCATGGTCTTTCTTTTGGATCAGGCATTGCCCTGTCTGCCAAATTAAATCATCTTTCCAATATGGTTTTCGTCATGGTCAGTGACGGGGAATGTAATGAAGGCTCTGTATGGGAATCTGCCATGGTCTCGGCAGGCCGGAACCTTAATAATCTTTGTGCAGTTGTAGACTTCAACAAGTGGCAGGCAACAGGACGAAGTCAAGAGGTCACTGCCTTGGAACCGCTTAGTGATAAATGGAAAGCGTTCGGATGGGATGCAGTCGAGGTTGATGGACATGATATGGAGTCGCTTGTAACAGTTTTGAATAAGGCGAAAAATAAAAAGAATAAGCCCACGGCAGTTATAACCCATACCGTTAAAGGGAAAGGGGTGTCCTTTATGGAAGACGATAACAACTGGCACTACAGAATCCCGACAGGAGATGAGGTTAAAAAGGCGTTAATTGAACTGGGGCAGGCGCATGAATAGCCATTGTCGAAATATATGATTGAAATGGATACGATAACTCTTTACGATGAGGTACTTTCCTGAATGAACCATAATCCTTCTGTAATGACAGTCAGCGGATCAATACACAATAACAGTTTGTGTGTAAACTGTATTTGCAATGATGATATCATCATCGATGAATTGGGGCTGGCAGGCCTGGATGATAAAAACCAGAGCCACCAGACTTACCTGTTATGGTGGCTTCTTAATGTCATGAAGCCCTTTTTTTTAAACCTGCCCTGTGACCAGATGACAATTGATCTTTCGCAGGAATGCAAGAATAAGTTTAATAATATTTTTACTTTTTGCTACACTTGCCTTCACAATACAAATAACGTATTGAAACAGTCTTCAGCATTTAAAGACTGTGCTGTCAACAATGAGAAAATCCTGTTTTATAATGTGGACGACAACGTTAATTTTAAAAAAATTTACAGAAATGTTCATGCGGTTGATAATGAGATTATAGTGTATCAAAATTTTAATTCCGGCTTTAATCCTGTTGAACGGAAATGGGAGAAAACGCCGCCGCCCCTTTCCATAGAAGAGCTGATCGCACATATAAGAGAAAATCGGATCAAAAAGATTGTTTCCATTAATCACTATTTACTTGAAAAGTACCTTGAACAGGGAATTTATATCCTCTCTTTGTTTAAATATTTAGGTGTGGAATATGTGATTGTTGATCTTGATAATTATGATTTGACCCCCCAGGGCTACCTGTTTAAATCATTCTACAACTGCAATGATTTTGATCGATTCTCATATGCAGAATTTCATGTGTATTGGGACAAGTACTATAAAATGAAGAACGTAAACCGTATCTCTTTTGCACATGAATATAAAAAAGATTTCAAGTTCCAGACACTGGATGATGATTATGACATCGTGGTGATGAGCAATTCTAGAATTCAAGATGTCTTATCAATGCTGAACCCTATTATATTTATTTTAAATCATTTTAATGACGAATCATTTTTTGAGGAAGTCGAATTATGGTATTACTCGTTGAGATATATGATATTGTCAGTATTTGATTTAAAAGAGTATGAAAGGTCAACCTATAATGCATCTCTGCTAAGGTTTGCATATGCTGTTTCCCAATTTATTAAATATGATGTTATCAGCAGTATTCAGTCAGACAGAAAAATAAACGTATATGGGGATGCCGGCTGGCAGCACATTTTCCCGGAGCATTATTGTTCGTACCTGGACAGGGAAGGTATCGACGAAGTGTTTTCAAAGGGCCGCTCATTGAATCTTTTAATGAACTGGCAGTTGACATGGTTTGAAACCAGTGCCGTTATTTATGAAGCGTTAAATTATAAGGTTCCGTTTATTAACCATCCTGCCCTGGTAAAAACGTCTCCATTGTCGCATATGTCTTTTCTGGAATATCGGAATCCAGCCGAATTAAATGAGAAAGTGGGAGATATTAAAAAATTTTTAAATGAAGATTTGGAAGGGTCTGTCAATTACTTGAACGGCATATGTAATTCAAGCATGGATTTTATGGCAGAAAAAATATTAAATAATAACAAAGCGCTTTCAAACAGCAACCATGTGATCAAAGAATTTGAAGCGCATGACCGCCTCCTGCAGCAGCGGATAAACAAGTACATCATTAAGAATGAGCCATTTTTAAGATACTCATTTAATGGCCTTTTTATAAAATCAGTTAATACAGATATTTCTCAGTCAAAATATTTTTCAACAACATTTATGCAGCGGCTGCTTAAGTTTGCTCAGAACAGGTAATTTGTAGAATGATGTAAGATAAGTTTATGCGGTAAAAAAGATAGGAATGAAAAAGAAAACAAAAATAATGGTCCTGGGCAGTAATTCATTTTCAGGTGCAAGTTTTATTAACCATGTGCTTGACCTTGATACGGATGTTGTTGGTATCAGCCGATCTGAAGAACCAAATGCTGTTTTTCTGCCATATAAATGGCAGAAAAAGCGTACCGGCCGTTTTTCATTTATGCAGTATGATTTGAACAGGGATCTGGACCGTGTAAAAACTGTTTTCAATGATTTCAAGCCAGATTATGTCGTCAATTTTGCAGCCCAGGGAATGGTTTCCCAGAGTTGGGGAAATCCGGATCAGTGGTTCATGACAAATACAGTGGCCGGGGTGAATTTAATTCAGGCATTTAAAGACGCTTCCTTTTTAAAAAAATTCGTTCAGATTTCCACCCCTGAGGTTTATGGATCCTGTGAAGGATTTGTAAAAGAGAATATGAATTATGCCCCCAGCACCCCTTATGCGGTATCAAAGGCTGCTGCAGATATGAGCCTGTCTGCATATTTCAGGGAGTTTGGGTTTCCGGTTGTCTTTATCAGGTCAGCCAATGTCTACGGCCCGGGACAACTCCTTTACAGGATTATACCGAAAGCATTGATTTTTTTCCTTCTCGGTAAATCAATCGAGCTGCATGGAGGGGGAAAAAGTATCAGGTCTTTTATTCATATTGATGATGTGTCTGAGGGAATTGTCAAAGCATTATTTAAAGGCGGGATTGGCGAAATTTATCATTTTTCCACACCAGAGGCAGTATCCATCAGGACGCTGGTTGAAAAAATAGCCGAAAAAACAGAAGTGTCATTTTTAGAGCATATTATTGAAACTCAGGACCGGCCGGGCAAGGACAAAGCCTATCTGCTGGATTGTAAAAAAGCTGAAACAGAACTTGGCTGGAAGAGCAGCATCAGCATTGATAAAGGAATAGATGTGACATTTAGATGGATTCGCGAAAATCTAACAAGGTTAAAAAAAGAGTCATTTGATTATATCCATAAACAATAATTGAGAGAAAAAATGTCAGACAGATATAGAATTGACAGCCATAAACTGATGTACCATATCAAACGTGTTGCATCCTGGCTTGATGGGGAAAAGATTTATCCGATATACATGGAAATAAGTCCGAGCGGAACGTGTAACCACAGGTGTTCTTTCTGCAGTGTTGATTTCATGGGATTTAAGAAAAACTTTCTTGATGCACCTGTATTGATTGAACGGATATCTGAACTGTCCAGTCTTGGTATCAAGAGTATCATGTTTGCAGGCGAAGGTGAACCGTTCCTTCATAAAGACATGTCAAAAATTATTGTGCACACAAAAAATTCAGGCATAGATGTCGGGATAACGACCAATGGTGTCTTAATGCGGCCCGGTATCTCGGACGCCATTCTCGATTCTGTTGAGTGGATAAAGATAAGTTTAAATGCAGGAACACCAGAAACGTATTCAAAAATTCACGGAACAAGTGCAGAGGATTTTAATAAAGTTGTTTCAAATATGGAATATGCAGTTAAACGCAGATCCAGGCAAAAGTCTAAATGCGTCTTAGGCCTGCAGATCCTTCTTATCCCGGAAAACAGCCACGAGGTCATTACCCTGGCCAGAAGAGCTAAAGATATGGGTGTTGACTATCTGGTTGTAAAACCCTACACCCATCACCATCTGAATAAGCATAAATACGAGGTGATGTATAAAAAATATGAAGCACTTGAACAAGAATTGCTGCAGTTGAATACAGAATCCTTTCATACCATTTTCAGGGCAAGGGCAATGGAAAAATGGGACCATAAAAAAAGAGAGTATCAGAAATGCCTGGCCCTGCCTTTCTGGTCTTATATTGATTCATTGGGAAATGTCTGGGGGTGCTCTGCTCATTTGCTGGATGATAGATTTAACTATGGTTCGATTTATAAAAATACGTTTAAGGAAATCTGGGAAGGCAGAAAAAGAGCGGAGAATCTGGCGCTGATGTCAACATCATTTGATATTGGTTCATGCAAGATGAATTGCCGCATGGATGAAGTGAACCGGTATTTGGATGAACTTAAGCATCTGCCGGACCATGTTAATTTTATTTAGCAGCCTGGGGCAGGGGGAACGATGACATCTTGTAAAATATGCGGAAGTGATCAGGTTTCTCCATTACTGGATTTTAAGGAACAATCCATATGCAGCCGGTTTGCCGTGCATCCGGATCAGGAAGAGATGACGTTTCCGCTCAAACTATCCTATTGTAACCGCTGCAGCCTGATCCAGAATTCACAACCGTTTCCAGTAGAACACCTTAGACCGGTGTTCAAATGGATCAGATACAGTGAGCCCCGGCAGCACAGTAACGAGATTGCCAAAGAGATTGCCGGCCTT
>CAYFKW010000020.1:15648-18821 GCA_964343845.1 uncultured Desulfobacula sp. | reverse complement strand
CTCGAAGAAGTTACAGAGTTTGACTACTATTGTTCAGTTTGTCCGGTGGGACTCAAGAAATTTCCATAAACAAAGGACACAAAAAAAGGATTTGAAAATTGCCTGGTGCTTGATCCTGCGTCAGATTACGGGATCAAATATGAAAGCTGGGGGGTTGAAACGATTCAGGATGTTCTGACCAGTGATGAATGCTGTAAGCGATTACTGGAAAAAGAAAAACCAGATGTCATAATTGCAAGTTTTATTGTTGAACATGTTTGTAAGTTTGACCTGTTTATGGCGACATTGAAACAGTTGTTAAATCCATCAGGATATATCCTGGTGCAGGTCCCGGATTTTGAATATTCAATGGAAAAGGAGGATTACGCCTCTATATGGGAAGAACATATTTTATATTTTACCCGGACTTCTTTTTTGTTGTGCCCTTATTTTGCCGGATTTAACAATGTATTCTTTAAAAGAATCCAGCATGCGGCAGGGAGAATCCTTGTTTCTGCCTGGCGGTCTGAAAAAAAGATAAAAAAGGCAGATACCGGAGAAACAGGTTTAACAGACAGTTTTAAAGCAGCCATGGCCTATAAAGAGTGTTATCATACAAAAAAAAAGGCGGTGAAAAAGGAATTGACAGATTTCATAGACAACAATGAGAAAATTGCTGTTTTCGGGGCAGGGCATCAATCCTGCATGTTTATAAATCTGTTTGATCTCAAGTCTGAAATTGCTTTTGTTGTTGATGATGATATAAATAAAAAAGACCTTTTTATGCCGGGATCCGGCATTCAAATTAAAGGGTCGGAATCATTGATAGAAGATAATATAAAACTATGTTTACTCGGGGTTTCCCCGGAGTTGCACCCGATAATAATAGAGAAGAACCAGGCCTTTGTGGCGCAAAAAGGTGTATTTAAGTCCATATATGAAATAGGGTCTGATATACGATAGAAAAATTACATTAATAACAGGGGATGTGTCATTGAGTATTCATGATCTGATCATAGGCGGGACAAAAGGGATTGGCAGAAAGACAGCTGAACTGTTCAGAAAAAAAGGTCATCTGGTGTCAATTATCGGCCGGAAAAACACAGAAGAGATCTCTAAAATCCAGGGTGCCCGGTACTGGTTTTCGGATATTACAAAAAAAGATGTCACACAGGATACACTCAAAGAGATCATCAAGGAAAACGGCCCGGTTGACAATGTGATTTTTTTCCAGAGATACAGGGGTGAAAATGATGAATGGGAAGGGGAAATAGCAACCTCCCTGACTGCCACAAAATATATTATTGAACAATTGGCGGAAACATTTTCCAATGACGGTGAAAAATCCATTTTGATTATATCGTCTGTTGCTGCGGAATTGATTGCTGAAGAGCAGGGGGCAGGGTACCATGTTGCAAAAGCGGGGATTGTGCAGCTGATGAGATACTATGCGGCCGGGTTGGGGAAAAAGGGCATCAGGGTAAATTGCATTTCTCCTGCGATTGTTTTAAAGGAGGAGTCCAGACCGTTTTATTCTGAAAACAGATCGTTGAAAGCGCTTTATGAAAAAATAACACCGCTTGGCCGTATGGGAACACCAGAGGATATCGCTAATCTGGCAGAATTCATCTGCAGTCCCAAAGCGTCCTATATAACAGGCCACAATTTTGTTATCGACGGTGGACTGACACTCCAGATGCAGGCATCCTTGTGTGTTAAGAATTTGTTGGATTAATATATAGAAAGGGCAGAGATTAAAAATGATACATCATCAACGCGAAAATTGCATCCTATGCCAAGAAAAAAATTTGAAAAGAGTTGTACATTTAGAACCCACACCCATTGCAGACCTGTTTGTCAATGAAGCACAGCTGAATGAACCTCAACCCGTATTCCCCCTGGATTTGTATTTCTGCGAAAACTGTTATCATATTCAATTGATAGATGTTATTGATCCGGAACAATTATTTTCTGATTACTTATATGAAACCACCAGTTCTCCCGGACTGGTTCATCATTTTGAAATTTATGCCAATGATCTGTCTAAAAAATTCGGTGATTTAAAAAATTTAAATGCACTGGATATCGGCAGCAATGACGGTACGCTTTTGAACTTTTTAAAACTGAAGGGTATGAACGTCCTGGGGGTGGATGCAGCAGTAGAAATTGCAAAAAAGGCAACCGGGAAAGGCCTTGAAACACTTCCTGGTTTTTTTGACAGCCAGATGGCGGAAAAAATAAAAACGCGCGGGAAAATGGATATTATTACTGCCAATAATGTCTATGCTCACGCAGAAAACCTGGCAGAAATTACAGACGGTATCAAAAGCCTGCTGAGTCCTGAAGGTATCTTTATATTTGAGGTGTCCTGGCTGCTGGATCTTATGAAAAATAAAGTGTTTGATTTTATTTACCATGAACATTTATGTTATCATTCTGTTATCTCCCTTGATCGATTTTTAAAGCAGCACGGGATGGTGCTTTTTGATGTCCACAAGATTCCAACCAAAGGGGGGTCTATCAGAGGATATGCAAAACTGGCAGCCAGCCGGAGGCCTGTAAACCGCAGTGTATCAGAATTTATAGAACAAGAAATTGAATTGGGCCTGGACCGCCCGGAAGCGTATTATCAGTATGAAAATGAAATAAACCAGGTAAAAGCACAGGCAAGATCACTGGTCGACACTATAAAAGCCAGGGGAGAAACCATTTTCGCATATGGTGCATCTGCCACAGCCACGACATTGATATACCATTTTGAGCTTATGGAGGATTTAGACTGTATAGTGGATGATAATAAGGACAGGCAGGGACTGTTCAGTCCCGGGTGCCATATCCCGGTAGTGCCTCCAGAGGAATTGTATATTAAAAAACCAGACCACGTTTTTATTACCGCATGGCGGTTTGCTGATGCCATTATGAAAAAGCATGAGAAGTTTCTCCAGAACGGAGGACATTTTATCATTCCATTACCGGAATTGAAAATTGTCTAATGTAGGGAGGACAAAGGCTTTAAAATGACAACACCTGACAATGTCTTTTTTCCGGAAACACCTGAACTGGTAAAGATTAAAGCGGTGGATTTGGAAAAAATTATCAAATCTGCTGAAAAATCCAGTTTGCGGAGGGCCAGGTTCTGCCTTCACACCTCTCATGAAGACAAGGTGCAGCAAATGATTCTGGCATTCTGCCGT
>CAYFKW010000020.1:9032-15638 GCA_964343845.1 uncultured Desulfobacula sp. | reverse complement strand
CGAGTCATTCCATATCATCAAAGGTGAGCTGGAAGTCAGCCTCTATAATGATTCAGGGGGATTGACAAATTCAATAAAAATGGGGCCCATAGACTCTGGTTTGACGTTTGTCTATAGAATCAATACAGACGAATGGCACTCGGTTAAACCCCTGACAGATATGGTCATTATCCATGAAATAGTGGCCGGACCCTTTAATGGGAAAATGGAAATTTTAAATTTATGAATGATAAAATTTGTACGATTTGTAAAAAGGGAACAGGTTTTAAGGTAGCGGATTTTGGAGAACTGCCCATCGCTCACAGCCTGGTGGATGCACCTGGAAAAGACGATTACACACACCCGCTGCGAATTGATATGTGCCCGAACTGCGGGATTGCAAAAATCAACGATCCATGTCCGCCTGAAAAATTATATCTGAATTACAATTTTAATTTCAGTTCCTGGAAATCAGAACCCCACAGGTCCGAAGAAATCCTGATGATTCAGAAAGGGTGCGGTAAAGTTCCTTCTTCTGTTTTTGAGATTGGATGTAATGATGGCAGTTTTATGGCGTTGTTTGATCCTGAAAAAGTGAAAATAAGAATCGGGCTTGAGCCGAACCCTCACCCTGCAGCCATTGCTGAAAAAAAAGGTGTTCACGTGATCAACCAATTCCTGAACAGCGAAATGATTGATCAGGTTATAGAAGAAAACGGCGGGTT
The DNA here is from genome assembly GCA_964343845.1 of uncultured Desulfobacula sp. Taxonomy (GTDB): domain Bacteria; phylum Desulfobacterota; class Desulfobacteria; order Desulfobacterales; family Desulfobacteraceae; genus Desulfobacula. The sequence goes on along the minus strand of CAYFKW010000020.1, from coordinate 14,934 downwards.
TGATTTGGTTGTGGCCAGACAGGTCATGGAGCATCTGCATGATTACGATTTGTTTTTTGAATGCCTTGATAAGCTGATTGCGGATAATGGGCACGTGTTTATTGATATCCCGGACAGTGATGAGGGGTTTAAACAGGGCGACTGCTCAATTCTATGGGATGAGCATGTGACCTATTTCAGTGAACCGTCACTTATAAATATTTTTTACAGGCATGGGTATGAAGCTGTTGATTTAAAAAAATTTAATTTTTCCGGCGGGATAATTTCCTGTCTGTTTAAAAAGAATGGAACCATTTCAGGGGAAAACCCGCCTGCAGATATCTCAGATTTTGTTGATTCGGCCAGGGCGTATGATCAGAAAATCGAAACATACAGAAAAAAGTTAATACAGCTTTTAACGGCGTTTAAAGGACACGGGTTCAAGACAGTACTGTATGGTGTCGGGTGCAGGGGAGCCATGCTGGTGAACTGCTTGGGGATCGGCAGCAGGATTGATTTTGCAGTTGATGACCAGACAGAGCGCCAGGGCAGATTTATGCCAGGCGCACACGTGCCGATTCATTCGAGTGAAAAGCTGGCAGATCAGGAACAAAACCTTTTTATTATCCTGGCTGTGGGACAGGAGAACAATCAGAAAGTGAGATCAAGAATAAACACTCTTCTGCCAGGAGAAAAACCCGTCGTCATTTCTGCCTGTTCACCTTCAGATATATTTGGAGAGCTGGAAAAAGCAGAATTAAAGATAGACATTCAATAATACGATAGGGATAAAATAGATATGGATGATTTAAAAAAACCTTTTATCGATTATTACAACCGCTATAACATTATTCCTGTTTCCCAGGATATTTCCGATATCAAACAGCATTTCCAGCGCCGGGATGCCTTATACAGGCATTGCGGCATTCCATCTGTCCTGGTCAAGGATAGAACAGTGCTTGAAGTTGGACCGGGGACAGGCCACAATGCATTATATACAAACTCATTAAAGCCGTCCCGATATGTGCTTGTAGACGGGGCAAAGCAAAGCATCAGAAACCTGACAGATCTTTTTGAAAAATCATTTCCTGATATTTCCAATTGCGAAATAATAGAATCAGCCCTTGAGGCACTTTCTCTGGACGAGCAATTTGATATCGTATTATGTGAAGGGGCAATCCCGTTTCAAAAACAGCCGGCAGATTTTTTAAAAAGCCTTTCAGGATTTGTAAAGCCTTCAGGAATATTACTTATCACCTGTGCAGATTCGGTTTCATATTTCAGTGAAATCTTAAGAAGAATAATGGCGCAGCTCATATTAAGCGGGCACCCTGAGCTGGAGATGAAGGAAAAACTGGAAATATTAAGACCTGTTTTTACAAACCATCTGAAAAATTTATCAGGGATGTCCAGACCTGTTGATGACTGGATCTATGATAATATCCTTCAACCTTTTATAGGGCAGCCTTTGTCCATAGGGCAGGCGATACACGCGCTTGAAGATACGTTTGATGTATATGCTTCTTCTCCTCACATGTTTTCAGACTGGCGGTGGTATAAAGATATACATGGAGACGGGCAATTGTTTAATACCGCTTCCACTCAGATATTTAAAAAGAATATTCACAACTTACTGGATTACAGATATCTTTTTGACCCGATTGATGAAAAAAAAGGGGACAGGATTATTGAACTCTGTGATGCTGTATTTGATCTGTCTATAGACATTCAGGATACCGGCATCCAGGATAAGCTGCTGCATCAGACGTATTCCTGCCTGAGGGATTTGGAAAGGATTGTTTCTGAATTTTCAGCTGAAACAGGACAGGCACTTGAGGAATTTGCAGAAAATATGTCTGTTTTTATAGAAAAGAAAGCCTGCAGCTTTGATAAAATGGATCGATTTGCCCCCTGGTTTGGAAGGGGGCAGCAGTATTTGTCATTTATTAAAAAGGCTTGAGCAAAGCAGCCTGTAAACTGGAAAGCGTATGCGTATAGGAATAGATTTTGATAATACCATCATCTGCTATGATAAGGTTTTTAACAAAGTGGGTATGGAAAAAGGGCTGATTCCTGATGATGTGAAGACTGGAAAAGGTCATGTCAGAGATTTCTTAAGACAGCAGGATATGGAAGAAGAATGGATCTGGCTGCAGGGATATGTGTATGGTTCAAGGCTTCTGGAAACAGAACCCTATAACGGCGTCAAAGAATTTTTAAGCTATTGTGAGAAACAGAAAATAGACTGCTTTATTGTCAGCCATAAAACAGTGTACCCCTACTCGGGCGACAAGTATAACCTCCATGAGGCAGCATATGAATGGATTCGTGAACAGAAAATGGAAATTGAAACTTTTTTTGAACTCACGAAAGAAGACAAAGTTCGACGCATATCTGATCTTGGCTGCAATATTTTTATAGATGACCTGCCCGAGTTTCTCTCTTTACTCGGATTTCCCCCCAATTTAAAAAAGGTTCTTTTTGACCCGTTGGAAAAGCATGTATCGTTAAAGAATGATTTTAAAAACGCAAGGACCTGGAAAGATATTCTGACGCTTGTAAAGACGTATAACATATGACGGTACCAGTTCAGAATAAACAAGAGATCGCTGCCGTAAACAGGATGCTGAAGCATGCTGAAATCGACTGCGAAAACCTGACGATATCTTTGCTTTATGGTGGAAATAACAGGGTTTATAAAATTGATTCCAATGGGAAAAAATATATTCTGAAAAACTATTTCCCATCTGGTTCAGAGAATAGAAGCAGGCTGATATCAGAATTTTCGTTTTTGAAGTACGGGTGGGAGTGCGGGGTACGAACAATATCAAAACCTGTTTTTTATCTGCCCGAAGAAAATTTTGGTGTTTTTGAGTTTATTGATGGAAGAAAATTGGAAAAAAATGAAGTAAGTCAAAAATATGTAAAGGCAGCAGCAGATTTTATTGTGGCATTAAACAGCAGGGAACATAGAGCATCAAAAACTGCTTTGTCGCTTCCTTCTGCATCTGATGCATGGATGACGTTTCAGCAGAATTTTGAATCCATAGATAAACGGGTAAACAGGCTTTTGGAGATTGAAACTGATACAGATATACATAAAAAAGCAGTCCGTTTTATTAACAGCAGGCTGATTCCGGAATGGCAGAAGCACAAAAAAAAAATAAAAGACATATCCTGGATTGAAAAGGAGGATATAGGGCACAGCATTATTTCCCCTTCGGATTTTGGTTTTCATAATGCCATAATCGATCAGAATAATACACTTTTTTTTATAGACTTTGAATATGCCGGATGGGATCATTCTGTAAAAATGATCTGTGATTTTTTCTGCCAGCCTGAAACACCCGTCCCGATGAAATATTTAAATTATTTCATTGATGAAATGAATCCGGTTATGCACAGCAGCGTATCTCAAAAGGTAACCGAATTATTGCCACTGTTCAGGGTAAAATGGTGCTGCATCATTTTAAATGATTTTCTGAGAAAAGAGGCTGAGAGAAGAAATTTTGCTTATGAAATAGAAAACAGGCAAGAAAAACAACTGGTTAAAGCCGCGGCATATGCCAAGGAACATTTTGACCGGTAACGATACTATTTTTTAACACATAATGTGAGGATGTTTAAATGGCATATGTAGATTTTATTTCAGCAGTCCATAAAAGTACAAAAAGAGATTATGTTGCCAGGGTTAACGAATATCCCAAGGCTGTTGCTGCAGAAAAAGCAAAAAAATGGGGATATGACTATTGGGACGGTGACAGAAAGGTCTGTTATGGTGGGTATAAATATGACGGTCGATGGGAAAAAGTTGCTAAGGCCATGGTTGATCATTACGGCCTCAAGCCAGGGGATAAGGTCCTGGATGTAGGATGTGGCAAGGGATTCCTGGCGTATGACTTTACCAGGGTGGTGCCTGGAATAGAAGTTGCAGGGTTGGATATATCAGAATATGCAATTGAAAATGCAAAAGAAGAAGTAAAGGAGTACCTGCAGGTAGGGCATGCAAACGATCTGCCGTTTGAAGATAATAGTTTTGATCTGGTGGTATCTATCACTACCCTGCATAACCTTTACTGTATGGATTTTTACAGAGCGCTGAAGGAAATCGAAAGGGTGGGCAGGCAGAACAAATATATTTGTGTTGAGTCTTACAGGAATGAAGAAGAAAAAGTGAACCTGCTGTACTGGCAGGTGACGTGTGAAATGTTTTGCACACCTGATGAATGGCAGTGGTGGTTTGATACCTGTAAATATACAGGAGATCATTCTTTTATCTATTTTGAATAAGAAAACAGGTTTCAGATAACAGGCAGGTGATTTAATGGGGACTTTGTTACAAAAGAGGATTGAAGATGTTTACTGACGCTATAAGTGAAATGCGCAGCACGCTGAATAAGGCACTGACAGCCTACAACAGCAGCAATACAGATGAAAGCTACCGTTTGTGTATGGAACTGCTGAATAAGATCCCGGTTCAGTTTTTAAATTACATCTCAGATACACTGCATATTATTGGTTTAATTCAAATCAGTCACGGGGAGCATGGTGAGGGAAGAAAAAATCTGGAAAAAGCAAATATACTGTTCCCGAACAATTCACAGGTTCATGCCCATATCGGGCTGCATTATGCTGAGACAGAAAATAATATAGAAAAAGCAGCAATTGAGCTGAAAAAAGCTGAAGCAATCAATCCAGATGACCCCATTGTTAAAACCCTTAAGCAATATATCGAAAAAAACAAAGCAGACCAGCTGCCTTCAATTTTCCTGAACAGCATGCCCAAAAGCGCGTCAATATCTGTCTGGAAGGCCCTTTACGGCGGATTATGCGTTCCAAGACACAGACTGTCATTAAATATTAAAAGCCTGAAATATGAGACAGTAGACCCGGAAAGAGCAAAAACCTTTGCCCAGGGAAACTGTGTGGCACTGGAACATCTGGCAGCAACGAATAATAATCTGTTTGCTTTGGAAAGCGCAGGCATTGACCGCTTGATTCTTCATGTCAGGGATCCGAGACAGGCAATGCTTTCCTGGGTCCATTTTATTGACAAGCTAAACCAGTCAAATGATTTTAATGTGGTCGATTACCCGCTTTGTGACGGCTATTTTTCACTGTCTCATGAAGATCAGATACACTGTAAAGACTATTTTGAAAGCAGTTTTGAAGAAAAAATTGACACCCATATAAAACATTACCTGCCCCTGCTGGTTGAATGGGTGTCAGGATGGATAGAGGTGGATGAGAACCCCAATAGAAAGATGAAAATTTTATTCACAGAATTTGAAGATTTTAAACACGAGCCATTAACGTATTTTGAAAAGATATTGTCATTTTATACAATAGATAAGAATAAGTTTAATATTTCTGACTCAGGGTTGAATAAAGGAAAGGGGCATTTCAGGAAAGGCCTTGTTGATGAATTCAGAGATGTTTTTTCTGAAAAACAGCTTACGCAGGCAAATGAACTGATTCCAGATAAAATTTTTAATAAATTCGGTTGGAGAAAGTAATAAAATGAAAGCAGCTATTTTAGTTGAACTTAAAAAACCGCTTGTCATTGATGAGGTAGACATGCCTGAAAAACTGTTTTCAGGCCAGGTACTTGTGAAAGTCTTCTACAGTGGAATCTGCGGATCCCAATTGGGAGAGATCAATGGTGTCAAAGGAGAAGATAAGTTTTTACCGCATCTTCTTGGCCACGAAGGGTCGGCAGAAGTGATAAAAACAGGACCGGGCGTTCAATTTGTAAGACCGGGCGACAAGGTCGTTATGCATTGGAGAAAAGGACAGGGCCTGGATGCAGAACCACCAGTTTATGCCTGGAAAGGGAAAAGATTAAATGCCGGGTTTGTAACAACCTTTAACGAATATGCAATTGTATCAGAAAACCGTTTGACAAAAATTCCGGACAGCATGC
>CAYFKW010000020.1:4358-9022 GCA_964343845.1 uncultured Desulfobacula sp. | reverse complement strand
GGGGTGTGCAGTGACAACAGGGCTTGGCGTAATTAACAACAATGCCAATGTTAAAATAGGTGAATCTGTTGTCGTCCTGGGTGCAGGCGGTGTCGGGCTGAATATTATCCAGGGGGCGGCCATGTGCTCGGCGCATCCGATCATTGCCGTGGATATATATGATAACAGGCTGGAAATGGCCTCCAGGTTCGGGGCGACACATTTGATCAGGTGCCGTAAAATTATCGAACTTGAGAAGAAAATAAATGAGATTGCTGGAATTTCAGGTGCAGATATTGTAATCGATAATACAGGGAATACAGACATGATTAATTTTGCTTATCAGTTTACAAAACCAGATGGCAGAACAATTCTTGTCGGCGTGCCTAAAAAGGGGGATAATATATCAATTTATTCGTTAGACCTGCATTTTGACAAGAAAATTACCGGATCTCATGGGGGAGAAACAGATCCGACAAAGGATATTCCAAGGTATGCCAACCTGTATTCAGAAGGAAAACTGGAACTGGATACACTGATAACGGATCGATTCAGCCTTCAGGAGATTAATACAGCAATTGAAAAAATGAAAAATGGTGAATCAGCAGGACGGTGCCTTATTGAAATGCATCAATAAAATTTAACAGGAACCATGACATGAGAAATGCATTTGCCCAGGAAATTAAAGAACAGGCTGCTTTGAATGATAAAGTAGTGCTTTTATCCGGAGATATCGGAAACAGGCTTTTTGATCCGTACAAGGAGAAATTCGCAGAAAGGTTTTTTAACTGCGGCATAGCCGAGGCCAATATGACGTCGATGGCAGCCGGAATGGCAATGAGTGGATTTCAGCCGGTCACCTATACCATCACTCCTTTTAATACGTCGCGGTGTTATGAACAGATTAAAATTGATATCTGCTATCAGAACCTGCCGGTCATTGTCGTAGGGGTAGGAGGCGGGCTTTCCTACGCCGGGTTAGGTGCGACACATCATTCATTTGAAGATATCGCCATTATGAGAGTGCTGCCGAATATGACTGTGATGTGTCCGGCGGACGCGGTTGAAGTTAAACTGTGCTTAAGGGAAGCGCTGCGCGTTAAAAAACCAGTGTATATAAGGCTGGGGAAGAAAAATGAACCTGTCATTCACCCGCAGGAACCTGAATTTAAACTGGGCAGAGGGATCATTGTGAAAGAAGGTAAGGATGTCTGTCTTCTCGGGTGCGGAAATATTCTTCCGGTTGTAATGGATGCATCAGCAGTGCTGGAAAAAAAGGGTATCAAGGCGTCAGTGGTAAGTATGCACACTGTAAAACCTCTGGATAAAGATCTGCTCAACCATGTTTTTAAGACGTATGATATCGTATGTACAATAGAGGAACATTCCCTTTTAGGCGGATTTGGCTCTGCCGTTGCTGAATTTTGTGTCGACAACGGTATCATCCGGAATAAACTGCTGCGGTTCGGTATAAAAGATGCATTTGTCCATCAATCGGGAAACCAGGGAAATGCGAGAAAGATGAATGGCTTAACCCCTGAACATATTGTTGAAAAAATTATTAAATCTTAGTGTGGTATTGGGGATAGTATGTTGCACCAGGGCTCGAAAAATGCGTTAAAAATTATTCGGAAGGAAACACAGGGTGAAAAAAGGATTGTGTTTGTTTCCGGCTTTTTTAATATTGTGCATCCCGGCCACCTGCGGCTGTTAAGATTCGCAGCCGAATGTGGTGACTATCTGGTTATCGGTGTCTTTGGAGACGCCGTCGGAACATCTCTCCTGAACGAAACCAACCGCCTTGAAGGGATAAAGGCCATTTCCCTGGTGGATCATGCATTTATATTAAGTGAAAAATCTGAAGATTTTATCCAGGAACTCAAGCCTGACATCGTGGTAAAGGGAAAAGAGCATGAGAACAGGTACAACCCTGAACTGGATATTGTAAAATCATATGGCGGCCAGATGCTTTTCAGTTCTGGTGACATGAGTTTTTCCCTGGTTGAATTACTTCAGGATGAATCCCAGAGAATTGTTTCGAGCAGTTTTGCAGCAAACAATGGGATAATGGAACGGCACCAGTTTGACGAATCTGATCTGGAAAAAGTAATGCATACTTTTGATAAACTCAAAGTGGTCGTCATCGGGGATGTCATTGTGGATGAGTACATCACCTGTGATTCGCTCGGGATGAGCCAGGAAGACCCGACCATTGTTGTAAGCCCTGTCGGGGTGGAGCTTTATCTGGGCGGTGCAGGGATCGTTTCCGCCCATGCGAGCAACCTTGGTGCAGATGTCTCTTTTTTTTCAATTAACGGGGAGGATGAAATTGTTGAGTTTGTAAAGGAAAAATTAAGCTCCGTCGGCGTTAACACCCATCTTTTTACAGATGCCAGCAGGCCAACGATTTTAAAACAGAGATATCGAAGCTCGGGAAAAACACTTCTGCGGGTCAACCATTTACGTCAGCATCCTATCAGTAAGGAAATTCAGGACAGCATTGCAAAAGATTTATTTTCCATCATTGACCAGCAGGACCTGATTATTTTTTCCGATTTCAACTATGGGTGCCTGCCCCAGCCTCTGGTGGATACCATCATTTCAAGGGCCCGGGAAAAGAACATTATGATGGTTGCAGACAGCCAGTCATCCTCACAGATAGGTGATGTGTCCAGGTTCAGAAACATGACGCTCCTGACACCGACAGAAAGAGAAGCCAGGCTGGCGCTGAAAGACTTTGAATCCGGCCTGGTAGTGCTCGCAGAAAAGTTAAAGAAAAAAGCCAAAGCTGAAAATGTATTTATTACACTGAACGAAGAAGGACTTCTCATCCATGGCGCAGCCATGAACAAAGAAGGTTTTATGACAGATAAAATGGAAGCGATGAATAAGTCTCCTGTTGATCCGGCAGGTGCCGGTGATTCACTGCTGACCTGCTCTGCCATGGCGCTTGCTTCCGGTGCAGACATCTGGCAGTCTTCCTACCTGGGATCTATTGCTGCTGCATGCCAGGTGAGCCGGAATGGCAATATTCCTTTATCAGTCAGTGATTTACTTGCAGAGATCCGGCTATGAAGGCGCTTTTACTTGCTGCAGGTCTGGGCACACGTCTTCGTCCCCTGACTAACACAATACCAAAATGCCTGGTGCCCATAAACGGAAAACCACTGCTTGGATATTGGTTCGACCTGATATTTAAATCAACGATAGATTCTGCCCTGGTTAATCTCCATTACCTTCATGAGATGGTTGAAGACTATATCCTGAAAAGTCCTTATAAATCTCAAATTGAAACTGTCTATGAAAATGAACTGCTGGGTACGGCCGGCACACTGCTGCGGAACAGGGACTTTTTTGAAGCAGAACCTGTCCTGATGGTTCATGCAGACAATTATTCCATCTTTGATGTGGAATCTTTTGTCAGGGCACACAGACACAGGCCTGAAAACTGTGATATTACGATGATGACATTTCAGACAGATACGCCGCAGAGCTGCGGTATTGTAGAATTAAACAATGACGGTGTTGTTGTCGGGTTCCATGAAAAAGTTAAGAACCCGCCTTCAAATCTTGCAAACGGTGCTGTCTATATAATTGAGTCCTCTGTTATTAATTTTCTTGAGCAGTTCAATGAAAAGGTATCAGATTTCAGCACCCAGGTGCTGCCTGAATATATGGGAAAGATTTTCACTTTCCATAACCATATTTATCATCGGGATATTGGAACAATGGAAAGCTATCAAAAAGCGCAGGAGAAAAAGTGATCGATATAAACCAGACCCTTCAGAAAGCTGTGAACCTTCATACTTCCGGTCAACTGGAAGAGGCTGAAAAATGTTACAGAGAAGTGCTGACTGTAATGCCGGACCATCCTGATGCCATTCATTTCATGGGGGTTCTTGCCTATAATGTAGGTAAAAATGATATTGCGCGGGAGTACATTCAAAGAGCGATAGAGCTTTCTCCTGACAATGCCGCCTGCTACAATAATATGGGTAATATCTTTCAAAACGAGCAGAAATATGAAGAGTCCATATCATGGTATCAGAAAACAATCGAGTTTGACTCGGGGCATAAAATGGCCTGTAACAACCTGGGGGTAGCCTATACAAAGTTAGGAAAATTTGATGAAGCTGTTACATATTTAGACAGGGCGATCCAACTGGATTCTGCTTATGTTGAAGCCTATAACAATTTAGGCGAAACACTGAAATTTACCGGGGAATATGAAAAAGCGATTAAATATTTTGAGATGGCGCTCAATATTGATCCTGTTTCCCCCCAGGCAAGATGGAATAGATCCCTTCTCTGGCTTTTAACGGGTAATTTTTCTCAAGGGTGGCAGGAATATGAATGGCGGTGGAAAAGGCCTGCAACACCAGTCAGATATATAGATGCCGGGCAGAGATGGCAGGGAGAAGATTTGTACGGTAAAACAATTTTTGTATATGAAGAACAGGGCATTGGAGACACAATCCAGTTTATCAGGTATCTGCCAATGGTGAAGCAGATGGGCGGGAAGGTTATTTTTGAGACATTGCCGTCTCTTGTAAGGCTTTTAAAAGGGGTTCATGGATTTGACAGGCTCTGGGTGGGTATTAAAAACATAGATACACGGCCGGTTGACAGGTTTGATTATCATATTCCATTGATGTCACTGCCCGGCCTGTTTAATACAGCAATGG
>CAYFKW010000020.1:0-4348 GCA_964343845.1 uncultured Desulfobacula sp. | reverse complement strand
AAACAATACCAGGAAATGTCCCCTATTTAAGTTCAGATAAGGAACTTACCCGGATATGGAAGAATCGAATTAACGGTGAAACTGGCCTCAGGATAGGTGTTGTCTGGGCAGGTTCACCCGGGCATGCAAATGACATTAACAGGTCCTGTCTGTTAAGTAAATTCAAAGAGTTAAGCCTTCTTCAGAATATAAGCTTGATCAGCCTTCAAAAAGAGAAATATGAAAAATGGACAGATATTGACTCTTCAGACGTGTTTGACCAGGATCTGGGAGTGCAGATTTCAGATTTTGCAGACACTGCAGCCGTAATCGAGAATATAGATCTTATCATTTCAATAGACACGGCAATTGTTCATCTGGCAGGTGCATTGGGTAAAGAGGTCTGGACGCTGCTTCCATATTCTCCTGACTGGCGCTGGATGCTGGACAGGGAAGATTCTCCCTGGTATCCGACCATGAAATTGTTCAGGCAGCCGGAACCAGGTGATTGGGATTCTGTATTTTCAAGTATAAAGGAATGTTTAATGAAGCGTTCTGAAAGTGAATAGCTTCTGACGGTTCCCCCCTTTTTTATTGCAGTATTTAAGCTAAAGATAATTCAATAAAAAGCCGATTGGATGAGAGTTAAAGCATTTCATTGCAATCGGCTTTTTCAGTTAAAAGGATGAACTAATGGAATTGGAAGATATTAAAAAATCCACCAGCAGCACTTATACGATCAGGGATGATATGGAAGAATTCTATGATGAGGTTTTGTCATACCCCCCTGAAAAAAGAACCAACAAATGGTCTGTTTCATGGTCTGATCTGATGATGACCATGTTTATTTTTTTTGTGGTCATGTATGTCTACCAGACAGGAAACAGGGATCTGTTCTTTGGAGAAGGCCCAGGCAAAAATTACCTGTCCGAAAGAGGGTCACAAAGCATTGTTGATATTGGTGCGGACAAGAACCCATCGACAGTGTATGATCAGACAAAACAGGCCATAGCTGAAGTCATGGTAACAGAACCTGATTCTGTTAAACTGATGAAAGACGGTGCTGTTCGTATTATTCTGGCAGGCGATTTGTTCTTTGATCCCGGCAGGTCTGATCTTAAGCTCAGTGCACGGTATCAGCTCAATCAGATCGGAAGGGTGTTAAATGAAAATGACCTTGCCATCAATGTTGTCGGTCATACAGACGATGCACCCACCCGATCGGAAAAATTTCCAACAAACTGGGAACTTTCTTCAAGCAGGGCTGTTATGGTTGCAAGATATTTAACTGAAGTTGCAAAAGTCGATGAAAAAAGGGTTTTTGTTAGTGCCCATTCATTTCATCAGCCTGTTAGGAGCAATGATACAGCATATAATCGGGCCTTAAACAGGCGCGTTGAAATAATATTAATAAAACAGAAACCATATGGTCAATCAGATAATTAATACTGATGCATTCAGATAAGGGGGCAATATGCTGACACCTGAACAAATTTCAATTTTAAAACATACAAGAAAAAATATTATTGGATTGATTATCTGTGTGATTCTGTTTTTATCGGGATTCCTGATTCATGGAAATACAGGCCTTTATATTAACCTTTCCGGGTTTCTGATTATTATTGGCGGGACGTTTGGCGCCACTTTCTTAAGCTATAACATGAAACGGATGGAAATCCTTTTTAAGGTATTGAAAACAGCCTATGGTAAGAAAACAAGAGACCCAAACGAAATTGTCAAGATTCTGGTTGAATTGTCTGTAAAAAGAAGGGTTCAGGGCATCCTTGCGCTGCAGGATGATGAGGATGAAACATCAATTGCATTTTTAAAGCAGGCCATCGGCCTGCTTGTAGATGGATGTTCAAAAGAGCAGATCAAGGATTCTCTCCGGGCTGAAATGTATTTCTTCAGGATGAGAAGAGATGAGACACAAAGAGTTCTGCAGTCCATGGCTGATGTGGCACCCTCATTCGGGCTTGTGGGCAGTGTTGTCGGATTGATCGGTATGCTGGCAGGGGGCGGTGACTCCACAGTGATCATGAGGACAGTTCCCATCGCCCTGACATCAACCCTTTATGGTATTATACTGGCAAACTTTGTATTTCTGCCGTTTGCTGCAAATATAAGGGAAAGAACAGTAAAAGAGCTGTTCCTTCAAAAATTGATTACAGACGGTGTTCTTGCAATTTCAGATGAGCTCCATCCAAGGCTGCTTGAACGTAAGCTAAAATCATTTTTAACGCCATCTGCACGCCATGGGCGTTATGTATCATTTGAAAACATGAGAGAGAAACTGGAATTAAAAGATCTTCGGGAAAATGTTTAAAAAAAGTGATATAAGCCCTAAAAAATAGTTGACAAAAATTTATAAATCATATAAATATCTTCTGTTTTTTTGATTGGCCTCGGGCCGTTAACTCAGTTGGTAGAGTATCTGCCTTTTAAGCAGAGAGTCGCTGGTTCGAGCCCAGCACGGCCCACCATCAAAAAGGACACCAGCGTCCCCATCGTCTAGCCCGGTCCAGGACACCGGCCTTTCACGCCGGCGACAGGGGTTCGAATCCCCTTGGGGACGCCACTTAAATATCAAGAGGTTACAGAGTTTTCTGTAACCTTTTTTTATTTGAATACAAAAATAAAATACAAAATCACTCATGCTCACCCCTATGAAATTTTCCTTTCTGAAAAATCGATAATTTCTGCTGGCATTTGAATGCCTTTTTCCAGTGCTTCTCTCGTTTTTTCCAGACCTAATGATCTCAGATATGTGTTTGTTGTGGTCGGGCTTTTATGGCGTAATATTGATTGAATTACAGAAACATCATATCCCTTATGATACAGGATGCTCGCCGTCAGATGCCTGATCGCATGAAATCCAAAAGGTTTAACACCACTTCTTTCACAGAGTCTTTTCATGAAATGCCGTCTTTCATTAAAAGGCTTGCCAAAATACGGTTCACAAAAGGTTTGAGTGTTCAGGCATACAAAAACATATGGACTGTCTTTAATCGGCCGTTTTTGCCACCAATCCATCAATGTTTTTCTCAACTCTGAGGTCATTGGAAGCCAATCAAATTCTTTGGTGCCATCACGTCGTTTATTGGTCCAGAATCTGATTTGACTGTTACCGAAATCAACATCATCCCAGGTTAAATTAAACACCTCCTTTCGGCGAGCAGCAGAATGAAGAAATGTCAGCAACATTATTTTATCCTGACCATCAGAGAATGTGAGAATTTTCCAGAAATCCTCCTCAGGTGGTACATACCTGGGTGATCGTTTTTCAGGGAATTTTTTCACCGCTTTAAACGGATTTGGTTTGTTCTGAGGAAATCCGTTTATATAGCTTTTACCCCATTCCCAGGCAGCAGATAAATTCTTACGGTCTCTGTTGGCTGCATTTTTTGATCTCAGATCTGATTGAAGCATCAAGTATTTGATCGCTATTTTCGGGTTTAACAACTCAATGCCGAATTCATTAGAGATATCTTTAAAGAGCATTTTGAATGCCCGTCGCTTCTCATCATAGGTTTTCACGACGAACATTTTTTGAGCATAATCGAGGTAATCCTGGGCCCAATCATTCAGTGTCACATAGTCCATGCCGGTCCTCTGCAATTTTTGAAGTCGTTCTTTTTCTGCTTTTTCCCATGCGACCGCTTCCCGATAGCTCTTTTTCGAGTCGTCTGGAAACAACCGGTCGCTCCTCTGACCGTTGACCATTACAGAACCCCGGTATTGTTTCAGCTTCTTTATTAAGTAGGCCATCAATTTTTTCCTTTACAATATTTTCAAAAAATCTGATCTCTCGAGGCGAGACTCTGACACCACCCCATCTATACATATCCGCTCTAACGGTTCTTGGATCAACGCCTAAAAATTCGGCGAGTTCCTTTACTGTTAGAGCGTTTCCGTATGTATTATGTAATGAGGTGGTGGTCATAGTCTCTAATCATTGTCCTGTGCAGTTTTGCGGGTTGTTTAATAAACATATAGAGATGATTTTAGTGCCTCTTTAAATGGATTTTCTCTACCTTTTGGGAAACAATCCATAGAATTTTCCCCCCATGTCCATGCAGCCGCGAGGAACTGCATTAGGCTTTTGGCGTAAATCGCTTGGCAGTGGCTGGATATCAATCCATAAACTTTAAGGGCCTCATAAGAACTCAAGGATTCAAGCTCCATTTCATAACCTAATTTCGTGAATAAATAGTAAAAGGCCATTCCTTTATCCTCCCCAAGTTCAGGAGGGAAATGCTCTTCTATAAATTCGAGGTAACTCGCTGCCCAATTTGCTAATGATGTGGGTCCTACGTTGTCAATCAGCGTTTAAAATTGACCCCCCGTCAGCGTCCAATTTTGACCCCCC
>CAYFKW010000019.1:63271-83043 GCA_964343845.1 uncultured Desulfobacula sp. | reverse complement strand
AGGCTTCCTGCAAAAATGCTGTTTTAACGCCACTCCAACCACACCCCCTTTCAACGGTCTGTGATCTATACACGCTTCACAAAATGAAAAACATTATGGCAATCGTTATAAATTGAATTCATAAACTGCTTTTAATTCATAGCGATATAATGTATATTAAAATCGTATGGTAACAATAAGATTAGGTGCCGCTTATTCATACACGCAGATTCGATCCTCCACCTGACTCAGAGCTGAAGATCGTGGCCGAAATCATCTTCCCTGGCATCAAATCACATTTTCATGGATGTTAATTTTTTAAAAGGAGAAACAAAATGGATATCCAAGAAGTCGAATTTTTCGAGGGATTCAATTCTGATGTGATTAACAAGATTAAACAGGAATGCACTGAGAAATCATTTGCTGAAGGCGAGACTGTTTTTGAGAAAGGAGAGCCGGCAGAATACCTTTATTTCCTCGTCAACGGGTCTATCGACCTTTTTATTAAAGGAAAAAATATGACGCTGTGCAATTTAAGCGAACCAGGAGAGGTGTTTGGGTGGTCATCCATTGTCGAAAAAGGAATCTATACCTCTACCACGATTTGCCAGTCTGCAACCTCTGTTTTAAGGATACAAAGGGAAAAAATTGAACAGATATTTAACCAGCACCCGAAAACGGCTGTTGAATTTTACAGGCGCCTTGGAAGTTTATTTTCCAAACGGATTTCAAAAGTTTTTGAGTGATAGCAGCATAAAGCCAAAAAAGGGGTAAACGCTACCTCAAAGAAGGCTGTACTGCCGGTAATCAACCTTGACAGTCTGAGTGAAAAATGCAATTGTTCCGCAGCGCTGACATTCGTAATGACGCGAATGTCTGCAAAGCTTTAGGATAGTATTAAACATATGAAGCTTTCTACAAAAACCAGGTATGGTACAAGGATACTGATCGAACTTGCCCTGAAAAAAGACCAGGGGGCCATTCAAGTCAGTAAAATAGCCTATAACCAGAAAATCCCCGTCAAGTACCTTGAACAGCTCCTTCGGAGTTTAAAACTTGCTGGCATTGTTAAAAGTGTTCGAGGGCCCAAAGGCGGTCACCTTCTAGAAAAGGAACCAAAAGATATCAGCCTGGGCCAGATCGTAAGACTGTTTGAAGGCCAGACAGATCTGGTGGAATGTGTCAGCTCGCCTGAAAAATGTGAAATGGCATCTGAATGTCTTGTTCGGCATGCCTGGTATGATGCAACCAGTGCATTGTATGAAAAACTGGACGGCATCAGTATTGCTGATTTGATTGAAAGTGAGGGTAAAGAAACACCAGGACTTCCTGCATGCCCCCCATTGAATTTATAAACCATAAAAAAAGCCTGTGGCAGGTGACTGCCACAGGCTTTTTTCTACCCTTGGATTTTAAAGGGTTCCAATAAAATCCTTGATCTGTTTAAGTGTTTCTGAATCACTTTCCTTGATCATTTTCAACAGCTTTTCTTCATCATTTGATGCACTGTCATCTGAAGATTTCGGTGCAGGTTCAACTTCCAGAATATCGCATATTGTCCTGACCAGAACTTCAGGCGTGACCGGTTTTTCAATTGTACGCCTTGGTTTAAGACCAGATGTAAAAGCATTAAAGTCTTTAATATCTTCACTTGCAAATTCGTTTCGGGCATGAGCAGTTATAACAATAACAGGCAATTTAGCCCATTTGTCATTCTTTCTTAGTGTTCGAATGAGCTCAATTCCGGATTTTCTCGGCATGACCATATCAAGGGTCATTAAATCCGGGATTTCTTTTTCGATTTTTTCTAATGCATCCTGCCCATCAACGGCTGAATCTACTACAAACCCAGCATCCTGAATACAAGTGGTTAGAAAATTTCTTACATCTGGCTCATCATCCACTACAAGTATTTTCTTTTCAGAAGCGTTAACCATAGATTCTTCCTTTTGCTATAATTATTTTAAATTACTCAGCTTTGCTGCTCTGAGTCTCCTACTCTGCCTAATGCCTTTGTTAATTCCATCGCCACACCCAGGCCCTTGCTTATTTCCGGGTTAAAACCAGCAGTGGCAAGTCCCATAACACCAACACTCTTGGCATTGTCCAGATCAACTTTGGATGGTACCTGGGAAAGCTTTTCTAAAAGCTTTACTGCCTTTGGATCGGAAAGACTCTTGGCAAGACCCATATAAGCAACAAGCGTATCACCCATCAATTCAATATCCTCAGGTGTATATGCTGCTGCAACCTTTGATCTTAAATCAAGGGTAGCCTTAAACATCCTGAATACCCCTTTTTGCTCCATTTCATCGAGGATTTCAATGGTCTGGGGCACAGCAGATTTCATCAATGGCTCTAAATCTTTTACAAATTCAATAATACTGGCCATCTGTTTTAACGCAAATATGAAATTCTGTGTGTTTCGTGCCGCCTCTTTTACAAGAGACAGAAAATCTTCAAGCTGGAAACCGGATTCGATTTCCTGGAGCTGCTCAATGAAAATCGCTGTCGCCTGCATGGACAGAGGCATCAGGTCATTTTTTAATTCCCCGATCTTCTCACTGGTTTTTATCATAGGCTGGATCTGGTTTTCTAAACGCTCCAGTTTTTCCAGTATCAACTCTTCATTTGTCATATCAGCCTCCTATTCTGTTTCAACTTTAGGCCAATGTTTTCCAGCCATAGCCATTTGTGGCTCAAGCGGCATATCCTGTCCTGACAGAAGAAGATTCCAGTATACCCATTTAAACATCATTTTTCCCCAGTAATTGGTTGCACTTTCACCCACAAGGTCAAAAGGTCCAATACCTGGGAACGGGAATTTACCGGGAAGCGGTTCAGTTTTGTAGTTAAAGTCAAACAAGAATGCTTTGTCATAACCAGAAACGATAAAACAGGTTGAATGCCCGTCAAAAGACGGTTTAGGTTCTTTCCCATCAATTTCAAGCAGCATGTTCTCAACAATAATATCTGCTTCATAATGAGCAACAGAGCCTGCTTTTGATGTGGGAACATTCGTTGCATCACCCACAACATAAATGTTGTCATATTTTTCAGCTCTCAAGGTATGATGGTCTGTGAGAACATATCCCATGCCATCACCCATACCGGAATTTTCAACATAATCTGCGCCCAGGTTCGGCATGGTTGAGACAAACAGATCATAGTCTATTTTCTCACCTCTGGCTGATTCAATATACTTTTCTTCTTTATTGACAACTTCAAGGTCAAAACTTGGGGTAACTTTAATCTGTTTCTCTTCAGCAGTTGCGCTCATGACGCTTGTTGCAATGGGTTTTGTAAAAATACCTGTATTTGGTGTTACAAATTCAATTTCAATATTATCTCTAACGCCATTTTTAGCAAAAAACCAGTCTGCCATAAAGATAAACTCCATGGGGACAACCGGGCATTTATGCGGCATTTCCGCAATATTGAAAATCATTTTGCCTTTGTCAAAATATTTCATCCTGTGGTACAGGGCGACGGCACTTTCCTGGGTGAAAAAGGTCTGCTCATTTGATTTGGGATCAGCTTTCCAGTCCTCAAGGCCTTCAACTTCTTCTGGAACAGGTTGACATCCCGTTGCAATAATGAGCCAGTCATAATCATATTTACCTTTTTTACACTCAACTTCATTTTGCTCTGTATTCACACCAACAACTTCATCCAAAATAAAATCCACACCAGGTGGGATAAAATCGCGTTTTGGTTTTTCACAGTCAGCTGCCGTATAAATACCAAATGGGATAAAGAGCCAGCCCGGTTGGTAATGGTGCATTTCATCATTATCTATAATGGTGATTTGCCAGTCCCGGCCCAGATGCCTTCTCAATTTTGCGGCACACATGGTTCCACCTGCACCAGATCCAAGTATTACAATCTTTTTCATTTACCTCTCCTTGTTAATGGTTAAAATATGTTTCTTTTCACTCTTGTTTATCCAAAAATTAATAAATCTGAATCACTCCAGATTTTTTTTGTCGTATCGATTGAAAGATCTGCTAACGTCACCTTTTCCAGACGGTTGTAAAATGCCTGGCTTGCCTCATCCCATGCATCTCGAATTAAGGAATCCTGGTATTCAGAGTAGCCTTCTTTATCCGCTGCAGATGCTTCCTGCGTCACCTCTTTTTCAAATATTCGAACAATTTGTGCCAGGGTTATCTTCTCAGGTGAGATCGCCAGGCGATGCCCCCCTTTTCTTCCTCTTTTGCTTGTGACAAATCCGGCTTCTTTAATGGGCCGAATGAGTTGCTCGAGATATTTTAAAGAGATATTCTGCCTTGATGAGATATCACTCATTTGAACGACTTCCTTGCCCTGGTTCATTGCTAAATCGAGTAAGATCCTTATTCCGTATCTGACCTGTGTGACTAATTTCATATTTAATTTATTTAACTATTGTAATATATATTATTTTAATCTATATCAAATTAGTATGAATTAAAGAAATAATCAACCCTTGTCAAGGAGAAAAATAAAAAAAATAAATAAAATATGGCAACGGTTTAAAAAAAGGATATATTATAGCTGATTTGCAACCACATTTAAGGGTATCGCCATGAAAGAAACACCCCAGGATTTAAAAGACTGGATGGAAAAAAAATTTGTTAATGTTGCGCCAACGTACATTGCGGCATTGGACCCGGAACTAAATATTGTATACGCCAACGAGGCGTTTGAAAATAGATTTGGAACCTGGGAGGGCAAAAAATGCTTTGATGTGTATAAAAAACAGGACGGCATTTGTGAAGACTGTACCAGCCGTTTTGCATTTTCCAACGCCAAAACCAGCGTGAGCGAACAAACCGGGGTTGATAAGAACGGCCGTATTATCCATTATATCAAGTATACCGTTCCTGTGGCTGGTAAAAACGGGCAAGTCAATTACCTGGTTGAAATCAGCACTGAAACCACCCGCTTCAAAGAAACTGAGAAAGAATACAAACTATTATTTAACCAGGTACCGTGCAATGTGGTTATTATCGATAGGGATTTCAAGGTGGTAAGAGCCAATAAGCGGGCTGAAAATATGATTGGGAATCTCCAGGGCGAGTATTGTTATTCTGCCTTGAAAGGCCGAAAAGAAAAATGCATAGGGTGTACTGCCAGACATACTTTTGAAGATGGATTGCAGCATACAGGCTATCATGTCTGGAACCTTATTGACGGCAGAACGTTTCACATGCACGTGATCACGATTCTGTTGAAAGGAGAAGAGAAAGCCAAAGATCTTGTCATGGAAATGGCAGTGGATATTTCTGACACGGTAAAACTTCAGAACAAGCTTGAAACTGCCCACAATTACCTTGAAAGCCTCATTAATACATCGATGGATGGTATTGTCGGCATCAGTGAAAGAGGGAAAGTTGAAGTATTTAATACGGCTGCCCGAAGCTTGTTTAACATTGATAAAGGACAAATTGTTTCGTTAGAGGATATCAATACCATGCTTCCAAAAGGATTCCTTGCAAAGGTGTCTGAAGAGCGGGGCCATATTTATCTTCCTGAAGCGAAACTGGAAAGAAGCAATGGAGATACTTTTTTCGGGCGTCTCATCGGCAACAGGTTAAAAGATAAAGATAAAAATATCGGCATGGCATTTTCTGTTCATGATATCAGCCAGCTTAAAAACCTTGAAAAGGAAAAAATTGAAGCAGAACGAATGGCCATTGTCGGTCAGACAGTGGCAGGATTGGCCCATGGGATTAAAAACCTGATAAATGCCCTTGACGGCGGTATGTATTTTTTAAAATCAGGCATTGGACAGGGCGATATAAAACGGGTTCATAAGGGGATAGAGTCACTGACAAGAAATATCGAAAGGATACGCGCTTTTTCCATGGCATTTTTAAATTATGCCCGATTCAGGACCATCTCGCCCAAAGACTGCAATCCAGAAGATATTATCAAAGAAGTAATTGAATCTTTTACAGCCAAAGCCCAGGAGAGCAGCATTAAACTCATTTATAAAAACAATCAAAAAATCGCACCGGTTTTTCTGGATTACGAAAAAATACATGAGGCGTTAACAAACCTTGTCGGAAATGCCATTGACGCATTTTCTGATATAGAGGATAACCGTAAAAAGAAAATATTGATCAGACTGTTTGAAGAGGAAGGGTCCATTTTCATTGAGGTCCAGGATAATGGACACGGAATTGATGAAGAACACAGGAAACGGCTTTTTCAAAAATTCTTTTCAACAAAAGGCCTTGAAGGAACCGGCTTAGGCCTTTTAATGACCAAAAAAATCATACAGGAACATGGGGGGAGCATCAGTGTTTTCTCTAAAATGGGAGAAGGCTCTGTTTTCAGGATACGATTTTTAAGGGGAAGACTTCAAAAGCATAAAGACGGATAACCCTTTTATCATAATCATGACTTTAATAATTTTTTCCTGATCCGTTTGGGAAGCTTTTGATTCATATTATCATATAAAAACTGTTTAAATTCTGTAAGGGCGTCAATTTTACCCTCAAGAAATCTGATGTCACCTGACGTCTTTTCCTGTTCTGATTTCAATGCCGCTGTTTCGGTCAAACGAAGGTCAATTTTTTCATATAAATTTAATAAATATATATATGCCATTTAATATCCTGTGGTTATTTATAGTATTTTTGGGTTTCCAGGTCGACTTGATCTGTCAGATACTGTCGAATATCAGACAACTCCTGCAGCTGGCCATCAAAATAACGCGCTGTACCTGAGTCGTTGTGTTTTTTTGCCAGCTTGATTTCATGTCTTGCCGCTTCAATTTTCTCACTGATCCAGTCATGAATCCGAACGGAATATTCATGTGCCACAGCCTTTATCTCCCACGCTAATTGATTAAGTTGCCAGATCCATATGTTACACATCTTACCATGTCAAGACAATAGGTCTGGTTTGAATTCATGTCAATATACGGTTTGACCGGTTTACTGAATTGGTGTTGTTAAATAAACCCTCTTGACTTTTAAGACCTGTTATATTTTAAGTTAGATAACCTGCAGCGCAGCACAGGGGGAACTGCTGGTAATGCTAAACGTTATATTCAAACCTTGCTCGCTTTAATGCCGCTTTCAGGATTTGGATAAAATGGGCTGACGATTATGATATTTGCCAGATTTTCTATGTAAAGGAAGAGGAGAGTGCAATGTCTATGTTAGAAAAAAGATATGGAATGACTGCTATTGAAAACGGGTTTATAACAAAAGGCCAGTTAAAAGAAGCTTTGGATATTCAGATTGAAGAAAACATCGAAGGGAAAAGGCACCGGCTTATCGGTAACATTTTATTAGATCTAGACTATATCAGCCCGGAACAATCGAATAAAATTTTATTATTTCTCAAAGAAGATTAAACTTACGGCCTTGTCGTTTGAGCCGGTTCGATTGATCCTAATTTCTTGACCTGTTATTATCTGTTTGATAAACTTGCTTGAATTATATGGACCTAAATAATAAACGGAGCATTGAGATATTTTATGGTCACCAGCCACTTAAAATACAAAAACATACTACTTTGCACGGACTATTCAAAAGATGCTGAAGCATCTTTTATTCACGCATTTGACCAGGCAAACAAATATGGTGCTACCCTTCACATCTTTAATGTGATACCAGCGATTAACCCATGCAATGTTCAAATATTCGACTCGCCGATGTCCAAGAAAGAAGCGGTACTGAAATCTGAAGAGCTTGATGAACAGAACAGGCTTCAGGCACTGGGTGCGTTAAAAAAAGTTTATTATAGGCGATGCCGGGATGTCATCGACCATGAGTTAGTTGTTAAAGTGGGATCACCAGATGTTGAAATCATAAAATATTCAGAAGAAAATGATATTGACATGATCATCATGGGGACAGCCGGCAGACGAGAGGCCAAACGGCTGACCTACATCAGGACTGCTGCAAATGTCTCCAAGTTTGCTGCCTGCCAGGTGATCACCATGGGCAGCCCGAGATAATCGATTGATACCCAATTCAAGGATGTTACATGAGCGACACAAATAATTCCGAAATAATTGACCTGACGTTTAAAAGTATTATCGACGCACTCCCCTGTTACATTATGATCCAGGACCAGAGCTTCAACATCCTCTTTGCAAATCAGACATTTAAAAATGATTTTGGCGAAGACATTATTGGCGAACACTGCTATTCTGTATTAAAAGAGTCTAAACACCAGTGCGGTATATGTCCGGTCCGAAACACCTTTAAAGACAATAAAGTTCATATTGTTGAAGAAACAATTCATTTATCAGATGGCAGTGATATTGAGATGATCGCATTTTCAGCCCCATTGTTTGATGCGGTTGGCAATGTAAAAGCCTGTATCAAATTACTGGTAAATGTGGGAAGAATAAAAGATTCTCACAGGGAACTTGTGACCCTGGGTCAATCCATAGCACTGCTTTCCCATGATATTAAAAATATTCTGGAAGGGCTGCAGGGTGGTGCTTATGTGGTGGAGGAAGGGATAAAAGATAAAGACGCAAAGCTTTCTCTTCAAGGTTGGGAAATTGTTAAAAAGAATATTACTGAAATCACCCGGATTACCCAGAACATTCTTTATTCAGCCAAAGAACGGAAACCGGCTTTCCAGATTGTAAAGCCGGTGGTTGTAGCGCGTCAGGCAGGTCAACTGTTCTCTGAGAAAGCGTCGTCAATGGGGATTCAATTATTATTGGAATTAAATCCCAAGGTTCCCTCATTGAAAATTGATCCAACCGGTATTTCCAGAATGCTGGGAAACCTCATTTGGAATGCTCTCCAGGCGTGCGAAAAAGATTCCGGGAAGCGGAAGCATTCTGTTTTTGTCAGAGTTGACTTTTATGACAATTACCATTTCCTGTTTGAAGTGGAAGATAATGCACAGGGGATGGACAAAGAAACACAAGACAACCTTTTTAAAGAATTTTTCTCATCTAAAGGAGATTCCGGGACAGGATTAGGGCTCATGGTTGTTGACAGAATCGTTAAAAACCATCATGGAAAAATTGAAGTCTTGTCAAAAAAAGGGAAAGGAAGCCTTTTTCGAATCATTTTCCGATTGCCGGATAAAAATTTAACTTTAGAATAAAAAAGTTTTTTAGAATTGACATATTATTTTTCATGAATTATCGTAATATTCTTTTATATGAACAAGAAAGGGGAAAGTGAAAATGGGTGATAAACCCTTAAAAATAATCATCATTGATGATAACACAGATTATCTGTTCACAATGAAAACTTTTCTGACAAGAAACGGATTTGAAGTTGAAACCGCACAAGATGGAAAAACCGGGTTTGAATTGATTGAAGAAATGCGCCCTGACCTCATTATGCTGGATGTGATGATGGAAACAACCTATTCTGGATTTGAAGTGTGCCGGCAGGTCAGAAATAATCCAGAGCTTAAAAAAACAATCATTTTCGGTATCTCTGGAATGGAAGATGAACTGGGATTAAAATTTAATAAATATGACGATGCTGAATATTTCAGCCCAGATGAATTTTTTGACAAGCCAATTGATAAAGATATCCTTCTTAAAAAAATCAATGAATTTGTTTCATAGTTTCTGCAGGAATATCAAGCACCTTCCCCTCTTCAAAGGTTAGACACTAATCTTTTCAAGTCCGTAAGGTTTATCCATCGTGCAGGATAAAAACTTTTCAACGATTTTTTCTTCTCCAGTTGTGTAAAAATGAAACGCGGGCGTATGGGTGTCATTTGACATCAACTGATACGCCATTAATATTCTCTTTGTTTGAGCGGCAACAGCATCGGACGGATCAATAATGGTAACGCTATTCTGTGTGATGGCTTCAATCATTTTTTTGAAAAATGGGAAATGGGTACAGCCCAGTACAATTGTATCTGCACCTTTTTCCAGCATTGGCAATAGATATTTTTCTAAAAGGTGTTTGGCTTTTCTACTGTTTTGATCACCTTGTTCCACAAGCTCAACAAGGCCGTAACCTGGCTGGACAAACACGTCCAGGCCATCTGTATATTTTTCAAATGTCTGTTTAAACAACCTGCCGTTAAACGTATTTTCAGTAGCCAGAACCCCGATTTTTTTTGTCTTTGTCTGTAATGCCGCCGGTTTCAGGGCAGGCTCCATTCCAATAAAAGGAACGTCATATGCTGACCTGAAATTGTCAATGGCCACAGCCGTTACTGTGTTGCAGGCAATCACAATTAATTTACAATTCTGGTTCAGAAGAAACTCGATATTTTTCTGGGCAAGGGAACGCGCATCCTCCTTCGATTTAGAGCCGTATGGACAATTGCTGCTGTCGGCCAGGTAGGTGATGGACTCACAGGGGAGTTGATTTCTAATTTCCTTTAAAACACTTAAGCCCCCAACACCAGAATCAAAAATTCCAATGGGACAGTCTATTGTTTTATTATAAGGTTTACACATAACTTTTTTATGATTTTTATTTTAAACCGCAATTTGCCATGCCCGTCAGAAATTGTCAAATGGTGAAGGAAAAGCCTCCGCATATCCACCTAAGCGAAACGCCCTTTATCCGTAATTGGCCATCTTTCTCTCTGATTATTTTTTTTCAAGCCGGATATATTTTTTAACACCCCCATAGATTAAATCCCAGGTTTCCATAAAATTCACAACAGCATTTAAAAACGCTGTACAATAAAACAAAATGATTATTTATGTTACATCTGCTTGAACAAGTGCTCATAAGACCTGCTTACTGGAATGGCATGGTCGATTTCATCAAACCCAATCATCATTTGATTGGTAAAAGAGCGTTTAATGTTCTGTATTTTTTCAACATTCACAATAGAACTTCGATGAACCCGCCAGAAATTTTTAGGATCAAGTTTATTCTCAAGATCTTTTATCGGGGTTTTGATTAAATACTCATTTGCTGCTGTCTGAACAATGGTATATTTGTCTTCTGCTTTAAAATATATCACCTGGGAAACCGGAATAAATCTCAGTTCTGTTCCTGTTTTTACTTTTACCAGCCTTAAATAGTCCGGTATCTCTTTATTTTCCAGGACCTGGATAATTTTTTCCATTTTTAAATCAACGTCTGCTGTCTTCTCCATTCCCTTGATTTGCTGCTTTAACCGCTCAATTGTTTTTTCCATCCGCTCCTGGGTCACCGGTTTTAGGATATAATCAACTGCTTCACTTTCGAATGCCTGGACAGCAAATTGATCGTAGGCCGTAATAAAAACAACCTTACAGATACCTGACACTTTTTTTGCCACTTCAACACCGGTCAACCCCGGCATTTTAATATCTAAAAACGCAATATCCGGACGATTTTCAGCGATGAGAGCCACAGCTTCAGTTCCGTTCTGAGCCTGCCCTAAAATCTCAAGATCAGGCCACAGCCGTTCTAAAAGGACATACAATCCTTTCCTTAGATTTTCTTCATCATCTGCAATAATGGCTGTAATGGGTTTCATAAGGGTACCTTTATCATCGCTATAATGCCGCTGGGATGGTTTTGCTTCAGGGTTAAACCTGCCTTATTTCCATAGATATTTTCAAGCCGCTGGCTGACATTGTTGATCCCGACACCCGCGTTGTCAGCATCTTCATCCAGGCCTCTGCCTGTATCTGAAATTTCTATGATAAGGGTGTTCTTTCTGATGGCACATTGAATGGTAATATCCCCTCCATCCACTTTTGGTTCAATCCCGTATTTAATACTGTTCTCAACAAGCGGCTGTAAAATTAACGGCGGGAAAGGCAGCTCAGTCATTCCGGTCTGATCATCAATTTCATAGGAAAGCCTGTTGCCCATCCTTATTTTAAATATATCAAGATATTTTCTAACAAGCGCAAGCTCCTGCTTAAGGGTAATCATTTCCTGACGGGTCCGCTGTAGAGAGATTCTCAGATATTCATTGAAATCGATTAACATCTGTTTTGCTTTTTCAGTATCAATTTCAAACAGTGAAATAACATTTGAAAGCGTATTGAATAAAAAATGGGGTTCAATCTGGGCCTGCAAAAGCCTTAATGTTGTCATGGCAGCCTCTTTTTCAACTGTCAACCGTTTAATCTTTTCATCCTGAATCTGTTTCTGTGATTCTATAATTTTCTCTCTGGACGCAAAAAAATAAATTATCGGGACACCAAACACAATACCAAATACAAACAGGCTTAAAAAAACATTTTTAAAAAAATAGGTGACATTAACGCCCCGAAATAAGGCCAGATATGCCCAGCTGAATATGGTACCGAAAAAAATACCGGCAAAAAGGCCGGCAGTAATGCCCAGCACCATCCAGATGGTCTCTTTTTGTCCGGTGTAGTCAAATGAAACCGTGACAAAAAAACAGATGGAAAGACCGATGAATTGTGAAATTATAAACACATCAAAAAAAGCCTCTTTTTCCATCACCACATAGGTTAAAATCACTGCAATTATGGTATTGAACAATGAGGTAATAATGAAAGACCTTGTTTTATTTTTTGATTTGAATGCCCTCATACTGTTGTCCTGTTTTACATGTTATTTCATTTAAGATACTAAATCCGCAAAAGCATCGCAACTCCATTCATCACCCTATTTTGCCATTACTACCCTATATTCTGCCACTTGTCTGATTCAAATTGTGTTTGGTTAAAATCGTGTCATGATGAAAAAAATCAGGCCGTGTTTGACTTAACATAAACCCAGCATGGAGGAACAACAATGAAAAAAACTATTACCTGTTTATTACTTATATCAATAGCAGTGACATTTGGTCCATTGAATGCATTCTCAGGTCAGTCTGATGCAAATACCGCAAACCTGACGATTCATATCAAAGGATTTGAAAATTCAAACGGCTTCGCCGCTGTCGCACTTGTAAACTCTGAGGAAAATTATGAAGGAACAGAACCCTTCAAAGGGTTTTTTTTCAAGATAAGCAACAATGAGGTCATTGAAACAATAAGGAATCTTCCATTTGGTGAATATGCTGTGAAAGTTTATCATGATGAAAACAGTAATAGAGAAATGGACACTCGTATATTTGGCATACCTGCAGAACGATATGGATTTTCCAATAATGCGCCTTCCACCTTTGGACCGCCTGATTACAGGGACGCTGTATTTCATTTGGATACTGACCAAAAGCAAATCACCATTATTGTACACTAAAAAATACAGTTAAAAAGGACGATTATCATGGAATGTAAAGACATCTTATCAAGACGCACTTTTTTAAAAACCCTTATTGCCGCATCTGGTGCTGCTGCTGTCAACTGGTCAGGGCTTTGTGCGATGGCATCTGACATTCCCAACAAAAAAGACTATCCAATCGTAGTGATTGGTGCCGGCCTAGGCGGTCTTGTCAGTGCAGCTTATTTATCTAAATATGGATTTAATGTCACTTTGATTGAACAGCATGCCATTCCAGGCGGATATGCTACGTCGTTTGAACGCGGTGATTTTACCTTTGATGTTTCACTGCACGCAACGGTTGCAGAGCACGCAAACCCACAACTGATTCTAAAGGATTTAGGGGTCTGGGATAAGCTTAAAGTTGCTTATACACCTGAACTCAGGCGGATCGTAACCCCTGAATTCGATGTAACCCTGCCAGCAAAAAACCCTGATGGCGTTAAAAGAGTGTTATCTGAAGCGTTCCCGCATGAAAAAAAAGGAATCTACAATTTCTATAATCAGATGGAACAGGTCATTGCTGAGTTGTGGCGGACCAAACAGTTTAAAACTTCCATGATCGCGGCGCTTGAAAAACTGACCCTTGAACAATGGATGTCACAGCATGTATCTGACCCTGATGTGAAATACTGTATGGCCATCTTTTCAGGATACTACGGGGTTATGCCTTCCCATATCAATGCCTTATTTTATGCCATAGCCACAGGCGAATATCTCGTTCATGGCGGGCAATATTTTAAAACAAGATCCCAGGATTTAAGTGACACCCTTGCCCAGTGTGTTGAAAAAAATGGGAGCAGCATCTTTTATAACACGTCTGTTGAAAAAATTATGGTTGATTCTCAACTTACGGTTAAAGGGGTAATAGACAGCCAGGGGAAAAAATACCCTGCAAAGGCAGTCATTGCCAACTGCAGTCTTCCGGTTCTGGTCGATAAAATGATTCCAAAAAAAATCATACCTTCTTCATTCCTGAAAAAAATCCGGAAGCGGCATACCTCTCTTTCAAGTTTTGTGATCTGGCTCGGTCTCAATAAACGGATCGATCATATAAAAGACTATGAAATCGATTTGATAGAGAATACGAGTGGTGGCAATCACGCGCTTTTCTCAAAAAAGGACCTGGCAGAGTCAAATATTGGTGTGACGATTTATGACAACCTGTTTGAAGGCTATTCCGTCATAGGTAAAACCACTTTATCTATCATGTGCCTGGCAGATTTTAAACCGTGGAAAAAATTTGAAAAAGATTATTTCAATAACAAAAAAGACGCCTACAACAAAGAAAAAGAAAGAATTGCACGCTGTTTTATCCAAAAGGTTGAACAACGATTAATTCCAAATCTTTCCAACATGATAGAAGTGATGGAAATCGGCACCCCATTGACGAACATGTTTTATACTCAGAACCCTGGAGGAGCGATTTATGGATTTGACCGGGATATGCCGCAACTGGAGTCCAAGACACCCATAAAAGGGCTGTATCTTTCAAGTGCATGGTCACATGGCGGCGGATACACACCTGTTATGATGGCTGGGCGTCAGACAGCAAAGT
Source organism: uncultured Desulfobacula sp. (assembly GCA_964343845.1). GTDB lineage: Bacteria > Desulfobacterota > Desulfobacteria > Desulfobacterales > Desulfobacteraceae > Desulfobacula. The sequence goes on along the minus strand of CAYFKW010000019.1, from coordinate 68,379 downwards.
TCGTCCTATCGGATTTTAGATCTTAGTGTTACCTGCCTGATGTCAAACTGACGGCCGCAAAATAAATATACCTGAGGCCGTCAGTTTCTAGAAGCTGTATTTTATTCTTATAAAAACCCTGTCCTGGTCTTTATAGGGGTGGAGGTCTGAAGCTTCACTCCCTGACAGGTAAAAGACAACGCCAGCCTCCACACTTAGTGCGTCAAAAATATCATAGGTGGATGAAAATCTTAAAATGCTGCCATTTCCAGGATCCATATATACCCAGAAAAAATCCAGTTCCAGGGTTTCGTTGAGCAGGTCTTTTGTGGCCTGGAAATAGGTTATATATTCATTTTCACGAACACTTAAGGCCGCGTCATGACCCAGTGTATGAATCATCTGGGCTTCAAAGCTTAACCGAAGGTCGGTAAATCCCGTATACTCAATACCTGCCAGCGCAGAAACCTGATTTTTTTCACGGGTGGTGCTGACAGATGAGACAGGCAGCCCTGAGCTGATCTGCGCCAAAAAATCATTCCGCATGATTTTTCTGTCCTGAATAAACGCTGTTTCAGCCTTAAAAAGGCTGGACCCTTTGGCAATGCTTGAAGAGACACCATATGTTTTAAGCCTGTCATACTCAGGGATAAATACCATTTTTCCGTTTGTCACACCGTCATATCGAAGCCAGGGTTGATCATCAAAGGTATTGGCTGCAACAAGACAGATATCTCCCCCGTTAAATGAAAACGTCGTTTTCAAGGCAAAACTGGTGTCTTCAAGCCCTGTATCAGGTGTATGCTTATCGTGAATTGAAATCTGAGGGCTTCTCAACAGGGTGTAGTAATCAAAATCACCCCCCTGTCCTGATAGTTTGCTGCCCGGGTGTTCATGAATGGTTACAGCATCAAGAGAGACGGTTTCAAAAAAAGCAGACAACCGAAATGCTGTCACAGGCAGCCTGGCATCTTCGAGATCAATTAATCCCGGCCGGGTTAAATCTCTTGGATTGATCACATCTGTGATACGTGCATAATCTGAATCACCCCAGGCAATAATCTGTCTGCCCAACCGAACAGAAAATATATTATTGAGTTTACCGTCAAGGTATACATCTTTGAGCTCAGCAGTCTTTTTCTCATCGTCCAGGTTCGATCCTTTATACTCATCTTTTTCTTCAATATCATATGACGCATCATAATGGGCCTGCCCTGATGCCTTGAATCTAAAATTTTCAGACAGCTTATATTCTGTTTCAACAAACAGTACAGGACTTAACTTTGAAAGCTTTTCATTCTTTTTGTTATATGCATATTCAGTCTCAAACTTTAAAAACCCGCCAATTCTTAACAGGTCTTCTTTGTTTTGAATTTCTTCTGGTTCAGGCAGGCTCCCGTCAATATCGGAAAACGGATCTTTTCCTCCAAACTCATCTGTAAACCCCTCCAGTTCTCCAGTCACAGCAGTTTCCTGTTTCACATCAGCCGTATCTGCAGAGACCGCCCACGAGGGTATCATGAAGAACCAGCACAATAAGAATACCCCCAGAATATCTGCTTTTTTATCAACCATTATAACCCTCGTTCCATTCTGCGGGTAGTGAACGTTGGATCATCAATGGGGACATTGTACTGAACATTGGAAAACTTTAGCACTGAAGAATGCTCAACCTTTCCTTTATTGGTTGTTACCATTGTAAGGGTGTGCGCTGTCCAGATATTATCCACCTTTCTAATATCATCTGCCTTAAAAAATTTTATTTTCCTGCCTTGTTTTACCCAGTATTTTCCTTTCACCAGCATATAGTTGTCTTTTCTGATCCACATCAGCGTTTTAAGGTAACCGGTTTCATCAAGCACTTTATCTTTTACCTCTTTTTTTGGAAGTCCCTGGATTACCCAGGTATCAACCCCATTCAGAAGCACACTTTGTTTGACAAATGAATAGTCCCAGTCCTCTATCTCAATACCGTTAATATCTGAATAGGTAAAATCACTGCCCATGAACGAACCGGATTTGTCGCCTGCCGCAACCCGTTTGACCTTTTGCAGTGCCGGCAGATAGAGCCATGAATCATCTTCTTTTGATGCATTATCCCAGTCAAAAGACATATACGCTGTGTTTCTGACATCGGCCGGACTTAAGAAAAAGATAACGCCTTTGGTATCAGGGCCGTAGTCTTTCCGTATATTTTTAATGTTCCTGACACGTTTCTGCTTATTTTTATTGATCAAAATCATCAGCGTATCGGTTGTCTGCGTATCTCCGTCTTCCCGATTGTCCATTTTTTGAACAACATCAAAAGCGGTTTCATCTGCCATACTTTTGGTAATATGAATCGCAAGCACCAGACTGAAGATCAGCGTTACAAATAATATTCTTTTCATTTTCATATCTCCTTTCTTAACCCTGCTGAGGGTTAAACACTAATTGACGGGGTTCATCTCCATCCTGTTCAAACCGTGCTCTTTTTTCTACAAATGTGATAAGAACAGGAATTAATACAAGCGTGCTGAATGCACTGACAATCATGGTAATTGTGATCATCCACCCCATGATGATCAGAGGGGTTAAAATTGAAAACAAAAGTGCTACAAACCCTAACCCCACGGTTGCCGCATTGGAAACAATCGCTTTTCCACTGTGGCTGACAGTGTTGTTGAGTGATCTTGAAAAAGAAAGGCCCTTATCCAGGTTTTTCTTCAGCCGTGACAGGTAGTGGATACTGTAATCCACACCAATACCAATGACAATGCTTGAGATAATAGCCGTTCCTATATCAAGCGGGATGGAAAAATATCCCATGATGCCAAAATTGATGGCAATGGTCATTACCAGGGGAACCATGGCGACTGCTGCATAGGATATTTTTCTGAACGTAAACCAGAGCATGACCAGAACAACCGCAAGAGAGACCATTAAACTGGTCATTTGACCCTTTACAATCTCATCGGTTGCAGCAACAGACACACTTGCTGAGCCGCTGATATCTATGGTCATGTGATCTGGAAAGTGTTGAGCCGCAAAGTTTTTGATTTTACGACTTAAATTATAGACATCCAATGAAGAGTTGGTCTGGAGGACAACAGGGATATTCAAGCGAGTATACCCTGTGTCTGTATAATCCGAAAGTGTATCTCCTCCACCGTTTTCATATAATAATAAGAGCTGGGATATCAGGTGTTTTGAAGCGTCATCAGACTCGGAAACAGTTGGTACAACATCAAACTCAGGGTTGTCATCATTGAGGACAAAATGAATGCGTTTAATCAATTCAGTTAACCCTAGGACCTTTCCGACAGCCGGCTGTGTCTCTACAAAATCAACCAGCTGATCCACGCAGGCTAAATTTTCAGGTTTTTTAAACGGTTCGTTCTCTTTTGTTTCAGCTGTAATTAACAGGTTCACCAACGCACTGCCGGCTGCATCCTTATTCAGCTTTTCTGATGAAATATAAATAGCTGAATCTTTTAAAAAATATTTCGCATTATTGTTATCCACAACAACTTTTGATGCGCCGAATATTGAAAATAGAAAAACAATGCCTGCTATACCTGCAGTTAAAAAAGGATACGTTACAAACGCTTTTGTCATTCGGATAAGGACATTGGCATATGCTGCTTCAACCTTTGACCCTTTTTTCTGCCTGATTAATTTTTTTTCAGGCAGAACGACCAGCAGCGCCGGTATAAAAAACAATGAAAAAAGCATGGCTACGAGAGTACCAATGGCGACAAATATCCCAAAATGGTTCAGTTGGATAATCTCTGTCATTGAGATGGCATAAAATGCAACAGCCGTTGTAACAGACGTCATGATGACAGGCATGGTTAAATGCTGGAGGGTTCTTTTTACTGCCTCTTTTTTACCAGCCCCTTCCAGCAAATGATCTCTGTATTCAGAAAACATATGGATTCCGTCTGCCACCCCTATGGACAGTATAAATACAGGCAGAGTGGTCGTAATAATGTTCAAAGGGATATTGAATAATGCTTTCAGCCCCAGCGTAATTATCAGAGAAAGAATGACAACGGCTAAGGGAACCAAAATTCCTTTTAATTTTCTAAATGTGATAAACAGACAGACAACCACTATAAAAATAACAATTGGAAACAGTTTTTGCGTGTCCTGCTCCATTACTTTACCCAGGGCACCCGTGACAACCGGGAGGCCGGCAATATAATGAGCTTCATCTCCTGGAATACGGCTTTCAACGATCGATTTTACCTGGTTGTAGATGTGATATCGATTTTCGGTTTCATCATCACCGGTTGCGATTTCTAAAATAATACTTGTGCTTTTGCCGTTATTTGAAAACAACACATTCTCAAAAAGTGCATTTGACCGTACTTCCTTTTCTAACTGCGATAATCCCAGCGGGGTTCGGGGAACTTCATCAAAAACAGGGTTTACATCCAATTTTTCATTTTTACTTAAAATATTGTCTGTATTGGAAAGTGATGTAACTTCTATTATGGGTGATAGTTTTTCGGCCCAGATGGCAAGCATGTTTAACAGCGCTGGATTGTCCAAGGAAGACAATTCAATGGTTTCTTTAATATCTTCAATTCGCATCCATGAGTCAGAATCGACCGGGCTCTTGACAAGCTGGTCTATTTTTACGGCAACTTCCGCAGGTACAGTTTGGCTCAAATGAAGGAGATGCTCCCTGTCTTTATCTGATATTAAATGGATATTTTCAAACGCCTGCGTCAATGCCTGGACCCGCGCTAATGTTTTTGCGTTAAATATGGTGTCTTTTGCTTCTAAAAGAACGATAATTCCATCATTTGAGCCAGTATAACTTTGTCGGAGTTTTTCAAGATTCACCCGGCTCTCATGGGTTGGCGGCAAAAGATACGGTGTCGGATCCCTTTCAAGTTTGGGGATAAAAAGTGCAGCCCCAATGGAAACTGCCATGAAAAAAGCAAGGGTTGCCTTTGGAAACCCAACAATTACATTTGTAATAAACTGATCTAATTTCATATTCCTTCCTTTTTTTTTACTGGTTCAAAAACAAAAGTCACAATCAATAATATTGTTCAAAATTTGACCGTCAGTCACAATCAATACCAAAAAAAAGCAGCTACCACCTCACAACAAAGACAACTGAGCGCCGGTATTTG
>CAYFKW010000019.1:58959-63261 GCA_964343845.1 uncultured Desulfobacula sp. | reverse complement strand
TTTAGTTGTTTTCCCAAATAAATCCTTCTTTGCGTTAGAATTAAAGTCAATTTGTGACTAATAGTCATATCGATTGTCAAAAAAAATGTGCCTTCACGCACACTGCCTATTGTCTTCTGTAACTATTCTCTACCGCATAAACCCTTTGAATATCATACTTTCAAGCAGGCTGTATAATTCTTCAGAGGGCTGTACTTCGCCAGCCAGGATTGAATCGAACACGCCTGAAAACAAACCAACAGCCGCAGCAGTAAGATTTTCAACCGATTCATCCTTAAAAATTTGTTCATCTATGGCTTTTTTCACCAGACCCCTGATAAACTCATTTTTCATATTGCTCTGTTTTTCAAACTGGATTAAAACTTCCGGTGCCATATCATTCATGAGCAGGAGCTGATCACACTTTCTGTAAACTGAAAATTTACGCATGTCAGTCACATGCATATCCCAGAACACTCTCATGGTTTTTTTCATCTGAACAAGTACAGGGGCATCCCAGGGAATAGATTCCAACAATTCCAGAAGCTCATGACCCTGACGAATTATCAGCACTGCAAAAATATCATTTTTGCTTGAAAAATGCTTATAGATGGTTCCTTTACCGACTTCTGCTTTTTCTGCGATCATATCAATGGTAACAAACTCAATACCATATTCAGCAAACAGGTCAAATGCCGCCTGGATAATGTCTTCTTCCCTGCGCTTGAATTCTCTCGCCTTTCGGTCTGCTATACTCATGAATCTCCTTTAATACGATCCGTGACCAACAGTCACAAAATAGGATTGCAGGCCTGGTTTGTCAAGTAAAATTTTTAAGTTTGTGCCTTACATTTTCTCAAATTAGCAATTTTTTGCAATACAGCACACGTATCAATGGATATGGTAGCCCTGGTTATAAACAGCGGTCATAAAAAAGTGGTGAACCATATGGTTTCAAATACATTTTTACAAATTTTTACAATATTTTTAAGTACTTTACCTTGAAATAAAATAAAATTGCTATAGTTTTGTGTAGCATTTTTTTAAAATACAAAGAGGGTATGCCATGGAAAGCACCTTACACAACAAAAAAAGTTTCGGACGAAAAATATTAAGACTGACCTGGAACATTTTTCCATTTTTAATTGTTGCACTGGCCATTTTATTGATTGCTCTGCCTTTAGGGAAAAAAATATCTTCCAAAAAGGAAGCGCTTGCCAAAAAGCAAGCCAGCCAGGAAACATCGTCAAAAGCACTGACCAATGTTATTACCATGGGAATTGAACCTGGTTTGATTCAGGAAAAAATCAGTTTTCCAGGCGTTGCAAAACCCTGGATAACCCTTGAGGTCGTTGCCGAGGTTAGGGGAAAGGTTACCCACAAAAATATTGCTGAGGGACGCAGGGTAAACAAAGGTGATATCCTGGCCGTTATTGATAAAAGTGATTATCAAAATGCTTACAACGCTGCCCTTGCCACTTACGAGATTGCACTTTCAACTGAAAAACGGCATCAGGCATTGGTCAAAAAGAACTTTGTCACTCAATCCCAGCTTGACGATGCTGTTGCCAGAGTAAAAACAAGCAAAGCAGACCTTGCAAATGCCAAACTGAATTTAGACCGGTGTACCATACGGTCCCCTATGAAGGGAATTGTTGACCGTGTTCATATCGAAAACGGCAAATATTTAAGTCCTGGGGACCCAGTTGCCCAGATCCTCCAAATTGACAAATTGAAAATAGAAGTGGGTATTCCCGAATCTGACGTTGATGCCGTTCGAAAATTAAAAACATTTGACATGACCATTGATGCCTTAAACAATAACGCTTATATTGGCGAATACCACTATTTATATAAGACATCTGACTCAATGGCACGCCTATATAACCTTGAAATTATGGTAAACAACCCGGATTATCAAATTCTGCCGGATATGTTTGTCCGGGTGAAAATTATAAAACAGGAGCACCCGCAAGGCCTTTCTGTCCCAATGTATTCTCTTGTTACCCAGAATAAAGATGTGGGGGTGTTTGTTGAAAAAGACAGTGTTGTTCATTTCAGGCCGGTTACGACTGGATTTTTAGATGGATGGAAAACATTTGTTTCAGACGGCCTTGCTCCTGGCGATAACGTGGTGGTTGTCGGCCATCGGATCATTGAGGATGGTGAAAAGGTTAATGTAACCAGATCCATCAAGGATATGGAGGAAATTACTCAATGATTATTTCAGATGCTGCTGTAAAAAACAGGACCAGTGTCATTGTGCTGGCCGTCATCATCATTGTTATTGGTTTATATTCGTACTTTGCGCTGCCCAGGGAAAATTCACCTGATATCACCATTCCTGTTGTTTTAGTCCAGACAGAATACAGAGGTGTTTCCGCATCTGATATTGAAACCAGTATTACGATTAAAATCGAAAAAAAACTGAAAGGCCTGGATAAGGTAAAAAATATCAGTTCCGTCAGTTCGCAGGGATTATCCCAGATCAATATCGAATTTTTACCCGGCACAGATATTGATGAAGTATTTTCTAAAGTTAAAGATAAGGTTGATGAGGCTAAAAACGACCTGCCCACCGATCTTGAGAATGATCCGGCTGTAATCGAACTGAATTTTTCTGACATGCCGATCGTTGTTTATTCTTTGGCTGGTAACTGCGGCCCCAGAATACTCAAAGAAATAGCAGATGACTTAAAGGACGACATAGAAGCCATACCCGGTGTTCTGGAGGTTGAAATCACCGGCGGCAGGGACAGAGAAATCAGGATAGAAGTCGATACAGACAAACTTGCGTACTATCGTATTCCCATCGTATCTTTGCAGAATGCCGTGGTCAGTGAAAACCAGAATACATCCGGCGGTGCTATCACATTGGGTGACGGCAGGTATCAGCTCAAAGTTCCAGGCGAATTTGAAACACCTGAGGAAATATTATCTCTGGTGGTTGCAACACATAACGGCCACCCCATTTATTTAAAGGATGTTGCAACTGTTGTTGACGGCTTAAAGGAAGAGACGTCCCGTTCCCGCCTCAATGGCGTGGAATCCGTTAACATTTCTGTTAAAAAAAGAGCTGGTGAAAATATCATCTTTATTGGCGATAAAGTCGATATCCTGATGAAAGAAGCTCAAAAAACCTTTCCAAAAAATACAACAATAAACAAATTAATGGATCAGTCAAAAGATATTCGGCTGATGGTAGCGGACCTTGAAAACAATATCATTTCAGGACTTATCCTGGTGGTTGTCATCCTGTTTCTTGCGTTGGGATTCAGAAACGCCCTCCTGGTCGGACTTGCCATTCCATTTTCCATGTTTTTGTCATTTGCTGTACTGCATTCTCTTGGATATACATTAAATGTAGTTGTTCTTTTCTCTTTGACACTGGCGCTGGGTATGCTGGTTGATAATGCCATTGTTATCATTGAGAACATTTACCGGTATATGCAGCAGGGCGTTCCTAAATTAGAGGCTGCCATGAAAGCCACAGGCGAAGTGGCATGGCCGGTCATTGGCTCTACTGTCACAACCCTGGCTGCTTTTTTTCCGATGATTTTCTGGCCGGGTATCATGGGAGAATTTATGAAATACCTTCCCATCACCCTTATTGTAACACTTTCTTCCTCTCTTTTTGTTGCCATGGTGATCAATCCTGCGATGTGCTCATTTTTCATGAGTGTAAAAGAGACAGCTAAAGAAAAGGCGCTGACCGCAGAAGAAATAAAGGCACAGGGTGAAAAACCCATTCAGATAAAAGGCCCCCTGTTAAAAACATATTCAAAAATCCTGACATGGGCGTTGGACCACAAACTAACGATATTCACGGGATCCTTTGGCGTTTTAGTGATTCTAATCATGATCTGGTTTTACAGGGTTGGCATAGAGAAGCCAGTTGAACTGTTCCCTCCGATTGATCCCAAATCTGTTTACGTAAATATTGATGTGCCGGAAGGGGCTGATATCGACTTTATTGACCGGACTGTTAAAAAAATTGAAATCGCCATCACTGGTTCTGAAGACAAAAACTATCACCAGGCCATCCAGAAACAGGAACACGAGAAAATGGATGGTGAAAAATTCATGGCACCCAGCAATATTAACAATATTGAACATATCTATACCAGAGTCAGGCAGAATGCAGGCGGCAGTTCTGTTTTTGACAACAACCTGCCCAACCACATCGGCATTCAGTTTATTGATTTTGAGGACAGGACATCTTCCACCAAAAAAAATCTGGAAGAATTACGGCGGCGTGTCAAGGATATCGCTGGTGTCAAAATTACAGTGGATGAGCTGCAGGAGGGCCCTCCCACAGGTCCG
>CAYFKW010000019.1:54597-58949 GCA_964343845.1 uncultured Desulfobacula sp. | reverse complement strand
GTCCGCCTATCAATATTGAAATTTCAGGAGACAATTTTATCGTCTTAAGCAGAATTGCTGAAAAAATGAAAAAAGTAATCGAACGTATCCCTCATGTAAAAGATGTCAGAGACGATTATCAAGGCGGACTGCCCAGTGTCCAGGTAAAAATTGACCGACAGAAGACAGCGCTTTTCGGGCTTAATACCAGTACCATCGGCAATGCGTTAAAAACAGCGTACAATGGCCTTGATGTTTCCACTTTTTATGAAGGAGATGATGATTACGATATTGTTGTCAAATTAAATGAACCTGACAGGCAGGTGTCTGATGTGCTGCATAAATTAATGATACCCACCGCAACAGGAGAGCTTGTTCCGTTAACCACGCTGGCCAGTATTCAGTTCAAAGGCACGCTTGGCGATATTGTCCGCAAAAACCATGAGCGGGTTGTTACGGTCAAAGCCAATGTAGACGAATCAAAAACAACAGGGACTGTCGCCAGGATGATTGGTGAAAAAATGCTGAAGCAAATAGATCTGCCGCCAGGCTACAAATATAAATTTACAGGTGAAAATGAGGACCAAAAAGAATCAGAAGAGTTTCTTACCAAAGCATTTTTTATTGCCATATTCCTGATCTTTTTAATACTGGTCACTTTATTTAATTCTGTTGTTCAGCCTGTCATTATCCTCACCTCTGTTATCCTGTCCTTTGGCGGAGCCTTCTGGGGACTGACCGTGATTCATTCACCATTTGGTATTATCATGACCGGGGTTGGCATCATCTCCCTGGCAGGCGTTGTCGTCAATAACGCCATTGTCCTGATCGATTATACAAACAAATTAAGAGACGGCGGCATGACGTTAAGAGACGCTGTGTTATCTGCAGGGGCAACCCGGTTAAGACCTGTTCTGCTCACAGCCGTCACAACCATTCTGGGACTTCTTCCTCTTGTTACCGGTGTCAGCTACGATTTTCATGTCATGGCCATTTCCACGGCGAGTGAATCCAGTCAATGGTGGAGATCAATGGCCATTGTTGTTATTTTTGGTCTGATGATTGCGACGATGTTAACTTTGGTGGTCGTTCCAACGCTTTATACCTTTATTGAGGAATCTAAAATAAACCTTGCTTCTTCATATAGAAAAACCAGAGAATTTTTCCTGGGAAGTCAACACCAGACCGATCTAGGATAATCAAAAAAACACTTTAGAGCAATCGGTATAAAACCATCATTTTGTATGAAAAAAGCAGGGCCGGCTTTATGACCCTGCTTTTTTTATGACACCGGAGACTTATTTACTATATCTTCTTTTTAACCCTACAAAACCGATAAGACCTGTACCCAGGAACCAGATACCTGCAGGTAACGGTACCGGGGCCGGGGCAACGGTAATTTGAGCCACTGTTCCGCCAGTCCAGTTCCTTTCCAGCGGGATGTCGCCAATACCTAAAATACCAGGATGCCCCAGGGTGATAACCCAGTTTTCATCAATACCCCCATTTCCGCCACCAAGAGCACCTACACTGCCCAGGGCTTCGTCATTTACTTCTGTACCGGCATCCCACACATAGTCTGAATCAATTGAATATGTCCCATATGCAGGAAGGCCGCTGTAAAAAAGCGGGATGACAAAATCACCTGTTGTTCCGCCAATAAATCCGTCATTGCTGATACCGATCATACTCATAAAACTTAACCAGGGATGAGAGATATCTGCCTCAATGATCACTTCTCCGGATTCTCCCTGATGCAATATTCCCCCGCTGGCCACCTCATAATCCGCCACTGAAACTGATCCGCCGGCCGCAAGAGAAATAACCTCAGAAGGGTTGCCTGTTTCAGCTAGCAGTTCTACTGCTGAAGATGCCGGGCCCAGATTATTGAACAGGTCAAATCCTGAATTATGGGAAATAAAGGCTGTCGGGCTGAGCACATTTGGGCTGAGATTTTTAATCGTGACCTGATACATCATTGCAGCGTACGCCGAACCGTTCACGATCAAGCCGATGAATACTACCAGTAATAAAAACTTAATTTTTAATTTGTCTGGCTTTTTCCTCATTTGTCTCTCCTTTTTTGAGACTGCCTGTTAAAAATATTGTGATACAGGCAGCAGGTTGGAATTATTTCAGACTGCTGTATAAAACCTGATGCGGTGTTTCATTTACAAAACCTCCTTTTGTCTATATTGATTAATGTTCAAAAAGACAGCAGTCATATAATTCAGCATAAAGGAAGCAGGTCACAGAAAAATCACGGAAAAATCATATGTTTATCACACGAATGGACAAACAGGTTATATGAAAGCCTGATGGTTTTCGAGTTGGAATATGTCCAGGTGATCGTCTCCCCTGGTAAGAATATCAATCACTGTCCCGGTCAGATCCAGTGCCGCAAGCGTGCCTCTTTCTGAAATCACATCAATTCTGAAAAAATTCCCCAGTGAATCGGTTTTAAATCCATCAATGAACACATCGGTTGCAGGGTCGTTGCTATCATTGGTTGAAGACACAATGCCATTTTGTAGGACATGTTGAAAAAGGGCGGCAAACAGGGTGAGTTCATCCTGGGCAAGTTCAGATAATATGGTTTTCAGATTTGATAAATCTTCCTTTACATCTGACTGGAGTAATTCTTTGTCTTTGTAGGTCTGGTCTATTTCCGCTGCCTGAGCCGCATATGTGTGTATGCGTTTGAAAATAAGAGCTATATCGTGCGCAGGACCCCTTGGCAGTTGATGGATCAAAAGGGTATCCAAAAGTCCTGACAAGGTTAACTTGAAATCTGCAGGTGCTCCTTGTTGTGCGGAAGCAAAAACACGCTTGACTGTGCCGGACTGATATTGGAAAGTGGATATGGGAAACAATTGAATCGAGCTTATGGGTGCCATGATAATACCTCGCTTTTTTTATTCTATTGTAAGAAGTTTTCCAGGATATATTTTTTACATCTGCCTCCCTGAAAAAAGGTGAGGGGTTTATATGTTTACTGCAGCAGTCTTTTTGTCTTCTAAAACTGGTCTGAATATTGACCATATCCCATGGATTCAAGTTCTTCTTTGGGAATAAATTTTAATGCTGCCGAATTAATACAATACCTTAAACCAGTCGGGATGGGACCATCATTAAACAGGTGTCCCAGATGGGAATCTGCATATTTACTTCGAACCTCAGTCCGAACCATGAACAGGCTGTGATCTGTTTTTTCTTTAATATGATCCGGCTCAAGCGGTTTTGTAAAGCTGGGCCAGCCGGTTCCTGATTTAAATTTGTCCTTTGAGCTGAAAAGCGGTTCTCCTGAAACAATATCCACATAGATGCCTGGTTTCTTGTTATCCCAGTAGGCGTTATTAAAGGGGCGTTCTGTTCCGTTATTCTGGGTGACCTTATACTGCAGAGGGGTCAGCATCTGCCTGATCTTGTCTTCATCCGGCTTTGACCACAAAGACATGCGTTTAGGTGCCGACATGTCCGGCATGGTCATTTTTTTATCAATCGTGACACCTTTCCATGCTTTTTTTATAAACCGGTCTCTTCCTGAGTTGCTGCGGTAATATTTATACCGGAGGGGATTCTTTTTATAGTAATTCTGGTGATAGGATTCAGCAGGATAAAAAACATCAAATTTTGTAATGGCTGTGACAATGGGTTTGTCAAAGACCATTAATTTTTCAAGGGCTTTTTTGGATGCCGCTGCCTGCTGTTTCTGGCGGTCATTGTGATAAAAAATTTCAGACCTGTACTGGGGTCCCCTGTCAACAAACTGTCCGCCCGGGTCTGTTGGATTGATATGGCGCCAGAACACATCTAAGAGGGTTTTGTAAGAAACAACAGCGGGATCATAATGAACCTGGACCGCTTCTGTGTGTCCGGTTACTCCTGAGGAGACCTGTTTGTATGTGGGGTCTGGTTTGCGGCCGCCGGTATATCCGGATACTGCATCCTTTACACCAGGTATTTTTTCAAAATCAGCTTCTGTGCACCAGAAGCATCCGCCGGCAAAGGTTGCGACTTCCATTTTACTGGTTTCCTGGTCTGTATCAGAAGTCATCTTGTCTGCCATGTCCATTGGTCTGCCTGCAATGGCATGGTACCCAAAGAACAGGGTTGCAGCTATGGTCAGTATTATGGGTGTTCTCATCATCTACCTCCTTGATTAAATATTCTTGCTTAATCATTAAGATAGATATCAAAGATCACACAGTCATTTGAAAAAAGTCACAAGTTTATCACAAAAAAGGGAGGTACCGGTTCTACAGACACGAGGCTTTGGGCAGCGTAAAATAAAAACTGGACCCTTTGCCGGGATCTGTGGAGACCTTTATCCGGCGGTCATGGAGTTCAATGATTTTTTTGGTAATGGCAAG
>CAYFKW010000019.1:0-54587 GCA_964343845.1 uncultured Desulfobacula sp. | reverse complement strand
AGGCCGAGCCCTGAGTGGTTTTCGGTTCCTTTATGGGTTCGGTCTGAGTGGTAAAACCGTTTGAAAATATGGTGTAAATCTTTTTTCCGGATACCCGGACCGGTATCGTGAATAGTAATGCTGACATCCTCTGCCTGGCGGATTTCAATTGTGACACTGCCATTCTCAGGTGTGTAATGAAGGGCGTTCTCAATTAAATTTTCAAGCGCTCGTTCAATTAAAGCAATATCAGCAGAAACAAAGTCAAGGGGATCGTCAAACCGGGTGACAAGCTCAATTTTCTGCTGCTCTGCCTGCAGCGTAAACTTTTGAATAACGTCCTGGGCAAGCTCCTGTATATTGAAAGCTTCCGTGTGTATTTCTACTTTGACAGCTTCAAGCTTTGCCAGTTCAAGCAGCTCGCTGACCAGAAGATTGAGCCTTTTGCAATGCTTGATGGCAATCTCAAGATATTTTCTTCTTTCCTCCTGTGTATATTGATTTTCTTTTATGAGGAGTGTCTCAATATACCCCTGCAGGGTTGCCAGGGGCGTCCGCAAATCATGAGAAACATTGGCAACCAGTTCCCTGCGGATCTTGTCAGATACTTTTAATTCTTCCATTTGATTTTCAATGCGAAGCGCCATGTTTTTAAACGTTGCACTCAAACGGTCAATCTCATCAGGGAATCCTTGTGTCTTATGTACAGGGAAGGAAAAAGGTTCTATTGATTCTCCCCTTTTAAAGGCGTCCATTACAGCGGCCAGTTTTTTTAACCGGCCGGTTAACAGGCCAAACAGTATCAGGCCTGTTATTAATGTAAATAAAAGACCTGCAAATATCATTGATGCACTCAGCTGAAGAATATAGCTGCCTTTTATTTTTTGAACCACTGAATCATATTGTTCTCCGCCTAAAATAACATAAAGATATCCTTCAAGTTTTCCGTCCCGCTCTATTTTTGCAGCCGAAAATACTTTCTGGCGATGAAAGCTTTTGGGATCATCTCCCTGAAGCGGTGCGGTGAGCGTCTGATTCAAATATTGCTTAACCGGTTCCAGGTTTATTGTTTTCCTCTTAACACTGCCTTCAGGTGCTGAAAAGGTTAAAATTTCCCCTTTAATATCCAGCAGATAAATTTCAATTCCAGGATTGATAACCATGAGCATGTGAAAAATTTCTTTTAATGCATCGTGGTTTACCTGGCCTTCAGCCATGAGCAGTCTTTCATTAACAATCTGCCGGGCAAGGTTTGTGTTGAGTTTCTGGTTTACCTCCTGCTGGTACATGTCCGTGGAAAAAACCGTTACCCCTATAAATACAAGACCTAAAATGAAAAACAGGCCTGCCAGGCCGATCGCAATTTTAGAATATAAGGAGGTGAACATATCTTATCCAGTTTATTAATCTTCCCTGAATTTATATCCAACACCCCAGACAGTAAGGATGTATTCAGGGTTGGCAGGGTTGGACTCAATTTTTGCCCTCAACCGGTTGATATTTGAATTGACCGTATGCTCATACCCGTCATGTCCGTATCCCCAGACACTGTCCAGCAGTTGGGACCGATTGAACACCCTGCCGGGATGCCTTGCAAAATAATAAAGCAGGTCATATTCTTTTGCCGTCAGATCAATGGGTGTTCCTCCAATCATGACTTTGCGTTTTTCAGGAATAATCGTCAATCCTTTAATCTTTAAAATAGGATCTGCCATTTCCTTTACACCGGGTTTAAACGTCTCCATCCTACGGAAAATAGCTTTGATTCTTGCAATCAGTTCCCTGATACTGAACGGTTTGGTCACATAGTCGTCTGCCCCGAATTCCAACCCAAGGATTCTGTCTACCTCTGAAGACTTTGATGTCAGCATCAATACAGGTGTAAGAATATTCCGGCTTCTGATCTGTTTGAGTATTTCAATACCGTCCATTCCCGGGAGCATGATATCCAGAATAATCAAATCATATGGTTGATTCATCGCTTTTTGAAATCCAGTATCTCCCCGAAGCTCAATGTCAACATCCCAGGGGTGATCAGTCAGGTGAAGATTCAGAAGACCTGCAAGATCGGTGTTGTCTTCAATGACTAATATTCTCTGGCTCAATAGCAGTCCCTCATGTGATTAATAGACAGATTTATGTATTCACTTTTTTTTTAACAAGTCAAGGAACTATAAAAAGAATCGCTGATTTCCGGCAGTCACGGTTTCTGATTCACCGGTTGAGCGATCCCGATAAAAGTTCCCGCTTTCTTTAACGCTGCTTTCATCTCTTTTATGGTGATGATCCGGTCATCGTAATATACCGTATTTGTTTCTTTGCGGTTTAAAAATCCTTTTTCAACCTTATTGACACCTTTCAACCCTGCCAGGGCTGATTTCCCAACATCATATCATTGAACATAAAAAACAGCTTTGGCTTCTGGCATGTCCTGTGCGGAATAAGATGGATTTACAATAATTAGAAAGCAGATCAGGCTCATGATATGTAAGGCTGAAACGATCTTAACCGACTGAATTATTTTTTTCATAAGGTCTCCTTATTTTTGAGATTTATTTTCTATAACACAAGAATAACGCTTAATTATCACAAAAATATCTCAAAAGTGTATTATTTCAATTTAATTGACCTGTGGTTGTTTCGATCAAATTATTTTCGTAAATATTATCAATCTGTTGATTTTGACCAGGGTTACAGATCGTAACCCTAGTTTACTGAGACAAGATCAAAAATGATACTGCCGATAAACACCTGCACTTTGATTCTTACCGGAATCTTTTTTTTGTCTGCTGTTACCCAGAGCTTTACTGTTGGGTTTTCACTCTTTTCAAACACACCTGAGAAATGATTCACTTGGGGGGAAATCAAATACGTTTCATATGTGCCAGAAGGAACAGTAATTTTTTCTTTTCTTATCACTTTTCCTGTTTGAATAAATTTCTTTTTCCCATCTGATACTGAAAAAGAAGGGGTTTGATCTTTTTCAAAATCCAGTGATCTCATTTTATAAAATGCAGACACAGGATCAAACGTCTCAAAAGGAATTTCAATCGGGTCCCTTTCACCGCCAAAGTTGGAATATGTCGCTGTTTTTTCTTTCCAGTCAAAGAGAACCACAACCTGTTTCTTATCTCTTCCGGATTGTGTTTTTTTATATAATTGAGACTGGCTGAACTGTTTGTCTGTAAATCCTTCCAACCGGTCCCTGATTTTATAAATCATATCAATGAACCGGGTAGATTTCACTTCCAGTGAAAAATGGTAAGCGTCTTCTCCATCAATTCTGGCAAAATTATTGACCTTGAATATGGCTTTACCGGCCTCTAACATTTGCCATCTGACAGTATACTGGATCTGTTCACCTATTGTAAATGGCAACTGTTTTTCTCCTGCATGGCCTATGAGTGATGAAAAAACCAATACACCTGTCAAGATAACATATCTCAAATGATATCCTGTTTTTCCGCCTGTCGTCTTCACTTTATCCTGGTTTATCTAATGCATTGATTCTGCAATGGATACCGTTCTGTCACCCAGCATATTTACATAGCTTGCCATTTCATTGTCATACCAGCCGTAAATAACGGTTTGGGTTACCTGAATACTGGTTACCTGATCTTTGATCATGTCCAATACATTTTTATCAATACCGCGAACATGTTCCAGATTGATGTTTATCGCACCGGTCCGGCTGTGGGTTTCGTGACCTTCTATTACAGCAGCTGCTCTGGGTGTTCCAATAATATCTGATGATACATTTTGTTTTTCTGTGTACATCAGATATCCGTTCGTATTTGTTTTCGCTGCATCTTCATATATGGAATTGATCAATTCTCTTCTTATCGGCTTTTTATTGAGCTCCTCCTGGAAATTCATCACAAGTATAATCAATGACCCTGTAGCAGTCGGGATTCTTACGGACTCGGCAATGAATCCAATGGTTGCCATTTCCGGGATAACCAGCTGCAATGCTTTTGCAGCACCTGTTGTTGTCAGAATAATATTGTTCATGATGGATCTGTTTTTTCTCAAATCCTTGGCACCTGTTTTTGGCAATCGATCCAGCACTTGCTGAGACCCGGTTGCTGCATGAACTGTTGCCATTGATGCAGAAAGAATTCGTTCAATACCAAAATAATCCAATAACGGTTTTATCATATGGGCAAGACAAGTGGTTGTGCAGGATGCATTTGATATGACCTGATGCTGCATGGGGTTGTAGTCGCCATCGTTGATTCCCATGACCGTCGTTACAGCGTCTTCAGGCATTGTCACACCTTCTTTGAGCTTAAATGGTGCCGAGGCAATCACTTTTTGGGCACCCGCTTCTATGTGTCCCCTTATGGAACCTTTAGGTGCATCAGCCTCAAGAGACGGGTCAAGGAACTGACCTGTTGTATCCACAACGATTTTAGCACTATTTTGAGACCACTCAATATCTTTTGGGTTTCGATTTGTTCTCAGAATTTTAACGGGAACATTATTTATCTTCAAAGTCCCCTCAGTCTCATCTACATTTGTTATGACCGGTTCTGACTGATACCCGTTCAAAAAAGTATCCAACCGGCCATAGGTAGTATCTCTTTCCAAATAATGAATAATATCCTGAAAAGATGTTCCAACTTCCCTGCCCACATTAATCACAATCGAATCAAAGTACTTCCTGCCGACATGATGCCACAAAGAAAGTTTTCCTATTCTTCCAAGTCCGTTAATTCCTAATGTTCCAGAACCATTTTTACTCATTGGATTTCCCCATTTTAATACCATCATAAATTAATTGATTTTGATCTGGCCTTTATACACAGATCCTTTCTGCCCGTTTATACTAATATAATCTCCTGTTTTCATTTTGACACCATTGAGCATACACCTTTTTTTAGGTTCATTGCAAATAAGATTTTCACATCCAACCACACACGTTTTCCCCAGGTTGTATGTGACAACAGCAGCATGTGAGGTAAGTCCGCCCCTCGCGGTTAATATGCCGTCTGCCGCATCAATTTCAAGGATATCATCCGGAACTGTGTCATTCCGCAGTAAAATGAGTTTGACGTCTGGATCTTTTTTTCTGAATGCATCAATTTCTTCCAGGGTAAACACTATTTTACCACTCATTGCACCGCCGCTGACACCGATCCCCTGACCCAGGTACTCTTTTTCAAGAATTTCCGGATCCACGTCAAAATCTTCAATCTTTTTCCGATCCCTTAAAGACATCTCTCTTGCTTGAAGGATAAAAAGATCTTCACTATTTTCTCCTTCAAACGTAAATTCAATTTCCTGAGGGTTCCACCCCTCATCATATACCAGATGATAAACCACTTTTTTTAATTCTGAATATATATTGGGAAAGCTTTCCTCAAGGCTAATTTTTGAGTCCCTTTCTTCGAGTTCTCGCTGAACTTCGGAGATTGGGAGCGTTTTCACAAGTCCTGATACGACATCCTCTCCCTGATTACCGATTGTAAAATCTCCCCACAGTCTCACCGTATCTCCCGGAAGTCTCGGGCTATGGCTGAACACCACCCCTGACCCTGACTGCCGTGACAAATTTCCAAACACCATAGATTGAACAGTTACAGCGGTACCCCAATCATCAGAAATCCCCATGATTCTTCTGTAGTTTCTTCCTCTTTTGGATTCCCAGGAGGAGAAAACTTTGTTGATAGCCAGGTATAATTGGTCAACGGGAGACTCTAAAATCTCAATACCTGAATCAAGTAGCAATTGTTTATAGGCGAGGGCGACTGCCTTCATCTGGTCGCCCGTAAAATAGCGCTTAAACTCTATGCTGATCTCTTTTTTCTTCTGATAGATGATATCGTCAAACATGTTCCTTTCAATGCCAAAAGCCATCCCATATCCCTGCAAAAATCTTCTATAACTGTCCCATGCAAACCACGAGAATTTTTTCATTTTTGCAATATTTGCCGCGATTTCTTCATTCAACCCCACATTTAAAAATGAATCCAGCATGCCGGGTTGAGATATAGAAGATCCGCTTCTGACAGATAAAAGCAAAGGATTTCTTAAATCTCCAAATTTTTTATTGGTTCGGTTTTCAAGGTTGGCAACCATTTTTGCCACTCGCTTTTTAAAATTGATATTGGCTGGTTTGTAATCATCAATTATCTCACGAACCTTGAAAACCTCTGTGGTGATGATAAAGCCCTCCGGGACAGCTGCATCCAGCTGTTTCAGCTTGATGAGGTTCAACCCCTTGTTGCCCAAAAATATAATGTTTTTACTGATGGGATCAGAACTGCCTACCTCAACAACTGAAAATTTTGGATCATAATTCAGCAAGCGGCCCAGATGCACCTGGGAAAGCTTTTCTGACTGCTGGAACAGGGTATGTAAGATCCGGTTTAAAAAAACATCCATCTGCTGAAGACCAAGGGAAGTGGCAATTCGATCCATAAAAAAGATCTCAGCAACGCGCTGGTCTAATTTAGATTTCTGCTTTTTTGATCCATTGGGTAAAAATTTTTCAAGGATCTGATCTTTTCCGATCCTGGACTCTATCTCATATAAATTACTGGCATGTATATTGTTAAAATGATCATTGATAATATCGGCAACTGCCCGTGTAAAGCCTTTGAATATATCCAGGTATTGTGTAAAGGAGCAGGTTCTGATATCCACGGAAAATTTTAAAAAATCCATCTGAACATCCAACTGGTTGGATGAGATCCCGTCAATCTCCAGTGCATTCCTGAACAAATCAAGAATACTGTAAATCCGTTTAAAAGTGGCCTTGGTGATTACCTGGAGATCAATGCTGTTTATCAGCTCTTCAAACAATACATTCAATATATTTTCAACCCTTAGCGTCAGTCCGAGTGCATCAAATTTTGCCTCATTGTAACTGCCGTACATTGAAGGGATATCTACTGCAAAATGGCGTTTGTGATAGATGGCCTCATTGGCTTCATACGATTTATCAGAAAGGATGATGTCTTTGAGTTCTCTCATGTAAGAAAGCAGGAAAAGAATTTTATCTTCAATGTTATCCTTGTCGAGTGCATCAAGAAGCTTTTGAGTATCCGGTAAGTTTTCTGAATGAAAAGAGGCCAGATACTTTTTTAGTTCCAGGTTGTCAATTCGATATTTCTGATTTAACAGCCGATGGAATCCAAACATAAGCTTGACCCTTGACCGATCAAGATCAGAGACACCTTTAACCCCATCAACCAGGTTGGAAATCGCATCTTCCTTGTGCATTAAATAATCATTTGGAAAAATAATCCCCTTTGATTCAAGAAATTCGAGAATAACTTTCGGACCGTCTATAAATGGTCCTGATGCCTCTATATCTTGAAAAAAAGAAGGCGGAACATACGGCTCAAGCTTTTCTTTATTCCCGGTCTTCCAGAACAGAATCACTTCCTTAATAAAATCTACTATGCGGCTTGAGCTTTCAACATGGCACTGCTTTCTTAAAAAATGAACAAGCCTGTCTTTCCGCTGGCAGGATTCATCCAGTCGCGTTGAAATATCCCTTAATGCCCCTTCGGCACCAATCTCATTAAAAAAGGCAGGTAACAGCCTTGAAAGCTGTTTTACCAGATTATAAACAGGCTCAATATCTGAATTTAGAAATTTGGAAATATCTCTTGGAAATAAATCTGTGTCTTTTATAAACACACCCCCAATGGCCAGGGATATAATCAATGCCGACAACAGCCGCCTTGACTTTTTTGGATGCTGGCCGATTAAATCAAGGAACACCCGTATGTTTTTTACATGGGCTGAATTACTTTTTATCTGCCAGTCATCTCCTGTCCCTTCAATCATTGGAAACTGAAACCCGTGGTCTACTGAACGGTCAATAAAATGATTGATCAAATCAATTTTTGATGTCTTATAAACAACATCTCCAATTTTATGGATACAGTCCAGAACAGTTTCCGGATATTTACCTTTATGAACCTTAAGAAGAGAAAAGGTCTGATTGATAATGTTTACATCTTTTTTAAAGTCTTTATCACCAATTAAATGCGTGAGTGTCGTATTGATATCTCTCAACGCCTGAACATGAACATTCGACATCCCGGGAATATGAATAATATAAAAAAGAAAGGTCAGCTTTAAGTGATACCCCTCTGTATCCTCTCCACTTTCCGACATGATACTTTGAGGGACAGACCATATTCGACTGACAATATCCTGATAGCTTACAAGTCCCACCAGCCCCTGCGTTGCTTTTTTAGGTTCTCTATCCAGCGTCTGGATAATAATCTCAAGCTGTTTTCGATATAAGGATAATGCTGAATGGGAAACACGCTTTAAAATACTTTGTAATTCCTTTGCCAGTTTTTTCACTTCAATACGCTGGCCAATCCAGTCAAGAGGGTCTTCCTGATTCAACCAGTAATTAAAAGAATATTCATAATATTTTACTAAAAACTGATTCAGCGATTTAAAAACCGGTTCATCGCCATCCAGGTTATCCAGCAGTTGCAGCGCAATTTTATCCGGCTGATAATAGGATCTTACAAAAAAATAAAAATCCTCCCCTTCATATAATTCAATTTTTTGTACAGCACGTTCAATAACAGGAAGAAATCGGTTAAGCACTTCTTCTGATTCTTTTACAATATGTTGTAAAAATAACATAATATTGTCTGCTGCACTGGTTTTCTGTTTTAATGTTAACTCAGCGCCAAACGCTTCCAGAAAAATATTAACAAAAAGATTCAGCGCTCTCTCTCCCTCTGGATGCGCCTTATACAGATAAAAATATTGGAGTGAAAAATGCCGGGCTTCACTAATAATGAATTCCCAGTTCATATAGGGATGAGACAATTCCTTTAAAAAAATGTTCATCCGATTCAGTATCCCAACATAAGGTGAAACGATATCCAAAAAAACATTGTATTTTGAGTCAATGATGACATCAACTTTTGTATCGGATAAATTCACCTCCAGGGCTTTAGATTTCACAGGTGTTCCTCTCTTTTTTCAACCATTACAGCTTATTTTTCTTAAGTTTAGATATCTTACCATTTTGATGAGGTTTTTCAATGATCTTTGTCCATTATCGAAAAAATAACTGGATACCAGGCAGCAGACTTGATACAACTCTTTAGTGCCGGTTTAAAGAAACGATACGGAGGAAGACCATATGCAGTTTTTAGTTCTAGGATATGATGGGAAAGACGATGATGCGGTTAACAGACGGCTTGCGGCAAGGGAAGATCATCTCAACCAGGCAAAACAATGGGTTGAAAAGGGGCAGTGGCTGTATGCTGCAGCGATGCTGGATGAAGACGATAAAATGATTGGGTCGATGATTGTGTGTGATTTTCCTTCCAGGGAGGACCTCCAGAAACAATGGCTTGACCATGAACCATATATCGTCGGGGATGTCTGGAAAACTGTTAAAATTACAAAAGCCGCTGTTCCGCCATTTATTCTGGACAAATAAAATTGAAAAAGATTACAAGCAATATTTATCATGTCGGTGATAATGGCTGCTCGGTGTTCCTTGTGGATACCGGCATTGATAAAGAGTTTGTCCTCATTGATGCCGGGATGAGCTTGGATATGATTCAACAAATTGAATCAAATGGCCTGACTTTTTCAGACATTGGACACTGTATTTTAACTCACTGTCATATTGATCACATCGGTATTTGTTCTGAATTACAACAATCCCTGCCCCATATAAAATTCTATGCCCACGAAGCGGATGCCGCCCCCATTGAAAAAACAGGCCATGATCACCAAACAGCTGCTTCGTGGTACGGGATTCAGTATTCTCCCATCAAATTGAATCAAAAATTTCAAGGCCCCAAAACCCACCTTCAAATTGGAAATATTGATTTTCAATGTATTCATACGCCTGGACACACACCTGGCTCAATTAGTGTCCTTGTAGAATCTGAAGGCCAAAAAGTGCTATTTGGCCAGGACATTCACGGACCGTTTAATACAGATTTTAATTCCAGCTTAAACGATTTCCAGACGTCCATGGAGACGCTGCTTGCTCTGAATGCAGATATTTTATGCGAAGGTCATTTTGGCATATTTCATGGAAAAGATGCGGTCAGGCAGTACATTGAATACCATAAAAGTAAAAACCTGCCTTAGCCGGCATCCAGTTTTCGGTAAAGGGTGACCTTTTTAAATTCGACCAGCACATCAAAAAGGATTTTAAATGCATCTATATACGGGCTTTTGTCTGCAGGCGTCTGGTTGATTGTTTCAATGGTAATTTTCTTTAAGGGTTGAATTTGTCGATATAGAAGATGTTTTAAACATGACATATACTCAATCAGGTTTTCATCTTCCGGTGATGCATTTATGATTAATTCTTTCCCTTTTTTCATAGAAAGCAACATCACATCTTTTCCTTTAAACACCAAATGTGTTGTCGACAACCTTTTAGGGAATTTCGTTTTTATCCCCTCAAGCGGGATGCCGCAGACAGATGCAGGATCTGTTGCATTTATAAAATAGATATCATCCTCAGGCAGTTTAGATTGAAGGATCCTAAAACCTTTCCTGGATATAAATTGAGGGCCTGGAATACCACTAAAAAAATGGCCGGATAAAATTTCCCCGGTTAACTCCATTAACCTGAGGGATCGAAAGATACTGGCCCACTGGAATGGTCCCAGTTCTTTTAACAGCATCTCTCGAAACAGGATACCGTATCGGTTCATTAAAAGCCTTGCCCTGTCCTTGTTCAACTCCTGCTTTTCAATAAAATCCAAATCATTTTCCGGAATATCCGGCTTAAACCAGTGACCTGCCAGAGGAAGTGATCCCCGCCACTGTGAAAAACTTTTTCTACCAAGGTCTTGTCGTCTGCCAAATCTGGAAGTTGTTTGCGGTTGTAAAGCTTTGGGTGGTTTGAACTTGTTTTCTATACCCTTTCTTAGAGCAGAAAATGTTTCATTGGATAATTCTGTCTGCCAGACCTGGTTCCATATTCTTTCTGACAGCTCTTTTGAGCCAAAGGAAACCATACCAAGCAAATGTGTAAAATCATATCGATCCTTTTTTGAATTGAAAATCTGATCAAGCGCCCCGTCCCTTTCCACCTTTCCATTAAGCGTATCCATCAGAAAATCAACATCAGATTGAAAACAAAAAGCTGCTTTTTTCTTTTCATATCCCAACCATTGAAGATCCCCTTCCTGTATAATTGTATCCAGAAACGAGGGCTCATAGGGCTGAATACGCGCCGGCAGTACATCAGACTCCCATAATGCTGCGGGAAGCGGAAGACACACCAGTTGTTCAATCCGTTTAAACAGGTCTTCAATGGTTTTAGAAGGGGTTGATACATTCTGATAACGGGCAAGAAATACCGGCAGATATTCAATATCAAGCGCTTCAAACACGGGTATGGCATCTGCTCTTGAAAGTCTTAAAAGAATTTCAAAATTTTCGCTGTCACAAATATCCTGATCCATCCCGTTTTTAATTAATACACCAGATATTACCTGGCGAGACTCTATTAAATCATCTATAAAACGATCCAGTTTCGCGGAATCTATACCAAGTGTTTTTTTAATAAAGGTAATGGATCTTGGACCATAAAACTGCAGCCACTGTCCGAGAAGAGATGCAGAAGGAATTGCTTCTTCTGTGTTCTCTTCATTGGTGTTGATCCATTCAACCTGATTCAAGTCGATATCCTTACCTTCAGCATTCATAATTTGAATACTGTTTTTCTTTTCGTACCAGTTGTTAATCAGCTTTGGCAGCCACTCCAAAGAGACAATCAAAGGGCGTTTCAGCTTTTCAGAATGAAGATAGGCAAGTTTGGGCAATGCGGTTTCTAAAATTTGTTCCACTGTTTCAGGGACCTGTTTTTTTATCTTTCCTACCAAGGCCTCCCACTCTTCAGATGGTATGGCAACCCGCTCTTTTACCCAATCCAAAAGGCTTGTAGTGCTGACAGGTGCATAGCCCTCTGCCATCCTCTGGCATTTCATTTCAAATTCTTTTACCAGATGAAGGGGTATGGACGGCCTCACATTTGGTGAAAAGATAATATCGTCAAACAATGCCTGATCAAT
The DNA here is from genome assembly GCA_964343845.1 of uncultured Desulfobacula sp. Lineage (GTDB taxonomy): Bacteria > Desulfobacterota > Desulfobacteria > Desulfobacterales > Desulfobacteraceae > Desulfobacula. The sequence continues at coordinate 42,570 of CAYFKW010000019.1, read as the reverse complement.
GGCTGAAGATGAAGATGCGCCCTGATCTTCCTGGTACATATACTGATTGATCTGATTCCATGCCATTGATGCGGCAAAAGGGCTTGGTCTGCCTGTATATGCTGATGAAAAGGTGATCTGTCCTGATGCTATTTCATCCAGCATTATTTGCAATTGTTCAAGGTTAAACTCATCTGTCAAACAGGTTCGCCAGGTTTCCAAAAGAATAGGAAAGTCTTCAAACCTTAGGATGTTTTCCAGTAATTTCTTGGATTTCAATCGTGTCATCCATAGCGGCATCCGTTGATTGATTTTATTTTTAGTTACAAGTAAAGCCCGCCCGGCGCATTCCCTGAACCTGGCTGCAAAAAAACCGGTGTTTTCAAGACCCTTTTTAAGAAATGTTTCTACAGTTGATGATGAAACCAGCGTTAAAATGTCTTCAGGATCTATTTGGCGGGGCAATTGAATGACAATGGCATCATTTCCTGGAAATATTTCAGGTTTCTCGCCGTATTGATTTTCCCATGCGGCTTCAAGAGCGAGAGCATATGGCCGATTGAGCCGGCTTCCCCAAAGGGTGTGTATGACAAGCATTGAGCCGGGGCTTCCATCTGGTCCTGACCTGACAGACTCCAGAAGGATATGATACCGGTGAGGTAAATCGCACTGGGTGTGTTCCTTCTGCCGTTCCAGGAACCTGATCAGCTCTTTTCCTGCCTGTTCGTCAAGATAAAATTCTTTTTGCAGCCGTGTTTTAAAATCTGGCTTTTTCAGCAGGGTATTTGCCGTTTCTAAAAATTCTAAAATCTTTAAGGAAAAATGAAAATCTCTATTCAATCCTTCAGCAATCCAGAAGGGTGCATCCATACCTTTATTACCAGCGGGCAGGGCAAATACATCATTGTGCGTGATGCGCATAATCTTCCAGTTCTGTGTCCCCAGGGTTGCAACCTGCCCTATTTTAGCTTCCCAGACATACTCTTCATCCAATTCTCCTATGCGGGCATTGGTATCATGGTGCCGCAGCTGATAGTAGCCTCTGTCCGGAATCGTACCGCCAGAAGTGTATAAAGATAAAAGCGCCCCTTTTCTTGCCGCAACCGTATTATCAATTCTGTCAATGGATATCCTGGGTTTCAACTCTCTTATACGTGTATCTGAATAGCGGCCAGCCAGCATATTAAGAACCATATCATACTGCTGCCGGGTTAGATCACGATACGGAGAACTGGTTTTCAAAAAAGAGTACAGCTCATCTATATCCCATATTTCAAGCCCTGTTATGGAAATCAAAATCTGCGCCAATACATCCAATGGACATTTTACAGGAACAAGCGGTTCTATATCACCTTCCTCTATGGCTTTTGCCAGAACAGCGCAAGGGATTAAATCCTGGGGGTGAGGTGCGTATAGCGTTCCTTTGCTTTCCATATTTACATGATGCCCTGCGCGACCGACCCGTTGAACGGCTGACGAAACAGATGGCGGAGACTGGATTAAGACCACTTCTTCCAGTTTGCCAATGTCAATGCCCATTTCAAGAGAGCTTGTGGCAACAATTGCCTTTAAATCCCCTTTTTTTAAATTTTGTTCCACATTTAATCGGAGCTGCTTGGAAAGCGATCCGTGATGGGAATAGGCAAGCGGCTGACCTGACAATTTATTAATCTTATATGTCATTTTTTCGCACAGTCTGCGACCGTTCGTGAAAAACAGGGTTGCACGATTTTGTTCTGCAAGATCTGAAAATTCTTTTGCCAGCAACGTCCATACAGAGGAATCAGCAGGATCTTCCTCCCGCTCCGGGAATCGAACACTGATATGGTAGTTTTTCTGAATTTGCGACTGTATCACTTCAACAGGCCGCTTGGTATATCCGGCATCCAATCCCTTGCCCGTCATTTTAAATCCACCAACAAATTGTGAAACAACATCTAACTCTTTTATGGTTGCAGAAAGGGAAATTCGTTGAAACTCTCCTGACAGCCTTACAAGCCTGTCAACCGCTGTTATCAAATGAACACCGCGCTTGTTTCCTATGACAGCATGAATTTCATCCAAAATAACAGCCGATAAATGATACAGCATTTCAAGGCCTGATTTTGAGCTGAGCAGCAGGTTCAGACTTTCCGGTGTTGTGATTAAAATCTCAGGCGGATGCCGCACCATTTTTCTTCGATCCTCCTGAGGCGTGTCACCACTCCTGGTCAATACACGTATCTTTGGAAACGGCTCTTTATGGTCTTCAAATACGGTTTCAATTTCCTTTAATGGTTGAATCAAATTTCTTTGGATATCATTATTTAACGCTTTTAAAGGGGACACATACAGGACACTGGTTTTACCCGGACCAAACTGCTGCGTTGCAAACTGATTAATAAACCATAAAAACGCAGCCAGGGTTTTCCCGCTGCCTGTGGGTGCAGTGATTAACACATTTTTTTTCTCAGCTATTAATGGCCAGGCTTGCGCCTGGATATCTGTCGGACATGAGAAAGAATGAGTAAACCATTTTTTTATTAACGGATGAAATCCTTTTATGGAGGTATTCATTTTTATGTCTTAGATAATCTGTGAAATTGTCGAAAGAATATTTACCCCCTTTAATTTCATTTCTTCTAAAGCTGATAAAGTGGTTTCATCTGCAACCCCTTTGCAGAGATCTTCTATTAACCATACGGTATACCCCAGTTCAACGGCATCCAACGCCGTTGCCTTTACACAATAATCTGTTGCAAGCCCGTACAGAATGAGGGTGTCCAAATGATGCGATTTTAATATATCATCGAGCCCTGTTTTAAAACCGCCATCATCAAAAAAGCCAGAATAGGAATCATATTTTTTGTTCATTCCTTTCTGGATAACAGCAGTACACACTTCTTTGTCAATCAAAATTTCAGCATTCACCGTTCCCTGTATGCAATGCGGGGGCCAAAGAACCTGAGATCTATCCTCTATTTCAACCACCTCATAAGGTTTTTTATCTGTATGGCTGGTATAAAACGAAATATGATTTGGGGGATGAAAATCCTGAGTTGCAAAAATTTTATACCCTTTATGTTTAAACATTCCTGTTGCTGAAAAAATCTCGTCAATATAGTGTTGATCTGTTTCCTGAACAGCCAGGGAACCATTTTTTAAAAGGGTGAAATCGCCTTGTACATCTACAACCACAACACCTGCTTTATCTTTATCAATAATGGATCCCATTTTTCCCCCTTTCATTTTTTAAATTAAGGCACTTGTGGTTTTATATAATAAAAAAACAAGACAGTGCAACACCAGCTTCTATCTAAAACCTTAAAAACATGTTAAAGAATGTTCTGCTGCCGAACCAATTAAGTTTAAGGACGAGAACACTTTATGACACCTAAAAATTCTGCATTGGATGTTAAAGGCGTTGCATTGCTGATTATTCTATGTGCCAGCTGGGGATTTAATCAGGTGGCCATAAAAGTTGCGATCGTGGATATCCCGCCTGTTTTACAGGCAGGTATCCGTTCTATCGGGTCTACGGTTCTCGTTCTTTTATGGATGAAATTTCGGCAGATGCCGATCCTTGCCAGAGACAAAACCTTTTGGTGGGGTATTCTTGTGGGCCTTCTTTTTTCAGCAGAATTTATATTGATTTACTGGGGGCTTAATTTCACCAATGCCTGCAGGTCTGTTATATTTCTGAACACATCGCCCTTTGCGGTTGCCATAGGTGCACAGCTTTTTATACCGGGAGAAAAAATTAACAAACTGCAGGCCATTGGTTTATGTCTTGCTTTTGCCGGTATTGTCGTCGCATTCAATGAGTCCATAAACCTTCCCACAAAACAAATGCTGATTGGAGACGCCATGCTGTTAGGGGCTGCCATTGTCTGGGGGTCAACAACGGTTGTCATTAAGGCAAGCCCCCTTGCAGGCATTGCGCCGAGTAAAACGCTTTTATATCAATTGGCTGTTTCCGCCATTGCGCTACCCATTATCTCTTTTATTTTTGGTGAAAAACAAATAGAAGCCATCTCTGCTATCACCTTTGGAAGCATTCTTTATCAAATTATCTGGATCGCCTTTATCACTTATGTTGCCTGGTTTTGGCTGATCAGTAATTATGCGGTATCAAGGTTGGCATCTTTTACTTTTCTAACCCCGATTTTTGGAGTCATTGCAGGTGGTGTGTTTCTAAATGAGCCCATTACCATCTATCTTTTGTGTGCCCTTTTTTTAGTTGGTGCCGGTATATATCTGGTAAACCGGAAATAACCTTTTTTTACTCTATCGTCATATCTTCTATTTTTTCTCCCCGGTCCATCAGAATTCGTTTAACTGCTTCCAATGTGTCAGCACTATGCATGTCCTGATCCTGATTTTTCAATATTTTTCTAAGCTCTTTACTGCTCTTTTTTTCAAGTCTGGTCTTTATCAGACTGATCCTGTACTCGTGCATAAAAATAAACCTTTCGCCATCGGGCAGTTTTATAAACCACGTACCACGATATCTCATGACAAAACAAGGGGTGTGATTCCGGCATATTCATATCAAATAAAAAAGGGTTAGCCATCTTTTCCAATTAAAAAAATTCAAAATTTACAATTCCCGGGCCCATATGGTATACTGAACCACATGACATGATTCAAATTTACGTTATCTGTTTCCATCTCCCTATTCTGCAACCAGATCTATTTTTCCATTTCACGTTCATACTGATAATATTTTCAGAGTGTTATTCATCCTAATAATTTTTCAGGAAAGGAGGACAAAATGGCTGTTAAGATATTGATTCCCTATAATTTTACACAAAATGATGAAAAAGCGATTAATTTTGTGGGGCACCGGTATAAAGACGAAAAAGATGTTGAAATCACGCTCTTTCATGCCTATTCACCTGTGCCTGAAATCGATGTGAAAGACAATCCTATCATGGAAAAAATGAAGGCCAATGTATCTTTTTTACGGCAGCAGAAACAAGAACACAAACAGGCATTGGAAAAAGCCAGGGAACGTCTTGCGACCTATGGATTTGCCAAACAGAATATCCACTGCATTTTTCAGCCGTTAAAGGCGGATATTGCAATGGACATTATCCGTTTATGGAAGAATGAAAATTTTGATGTTGTTGTGCTGAACAGGAACCCTGGCAGCATTATGAATTTTTTCAGCAGGAGCATTTCAAAAAAAATTACGCAGTACTATAATGGAAATATAGGTGTCCACCTTGTGAACTGAAAACCTGATACAGTTTAAAGGACATAAATGATAGGAGGGATAAACATGCAAGAAGACCAAAAAATAGACCTTGAAAAATATAAATTGATTATTGATACTATTTTTGATGCAACAAACCCTACAATTTTAGGCTCACAGCTCACCCATCTTTTAGTTTCGGTTATGGGTGTTAAAGGGGCAAGTATTTTTATCGTTAACCCTGCTTCAGAGGAATTGGAGATATTGGCCACAGAAGGACTCAGCCTCGATTATATAAATAAAGGGCCGATTTTAGTAGACAAAAGCATCAAGCTGCCGCCCAATTTAAAACCCATGATCATAGCTGATACCCAAAGCAGCGATCAGCTTCAATATCCTGATAAAGCTAAAAATGAAGGTGTCAGGTCCATTGCTTCCATTCCAGTAAAACTCAGGGGAACAATCATCGGCGCATTGAGAATTTATCACTCTGAACCCTGGAAGGTATCAGAACGGGAGCTGTCTTATTTTGAACTGATCACCCGGCATTTGGCAATGGCCCTGCGATATTTCAGGCTTTCATCCGTCATTCAAACCACAAAGGATTCAATAGAAGAAATCCATTCCATATGGCTGTAGAAGACCGACCGCCTTTTTATTGGCCAGCATGATGCGACATGTATCAAATTGTGCTGGCCAGCCCTTTTTAAAACACCAGGATGCAGTTTTTACTTGACCTGAGAACAATTGTCTATAAAAATTATACTTTCCAATAATCTGTTAAAAAAGGATAAAAAATGAATTTCACCATAGATCATTTTAATATCAATGTCCTGGATCTTGATAAAAGCCTGGCGTTTTATAAAAAAGCATTGGGCCTTAAAGAAATAAGAAGAAAAACAGCTGACGATGGAAGCTATATAATTGTTTTTTTAGGCGATGGTACCACTGAAAACAAAATCGAACTCACATGGCTGAAATCAATGGACAGGCCCTATGACCTCGGTGATGAAGAGTTCCACATTGCCTTTAAAACAAACGATTTTACCTCAGCCTATAAACGTCATAAAGAGATGGGGTGTATCTGCTACGAAAATAAGGAAATGGGCATCTATTTTATCAATGACCCGGACGGATACTGGCTTGAAATTGTCCCCATCAGATAAACATTAGTTTTTGAATTACGATTAACCGCTGCTGCAGATTATTTTTTCTGTGATTTTAACTGCCGAAGGACCGCCATGGTATCCTTTAATGTCTGTTCCAAAGAAATACTTTGTTCCCAGCTCAGGGTGTCCTTGATCCGTTGATTGCTTACGTTCCAGATTTTATTTTTCAGCAGTATGGAAAGCTCAGTTGATATGGTTCGGGGTGTTCCTAAAACCAATTGATTCACATTATCAAAGAAAACCAGGGCCCCTTTCATAAAATCTGGCAATGTCATCAATGGCAATGAGATACTTTGATCGATCTTATGGAGTACTTCCACCATTTCCTTAAACGTTGGAAAAGAATCATTACAGGCAAGAAACCGCCCATGGCAGTCCTTTTCTGCTGCAAGGATATGCGCTGAAGCCACATCACGGACATCAACTAAAGGAAAATACATGTTTGGTACCCCAAACCGAAATCCGCCAAGCATCATTGCTTCAATAATATCAATCGTTGGTGTATTCTTGACAAAACCCGGTCCGGTAATTGCACCCGGCAGAACAGTAACAAGATTTAATTTAAGCTTTTCAGCCATCTCCCATGCCAGCTTCTCCCCTTGCGTTTTTGCCCGAATATAGGGAACACCTGTATCGTCCTGCCAATGTTTTTCAGTTGAAGGGGAAGCGCCAGGCAACGTAAGAGGCAGGGTCACAATAGAAGACGTTAAAACAATTTTTTTCACTTTTGCAGCTGCAGCAGCATGAAATGCTTTTTCTATTCCTTTTACAGACGCATTCACTATTTCAGACGCCATTCCCGGTGCAACATATTTATAGACAGCTGCGGTATGAAATAAAACATCAATTCCCTCCATAGCCGCCCGAAGCTGATCAGCGTTATTCAACTCAGCCTCAACCACCTCAACCTCTCCGAGTAATTTTAACCTTTCAACTTTTGCTGTATCATCAACAGACCGAATACTCCCCCGGACCGTATGACCTGTCTGGAGCAGGCGCTCTATCAAATTATAACCTAAGTGCCCATTTGCACCTGTAACAAGAACCTTCATTGAACGACCCTCCCTTTAATTTAATTATTTCCTGTCAGCGATCAAGCTCAGCCTTCCAGATGGACAGCATTTCATCACTGTAAAGATAAAAATATTTGATTAATGGATCATATTCAGGCCTTTTGCACACAGAAATAGATATTTTGGCTGCCGCCTGTGGCGGGTATCCATATACACCACAGGAAATCGCCGGGAATGCAATTGTTTTACATTTATAAAGAACTGCCAGGTCAAGGCTGTTTGCATATGCTGAGGCTAGAAATTTTTCCGGTCCCTGATCAATGCCGTATCGAGGTCCAACTGTATGAATCACATATCTTGCTTTTAAATCTCCGGCCGTCGTGAGTCTTGCCTCTCCAACCGGGCATCTTATGCCGTCTTTTGATTCCACTTTTCTGCAGGCGTCTAACAAATCCGGGCCAGCAGCTCTGTGAATGGCGCCATCCACACCTCCGCCGCCCAGCATCCTGGAATTAGCTGCATTTACAATGGCATCAACATCTGCTTTTGTTATATCGCCCTGGACTATGGTTATCGTGCCCATATGTACCTCTTTGTATTTATATTTAAACCGTATGCAGACATATCATCGTCAGGTATTTTGGATATGAACAACAATATCATTCCTGACGCATCTGCAAAGATTAATTTAATGCTGCAGTGCCTGCAGCTTTTTTTAACTTAATTAATAAATGACCAGCAGCCATAGCCAGACATTCAGGATCTAAAAATTGTTCAGCACAGTCTTCAAAAAGTATAGAACATGATGCGTCAAACTCATCATCCCCATCATTAAAAAGCAATAAAAGCGGTACTTGAGGCAGGGCATTAAACTGCATGGCCAGATCATATGATGCCTGTACATCGGCTGCGCATCCCCCTATTGCCTTGCCTGCATTTTTCAACGTCTCTAATTTTCCCGTAAACTGAGCGGCCAGTGGACGTTCTATGTCATTTGCAAAATATGCTGTTAAAGGGCCTGAATCCTTAAGGTCTTTAAATGATGCCCATTCTTTTTTTCCCGGAAGTACATCCGGGCACATCAGAAGATATTTAAACAGGATGATACATATATAAAGTGCTGGTTTTTCCCCGGGTGCGCCTGTTACACCTTTACTGGAAACCGTATAAGGACTGCCAAATAACGGGACAATAATATCAGGTTTATCTAATCGTACCCCAAGGTTCTGTTCGATGGCCATTAAGTTTATGTCATTGAATTGTGACAGATAATATTGGTAAGTCTTTTCATAGACATCAGACATGGTCTCCTCCTTTATTGTTCATAACGGGCTTAAAATTCAAGTACATCAGAGTGTAATAGCATGTCGAAGCACTGTCAGCGCAGGACTGTCCCGTCTAAATTCTTAATCGCTCTCTTGCTGATATCTTCTTCTCAGGCTGTTCAATTCAAGATGCGTCCGGATCCTGGAAAGGAGTATAATGGTCTCAATCGGCTTTGTGGTATAATCAGCCCCGCCAGCATCAAAACATTTTTCAATATCTTTTCTTTCTGCATTGCCTGTACAAAAAATAATGGGGATATCTTTTGTATCAGGATCATTTTTTAGTTTCTTACACACATCAAGTCCATCCATATCCGGCATGACAAGATCCAATACAATGAGATCAGGTGGTCTGTTTTCGACAATAGCCAGCGCATCTTTACCGCTTTCCGCCAGATCAACTTCATACCCGTTGTATGTTAAAAGTTTTCCGATCATTTGAAGGTTTGACGGATTATCATCAACAACTAATATGAAAGCAGGTGTATGTATATTCATATCACTCAGAACCTCACAAGGTTAGACTGGTTTTTACCGGACAGACAGCATTGGTATGACAATAGATCAAGAACACTTTTATGACAACCTTGAATTTGTATATTGTAATTTTTTAAATTTGATATATTTATTAATCAATACGTTTAAACACCAAAGGAAAAGAATATGCATTCACTTAAAGATCAGATAACGATTAACCGTATGACGCTTCGAAACAGGCTTGTATTACCGCCGATCACAACAAATTATGGAACGTCTGAGGGGTTTGTCACAGATGATATCCTTACCTTTTATGGTGAACGCGCAAAGGACGTTGGGTTGACGATTGTTGAAGCAACATCGGTTCAGGAAAGCGGCTGTATTGTCCCCAAAAGCCTTGGTCTCTGGAACGATGGACATATCCCTGGAATGAAATCCCTTGCTCAGGAAATACAGGATAAAGGAGCCAAAGCGGTCATCCAGCTCAATCATGCAGGACCAAGATGTGCACCTCGCCACATTGACCGACAGGGATTCTCGCCGTCCGGTATTGCGTTTCGAAAGGATATCGACCCCATTATCATGGATGAAAAAGATATCTCTAAACTGATTCACGATTTTGGTGCCGCTGCTGTACGGGCAAAAGAATCTGGTTTTGATGGTATTGAGATTCATGGCGCTCATTTGTACCTGTTGAGCCAGTTTTTATCACCGTTAACAAATAAAAGGACCGATCAATATGGTGGAGATGTAAACAAGAGAGCAAGGCTTGCCTTGGACATTGTTCATAACTGTCGTGAACTGCTTGGCCCGGATTTTCCTGTTTTTTTTCGAATCAATGCCGAAGAACGGATAGACGGTGGACAAGTTATAGAAGATGCCGTTGTGATTGGTAAATTACTGGCTGATGCCGGCGTTGATGTTTTCGATATCACATTGATTGCTTTTGGCGGATGGAAGCAGACAGATGGTAAAAAACTACTGGTTGGATCTTCAGCCCTTCCAAAAGAGTTACCTTCCGGCGCAAACATTGATTTTACATCGGCGTTTAAAAAGGCTGTTGGACTGCCGGTGATTGCTGTTGGTAAATTTGGCAGTGGCGATGCTGCTGTTCATGCTGTTGAAAATAAAAATATCGATATGATTGCGATTGGCAGACAAATGATTTGTGACCCTGCCTCAGCACAAAAACTGCTGAAGGGTCGTGGTGAGGATATTATTCCCTGTGATGAATGCTTAAAATGTTTTGCCACGATTGGAAAAGGGGTGCCAATGGCATGCAAGGTCAATAAAAATTTGCCTTTTTAAATGCCAGCCTTTAAACTATAGCTTAGATTCATTTTTAAAGGAGCCCCATTTTTTATGATCCAAAGCATTCTTGACAACGATCTTTATAAATTTACAATGCAGCAGGCAGTTCATATGCTTTACCCCAGAGCTGAAGCTGCATATACATTTATCAATCGCAGTCAAACTCCTTTTCCTGACGGGTTTGCCACTCTCCTGATGCAGGAAGTCGAAAAAATGGCTGACCTGAGATTATCCAAAGATCAAAAAGCATTTCTTAAGCAAACCTGTTATTTTTTAACCCCGGTATATCTGGATTACCTGGAATCCTATACCTTCAATCCCAAAGAAGTTTCAGTGGAACAAACAAAGGATTCATTTTCCCTTCATATTGCAGGACCCTGGTACCGGACAATTCTATGGGAAGTCCCTTTAATGTCTGCGATCAGTGAGCTATTCTTTACATTGACAAATCAACAGCCAATTCCAGAGAATGAACGGCAGGCAATTAATTTAAAGAAAGCAGCGGTACTGGGTAAAAACAATGTCAAGTTTGCAGATTTTGGAACACGCCGGCGATTTTCCTCCGCGAATCATGAACATCTGATCCGGGATTTATTAAGTTATGATAATCACAGCCTCATTGGAACCAGCAATGTTCATTTTGCCCATAAATTTAATATAAAACCCATTGGAACGCTGGCTCATGAATGGTTTATGTTTCATGCTGTCCTTCATGGATATCAAATGGCAAACCCTTCTGCCCAGGAGGCATGGGTAAAAGTTTTTCAAGGCGATTTAGGGATTGCATTAACAGATACCTATACAACAGATGTATTTTTATCTACTTTTGATACACTGTATGCCAAGCTTTTCGACGGGGTCAGGCAGGATTCCGGCGACCCTTTTCTGTTTACTGAAAACATCATCAGGCACTATGAAAAACACCATATTGACCCCTCAACAAAAACGGTTGTCTTTTCAGATGGACTTGATATTGAAAAGGCAGTCCAAATCCACCGGCATTGTAATGGCAGAGTCAAGGATGCTTATGGTATAGGGACGAACTTAACCAATGATGTGGGTCCTGTTCCTTTAAATATGGTCATTAAATTGAGCAAATGCAGGGCGTCTTCTGACAAACCCTGGCGAAATACTGTGAAGCTGTCTGATGATACAGGTAAACACACGGGAGATCCCATGGAATTAAAAAATTGTATGGATCTTTTTCATCTTTCAAATGAATAGGGTTGCATCCAGAAAGGATTGGTTTAATGACTCAAGGAAATAATCATCACCATCGGTTTATTGTAATGCCGTTTCAACCTGACAGCACCCAGCCGTATAATGGAATAGGAATGGGACTCCATTTTTTATTGGGAAACGTAATGGCGGTACAAACCCTTCTTAAAGAATTCTGGTTTGGGTGGCGTGTGGACAAGCTGTTTAAAAATCAGTCAGAGCTGTACGATTTTTGTCGTGGGAAAAAGCAGCTGGACAATTTGGAACGATACGCAGAAGACCAGGAAATAAAGTACTGGTTAAATGGAACCTTTTTTCAAAATAAGGACAGCATACTGCTGTCACTCATTCTCTCTGTCTTTAATGGAAAAGGTCAGGAATTCAAAAAAAACTTTCATGTTCCATTGTCTGATGATTTGATTGGATTCCGCTGTGAATTTACTGATTGGCTCGGGTCTCTTTCTCTGCCTTTTGGGGAGACCCAGTTAAAAAAAATTCTCTGGCCGGAGACGATCTCAATTGAAGGCCTGGATTTTCTCGGACGATCAATGGAATCAACCTATATAAATTATATCAACAAATCCACATCTGATGACCCCATCAATCTTGATTTTTTTGAAAAAGCAGTTTTAGCTGCGCCTGACTCTTATCTTGCGTTGGATATGAAAGGGTGGGGACTTTATAAGAACAAATTATATAAAGAGGCGAAACACGCTTTTGAAAAAGCCATCTCTTTTAACAAGGATGGACTGGGTGCCCTTTCAGGATTGATGTGGTGTTATATTTTTATGAACAATCAGGATCTTGCAACCAGATATGCCATTGCAAAAGCAGATGTAAGAAATGAAAGTCATGACAAGGCAAGATCCTTTGTGACAAGAAAAATAAAAGCGATTGATTTTTAACCTGTTAAAACGCTTTGTTCTTTTTGGCTAACCAGGATTCAAAATCCAATGAGATTTCTTTAGGTTCTGGTGGTACTATTTTCTTTTGTGCAGGTTTTTTTTCAATAAATTCCTGTTTAGTAAGAAACTGCTTAATATCGCTTACTTCCTTTATCAATGTTGAAAGTCTTAACTCAATGTTAGAAAGTGCTTTTTTTATCTCTATCTCACTGTCCTTGTGTTCATCAGCCGGCAGCTTTTGATGAAGCGTTTCCTTTTCAGTTGTCTGCTCGACCGCCGGTGTTTTATGCTTTTCAAGAAATGCCAGACATTTATCCCAAAAAAGCTCCAACGGAACATCTAATGTGTGTCGTGCCTTATGAATCAGTTTTTCTGCCATATTTTTAATACACCGGGATGCAATTGTGTCTGGAAAAAGCATAAAAAAAGGGGTTTGAGAAACAACTGCAGCCCTTACATTTTTATCTGATGCGACAATCCCTAATGGCTCAACCTTTATTGTAAGAAATTTTTTAACTGTATCCTTTAATTGCGCATACGCTCTTTGCGCAGCCTTTCCTGACCGCACCTGATTAATCACAATTCTAACAGGCCTGTCATATTGATACTTTGAAAGAACTTTGAGCATGGAATATGCATCTGTCAATGAGGTGGGTTCACAGGTGGCTACCAGGATAATCTGATTTGATGCCATACAAAATGAAAGCACTTGAGAGGAAATGCCGGCAGATGTATCAAATATAAAATAATCATAATCATCAAGATCCAAAAATGCACTGATAAGTGTCCCTGTCTGTGTCTGTGTCAGGTCAGCCAGTTTTTCCACACCTGAGCTTCCCGGAATAATATCGATTCCCTGGTAGTTTTTAATGATGATATCATTTAAACTGAATTGTCCTGAAATCACAGATTCAAGATCTTTTTTTGGATAGATACCTGTTAGAATATTTACATTGGCAAGGCCTAGATCCGCATCAAACAAGCAGACTTTAAACCCTTCTGATGCCAGCGATAAAGATAAATTCAGGCTGATACTGGTCTTGCCAACACCGCCTTTTCCACTGGTAATTGTAATAATTCTGGCCATAATACGGTTCCTATTTTTTGGGAAATGCTATTATTCTAACACTTTTGCCTGCTTTTTTTAAGGAAAATTCAATACACTGACTGTTATATGTGCTTGTAATCTGTTTGTGTGTCTGCATGATAAACTCATTAAACTCATTTTGTCGATTATCAAGTTTTGGATTCCCAACCAGATGCCTTAAAAGCTCATATCGATTGTAGAGGACATTTAAAGACGCATATTCTGTTTCAGGGTCTTCTACTGTGGTTTTAAAATTTAAAAGCAAAGAAAGGTCTATGGGGTCTTCTTTGGTTTTACAACTATTTTTATTGGTGTCATAAATAATTTTATGAAACCATGAAAACCCGGAAAAAGGAATGAACAACGCCTTGAACCGGTAGTGAGGAAATTGATGATTCAATTCTTTGATAAATACAATATTGTCTGGTGTTGAAATACCAAATAATATTGTATTATCTTTTAATACCATGGGAATAATCCCTGTTTTCAGGGACGTTTGTTTATCCAGAACATGAACCAGTTCTTTTTTCGTGCTTTGTTCAAAAACAAAATCACTGATCGACCTGAATGGAATATGAAATAAATCGAACAGCAGTTTCTGCAGTGCACTGGTTGAAATAAGTTTTGTTTTTAAAAGATGACTGATAAACGGAATCTTTAGCGTTTGAGACTCTTTTTGAGCCCTTAGAAGTGCCTGTTTTGAAAGTATCTGTTTTGAAAGCAGGACAAAGGGTACAGACTTGAGTTTATTATATTTATGAAGAACCCAGTAATTATCCAGTGGTGTGATGAGATTCAAATCACATAATATCATTCCAAACAGACGGCTTTTTGTCGTACTCATAGACGCTTGTCGTTTTTTCTGGATCGAAAGAACCGTCTGAATGTCCTCTTGGCTAATCAGGCCCTCATGAACAAGAAGCTCCCCTGTTTTCAAAGGTTTCACCATTTGGGGTATTCTTTTTCTCTGATTTTCCAATGATTATCAAGCCTTTACTTTTTTTTCTTTTTTGATGAGCTGACAGGCAGCGTGATCTTAAAACTGGTTCCTTTGGATCTCTCAGATTCGCAGATAATTTTTCCATTCAACTCTTTGACAATAGAATGAACGATTGAAAGACCTAACCCTGAATTTGCAGTACCAATTTTAGTCGTTGTATAGGGTTCAAAAAGTGTTGCTTTTATTTTATCATCAATTCCCGGGCCATTGTCAGAAATGATTATTTCGATACTCCCTGGAATTCTCTTTTTTTCATCAATTAAAATTTTTGCAGACTCAGATAAAAATTTTGTCGTAACCGATATTCTGCCGCCGCTGACCATGGCCTCAGCAGCATTTTTAACTAAATTAATAAAGACCTGCTTTAACCCATTTTTATCTGTTTTGATCTTGGGAATTTCAGGATCAATACTGATAGAGGCTTCTATTTGCCTTGGCAGCAGAATTGATTTTTTTAAAATCTCTAAAATACTTTGACACAATTGATTAATATCAACAAACTCAAACCCGTCAATTTTTGGCTGAGAAAACCCTCTTAGTTTTTCTAAAAGGCCCGATACCCGGCTCATCTCTTCTCCAATAACTGAAAGCTCATCTTGTGCAGGATGCTTATCCGGCAGTTTCAGACTTAAGGTCTCAAGATAGTTTTTAATAATGGAGACAGGATTGTTAATTTCATGTATCACCTTGTCCGTCAAAGTAGAATATGCTTCCATTTTCTTTTCATGAATATCAACTGCATATTCATTGTAAAATCGAATACTCTGGATGCACACGCCGGTCTGTTTGGAAAAAAGGCTTACCAGGTTTTTATTGTCATCAAGATCTTTTGCCATTTTTTTATTAATTCCCAACGCCATAACACCACTAGATTTTTCCGATGAATAGATGGGAATACAATAAAGGCCTTTTGCCTCAAGCAGACGAATAATTTGAGTGTCTGATATGGCAAGTTTTTGTGCAGACGTCTGATTTAAACTGTTTTGGACCTTTAACTCCTTTACACATTTCACCAAGAGGCTTGATGTGTTAGACATGGGCAATGCAATACTTTTTATAATCTTATGTGATTTATCATTTGTGCTGCAAAATCCAGTTAAAATATTTTTTTTCTCGTCCAGAAGAAAATAAAACATTCTCGGGATATTAAATATTATTTTAAATCCATTTTGTGCCACATCCAGAACAGAATCAATATCTTTGGCATGGAGTAAGTTTTGCAACGTCCCGTAAAACAATGATAAATCTTTGATTTCAGACGTAATCGTTTCTTCATAAACCGGATCTTGCGCATCTTCTAAATTGATGCCAAGGCTTTTTGCCATCTCAGAGACTTCTTCTTCAGCAGACGCAGTGATCTGCTCCAATCTGGTTTGAGAAATATCTGTTAAAGAAAAAATATCTGGAACTCTTTCATGCCCTTCCTTTTCAGCAAGCAAATTTGAAATATAGACGATTTTCACATGAGAAAGAGCGCCTTCAATCTTCTCTATGGTTTCATTTATGAAGAGAACAGAATCTGAAATAAGCGGGTTTAAATTCCACTGGTTAAAGAGCCATGCACTGACTTGGGATGTATCTGTATCAAACATCTTCATTTCAGCAGCACTCATCTGTTTTTCATTGGAACTTGTCTGCAGAATCGCCTTGTAATCATCCGGGAAATTTTGCATCAGCATTAATCTGCCGATATCGTGCATCAATCCTGCCAGAAAAAACTCATCCGGGTTTGAACAATTGTTTTCTATTGAAACTTTCCTTGCGATCACGCCGCATTTATAAGAATGATACCAAAAGCTTGCAATATCAAACTCGGGAATCACCTTTGCCAATTTAAAAAAATGCATGGCAGAGGTACTGATGGCAATGTTCCGGATCGCATCGATGCCCAGATATACAACGGCTGTTTTTACACTGTTCACTTCTTTGGGTAAATTGATATAGGGAGATCCGATAATCTGTAACAGTCTTGATGTCAATGAAGGGTCTGTTGAAATGATCCCTGTAAGTTCCTCTATGCTTGTTTTTTCATTATTACAGGCCTTAATAAGCTTTAGCATTACCTGCGGAAGCTGCGGAAGATTCTTTGATTGTGTTATTTTTTCAAAAATTTTTTTCTGTGTCATCTGAAAAGCAATTATAAGGTGTTAAAAAATAAAAAAATCCTTTTAACCCAATGGTTTTTAGTTTTTATAGATATTTATGACATATAAATCAATAGTTTTGGGCAATTAAGTCCGTTTTTAATGATTTTTTTACATAAAATTTATTGAAAAGATTTTTTCCTAATCCGATGACCTTCCTTGACGATTAATTCTTCTTGAAAGAAAAGAATCTCGTTGGTATGAATAAAAAAGTGTCTTTGCTACTTATTTACTTTTAAGGATTTTATAATGAAAACCATTCAAGTAGATATAACAGCCGAGTTTGTTGTTCCAGATGACTGGGAAGTGGTTGACCATGTTCCGGACACTACTTATCCGGACGATAAAATAACTGTATTGAAAATTCATGACAACCATTACGATTTCTTTCCCGAATGTCTAATGAAAACAGAGACTTCTGACAATGTAATCTGGTCTGCTGATGAAGGAAAAACTGAAGATGTTATTGATTGTATGAGAACATTTAAAGTTAATATTTCAGAAAAATAATGTATGGAACGCAATCGGGTTGATACAATTTGTTTTAGAATTAAACAAACAGGACAGCTGTTTTTAGCGTACCTGTAAATTCACCATAAAAAATACTTTGATGTATAGGACTCTGCCAGAAGCGTTTTTTTCCAGAACATTCGGGTAAACAAAACTGCTGGTTTATGAAATACCACATTCGGTATGATATGAAACCAGCGATATCCAAGATCGTCATAATAGCGGCACAGCTGATTTTCTACACCCAGGTCAATTGCGGCGATTTTTATTGCGTCTCTTTGACACCTGGAATTTACAAAGATATCAGCGATCCTTTTTTTAAATCCATTTTCAAAAAACAGGTCTTTTGCCTGTTTATAGTTTTGAAACCGGCTTAACGCATCCAATTGAGCAAACGCGATTAACACAATCCAATAAATAGAAATGCCTGCATAACTATAAAAGAAGAACCAATGATGCTTTTCAAAATAGCATATGGCCAGTTTACCAAAACCCAGAAATAAAATAAATGCAGCCAGAGATATGATATGAAGAAGGATCGCGGCTTTCATGTATCTGCAGCTTTTTTTATACATAATAAAAATTTTATTACTGTTTAGAACAGCTGAGTTTTCCATGACAATTATACTAGTTTCAGTATGGATTCAATTTTATAAAAAAAGGGCCTCCAAATTTATATTTAAAGGCCCAAATTATTTATATCGTCTTACTGCTATTCAAAAATATTTTTAAAAAGATTTCGAACACCTTCCCTTACCTCTTCAACTGTTGCATCCTTGGCCTCGTCATGTGCTGCCTGCCCGATATCCTGGGCATCTTGTTCGAGGACTTCTCCTGACTGGCCCTGCTGTTGATTTTGACCGCCTTGTTCCTGCGGGTCGTACTGCTGCTGATCATATGCCTGCTGCTGGTCGTATTGCTGCTGGTCGTATTGCTGCTGATCGTATTGCTGCTGATCGTATTGCTGCTGATCGTATTGCTGCTGCTGGTCGTACTGAGGATCATATTGCTGCTGATTCTGATAAGATTGATTTTGCTGCTGATTGTACGGCTGCTGATTTTGGTATGACTGCTGGCCAGGGCCCGGCATCTGACCCATTTCAACGTATTGCGCGTTGGAAGGTACGTTGTAATAAGATACATTAAGGTTCATTTTTTTCAGGCTATGAAGCCTCATTTCATCTCCATATCGCAGCATGCCGCCATACCCGGCTTCTTTTGCCTTTTGTGTTGCTTTTCCTAAACTTTTTGACATTTCCTGGCCCATAAGATTTCCCATCTTAATTGCGATAGCAGACCATCCTTCATTTACTTTTTCAAGATCAGAATGTGTACTCAAAACAATTTCATCCCGCCTTACGATATTGCCACCTTCCATAATCTCAACATTATATACAACGCCTGTATACCCTGCGATTTTTTCTTTCTGTCCTGTTTTTTCATATGTTATTGTATAGTCCTCCTGGGGCTTTGTCTCACTTCCACCGAAAAGGCTTAAAAACCCGCTTGAACCTTCTGCGGCCATCTCTCCCATATCCATCGCTGTCCACTGACCTGTATCATCCTTTGATACGGCATAAATTTTATCATCCTGTAATACCATGAAACTGGTAGGGGACGTATCCATTCGGATATGCTGGCTGTCCCTTGTAACAATCGTTACCATAGAGCCATCCTGATTTTTATAGGTCGCAACAATATCGGTGGCAGCAATTGCAGTTGAAGCAAAGAATAACAGACATATGACGAGTATATTGCGCATAATTTACCTCCATTTTGGTTTTCTCATTGGTAAATAATATCAAAAAAAATGTCAACGCTTTGTTATGTTATCTGAGGTCTGCTTATTCTGTCTGCCGTATATATGATCTTTGCTGCTGGATTTCAACAAAAAAAAGCCCGGTATAACAAAATACCGGGCTTAAAAAATACAAACAGGTTAAGATGCGATTTCCCGCCTGTCTGACATATCTACCAAGGTTCTTTCCCTTACTTTATCAATGCCGAGCTCTTTTCGTTTCTTGTCGATATGAGCGATCATCATATGCGCAATTTCATGGGGGTCAGAAGCTGTTCCCCATTTTCCATACCCCTGTTTTTCAAGACCATCAAACATGAGTTTATGAAAATTGGTTTCTTTAATAGATGGAAAACCAATACCAAAAATCGTGTAAACACCAGACATGACAAAGTATTGTCCAATGGCCAACGCTTTTTCACTCATCCATTCAGGCGCACAGCCGGCCGCCGGCAGATCAGCAATCGTATTTCCAAGACCACCTGCTGTTACCATGGCGGATGCTGCAATGAGGATCCGTGTATTGTCTACACAAGATCCTAAGCCGAGAACAGGTGGCATTCCCACTGTTTCACAAACTTCAGAAAGTCCCGGACCTGCCAATGGCGCAGCTTCAGGAACAAGGAGCCCTGCCTTGGCCAGCGATATTTGAGAGCATCCAGTTTGAAGCACCAACACATCATTTTTAATGAGTTCTTTTACCAGTTCTACATGAATCGAATCTTGTTGAACTTTTGGGTTTGTACATCCGACAACACCGGCAACGCCTCTAATCCGTCCGTTGATAATATTGTCATTCAGCGGTGAATAACTGCCTCTGAATGTGCCGCCCAGCATGTATTCTATATACTCATGGGTGAACCCGTGAACACCTTTTTGAATTTGGGATGGGATTTCAATAGGCATTTTTCGTGATCCAAATCTGGCAATTGCTTTTGATAAAATTTGATCGGTACATTTTCTTGGATCTGGTTCCTCAAAATCTATATGGGTTGCACCTTCGATATGACATCTTGAGTTCGTGGTTATCAATTCCGTGTCATAACACTTTGCCACTTCAGCAAGGCCCTGCTTAATACACTGGATATCCACCACCATTGCATCCACCGCACCTGTAACGACAACAGCTTCTGTTGATCCAAAATTACCTGCATGCGGCACCCCATGCCTGGACATCATTTCAGCACCGGAACAGCACATGCCGACCAGGTTTATCCCCTCTGCGCCCTTGGCCTTGGCTTCTTCAATGAAAAAAGAATCATTTACCGCTGCCAGCATCCCTTCAAACATCGCCGGCTCATGCCCATGAACAATAATGTTTACATGGTCTTCTTTCAAAACACCCATATTTACGTCTGCAAGTGTTGGAGATGGTGTTCCAAACATAATATCAGAGAGTTCTGTGGCGACCATGGAACCGCCCCATCCATCTGCTAAAGCTGTTCTGCTTATTTGTTTCATTAAATTATTATAATCCTGATCACATCCAATATGGGTCCGGCTCATGAGTTCCATAACCTCAACCATGGCACCTCTTGGTGTAATACCATCTTTGCGCCACATCTCCTGCAGTGCTTCGGGTGCTCGTTTTACAAATGGCATTTCACCCTCTACATTGGAAAATGTTTTTTCAAGCTCATCGCAAAGCTCGAGGGCAACATCATATACTTCTCTTCCCTCCACTTCGATACCAATGGATTTGGCTACCCTCTCAAGTTTCAAGGTATCCTCTATGGAAAAATCTTTAACTTTACCCTCAACAATGCCACGAAATAAACCAAGAATATGCCGGCCGTGATCATTGTGTGACGCAGATCCGGCAGCAACATTTCGTCCAAAATTTCGCGCTGCAATGGTATCCATGGTTGCACCGCATACCCCTACTTTTTTATAGGGATCCCTCGGGTTCAGCCTGCACGGGCCCATATAACAATTTTTACAACAGGCTGATTCCACCCCAATAGGGCATGGTTTCATCTCATATCCCCTGTCAAGATCAAGTTTTACCCCATCTCGTCTCGCCTTTTCTAACATCTGTTGTGTGGCTTCGCAAATGGTGCGGTCCTTGACACTCACCATTGTCTTTTCTTTTTTGTCTTTTGCCATTTGAATCTCCTTATTGTTGAAATATACTCATTTTTACTTTGCTTTTTCACATACCACTCCTTTTACTTTTTTAACGAAAAAGTAATACATTGTGGTATTCCAGAACTTAATTAAAAGATAGGTTTCCAGTTTAGTTTATTCCAAACAAATGGTTGGTTATAACGATTGCTGTGAAGTTTTCCACTTTTTAAAAATGATATGGCAGTGATGGTGACAAACTTAGTTCCCACGCTTTTCACTGTTTTTTAATGGAATCAAATCTTTTTGTGATTCTGCAATCAGGAAATAACAAAAAGCATAAATAACTTTTACCCTATAACATCTATTGAAGCAAATCTGGGCTCATGTAAAGGGATAAGAATATCTGATGCTGCCTGTACGTCTTTCATAATGTTGTAAGCATTTTGAACATCAATATGAGTGCCCGGAGGTATGACATCCATCTCCATGCCTTTGATTTCCGGCGGGGGATCATAATTCTCATCAATGATACAAAATCCTGTAATGGCTGCAATGCCTTCTCTGGTGTCAATTAGTACGGTTAAACCCCCTTTTGTATGGGCAGGCGTATGCTTAACACGAATTCCTTTTACGATTTCACGATCTTCTTTTATTACCTCTATCTGATTATTTTCTTCAATATCGTCTATATAATCTTCAAGATACCGGTAGTCAAGAGGATGGGGGTCATGAATTGATTCAAGTTCCTGTTCATGGATATAAAATCTTGCATTTTCACATTTGTAATCATTTTCGCAATGATCCATATGGAGATGGGTATGAATAACCATATCAATATCTGACGGTACAAGGTTATGTTTTTCAAGACCTTTTTCAAAGGTATAAATTGTTCCCCCAATCGCATCTTCTCTTTCCTTTGACTGGATAGGGTTCATTTCTCCTGTATCGACTAAAATATTTTTTTCATTTCCTTTTATCACCCATGTATAAATTGGAATAGTGTATTGTTGACCCTGACCATATTGATACGTCATCATACTCTTATCAAACACTTTTGTTCCCATAACCACAGGATGGATGGTATATTGTGCCATTTTTTTCTCCCTTATTTATTCCATAGCAGAATACTATAGAAAAAAATATTCTGCCCTGTCAATAACAAGAAAAGATGACACCTTAATTTAAAGGGTGATTGCCAAATCTCCATTTTATTGATAAAACGCTTACTGATCAAACTTAACAGATGACGTATCACATATTGAATAAATCAAAAGGAGGAGATTCAAATGGGAACAAAGGATAATTTACAAGCAGCATTTGCTGGTGAAAGTCAAGCCAATAGGAAATATTTAGCCTTTGCTATGAAAGCAGATAAAGAGGGATTACCACAGGTAGCAAAATTATTTCGTGCAGCAGCAGAAGCTGAAACCATCCATGCGCATGCGCATCTCAGGGTTCTGGATGGTATTAAAACAACCATTGAAAACTTAAACGAAGCCATAGCGGGTGAAGCCCATGAATTTAAAACCATGTACCCGGAATTTTTAGCATTGGCAGAAAAAGAAGGGGACAAAAAGGCCCAAATTTCATTTAAAAATGCGCTGGAAGTTGAAGAAATTCATCATGACCTGTACGCAAAAGCCCTTGAATCTGTAAAAGGAGGGAATGATCTTCCAGCAGACACCATTCATGTTTGTCCAGTTTGCGGCTACACTGTAGAGGGCGGCGTGCCTGATAAATGTCCTGTGTGCAATGTTCCTGGAAATAAATTCTCAGAAGTAGATTAGCATACCATACCGCCTGGGAAACCTCCCAGGCGTTTTCCCTTCTTTATCTTTTTTTTATATTTCTTTACCTGCTGTTTTCTGAATTTTTTGCTCAAGACTTATAAGCTTTGAATATTTTTCTTCCAGCTTTTTTCTTTCCGAATCCATCTGGTGTTTTGTTTTTCCCAATCTTTCCAAAATGACGCTGTAAAACCCTTTTTGGATTACTTTTTTAATGTGCGGGTCTTTCAGTGTATCAACAATTGACATATCGATACTGAGACAAGCGCCTTCTGCTTTTGAAATGACCGATGCTGTTCTGGGAATTCCCTCCAATACACTCATCTCCCCAAAAATTTCCCCGGGCATGGAAAAACTGGCGATATGATTTTCGTTTTGATATACATCAAATGTCCCTTTCACAACCCAGAAGGTCCAACTGTCAAACTCTCCTTCTTTAATAACAATTTCATCTTTCTTATAATGACACAGCTTTGCAATTTTTCTTTTGTATCCATTGACCTGCCCGCCTGAATCCAATATCTGCCTTATCTCTCTTTCAGACAGGTCTTTGAAAATCATGAATTTTTTTAAAATATGAACTGTTTGGTCACAGACCAAATCTGCTTTCAAATCTTTGGGCATTTTATAGAACTCCAGGTTTAAGCGAACGAATGTGATAGGGTATTATACACAATTTTCTTTATGAGAGTAAATAAAAAATCTGAATAAGGTGTCTGCCTGCATGACAGGAGGATATGTGACGTGTGTTTAAAAACCAAAAGCCTGGGAATCCTGCCCAGGCTTTTGAGAAAAGATTTAATTTTTTTTTATAAAATTTGTTTTAAAAACAGTTTTGTTCGATCACTTCCCGGATTCGTAAAAAAGTGTTCCGGCGTGCCTTCTTCAATTATCATTCCTTCGTCCATGAAAATAACCCGATCGGCCACTTCTCTTGCAAATCCCATTTCGTGTGTGACACAAACCATTGTCATGCCCTCTTTTGCGAGCGCTTTCATAACATCTAAAACTTCACCGATCATTTCAGGATCCAGTGCCGAGGTTGGCTCGTCAAACAACATGATCTTAGGGTCCATTGCAAGGGCTCTTGCAATGGCGACCCGCTGCTGCTGTCCCCCTGAAAGATTCGCTGGAAAAGCGTGTGCTTTATCGGCAATACCAACTTTTTCCAACAGCATCATGGCTTTTTCTTCACGTTCTTTTTTTCCTCTTTTCCGAACAAGTTTTTGTGAAATCGTTACATTCCCTAAAATGGATAAATGCGGAAAAAGATTAAACGACTGAAACACCATCCCCATTTCAGCCCGGACCTTATTGATATTGGTTTTTGGATCAAAAATATCAATGCCATCCACTAAAATTTGTCCGTGATCTGCTGTTTCAAGGCGGTTAAGGCATCTTAAAAAAGTACTTTTCCCAGAACCAGACGGTCCAATCACAACCACCACTTCCCCCAGTTCAATTTTATTTGAAACATCCACAAGGGCTTTAACTTCATGGGGGACATAAAATGTTTTATATATGTTTTTTACGTCTATCATTTTGTCGAAGTCCTCCGTTCCAGATATTGAATAAACATTGAAAGCGTAAACGTCATCAACAGATAGAGGATGGCACATAAAATCCATAGCTCAAACGTTTGAAGACTTGTTGTGATACCTTCACGGGTTGCTTTTGTCAACTCTCTGATCGAGATCATGCCCAAAAGGGATGAATCTTTAATTAAATTAATGAACTGGCCAGCCAGAGGCGGCAGAATAGTTTTTAATGCCTGCGGCAGTATAATATGATACATACATTGAAAGTATGTCATTCCGGCAGATCGAGCCGCCTCCACTTGTCCCGGATGAATCGCCTCAATACCTGCTCTTACAATTTCAACCACATAAGCGCCTGTAAATACGGACAGAGCAGCTATTCCATACCATTCCGGATCGATAATACCGAATCCATTCATGGACAGTATTTTGTTAATCGTTGTCCCCAATACAAAATAGGCGATCATGATCTGGACCAGTAGTGGCGAGCCGCGGATAATTTCCACGTATGTAATGGCCGACCATTTCAGGACAGGCGTGTCTGATACTCTGGCAACCCCGCCTATAATGCCGAAAAGAATCCCAATAATCGTTGAAATGAAACTAATCTTTAATGTAATCCACAACCCAATGGTCAAAAGTCCAGGCTTCCATCCACCAATATATTCGGCTATTTTATCACCAGGAGAAAGGAAATCACCCTCATCCAGTTCATAAGAATCTTTTGGAACAGTATAGGTTTTATCTCCATCATCATCTGTTATAATTAAGTCAACCTTGTCTCCGTTTGCCTTTATTTCTTTGATTTCACTATTCGAGTCAGAGTAAACAATCACTGTTTCTTTATAAACAAAGTATTTTGGCGCTTTATACCATCGCCATTGATATTCTACCGTCACCGTTGCATAATAAACAGCACCAAATACCAGTAACATGATTGCAACAAATCCTGCCACAGACATGGCATAACCTGTGGGATTGCTTAGTCTTTGAATATTGGATATTTTTGAATCCATCTATTTTATCCACTCTAAATTTCTTTAATTAAAAAAAAAGGTCGATAAGAAATCTCTTATCGACCTTAACACTTCATATTAAATGATTATTCGCCAACTTTATCAAACCAGTCTGTGCTTTTAAACCATTTGTCGTATGATCTCTGCCAAAGCCCGTCACCTTTATATTGGCGCAAAAAATTATTCAGATAATTTAAAAAATCAGGATCACCCTTTCTAACTGCCATTGCAAGAGGTTCATATGTAAAAGGAGTACTTATGGCCACAGATTTGCCGGCACCATGCTGTGCCTGAATTTTTTCAATAAACGGAAGGTCATAAATCAATGCATCTGCGTTGCCCTGGATAACTTCCATGGCAGCTTCTGCTTCTGCTTCATATGCTTTATAATTCGCTCGTGGAATCAACTTTTGAGCGGCTTGTTCTCCTGTGGTTCCAAGTCTTGATACAATAGTGTATTTTGGGTTATTCAAATCTTTGTAGGACTTAACTATATTTGCATGCTTTTTATTTAAAAGAATCGCCTGGCCGACAACAATATACGGATCAGAAAAATTGATTTGAAGATTTCTTGATTGGGTAACGGTCATGCCGCCGATAATAATATCAAATTTATCTGTAACAAGTGCCGGGATAATACCATCCCATGCAGTGTTTACCGGAACAAATTTAACCCCCATTGATTTGGCCAGCGCTTTTGCCATATCAATGTCAAACCCCATGAATTTACCATCTTTATTGGTCATTTCAAATGGCAGATAACCAGACTCAAAACCAACTCTCAGTTTACCGCTTTTTAAAATCGTCTCTATTGTTGATTTTTTTGCCAGGTTAATGTCGTCTGCAAACACAGGTGCTGATACAAACAAAAATGACAACGCAAATAATGTAATAAATAATTTTTTCATCTCTCCCCTCCTGCTAGTTAAAAAAAATTGACCTATTTTGACAACCCAACCGTTTGTTTTGCCGATTTTTTTAAATAGATCATTGTAAAAAAACGACCTGTTTCAAATGACCCTAATATTTAGCACAATTATCTGAAATAGCAAGGATTAATTATTAACCCATAACCACCTAAAAGCTTTGTTTCTAAAGACAGAAACTAAAAATGGATAACGATAAAAGGCCAATTGGTGATTTTTTTTAACAAAACAATATAAAACGCTATTGTTTACAGGGGGTATCAGAATTACTTTCGATGATGGATTTGTCTGTTCAGTGAAAAAACCCTTTATCCGTTATCGGCCGTCTATCTCTTTTGTTATCATGTTATTCAACCCGAAACTATTGTTGATCCCCCAGAATTAAAAACGCGTATAGGCGACTCTATTTGGATTTATTTTAAAACCAGAGAGCGGCAGCAGATTATTTCCTTCAGATTATCTCCTGTTTTTAATTTCTGCTGTCGTTTTTCTTGATTTTAAACTATACTTTTTTTACACCTGTGGTTTAAGTAACAACCCGGCGTTAAAGAAACGATATCAATTGAATTTTATCTTGAACTGGGTATTAGGTTTGAAAATATTAGCTGTATCAGATTATGTTGATAACATGTTAACCAAAAAGGTTGAAAACAAAACAATGGAACCTGTGGATCTGATCCTTTCATGCGGCGACATGCCCCCTGAATACCTTGAGTTTTTAATGGACCGGTTAGATAAGCCGCTTTTTTATATAAAAGGCAACCATGATATTCGGTATTCACAATCAAATCCGGCTGGCTGTAAAAATATCCATGCGCAACTTGTTCAATTCCAATCTTTCAACATTCTCGGGCTTGAAGGGTCTCTGTGGTATAATGGCGGCCCTAATCAATATACGGATAAAGAAATGAAAAAAATTATTTTCAGCAAATGGTTTTCAATCTGGCGGAAAGGGGGCGTCCATATGGTGGTAACGCATGCACCGCCGAGACACATACATGATGCAGAAGACAGGTGCCACATGGGATTTGAAAGTTTTGTTAGCCTCATCCATAAAAGAAAGCCCGCATACTTTATCCACGGACATATTCATAAAGAATTTAAAACACAGACAGATAGAATCACAACAGTGGGTACCACACAAGTCATTAACGCGTGCGGTTATACAATTATAGAGGCAGCATCATGACCCATTTTTTTAAACGGCTTTTTTCATCTGGCAAAAATGAAGACAACGACCATGTCAGTTCCTTTAACGAGCAGCAGAAAAAAGAGGAAGATGTTAAATTTATTGATCATGGCATTAAAACTGTGGATCTTGAAAAAATTATCGGCAGTGTGGGCAAGTATCATGATTTTGACTCTCAATTCAGGCCTAAAAAACATGTTGCCGGTAAACGATTCAATGATATCAAAAAGGCGATGCGGGATGGAAAACAGATCCCGCCAATCAAACTGTATCAAATCAGAAATGACTATTATGTTTTAGATGGCAATCATCGTGTTGCAGCAGCAAAAGAACTCGGACGCTTTGATATCCAGGCTAATGTCATTGAACTGCTCTCTGCCAAAAATACTATGGAAAACCTGTTGTATCTTGAAAAAAAGAACTTTTATGACACCACACAACTGCCTGAAGAAATAGAAATGACAGAAGTGGGGAAATATAACTTTCTAGAAAAGCAAATCCATAATCACAAAAGCCATTTAACAAATATCTCCGGTAAGGAAACTGACTATAAAAAAGCGGCTGAAGACTGGTACAACACGATTTATATTCCTCTGACAACCATTATTAATACGAGTGGTTTAATCAAACATTTTCCAAAAAGAAACGTAGCTGATCTGTATACATATATCTCTTATCATCACTGGGATAGAGCTTCCAATAGACGCTATGGAATCGGTATTGACCGCTTAATACCAAGAAGTATGGAAACATTCAGAACCGCAATGATCGAAAAAGACACACCAGATTATCCAGAAATGAAACGTACGATTACAGCATTTATCTTTATTGATGTGAATACGACCACTGAAGTTAAAATTATTGATAAATTGTTCGAACTTGATGAAGTCCAGGAAGTTCACTCTGTTCACGGTACCATTGATATTCTTATAAAAATTGTTTTGAGAAGAGATTTTTTAGCTTCGGATGCTGAAATTATCGCTGAATTTGTTGACCAGCGAATCCGACGCATCAATGGAATTACCAGGACCCAGACAGTCATACCAGGTATCTCAAAAGTTAAAGACGAGTTTTTATATTAACCCTGTTTTATTTCACAGTTTTTAAAACCCTGATCATTTGGTCATGTTTAAAATTTCAGGAAAAAATTTTATCAATCCTCCGTCATGAATTAATGTCTCATGATGTTGATACATGGCCGTATCCCACATATAAAGAAAAGACCGCATGGGTTCCTCAACGTTTTCTTTTTCTATTTCTTTAAAGAATACACCTTGTTGAATAATGTCCGCGGCGTCAAGTCCCCTATCCAGTTTTTCAATGATATCTCTTTCTCTTTTTACAATTTCTTGAATACACCCTGCCCATTGTTTTTGGATTTCATCTCTAATCAAACCACCATGGCTTGTCAGTACAAGGTTTACATCCATACCGTCCAGTCTTAAAATTGAGTCAATAATACGTTTAATATTGCAGTCAGACCACCCATACCAGGGACCAAACCGGTCCAGGCCCATATCTCCTGAAAAAAGAATTTTTTCATCCGGGAAGTAAAAAGACGTATGAGCCGGAGAATGTCCTGGCGTCTCAACCATAACAATTTCAGGTGTGATCTCTTTAAAAGATGTTAAAGAATTGTAGCATTCATATGATTCAAGGGGTGTATACCCCAGATCGTTTTTTACAAATTCACCCCATTTTTCTGACATCCCAAAAGGTCCGGCTGTGTGCTCAATCACATAATCAAAAGAGGTTAGATAGGGCGCTTCCTGTTCCGGTATAAAAATTGTGGTTGCAGACTGTTCATTGACATATCGGGTCCAGATGGAATGATCAAGATGATAATGCGTAATAATGGCTGCATCAGGTTTTTCATCTCGAACAAGACCCGGGGTTTCCTCTGCCCCCATATTCATATCTATGAATACTTTTTTTTTGGCCTTAACAATTATCCCTGAACATGACGTAAAGTTGGCCATGGATGCTGGTTCAACAAAGGTAATTTTATCTGTAATTCTCGTTCGTTTCAAAAATAAAGTCCCTGCTGAGTGTTTAAACTGTTTTTGTTAACCCTTTTAATCTAATTGTTCAGACTCTGTAAGAAAACATCTTTCATCTGTCAAGGCTGTTGCATTTTTATTTTTAATTTGTCAATTAAGATAAAATGGTTATTTTATCTTGAAATTAAGCATGAACTTTTCAATTGCTTTTGGATCAACTATATGCTGGGAATAGATACTCAAATATTAGCCGTGTCTGGTATTCTTATCCTGTCACTGGTTCTGTTGATATCTGAAAAAATTTCCGTTGACAAGACAGCCATTGGCATAATGGTTGTGCTCTCCTTAAGTGGAATACTGACGCCCAAAGAAACCATTGCCGGTTTTGCAAACCCTGCTGTAATAACTGTCGGTGCAATGTTTCTTTTAAGCCGTGGACTCATTCGTACCGGCGCTGTAGAATTTGTCACCCAGATGGTTTTACGGTTTTCCAGCGGGAATACAAATACAACGTTTATTCTTATTCTATTAACCGTTGCATTTGCCTCTGCCTTTATAAACAACACACCTGTCGTGGTTTTGTTCATTCCAATTGTTATGGGATTAAGCTGTGAATGCAATTTTTCACCCTCCAGACTCCTCATTCCATTATCTTATGCCTCTATTTTAGCTGGAACATGCACTTTAATCGGAACATCTACAAATATAATTGTCAGCGATCTTTCAAGTGCCTTTGGATTTGAACCGCTATCCATGTTTGAGTTGAGCGTATTGGGTATTCCCATCGCCGTTTTAGGTATTGGTTTTCTTCTGTTTGTTTCTCCAAAGATTCTGCCCAGCAGAACAGCGCCTGTGTGTGAGCTTGATGAAAGAAAAGAAAAACGATATATTGCTGAACTTATCGTTCCGGACAAAAGTCTTTTAATTGGAGAAACAGACCTGAGCGATGCTGTTGAATCCTCATTGGGACTGAGTGTGATTGAAATTTTTCGCAATGGACACATTTTTGACCCCATAAGAAACAGTATATCTTTAAAATCAGGAGACATCCTGCTGGTCAAAGGTTCTGCAGAAGACCTGGTGTCCTGCTTAAAAAAGCAGACATTAGCCCTGGCTCATGGTGAAGAAGAGATCTCTTTTAGTGGCGGACTCAAAGATGATCTGATTGTTGAACTTATTGTACCACCATTGTCCTCTCTTCTACGGGAACCCCTGTTATCAACAGAACTTATCTACGATGCAGACATTCAGATTATTGCAATTCGAAGTCGCCGAAGCCACTATTCCTATCGAAAAATACAAAAAGTAAAACTCAAAATCGGGGATATCATTTTGGTCCGTTGTCCAAGAAACAAACTTTCAAAAATCAGAAACAGCACTGATTTTATTATTATTGAAGATATACATCATGCGTTGATTGATAAAGAAAAGGCCCGTATTGCATCAGGAATTTTTGCCGGGGTTGTTCTTTCTGCGACGTTTGGACTGGCAGATATTATGACCTGCTCGCTGGCAGGTGTCTTTTTAATGACCCTCACCCATTGTTTAAGTTTAAAAGATGCTTACAGATCGCTTGAGTCAGATGTCCTGCTTTTAATTATTGGTACCATTGCCCTTGGGTTTGCCATGCAGAAAACAGGTGCAACTCAATTATATGCAGATACATTCTTAAGCCTGTTTGACGGGAAGAGTCCTAATGTTGTTTTGGTCGGCATTATTCTTTTAACCAGTATCTGCACACATATTTTAAGCAATAATGCCACGGCTGTATTACTGCTTCCCATCGCCATGTCAACGGCTGCTTCACTTGGTGTAAATCCAAAACCATTTATTGTTGGTATCTGTTTTGGTGCGAGCGCCTGCTATGCTACCCCTATTGGATACCAGACCAATCTTCTTGTATATGGCCCTGGCGGATACAGATTTTCCGATTATCTTAAACTTGGACTGCCGTTAAACGTTCTGGTCATCGCACTTGCCTCTTTATTGATTCCAATGATCTGGAAATTTTAAACAGCTTTTAAAATGAAAAAGAATTTTTAAGGATACGACTCACATTATCTTGAAAAATAACGATGCCTATTCTTCGATGATTAGAAGACCAACGATCATATGGTCTATATGTTTGCCAGGTTCTGGTTCTGAAATATGCTGTATCTTGGTAAGGTGGGCCTCTGGATTGGCTATCGCTTCACTGGGATGGTATTTCATATTTAATACATCACCTGTCTTGATATGTTCTAGTACTTTTGAATCTTTGCGAACGATAATGCCAAATCCTTTTGAAGAAAAATCTTTTAATTTAAAATGATACGATATTTTTTTCTCTCCGGGAATAAATTCAACACTCGCTTTTTGTTGAGCTTCTTCTCTAATTTCGCTGCGCAAATCCATTTTTTCTTTATGTTCAGGTTCTGTTTCCATTTTTTTCATTCTTAAAAAGTTTTTATTATTTTAAATGATCTATTTTATTAAAATAATCAATCCTTTATTTAAGAAATATTTCTTTTTTTTATTTTGCCTTATAAACCTGCGTAAAATTTTAAGTGTTTTTTACAATAAAAAGCGACTCTACCATACCAATTATATCAATTAAACAATACCTCTTTTTCATTTAAATACAACTTCCCGTTCATTGTTACGGCGTTGTGATTTAAAACTTTTCCATTTTTTAAGAATAGACCGGTCTGCATGCCAGGATATATTGGAGAAACAAAAAAAGAGTCTCCCTCTATGAGTTCAGACGGAAAAACAATATTAGACTCCAGGTATATGCTGTCCAGTATTCTTTTTGGCTGAATCATGATGCCTAAGACTTTGCCCATTGTTATATCTTCTTTAAGCCTTAAGAGTATACTGCCTTTGACATCCCCTTCAGGAAGCGTCGCCCTGAGATCCGAGACTTGAATCTGCGTCTTATTTTTTAATACCTTTTCATATGTCCCAATCATTTTAAATCCCACCTGTTTCATCTGTGCTTCAATCAATTTTTCAGCCGGAGAATCATGTCGGCCTGACTGCACCAACACCTTAAGGAGGTCTTTTATTTCCTGGCCATATACCATCATAACTGCTTCATACCCTTTAGCGTCCAACCTGTTTATTCCTATTTGACAAAAAGCATCTTTAATCACTCTTTTCGCAGAAAGCATTTGATCAAAGCCGTATCCAACCTCAAGAAAAAGGGATTGGTCTTTTTTATCATACGCCATTTTATAGTCACACTGTAAGTTAAAAACTTCCCTTGTTTGATTTTGGCGTTCAATGCCGGCCCTTTTAATTTTGAAAGAAACATCACCGTCCCATATATAGGTGGAAACCTTGTTCAAGTCTGCCTGCATAAAAAGATCGTCCATTTTAAATTTTTCAAACCCTGAACAGCCCTTCCAGGCCATTTGTGCAATAATGGTTTTCCCCCCTTTATTTAGCGAAATGCTTATCATACCAGGTTTTACTTTTATACGATCCCTGCCTGATGTGAATGAACATTTTTCTAAAGAGACCACGCTGTTAATTTCACCTGACAGTTTATATTCAGTTCGGATGCTTAAAGGGTTTTTGCCTTCCAGTTTTTCGTTTACAACGCCCTTGAACCATTTGTTTTTTTCAAGGCTTGTCACTGATTCTATTTTTAAAAATCCATGGGCTGCCCGGTCTACACATATTATTTCTTCAATACCGTATATTGTTTTCAACGTTCCCAGTTTAACTGCCCATTCAATCTGAGATGAAAAATAACCTCTAGTATACTGCCGGATCTTAAAAACAATATCCGATCCTGTATCTGCGTAAACATTATTTATATCGTTTACTGACTGCCTCACAAGTTTTTCCAATACATAACCTTTAAAAAAAGGGATTCCTGCTGCTGCAGCACCAATAATAAACACAAAAACAAAAAGGGCCTTTTTCATATTTGATCCTTTAAGGAAACGGATGATACCGTAAGAATTTTTTCAATACTTTATCTATTGGAAATGATTTTTATACAACATTAAACCGGTTTGAAAACAGATTCAATCACGTTGATTCGATTCCATTTTATATTAAACAGCATTGTTTTTCCAAAAACAGCTGCATTTTCCCCAAAAATCAATTTTGGGCCCAATACATTCGGGGCTGCGGTTTTATTTAGAGATACATTTTTTACTTTTTCATAAAACGTTTTGGCCTTTGACGTGGTATCTGCTAAATATTCATTTTCAAATCCAGCATCAGACAGGTAAGTGTCTATATTTTTCCATGGTTCTAAAAATGATGTGGTTTGAGTTTGAGCCCATGGGACAGGGTATTGTAGCGGCTCTTCTTCACCTTTCACGATTTCGTGGAGAATTAATTTACCATTGTGTTTAAGTACCCTGTGAAATTCTTTAAACAGGTTTTGCTTTTCTCTAATATTAACCAGAACATGCTGACAGAGAATCGCATCAAAAGAGCTGTTTTCAAAAGGCATACCCAGGATTGATCCTTGATAAAAATGAACCTGATCTGAAAGCAATGTTCCTTCTGTAAGAAATTGTGCTGTTCTGATAAAAGGGTCTGTCAAGTCGATCCCTGTGACAAGAAAACCGAATTCTTTTGCTATAAGCCGCGACGATCCGCCGATACCGCATCCTGCATCTAATATTTCAGATCCTGATCTTAGCGCTGCTTTATTCATAATACCAATGGTTGCTTTTGTACCACCTGCATGGAGTTGATCTATCGGTGCCAGGTCCCTTAATTTAAGACGGTTTACATTTTTCCCTGCTTTTTCCAGAGC
Source organism: uncultured Desulfobacula sp. (assembly GCA_964343845.1). Taxonomy (GTDB): domain Bacteria; phylum Desulfobacterota; class Desulfobacteria; order Desulfobacterales; family Desulfobacteraceae; genus Desulfobacula. The sequence goes on along the minus strand of CAYFKW010000019.1, from coordinate 8,173 downwards.
ATCATAGATTTTTTTTTCAAGATTGGCAGAGCCGTAATGAGCTTTTACCTTTGCTTCCATCCGAGATTATTCCTTTTTAGGGGGTTGTAAAAGAAAAGCGTTCATACTGAAATTGTCTATCATAACATCAGAATTTTTCAAATAAAAAAGAATATGGCAGCACCGGGATGTTATCCGGTGCCATTTCGTTTTTTAACAACCCCTGTTCTATTCTGAGACAACAACGCCCCTGGATGTGAAAGAAATACCCTGCTGGGACTGCGTTCCTATCATTATCGCTTCTATGATCGGGGGATTGGACGGTTTGTCTGCTTCCCATTTTACTATAAAATTAGCTCCAGAGCCGCCTTGTTTGTCTTTTTGATGCACAATATACCGGGTTGCGGCGAGCGGGCCTAAAGAAACAGGGGCTGTTATATAATTTTTTAGAAACTCTCCCTGGGTTTGATAATAGCTGACTTCTGTAATTCTAATTGGGGTGACCAGACTAATATTCCTGATACTCAATGTCACAGCCAGAAGATACGGTGTCCCCTTGCTGCCAATATATATATGTGAATAGGCAGGGACATATACAGTTTGGCCTTTTACTTTTTTCAGAGGTTCTGATGCACCGGCATTCATCGGCACTGCTATAAAAATTAAAAGACACAAGACAACAACGATTCTGATTTTCATGGATTCCCCCTTTTGGATATAACCAGTTTTCATAGCCTTATTTATCATTACCGATTTGAAACAGTAAACTCTTTAAAAAAATTTCTTTTTAAACCACTGCCTAAATGTTAAAAGAGGATACCTTGTTTTAACTTAATCCATTTTATGGATGAATCAATATTAAATATAAATTAAATATGGAACCACCGCTTATATGACAGACATTTGCATTCGTTGTTTGTCCTATCAAGAGAGGAAATATGGGAATAGCTGGTGATATTATCATAATCGTAATGGCTGCATTTATAGGCGGGGTGTTCGCCCAGAAGCTTAAACAACCCCTTATTTTAGGGTATATTATCGCTGGTGTTTTTGTGGGCCCGTATACGGGCGGGATTACCATTACCGACATTCATGAAATTGAAATGCTGGCAGAAATTGGTGTTGCCCTGCTGCTTTTTGCTCTGGGACTTGAATTTTCCTTTAAAGAATTAAAACCCGTAAGAAAAATTGCATTAATCGGCACGCCAATTCAAATTTTGCTTACCATTCTTTTTGGCTTTTTAACGGGCCAGTTATTGGGGTGGACATGGATCAATTCTTTATGGTTCGGTGCACTCATTTCTCTGTCCAGCACAATGGTTTTATTGAAAACACTGGAAAATCAGGGAAGGATTGGCACCTTATCCAGCCGGGTCATGATTGGAATGCTGATTGTTCAGGATCTGGCCATTGTGCCGATGATGATTCTTCTTCCACTATTAAACGATCCGAAAGCAGGTCTCCCGATTTTGGCTTTTTCAGCCATAAAAGCGTTTGGTTTTTTATTGATTATTGTACTGTTTGGAACCCGCCTCATACCCAAAATTATGCAGTATATAGCCAATTGGAATTCAAGAGAATTGTTTATTGTTGCCATTACAGCCATGGGGCTGGGCATCGGTTACGGCACCTATTTGTTCGGGCTGTCCTTTGCTTTTGGCGCATTTGTTACAGGCATGCTGTTGAGTGAATCTGATTTTGGATATCAGGCCTTAAGCGACATTATCCCGTTAAGGGACATTTTTAGCCTGTTATTTTTTACATCCGTAGGAATGCTGTTTGATCCATATTATCTCTTAACCCATTTTCGTATTATTTTTTTTCTGGTTTTTCTTGTTATGATCTGCAAAGGGATTATTTTCGGTGTATTAAGCCGGGCCTTCGGATATGGGAATATTGTACCCTTTGCCACGGCGCTTGGACTTTCACAAATCGGTGAATTTTCTTTTGTGCTCGCTCGCGTCGGAATCAGTACAGAATCAATTTCCTTAGAGTTTTATTCTCTGGTGCTTGTTACCACTATCATCACCATGTTTCTTACACCCTTTGTATCAGGATTAACAGCACCCCTGTATGCGCTGCGGAACAAATGGGGCAAACCGTTTACACTTCAAACAATAAACCTGCCGCAGGACGGACTAAACAATCATATTGTCATTGCTGGCGGAGGGAGGATTGGCGAACACATCGCTGAAGTTTTAAAACAGATAAACGTATGTTTTGTTGTGATTGAATTTGATTCAAGAAGAGTTGCACAATTAAAGGCGCTTGATTTACCCATTATTTACGGTGATGCCAGTCAGCCGATGATTCTTGAAGCCGCAAATATCTATAACGCAAAGCTGTTACTTGTGACAACACCTGCGTCAATTGTTTCAAAACAAATTATTTCCTGGGTCAAGGAACGGCTGCCGGATCTGCACCTGGTAACACGAACCCAATCCATGGAACAATCCAAAAACTACCAGGAAAAAGGTGTGTATCATATTGTACAACCCGAATTTGAAGCAGGTTTGGAATTTACACGTCAGGCCCTTTTACACCTTGATTTACCTGCAGACAAAATTCAGCAGTTTACAGATGATATTAGACATGAACATTACCGCCCATTATATGATATTCAACAGGAGTATAAAGCCCTTTCCCAATTGCAAAACAGTGCCAGATTATTCAGGCTGACATGGATGACGATAAATAAAGAAAGCCCTGTTATCGGAAAATCTATTGAGACACTGAATATTAGAAGCAAAACAGGTGCGACCATTGCTGGTGTATTAAGAAAAGGAGCGCTTTTTTCAAATCCGTCTCCTGATTTTGTGTTTTGTGAAGATGATACCGCCGGCGTCCTGGGAACAACAGAACAATTGACTGCCTTCCGTAACATGTCCAAAAGTTTTGCTGGATTAAATGCCAAAACGTAATTTCATTTTTTTGTGCATGGAATAAAACTCAATCAAACGCTGCCATCAGATTATTATTATAATTCACTATGTTCATGAAGCAGCGGCTTTTTTAATAAAAAAAAATATCCTGAAATTCTGAAACCGGCCGGAATAAATCAGTTTGAATTATTTAGATTTTAAAATATACCATTCTCCTGGAATCCAGATCTTTTTTTCTTGCCTTAGATTAAAGCGGTCTCTTTTTTCAACTGAAAAACCTTTATCTCCTGCAACCTCCCGGATGTACGATGAAGAATGGGTGTAGCGCCCTGATTTTTGTAACTGATAGCGGGCTTTTTCACAAGATTCTGTCGTCAATAGAAAATACCCTCCGTTAACCATGCATTTCCGAACAGATGCAAACAATTCATCAATGTCTCCAACATAAATCAGCAGATCGGCTGCAATGAAAAGATCATATGTTTTATCTGTGCAGCATAAAAATGTATTGATATCCTTTTGATGCAATTCATCATAAATCTGCTTTTCTCCTGCCTTTATAAGCATTTTCATTGACAGGTCCACTCCGGTCATTCTCAGGGCGATATCTTTAAAAGCCGATCCTGACAGGCCTGTACCGCATCCTAAATCACACAGGCTGCTGAATTTGTGTGAGGTTCCTAAGTAATCCATGAATGCATTTTTTAGGATTCCGGGTGCATTGTATTTTAATTTGGTTATGAGGTCTTTATCAAATCTTTCCGCATATTCATCAAATAGCTTTGTGACATATTCTTTTGGAATACTTTTTATTGTTTTATGTGTCAGTGTTGCAATCTCATATTCAGCTGATGCCCTGTTCCCGCCTAGAGAAATGTACGTATTTAAATACTGAACGGCTTTTTCCTTATTGTTTTTAAATTTGTGTATAATACCAAGATTGTAATAGGTATCAGGAATCGTCGAATCAATACCTTTTATTTTTTCATATATCTTTTGTGCTGCATCATAGTTGGCCATACGGTACAGGGCATAACCGTATCCATGTAAAATTCCGGGATTGTCCGGGTCTGACAACAACGCTTTTTCAAAAAATTTTACTGCAGCTGAGAAATCACCTGTCTCATTGTTGATCACTCCGGAATTATAATTTGCACTTAAATGATCTGGTTTGAGTTCTATAAGCTTTAGAAACTTGTTCAGTGCTGAAGACAAGTCATTCTTCATTTTATAGCACACACCTGCATTAAAAATTGCATCCAGATTTTCCCCGTCTTTTTTTATAACCGATTCAAAAAGCTGAATGGCTTTGTCAAGATTCCCAGCATCAAAATAAACCAAGCCAAGCTGGTAGAGCACCTTAACATTGTCCGGGCTCAATTTAAGTGCGTCTGTAAAATATACAACCGCTTTTTTTAAATCATTTAAACGCCTGCAGATGAGACCTAAATTATAATAAGCGTGAAGATTTGACGGATCAATTTTAATCATATTTTTAAATGATTGTTTCGCCTTTTTCAGGTTCCCCGTTTCAAAACTGAAATTTCCATAAACCTCCCAGAGAGATATTTGATCCGGGAATTTCGAAGTCGCCAGAGAAAGATGCCTGTCCGCTTTTTCATATTGTTTGAGTTCAATCATCAGGCAGGCTGCCTGAAGATATGCTGCACTATCATCAGGCGTTGCATGTAATAATAATTCATATTGTTTAACAGCTTTTTCAAGTTCTCCACATTTTTTGTATAGAATCGCAAGATTTTGATATGGTTCTGTATAGCCCGGCTGGTGTGATATCGCCTTTTTTAAAAAGGCTTTGCCTTTTTCATTTTTATTCTGTTGAAGAGAAATTACTCCCAGGCTGTTCAGTACATGCGCATTATATGGATTGTCTTTCAATAAAGCGAAGAACAGCCTTTCAGCGTTATCCAAATCCCCTGTTCGCCAAGCCCTCTCAGCAGTTTTAAACATTCTAAGAAAATCTTCCGGAGTATCATTCATTTTCTACCGCTTTATGCTAATTGTTATTTTCTACAAATCTATCTTGCGTCCCAGTATTTATCAAGACGAATAATAAAAAAGTATCAAAGAAACGGTATGATCTCTGCAATAAAATTAAATCAGGGTAATACGACCTTTTTCAACTGTGGCCGGTTTAACATCTTTTAGATGATGGTGATCTGCCATCTGCCGGAAGTTATCATGCCGGGGGATTGTCTCGCGTTATTAATATTCGTAAAAGAATCAGTACATCAGGTTCGGCAGAAACAGTATGATTTTAGGAAAAATGATCAAAATAACAACACCGATAATAACAGCAATCAAAAAAGGAAAGATACCTTTAAAAATTTTTTCCAGAGGCACATCTTCTTCAAGCACATTTTTTGCAATCCCGTAAACAACATAAACATTAATCCCTATAGGGGGAGTGATAACCCCCATTTCAGTAACCATCACAATAATAATGCCAAACCAGACAGGATCATATCCAAGTTCCATGACAACAGGGAAAAAAATGGGAACTGTTAAAGCGACAAAAGCCAGTGCATCCATGAAGCATCCACCAATAAAATATATTCCAATAACCACTGCCAAAATCATAAAAGGAGCCATTTGAAGCTGGCTCACCCAGCCGGCTATTTCAAATGGAATTCTTGTCACTGCTAGAAACTTTCCAAAAACAACTGCACCCAGGATGAGCATCATAACCATGCACGACGTTCTCAACGTTTCCATAAGAGATTTGACAAATCCTGTCCAGGACAGTTGTCTTCTTATCACTGCAATGACAAGCATACCAAAAGCACCAATGGCTGCTGCCTCAGTTGGCGTAAAAAGGCCGATAAAGATACCGCCAATGACCAATACAAACACAAACAGGGTTTCACCAAGTCCCAGCAATGCTTTAAATCTGCTTTTCCATGTAAATGCCTCACCCGAAGGTCCCTGATCAGGGTTCCGCTTACACCTGATGTATATGGTAATGATAAATAACACCGTGACGAGAAGAGCAGGAAAAATTCCGGCAACAAACAGAGCGCCTATGGATTGCTCTGTCAATATACCATAAATAATCAGTACAACACTGGGTGGCATAATCATCCCTATACCCCCTCCTGATGCAACAGATCCTGTCGCCAGTTCATTATCATAGTTGTACCGTTTCATTTCAGGAAGACCGACCGTTGCCATCGTAGCCGCTGTTGCAGGACTGGAACCGCAGACAGCCCCAAAAGCAGTGCAGGCAGATACTGTTGCCATGGCAAGGCCGCCTCTTGTACTTCCCATGAACTTGTACCCGACATCATAGAGGCGTTTGCTTATACCGGAGTTAAATCCCAGCTGTCCCATGAAAATGAATAGAGGAATTGTGGTAAAGTCATATGAGCTGAAGGTTTCATATACATTTCTGGATAAAAGAACCAGGCCGGCATTATGATTAATCACAATGCTGAACCCTGCAAAACCAACCGCAGCCATAACAAATGCAACCGGCATTCTTGTTAAAAACAACAAGATCATGATGACAATACCGATTATCCCGATCATTGCAGGGCTCATTTTATTTTTAAATCCCTCAATTGTTTAATATCTTTAAAAAGCGCTTCGAAAATAGTTAAGGAGAACACAAACATGCCAAAAGCAAGCATGTATACAATATAGTAAATTGGAAACTCCAGATTCATTGAAACCTCTCCTGTGTGATGTATATCTTCTGCATAGAGAAACATCTGCCATGTTACGATGCCAAACAGGATCAAACTGATGGTGCGGGTAAAGAGGCCAATGACCAGTTGTGCTTTTTGAGGCAGCAGGCGGACCAGTATTTCTACACCCACATGTCCGTCAACCTTGTATGTATAAGGTAAGGATGCAGCAATTACAATGGTTGCAAGAAAACTGACAAGCTCAACAGAGCCGAAAATCGGGTGCTTGAAAAACCGTCCAACCACATCAACAACTGTTAACATCATCATGCAGGTGATGGACATGGCGCCAACAGCCTTTAACAGACTGGAGAATTTTTCAAGCGCTTTAAACAACAGTCCCATACAATACCTGTTCATATGCTTATTAGATTTTGACAGCCGATTAAGTTTGCCTTGGAATACCCGCCAGTGTTGATGTGCTGTTTAATTCTTTTTCCAATTTATAGTCACTATCAGCTGCCTGTTGCTGTTTTGAGCCAAAATATCTTAAGGAAACAAGGCTTACAAGAGGTGTCTTTTGGGTAAATAACAGGTATAAAAAATACCTGTTATTGTATGATTAATAACACCATTACACGGCTTATCACTTAATTAAAATGACGATCAGGCGGCGTTACCCCAAGGAGACTGACCCTGCGATATGAGAAGTTGTCACTGGCGCAGCTGCGGTATTTTTATATGATTGGTTCACACTCCTGAATAGGCTCGCCGCAAAAAGGACATAAGGTCATTTGGTTTTCTTTTGTGGTTCCCTCAAAAAAAAACCATTCTCCACCACATTCAGACGCGTAATGATTTTCATTTTCATCAATTATCAATTTCCATTCGCATTTTTCCATATTTCCGTCCTTCATGTTTTAGAAATTAAAAACCCAAACTTACAGAAAAAAGAATTACTGATAGCGAAAATAAATTCTAAACAAATAACATTTCATTTGATTGCAGTTGATCAAATATCTTTAATTAGAACTGGGGGAAATTACATAAATCGAATTAAAGAATCGGTTCAATTGGTATGGGTATTATATTAGACTAAATTTCAGTTTTACGCAAATATGTTTTTTTCAGAACAGCCATATCCATAGCAAGTGTCACAAGGTTTCTTTGTTTGATTAAACAACTGCAGAAAAAAAGCACTGACTATTGCTATAACCATCAGGACCTTTAAAAAAATGAGCCGCCAACGTTCACCTCTCCCAAATGGGCCCCCGACGCTAAAGACCAAAAACATACAATAACGGCCTTCCGGGTTCGAGATGGGTACGGGTTAAAACCTCTTTACTTCAAAAATAAAAAAGCCCTGACAGTTGCGATAACCATCAGAGCCTTTTAAAAAATAACCTGGCAGCGTTCACCTCTCCCACACAGTCTCCCGTGCAGTACTATTGACGCTAAAGACCAAAACATACAATAGAGCCTTCCGTGTTCGAGATGGGTACGGGTTAAAACCTCTTTACTCTAAAATAAAAAAGCCCTGACAGTTGCGATAACCATCAGAGCCTTTTAAAAAAATAACCTGGCAGCGTTCTACTCTCCCACACAGTCTCCCGTGCAGTACCATCGACGCTAAAGAGCTTAACTTCCGTGTTCGAGATGGGTACGGGT
>CAYFKW010000018.1:57640-84436 GCA_964343845.1 uncultured Desulfobacula sp. | reverse complement strand
TCGTGCTTATTTACAGTTGTATGCATGCGACAATCGATTAAACGCTCTTCTATAAATGATTGGTTCAGATTCCTAATTTAACACCGATCATTAATTGTGTTAGTACTCGTCAATTTAGAAATAAATTTCAACTATTTTGATTCCAACATTATTATCCTAGTTGGAATTGCCTTAAATCATCCAAATTGTCAATGATACCAGATGAAGCTTTCAGGTGTATTGGCTCCATATTTCCAGACTCAAAATTTATCCCAGACGTTCCCTTTAAAAAAGCATCTTCATATCTTTAGCAGTAAAATAAAATTTCAATTGATACGTTTATAATTTTGAAAGAGTTTGATATTGACATCCCATACATGAAGCTTTTTTCTTTTAGTTGGGGCTTTTAATTGATTGGAGAGAATTAATGACAACAAATGAACATTTTTTAAAGCTTGAAAATATGATGCACTCGTCGCCTTTTGTTTCATTTGCCGGGGCCAGAGCAAAGGTGAAAAAAGGGGAGGCGCATATTACGCTGCCCGTTAGAAAGGAACTCTTTCATGCTGCCGGTGCCATGCATGGCGCACTATATTTCCTTGCATTAGACAATGCTGCTTTTTTTGCTGCCAATTCCTTAGTGGAGGATGTCTTTGTTTTAACAACCAGTTTTACAACATATATCACTCGGCCGGTATCTGAGGGGGTTGTTAAATCAATAGGTAAAGTTGTAAATCAGAATCGGACCCAGTTTATCTGTGAATCGATTTTGTTTGACTCAGAAGAAAAAGAGATCGCCAGGGCAACAGGTATTTTTGTTAGAAGTAAAATACCTCTATCAGAAGAAATAGGCTACAAGTAAATTGTAAAATAGACGGCTGAAATCGAAGACGATGATGAAAGATTATCCTTATGAGGGCCGGTTGCATAAGGATGATCACTTGAGGATTTTCCTGTGAATATGTGCCTTAACTCTTTAAAATACTACAATTATAATTTAACAGAGTGGTTTAATTTATGCAGACATTCTTAAAATCGTCATATTTACATTCTTTCCCCCCTTTTATGAAATTTATTACCTTATTTTATGTAAAAAATGTAATAAATTGACTTTCAAGTATCCCAGGGTATTTTTAAAAGTCGTTTAAAAATAAATGCTTTTGGATAGTCTTACAGCAAAGGAACATTTTTTGCATGATTATGACAAAAAATATTGAAGAATTTTTAAGTTTCATTTGGCGCGAGCAGAAAACATTTGAGGAGAGGATTATGAAACGGATTATTGAATTTGCAGCTATATCGTTATTGCTTCTTTTCTTTACAGGAAATGCATGGGCAGCACCATACAAGTGGGTTTACCTGACCGGTGCCCACCATCTTTGGGCAGATGGCAGTTCAAGCGGTTACCGTCTCGAAGCTGGTGTGGACACCTTCAACCCATCAAACGTAACCCCGCCTGCTGAGGCTTATGTCGATTTAGGAGATGGCATTGGTGACCGGGCAATACCCTGGGACTTTCAATGGCACGACACAACGTCTTATATTGAGGAATATTGGCAGCATTTCGATTCCTTAAATCCACTTAGTTATAATGGCAATACAGTGACGTTTACCCATGAGGCTGATGTGTTCACATCGACTGTACCCGCTGATGCTTTTTTTCAGTTACCACAGACCACAAATGTCCTTCTCAGTGGCGACCTGCTCAACCCAACTCTTTCCTGGACCAATACCTATGTAAACAATACGGACCTGGTAAACCAACATGGGGGATTAACACGGTATGAAGTCCGGGTGTATGATCCAGATACTGGGCAGCGGTTGTGGCGTGAAAGATTATATAACGACCTTGATCAAGTAAACCAGTCATTAGATTTCAATACGATTGCATTTAATTTTGATCTCAATGATCAATATATCGTCCGGGTCGAGACACGTTTACACAAAGAATTAATTCCTACAACCGGATCTGCTGAGTGGGCAGGAATTATCAACAGAGACACTGTTAACATTTTTTATGATACTACCGTTCCTGTGCCAGGTTCGATCTTGTTGCTTGCAAGTGGTCTTTTAGGCATTTTAGGCTTTAAACGAAAAAGATAATTTTTTAATCACAAAAAGATAACAGGCAGTGTCAATTCAGGCACTGCCTTTTGTTTAAGGAAGTGTGATACAGCACTTTAAATATAATGCGGCGATCATTTTCTAAATGATCCGGTCAGTGCTTTTGGAGCCTGCAAACAATAAGGACTGCTCTATATCCAAACTCGGCGATTTAGACCGAAGGATACCCCAGATTTTCCTTTGAAGTGACAACCTTTACAGATAAAGTTATAAAATTGGTAACCGTTCACCGTTTACTTTGAAATCCTGTATCTTGATTTGTTTTTCTTTTAGGACTGGTATCCAAAAAATATATGTTCATAGGAGTAAACTTGAAAATTAATTTGCCAATAAGGCAATTTTTTGGGAAGGTGCACTGAACCTTGAGTGACATACAAAACCAAGGAAATTGTAAAATGAAAAAAGAGATAATAGCCCCTTACCCTGACAAAAACTGTTTTTTTTGTGGAAGTGAGAATAACGCCGGTTTGAAGCTTAAATTCTATCTGGATGAAGAAAAAGATGAAATATATACAGAATATTTACCAGATAAGCAATTTGCTGGTCAGGGAGACATTTTACATGGGGCAATTCAGATGGGTCTCCTTGACGAAATCATGGGATGGGCTTGCTATGCTTTTACCAAACAGATGGCAGTAACCTCTGATATTTCAATTAAATTTCACCGGCCAACGTATATTTGTGAAGAAAAAATAAACGTGAAATGTAAAATTTTATCCAGTGAAGGTCATAAAGTGCACATGTCAGCCACGCTCTCGAATAATGCCGGAGGAAAATGTACTTCTGCTACAGGGACTTATCATATTCTGTCAGAAGAAAAATACGCTAAATTAATAAAGAATCCATCAAGTGGACTCTCTGAAGCTCGCAAGTGAATTCATCATTATAGTAGACTACCACTCATTTTGTTCAAAATTTCAGGCTTAAAACTATCCCAGTGTAAACCTATTGTATGCACTTTATCTGACAAAGGCCGTTTAAGAAGCGTATGAAACCCCAGACTGTCCTGCCAGTTGACCTCAAATTTTAAGAGAATCAACCTGAAACCAAAAAAATATACAGAGTTATTATTGCCGGATAAACTCTATAGAAATTACCTATTTTCTTCCTTGAGATCATCAGAATAATCAATTTGATTCAGATGATATATCTGATTTATAAAATCAGGGTCATGACTGATAGTGCAAAATGATGGATAAGATATTTTAATTATTGAATACAATAGATTGGAGAGAGAAATGAAAAACAGACTGACAATGGCATTGGTTATACTGGTTTTAATTTTTAGTTTTGCAATAAGCTGTTTTGCGCAACAGCCTTTGCCAAAGAACAAACAGACTGTTTTGAAGCTGTATATAACATCTCAAAACGCATATACCAAATGGCATGTTAATCCGGATAAAATCAAGATACTGGATGTTCGGACCCCTGGTGAGTACATTTTTGTCGGCCATGCACCTATGGCAGTCAATATCCCATTAAAATTTTTAAATAAAAGCGTAAATCCTTTGACGATGAAGCTTGCGATGACTTTAAATGACAATTTTGTGGAAGACGTTAAAAAGAAGTTTAAAAAAACAGATACTATTTTTGTGATGTGCAGATCCGGTGCAAGAAGTGCTGCTGCAGTAAACCTGCTTGCCAAAGACGGTTTTAAAGATGTCTACAACATCATTGATGGATTTGAAGGCGATAAATTAATGGTTCCCGGGAGCTATCAAAACGGGAAACGGCTTATTAACGGCTGGAAAAATTCCGGTGCGCCGTGGACCTACAAACTTGACCGCAGCCTGGTTTATCTGCCTTGAGAGCACTGGCAGTTTTGAAATTTGTCAGTCACATCAATCAATAATGGTGAAAGAGACCATGACCGACCGTTTTCCTGACTGGGAGTTTGATGATGAGTTTGATGGAGGCGAAGAAACCTGTGGGCGCGTCATTGTTAATCTTCATCTCTATATAAGGGATTTAACTCCCGGCAGTCGGATCCTTGTGATTTCCAGGGACCCGGGGGCACCAGTCGAGCTTCCTGCCTGGTGCAGAATGACAAAAAATGAACTCAAACAAGTGCAACACCCATATTATCTAATCATACTAAAACCTGAAGAACTAAGGAGAGAATCATGAGCAATACATTTTGTGTGACCATTACCCATTGCAGAACCAATCCTGACAAGGCTACACTTGGGTTTGTTGTTGCAAACGCAGCCCAGGGAAGTGAAAAAGAGACATTGGTGTTTTTAAGCTCTGACGGCGTCTATTGTGCTGTACCCGAAGATATTTCGCAAGTTGATGAAGGGGCTCCTTTTGCACCACTTAAGGATCTTGTGGATAAGTTTATCCAGGCTGGCGGCAAAATTTATGTGTGTACGCCCTGTATGAAAAAAAGACAGATCAGTGAAAACAGTCTGATTAAAGGCGCCACACCGGCTGGCGGCGCCGCTCTTGTTGAGTGGCTGTCAAACGGTTCCCCCTGCGTGGCATATTAAACCTAAAGGTAAAATTCAGATCCATGCAAATAGATTTAACAATGGTAACGCCGGATGCGGTGTTTGATGGCGGCGATATGGATTGCGGCTCCGGATTGATTCTCCTTATTCGGGAAAACATGCTCAAGGTGCCTGAAGACGGCATCCTTGAAATGCGGAGCCGTGAACCAACCGTGGCAGACGATCTGCCGCCCTGGTGCAGAATGTCGGGTCATGATTACCTTGGCAATTTACCTGCTGACGGGTATGTACGGTATTTTGTCAAAAAAGGGCATACATCCGGGGAAGAAAGGGAAGCACTTAAAAAGGACAAAAAAACAGCAAAACAATACGAGTGGAGGCTTCGCGCAAGATCATCCGGTCATTTAAAAGCGTCAATCTATACCCGTAATTTTTCATTTGATGTGGGCCAGGCTGCAAGTTTCGAAGAAAAGGACGCGCATCCTTGTGCGGTTGAATATCTTTTTGGATCACTGGCCGGATCACTGAGCACCGGTTTTGCAACCGAATGTGCGAAACAGAATCTTGATGTAGATGATATTGAGATTTCCATGACCGGAACCCTGGTAAATATCCTGGCCCATATGGGCCTTGAAGAAGGAGATCCTTCCATTAAAAGGATAGAACTTAAATGTTTTGTGTCCACATTTGATGATGAACAAAAAGTCAAATCGGCCTGGCATCGAACCATAGACAGGTCGCCCATCGCTGCAACGTTAAAAAAGGCAGTGGATTTACACTGCAAGCTGGTGATTGTGTAATGAAGGTAAAAAAGACATTTTTAACCACACAGGTAGGATCATGGCCCCGTTCCCGGCAACTGCTTAAAATACTTCGGGCCTATCAGAAAGGCCGGGTCTGCCGAAAGGATTTTACAGCTGTTGCTGAACAGGAGATTAAGAAAACAGTAGCGCTGCAGGAAAAAGCAGGTCTTGATATCCTGGTTGATGGTGAACACCGCCGGGAGAGCTTTTACGCCTTTATTACTGAAAAGGTGGCAGGGACTCAGTTGATGTCTTTGGCAGACATGCTGGATTTTGTTGAGAATAAAGCCGAGTTTGAAGAGATGCTCAGGACCATGGACATGCCTGCTTCGGCTGTGAAAAACCCGACATGTACCGGAAAACTTTTTCGCAGGGAATCATTGGCAGGAGAAGATTTGAGATTTTTGAGAACTTTGACGGATAAACCTGTTAAGATTACACTTCCCGGGCCCTACCTGCTCACACGGTCCATGTGGGTGGGGGCTCTCACACGAAAGGTTTACCGCAACCACAAAAAGATGGCCAGTGATATTGTGAAAATCCTTCGTGAGGAGTTACAGGAACTGCGGAATGCGGGATGTGAGTTTGTTCAATTTGATGAACCGGTTCTGACTGAGGTGGTGATGTCTGAAGAGTGTGAACGACGCACATTCATGTGAGCCACCCTTGCCACCCGCCGGGATGCGGGTAAGGAACTTAAGTTTGCTGCAGATCTCATTAACCGGGTTACCAAAGGCATTGATGGTGTCAGGATTGGCGTTCATATCTGTCGGGGAAACTGGAGCAAGCAGGAAGAGGTTTTATTGTCAGGTGACTATGCACGACTGCTGCCGGCATTGGAAAAAATGAAAATAGATCAATTTGTTCTGGAATACGCAACTCCCCGTGCAGGTGATATTGACGTTGTAGGGAAACATCTTTCTGACAGGGAATTGGGCCTTGGGGTAGTCAATCCCAGGACCGATGAGGTTGAAAATGTTGACATGATCGTTGCCAAAGCTGAAAAGGCTCTGAAATATTATCGCCCAGACCAGCTTTTTTTAAATACAGACTGCGGGTTTGCCTGTTTTTCAAGCCGGTCTGTCAATGTTGAACAGGTGGCATATAAAAAATTGTGTTCCATTGTTGAGGCAGCCAGTATTTTAAGAGAAAAATACAAGTAGACAATATGAATATGCAGTAAATAACAATTTAGAAATGCCTGTAGAACGGGTTTTATTAAAAGTGAGTTTTCTCATACCCCATTCTCCGGTTTTCCCTGTCAGGTATTTGAACCTGGTTATACCGTCTGTCAAAACCGCTCCTGCGTTTCAGGCCGGTTCGTCTTTCAGGTATCTGTTTTGACGCTACCCAGAACCGCCTGTCTTTAATTAACCGTCTCCCTCCCCTGTCAACCAGGAAATCCCAGATATTTTTTTCCTGTTCCATTTCTGACCTCCCAATTCAGCGAAATGCCGATTTTTATTGGACAGTCGATTAAAAACAACCAGAAGGCAGTAAGAAGGCAGTATGCAGCCGGTACAAGAAATAAAGAATACTTTTGCAACAGGTAAAAAAGCGGTGTGCCAGGGAATCCTGAAATTCAAAAAACCAGGTGATCATCTTCAGGCTGACTGTCTTTTTTTTTAGTGTTATTTTACCAGGGTCGGCCCCAAATAACAAGCATTGCAACGAGAGTTGCAACAAGAGTGAATAAAAAAAATTTTCAAGTGCAGCAGAATGGATAAGAAATCTTACCATATATAGGAATTCTATTGCAGGCGGGGCTATGAAATTTTCCGTTTTTTATGGCCGGCAGGCATGATCAATAAAGGTTCATGTGATCTTGGCAGGTTAAGGGTATTTACAACCTCACGGTCATGAAACGCCCCTATGATACCTGTTTGAATCCCAAGTGCCTGGGCCTGCAGAAAAATATTCTGCCCGATATGGCCGGCTTCAATCATGGCATATCGATATCCCCGGCTGCCGTATTTTGATTTTATCCGGCTGTATTCAGCAGTAATTATAAAACTGACTGGTGCACGGGATAACCAGTTCTGGGAAAGAGCTGCCTTTGAAAGAAGGTTTCTTCTGTCCTTTTTTTCGATTCGGTTTACTGTATGTTTATCCGGGCTGTAGTGATAAACGCCTGCTTCAAGCAGGGCGATGCAGTTTTTCCCAACCACTGTATAAACATCCATTGGATAAAGGGCACCTGCTGACGGTGCGGATCGCTTGAATCCGGATTTTCCCGTGATTCCCTGGGCAGCCCACAGCAGCTGTGAGACCTGGTTTAATGTCAGTATTTCATCAGAAAAAGATCGAATCGTTCTTCTTTGGGAGATTGCCTGTTCCACTGTTATTGACCCTGCTTTTTGAACTGGCGGTAATTTCATAATTCCCCCTGTATGTTTTATATTGGCAAAAGCAGGCGGCTTTTTAAACGGCCACAAAAATGAAAACCACAGAAAGCTGATGAATCTGCTGAAAAAGACCAGTATTCTTCTGCGGTCTCCTGCTGTTTTTTTCATCTTTTCGGGTGACACGGTGTTTGTCTGACCCCCAATCCAGGTGTTTTGACCTTCTTGTCAACATGATCTTGAGAGACCATATGTTTTTAATACGGTTGAATCAATCATTATTCTATAGGAACTCACTGAAAAATCAAAGGGTTTTACCTTGCACTGTTTTTTTTGAATCGTTCATATATAGAATTTGCCAGAAATATTTTCAGATACATTCGACAGTTGAAAGGGGGTGTACTTGTCATTAACGCCACTCCAACCACACCCCCTTTCAACTGTCTGTGATCTATGCACTCTTCACAAAACGAAAAACTTTATGGCAATCGTTATAATTAAAAATACATTAAATTAAAAAATAGCGATGGAAAGCGTCAAATCGGTCAGGTATGTTTTTAACACCCTGTTGTTTCAATAACGTCTGGATATAGGCTTTTTGTATTTTTAAGGCTGAACACCCAGTTTCTGGTTAATTTTTTCTGCAGCTGTTTTTATCTGATCAGCAAAGGTTTCAAGTTTTTTTCTGGTCATGGTTGCCTTAAACCCGACCACCCATATTGCCGGTCGGTATGCACCATAAGGTTTAATAGGGGCTGCAACAGCTCTTACACCAGAGAGATATTCTTCATCATCTGTTGCATATCCCTGTTTTTGAATGCGGTTTAACTCAGCTTCATATTGATCCTGATCTGTTATGGTGTTGGGCGTGTATCTGACCAGAGGGTTTGAATGCAGGTATGCTTTTAAGTCTTTCTGCTGCATGAGTGATAAGAATATTTTTCCGGTGGCACCTGCAAGAAGCGGCAGGGAAGTGCCGATGGGTGAGCTGATCTTAAAATCCTTTCTGGATTCAACAATGTCAATGACGGTAACATTGTCCCCGTTTCTGACCCCTAGAAATACAGATTCCTGGCATTGTTCCATGAGGTCTTCCAGAATAGGACGGGCAATATGTTTAAGATCTATGCGCTCATAGGCAATTTTCCCAAGCTCCATCAGGGTAAGGCCGATGGTATACCTTTTTGTGACAGTATCCCTAACAATAGCGCCCTGGTCTTCGAGAGCGGCGGTAATACCATGAACCGTACTCTTGCTGATCCCAAGGTCTGTTGAAATTTCACTGATCTTCAATCCCTGGGGCATTTTTGAGATAGCATCCAGGATGTGAAAAGCTTTTTTAACAATTGGAGCTTGATATTTTTTTGCCATTGTTCACCATAATGAATTTTTAATATTTACAATATAGCTAAAAATTAGCTTGACAACCATATATTAATAATATTAATTATATCTGTGTTCATTATTATGAATTTTTAAAAAAAGCAATAATAAAAATGAACACACCTTTTGCCAAGGAAAATAAGCGGTAACCATAATAACTATCAACAAAGGAGGGTCACTATGGCAGTTGATACCGGTAAAATGTCGAGTGCCGAAAGCCTGCGTAAAACCAGAACCTACGGTAAATTTAGATGCCATAATCCAACCTGTATGGGCAGGCTGGAGCCGAAACCGGGTGATGATCATGTCAAATGTCCGGTTTGCACAAGTGAATTCCGTGTCGCATGGATCAAAAAAGATTTTCCAAGAATCCGCGGTCCAGTCTGGGAAGTAAATAAAAAACTTGCCGATGAAGCATTTAAAAAAAGATGGGGGGATAAATAATATGGCATTGGACAGAAAGATAGCATATATTAACCTTACCACCGGTGAAATAGAGGTAAAACCGATTCCTCTTGATATCAGAAGAAAGTTTCTGGGTGGCAGAGG
Organism: uncultured Desulfobacula sp.; assembly: GCA_964343845.1. Taxonomy (GTDB): domain Bacteria; phylum Desulfobacterota; class Desulfobacteria; order Desulfobacterales; family Desulfobacteraceae; genus Desulfobacula. The sequence continues at coordinate 74,806 of CAYFKW010000018.1, read as the reverse complement.
TCTTGATGCATATCTATTATTAAATCATTCTAAAAAAGGTTGTGACCCGCTGGGGCCAGCCAATCCATTGATTGTAAGCGGTGGTATTCTTACGGCCACATGCGCTTCAGCAACAGCCAGGACCCATGTAATGGCAAAATCACCTCTGACAGGTCTTCTGGGTTCCTGCAATATGGGTGGCTTTTTTGCACCTGAAATGGCATGGGCCGGGTTCCATCATCTTGTGATTAAAGGCAAAGCAAAAAAACCGTCTTATATTTACATTCACAATGGCGAAATTGAAATTCGTGATGCAAAAAATATCTGGGGTAAAACAACAACAGATGCACAATGGGCTATCAGAGACGAATTGGATGACCAGGAGGTCAAATCATTGGTCTGTGGGCCTGCCGGCGAAAATCTGGTGGCTTTTGCCAATGTCATGACCGGTATTAAAAATGCCGGCGGCAGAACCGGAATGGGCGCTGTAATGGGATCCAAAAATCTTAAAGCCATTGCCTGCAGGGGAACCATGGACATTAAGATTGCGCATCCAGTAGAGGCGCTTGAATATAATAAACGGTTCATTGATCAGATTACATCTGCAAAGGTAAATAAAACACAGGGAACCCTTGGCACGCCCATGATATGGGGAGCAACCAACTCCTGGGGCGGCGTCCGTACAAGAAACTTTCAGTACAACCAGTGTGAATATGCAGATGATATAGAACCGGAAGCCATTGATGATATCTGTGAAGAGACCATGGGGCCCTATCACATGTCAGGCTGTTTTGGGTGCCAGGTCCATTGCCGTGCACAATACAGGATTCCATCCGGGCCGCTTAAAGGCAAATATGAAGAAGGTCCGGAGTATACATCCCAGGGTGCTTTTGGCGGGGAAACAGATACACCGAGAGCAGAAACCGTTCTAGTGGGCAACCACCTGGTGGATCAATATGGGATGGATAACCTTGAAACCGGGTCTTTGATCTCCTGGGCAATGGAACTGTATGAAAAAGGGATTATTTCAAGTAAAGATACAGACGGCCTTGATTTGAGATTCGGCAATGACGACGCTGTTCTTGAAATGGTTGAACGGATCTGCTTCAGAAAAGGGAAAGTGGCTGATGCCCTTGCCAATGGCGGGATTCCGGCATCTAAAACATTTGGTAAAAATTCTTTTGACTACCTGATCCAGGTAAAAGGAATGAGCAACCTTCATTCAGATGAAAGGGCAACTCCCGGACTGGCATTAAATATTGCAACCGCATCAAGGGGATCTGATCATTTAAGAAGCCGTCCGGCCATCGATCTTTATCATCTGCCGGAAAAAGTGCTTCAAAAAATATATGGCAGCCCGATTCCATATGGCGGGAAACTGTCTTCTGAACATACGGAATATGTCGGTAAACCCTGGCAGGTGTTCTGGCAGGAAAACTGCTATATGGGTGTAGACTGCCTGGGTATCTGCAAGTACCATACAACGTTTCTTGGTGCAACATTGCCGAACTTTGAAGACTGGCCAAAAGTATTGTATTACAACACAGGGCTGGAATTTACACCTGAAGAGCTCTGGGAGATATCAGAGCGCTGCAACATGATAGAAAGACTTTTTAACTTGAGAGAAGGTTTGACAAGAGACGATCTTGAGAAAGGTGACATGCTCAACCATCGTTATTTTGATGAGCCCACCAGAAGAGGTGCCATAGATGTTGTCGGAAGAGTGATTGACAAGGAAAAATTCGTCAAAATGGTTGACGAATTCTATGAGCACAAAGGGCTGGACAAAAAAGGCAAACCCAAAGCAAAAACCCTGAAACGGCTTGGGCTGGAAAATGAGCCCACTCATTTGCTGTAATAGTTGAAAAGGAGTTATATCATGGAAACAAAGGATAAAGTCCTTATGATAAACCCTGAAAAATGTACAGGGTGCAGATTGTGTGAATTGGTATGTGCGGTAAAACATGACGGGGTGTCCAACCCTTCAAGAAGCCGTATCAGAGTAATGAAATGGGAAATGGATGGCGTATATATCCCAATGGCCTGCCAGCAGTGCCAGGATGCACCCTGCGCAGGTGTTTGTCCTGCCGGTGCCCTTTCCCGCAATGATGAATTAAATACAATTGAAGTTGATTATGACAAATGCATCGGCTGCCGGTCGTGCGTCGCTGTCTGTCCATTTGGCGCAATGGGGTTTAATTCCATTGAAAGAAAGGTTTTCAAATGTGACCTTTGCGGTGGAGATCCCCAGTGTGTGAGATTCTGCGAAGTAGAATGTGTAGAATATGTAGATGTGGATGATGTTGCGATCCTTAAAAAACAGGAAGCTGCCAGGAAATTACATGCAACCAGTCATAAAGTAGCGCTAAAAGAAGCGTAATAAAGTTTCAAACAGCATTAAAAATGCGGTTACAAGTGCAATATTCTTTGTGGCCGCATTTTTTTTATTTATACCTTTACCAGAAAGCTTTTTTGAAAAATAATTTTATTTGAATTTTCATTGTTTTTAATGGTATACTTTATCAAATTTCGTATCAGACCTGTTAATAGAATAAAAAAGAATGCGAAAAATCTTTTCAGAGGATTTTTATGTTTTGATTAGATCATGCACTAATTTTAAGGTTCTCACAATTTCTGAAATTAAAATAAATACACTATGGAAGAAGATAAGACCAAGGTAAAGGTTCCTCTTTTCGTAAGAATTCTGGTTCCGGTTGTGATTATCATTATCGGTGCTGTGGCAACGAGTACATATATCGCGTTTGTCCAGGAGTCACGGTTTTTTGGAGAAACACTTGTTGCAAAAGGAAAAAGACTTGCCGAAACGATTGGCACAAGTACGGTGAATTCATTTGCATCGTTGAACTGGATCTATACGGAGAAACTGCTAAAAGAATCTAAATCAAGCGATGAGGACGTTGTTTTTGTCAAGATTGTAAACTCTTTAAGTGAAGTGTATCTTGCCAGTGAAGAAGAGTATTATGGCCAGGCTGTCCCGGCAGAGCATGTATTACAGACGCCGCAGATAATAAAGGATTTTTCGTTTAAAAAAGAAAACAATATTGGATATCTTATCTCTCACCCGTTTATGATTGGACCGGAGATATGGCATGTCCTTGTAGGCATCTCAAACCAAACCATTAATGATACCAAAAGAGAACATTTATATCGAAGTTATATCACAGGATTGATCATTATCCTTGTCGGCACCATACTGTCCTTTTTAATTTCAAGATCCATATCAAAACCTGTTTCCGAGTTGTCGAATGCAGCCATCCAGGTTGCGCAGGGGCAGTTTGAACCTATCCACATCAATACGGAAGATGAAATAGGGCTTTTGTGTGAAAATTTTAATACCATGACAAAACACTTAAAAATTTCCCAGCAGGCATTGGAAGAGAGTGAAAAAAAATTCAGGTCCATCAGCTCTTCAGCCCAGGATGCGATTATCATGATTGATAATAACGGCAGGGTATCCTACTGGAATGAAGCCGCCCATAAAATTTTTGGCTACTCATTTGAAGAGATCATGGGAAAAGAGCTGCACCGGCTGATTGTCCCGGATCGGTTTTATCCGGATTTTCAAAAAGCATTCGGGAATTTCAGGGAATCAGGTGAAGGAAGTGTGGTCGGGAAAACAACTGAACTTGTCGGCCTGAAAAAAAATAGTACAGAAATCCCCATTGAACTTTCCATATCAGCCGTGAAGATTTCAGGTCAATGGAATGCTATTGGAATTGCCCGTGATATCTCAGAACGAAAAAAGAATGAAGTAGAGCTGGAAAAACATAGAGAACAACTTGAAACCCTCGTAAAAGAGAGGACCAAAGAACTTGAAAAGGCCCAGGCTGAACTGGTGAACAGGGCAGTTGAAGCAGGTAGAGCACAACTGTCAGCCATGATATTACACAATATCGGTAATGCGATAACGCCTGTTATGGTGGGGCTGGAAAATGCAATAAAAGACGATTCCAGACATATCAATGAGTATTTGGCAAAATGCTACAATGATTTAAAATCAAAAAAAGATCAATTGGGAACGTATGTGACTGTTGATGCCAAAGGAAAAAAAATTGCATCCTACATGGGTGAACTTATCGGGTCTTTAGAAGATATTAGAAAAAACCAGAGTATGATCCTGATGGACATGAATGCGGGCCTGGAATATGTATCTGAAATATTAACGCTTCAACAGGCATATTCAGCAGATAAAAATGAGGTGAAACAAAAATCAAATTTTAATGCACTTGTCCAGGATGCTGTCAAAATGCAGCGGCCTGCGATTGAAAAACGTGATATTATTTTACAATTGGACCTGGAACCCTTAATGCCGGAGTTAATCATCGAAAAGAGCAAACTCATGCAGGTAATCGTCAATCTTATTAAGAACAGCTGCGATGCGATTGACGAATATGAAAATTTTAACCAAACGCACAAAAAGTGGATCGCCATTAAAACTTATACAAAGGATGCTTACGCAGTTCTAAAAATTTCTGATTCAGGTATTGGCATAGAAAATGAAGAGTTAGCGGATGTATTCAAATTTGGTGTTTCAAGCAAAGGGTCTTCCGGGTTTGGGCTTTATTACTGCAGATCTTTTATAGAGTCCAATAATGGAACGATAGCAATAGAAAGCCAGGGTCCGAAAATGGGGTCAACGACAACAATAAAATTTGACCTTAATATATAATATATACCTTTTAAGCAATAAGGAGAAATCCCATGGGAAAAAAAATTGGTGTTTTACTTTCCGGTTGCGGGGTGTTTGATGGTTCAGAATTGCATGAAGCTGTCATCACACTTCTGGCACTCGATCGAAAAGGTGCAGATGTGGAATGTATGGCCCCGGACATGGAGCAATATCATGTCATTAACCATTTAACCCAGCAGGAAATGGATGAAAAACGAAATGTTCTGGTTGAATCTGCAAGAATTGCAAGAGGTAATATTAAAAATATAAAAGATGTTCAAATTTCAGATCTTGATGCACTCATTATTCCGGGCGGGTTTGGGGCAGCCAAAAATTTAAGTGATTTTGCCTTTAAAGGCAGGGATGCAACAGTAAATGAGGATGTCCACCATCTGGTAAACCAGGTCTTTGAAGAGAAAAAACCCATCGGTGCCATTTGCATTGCACCAGCGACACTCACAAGAATACTCTGGGAAAGCAGACCGGAAGTGACCATAGGGAATGATGCAGGCACCGCTGATGCAATAGAATCCATGGGGGGCAGCCATACCCTTTGCCGCGTGGATGAAATATTAGTTGATGAAAAGAACAGGCTTGTTACAACACCTGCCTATATGCTCGGGCCGGGTATCAAAGATGTCGCAGCCGGCATCGAAAATCTGGTGGACCAGGTATTATCAATGGTCAAGTAAAGAGGGGGGATAAATGAATATATCACGCAGGCAGTTTTTTAAAGGAATGGGAATTGCGGCCGCCGTATCTGGTTTAAATAGGATTGTTTCGCCGGACAGTGCCCATGCTTACACAAAAAAGCCTTCAGGAAGCAAGGAAATAGGAATAGAATGGATGGGGCACGGCAGCTTTTTGTTTACATCTGCAAAAGGGAAGAAAATTCTTTTAGATCCCTGGGTGTCCACCAACCCAAAATGCCCGGGCAAATACAGAAAAGCACAAGGGTTTGGATCAATTGAATTGATTCTCTGGACACACGGGCATGTAGATCATTTTATGCTCCCGGATGCAAAGAAGATCATCACCGCATATAAACCCAAGGTAATCGCCCCCTGGGAGCTGAATTTTTTTATCAAGGCCGAGATCCCCCAGGCGGCTACCCAGACATTTACGCTTGGAAACAAGGGGGCAACAGCCAGTTTTGGTGAACTGAAAATAACAATGACAGAAGCCTTTCATTCATCTGGTGCCCAGCTCACAGGATTTGAAGGAACCAACCGGTTTGTCGGAGAGGCTGTCGGGTATATAATTGAGTTTGAAAATGGTACAAGAATCTATCATGCCGGGGATACATCCTTAATGGCAGATATGAAAACCATTATTGGCGATTTTTATAAACCGGATATTGCTATTTTACCCATTGGCGGTGTGTTTACGATGGGCCCCAAAGAAGCAGCATATGCCTGCTCGCTTATTCAGCCCCAGGTTGTCATTCCTGAACATTATGGAACATTCCCGGTATTGGAACAGACCACGGAACGGTTTAAACAGGAAATGGAGAGAACAGCACCGGATGTAGAGGTGGTAGAAGTGTTTCCCGGCAGACAAATAATGGTATGATAAAATTAATTTATTCAGAACTTTCTGAGGATACCTGATGAGCCAGACGGCAGACATAAGAATTTTGATTATTGATGATGATCCGGGCATTCGTGATGCTTATAATAGAATTCTATTGCCTAAGAGCAAAAGAACTGAGCTGCTTCTGGAAACAGGGTCAAAACTTTTCTCTGAAAATGATTTAAAAACAGAGAAGCTGCTGCAAAAGGATTATGACCTTGTTTTTGCAAAAAGAGGGGATCTGGGTATTCAGGAAGTTGAAACATCGATTAAGAAAACAAGACCCTTTGCAACTGCATTTATCGATATGAAAATGCCAGGGATAGATGGTGCTGAAACAGCCAGGCAGATCTGGAATATTGACCCTGATATCAGAATTGCAATTGTCACGGCATTTAGTGAATTTACTCCTGATGATATTGTAAGTGCAGTGGGAAGAGAAGATATTTTTTATCTGAGAAAGCCGTTTAACCCGGAAGAGATCCGGCAGTTTGCAAGGGCGCTGACCAATGAATGGGAGCTTGAAAAAGCCCGGAAAAATGCCATGAAACAGGTACAGGTTGAAAAAGAACGATCTGAAAAGATGGCAGAAAGGGCAAATGAGGCAACCCGGATAAAGTCAGAATTTTTAGCCAATATGTCTCATGAAATACGGACCCCTATGAATGGGGTTATCGGCATGCTTGAAATGCTCTCGGAAACCGACCTTCAGCCTGAGCAGAGAGATTTTGCCGAATCCGCAAAACAAAGTGCTGAATCTTTATTGATTTTAATAAATGATATTTTGGATTATTCAAAAATTGAAGCAGGTAAATTGGATATTGAAACAATTGATTTTAATCTGGAGATTACATTAAATTCCCTGAGCGATGCCCTGTCTGTAAAGGCATTTGAAAAGGATATAGAGTTTGCCTGTCTGATTAAAAATGATGTACCGCTGTACCTTCGAGGGGACCCAGGCCGGCTGCGGCAGGTGTTAAACAACCTGGGTGAAAACGCAGTGAAATTTGTTGAAGATGGTGAAATTACGATCAAGGTGTCACGCGTAAATGAAACAAGGCAGACAGTGAAGCTTCGATTTGAGGTGATTGATACCGGGATTGGAATCGATAAAGATAAAATAGAAGGGCTGTTTAATTCTTTTACCCAGATTGATGCGTCTACAACAAGAAAATATGGCGGAACAGGTTTAGGGCTTTCAATTTCCAAGAAGCTTGTGACCCTCATGGGTGGTACTATCGGTGTTGACAGTACCCCTGGGAAAGGGTCAAATTTTTTCCTTACAATACCATTTGACAAACAATGGGGTGCTGCAAAGGACACAATTGTCCTGCATGATGACATTATCAATACCCGGGTGCTTGCGGTCGACAGCCATAACAACACCTTGTCTATTTATTCTGAATATTTTGAATCCTGGCAATGTCCATTTGAAATAACCAGCGAGCCCAATAGGGTCATTCCACTGCTGGAACAGGGTATCAAAGACAATACCCCTTATAACATTGTACTAATCGATATGCAGATGGCAATGATATCCGGCCTTGAACTGGCTGAGCTGATACGACAGGATAAAAGATTTGAATCCCTTGTCCTTGTATTGATTTCATCGGTTGCAAACAGGGGAGATATTAAAAAGATAAAAAAAGCCGGGTTTGCCGCATTTTTATCAAAGCCTCTGGGCAGGACAAAGCTGTTTGACTGTTTAAGAACACTTGTCAGTATCGAGCCTGCAGAACTCAATGCTCCAGATGCAGATGTGATCACAAGTTACAGGTCAGAAGAAATTAAAGCTGAACAGCCTCATAAACCAACCAAATCATACCATATCCTTGTAGCAGAAGATAATGTTGTAAACCAGAAGGTCATCACGAATATGTTGAAAAAAACAGGCCACAGGGTAAGTCTGGCTGACAATGGCGAGGAAGCGGTTTCCATGTTTAAAAACAATCGGTATGATTTAATCCTGATGGATATCCAGATGCCAATAATGGGCGGGATAGAAGCAGCTAAAAAAATTAGAGCGCATGAAGAAAAGACAGGCGGCCATATCAGGATTGCGGCTGTAACCGCAAATGCCATGAAAGGAGACAAGAATCGGTTCCTTGAGGCTGGAATGGATGATTACATTCCAAAACCCATCAAAAAAGACCAGCTTATAAACCTTATTGAAAACCGCACGTCCATTTAACGAGCGGGGGTGGCAATTTCCTCTTTTCGATCCATTTTCAGGCAAATGAAAAGTTGCTTTTTTTAATATCTTCATTGATGCTGATGTGTTTTTGGCTGAGTCAAACTTGACAACCTGTTTGTTTTAATCATATGACACCCCATATACAGCCTAAAATATTATCAGGAGCGATTTCATGCCATTTGATTTTTCCAGTTTCTTAAATTTGAATGAAACTAAAATAATTTCCAACTGGGTTGAAAAACTTCATACTGAAGCTGGTGATCAATATGCTGCAAGGCCAATCGAAGAACTTGAAGAAACAATAACTGAAGCGGTAAAAGCAAATTTTCAAGTATTGATTCATGGAAATTATGACCCCATCAATACGTTTATTGATAAAATTACAGTCATGAGGCTGGAAGCAGGCTTTTTACTGTCAGATGTTCAAAAGGCTTTTGAGCTCTATCGGGTTATTGCGATTGAATTTTTACTAGAACAGCCCATGGCTTCAAAAGAATTAAAAATAACCATTGAGAAGATGAACCTTTGCCTGGCCTACACCCTGCACAGATTTAGTGATCATTTCCAGGATATGCACCAGAAAAAAATACTTGAGCAGAATAAAGCGCTTGAGCAAATGGTAAAAAAAAGAACAGCTGCACTGGAAGAATCTGAAAAAAAGTATAAAACACTGGTAGAAGAGATAAATGACGGCTACTTCGTTATTCAGGACAAGGTTATTGTTTTTGCAAACCAGGCATTCTGCAACATGCATGGCTATAACCTTGAAGATGTTCAGGGAAAAATATTTACTGATTTTGTTGCTGAATCACATCGAAAGCAAGTGCTTGAAATCTATTCCGGCAGCACAGATGGTGCGGTTATGCCGCAGGTCTTTGAGTACAGACGGCGGATGAAGTCAGGGGAAGAATTCCCCACTGAAATTCATGGCAAGATTACCAGCTATGGGAACAAGATCTCCAGTATTGGTATTTGCAGGGATATTACCGGCCGTGTAAAAATGGAACAGAAAATACGCGAAAACGAAAGAATGGCGTACATCGGTCAAATTACAGCCTCGCTATCCCATGAGATCAGGAACCCTTTGTCTGCGGTAAAGATGAACCTTCAAATATTAAATAAGAATCAGGAGATCACCGGTAATGATAAAAGGAGAGTAGATATCTCTGTATCAGAAGTGATCCGGCTGGAACAGATTTTAAATCAGCTTCTGGACTTTGCAAAACCATTGCAGTTAAATATGACCACCTGCAAAATAAGCGAGATTCTGAATTCATATATTGAATTATTGGAAATGAAATTTAAGGAAAAGAATATATCTGTTGTAAAGATGTTCAACGACAACATACCTGATGTAAGCGTCGACAAGGGTAAAATAGGCCAAACCGTAATTAATATTCTTATCAATGCTATAGAATCTTCACCAGCCTTTGGGCAGATAATTGTCAGATATGATCTGAATTCAGACGCCAATAATGAATTTGCACAGATTACCATTGATGACGAAGGAGTTGGTTTTGATGAAAAGAACAGCCAGGAGATTTTTAAGCCGTTTTTTACAACAAAAACAAAAGGTGTTGGCCTGGGACTTGCAAACGTAAAAAGAATTATTGAGGCCCATAATGGTTTTGTTGTCGCAAAAAAAAGAAAAGAAAAAGGGTCATCTTTTTCTTTAAGGATTCCTATAAGAGGTAGATAATGGCAAAAATTCTGGTAATTGATGATGAACCATCCATCCTTGAATCTTTAAACATGTTTCTGGTAGAGAAAGGTCATGAAGTTATTACTGCAGACACCGGCCAGAAAGGCCTTCAAACTTATGCTGCGCAAAAACCTCAGATTGTCATCCTGGATATCAGGCTTCCGGATCTGAATGGACTGGATGTGCTTGCAACCATTGTAGAGAAAAATTTTCCGTCAAAAATTATCATGATTACCGCTTACCAGGATATGGAAACAACCATTATTGCGATAAAAAGAGGTGCATTTGATTATATTCACAAGCCGCTTGATATTGATGAAATTGAAAAAGCGGTTGACCATGCTGTGAATATACTGGAAATCGATAAAAAAACACCAACGCTTGAACCTGTCCATCCAGGCACACCAAACCCATGGGCGATTATCGGGAAAAGCGAAAAGATGAGGACTATATTTAAAAAAATGGGATTGGTGTGCACCAGTAAAGTAAATGTTCTGCTTCAAGGCGAGACAGGAACGGGAAAAGAGCTCATCGCCAGGGTGATTCATTTGAACAGTGCTTTTAAAGATGATCCGTTTATTGTTTTTGATTCTTCTGCTGTGGTTGAGACGCTGCTTGAAAGTGAGCTTTTCGGTCATGAAAAAGGAGCGTTTACAGGTGCGGACAGTGCAAAAAAAGGAAAAATTGAATTGGCTGGGAACGGCACCCTGTTTTTAGATGAAATTGCTGAATTGTCACTGAACATACAAGGTAAACTGCTGGGGTTTCTTCAAAGACGGGAGTATACCCGTGTCGGGGGAACAAAAATCCTTAAATCCAATTGCCGGATTATTACAGCGTGTAATTGTGACCTTGAGCGGAAAGTTAGGTTGGGTGATTTTAAGGAAGACCTGTATTTCCGGTTACGTGTCTTCATGATAGAGATCCCGCCATTACGTGAGCGGCTGTCTGATATCCCTTTACTGGTTGAACACTTCCTGCACAAAATAAATTTAGAACTGGGCACAAAAGTGACAAAGCTTCAAGAAGGTGTGATTCAGAGCCTTGTCAACCATGACTGGAAGGGAAATGTCAGGGAATTGGAAAATTCGATTGTTCAGGCCGTCGTAGAATGCAGGGGGAGCGTGCTGCTGAGACAGGACATTGACAAAATCCTGGAAACAAAGACCCGCCTTCCCCAGCAGGGGCTTGTTTCCTATTCCCTGGCCAATGTTGAAAAAGATCATATTATTAAAACGCTTTTCCACCTTAAATGGAACAAAACCAAGGCTGCAAAAGTCCTGGGGATCTCTTTACCAACCTTGAGAAATAAAATTCGAAAATACAATATTAAAGAAGCGTAAAACTATACACTTGCTAGAAAAAATCTTTATTGCCAATAGAAAGAAATTTTCTAGCAAGCCTTGGGCCTGCCTGTTTGTCGAAAAACAAACCGTTCTCAAATTATAATATAAAATCAAACAATTAATGGGATTCATTTTTATTTTCCAGGCAGTCTTTTTTTTCGGCATGGGATTTGCAGATTCACAAGGAAACTATTGCGTACGAATTCCCTGCTGATCTGAGCAAGACAAAATTGAACTTCAAACGACCCTGAGAGTAAATTTTTAATAGCTGTAAGTGTTATTTTAATTTTGATGGCCAAGGCCAGCTTTTGAGATCGGAGTTGAAGAGCATGAAAATGAAATCACTCAAACAGAGCGAAAAAGAGCACCTGGAAAACGTCCTTACCCAGACTCACTGGGACCTTGAAAAAACATCACGGCTGCTAAAAATTTCACTGACACAAGTAAAATCCAAGATCAAAGAATATAACTTAAAACAAAAGGATTCATAAGTTTTGAACAGTTCAGGACAACATGAATTCTTGAAAAAGGAGGGGTTATGAATCGTATTAAAACAACATTTTTATTCATTGTTTTTGCTCTTATTGTGTCTGGTTTTTTTACTTTGCAGGCGTATGCAGGCAAACCAATTGTAATTGGTGCACCGCTTTCGACAGCCTATTTATACGGATGGGATGCTGAGCGGGGTATCAAACTTGCCGTGGATGAGATCAACGCTCAAGGCGGGGTGAACGTGGCAGGAAAAAATCGTCCGTTTCAAGTAGAGGTTATTGATACAAGGGACCTTGAACCTGGTGTCCCGGTTTCAGAAGCGCTGATGGCTGTTGAACGGCTGATATTAAATAAAAAGGCTGATTTTATTTTAGGCGGGCCCAATCGGTCTGAGGCAGCATTAGCTGCCATGTCTCTTTTATCAAAACATAAAAAAGTGTCTATCGTCACCAGTGGTGTTTTAACGCCGAAATATCATGCAATGGTTGCGCAGAAATATGACAAATTTAAATATTGTTTCAGGATACATGGAGAGGCCAAAGGAATTGTCGGCGATATGCTGGCTAATTTTTTAGAGCTTAAGGAAAAACATGGACTGTCCAAAATTTTTATTATTGCCCAGGATGTATCGCATGCAAGAGGCGCAGCAAAAGTCATGGGAAAGGTAGCTGGCGGCAAAGGGTTTGAAATTACAGGAACAGAAATTTTTCCTACAGGAACTACCGATTTTTCAATGGGGCTGTTAAAAGCAAAATCCACAGGGGCTCAGATTATCAATATCTGGATGGATATGCCGGAAAGCGCTATTTTACTGAAACAATGGTATGATCTTCGAATCCCGGCACTTCCTTTTGGCGGAACACTGGCGGCTGCAGAACAGCCGGGTTTCTGGAAAGCAACAGATGGCAGGGGTGAATTTACTTTATGTAATGTAATCAATGCTGGGAATGCACCCTCTGATGCAACACCATGGACAATGAAATTCTATAATGCTTATGCAAAAAAATGGGGTGTTGAACCCGAAGGCCTTGGGAGTTCTTCAAGCTACATGGCAGTTTATGCTTTAAAAGAAGCCATAGAAAGAGCAGGAACCCTTGATTCGGATAAGGTAGTGACTGCCCTGGAGCAGACAGATATCATGGGTGTGTACGGTCGTTTGAGGTTTGATCCGAAATCCCATCAGGTGATATTTGCAAAAGATCCTAAAGACGGTGCAGTCGGCTCTATTATCCAGTGGCAGGATACCAAACGGGTGGTGGTTTATCCAAAAAGTATTGCCAAGGGGAATATTGTTCTTCCGCCATGGATGAAATAGGTGTCAAACAGAAAATGATTCATTTTAATCGATTTCAGTGTCAGGCTAAAATTTTAATCCCCGGAATACGATGTGTATGTCTGCGGTTAAAATTTTAGCCTTCCTCTAAACACGGTGTAAAATTAACCATTGTTGAATGGATAAAATGATCGATGTTTATGACAGGCGCGGATTAAAATGTGTAAAAGCAGGTTTTCTGCTAGTTTTTCTGGCAATAATTATTAGTAAAAATTTGCGAACAAATTTGCGAATAAAGTGCGAACAAATATATTTGGGATAACACTATGGAGATTATTGTTTACGGGACAATTAACAGCGTTTCTCTGGCATTGATGGCATTAGGTTTTGCTATGGTTTACGGTATCAGCCGGGTACCGAATTTTGCCCATGGAGCGCTGTATATAATATGTGGGTTTTCTTCTTGGATTCTGTTGAACAAGCTGGGCATAAATTACTTTTTTTCCATTTTTTTGGCGCTTGCAATTAATGGCATCGTCGGTGCGTTGATGTACCGGTTTGTGCTGATCAGGGTAAGGGGGATGAATATCTCTGAAATTATCGGGTCATATGCCATTGGACTTGCGATCCTTGAAGGGCTGAGATGGGGAGGGTTTAAAGGGATGACCTATACCCTGCCGGTTTTTATGGAAGGAAGTATGATGATCGGCGGGGTGCCTGTAGATTACCACCGGCTTTTAATGATGGTGATCGGTATTGCCCTTGTGGGTCTTTTATGGACATTCACCCACTACACAAAATTAGGCCTGGCCCTCCAAGGTATGGCCCAGGACGAGCGCGCAGCCCTTATGCTTGGAATTGATTCTGACCTAATGGCTATGCTGGCAATGGGCTTTGGTGCCATTCTTGCCGGTATCGCTGCCATCCTTATTTTACCACTTGGCAACATTGTCGTTGAATCCGGATATCATGTCTTGATCATGTCGATTGCAGTATGTATTGTAGGCGGTCTTGGAAGCTGGATGGGTGCTATATTTGCAGCATTTCTCATCGGGTTTACCCAGATTCTAACTGTCGTGTTTATCGGGTCACATTTTCAGATGGTGGTGGCAATTCTGGCCATCATTTTAACGCTGATTATAAAACCGTCAGGCCTGTTTGGGAAACAACATGAATTGGAAGAGAGGGTTTAAAATTGGATATAGCACAAAGTCGTAAAGAAAGAATTGACAGGGGAATTAAGGTAAGGTCGGATGGCATTTATGCATTGATGTCATTCCGGGAATTGTCCTACCTGACGTTCCCCAGATTTATTTTGATAGCCGGAATGTTATCACTGCCTTTTCTCATGCCAGGTATGTATTGGCAGCGGGTCATCTCGATTGTTTGTATTTATTCGCTTTTGGCGTTGAGTTTTGATTTTTTAGCCCATAATGTTGGGCTTGTATGCCTGGGCGGCGCCTTTTTCATAGGAACCGGCGGCTATATTGCCGGCATTTTGAATTCATATTTTGGTGTTCCCCCCATTTTGACCATTCCTCTGGCAACACTTGTCGGCGGGATCGTTTCTACGATATTACTGTTGCCCTGTCTTCCCCTGAAAGGGGTCTATTTTGCCATCGTGACACTGATGTACCCCTTATTTATGGCAAGGATCATTGAAGCGTTCGATATATTCGGCGGGACAGACGGACTGATTGGAATTGATAGTTTTTCAAATCCATGGGTTGAACAGTATTTTGTTATCGGTGTTGTTCTATTATTCCTTTTTGGGCTGCGCAGACTGGTGAATATGGATTTAGGGCTAATCTTTACAGCCATCATGGACAATGATCAGGCAGTGAAAGCATCCGGCATCAATATCACTCAGTACAGAGCACTGGCTGTTTTTATCGCATCCTCAATGGGATGTCTCGGCGGTGCATGTATCACCCACATTTACATGTGGTCTGGAATTTCACAATTTGCACTGGATTTTTCAATCCTGCCGATTGCCGCAACCGTTATCGGTGGTTCAGGTACCCTTGTCGGACCAGTTTTAGGGTGTTTAATCCTGGTACCGGTTTCAGAACTTTTAAGAGATTTCGGAACCTTGCGAATCGTTTTTTATGCAGTCATTCTTGTCGGTTTTATACTGTTTAGAAGTGAAGGTATCATGGATTTTGTTCAACGCAAATATGAACAGTTTGAAAGGTGGACCAAACTATGAAGACAGATCCTATTCTCAGAGTAAAAGAACTAACCAAGCGTTTTGGTGGTGTGACCGCTTTAAAAGATGTGAGTTTTGAAGTGAATGAGGGAGAGATCCTGGGTATTATAGGCCCCAATGGTTCTGGAAAGACAACAATTGTAAATAATATTACAGGGTTTATTAAACCGTCATCCGGCAGGATATTTTTTAAAGAAACCGATATTACCGGGAAACAGCCCCACAAGATTGCAGATATGGGGGTGACAAGAACGTTTCAGGTAATGCGCCCCTACTACAGTCTTCCAGCCTATAAAAACCTTGTTATTCCGCTTTTTTCTCCAAGGGCCAAACGGACGGGCGGATGGCGGGGCGGCGGCAGGCTTGGCGACAGGCATACCGTCAGCATTGATATTTTAGAGGAAATTGGATTTGAAAGGGATTCCTATATTCCTTTTAAAACAACCTCTACACTTCCTACCGGTTACCTTAAGAGATTAGAGCTTGCACGATGTTTGTCTTTAAAGCCGGAAATCATCATTTGCGATGAGGTGTTTTCAGGTCTCTCAATGAGCGAAATCGCCAGCATGGTTCCCTTGATTGAACGCCTTCAAATGGATGGCATTACGATTATCATGATCGAGCATCGTTTAAGAGAATTGTTTCAGGTGGCCAATCGTGTCATGGTGCTGAATTTTGGTGAAAAGCTTATCGAAGGCAGCCCAAGTGAAGTAATGGCCGATGCCCGTGTCAAGGAAGCGTATTTCGGATCAGAAGAGGTTGAGGAGGTCATGACATATGCTTAAAGCAGAAAATTTAATGGTGTTTTATGAAAATATGCTGGCATTAAACAATATCAGTGTTCAATGTGAGGAAAATCAAATCGTCGGCGTTTTTGGCGCCAACAGCGCAGGCAAGTCAACCCTGATGTATGCCTTGTCAGGCATTATGCTGGACATTCGAAAGAAAGAAGAGATGGCAGGGGGTGAGCGCATCACAATCACGGGTGACATATGGTTTAATAACGATAAAATAGAGGATGTTAAACCAAGCCAGAGGGCGAAATCAGGTATTGTGCTGTGCCCTGAAAGACGGCGGATTTTTAAAGAGAGTTCAGTACTGGAAAACCTGAAAATTGGTGGATATTTAGCCACCAAAGCCCAGGCCAGAGAAACGCTGGAATACGTCCTGCACGTGTTTCCTTCTCTTGACAGGTTAAAGCACAGGGTCGGCGGGTTTTTAAGTGGCGGTGAACAGCAGATGCTCGCCATTGGAAGGGCGCTGATGGCGCAGCCCAGATTATTGTTATTAGATGAACCGCTTTTAGGATTAAGTCCTTTAATGCAGGCAACACTCATGAAAGCCACAAAAGCCATACAGGAAGAAAAAAAGATTTCCATTATCGTGTCTGAACAGTATGCAAGGCCGGTATTCCCTATAGTTGATTATGCCTACATCCTTGAAAATGGTGCTGCTGTTATGGAAGGCAGCCGGGACGTATTAATGGATAATCCTGATGTTAAATCTGCATATTTTGGTGTGTGAAAAAAAAGGAGACAATTTTAAAAATGGTTGATCATGATATCCATCTGGAAAATGAATTGTCATTTACTCGGTTTGATTTAATGAGTGAAAAATATCCGGATAAAACAGCAGTGCTTTATCTTGGAGAAAAATTTTCATATAGGCGCCTTCGGGACCTGAGTGAGCGGTTTGCGGGCGCACTGGTC
>CAYFKW010000018.1:24383-57630 GCA_964343845.1 uncultured Desulfobacula sp. | reverse complement strand
ATATGGGAATTCAAAAGGGCGATAAAGTACTTTTGTATATCCCCAATTGTATTCAATGGGTGATTGCCTATCTGGGCATACAGAAAGCCGGTGCAATTCTTGTCCCGGTATCACCAATTTATACATCTCATGAAATAGAGTATATGATTAAAAACTCTGGTGCCAAAACCATCATTTGTACAGATACCAATTTTGGGTATGTCAAGGAGATTTTTGATACTGCAGGTTTAAACAAAGCCATTGTAACCAATCTGGTAGACCTGCTGCCGGCCTGGAAAAGATATTTAGGTGTTTTATTTGATAAAATACCATATGGAAAGGTCAAATATGATGACAAGGTTATTTCTTTTAAATCAATGCTGAAAAGTCCGCCGTTAAAAACGAATGTTCAAATAGATCCCATAAATGATTTATCCTATATTCTTTATACCGGCGGAACGACAGGATTCCCCAAAGGTGTGCCTGGTAACCATACAGGGTCAACATCTTACATCAATGATGTTACAAATCATGTTGCAGGAGACCATTTAAAGGAAGGAGCAGATGTCTATATCTGTATCAACCCATTGTTTCATATCATGGCGCTGGGGCTGTTTATGGCCATTGGGCTGAACAAGGGGAATATGACGGTTTTAATGCCTGTCCCCCAGGTTGACGCCATACTTGAATCTATTCAACGCCATAAGGTCAGGTGGCTGTTAGGTGTCCCGGCGCTGTACAGGATGATTTTAGAGAACGATCGACTGGATCAATATGATTTGTCTTCTTTAACATATTGTTTCTGCGGTGGAGATGTGCTGCCTGAAAAAGTTCACAACAGGTTCAAGGAAAGATGTGATATCCCCATATACCAGGTGTATGGTTCTACTGAAGTGGGACATGTCACCTATTCAAAAATCGGCACGGAACCGTCATCAGGGTCCATAGGCTATCCGTTAAAGAGCCGGGAATGCATTGTTGTCGATCCTGTAACGCTTGAATGTGTGGAAAATGGAGAAAACGGCGAGCTGTTTGTAACATCAGAATATTCAGTAAAAGAGTACTACGAAAGACCTGACGAAACTGAAAAAACATATGTGAAAGTGAATGATAAACTGTATTGCCGGATGGGAGATTATGTCAGCTGCAGACCAGATGGTGAACTTGTTTATATGGAACGGTCTGCAGATGTTATCAAGCATAAGGGATACAGAGTGTCTGCCTCTGAAATTGAGGCCACGCTTCAGGATCATCCTACCGTTATTAATGCTTGTGTTATCGGTATCCCTGATGAAAGGGTCGGGGAGAGAATCAAGGCGATCGTTGTATTAAAAGAAGACGCCAGAGGTGTAGGAGGCGTTGAATTGATCAAGTGGTGCCGGGAACGACTGGCATCCTATAAAGTTCCAGGATACGTAGAGTTCAGGGATATGCTTCCCAAATCAAAGGTAGGGAAACTCTTGCGCAGGGAAGTCAGGGATGATGAAAAAAGAAAAATGTCAAAGGAGTCACACAAAGTTTCATAACCTGAAAAAATTATAAAAAAACATGTCACAGGAAAATGCCCTGTGACATGTTCATACCATCTGCAGTCAAGGGTAATATTTACTTTGACGAAACTTCTTTTTTTGTAATACAATAGTCCCATGAAAGACTACCTCTTAAACAATTATACAGACCTTATAGTTGAAGCAGATGCACCACTGCTGTGGGTAACGCTCAACCGTCCCAAGTTTTCAAACTCA
Organism: uncultured Desulfobacula sp.; assembly: GCA_964343845.1. Taxonomy (GTDB): domain Bacteria; phylum Desulfobacterota; class Desulfobacteria; order Desulfobacterales; family Desulfobacteraceae; genus Desulfobacula. The sequence continues at coordinate 55,906 of CAYFKW010000018.1, read as the reverse complement.
TTTTCGGATGAGATGATTACCCAACTGTGCAGATTGTTACGGGAGGCCGATTGGGATGATGATATAAGGGTTATCATCCTTACGGGTGCAGGAAAGAATTTCTGTGCCGGTGGTGATGTGAAGGCAATGGAAGAAAAAACAGGTATGTTTGCCGGCGATCCGGAAGGATTGAGGCGCAGGTATACAAAAGGAATCCAGCAGATACCCCTGACCATAGAATCTCTTCACACACCGCTTATCGCAATGGTAAATGGTGCAGCCATCGGAGCCGGTTGTGATTTGGCCTGCATGTGCGATATCAGAATGGGGTGTAAGCAATCCCGGTTTGGAGAAACTTTTGCGAAACTGGCATTGGTACCTGGTGATGGCGGCACATTTTTCCTTCAAAGAGTTATCGGATATGCCAAGGCCATGGAGCTTTCTCTAACCGGGCGAATCATCAGTGCAGATGAGGCGCTTACGATCGGCCTTCTAAATTATATTGTAGAAGAGAATACGCTGAAACACGAAACAGAAAAGCTGGCAAATTCTATTGCCAATAACAGCCCTGTAGCCGTCTCTATGATTAAAAAAGCCATCCGCCAGGCACGTACCGCAGAGATCAGCGGACACCTTGATCTGCTGGCAGCCTTCCAGGGTATTACCCAGAGAACTGAAGATCACTTTGAGGGAGTAAAGGCGCTGAAAGAGAGACGCCAGCCCCACTTCAAAGGGCAATAATTTTTATTGAATTATAGTTAACTCCGCGAAAAGATATTAAAACAATCCATGATATATACTGTACATCTATGATAGTTTTTGAGGAGACATGAAAAAAAAGAAGTTTTTAATTATCAGCGGATATTTCAAAGGAGAGTCCTATGGCCTGCTGGGGCCCCAGATGGCTGCGACAATTGTCAATGATTACACTGATTATGATGCGATCGTAGTGGGTGTAACAAATGACGATGACCTTTCAGATTTAACCATTGCCCTGGAGCGCTATTTTGAGGATGATCAGAAAATAATCGGGTTTTCATCTCTCGGCGGAAGACAGGACCTGTTTGAATATGCAAAGCAGCTAAAAGACAAGGGTGCTGTCACTGTATTGGCAGGTCCCCAGGCAGGACCTGATTTTAAAGGTGAGAAAGGCTGGCAGTCACATCCCCATCGATTTCAAGGTGTGTCTGATTCTTTTTCTTTTGCACTTCATGGCCCGGCGCAGCAGATAATTTCATTTTTGTCTTCTGAAAATAAGAAAGCATATTCTCGACTTAACGGGGTTCTGTTTAGAAATAAACAAGGCAGGATCGTTGAGAATCCTCCCATTGACTGGGATGACCATTATCTATCAAAAGTGGACTGGCAAACCCTTCACATATTGGAAAACAGATCTTTTTTACCCTTGAACATTACCACGGCTCAGGTATTGCAGCAGATTGGCTGCCAGCATGCAGCCAGAAAAAAGACCATTTCAATTGATTATCCTGCAGCGTTAACAAAAGGAAAGGGGGCAGCCCCTTCTTCTGTGAAAATGGTTCAAAAAGGGTGCAGCTTTTGTGACGTGGCGTCAGATAAAGGGTACATGGGCGCCATTAGTGAACATGCCCTTAAGGAACAATTGTTATGCGTGCCAAAAGGACCTGATGGGAGAACAATACCATTTGAACTGATTGATGAAAGCCCGCTGTTCAGACTGCCGGAATTGTTTAAATTGGCAGATAAATTGTCCATTGTATTCTCCCAGATCAATTTAACGCTGAGAGCAGATTATCTGTTAAAAGGTTTGAAACCGCTTGGTGAAGCATTAAAAACAGCAAAAAAGAAAAATGTCCGAATTCTATTATCATCCATTGGCTTTGAGTCTTTTGACGATAGCGTACTGAAAAATTTAAATAAAGGCATCACACGCCAGATCAACCTTGCTGCAATAAAAGCTGTCAGATCATTAAAGTCAGAGTTTCCATCAAATTTGGGGTATTTAAAAGAAGAAGGCGCCAATCACGGGTTCATCCATCCAACACCATGGGACACAGCGGATACATCATATGAAATTAATAAAACCATTAGTATGTACCAGCTGGCAAAGGATATTTTGCCGAATCACAGCACACCTTTAATTATTCATCATGCATCAGGGCTGGCAGAGTGGGTACGCCGGATTGAAGTAAAAGAAAAGATTGAATTCCAAAGAATTGGCAGCACTATCGGGTGGTGGCAGACCAGGGATAAATCTTTTTTATAAATCTGTTTTTTGCAATTTACTTGAATTTCTATTGTGTTTTAGGGTAATATTCAGAAAATAGATCAGTCCTTAATGTAATCATAACTATTAAATATAAAAATTTATTTAAAATTTTAAGTAATTCGCTCACCTTACACAAAGGATGTTCATATGGGTAAAAAATTGGCTGACAAATCAGCTGAAGACCAGATAAAAGATCTTAAAAAGAAATTGCGGGATGCCAGAAAAGAGATAAAAGATCTAAAACTGACAGAAAAGAGTTCAAGGGCGGTTCTGGAAGCATCTCCAAATTCAATCGTCATCTATGATATGCAGGGGAATGTAAAATATCTTAACAAATCATTTACGAAAACATTTGGCTGGACACTGGACGATTTTAAAGGCAGAAAGCTTGATTTTGTCCCTAAAAAAAATATGCCGGAGACCCAACAGGCAATTGAACAATTATTTGATGTGGGCCAGGCTGAACTAGAAACCCGGCGATATACCAAAGATAAGAAAATTTTAGATGTGGAGCTTAGCTGTGGATCATTTAAAAACACGAAAGGTGAACTGGTGGGTACGTTTGTTATTCTCCGCAATGTCACATCTAAAAAAAAGGACCGCAGGAGAATAGAAAAGTTAAATGAGAATTTAAAGAACCGGGCCGAAGAATTAGAATCTTTAAATGAAAATCTACAGGAAGCAGTTGATTATGCCATTGAAATGAGCCGGAACGCAGAAGAAGCCAACAAAGCAAAAAGCAATTTTCTGGCCAATATGAGTCATGAAATTAGAACCCCAATGAATGGGGTCACAGGAATGACCAACATTCTCTTGGATGAACCCCAGACACCAGAAACAAGAGAAGGATTGGAAACGATTAAAAGAAGTGCTGAAGCACTGTTGACTATTTTAAATGATATTCTGGATTTTTCAAAAATTGAAGCCGGGAAGCTGGATATTGAAGCCATTGATTTCAATTTAAGAAACATGGTGGATGAAACCCTTGAATTTATTGCCATGAAAAGTCATGAGAAAGGCGTTGAACTGACATATATGTTTGATGATGATGTACCTTCTTTACTCATTGGTGACCCGACTCGGGTTCGCCAGATCATTATGAATATAGTGGGCAATGCAATAAAGTTCACTGATAGAGGCGGAGATATCAATATTCGAATAAAACAGGAAAAGGAAACAAAGAATACAGTAAAAATTGCATTTAAAATCAAGGATACAGGGATTGGAATGGTCAGGGAAGATACGAAAAAATTGTTCCAGTCCTTCCATCAGGTGGATGCTTCTACAACGCGTAAATACGGGGGGACAGGGTTAGGACTTGCGATTTCCAAACAGTTGTCGGAATTAATGGGAGGCGACATTAAAGTTGACAGCAAAATAGGGAAAGGCTCAACGTTTACGTTTACTATTTTGTTTGAAAAACAGAAAAATGTAGTGGAAAAAATAGAGAAGCCCCCAAAAAATCTTAAGGGGAAAAGAATTTTAATTGTGGATGACAATAAACTCAACCTTGAAATATTGGAAGGGTTTCTTAAAAAATGGGAGTTCTTTGTAGAAGCGACTGAAGATGGCCATCATGCAGTTCAGATGTGCAGATTGATGGCAAAAACAAATATGCCTTTTGATATGGTTATTACAGATTACCAGATGCCAAAAATGGATGGGGCACAACTGGGAGAGATGATTAAAAGCCATCCGGACACAAAGGATGTCAAACTTGTGATGCTGACATCCCGCGGCCTTCGAGGTGAAGCAAAAATAATGAAGGAGATTGGGTTTGATGGATATCTTTCAAAACCGATCCGGCGGTCACAGCTTTTTGATTCAATTGTTTTAATTTTCAGTGGGGAAAGTCATTTCAAGGATAAATCTAAAAAGCTTGTTACAAAGCATTTTGTCAAAGACGTTCAAACCAAGCGTTCAAAAATTCTGGTGGCAGAAGATCATCCTGTGAATCAGAAAGTCATCAAAAACATTTTAGAAAAACATGGGTTTCAGTACCATATATCCAATGATGGTCAGAAAGCGTTAGAAGAGCTTGAGAAAAATAAATACGACCTGGTACTGATGGATGTTCAAATGCCGGTGATGGACGGGTATGCCTGTGCCGCCAGGATAAGATCGTCAAATTCAAAAGTATTGGATCATGGTATCCCCATTATTGCTTTAACAGCCCATGCCATGAAAGGGGACATGGAAAAGTGCATGGAAGCCGGGATGAATGATTATACAACCAAACCGGTTGACAGCCATCTGCTTATTCAGAAAATTAACAAATTGCTCTTTCACCAGACCAAAAGCAAAAGTTTTAATTGATAAAGAATGATGTAACCCCTATAAGAAGGAGATAATATAAACCATAAAACAGATATCGTTTTTACATGAATATTGTTTCCACCATTGTACCAATCTTTGTCATTATTTTTCTGGGATTGTTTTCCAAACAAAAAGGATTTTTTTCTCCTGATTTTATTAACCAGGCCAATCGCCTGGTGTATTATATCGCAATTCCAGCAATGATTTTCAGTGCCATTTCAAAAGCAGCGTTAAAGACGCAGCTGAATCTTCCTGTCATTGTTATTACACTTTTAACCGTAGGCCTGGTTACGACAGCAGCCTGGCTGTTCAGCCGGGGGTTAACTATATCAGAATCTTCAAAAGGAACGTTTATCCAAAGTTCTTTTCATGGCAACTTAGGGTATATCGGTCTTGCAGTTGCTTTTTATTATTTAGGGGATAACGGGCTTGTAAAGGCTGCGATTATTGCCGGATTTGTAATGATTCTACAGAATCTTCTGGCGGTTGTCGTGCTGCAGCATCATAGTGATGAAACACAAGATGGATCAAAAATGTTTCACACGATTAAAAAAACACTGGCCAACCCGGTTATTCTTTCTGCAATAGCAGGGATTTTGTTTTCTCTTTACAGTGTACCAATCCCAGCCATTATTGACAGAAGTCTTGTCATTTTAAAAGGAATGGCATTGCCAATGGCATTGTTGATTATTGGCGCATCCCTTTCTTTTGAAAAACTAAAATCCCGTTTTTTCAGTGTCCTGTTGTCAAGTGTATTAAAATTGATTGTAATGCCAGGCATCGGGCTTGTTGTTTTTAAATTGTTTTCCATACCAAATGAAAATTATCTTCCGGGTTTGATTATTCTTTCTGCACCGACCGCAACCTTAACTTACATACTTGGAAAACAAATTGGAGGAGATCCTGATTTTGCAGTAGCTGCGATTTCCATTTGTACGATTTTATCTGGTGTTACCTATGGGGTATGGCTGAGTTTACCCTGATAGGGCGATAAACAATATCGGATACGTCTGTTTTTATTTGCCCGTCTATTTATTAAATGATACGATAGAGGTGGATTCTTAAGTTAGAAGCAGTTTTTGGGATGGATTATAACCAGGCAATGCTGGCCGATAAATATAAGATTTAACACACCATTCATATGCGTTTTATCGTAAAAAATAGTTTTGCAGCATTGATTTGTGCGATCACATTCATCGTTGCAGCCTCCCTTTGTTTTCCCCTGAAGTCGACTGCAATGAAATCCGTTCCAGTTTTGGAAGCAATACATGAATATATTGCGCTTGGGCCTGAAAAAAGAGATCGTTTCAAGTGCACGCACCATTTTGATGAATTTACAAAGGCAGAGCTGGAAAGGCTCATTGAAAAGTTTGGTGTGTTAAATGTGAAACAGGCAATCGACAGGTTCCCTGACGCTGATTCAGACAGGCTGATCAGAACAAACGGGCTGGATTATTACCTGATGTTTATCCATACAGTCCTGGCAAGTAAGGACTACATTCTGTTTTTAGATACAGCTTTTAATGTAAATCACCGGTACCTCTTAAAATCCGCTCAAGACAATAAGGGTCGGTTTATCGGTGCACTGATCATATTTGAAACCATTGAATTTGAAAAATTTTCAGCGATTATCAATGTTTTTTTAACCAACCTGAAATCAAACACCTTTCTGGAATCCTTTTATAAAGACCCTTATCTTTTAGCATCTGCAATCCGAATCCTGGCCCAACGCGATCCCAAGGGCGAAAATTTAAAGACTTTTTTGTCATATTTTCCAAATGATCAACTGCGCAGTCAATTATTTTCAAATGATCTGCCTGGCCTGGTTGTGGCTTTTTCGACCGTCCAGGAAATAAAAACAGGGGAAACCAGGCCGTGGGTAAACAGTTTTTTTGAAATGAACGATAAAGAACTTGCACTCCTGATTCATAAAAAACCGGTTCAGTCAGCCTATGTCCTTTATGGCGGGCACCAGATCGGTATAGATAATTTCAAGCAGGTTTTTAAGGGCGTTGAACAGGAAGTTTTAAAAGCAGGATTTATAGCGCATACAGACTGGTTTGCCAATTTTATAGTCGGGCTGAAAAAAATAAACCTGCTGTCATCGGATGCAGATTTAAGCAGAGCTGATGTATCAACGTCTAATATTAAAACGCATTATCCTTTTCTTTTACAATATAATAGTTATCTGCCAGGCAATATCGAACACGTAATGACGCTGTTCCAAAACCTTCCGGAAAAAAGCGATTTTTTATATTCTAAAGACAAAGATTTGATCATAAGAGTATACCTGTTAGGACTGATGGCTGTGTATCAAAATATTTTATATGATTTTATGCCTTCCGCTGTGTTAAGTCTTGAGCAGTTTGAACTGTTGAAGCTGCAGATACTTTTGAGCACAAGAGTGTCAGAAAATCTTGATACAATGGTGTCAAATTTTGAAATCGGAAAATCTGCTTTAAAAGGCAGAGAAATGGAAACGATTATTCTCTCCTTGGCGCATGAGCTTGCACATCAGATTTACAGTATCCGCGGGTTCAATTCAATTTCACTGCCGGGCCACAGTATCCACGAATTTGGAGCAGACATAGCAGCACTCTGCATGGCCCAGAAGTTAGGTTATTGTCTGGGAATGGAGGAATACAAACAAAAGGTGATGAACAGGGATGATTTTTCACGTCATCGGAAAGTGGATGGCGGTCTGTTAACAGCCATTGATGCATCCCATAAAATAGGAAGAACCCAATTAGGGTATGTTGTTAAAGGATTTGATAAGGTGGGAATCATCATCAACTGGGAGCTTTTTTTTCCAATAACGTTAAGGTTGCTTGAAAACAGGACAGAAATAGAATTATTGCAGTTTATTTATCAGCTGGTCTCAGGTTATGCATATGGCTCTGCGGCTGGGTACAAAAATGAAGATGAGCTGGAACATGTTCTCAGGAAAGCTGAGAAACGATTTGATCACCACAGAATATCAAACAGGATTGAAACGTATCTGGCAAATGCCGACACAATTGAGCAAATTCTTAAAGCAGGGGGGAACAGAACAGTTAAAAAAGGAATTTAGCAGCAGCTGTTCAGGTAAAAAAAAGGAGGACTTCCATTAAAAACAAGGAAGTCCTCTTCATATTTTAAATATAATTTTTAATCTCAGTACATTAACTCTGGCAGGAACAATATAATTTTTGGGAAAATAATCAGGATAATCACCCCAACGATGACAGCGATGAGGAATGGGAAAATACCTTTAAATATTTTTTCCAGGGGAATTTCCTGTTCCAGTACATTTTTTGCAACCCCGTACACAACATAGACATTAATACCAACAGGCGGTGTAATTACCCCCATTTCTGTTACCATAACAATAATAACCCCGAACCAGATAGGGTCATACCCAAGCTCCATCACCACTGGAAAGAAAATGGGAACGGTTAAGGTAACAAATGCCAGGGCATCCATAAAACATCCGCCAAAAAAGTAAATCATTATAACAACTGCCATCACAAGAAAAGGAGACATCTGGAGCTCGCTTACCCAACCTGCAATTTCAAAAGGAATTCTGGTAACCGCCAGAAATTTACCGAAAATTACAGCTCCGGCGATCAGCATCATGACCATACAGGATGTCCTCAACGTCTCTAAAAGGGATTTTACAAAGCCTGCCCAGGTAATCTGTCTTCTAAAAATGGCAATAACAAGGACGCCAAACGCTCCAATGGCAGCAGCTTCTGTTGGTGTGAAAAGGCCTATGAAGATTCCGCCGATCACCAACGTGAATACCGCAAGGGTTTCACCAAGACCTAGTAACGCTTTGAATTTCTCTGCCCATGTAAATTTTTCACCTGGAGGGCCCTGCTCTGGATTGATCCTGCAGCGAAAATAGATAGAAATGATGAATAGAACCGTTACAAGGAGTGCCGGAAAAATACCGGCAACAAAAAGAGCGCCAATGGATTGTTCTGTTAATATGCCATAGATAATCAGGACAACACTGGGGGGCATAATCATGCCAAGGCCGCCGCCGGAAGCAACAGAACCTGTAGACAATTCATCATCATAATTATAGCGCTTCATTTCAGGAAGGCCGACGGTTGCCATAGTTGCGGCTGTCGCAGGGCTTGACCCGCAGACAGCACCGAACGCTGTACAAGCTGAGACAGTTGCCATTGCAAGTCCGCCTCTGGTACTTCCCAGAAATTTGTAGCCTACATCATAAAGCCGCTTGCTGATACCGGAATTAAATCCGAGCTGCCCCATAAGGATAAATAAAGGAATGGTTGTCAAATCATAAGATCCAAAAACTTCATACACATTTCTGGACAAAAGCACCAGGCCGGCATTATGTGTAATCATCACACTGAACCCAACAAAGCCGACAGATGCCATAACAAATGCAACAGGCATTCTCGTCAGAAACAACAGGATCATGATAATAATACCGATTATGCCAATAATTGTTGGACTCATTTTGTTTTTAATTCTCTCAGTTGTTTAATATTAACGAAAATTGTCTCTATAATCGTAATAGAGAAGATCAGCAAACCAAATGCAAGAAGGTATACAATGTAGTAAATGGGAAATTCCAGGTTCATAGAGACCTCACCTGTTTCGTGTATGTCTTTTGCATAAAGAAACATCTGCCAGGTAACCAGGCAGAATAAGACAAGGCTTATCGTCCGGGTTAAAATATCAATGATCAGCTGCGTTTTTTTAGACAGCAGTCGAACCAGTATTTCGACCCCTACATGTCCGTCAACCTTGTAGGTGTAAGGCAATGCTGTCGCAACCACGATAGTGGCTAAAAAACCGACGAGTTCAACAGAACCAAAAATAGGGTGCTTGAAAAAGCGCCCTATGACATCAACAACGGTTAACAGCATCATGCCTGTAAGGGACGCTGCGCCAATGGCTTTTAACAGCCCGGAAAATTTATCCAATGCTTTAGAGATAATATCCATAAGATACCCTGCAGTTCATTTAGGTTTATAAATGGCCGAATGTTAAATCGCTATCCAGCCATTTATAAATTAGAATCAGTTAAATATCAATGCCTACATGCTTGTCTTGATAAAATCTACAACAGCTTTTCCATCCACACCTTTTGCATCTGCTTTTTTGATGTAATCTTCAAAAACCGGTGCCATGGCATCCTGCATTTTTTTAGATTCTGTTTCAGAAATGGAGATGACTTTTCCGCCTTTTGATTTAAAGAATTCAAGACCTGCTTTGTCAGAAGAGTCCCAGGCTTCTCCATGTTTCACAGCATATTCAGCATTTAGATCCGTAATAATTTTTTGCTGAGCAGGTGTCAGTTTGTTCCATTTGCCTTTGTTCATGAATACAGCAAAAGTGGTTGTGTATGCAATAGAATGTGCTTGTGTTACATACCCGACAACTTCACCAAGTTTCCAGCCTTTATTGGATTCTAAGGGATGTAAGGAGCCGTCAACAACACCCTTTTGAAGCATCTGGTAACATTCTCTCATGGATTTTCCCACAGGAGAGCCGCCAAGTTCTTTTACAATTCTTCCGCTGGCGCCGGTTGTTCTTATTTTAATTCCTTTAAGATCAGATACATTTGCAACAGCTTTGTCTTTCGTGTGAATCAGGCCTGGGCCATGTCCATGTAAAAACATGATTTTTGTGTCATCAAATTCTTTGGGTTGAAATTTATCTAGTACAGCATTGGCAACTGCAGTTGCTTGAACGCCGCTTTTATATCCCATAGGAAGATCAATAGCAGATGCGACCGTAAAACGGCCCCTTGAATAGGCAAGAACAGTCATCCCGATGTCTGCAATTCCCTGGACAACACCGTCATATGTCTGCGGTGCTTTGGTGAGTGTGCCCGCAGGAAAATATTTTATAGAGATTTCCCCGTTTGTTCTCTTTTCTACTTCTTTACACCAGCTGTCTGCCAGTTGGCTTTGGATGTGGGTAGGGGGAAAAAAATTAGCATAGGTGAGTGTTGTTTTTGCTGATGCAGTTAATGCAGAAAATGCACTAATGCAAAAAATCGTAAAAGTTAAAACTGCAATCCTCTTCATTTTGTTGACCTCCTAAATGTTTTTTGTAATAGACCCCAAAAAATGACGCATGACCCTAAAACATAAAATAAACAATTTGCTTTAAATTTCACCGCCTTTTGGTGAATTCTCAATTTATAGTGTTATAATGTAACTATAAATCAGCTATAATGTGCAACTATATTTAAAAGAACGAAATTATGTCAAGGAAAAAGTTTGTTTTGGAAGGACAAATAGATTGATTATATAGTTGATATATCAACTAATTCTTTTTAGAGATACTGATTTGTAATTCCAGGGGATTCAAATTTTTTGGGGATGTTGTCATATGGCTTGTGTCGTCTGAAAATACTATAAACAGAGAATAGTACAGCGTTTTTGGGTCAAAAAGAGAATTGTAAAAAAAATAGAGGCCAGAAAAATAATGTTGATATATCAACTAATAATTATTTATATTTTTTATTTAACTATCTTGATTTTTTTCCTGTTTTCTAAATTTAAATTTAAATATACAGTTTGATTAGATGATAACCAAGACTAAAAAAAAAAAGAAATAAATTCTTGACGTGTAGCTGTAATGTATCTATAAGGTATCTAAGTAATAGCTGAAATAATTTTTTAAATAAAAAATCGTTGTGAACATGAGTTAATAAACTTAGGATTTTCTGAGACAATATGAGTAAAAATGATCAACCGAATGACAGCTTTGAAACTGAGATTCTGCGTAAAAAGGTCAAATTTGAAATCTATGGTGAGCAGATGATTGAAAAAACTGTTAATTCCAGCGGTAACAGCGGAAGAGTTTATCTGCCGCCGGAATGGATCGGTACAAAAGTAAAAGTTGTCAAATGTTAAGGGTATGTAAAAATTTTATAAAATGGGTTTCTTTATCCTGAAAAGTATTTTTAAAATTTAACAAGGAGATAAAAATGGGAAACGTTCCTGAAAAAATTTGGACATGGCAAATGGTCAGTCCGTTTAAAAAAGACAGGGAAACAGGAGAAGTAACACCTGGAAAGCTGGAAAAGACGCAAATAGATGTACCTGATCTTAATCCTGGAGATGTCTTGGTTGAAGTTGCCGGGTGCGGTATCTGTCATACGGATTTAGGGTATTTTTATCAGGGTGTGCCCACAGTCAATAAACCGCCATTAACACTCGGCCATGAGATATCCGGAACAGTCGTAGCGGCAGCCGATGATGTTGCTTCATGGAATGGCAAAGAAGTCATCATTCCGGCCGTTATGCCATGCAGGAAATGCGATCTGTGTAAAACAGGACGTGGCAACAGATGTCTCGGTCAGAAAATGCCTGGAAACAGCATGGGTATTTATGGCGGTTTTTCAAGCCACATCCCAGTGCCGGCCATCGATCTTTGCGAGGTTAAAAACAGGGGTGACATACCTTTGGAGAAATTGGCAGTGGTTGCTGACGCTGCAACAACCCCTTTCCAGGCAGCCAAACGTGCGGATATCCAAGTTGGTGATAATGCAATTGTAATTGGTGTCGGCGGTGTAGGCCAATATATGGTTCAAACCCTTAAAGCGCTTGGGGCAGCCAATGTTGTCGCCATTGACATCAACCAGGAACGCTTGGATACCATGCTGAAAAATGGTGCTGATTTTGCCATTAACTCCATGGATAAGACCCCAAGAGATATTTCAGGGGAACTAAAAGGGATCAGGAAAGAAAATGGTCTTGCATCAACTGGATGGAAAATTTTTGAAGTCTCCGGTACGAAACCAGGCCAGGAATTAGGCCTGGCGCTTTTAAGTTTTACCGGGAAAATGATCGTGGTGGGATTTGGCCCTCAAAAAGTTGAATATTCCATCTCGAGACTCATGGCATTTGATGCTGAATTGATCGGGACCTGGGGCTGCCTGCCGGAATATTATCCATCTGTTTTGAGTATGATTACAAGTGGGAAAATTAATTTTGAAGAATTTGTTCAGACAAGACCCATGAGCACCATTGCTGAAAGCTTTGATGAGGCCCATAAACAGTCACCGGACAAGAGAATTGTACTTGTCCCGGATTTCTAAGTGGGGAAAACAAAATAAATAACTGTTTTAAGTAAAAACAGATAATATAAATAAATAAGGATATAACAACATGAAATTAGAAGGACGAAAAGCCATTGTAACAGGTGGAAGCCGAGGCATCGGAAGAGCCATTGCCCTTTTATATGCAAAAGAGGGTGCAGATGTTTTAGTGAACTATCATTCCAATGACGCAGCAGCAAAAGAAACAGTTGCAGAAATTGAAAAACTGGGGAGAAAAGGTGTTGCCGTTGCAGCCGATGTGGCATCGTATGCAGATGCCCAGAATATGGTGGATGAATGTGTAAAGCAGCTGGGCGGTGTGGATATTGTCGTCAATAATGCAGGTGTTTCAAAACCTTCTATGCTTTTGAAAATGAAAGAAGAAGACTGGGATTTTATCATTAATGTACATTTAAAGGCTGCATTTAATACCACACAGGCTGCCGGCCGTTATATGAAAGAAAAAAAATACGGTAAAATTATTAATGTCATTTCGACAGCCGGTATTTTTGGAACAATAGGACAGATCAACTATGCATCTGCAAAAGCCGGGATTATAGGATTTACAAAGTCTGCATCCCGGGAACTTGGCCGTTATGGGATTAATGTTAATGTTATTTGCCCTGGCATCACGAAAACAGAAATGACAGGCAAACTTCAATCAGATGAAAAACTCCGGAAAATCTACGAAGGCAGAATTCAGCTTGGGAGATTTGGTGAACCTGAAGAAGTTGCGCCTGCGTTTGTATTCCTCGCGTCTGATGATGCAAGTTATATTACAGGCCAGGTATTAGGCGTAGACGGCGGCTATATTGGATAGGTAGGAATTCGCATTTTGGTTTTGTTCTGCAGTTCGATAGAATTTCAATCCTCTAAACAGGAAATCTGTTACTCCGGTAAAAATTCTACCACATCCTGAACGAATTCCAAAAATTAATTCTAAGATAAATACGAATCGAAAAAAAATTGAACTTATAATTTTGAACCTTAATTAAGGAGGATAATATGGCTTTAGAATGGATGCCCAGAGATGATGGTGTTAAAGACCATGCATTACATAAAGAACCTTATTGGGGAACCGATGCAGATGCCCCTTGTGTTGTATATGAAAAAAGACCGTTGATTAATCCTGACGGAAATGTTGTGGAAGGTCTTTATGTGTCATGGATCCGGCTGAACAACCCCAGGCAGTATAACTCTTATACGACGAACATGGTAAAAGGCGTTATTGCCGGTTTTGAAAACGCATCACTGGATAGAAGCGTTGTCGCTGTAGTATTCACCGGTACAGGCCCTTATGCATTCTGCACCGGCGGAAACACCAAAGAATATTCTGAATACTATTCCAGAAGATGTGATGAATATGGACAGTACATGGAATTATTCAACCATATGGTTGACGCCATCCTGGCCTGTAAAAAACCAACCATCTGCCGTGTCAATGGCATGCGGGTTGCCGGTGGACAGGAAATTGGTCTGGCATGTGACCTTGCGGTTTCTTCCGATCTTGCTATTTTTGGCCAGGCAGGCCCGAAACATGGTTCTGCACCGGTCGGCGGTGCAACAGATTTCCTGCCGTATTTCCTGACAGCTGAAGATGCCATGTGGAACTGCGTATCCTGTGAAATGTGGTCAGCCTACAAAATGAAAATGAAAGGCATGATTTCCAAGGCGGTTCCGGTTCTGAAAATTGATGGTGAGTGGGTCAGAAATCCAACGGTTAAAACAGAAAATTTTGTTGAAAATGGCGAGATTGTTTATGGTGAGCCAAAAACCGGCCAGGAACTTAAAGACGGCCTGGCGCTGCTGAAAAAGCATCAAGCCAATGCAGATTTTGAATTGGTAGATAAAGAGATCGACAATATTGTCTGGCGTTTTGCCAACCTGTTCCCGGGCTGTCTGATCAAATCCATTGACGGTATCCGTCAGAAAAAGAAATTTTTTTGGGATACGATGAAAGCTGACCACAGACACTGGCTGGCGGCAAATATGGGTGGAGAAGCCTTCCTTGGTTTTGGTGCATTCAACACCAAAAAGATTACAGGAAATGATACCATAGATTTCGTTAAATTCCGCCAGAATATTGCTGAAGGAAGAGACTGGGATATGGACATGTTTGCTGAAGTAATGGGTAAACCAAAGGAATAAAATATATCGAAAACCTGATTGAAACGTTTTAATCAAGTTTCATCAGGCTGAACAAGAGAAACAAATGGTTCAAGGCAGTCTGCCTTGAACCATTTGTTTTGATACCAGTGCTGCCTCATGGGCGCCTGATGAAGAGAAAGAAGATTCTGAAATATCAGCCGCTGGTTGAGTGGAGCTTGATTGTGATCTTTTTAGAAGATTTCTATGTTGCGCTTTGTTTAACAGCCAAGAAGATTACTGGCTGTTCAGTTGGATATGTTCTGAAATGGCAGTATTGATCTTATTGATGATACTGTCATCCACTTTTTTTGAAAAGATGATATAGCGTTTCAGACCGACGGGAATATTGGAAAAATGAATATATTTAAACTGGGATTTTTCATAGCCAGCTGCAGGGATAAGTGCATCTGCCTCTTCCTCAGACAGAAAAAAATAATTCATGTTGCCCATGAGAATCATTTTCAGCATTTGACTGCTTTCCAACGTGGTTGAATAAATTGTTGGTTTAAATAATTTTATATTCCCATCAATAAATTTTCCATAAGAATATCCGCTTTTGAGCAAAAGGGTCAGATCAGGGATTTTAAATACGTGTTCCAGAGTTTTCCCTGAGGGTATCCGCTTGTTATCTGCACTTGTAATGGCAATCCTAGATTTATTCTGATAAATGGGAATAGAATATTTTGCAAATTTTTCACGCTCTGGATTTTTATACCATCCTATTGAGCAGATATTGGGCCTGTTCTCTTTTAAATATGCCAATATCCTTTTCGCAGGCATCTCTTTTAACACATAGGGTACCTTTGCTTTTTCGAATGCCATGATTACCGGCTCCATGACCAGGCCGCGATAGTCCCCGTTTTTATCACAATAGAAGTATGGCACCCTGTCAAGATAATAAATAGTCAGAGGTGAGGTACAAAAAGCTGTTTCAACCAGGCAGAAAATGATACCCAGAATAATGATTAGACCTTTCATATTTATAAACCTTTCTGTCAGTAATTATATTGTGTTTATAAACGTTAAAATATTAATGGATATTTATGACATAGTCTATATATTAAAATTATTGAATTATTATAAGAAGTTTAAGACGGGGACCTGTCTTTTGTCAATAAAATCCTTTTTGTATTTTCCTTGACAAATAAATAATTTCCTGAATCTATTTTTAATGTTGGTATCAGTTTTGCAGCATCTATTCACAATAAAAATTTTAGAAACTAGGGTATCAGTATTGAAATGACAGAAAAGACCATTTTTGGAATCAAACCCATGAAAGTGTTGTTTGCCATGGAGTATGTACTGCAGGGCCTGGCAAACCCTTTCCAGGGGATTACCTATCATTCTTTTTTCAGACATTTTCATTTTACCTACGGGTTGTCAGAAGCAGCCACCCAGGCCTTTTTTTCAAAATCCTATCTGGCCTGGAGCTTTAAACCGGTTATCGGTTTTTTCATGGATGCTTACGGACGGACCAGGACGGTCTTGATTTTTCTGCTGCTTTCAGGTGCACTGTTCTACCTTCTGACCCCACTGGCAGATACATCGGCGCTTGTTTTTTTCTGGATGATGTTTGCTTTATCTGTTGTGTTTGCCTGTACCGATGTTGCAGTGGATAGAGCCACTGTCATTACGGGAGATGATGAGGCAAAATCAACAGGCAGGTCCAAAGCTGCTGCTGTCGGGGTAAATCAGGCAATTTGCTGGGCAGCCATATATGGTACCAGTATTATTGCCGCATTTTCAGGCGGATGGATCGCTGATAATGTTCAGATAAAGTATCTCCTGATTGCCCTTGCATCTGTACCGATTATCGTTCTTTTAGTCGTCCTGAGACTGCCACAGGATACATCTGTCTCAATTCCTTTAAAAACATCTATATTCAATTTCTGGAACGGGTTGAATACCGGCCCGGTGGTATGGATTATCTTATTTTATTTTCTGTTTCATTTTCAACCGGCCATGGGTGCGCTTTGGACCAATTATCTGCTGACAGAAATTAAATTTACGCAGACACAGATCGGGTATGCAGAAAGTGTTGCATATATGGGGTATTTTACGGGTGTGGTGCTTTTTGCCTGGCTGGGTATAAAGTGGCAGGATGCTTTGGGGCTTAAAACATTATTTAAAATATTTATCATTCTCAGTATTTGTATTAATTTGACCCAATACCTTTTAGTGGAACCGTACTTTTCAAACATCACAGGTTTTATTTCCAGCATGATCCCGGGGTCAGATCCGGCGTTTGTGAGGTGGGGTTATTTTGCCGTATATAATTTTTTTGCGTCCATATTCAGTTCAATGATCCGGATGAGTACATTCAGCCTTGTAGGCGTCGTTATTCCTGTTGCAGCAGCAGGGTCTCTTTTTGCAGGATTCATGTCTGTTGCCAATCTGGCATATTCCTTTTCTTATGCCAGTGGGGCCTGGCTTTATGAAAATGGATTGAATTATGTTGTTTTCCGAGCCTTGCAGGAAGGTATCTTTAACCTTCCGGCACAGGCCGGAGGCCAGATGTCTATTTCACTGTTGATATTCATAGGGTCTCTGGCCTACCTGCTGAGTTTTGCGACCGTTCATATGCTTCCTGGCAGAGAACAGACAAAAACCGGACAAAACAAAGTGCAGGGTATGATTTCACCGGTGCACCATAAAGAGCTGGGTAAACAGGTTTTAAAAACGATTAATTTATTCAGCCTCATCTTGGGAGTCCTGTTCTTTTTTCTTTTTGGTTTTGTTCTGGGGATGGACATAATGGCATCAGTGATTTTATCATTTTTAAGTATCACATTTATCCGTAAAGTATATTTAGATCGTCGATATAAACGTATCAGCCGATTATTTTGAATATGATCAGATGTGTTTTACGATACTTGTGCTTTACGAAATGAATGTGATAAACTTGTGCCTGTATTCTCATAAATTACATGAAACCATTTACCAGGAGGGTTAAAAATGAGTGATATTTCTTCTGGCACACCCCTTATTAGAGCAATGGTATCTTCAGATTTAGACAGAATTGTTGAAATAGACATTAAGGTGTTGGAAAAATCAAGACCTGAGTATTGGGAGATGAAGCTGGCGCTTGTGGAAAAGAGGTCCCAAATTTCCGCTCTTGTCGCAGAGCTGGATGAGACAGTAGTGGGTTTTATTATCGGCGGGGTAAGCAGATGGGAATATGGTGTGCCTGAAAACATCGGGTGGATTGATACCATCGGTATAGACCCTGAATACCAGAGAAAAGGGCTTGCAAAAATATTGTTTACACATATGGCAGATGATCTTAAAAAAGAAGGCGTGGATTCCATAACAACCTTTGTAAAACGAACAGACCCGGGACTGCTTAATTTTTTTAACAGCCTGGGATTTCAAAAAGGGAATATGATGAATCTTGAACTGGACATATAGATATCTGGTTTATCTGATTTAATTTGCCCGTGTTGAGAATTCTGCCAATCCTTTTAATTGCTGGCTTTGAATAATTTTTCCATCGGTTTAAAAAAATGCAATAATCCTTGAAAAAAAACCATCTTTTTTATTGACACGTAGTTATTTTGTAGCTTATATATAGTTACATTGTACCATGAAGACAAATGATTTATTAGATCACTGAAAAGTGATTTAGTTTTATTATTAAAGGCTTAGAAGCTTTAAAATGAGATATATAGCATAGATCTTGATAAAAGGGGAATAAAAAATGAGGTACGCCGAGACGGGGTTTAATTTAGAGGTTGATCTAGCCCGGGGAAACATTGAAAAGGTCGCAACAGACCCAAGAGACACCGAACTCTACCTGGGAGGCTTAGGCACGAATGCCAAGGTATTATGGGACAGGGTCGGGCCGGAAGTTGATGCCTTTGATCCTGAGAATCTTTTAATTTTTGGCGCAGGCCTTTTATGCGGCACGCCAGCTGTCGGTTGTAATCGTACCATTGTCTCCACCATATCACCTCAAACCAAATTGATGGCATTTTCAATGATGGGTGGATTTTTTGCACCGGAATTGAAATATGCCGGATATGATAAAGTTATATTTCGCGGCAAGTCGCCTGACCTGGTTTACCTGTGGATCAACAATGACAAGGTTGAAATAAGGGATGCGGCGCATTTGAAAGGGAAGGGGTCTCTTGAAACGGCGGAAGCCATCCGGAAAGAGCTTAAAGAGCCGAAAGCCCAGATAGCTGCTATTGGAAAAGCAGGCGAAAACAGAGTCTTTTATGCATCCATTGAACAGGGACGGTCCAGTGCCAGCCGCGGCGGTATAGGGGCAGTGATGGGAGATAAAGGTGTAAAAGCAATTGTTGTCCGCGGAACCCAGGATATTAATATTGCCCAGCCTGTGGAATATATGGATCTTTGCAATGACGTCATGAAATATATAGAGTACAGAAACGATCATCCCATACCGGGGGTTATGCCGATTCTGGCAGGACTGGGGTCCCCCCAGGAGATGAAAGTTCATGATGAAAAATGGCATACAGAAAATTTCAACTGGGGAAACTCCCGTGAACGCCGAAAAGGGTTCTGGACAGATGAGGTGGCAAGAGACTGGTTTGAAACTCTGGAAAAATCAAGGACACGGCTGATCAGCTGCTATAATTGCCCCATGACCTGTGGTGCGACCATCTCAATGCCGGGGTTGCCCACATACATGATGAAATGTTTTACAAAACTGACCTATACGATGGGGGCTTTTTCTGATCTTGATTTTGGGTTAAGGATCGCCCAGAAAGCAACTGAATATGGTCTGGACGGGTTTTCTGCTCCGCAAGTCATGGCCTTTGCCCTGGAACTTTTAGAGGCAGGGATTTTAAAACAGGACGATTTCCCGGATATGCCTGAAGATAATGAAGGCAGATTCTATTATCTGCTTGACATGATAGTGAATCGGGAAGGGATCGGTGATGTGCTGGCTGAAGGTACATACTGGGCAGCTAAAAAAATCGGAAATGGCGCAGAAGAGTATGCCCATAACAATATCAAAAAGCATGAACAGCTGCCGCTGAAATTGTCTATGTTAAACCCCATATATTTTCTCATGTATGCAACAGGTGAGAAAATGAATATCACCCAGATTGAGGGACAGTTCCCACAGGCGCCGTACCCCAAGAAAGAGCACAGGGAAAAATTTTGTGAGGACTGGATCCAGGTTCCTGATGACAAATTTAAACAGTACTTCATTGACTGGGAGCCCCGCGGTGAAAATTCAATGCCGTATTATCCAACCGTTGATATGTGCTGTGATATTGTGGACTGGCAGGAAAGAATGCACTATATCGATGATGCACTTGGCCAGTGTGCCGGGTTGTCATCCTTCCCGTTGAAACCCCCGTATCATATTCACAATTATCCAAAATTCATTTCAGCAGGTGCTGGAATTGAAATGAATGAGGAAAAATTGACTGACGCTGCTAAACGCTATCGTACGCTGGTCAGAGCCTTTAATATCAGAAGGGGTATGAGAAGAAAGGACGAAGCACCTCCAGCAAATCATTGGAAGCACAGATTCCCGGAACTTGAGCAGGAATTGTTGGATGCCTATTACAAACTTAAAGGGTGGAATAATGATGGTATCCCTACAGAAGAATATTTAGAGAAAATGGGTTTGGATTACGTGGCAAAAGATTTCACTGAACGGGGTATTTATGAAGAAAGTGATGATACGCCTGATAAAAAAGCCTCAACCGAAAAAGAGATAAAATAGAGTGGAGGATAAAAACCTTGGCTGAAAAAGAAAAGAAAACAATCAAAACAATAAGAATTGATGTTGATAAATGTAATGGTTGCAGGGCTTGCGAAATGATATGCTCCGCATTTCATGCTTCACCCAAATACAGCAGTAACAATCCTGCCAGATCGCGTATCCGGATCATTCGTGAACCCTTAAGAGATTTGTATGTCCCTGTATATGCAGGTGAATATACAGTTGCTGAGTGTGCCGGCAGAGACAAATATACAATAAATGGCAAAGAGTATGATGAATGCGCTTTCTGTAGAGCGTCCTGCCCCTCCAGAGATGAATTCAAAGAACCGGATTCCGGCCTTCCGCTCAAATGTGACATGTGTGAAGGTGAAGAAGAACCATTGTGTGTGAAATGGTGTATGCATGACGCATTGATTCTGGAAGAAAGAGAAGAAGAAGTTGAAGCGCAGGAAGAGCAGGAAGACCTGGATGTCGGTTTGGAATCACTTGCAGATAAATATGGCATGGATAAAATAATGGATGCCATCAATAGAATGAAAGAGCAGGACTAAATCTATAAGGCGAAAGAAGAGAATTCATGGAAACAATAGCCCCTTTCATAGAAGTAGAAGAAGAGATAAATGAAGCTGGCGGAGATATCTCCAAGTTATGCTTCCAGTGCGGCATATGCGATACCGTCTGTCCTTGGAACAAAGTAAGAGACTTCAGCATGCGAAAGATTATCCGGGAGGCAGTTTTTGGCTTAAATGAAGTTGAAGGCGAGGATATCTGGCGGTGCACCACCTGTGGAACCTGCCCTCAACAATGTCCAAGAGGGGTAAAGCAGATCGATATCAGTGTCGCCTTAAGACGGGTTGCAACAGAATATGAGCTTTTTCCGCAGTCAGTTCGGTCTGCCCGGACAGCAAGAGCAAGTCTTATTTCAGAGGGCAATCCGCTTCAAGGCGATCGGAAGAAGCGGTCTGAATGGGCAAATGGTCTTTCTGTTAAAACCTATGAAGAGGGGATGGAAGCCCTGTATTTTGTCGGGTGCTATCTGTCGTACGACCCCAGGATGAAAAAGGTGGCAGTTGCCACAGCCAATATATTGAACAAGGCCGGTGTAGAGTTCGGTATCTTAGGCTCCCAGGAAAACTGCTGTGGAGAAAGTATCCGAAAGACAGGCAGCGAAGAAGTGTTTAAACGGCTGGCCAAAGAAAATATCAAAACCTTTATTGATAATGGTGTCAAAAAAGTGATTGTTTCCTCCCCCCATTGTTACCATACATTTAAAAATGAATATCCAGAATTTATGGTTAATTTTGAGGTGGTTCATATGTCTCAATACCTCCTTGAACTCATCAATGACGGCCGCCTGGAATTGACAGGAACCTGGGATAAAAAAGTGACTTATCACGATCCCTGCTATCTTGGCAGGCATAATGAGGTGTATGACGAACCAAGAGACTTATTGAAAAAAGTGTCCGGTCTGGAGCTGGATGAAATGGAAGCGTCACGAAAGAGCAGCCTGTGCTGTGGCGGCGGCGGCGGCAGAATCTGGATGGACACCCCTCAGGAAGAACGATTTTCTGATATCAGGCTTAAGCAGGCAAAAGAGACCGGTGCAAAGGTCCTGGCTACCTGCTGCCCGTATTGCATCACCAACTTTGAGGAAAGCCGGCTGAATCTGGAGTATGAGGATGTTTTGGAAGTAAAAGATATTGTAGAAATTGTCAATGAGATGCTTTAGCCTGGATATGTTATGATAACATCATTTGCTATATTAAAATATATAATAAAAACAGCATTTTATATTGATACTGTTGTTACATCTCAAATAAAAAAAATGTCACCCTGCGGACAAAATGATTTTACTTCATCTGTTTTGCAACAGACTGCCTGTGGTAAGGAACTGCAGCAGTGCAGCCTGTGCCTTACAGCTAAATCAAAATCATTTCGTAACATAACCGGGTCAGGCCGAATATTTAAATTCAATGAAATATTCCGGATAAAAATATAATGAGGAGATAGAAAGTGGTAAACGACGTATTGCCAAATGAAGTGATTCAACAATTTTCTGATAGTCTTGGAGATAAAAATTTTGGAGACGTAATGGTTGTTGGCGGAGGGGTAAGTGGTATTCAGGCCTCTCTTGATCTTGCCACGGCGGGCTTCAAAGTTTATTTGGTCGAGAAAGGACCCAGCATTGGCGGCCATATGGCCCAGCTGGACAAAACCTTTCCAACAAATGACTGTTCGATGTGAATTCTCTCTCCTAAACTGGTCGAGGTCGGCCGGCATCCAAACATAGAGGTTCTCACATTCACGGAAGTAGATCAGATCGAGGGGCAGCGCGGTGATTTTCATGTCACCCTGAAAACCCGGCCCCGGTATATCATAGAAGACAAATGCACCGGCTGCACCACCTGTGTGGAGTACTGCCCGGTGGAGTATCCGGATAAGTTCAACCAGGAAATATCCATGAACAAAGCAGTTCATGTCTATTTTTCACAGGCCATTCCACTGGTGGCCTACATTGATGATTCCTGCCTGAAACTCAAAGAGAATAAGTGTGATATCTGCCGGGGCGTTTGCCAGGCAGGCGCCATAGATTTCAGGCAGACCCCTTCAAAATCAGACATCAATGTGGGGGCTGTGATCCTTTCTTCCGGTATCACGCCTTTTGATCCTTCTGCCAGAGAAGAATACGGGTACACCAGGTATCAAAACGTTGTGACCAGTATGGATTATGAGCGGCTGCTGTCTTCCACGGGTCCCTATGAGGGGCAGGTGTTCAGAGAAACAGATAAAAAGCACCCGAAAAAGGTGGCCTGGATTCAATGCGTGGGGTCAAGACGCGTCACAGAAGGAGACAATAGTTATTGTTCAGGTGTGTGCTGTACCTATACGCAGAAGCAGGTGATTTTAACAAAAGATCATCACAGTGATGCTGAATGCACCATTTTTCATAATGATATCAGATCGTTTGGTAAAGATTTTGAAAGGTATTTTCAACGAGCAGAAGCACTTGAAGGCGTTGAGTTTATAAGAAGCTACGCAACCATTGCAGGGGAAAATCCGGAAACCAGGGATATTCGTGTCCGTTATGCCACTGCAGACCAGGGCGTAAAAGAAGAAGAATTTGAAATGGTGGTTCTGTCTGTAGGGCTGAATCCACCAAAAGCATATAAAGAAATCGGCGAGAAATACGGTATTGAAATCAGTACACATGGATTTGCCAAAACCGATTCATCCAATCCTGTAAAAACAAATAGACCTGGTATTTTTGTCTCCGGAGCATTCCAGGGACCGACAGATATCCCTGAATCTGTTTTTACTGCCAGTGCAGCCGGATCACAGACAGGAGAAATCCTGGCATACCGAAGGGGCAAGCTGGATCAGAAAAGAGTATATCCTGAAGAGCGAAATGTGGCGGAGGAAGCACCGAAAATAGGTGTGTTTGTCTGCCACTGCGGTGCGAATATTTCAAGCGTGGTCGATGTTACAGCAGTCGTAGATTATGCATTGACCTTACCATATGTGGTGTATGCAACCCAGCAGATTTTTTCCTGTGCCACCAACTCAGCAAAGGAGATAACAGAACTGGCTGTGGAGAAGGGTTTAAACCGGGTGGTCATTGCAGCGTGTTCACCCAGAACCCTGGAACCACTGTTTCAGGATACACTAAGAGAAGCAGGTCTGAATCAGTATTACCTTGATATGGCCAATATCAGAGAGCATTGCTCCTGGGTCCATTCCAAACAAAAGGAAGACGCAACACAAAAAGCAATGGATATCGTCAGAATGTCCATTGCAAGGGCTGCAAGACTCCAACCACTCCAGGAATTTAACCTGCCGGTTAACAAGACAGCCCTGGTTGTCGGGGGTGGGGTTGCAGGCATGACCTGTGCGTTGTCCATTGCAAAGCAGGGGCATGAAGTTCAACTGGTTGAAAAAGAAAAAGATCTGGGCGGCATGGCCAGAAGGCTGAATACCACGCTGGAAGGTCTCGATGTGCAGGAATACCTTAACGATTTGGTTAAGAAAGTTTATCAAAATCCGTTGATCCATGTATCCCATGGAGCTGAAATCAAAGATGTTGACGGGTATCTTGGCAATTTTACAACAACAATTGAAACAGAAGGCCGGACAAAAGAAATAAAACATGGCGTATCTGTCCTGGCCATAGGTGCAAATGAATACAAACCCACCGAATACCTGTACGGGCAAAATGAAAATATATTTACCCATATGGAACTGGGAGAAGAAATTGCAAAATCCAATGAAACTGTTCTGAATGCTGAAACCTTGGTCATGATCCAGTGTGTGGGCAGCCGGAATGAGGAGCGAAATTATTGCTCACGGGTCTGTTGCGGCCATGCTGTCAAAAATGCGCTTAAACTCAAAAAAATGAATCCGGATATGCGGATTTACGTGTTGTTCAGAGATGTCCGGACGTATGGATTCAGAGAGGATTCGTACAGAGAAGCCATGGAACTGGGGGTGAAATTTATTCGGTATACACCCGAAGATGCGCCAGAAGTTGAGGAAGCAAAAGAAGGCGGAAAAGATATTATCAGGGTGACGGTTGCAGATCAGATTCTAGGTCAGAAACTGGAACTGGATGCAGATGTCCTGTCTCTTGCCGCAGCAGTGATTCCTGCTGAGACAACACCTGAAATGGCCAGTATGTTCAAAGCGGCATTAAGTCCGGATCAATATTTCAAAGAGGCCCATGTTAAGCTCAAGCCGGTTGAATTTGCAACAGATGGGGTATATCTGTGTGGAACAGCCCACTACCCAAAACACATCCCGGAAACCATCAATCAGGCATATGGTGCTGCGGGAAGGGTGCTGACGCTTTTATCAAAAGACACAGTCACTACATCAGGTACAGTGGCCCGAATTGATTACAACACCTGTGTGGGCTGCCAGACATGCATGCCGTTATGTCCGTATGAGGCCATTACATACAATGAGAAAAAACAGGTTTGCGTCGTCAATCAGATCCTGTGCAAAGGGTGTGGGAACTGTGCATCTGCATGTCCATGCCATTGTGCAAATCTATTGGGATATAAACCCGAACAGATTTTGGCCCAGATTGGGGCTGCATAGTTAAAGATGGATAAAGAACATAATCTATAAGGAAAGAAACCAATGAGTGACACGAATTTTGAACCCAATATTATCGCATTTCTCTGTACCTGGTGAGCATATGCCGCTGCTGACCTGGCTGGGGTTAGTCGTATGCAGTATCCTGCAAATATTCGGGTTATCCGGGTGATGTGTACAGGGAGTGTGTCTCCCCATCATGTGCTTAAATCATTTCAGCAGGGAGTTGATGGTGTCTTTGTGGGCGGCTGACATAAAGGCGAATGCAATTACCTGTACGGTAATTATACAACTGAGAAAAGGGTAACAATTTTATCACAGATGCTGGATTTCTGCGGTATTGAAAAGGACCGGCTTCGTGCAAGATGGGTTTCATCTGCTGAAGCACCGGAGTTTATTGAAGAGATCAATGATTTTGTCGGTGTCCTGAAAGAATTGGGACCATCACCATTGAAAAAAGAGAAAGCTGAAACTTTGGCTTAAAACAAGGTATGTCTATGATTGATAAAGTAAAAGAAAAAATCAACACGCTTCTTGCAGATGGATCTGTAAAAGGGGTTGTGGCACTTGCCCATTCCCACGGTCATGTCACACCATGCCTGTATCAGAAAGATGATGACCTGGCTGCCTTATGTCTCGGAGATCTGGAAACCGCCGGTGATACAAGATACCCTTTGAATAAAGTGCTTATCACTCTGGCAAGACAATACCCGGATGATGTATTTGGTATCCTGGTCCGGGGATGTGACGAAAGAGGACTTTACGGCCTTTATCGGTTGAAACAGCTGAATCCGGAAAAAGTAGTGCCCATCGGCATTTCCTGCCCGCAGAGTTTGGCCCTGGAATGCGAGTGCAGAAAACCCTGGCCAGATGACATGACAGCCGGAGAAAAATCAGATCCTGCCGAACAAAAAAAGGTAAAGGATGCAGAGGCCAAAGACATCCCCCAAAGGTTTTCTTTCTGGACAGATCAATTTTTAAAATGTGTTAAGTGTTATGGGTGCAGAGATATCTGTCCCATGTGCTTTTGCTATGACTGCAGTCTGGAATGTGAAGATCTTGTATCAAAAGGTGATCTTCCAGTTGATATTCCCGTATTTCACCTGACCCGGGCAATGCACATGGCAGATCGCTGTATCGATTGCGGATTATGCGATGAAGCCTGTCCATCTGATATTCCATTGCGACTGCTGTATAAAAAGACATCTCAAATAATGAATACAGAGTTTGGATTTACCTCTGGTATGAATAAAAACGAAAAATCACCCTTGAGCTTAATGGGCCCTTCGTCAGAAGCCTCAGATAAGCAATAAAAGGTATAGGATAAAAAGGAAAGATCATGGATTATAGGAATACGCTGACAACCTGCACCTATTGCGGATGTGGATGTACCCTATCCCTTGAGACCCTTGACGGTAAATTAACAGGGACCATCCCCTGTAAAACAGGGCCGATAAATGAAGGGAAACTTTGTATCAAGGGTTGGAATGTTCACGAGTTTGTTCAATCTGAAAAACGATTGACAAAACCGTTGTTAAGAAAGGACGGCGAGCTCGTTGAGGTTTCCTGGGATGAAGCACTGGATTTTGCAGCAACCCGTCTCAAAGCCATCAAAGAGAAAAACGGGCCGGATGCTGTGGGGTTTTGCGCTTCTGCAAAGGTGACCAATGAAGAAAATTATCTGATGCAGAAATTTGCACGGGCCGGCATTGGGACAAACAGTGTCGACCACTGCGCCAGGTTGTGACATTCTTCTACTGTGGCAGGTCTTGCCGCATCTTTCGGAAGTGGTGCAATGACAAATTCAGTGTCTGATCTGGAACAGGCAGATACCATTTTTATCATTGGATCCAATACAGCGACATCTCACCCACTTGTTGCCACACGGATATTCAGGGCACGAGAAAAAGGGGCAAAAATTTTAGTGGCAGATCCGAGAAAAAATCAGATAGCAGCCTTTGCTGATCTCTATGTCCGTCATAAACCCGGTACAGATGTTGCGCTTTTAAACGGGATGATGAGGGTGATATTGGAGAAAGGTCTTGAAGATTCTGAATTTATCCAAAAAAATACTGATGATTTCGATGCATTCAAAGATGTAATTGAAACGGTTGATCTGGACGAAGTCTCAACCATCACCGGTGTATCTGTTGAAGATATCAATACATTGGCACTGACCTATGCCGAGGCTGGCAAGGCATCCATTGTATACTGCATGGGAATCACTCAGCACACCAATGGAGTGAACAATGTGAAGTCTCTGGCCAATTTATCCATGTTGACAGGTCATGTCGGCAAACCCGGTACCGGGGTAAATCCCTTGCGGGGCCAAAACAATGTTCAAGGTGCCTGTGACATGGGCGGACTTCCAGATGTGTATACGGGATATCAAAAAGTCACTGTCAAAGAAGTCAACAAGAAATTTGCAGATGCCTGGGGTGTTCAGCAACTCCCGTCAGAAGTCGGCCTAACGATAACTGAAATGATGAAAGGGATTGCAGCAGATGACGTAAAAGCACTCTGGATAATGGGTGAGAACCCTGTTGTTTCAGACCCGGATGCGGATCATGTGGTCAAAGCCCTTAAGAAAATTGAGCTTTTGATTGTTCAGGATATTTTTCTGACACCAACCGCTAAACTGGCTCACCTCGTTTTACCAGGTGTTTCTTTTGCTGAAAAGGATGGAACGTTTGTCAATACAGAAAGACGGGTAACGCGTGTTAGAAAAGCGATTGACCCGATGGGTGATGCCCGCCAGGACTGGGAGATTATTCAGGATATATCCAACCGGTTTGGGTTTGAAATGAAATATGATTCTCCTGAAGCCATATTCAAAGAGATTGCACAGCTCACACCGTCTTATGCCGGCATCACGTATGAACGGCTTGAGGGGCCCGGACTTCAATGGCCCTGCCCAACACCTGAACATCCAGGGACACCTTTCCTGCACAAGGATGGCAGGTTTGCAAGAGGAAAAGGGTTATTCCATGCCATAGCGTTTAAACCGCCGGCAGAAGAAACAGACGAAGATTACCCGTTCTGGATGACCACGGGCCGTGTGTATGCACATTATCATACAGGAACAATGACACGAAACTCAAAACCACTGGATTTTGAAGTGCCGGAAGGATTTCTCGAGATTAATCCGTCTGATGCAAAAAACCTTGATCTTAGTGACGGGCATAAGATAAAGATAGCCTCAAGAAGAGGAGAAATCGAGACGCAGGTAATGATTACGGAGCGTGTGGAAGAAGGTGTCGTATTCATGCCCTTCCATTTTGAAGAAGCCAATGTAAATAAACTGACAAATCCGGCGTATGATCCGATCGCCAAAATTCCGGAATTAAAGGTTTGTGCAGTTAAATTAGAAAAGGTTTGAAAAATTTAATTTCAAGGGTTCTGGCTTTGACTTTTTTAAATGCCAGGACATATAAAAAAGGAAAAAGGAGACATTGAGCCCAGGGAATAATACAAAATCTTATCAAGCGCTTAGATGTGAAAAAGAGGGCTGTCATCCCAAATCTCTGGAACTGATCGGAGAAGAGCCGCTATCCATTTATGTAGAAGAAAAACCGTATTCAGTTGTGATGAGAACACCTGGAGAAGAAGTGTTTCATGCTGCAGGACTGTTTTTAGGAGAGGGCATTATTGATTCCCTTGGAGATTTTGAGACCATTGGATATGATGAAAACCTGGATGCCAATGTTATTGATATATGGCTAAAACCTGAGCGCAGAAAACGGATACAGAATCTTTTAAACCGCCAGACATATGTAAGCCAGACCAGCTGCGGGATCTGCGGTAAAAAAATGATCGAAGACCTGAATCAGGTATTGACACCCGCACAAAATGGGTTTGAGGTAGATATTCTTCAGGTATTTGGCTGCGCTGAAAAATTATCTGATAAACAGAATTATTATATTAGAACCCGCGGATCGCATGCTGCATTATTGATTGATGGCGGGTTCAACGTATTGTCCTTTGCAGAAGATGTGGGGCGCCACAATGCGCTTGATAAAGCCATTGGAAAATCTTTCATGCAGCAGAAGCTTGGTAAGGCACGCATTGTGGTAATGTCTTCCAGAATCAGTTATGAACTGGTTCAGAAAGCGGCAAGAGCAAAGATCCCCATGATCATCAGCAAATCAAGACCGACAGCGCTTGCCGTGGAAATGGCTAAATCACTTAATATGACGTTGGCCTGTGTTTTTGATAGATCAAAACTCAACATACTCTGTGGAGAACACAGGATTAAAAATCCAGATATTTCATAAGCTTTTGAATATTAAAAATAATACAATAAAGAGGAGGATAAATTGAAAATTCTCGCAACCGCAAAAAAAGTAGTAGATGTGGAATTGACCATCCGTGTTGATGGCGGGGCCATTGTTGAAGACGGGCTCCAATATGTAATCAACGCCTGGGATGAAAATGCCGTGGAAGCCACTGTCCAATTAAAAGAGAACAACGGAGCAGAAACAACACTTGTCAGCATTGGTGGTGGTGATAATACGGATATGATCCGAAAATGTTATGCCATGGGAATTGATAACGGCATTCACATTGATGACCCGGCACTTGAAAAAGCAGATGCTTTTGTTTTTGCAAAAGTTTTGCAGAAAGTTTACGAACAAGGAGAGTATGATCTTGTTATTACAGGCAAGCAGGCGCAGGATACAGATAGTGGGCAGACAGGGATTCTGCTGGCAGAATTTTTAGGAATTGGCTGTGTCAGTAATGTCATCAGCATCGATGTGAAAGACGATTCAACTATAAAAGTATCCCGTCTGGGAGATGCTGGAACCGAAATTATAGAGGTTGCTTTGCCTGCAGTTATCACAGTCAGTGACAGTATCAATGAGCCCCGGCTGCCAGCCATGCGCGGCATCATGATGGCAAAGAAAAAGAAAATCCAGACCATGGATTTAGCAGGATTGGGAACATCCTATGAAGCGGTTGGCGGAACAGCACTGAAATCAGAAGTCGCAGAATTTATGGAATCGGAAACCCGTCAGGCAGGACAGAAATTTGAAGGCGATGCAGCAGAAATAACAGCCAAGGTTGTTGATCTCCTGGCCAATGAAGCAAAGGTTTTATAATCAATAACTTAGGATACAATCCCGATTTTACATAAGGAAACTTTTATTATGACTAAAATACTCGTAGTTGCAGATATCAAACAGGGAGAATTAAAAGGCAGTACATCTGAACTTTTAACAAAAGCCAAAGCCCTTGGTGCAGAAGCTGCTGTTGTGGCGGTTGGGTCAGGCATTCAATCGTTAGTACCGGATCTTGCCAATGCAGGATCAGATACTCAGTACATTGCAGATGATGCAAGCCTTGAGCTTTTTTCAGCAGGACCTTATGCCTCTTGCGTTGCAGATGCCGCCAATCAGTTTGGTGCCGATTTAATCTGGTTTGGTTTTTCAGAAAGTGGTAAAGCCTGCGCCCCAAGAGTTGCTGCACAGCTTGAAGCAGCTTGTGCAACAGAAATTACAGATGTAGCCGTTGACGGCAACCAGATCACAGCCACAAGACCGGCAATTGCAAATAAAGTGCTGCAAAAAGTAAAGGTTAATACCGAACGCCTTGTTGCAGTCGTCAGAGCAGGTGCTTTTGAAGCAGATGAAAGTATTTCCGGCACAGAAAATGTCATTAAGCTTTCTGCGCCTGAAGCAGATTTAAAAGCGGTCATTAAAGAGCTGGTTTCTGATGCCAGCGGTGAGATTGACCTGGCAGATGCCGACATCGTTGTTTCTGTGGGCCGTGGTGCGAAAGATCAGGCAGGAATCGATCTGGTTAAAGGCCTGGCAGATGATCTTGCTGCAGGGTTTGGCTCATCTCGTGCCATGGTGGATGGCGGATTTATGGCCCATAACAAACAGGTTGGGCAAACTGGAAAAATTGTAGCCCCATCCTTATACATGGCTTTTGGTATTTCAGGTGCAATACAGCATCTGGCAGGT
>CAYFKW010000018.1:0-24373 GCA_964343845.1 uncultured Desulfobacula sp. | reverse complement strand
AACGGTTCAAAAACAATCCTGGCAGTAAACAAAGATCCTGAAGCCCCTATTTTTAATGTGGCGGATTACGGTATTGTTGGTGATCTTTTTGAAGTTGTTCCAATTCTCAGGGAAGAGATTAAGAAAGTTAGAGGTTAATTATGAGCCCCGTTTTCATGTCATTACTCCTTATTGTTGGGTTGGCAATTTTCTGCCACACAATGTATTTTAAACTTAAACTGCTTCTCGCGCTTGAGCCTGCAAACCGGTTTGACAATATATTGGAACGGCTGAAGAATTTAGCTGTTATTGCGATCGGCCAGAAACGGCTGGTCGGCAGAAAAAAAGAGTGGGCATCAGGGATCATGCATGCTTTAATTTTCTGGGGATTCTGCATTCTTTTGATCCGAAGCCTGAACTTATATGGTGAAGGGTTTGTATCCGGATTTCAGCTGCCGCTGTTTGGAGAAAGCTCCATACTGGGATATCTGTATATGGCCTTAAAAGATGTTATGGAAGGCATTGTGCTTTTAATGGTACTTTATGCTGTTTACCGCAGGGCTGTTTTAAAACCAGACCGCCTTCACAACACATGGGAAGCATATTTTGTATTGGGCATGATCGGGATTTTAATGATTTCTGACCTTGTTTATGATGGTGCCCGTTACAATCTGGTAGCGCTTTATGGGAATCCGGATCACCTCCATTTCTTTAACAACCCAACGTTTGGTGTTGAATTTTCCTGGACACCTGTTTCCGTTCTGGCAGGTAAATTGGTATCTGGTATGAGTCTAGAAGGAACGAAAACACTTGTGCCATTTATGTTCTGGACTCATATTATTACCCAGTTAACATTTTTGAATTTCCTGCCATTGGGTAAACATTTTCATGTAATTACCTCTTTACCCAATGTATTCTTGAAATCTATGGGATATCCCCATGAAAAAACAAAGGTGCTGGATCTGGAAGATGAGTCTGTCTGGGAAGATGAGTCTTTAGGGATTAATCACATCCATCAACTGGATTGGAAGCAGGGGCTGGATTTGTATACCTGCACAGAATGCGGCAGGTGCAAGGAGGTGTGCCCGACATATACCACAGATAAACCATTAAATCTTAAAGATTTCAATGATTCACTGAAAGCAGAAATGTCTGCAAACGCAGACAAGATCATTTTAAGAAAACAACTGGCAGCAACACTGACAGATGATGAAGAAAAAAATGAGAAAATCAAAGCAGCGATGATGGAACTCAATAGTGAAAAACAGCTGGTGGGTGAGGTGATTGAAGAAGACACCCTTTGGGCATGCACAACCTGCCGCGCTTGTGAAGAGGTGTGTCCCGTCACCATTGAACATGTTCCCCGTATTGTCGGCATGAGACAGGGGCAGACCTTAATGGCAGAAGCCTATCCAAAAGAGTTGAATGCAGCACTCAAAGGTCTTGAAAGAAATGGCAACCCCTGGGGAATCGGATATGATAAACGGGCAGACTGGGCAGAAGGGCTCAATGTCAAGACCATGTCAGAAGACGCTGATGTGGAATACCTGTTATGGGTTGGATGTGCAGGGTCATTTGATGATCGGACCAAAAAGGTGTCCACAGCAGTGGTAAAAATTCTTCAGAAAGCAAATGTCAGTTTCGCCATTTTAGGAACAGAAGAAAAATGCACGGGTGATTTTGCCAGGCGTGCGGGCAATGAAATGATGTACCAGATGATGGCAGAGGAAAACATTGATACATTGAATAATTACAATGTTAAAAAAATAATTACCGCCTGCCCCCATTGCCTGAATACGCTGAAACATGAATATCCTCAAATGGGGGGTAATTATGACGTCATCCATCATGCAGACTTTATTGACCAGCTTGTAAAACAGGGTAAAATCACATTAACCCAATCATTGGAAGGACGTCTTACCTATCATGACCCCTGCTACCTGGGCCGTTATAATTCAGTATATGATCAGCCCAGATCAATTTTAAATACCATTTCAAAGGAAGGACTGACGGAACTTGACCGGTCTGGTCAGGAAAGTTTTTGCTGCGGTGCCGGTGGTGGTAGAATGTGGATGGAAGAGACCATTGGCAAACGAATTAATGTAGAACGATCAGAAGAAATCGTAAATAAGGGCGCTGAAACAGTGACCGTTGGGTGCCCGTTCTGCCTTACAATGATTGAAGACGGCATGAAAGAACTGGATAAAGACGAAGAAATCAAAACAAAAGATATCGCTGAACTGGTTTCAGATAATATCGCCTAAATCATAAAATACCCCTGGATAATGAGAAAATTTTTCAGGGGTATTTTTTTTAATTAGTCCCTGTAAAAAGGACTTAACATTCCCACCTTCTTGAATTAAACATTAAATTTTTTATATTTTAAATTCCTGCTTGCTTTGGTTGTATTTCATTGATACACACTAAAATCAGTAACCTGAATTTGGATCAAATTTAAAATTATAATTCCCCAATATGGAGATCGTAAATGTTTTCCAGGAAAATACCTTTACTAGTAATTTTATTTTTTGTGATCACAACCAATATACCAAATCTGTCAGCTTCGTCGCTTGATAAAAAAATATCTAAAGAAAACATAAAAGACAGAAAGAGACCTTTGCTGCTTATCAAAAAAGTTTATATCCACAACAGGACACAAACGGTTCACATTGTCATTGCTGCGAAAGAGAAATTTTCAGTCAATGATATGAAAGGCGGAATGCTTCATATGGGTTTGGAAGCAGAAAAAATTTTACTGACCTGGCCTGTGTCCCAGCTGTCCAAAAAAAGTAAAGTCTTTCCAAATAGTATTGATTTTGATTCGGGAAAAAAGCTTTCATCAAGAAGCCAGGTGAAAATCTGGATCTCGGGGGTTCCGAATAATGGACTGTGGAAAGGGACGATCGGCCTTGATCTGGAGAAAAAAAGAGCTTCCAAATTAGATATTAAAAAAGTATACATTTCTTCTAGTACCCGCAGACTTCATGTTGAATTGAAAAATTTAGAACAAAATGAATTTTCAAAACAGGTCTATAAGAAAGCAAAACTTCATATCAGCGCCCAGCATGAAACAAAAAAGTGGACATGGCCTCTTGAGAAGGTAGATCCAAAATTTACATCTTTTATCCAGGGCGTTGATTTCAATACAGGGAAGGTCTTGAAGGAAACGGCGAAACTAAAAGTGTGGCTGTCTGGAATAGCATCACAAAAAGTGTGGGTGGGTACTCTTGAGGTTAAACGACCTGACGAAAAAAAACTGAAAGGCAAACCAGACCAAGGGAGCAGTAGACAGAGATTGCCTGAACGTGTGAATGGTGATACGCTTGACTCCAATTTAAATACAAACAATCATTCATCACAGGAATCTACTCCAGTCTCGACACCCGGAACAGATGAACCCCTTGGTGAAGAGGGATATTGTTGTGTGGATGGAGATTTACAAATAAGCTATCGTGCTGCATGTGAGCAAAGAGGTCTTCAATGGGCGCCAGCATCTAATATCCAGACACAAGGTTTGTGCTGTGCAGATAAAGATGGGGACGGGTATGGGAGCAGCCTGGATTGTGCTGGTCCGGATTGTAATGAAAGAAGCCCTATGCATTGGGATGATTGTGGTTCATGCATTGATGAGGATAATGACGGGTATGGTCAGGATTGTTCTCTCGGGAACGATTGTAACGATGCAAATGAAAACATATATCCCGGTGCTGAATTAAGATGCAATGGGGAAGACAACAATTGTGATGGAGAGATTGACAGTCAAATCCCCTGTTTTCCCTATCCTGATATGTACCGGGGCATAGGAGACTGTCAGGAGGGATTCAGACAATGCATCAATGGAATTGAAAATCCTACATGTGAGGGGTTTGTAAGG
The DNA here is from genome assembly GCA_964343845.1 of uncultured Desulfobacula sp. Lineage (GTDB taxonomy): Bacteria > Desulfobacterota > Desulfobacteria > Desulfobacterales > Desulfobacteraceae > Desulfobacula. The sequence goes on along the minus strand of CAYFKW010000018.1, from coordinate 20,520 downwards.
CCTGGAACTGAAAGCTGCGGCGGCGGTGACGAGGATTGTGACGGCCAGGTAGATGAGGAGGGATCTCAAGGCTGTACCTTGTATAGAAAGGATGAAGATGGAGACGGTTATGGGGTAATGGATGTAAAATGCCTGTGCGAACCAGAAGCACCGTACACGGTTTTGAATCAAGGATGGTTAGATTGTGATGATACCCGGCCGGAAGTATTCCCAGGTGCGATAGAGCGTTGTAATACACCTTATCGTGATGATTGTGGTCTTCAAGGAGAAAATAGGCAGGGAACCGAAGGCTGTACGTCCTATTATCAAGACGTTGATGGGGATGGGTATGGGAATTCTTTGAGAGAATATTGCCTGTGCGGCCCTGACCTGGAAAATAATTTTACCGCCACTCAAGGTGGAGACTGCAATGACAATGATCCGTCAATCCATCCGTCAGCACACGACATCTGTAATGGTGTGGATGATAACTGCGATATAAGGATCGACAATTATGATGGAACACTTGTGGAATTGTGCGGTTCTCTGCCCCCAAATGCTGCCGAGTACGGGTGTGGCGGAGAAAGGGGCTGCACAATTTTTAGATGCAATGAACGGTATTGGAACCTGGACGATGACTATAACAACGGATGTGAAACACGCGAAGATCTTTATGACAGATTAGACAGGGGTGATACATGCACGGATGCAGTTTATCTAGGAGAAATTCGAGATATAGGAACAATAAATGTTACTTCAAATATTGTACCTACTGGAGAATCTGATTATTTTAGATTACGAGTTTTTGATTCAATGAGGCGGGCTGATGAACCGAAAAGAAGTCCATCTGGCAGAGAATACTATGATTGGAACCCTAATATTAGAATCAAATTTAGATTGGAACGGCACGTCAGTGATTTTAGATTTGATATTTTTGAAAGAGCCTGCGGCGATAGTCATTTAATACGGAGTAGTGCTGTATACCCTTGGGAGACAACGGTTGTCCCGTATATTGAGGGAGGTGCCTATGGTAATCGTACTCATTCCGAAACGTATTATATAAAGATATACCGACCATCTATCTCAGCAATAACACCCTTAGGACAGGATTATACATTCACGATAGAAACAGAAAACATTATAACAGACAGAGAAGCCGATGTGCCAGTCGATAGAGAAGAAGTTCTAGGGCCGAGAATGAATGCACCTCATTAATTGAAATGCAACTATGATCTGGAAAATATTATAGAGAAAAGAATAAAACCAGAAAAAATAAAGGATTTATTATGAAGAAAATGATTTATAGTTTAGTAATTCTAATGTTTTTAATCTCATTTTTTGCTCTGTCAGCTTCAGCAAAATCTGCAGACAGCACAAAAGTAAAAAAAGTAACCACCCCTGACTATCACAAGAAAGTAATAAAGAAAAAATACGATACAGCACCTGACTATTCAAAACCGGATTTTATTATAAAAAATATAGTACTGGCGCCTGGCTGTAAAATTAAATTTACAGTTAAAAATGTTCACAAAAAAAGCATATCAGAAAAGTATTTCCAGGTGGGAAAGGTAAGGATAAAAATCGGCAGTTCAACAGTTGCAACGTTGAGATTTTCACAGATCGATCCGGGAAAAAACCTCAAAAACCCTATGGGCAGAGTCATCTATACATCAGCTATCATACTTGAAGAGACAGATTCTGTGACCGTGACAGTGGATCCGGGAAATAAAATACCTGAATCAAATGAGATAAATAACTCATCTTCTCAGAAAAGACTGGTCCCGGACTGCTGAAATGATGATGTTGCATCATTCCAGCTACACCGCCTTCAATTATTTAAGATAAATCATCTTTACAAAACGAGACGCTTACTGGCAATCACTATAATTAAGTATATTGACACCACCGGTAATGATTCTTACAAATTGTAAAGAGCACAATCAGATTTTCATTTACATAGAATATCTGTAAGGTGCTGATAAATGAAAAATCAATTAACCATAGAGGGCGGAAATGGATAATATAAAATCAAAAAAAATGATAAAAACAGCCGGCGTAATGATTACCCTATGCCTGGTTTTGTTAGTATCATGTAATAGCAAGTATGGGTCATTGGTGAGAAATGTCCAGCTCAATGAAGCCTATAGGAACAAACAATTAATAAAGGATTATGAATACTATTATATTGGTCGGTCACGGTTGCCTTATGCGGTAATCGGCATTGATAAAACATATACATTAACAGGCAAAGGGTGGATTAAAATAGAGAATCAAAAAGATCTGTATGATAAAATAGATCGCCTGGACGACCGCAGCAATCATGGGTTTAATGTTGCAACGCATGCCTATTATGCAGATATAAAGGATAATCTAAACAATGGAATCGGTGTGTGGTTTTCCTATTATACGCATACGATAATAGAAGTTGATCAGGAAGCAAAAACAGTCCATATGTTTAACCCGTACGTTCCGGGTGGACGCTATAGTGACCATGAATCTAAAGCTGTTTTAATTCGATCTTGATTTCAGGCTTTTTTTGAAACAATGTCATGATATATGGTTCAGGCTTGCACCATCAGACCATTATCTGACCATGCAGCTATTTTGGAACTGCTCTTCCGACAGGACAACATCCGCCAGTAAATCTATCAGGCGTTTTTCATGACCTGACGCAAGATTGCTACAGTTTATTCAATATTGCGATACTGTCTTCTATCTCCTTTTCAGACACACCTGCACGCAACGCTTCCATATCTGCCATGACCTTTGCAAAACGGACGCCTTCAGCCGCAGAGATCCATTCCAGCTGAAGCCTGTCTTTTCTTATGCCAAGCTTTTCCATTTTTTTGTGAACCTTTGCCACCCGCTTTTCTGTCCAGTGATTGGCATCAATGTAATGACAGTCTCCAATATGGCATCCGCTCACAAGCACAACCGGTGCCCCCTTTTTAAAGGCGTGCCAGATAAATTTTTAATCCACACGGCCAGAACACATCGTTCTGATGAGCCTGACATTCGGCGGATATTGAAGGCGGGAAACCCCGGCATAATCCGCACCTGCATATGAGCACCAATTACAGGCAAAGGTCAGGATTTTTTCCTTGGCATTATGGGCCAGAAGCGCATCTGTCTGGCAGTTAATCTGTTCATCAGTAAAATGGTTCATGGTAATGGCGCCAAATTTACATTCTGCGCCACAGGTTCCGCATCCGGCACACGCCGCGGTATTGACTTTGGCAGGTGTTTTCTTCTTTACATCAACTGTAATGGCATTATACGGGCAGACCTTTGCGCATCTTCCGCAGGAATTGCAATGCGCTTCAATGATTTCCGAAGTGATGGGTTCTGTGGTGATCATACCCCTGTGCATCAGTCTTGCCGCCCGCCCGGCAGCAGCGGTTCCCTGGGTAACGCTTTCTTTAATGTCTTTAGGTCCTTCTGCACATCCGGCAAAGAAAATCCCCCGGGTTGCGGCATCCACAGGTTGAAGTTTTGGATGGGCTTCTAAATAATAACCATCTGGTGTCAGTTGCAACCCCAGCATTTCCTGGAGTTTTTGAGTACCGGAAGAGGGCTGCATGCCAATGGCTAAAACCAGCATATCAAGTTCATGGAACTGGATTTTGCCGGTGGCTGTATTTTCTACTGCAACCTTCATGGACTTGTCTGGTAATTCTTCCACAGAACCAGGAAGGCCTCTGACATATTTTACCCCCAGCCGCCTGCTTCTTGCATAGAGATCTTCAAATCCCTTGCCAAAGGCGCGGATATCAATATAGAAGACAGTGATCTCAATGTCAGGATAATGCTCTTTTAACACAAGCGTGCTCTTTATGGTATTCATGCAGCACACATTGGAGCAGAATTCCCCTCCCTTTCTTTTTGAGCGTGACCCCACACACTGGATAAAGCCGATGGACTTGGGATGGTTTCTGTCTGTCGGCCGGATCAGTTCTCCCCTGGTTGGTCCACCTGCATTGACCAGGCGTTCAAATTCCAGGCTGGTCAGCACATTTTCATACCGGGTATAACCATATTCGTCCATGGGTTTGGGATCATAAGGGTCAAGTCCGGTTGCCACGACAATAGATCCCACTTCTTCAATAATTTCCTGATCAGACATATGAAAATGGATGCATTTTTTTTCACAGGCCTCCAGGCATTTTGAACATCCGCGTCCCATGCATTCATCCATATTGATCACATAGGAAGATGGAACCGCCTGCGGAAAAGGAATATAAATCGCTTTTCTGGAAGAAAGTCCCTCATTGAATTCATCCGGGAAAACAACAGGACATGCAGCCACACAGTCGCCGCAAGAGGTACATTCATTTTCATCAACATATTTTGCTTTTTTAATAATCCTCACTTTAAAATTACCGACATAACCTGAGACATCTGCAATTTCACTGAGTGTGTGGAGCGTGATGTTTGGATGCCGACCGGCATCCGTCATTTTAGGACCCAGGATTCAGATCGAACAGTCCATGGTTGGAAAGGTTTTATCCAGTCTTGCCATGAGCCCTCCTATGGAAGGACTTTTTTCAACAAGGGTCACCTGATAACCGCTGTCTGCAAGGTCAAGAGCAGTCTGAATACCTGAGATACCGCCGCCGATTACAAGGGTCTTTTTAGTTAAGGCAAGGGTTTCTTCCGTCAGCGGTGTCAGGAGTCGAGCCCTTTCTATGGCCATCTGGACAAGATCAATCGATTTTGAAGTCGCTGCATCAGGTTCATTCATGTGGACCCAGGAACACTGTTCTCTTAAATTTGCCATTTCAAGAACAAAGGGGTTGAGTCCTGCTTCCTTCATCATATTTCTAAAGGTCGGCTCATGGAGTCTCGGGGAACAGGACGCGATGACAACGCGATTCAGGTTGTTTTCTTCAATATCATTTCTGATTTCCATTTGCCCGGGCTCTGAACATGCATAAGTAATATCTTTTGACACTTTGACATCACTTAAGCCTGAGACTGTCCGGGCGACTTTTTTGCAATCCACTGTCTGACCGATATTCATGCCGCACTGGCAGACAAAAACACCAATTCTGGCTTCATCTGCAGCAGTTGCTGACGGCCGTTCCATTACACTTGTTTTCATTTTGCCTTCCTTTATTCCCAGCAAATATGTTCTGCAATAATATTGGTTAAATCTGTTAATTCCATTTTCAGTTTCCCGCCTTCAAAAGGATCTTCCATGGCACATCCCATATGGATACGGCATTTTGGGCAGGCTGTGATCATAAAATCACTATTTGTTTTTTTAGCCTGGTTAATCCGTTTGACCTGCAAAGCCTTGCTGTACGCATCACATCCAGTCCAGGCATTGTTGCCGCAGCAAAGGGCGCCGTCTTTTATGTCCTGCATTTCAATAAAATTGTCAGATGCAAAACGGCTGATCAATTTTCTTGGCAGGTGCCTTATTTCTTCAAGGCCATTTAAACGGCACGAGTCTTGAAAAGTAAACCGTCCTTTAGGACCGTCAAACGTAACCGCGGCTTTATCGATTTCATTTTCCAGGAATTCGTATAAATGGGTAACCTTGAAAGCAAGATCAATCCCGTTTGCCGGATAATCATGGGCAAAGGTTTTATAGCATTCAGGACAGGCCGTAATCATTTCTTCAATACCAGCACTGTTTAAAATTTCCTGGTTGAGTTTTGCAAGTCTAAGAAAATTATCCCTGTCGCCTGACCACAGAAGGTCATGGCCGCAGCATCTTTCATTTTCAAGGACAGCAGGCGTTACATCGAAAAAATTGAGCAGTTTTAATGCGTTTTCCAGGATATCTGAATTTTCTATTTTATGGTGGTTTCTGAAGAAAATATCAAAATAAGGTGTACAGCCGCCATGGAAAAGGGTTTTGCTTTTTTTACTGGTGTTGATTTCTTCTGGAAGATTTTTCCATCGTTTCTGCCTGATATTTTCATTTGTCATGGCCCGCATGAGCGATTGAAAAAAACCGCCGTGGGTTAATCGATTCTGCCCTGCGATATCTCTGTTTGTATGGGCACGAACCTTTTGGATGAGTTCAGGAAAATTAACTTCAGAAGGACACCGGTTGTAACATACCCCGCAGGTTAGACAAGACCATATGTTTTCTTTAATGGCTTCAGAGGAAATGTCACCGTCAATAAGAGACGTTACAATGGCCCTGGGGGAAAAATCTTTGCCACTTAGTGCCAGAGGGCAGGAGGAGGTACATTTCCCGCAGTCCTGGCAATCATAGGCCCCGTATTCAGCAATGATATTTTCAATGGCCTTTTGGGGATCTTCAATTGCTGCTGCAGATCGAGTCCCTTGAATCGGGCTTTTGCCCATCGCCTTTAAATCTGAAGTAAATGCAGATAGAAAGTCATGCATCTGGCCGGTTTCATCCGGCAGAAAGGTTGCAAGACGCATCCGGTCACGGCCAAGCCCCATGATGTCTAAAATATCCCGGGTGGCCTGGGTGTTTTTAATTGCATTTTCTGTCCCGCTTCCATATCGACAGGTGCCTGGTGCACAACCCGCTAATGCCACGCCGTCAGCCCCCATTTCAAATGCTTTAAACAACAGTGCCTTGCTGATCCGTCCCGTACAGGGGATCCGGATCATATTGATTTCAGCAGGGATGTCATGGTCAGCGTCCTGAAGCTTCTGGAATGCAGCATGAGGACTCCAGTTACATAAAAAAAGTATGATTTTGAAATTTTCCATTATACGAGTATCTCCTCAAGTCCCTGCTCCAGGAACACATGATCCCTGTACGGGCTGTCAACCGCATTGGTGGGACACACAGCAATACAGTTGCCGCATCCTTTGCAAAAAGCTTCATCAACAGATGCAGTCCATCCCCCTAAGGTGTTTTTGTTCATGGTAATTGCCTGATATGGACATTCATCGATACAGCGGCCGCAGCCCCTGCACAATTGTCCGTCTACCATGACGATGTACCCTTTGCTTTGTCTTGGTTTCCTGGGCATGATGGCGGCAACCTGGATGGCTGCTGCGGCTCCTTTCTGAGTATTGGAAACACTGATGCCGGGTGGATTTGATAAAAACAGGCCGGAGATGGATGTCATGCCGGGCAGCATAAAAGGTCTGCCGGTTACATCTTTTTTCTGCATGGCCGTTAATACTGTTTTGTCAGGCAGGCCTTCCTGGTGAATATGCCTGATGGTTTTCAGTAATTTATCCTCAAGGATGACTGCTCCCACGTTAAAAGTGTGTTCTTCTCCTGCCATAAGGGCAGTGAGATGAAAATCTCCCAAAGTTCCGGACATCCTGGTAATTTGAGACCCTGAAAATGCCTGGATATTGGGATGGTCTGGTGCATTTTTCAGCGGTTTGACAGCCGATCCAAACATCATCACTTCGGCACCGGTTTCCGCCAGCATCATGGCACTGGTAACAGATGCTTCAGACTCACCAATAATACCGGTAGTAAAATTGTAATTTCTATCTGGTGTGTTAAACAATTTTAAATTCTGAGCCCGTTTAACAGAGCGGATCAAAAGACCTCTAAACCGTTCCATTGCCTGTATTGGGTCTTTTGCCAGAAGGTTGAGGGCTTCTCCGCGGATGTTGCAGGTTTCAATCATGGATCGGCTGATGCCAGTCGCTGTAAACAAATCATGTTTAAGCCTGCTTCTCTGGTCAGTGCAGGAAGTACACACCAGATTCAGCGGACAGCACACACAGGATGCAAGAACAATCCGGTTGATGGATTTGCTTCGAATTGTTTTTATGATGGAAGAAATACCTTTATTAATACAGGCAGAATCAATGGTCTGGACATGAACAATGCATTCTTCCTCCTGGAGTCTATTTAAGAAGTCATCCATGCTGTTTTCCCATCCAAGTGAATTGTTGCATCTGCACACAAAGACACCCAGCCGGATATCAGATGAATGAAGAGCAGGATTATGTGTCGATGAGTAAACACCATGACCTTTTTGAATTCTGGAGGGGTCTTTTAATAATGCCATGGCCCGGGCAGCAGCTGCAAACCCTCTTATGATCATGGCATTGGTTTCTGAACGTATTTTCTTTGGGCCATAAGCCCTGATAATGTCAACGCCCTTCACTGGATGGGGAACCATGTCAGGATCAGCCAGGATCAGAACACCGGTATGTTCGATCATTTGCTTTTCCGTATCATGGTGATTGACTGCCTTTGCCTGGCAGATGTCCAGGCAGACCAGGCACTCGGAACAGCTGCCGCATTGAAGACACCGTCCAGCTTCAAGACACACCTGATCCTCAGAAAGTCCGGTTGCAATCTCAGAAAAATTTTGAGTTAAGGACTGGGGTATGGCAATCGGCATAGACGCCCTCCCCTGGACCGGAGTATCCTTTGCAACGGGGTCAAAGTCCCTGTTTAAAGGTCGAATCGTTTTTTGGCCAGCATCTTTTTCAATGCCGCATAATTGATACATCATCTCTTTGGCAGCCTGTTGGCCCTGGGCCATGGCATGAACCACAGTAGACGGTCCTGTTGCGGCATCACCGGCAGCAAAGATGTTTTTGATGCCAGTGGCATGGCTGCTGGTTTCAATATATCCGCCGGCAGTCACAGCAAATCCTTTTTTGCCATTGGTTGGTGCCAGTGCACCTGCCTGGCCAATCGCCATATATGCCTGGTCAAATTTTAGATTTAATACAGGGGAGTTCTTTATAATTTCAGGCCAGGTCACCCCGTTTTTGTCAGGTGTCTTTCCAGGCCTGGTTGATTTGCATTTCAGGTATGTAAGGACGTTGTTTTTTCCAGCAAACTCAACCACACTGGTATTGTCGATAATTGTAACACCCTCATTTAAAGCACCGTCAACCTCTTCCTTGTCAGCCGGTATATTGTCTTTAGCAAACCATGAAATGAGGGTGACTTCAGCCCCTGTCCGTCTTAACACCCTGGCCAGATCAAATGCAGCATTGCCGTCGCCAATAACTGCCGCCGTCTTTTTTACCTTTTTAATCCTGCCGTCGTAATAATTTTTTAAAAAAGAAATGCAGCCGTCAACACCCTCAAGGTCTTCCCCTGGAATCCCAAGTTTCCTGTCTTTCCAGGACCCGGTCGATACAATGATTCCATTATACTCTTTTCTGAGCTTTTTCAGCCCTGGGCCTGTTAAATCGACTGGGCATGATGTTTTTATCTCCACATTAAACAGCTGAATAAATGCAAGTTCACGATCCAGGATACTCCTCGGCAGCCTGTGAGGGCCAATTCCATAGCGAAGCAGACCACCTGCCATTTTTTCTTTTTCAAATATCGTGACCCTGGCCCCTTTTTTTGCAAGCTCCCATGCAGCGGCAAGGCCTGCCGGCCCGGATCCTGCAACAGCAAATTTTTTATTTTTCAATTCAGAGGAGATCTGGGGGGTGCGGTCTGCGGCATCGGCTTGAGAATCAGCCAGGAACCGTTTGACTGACCGAATAGACACAGCACCGTCTAATTCGCCTCTTCGGCACTGATCTTCGCAGGGATGGGTGCAGATTCTTCCGCAGATACCGGGCAGAATATTCTTTTCCCGGATCAGGTCCAATGCCTGTTCATATTTTTTTTCTTTTGCAAGGGCCATATACCCTTGAACATTCACTCCAAGCGGACAGGCGTCTTTGCAGAGCGGCTGGTTTCTTTTGTCGATCACAGGGCGGCCTGGCAGGCTTTGCCTGCTATGGGCAAAAATCGCTTTTTTACCCTCATTTATTTCTACAGGGCAGGCAGTAATACAATTACCGCAAAGCGTGCATTTGTCCGGATCTAAAAAGGTTTGATGCTGGGTGAGTTTTACCCTGAACCCCTGCATATTATGCGGTATGGAATCCACAGTGGCCGGAAGAATGCAGCGGATATCAGGGTTTCTTAAAATCCTTATCAGCCCGGGCCGGTGGGCATGGTTTAAAGGCATGCCTGATTTCAGGGTATATTTTTTATCAGATAATTTTTTATCAAGGTCTGGATCATTGTCAACCAGGGTTACTGGGATTTCAAGTTCCCCAAGTTTGTTTGCAGCAAATATTCCTGCTGGTGTGGCACCAATAATCATGACTCTTGAGAGCCGGTCCTTTATCCGTTTCATGCTGTGACCCTCTTTTTACCAGATGCTTTTTGAGCTCTGCCTTTGAGCAGAGATTTTCCGTAATCATATCCTTTATTAAAGGCTTTTGTGTTCATTTCTTCTGTTCCCTTTGGTACAGACGAAGTAACAGCATAGACGGCAGCTTTTTTACTCACAAGATCTGTGACTGCTGTTGTAAAACCGAGCATAATGATATTGGCCATCATTTTTCTGCCAAGCTCTTCTGCCATTCTTGTTGAAGGGATAGAAAAGTAATCTCTGTCACTCACAGGCTTTACTAAATCTTTATCTGTTAAAAGATAGCCTTCGGGTTTAACAGATTCATAATATTTTAAATAGGCAGCCTGTGACATACATACCAGTATATCCGGCGTATTAATATAGGGATACTGGATCGCGTCATCGGAAATGACGACCTGGGCACAGCAGGCGCCGCCCCTTGATTCCGGACCATAGGATTGAACCAGTGTGCTTTCTTTATCATCTTTTAATGCAGCAGCCATTCCTAAAATCCGGCCGGCAAGAACAATTCCCTGCCCGCCAAATCCGGTCACAATGATTTCCTGTTTTGATTGCTTTTTGTTTTTAACCATAAAGTTTCACCTGACTCTTATTAACCGGCTTCGGCATGGTAAATTTTATTATATTGTTCATCATGTGATGGTTTTTCTTTGTTGATAAAATTGCCAAGAACTACGCCACGTTTGAAATCGATATCCAATTCAGAAAGATCTGCATTGTTTTTAATAATGGTGTTGTCGTGATACAGCCTTAAGGTCTCTAACGCTTTTTCCTTGTTCCGTCTTCCAAAATTGATCGGGCAGGGAGACAAAACTTCAATAAAGGAGAATCCCTTATTGTTAAGTGCCATTTGAATTGCATCTGCGACATCCCTTGAGTGGAGCATGGTCCATCTGGCAACAAAGGTGGCACCGGATGCATACGCCAGCAATGGTAAATTAAACGGCGTTTCCGGGTTTCCGGCAGCGGTGGTAGACGATTTGGCCTTGTGGGGAGTTGTCGCCGCTACCTGCCCGCCGGTCATGCCATAAATAAGATTGTTGATACAGATGACGGTAATATCCATGTTCCGCCTCGCAGCATGGATAAAATGATTGCCGCCAATGGCAAACAGATCGCCGTCCCCGGAAAACACAATCACATTGTTATCCGGTTTTGCCATTTTGATGCCTGTAGCAAAGGGGATGGCACGGCCATGGGTCGTGTGAAAAGAATCAATATTTATATACCCAGCACCTCTTCCAGAACATCCAATACCAGACACCATGGAAAATTCATTATACGGGATACCCGTCTGTTTGATTGCAGACAGGCAGGCCATAAAAACAGAGCCGGTGCCACAGCCTGAACACCAGATATGGGGGATCCTGTCCATCCGGATCAAGTCTTCCATGGGATGGGGTATGGGTTTTGCAGCTTTTGCAGTCATGATTTAAAATTTCTCCTTTATGATGGAAAGGACATCTTCCGGCGGCACCACAGCGCCACCTGCATGCCCGGCAAGGTATGTCGGGATATGGGTGCCGGCACATCGCTGTACTTCTCTGCATATCTGACCCAAATTAATCTCAACTGTAATAAATCCTTTGACTCTTTTTGCCAGTTCTTGAATAATTTCATCTGGAAAAGGCCAAACCGTTACCAGTCTCAGAAGGCCTGCCTTTATGCCTTTTTCTCTTGCCATATCCACTGCTGTATAGCTGGTTCTTGATGACACCCCATATGACACAATGACAATTTCTGCATCCTCCAGCTGATATTGTTCTGTCATAATAATGTCATCTTTATTGCGTCTGATTTTATTGAGGATGCGGTCCATCATCTCTTTCTGGGTGTCAATTGACATGACAGGATATCCTTTTTCATCATGCGTTAATCCTGTTACATGAACATTATATCCATCCCCAATGGCCGGCATTGGGGCTACCCCGTCTGCATCTGGTTTATACAGCTTGAATTTCTTTTTTGAACCCTTGGGTTTTTTTCTTGAAATGGTTTTAATTTCCGATGCGTTGGGGATCACCACTTTTTCGCTCATGTGTCCTACAATTTCATCGGACATGATAAATACAGGTGTTCGATATTTTTCACTTAAATTAAACGCTGTAATGGTAAAATCAAACATCTCCTGTGGGCTGGAAGGTGCAATGGCAATGATTTCATAATCACCATGCGACCCCCATTTGGCCTGCATCATATCCCCTTGAGCACCCTGGGTCGGCAGTCCGGTTGATGGTCCTGCCCTCTGGACATTCACCACGACACAGGGCGTTTCTGTCACTACGGCCAGACCAACGGTTTCCATCATCCGGCTGAAACCGGGACCTGATGTCGAGGTCATGGTTTTTACCCCTGTCCATGCAGCACCGAGTATGGATGTCATGGCAGCAATTTCGTCTTCCATCTGGATAAAGGTGCCATTTACATCCGGGAGTCGATCAGAGATGTGTTCGGCAACTTCAGTAGCAGGTGTTATAGGATACCCGCCAAAAAATTTGCACCCTGCTGCTATGGCACCTTCTGCGCATGCCACATCTCCATTGATAAAATGTTTACCTGTTAAAACGGCTGGTTTCATACTTTTTTCCATATGGTTAAATTATAAAATTTAAGTTTTCTCTACTGAAAAAATAGCAAATTCTGGACACAAAAGCTGGCAGTAGGAGCAGTCCAGGCACTCTTCGCCAGTGACAGCAGGGGGATGGTATCCGTTACTGTTGAAGTCTTTGGATCTCTGGAGTACCTTCCGTGGACAAAAGGCAATGCAATATCCGCACCCTTTGCACCTTTCTTTTATTATGTGAACAGTACCCCGGGTTATTTGTATGTCACCTGAATCGAGAGGGTCTCTCCAAAAAGCCATGACTTTATCCTTCTTCATAACATAGTTTGTTGTTTAAAACATAAAACAGATAATCCATACCCTATTTAAAACAATAAATCAAAGCGAAATATAACGGGTTTGGCGGTTTTTTTGGAAAGGGCAACTAAAAACAGCACCCTTTCAACTGTTTGCGATAGATCGTCGTTACAAAACGAAGAATTCTACAGCAATCGGTATGACATGGATAATACACAATGATGTCGGGCAAAACGATTTTAACGATTGTAAGAGATATTGATGAATAGAGAAAAGATCTGCCTGAATGGATTAAAAAATTTTAGCGTATTTGAGGCCGGCCTTCCGCAGATTAATAATCTGGTGACAGGGTCAATCCTGTATCGACGTTAACAAAGCAGGTATATTGTCTTGTGCCGCCTTCATGATATATAATTGCGTTAAATATGGTGTTGTTCCCGTTCGGGGCCTGGTTGCTTCCGCCCGCGATAATGGCCATAACCCCAGGGGATAAAGTAAAGATTGGCGTCCTGGGATTTCCACCCGTGTCTACGTTGCCTACAGGGCCGCCTGTGTTTGCTTTTGTATAGTCAACATCTTCATTGTTCATTGCAGCGTTAATCACACTGTCAACGATATTTCGCGCATCAGAAATAGCCATAGAATCAAGTGCTTTTTGTCTCATGGGGAAAAAATGAAAAATAGCAAAAGCTGATAATATGGAGATAAGTGCAATGACCATCAGGAGTTCTATTAAGCTGAATCCATTAGTATTTCCCACTGTTTCTTTTGTGATGTTTTGAATAGACATTTCGTAATATTCCCTTTTAAAAGTCGTGACTCACCATTACCGTTTTACTGAATGTCTGTATGATTGATATATTCAATCCAGCTCTGATCTCTGAAAATTGATAATTTTTTTTCATCTGGATATTGCGTATCGCTGAATCCAATAATTCCATCAGGGGTTTTCCATATATATAATCCATAGTTATTTAATGACAAAAGGTATTTTTCATTTTTGTTTAAGCCTTTTTTAATAATATTACTTGGCGGTTTGGACTGAACAACTTTTGTCTTTTTTTCTGGTTTTTTAACTGGGGCACTGATTTTCATTAAATCCTGAGGTGACACTTTTTTCACCTGATCGGGTTTAGGAGCAGGCTTCTTTAATGGGCTCTTTGCAGTTTTTGATGTGTTCGCCGCGACAACTATTTTCTTCGAAACTGACGAACCGCTTTCTTCTGTGCTGACTTTTAAGTCTGGCCCTGTTGAGGCAACAATGGATTGTCCTGCCAGGGACTTTTGTAACATATATGTTTTATTCTTCAAATGATAGTTCCAGTCCAGATCTGTAATAAAAGGCTTATATGGAATAAATTCCGGATGAAGCATCATCAGGTTTTTTGGATAATGTCCATTCTTTTTTTGAAATTTATTGATGGCCATTGCCATGTTAAGCATGCCGGCTGAATTACTTTTTTCTGCAACTTTCATAATCCGCTTATATTGTTCTATGCTGTGGGAAACATCGTCTTTGCCTTGTCTGTTCTGTTGAAAAATGAAAAGTCCAATAATAATTACGACCACAATCGCTAAAAATATTCCCAGATCTTTTGCGCTCATATTGCCTCCAAATGTTTGATAACATAATCAGCAAAAAGCATACCAAATTTTTAAAATGCTGTATAAACAGCTACTTGACACTGGTTGCTTTAAAAAAGAGACGTTACCACCAGACAGTTTATTTAAAAAGAGACAGGAATTGTGACAATTTTTGTATTAAACTGCCGAATACTGATAAAAATGTCGGTGCAGGTGATAATTTAGATGTGTCTCTAATATATTTAAACAATCATATCCTTTTTATTCTATAAAAACAACCACGGTCTCTTAAATTCGTTCTTTAAAAAGCACTGGATAATTCATTTTTTTCAAAAATACGGGTTTTCACTGATTGCAATTTTTTACTACATTTTATATAAGGCCAAAAGAGCTTTCTTTCATGGATTCTTTCTCCACCCGCCGCAGAAAGTGAAAAAGCGGAGCTATGTCAGCTTGAGGTCAGAAAACAACACAGACACAACCAAAAGCCGAGATAAGAAAGTGGTTCATAGATTGATGTTGTAAATAGATTTTGAATGGAACGAAAGGATTTGGATTTGAAAAAAGTAAAATTATACAACAGTTTCACTGCTGCCTGCTTCGTATTGTCATTGTTTTTTATCCAGGGGTGCAAACTTGGCGCAAAACACCCTTCATTAGTCGATGCAAAGCTCCCAAAAATGATTCGTATAAAAGATTTGTTTATGAATATTAAATATAATACCAATTTTAAAGTTTCACCTGATGGGGAAAAAATTGCCTGGCTTGGGGAAAAGGACAAAAAAACAACCATATTTTTCAAGACGATTGATAAGGAAGATACAAAATCTATGAATCATAATTTTGTCAAAGGCATCATTCATTTCAATAATTTTTACTGGGCTCAAGATAGCCGGCACATTTTATATCCAATATGGGAAGAGATACCTGACCAAATGCATATCTATGCTGCTGATACAGAAAACCATAAAAAAGTTGCTGTAAATTTAACACCTGATAAAGATAACTCCTACAGTATCCATAGGATATTAAAAAATGACCCGGACCATATCATTCTTACGAAATTCGGACGGGCTCAAACGATTATCAAAACATCAACCGTTGATTTGATTAAATTAAATATTGAAGAGGCAAAGATAAAGAAATTGAAAAAAATCTCAGGGCAGGCATCTTCCCTCAGTCATGATAAAGCGATCGAGTTTATCAAATATGAGCCACAACCGGTTACAAATAATCCAGGGAATGTCTATTCATGGGCAACTGATCTTAAAGGGGAATTAAGAGCTAGAATTATACTGAAAGATTTTAAAAATAGAGCTTTGGAAGTCAGGAAAAAAGGTACAGATGTCTGGGAGTCGATCCTGAATTGGACCATAGATGAGTTTGTCAAAATAAAGGGTTTTTCGCTAAAAAGAAATGCCTTATATCTTCTCAGCAACATCGGTAGAGATCGTATTGGTCTAATTGAAATGGATTTAGAAACAAAAAGGCAGAAATTGATTTCTGAAGATCCTACGTCAGATATAAGATATGCCTGGATAAGTGATATTAATGGTGAGCCAGTAAGAACAATTTCATATCCAGATTATCAAAAATATTATCTTTTAGATTCGGGCTATGCAGACCTGTTTGATGCCTTTAACAGTGATGCTAAAAATTCGATTTATATTAACAGTTCAGATAATCAGAATCGAATATTCACTGTAAAGATTAATACAAGCACAAACATATCCTGGTTTTTCTACAATCGTGAAACAAAAGAGAAAAAATTATTGGCCACTCGATTTTCGTCAGAGTTTATGAAAAAACTTTCTGCCATGGAACCCATATCGTATAAAAGCAGAGATGGATTGACCATAAATGGTTACTTGACAATACCCACTGGCACGACTGGCAAAAATTTGCCTATGGTACTATTGGTTCATGGCGGGCCTTGGAATCGAGACTTCTGGGGAGTAAATCGGATTGTACAGTTTTTTGCAAACAGGGGATATGTTGTACTACAAATAAATTTCAGGGGATCTTCCGGCTATGGAAAATCATTTATGGAAGCTGCAAAGGGTGAATTTGCCTCAAAAATGCATACGGATTTAATTGATGGTGTAAATTGGGCAGTGAATCAGGGTATTGCCGATCCCAACAAAATTGGAATTTGTGGTTGGAGTTATGGAGGATATGCTTCATTGACTGGTCTTGCTTTCAGCCCGGATGTATTTGCCTGTGGTGTTAGTGTAAATGGTATATCAAATCTTGAAACATTCTTAAAAACCAAGGATGTTAAAAACGATGATTATAAAATCTGGTATAAATGGCAAACATATGTAGGGGACCCTGAAAATCCCGAAGATCTGGAAATGATGAAAGCCAAATCACCATTTTATCGGGTAAAAAAAATTACTAAACCCTTGCTGATTGTCCAGGGTGCAAAAGATCAACGTGTTCCCAGGAGCGAAGCAGACACTATGGTAAAAGTGTTAAGAGAGAATAACCGGGACGTTAAATACATTCTATTTCCGAATGAATCGCATTATATTCGGTGGTGGCATAATTCGTTCAAGATGTACAATAATATTGAGAATTTTTTTGGTGAACATTTAGGTGGCCGAAAAATTGTTTCTGACACCTATCGTTAATATCAAATAAAAACAGCGCGCAAATTAATAATTAGTATTAAATGTCTCCCCACAAGTCCAAAAGGCTTACAGCTTCCTTCACAGTTTTCGACTTCTTCACCTGGGTATAAATCATGGTCGCTCTATTGTTACTATGCCCTAAAAGTTCCTGCATCGTTCTGATATCATAATTGGCTTCCAGCAAATGAGCAGCATAGCTTTGCCTGAAGGTAAGGGCAGTGGCCCGTTTTGTCAGTTTTGATCTCCCTGCCGCTTTTTTAATACTGCACTGACCATAGGTTTCATAAAAATGGTGATGTGAGTTTTTTAACGGACACGACGTACGTTAAAATTTAATGACACGTAACCCCCCTGTCAATCATCGGCTGTATCAAAAAAATCTTTCCGGCAAATGCAATAACTTTAAAACCGATACAGCAAAATAGATTTGAGCCCAGGAAGCGATAAACGGATCTGTATTTCGTCAGACAGTGGGCTTTATCGTCTCTTTAACTGGATAGCACTTTAGTTAAGGCCTTATTAGATCATAATTACAAGAGGTGTCCCTATGAAAAGTCACAATGAAATACCTTCAAATGAGCAGGACCTGGAACGGTTTAAGCTCAAGCTTGGGTTGATAAAGTTTTTGCTCGGCACTGTGGTGATCGGGCTGATTTCGCTTGCATTAAATTATCAGATACAGAGTAACCAGATTAAACTTGAAGAAGAAAAGACCAGGCGGGAAATTGATCTGCAGGAGAAAAAAGCGGAATTCGAGTATTTGGAAAAATTCATGAAACATGCGGTGAACAAAGATATCAATGTCCGGATCCAGTTTGCAGACTATATGAAGTCTGTAGCCCTTTCCGCCAAAATAAAGCATATCTGGACAAAGTACCTTGAACTGCTCAAGCAGGAAAATGAACTCTTGATCGCCCAGAAAAATAAACTTGAGAGTAATGTGAACGAAAAAAAGATCAAGCTTGCAGAGATACCACAGAATCAGCAAAGCCAGCGGATTGAGATCGTGCAGCAGATTTCAGAGACGTCCAAAGAAATTGCCTTGTTAAAAGATAAAATCGACCGGAAAAAATACGGTACATTTGAGGAAAATTATACAGATTACAATCAAATGCTGCGAAAGGCTGAACAGGCAAAAAAGGCGGGCCATTATGAAGAGCAGCGCAGGTTCCTGGAACAGGTAGTGCCTGAAGTACCTGAATCACTTCAATACTATGTGCTGACTGAACTGGCCTTATGTTTTCGTTCTTTGCACGATTTCAGGCAGGCCCGCTTGTATATGGAGCAGGCAGCGGCAATGGTACCGGAAAATTCTTCAACGCTTTATCTGTTAGCCATTATGCAAAAAAATGACAATCAGATGGAGAAGGCTTTGAAATCTCTGAAAAAAGCGCAAAACCTTAGTACTGGTATGACCAAATTAAAAATTCAGCTGGTAACGGCAGGTTATCTGATCCTTGATGGCCAGCCGGAAAATGGGATGAAAAAGTTTGAGACCATTAAGGATAAACTATTATCTGACAGCTATTTTGATATGACCCTGGCGTGGTTCTATGCTGTTGCAGGATTAGAAGATAAATTCTATAATAAACTGGAAGCCAGTTTGAAAAACAACCGCCAGCAGACACTGATCTGGATAGACAGGGAGGTTGATCTTAAATCGTACCGGGAAGATGCCAGGTTTAAACAGTTAATACAAACATATGAATACAGATAGTGCCAGTAAGGTTAGAAAGGAAGACATCATGGACCTGAAAAAAAAGCATTATATGTTTCATCGTATCCATGCTGGGATTGCGTATGCACAGCAGGATTATTCAAAGGTTGAAATCAAGGTCATTAAATTGACCCCAAGTCTTTATAGGCTCATGGGGCAGCGGCTATTTTCTATTTGTACAAGACAATGGTATGAAACTCTGGATACCGGATTCAAGTTTTTTTAAGGTGTGTTGAAATGAGCATTAAAATAATTTTTCATGAGCGTTATTTAACTTCAGATTATGCAATGGATCCTGCAGCGGCTTCAGGCCGTTTGGATGGAATTATGAATATCATAAAAACAAAACCCGATGTGTATGATGTGATAGAACCTGTTCCTGCTGCCGAAGTTGATATCCTGAGGGCACATGGGATCAATCAATACGGCAGGGTAAAGCAGGAGCCCCTGTTGTATGAGTTGTCGGCGCTGGCGGCTGGCGGTGCAATCATGGCCGCTGAGACAGCATTTGACGGGCATCCTTCATTTGCAGTGATACGACCGCCAGGGCATCATGCGTCTGCTGATTCGTGCTGGGGATTCTGCTATTTTAATAATATGTCTATCAGCCTGTTAAAACTGTATGCTGACAAAAAAATTAAAAAAGCCTTTGTTTTGGATTTTGATCTTCATACAGGTGATGGCAACATTAATATCCTGGAAAATCGAGACGATGGGTTCATGGTTTCCATCCTCAATCCAGTGTCGCCGGAAAGAGGCGCGTATCTTGAAGAAGTAGAATCATATATGAAAAAAATGAATGATGTTGATATCTTTGCGGCATCCGCCGGCTTTGACCAGGGTATTGACGACTGGGGAGCGCTTTTATACCCGGAAGATTACACTGAACTGGGGCGGTTGATAAAAAAATATTCACAAAAGGTTTGCAACGGACGTCGGTATGCCATTCTTGAAGGCGGATATAATCATGATGCAATCGGCTTGAACACAGATTCGTTTTGTTCTGGATTTATATAAGCTTTTTTAAAGATATCCCAGTCTCCTTTCATATCAATCGATAATTCGTATTTAATCCAAAAATAGATCATGGATAATCAGGCAGACAAGGTAAAGAAGCAGCTGGCAAATAACGTATATGGTCAGTGAAATGAAGGATTTTACCTGCTTTTCAGTTGAACGTGTCCATGAACTTATATCCAGGTTAAAGGAAGAATTTATTGCAACGGCCTCTGCTTCAGAGCAGCAATATATGGGTTGCCCGGTATTGACTATGGATATGTAAGTGTATAGCTTTGTTGTATGCAGATCGGCAGATGAGGGACTATTGAAAAGCGCTTCAGGAGGAATGATGGATGTGAACAATCGTGTTGTGATAATTGCTACAGACTACCCAACCCACTATGACAGGCATTTCAGGAACAGGCTTGATAATTTAATGCGTCGTGCAGTACGGCATAAAGATCGGTTTTCACAGATAGATCTTCCTAAGCTGCAGCAGGCAGTTAACAGTAATATCTCTAAACTGCAGCTCAAAATTGAGGGCAAATATTCAGGACTGCTGGACTTGATGAACTATGTCCTGGAAGATAGATCTTTCCCGGACATTCATAGAAGAGCGTTTAATCGATTGTCGCATGCATACAACTGTAAATAAGCACGATT
>CAYFKW010000017.1:29258-87878 GCA_964343845.1 uncultured Desulfobacula sp. | reverse complement strand
CTTTCAACTGTCTGTGATCTATGCACGCTTCACAAAACGAAAAACTTTATGGCAACCGGTATAATTTCCATTGACGTAAAAAATATAAAATAATTTTTTCACCTGCCTTGTAATATCAATATATAATCTGTAAAAAACCAGTATGGGCGAAACCATGGACATAAGGGATCAGGCCTATCTGTCAGGCGAAGAAGTTGAGCAACTGAACTTTATAAAAGATTCTGGCAAGTACCTGTTTCGCAAGTACTACCGATCCGGTTTACGCTCTCACATTTTTGAAGTCCTTTTAGTGGATGATGTCTTAAAGGAAACCTGCGGGGAAGTCATTGACGGGATCCGGCTGTATCCAAGGGCAAAACCCAAAAAGGTGTTCCGGATTTTAAGAAACAAATTCAACAGCAAACATGATGTTTTCCCTGAAATTGATAAATACAATATCTTACTGAATTCTCTTGGCCCGGATCTTATTGCCCAGTCACAGGAATTTATTGTGGATTATACAGGGACCGGAGAAAGCCAGATTGTTTTATGCGGACTTCAAGAGTATGTGGACGGTGATATACTGGATCCCTGGCGGGTTTTTGACGAAAACTACTTGAACCATATTTATAAATCACATCATAAAGATGACCTGTCTGCTGAATTGGCCGGCGTCGCAAAAAAAAATATTAAAATCTTTGTCAAGAAAATCCGGAATATGATCTATGACACAGGGTACTTACCTGACCTTGCCGGTATTGGAAATCTGATCCTAACACCCAGTGGCGGCCTCAAACTCGTGGATATTAACAATATTGTTAAAATCAGGCTGAATGACATCATCTTGATTGATGACAAACGGTATCCTTCCTGCGATGTATCAATACAGGTTTTGTCGATCCTTGAAGAAAAAATACTATTAAAAAACATTCACTTGGATGACCCGATCTATAAAGTATTTCTTTCTCCGGAAAGGAAACAGAAAGTAAAGCTGCTGGAAAAACAGTTTTACAATTCTCTGACTTGATATTTCAGCCATGCAGCACAGATGAGCATTTCTATCAAGGCTGTTGAAAGCTTTATCCACCAGACAGATGAAATGCCCCAGTTAAAAATCGCCGGCAATGTAAATACGGCAATGACAAAAAAAGCATTGTCTA
Organism: uncultured Desulfobacula sp.; assembly: GCA_964343845.1. Classification (GTDB taxonomy): domain Bacteria; phylum Desulfobacterota; class Desulfobacteria; order Desulfobacterales; family Desulfobacteraceae; genus Desulfobacula. The sequence goes on along the minus strand of CAYFKW010000017.1, from coordinate 86,739 downwards.
TCAATGCCCCGATAAGGGTGGGGTATGTTTTCCCTATGCCCTGAAAAACAGCTGAAACAACCAGAATAGTACCGACTGCTGCATTGGCTAACGATACGATTTTAAGATACATGACGCCATAATAAACCGCGGTTGCATCCTGTGTAAAAATGTGAATGAGAAAACCTGGAAACATCCAGCAGATGGCTGTTCCTGTCAGCATCAGCAGGCAGCTGATTCTCCACCCTGTCCAGAATGAGGCCATGATTCTATCATAATTTTGCGCCCCGTAATTTTGACCCACCATGGCGGCCATTGCCTCAGCAATGGCAACAGAAGGAAGATAGATGGCCTGTACGATCCGGAATCCAATGCCAAGGGCGGCCAGCGCTTCAGTTCCATAAGGGCTGACCACCCGATACGTAATCAAAAGGTTGGCCGTCATTAAAAAATAGGTAAGGCCGGACGGCAGTCCAATGAGCAAACTTTTTTTAATAATCTGACACTCAAATCTTAAGGGGCCTTTTAATTGGATATGCTGCTTTTTTACAAACACCAGATAGCCATAAATCAACACCCCGTAAACCTGGGAGATCAGGGACGCAAGTGCTGCGCCCTTTACACCGAAACAGGGAAAACCCATCAGCCCGAAAATCAGGATAGGGTCCAGAACAATATTTAAAAGAATGGACTGCAGCATTATTTTCAGGGTTGTTTTTGTATCTCCCATCCCTCTGTAGCAGGCGCCAAAAACATGGAGCAGAAGTAAAAACAACAATGAGATTGAATAAACCCGGAAGTATTCTACCCCCCAGGTAAAGGCCATTCCCCTGCCGCCAAAAAACCGGATATACGGTTCGGCAAATAAAACCCCTGCGGCAGCAGCAATACAGCCAGCCATCAGGCTGAGCATTAAACTCTGTTTGAACACTTTTCCGGCCTGGACTATATTCCCGGCACCAAATGCCTGCGCAACAAGCGCCATTGCACCTGTTCCAATAATAAACGAGAGCCCGAGATGTACAAAAAATACATTGCTGGATATGGACAATGCTGCCACTGCATCCGGCCCCAGCTGCCCGACAAAATACAGATCTGTCATCAGGTAGAGTGTAAACAGCAGCATGCCAAATAAAATTGGCATGGTTAACCTGAACAATTGCGTTGAAATCGCTCCGGATGTTAAATTTAATCTATCTGTCATTCATCTGTTCCAATCGTTCAAGGCACTCACCGCTCCATTCCAGAAGTGCCTCATTAACCAGTTCACCAAATCGGACGGTCATCTGCCAGTACGGTAACTGCGATCTGCCTTTAAACTCTTTTTCCAATTGCGTTCTGGCGATGGTTAGATCTGCCAGTTCTTTCTCATGCATTTTTCTGAAATGCTGTAACTGCCGGATGTTGTCTGAAACTGAAATCAAAGGCCCTAAAATAAGTTTCAACAAAATCTCATGCCGCCCTACATGATGCCCGACAGGTTCTAAAAGCCATTCTTTTATGGCCAGGCTGCCCTGTTGGGTCAGTTCATAAACATGCCGGTCCGGTTTTCCTGTCTGCCGTTGAATGGATCGTATGGTAAGGCCTTCTGCAGTTAACCGTTTTAAGATCGGATAGATCTGTCCATAACTTTCCTTCCAGAAATTCGCAGCAATTTTTTCAAACTTTTTCTTTACATCATATCCTGACATGGGGCCCATGGTTAAAAGCCCTAAAATGGCGTACCTGCTTTTGTTTTTTTTCATTTTGCACGCTGCCTTTCTTATAGTTATAAGATATATATCAATTAGATATATTGGTGTCAATATAAAAATATTTCTAAAACTTGATATAGGTCAAGGAAGCAAATCTGTTTTTCTATCATGATGGACCCCGAAATGATTGATCAGATGATTGATATTAATTAAACCTGAGAGGAGTTGACATGAAGAAAAAAAGTGTATCACGAAGAAGTTTCATCAAAAAAGGTACGTTAGGCGTTGCAGCATCCGCCCTGCTCCCTTCCATTTTTTCAGTAAATAAAGCGTTTGGCGCTACCAACAAAAAAGAAAATAACATGTTCTGTTATCAATGCGAACAAACCATGGGCGGCAAAGGGTGCACCCGAATTGGGGTCTGTGGTAAAACAGCTGACGTTGCTGCTCTTCAAGACCTTTTAATCCATACCCTTAAAGGAATATCCATTGCAGCGGCTGCTGCACGAAAGGTAAATATCAGTGATGTTGAGACAAACCGGTTTACCTGCATGGCAATGTTTTCAACGCTGACCAACGTGGAATTTGACCCGTACAGATTTGAAGACCTGCTTCAGGAAGCTGTTGCGCTGAGAGACAAAATGGTGAAAAAAGTCACCGCAGCCGGCGGCACTATTTCCTCTGACAGTGACAGTCTTACGCTGAAACTTAAACCGTCTCTGGAAGGCATGATTAAACAAGGCAGGCAATACGGTCTTATGTCGGATACAGATATTGATCCGGATCTCCGGTCATTGCAGCACATGCTGTTGTTCGGCATCAAAGGCATGGCCGCTTACACAGATCATGCGGCAGAACATGGACAGGAAGATGAAGGCAACTATGAATTTGTTCACAGAGGACTGGCTGCGCTTGAAGATAAAAAACTGGATGCCAATGCCTATCTGGGCCTTGTCCTTGAATGTGGTGAAAAAAACCTTAGGGCCATGGAGCTTTTATATCTTGGGAATACAATTGCGTATGGAGATCCCGTCCCTACAAAGGTACCGCTTGGCGTGAAAAAAGGAAAAGCAATCCTCGTATCCGGTCACGATCTTATCGATCTTGAAGCTGTATTAAAAGCCAGTGCCGGCAAGGGCATTTATGTATATACACATGGTGAAATGCTGCCGTCTCACGGCTATCCCAAACTCAAAGAGAAATTCCCTCATTTTTACGGTCACTATGGAACTGCCTGGCAGAATCAGAAAAAAGAATTTGCTCAATTCCCTGGTGCCATTTTGATGACCTCTAACTGTATCCAGAAACCAAAACAATCCTATAAGAAAAACATTTTTACTTCAGGGACAGTCGGCATGCCCGGGTTACCCCATTTGAACAAGCATAACCTTGGACCGCTGATTGACAGAGCGCTTGAACTGCCAGGGTATACTGAAGATAAAAAGGACATGGACATCCTTGTGGGGTTCGGCCATAAAACTGTCCTGGGCGTGGCAGACAAAATTGTCGCTGGTGTCAAAGAAGGTGCAATTGGTCATTTTTTCCTTGTTGGCGGATGTGATGGGGTTAAAAAATCCAGAAACTATTATACCGAGTTTGTGGAAAAAACTCCTGATAACAGTATCGTTCTTACGCTTGCCTGCGGAAAATTTAAATTTTTCAAAAAACAGCTGGGTGATATTAACGGCATCCCAAGGCTTCTTGATGTTGGCCAGTGTAACGATGCTCACTCTGCCGTTCAGATTGCTGTTGCATTAACCAAAGCATTTAATACAGATGTTAACGGCCTGCCGCTGTCTTTTATTCTTTCCTGGTATGAGCAGAAAGCAGTTGCTATTCTTTTAAGCTTACTCCACCTGGGAATCAAAGACATCCATCTGGGGCCGTCCTTACCCGCATTTATCACACCAAACATTTTAAATGTGCTGGTTAAAAATTATAATATCACTCCCATCGGAACACCGGAAGGTGATTTAAAGAAAATATTGGGATAAGCTTATATTTCCTGTGATCAGGTTAACGGGGTGTCTGCGGCATGGCAGCAGGCACTCCGTTTTTCATCTGTTCACTTTTCAACCCGGTCGGCTTTTCCGATTACCGGATTTAAAAAATGGCCGCAGGAAAAAATGATATCGGTTTTATTCATATACCTTTTGCCAGAAAGATGTTGTTGTACAGTCGATGACTGGCAGGGGCATAGTTGTCATTAAATTTAAACGAACATCGTGTTCGTTTAAAAGCTGAAATCACCATTTTTATGGCCTCCTGCCAAAATGCTGATTTAAAGCCATTCCAACCACACCCCAGCCAGTCATCCTGTGATTTGCAAATTTCTGTTGTGTTTCATTTTCAAGTAAAACCAAATAGTTGTGAATGGAATTCAGGAACATTAATATGAGAAGCGTTATAGAACAATCCGTCAAGAAACTGCGAAATTGAGGCGGGACCGAGTTGATTCTGCCGCCATTATCTGTCGGATAGAAGACGATAATTTTCGGGTGGTAAACGGTTTTTGAATATATTTTCTAATCCCTATGGACTCTGCCATGGTTTGATTAAAATTTTCGTTAAAGCCGGTGCACATTATGATTGGCATATCTTTTCTAATCTTTAACACCTCTTTTGAAAAAATGTCCCCTGTCATATTCGGCATTGTAAGATCTGTAATAATCAAATCGTACTGATCCGGTTTTTTCAAAAATGTTCTGAGAGCGGATGCCCCGTCAAGAAAAGTTTCAATTTCATATCCCAGCTGTTTCAGTAATGCTTTTGACGTGATCAGGATATCCACTTCATCATCGACAAGCATAATATGTTCTTTTCCCATGTCCCCTCCAGCGTCGACCTGCTCAAATATCCCGCCTGAATACGGCTTTTCAATGATAGGCCAGAAAACTTCAAACGTGGACCCCTTATTAATTTCACTGAAACAGCGGATATGCCCCCCATGGTTTTTAACGATACCGTCAACCACTGCCAGTCCAAGTCCCGTACCCTTACCAATGTCTTTAGTTGTAAAATAAGGATCAAAAATTCTATTTTTTATCTGCTCTTCAATGCCGTGTCCTGTATCTGAGACCACGAATTTGATGTAATCTCCTGATCCCGGCTCCAGGTTTGGATCCTGTTTTACGTCTGTGCAAAAAACCCTTTCCAGCCCAACAGTGAGTCGGCCGCCTGTTTCGCTCATTGCATGATATGAATTTGTACAAAGGTTCATGATGACCTGATGAATCTGTGTTGAATCCGCCATGACATGGGCATTGGAATTGATGTTCTCGATAATTTCTATATTTGAAGGGATAGAAGATCTAAGGAGTTTGAGCGTCTCTTTTAAAAGGGATGACACCTTTATGGTTTCTTTTTTATATTCGGTCTGCCGGCTGAAGGTTAGGATCTGCTGGACCAGACCGGAAGCCCTGTGGGCACTTTTAATGATCTGGTCAATACTTCTGCCTGCTTTTTCCGGATTTCCTATCTGCAGTTTTGCCAATTGCGCATATCCAAACAGGCTTGATAAAATATTGTTAAAATCATGGGCTATCCCGCCTGCAAGCGTCCCGATCGCTTCCATTTTCTGGGCCTGTAAAAGCTGAAGCTTGAGCGTCTTTTGTTCAGTAACATCCTGTATAAATCCTCTGACCTGCTCCAGGTTCTCATTGTCATCAAATACACCGATGACATTTTCAATTACATATACAGGAGAGCCGTCCCTTTTTTTCATCTTGGGCCTGTGCTGGAAGATCTGCCGCTCCTTTTTCAGGGAACTGAAAAAGATCTCCCGCTCTTCAGGATCGAATGAGATGGATTTTATAGGCGTGTTTATCGCCTCTTCCGTGCTGCGGAATCCAAATATCCGTTCATATTCTTTGTTGCAGGCAACAAGGGTGCCCTGGGGTGTTGAAATGTATTTACCTGAGGTATTTTCTTCAAAATAGGCATTGAAGCGTTCTTCGCTTTTTCTCAGGGCCTTTTTAACCTTCTCACATTCAATACTCTTTTTTTCTAATTCCCGCACCCTTTTCAGCAAATCATTATATGCCGGCTGATGGCTCATATTAAGCCCCTGTAAACGGTAAGACAATTTGACGCATCCTTTTTCATATCCTGCTGCACACACCCGACTGCCACTTCACCTGACTTCTAAAATTCACTTAAAAAAAACTTTTGATCCCGGATTTGCCGGTCAGTACAAAACACAAACCAAAAGACTAAAAATTATCACCTTTTTTACATAATTTTAATATTAATTGTTTTCGGTAATTACTTTTAAAAACTTAAGGAAAGAAAGATCTTTTGTACAATTTATAATGATGGCCCTTCATTTTTTTTGTTTTGTGAAGATGATGTGTCATAGATAATTGACACACCCATATAAAGGCTTAAGTTATAGGTATAAATTGTCAAAAAGACGGACAACACTGAAAACTTCTTTATGGTCATAAGGAGGTGCGCAATGAAATCTTGCAAGTTTGATAAAGATATTGTTTTTTACATACCAGGGGAAACAGGTACGAAATTCACATTTGCCGCTCACCAGGACATCAACCCCGCGATGCTGCTTCAAACTCAGGAATTTCTAGTACAGGAAGAAGAAACTCCCGTCCTCTATATCCAGGACCGCCGATCAAAAAAACGATATTAAATTAAAACGCCTGTCATCATATGGAAAAGGATCCGACAACCCAACGGATTCTTTTCATGTGCAACAGACGGTTCTGCGGCTTTCCATACTATATTTCTTTTCGATTTCAGACAAACCAGGCAGTTGTGAGATGAGGACAGGGTGATGGTTTTCACTGGCTGGACTCTTCCTCAACTTCGTCAAGTTCAATATGGTCAACCCCTTTATCCTGGCTTGTGCCAATATAGGTTTGAGCAATATTGGCAGAATATAACACGATCTGCTTCATCAAATCCATTAATTCCATATGAATCTCAGTGGTTTCCATCGAATCTTCTTTTTTCAGAATGATACGCTTTAAATGCCTTGCCCTGTATTTTGATTCAAGATCAAGATATTTTCTTTCCTTTTTCATAATTCTATAGGCAATCTCTGGTTTTGTTTCTAAAAAGGCTTCTTTTAATAACCTGATCTGTTTTGACACTTTGCCATGGTATATGAGCAGTTCCTCTTTGCCCTCACTTGAAAAATCATACCGAAGCTTTTTCTTCTTGGCAATCAGCGGCAGCATATTCCGATGAATAATATCTCCCATGCTTTCAATATCTTTCACAATAGACACCATGCCGAAAACTTCTTCAGCCTGTTCCTCCGTAATATTGCCCTGTGCAATACTGGTGAGATATGTGCTGATTTTTTCCTCCAGAAAATCGATCTTTCTTTCCCGCAGGTGAAGGCCTTCTATCAATGTGAGGTCCGGGTGAAACTCATCTCTTTTTGGAATTTCACGAATCAGATACGCTGCTTCATCTTCATCTTTGGGCTTCCCTGAGATATGCTTTTCATCTGACAAGAAGAGGATGATGACGGCATTGAGCATCCTGCCAATCAATTTAGCCATCCGTGACATTTCAGCCCGGGCCAGGTCAATGGCCAGCGGCGGTGTTTTTAACATGGCGTCTTCAATATAATGGGTGATGACCTCCTGACTTTTTGGTACGTCTTTTTCTGGCAGGACCATATAAATAACCTTTGAAAAAAGCCCGATAAACGGAAGAAAAATTATCCCCAGGCTCACATTAAAAATTGTGTGTGCATTGGCAAGCTGCCTGGCTGTTCCTGAGCCAAATTGTTCTGCCAGTGTTTTGATAATACCTGCAAATTGTGGAATCCAGAAAATAAACAACCCTACGCCTGCCAGTTTAAAAAGCACATGGGCAATGGCAACTCTTTTGGCTTCTCTTGACGCGCCGATACCTGCTATGGCTGCGGTAACGCATGTACCGATGTTTGCCCCGAAAATAACGGGGATGCCTGCCTCAAGTGATATAAGACCCTGCTGGGCCAGCACAATGAGTACGCCGGTAGTGGCACTGCTGCTCTGCACAACAGCAGTGAATGCAGCACCGACGAGAATCCCCATCAAAGGAGTTTCCAGGTCTTTCATCAAATCTATAAAAACAGGGTATGTTCGAAGCGGTTTCATCACATCGCTCATCAATTTCATACCAAAGAAAAGAATCCCAAAGCCTAAAATAATATCGCCGGCCGCTTTTATTTTTTCAGTTTTGCCCATAAATCTTAAGGCAAACCCGGCTGCAACCATTAAAAGCGCATAATCCGTCAGTTTAAATGCGATCATCTGGGCGGTGATCGTTGTACCAATATCTGCTCCCAGTATAACACCCATGGACTGCCCTAAATTTAAAAGACCAGCCTGAACAAAACTGACAAGCATGACAGTCGTTGCACTGCTTGACTGAATCACCATTGTAACAAATGCACCCACCGTCATTGCAATAACACGATTTTTGGTTAAGGACGCAAGAATGGAGCGCATCTTATTACCAGCAGTGGCTTTCATACCATTGCTCATTTTATCCATGCCATATAAAAAGAAAGCCAGCCCTCCGGAAATGCCGATCATAATCTGGGTCCACGAAAACGAGTGGGATTCCGAACTTCCGGCAATGGCAGAAGCAGCCGGCAGACCCAATATAACTGAAAGAACAATAAAGGTTTTTAACATCAGTTTAAGCGGATTCATTTCTTTTCCGTTTGACAAAAATTATCGTCATCAGCGACGTACATCCTTTATAACAATATTAGATCTAAATTGAATTTAAGTCCATACCCAATCAGGCGGTATCACTTCAGTGGTCTATGGGGTCGTTTGAATAAGCAGGCCGGTAAGATATGTGCAGGTACTCATAAGGGATTTCAAATCAAGATATATATCTGCGTTATGGTGATATAAAAAAATGGCCTGTGCCGGCAGCAGATCATCTTTATCGTTAAAATTCAAGATAATTGGAATCCGATGAAGTGCTCTGAATCTGGCACTGATATCGTAGGCTGGTGTTTCTATTATGACCCCGCCCAATTTCAGGCATTGCTGTTTTAATGTTTCCATATGGCCTGTAAAAGTTGTCTCAATTATTTTTCCTGTATTGCTTGTAAAATTTGAGAACAAGGGGCCGGCATTGGAAAACTCTCTGAACGTCACAAGCTTATTTGAGCTGACAGTCACTTTCTCTGGACACATCAGCACATATTGACAAAGAAGGGTTTTTACAGATCGGGTTATGTGTTCCCCTGAACCATCCACAAAATCATTCCCGTCAAATAGAATCTGCCGGTTAAAAAAATCAAAAACAAGTTTTTGATTACGCAGTTGAAGACCAAGGATTTTGGCTTTTTCCGGAAAATCAGGGCCTTTAAGCGCAGTTGAAAATGCATCAAAAATGTCGTTAAAGGCCCTTGAGTTTTCCATTGTAAATCACTCCGCTTTAAGCTGAGCAAGCTTTGCGAGCAGTGTATCGTATTCATCTTCATACGCAAGAAGATCCATCATCACCGGCGGTTTTGTGGAATGCGCCGGAAGCCGTGCTTTTGTTTCCTCGATAAGGGCTTCAAGTTCTGCCATTTTTCTTTTTATCTCATTGATTTCATGTGACATTTACCATATCCCCTTCACATATCATCTAATATTTTATGCCGGCTGCCTTAACAAACTCAGCACTATGGGAATGACAGGGTGTAACGCCGTATACCATCCCGCAGGACGGGCAGTGTGATTCCATGAACTCCATTTGAAAAACAGTATCACAGTTTGAGCACTCTATTTCAAGGGGCGCACCTAAAAGACTTGTATTAAATCCCATCATCCGGATTTTATCAACGATTTGTTTTCCTGACTGAAAAGCGCCTGAACATCCATCATGCATTGTTTTTTCCTCCAATTGGGTTTTTTATTCTGCAAAAAAAGTATCAAAGAATACAAAAAAATGAATTGATCTAAATCAAGAAAGTCTGTCGCAGGCATAAAAAAAATTTCCAACCGCCAGATTTCCTGTCACACTGAATTGTCTTCACCCGTTTCAACCCCTTTTTAGCCTGGAACAAAATCCATAAATATAGTATGTTTTTCCTGAAATTTTTTTCTTATGGTATTTCATCTTAACGGAGAAACAATATGGACTCATATTACAAACCAGAAGATTTATTGAAATTTGAAGACATTGGAAAAGACGCACCTGATTTAGCCAGAAAATTTTTTGATTATTATGGATCTGTTTTCAGCGAAGGGGAGTTATCTGAAAGGGAAAAATCTCTGATTGCCCTGGCCGTGGCCCACACTGTTCAGTGTCCTTATTGTATAGACGCATATACCAGGGCGTGTCTTGAAAAGGGATCAAATATAACTGAAATGACAGAAGCCGTTCATGTTGCCGCAGCCATTAAAGGCGGTGCATCCCTGGTGCACGGTGTGCAGATGAGACATATTGCTGAAAAACTCTCCATGTAAAAAAGAGTTGTACAAAATGACACGGACAATCATGACATTTTCGCAGACATTGGAACAGCATGGGGTGACCCTTGAACGAAAAAAGACTCAAATTCTTCAAATCAATATGGGGCTGCTGTGCAATCAGTCCTGCAAACACTGCCACCTTTCCGCCGGCCCGGGCAGAAAAGAAATTATGGACATCAACACGGTAAATCAAATCCTTGCGTTTCAGGAGAAATGCCAATTCAGCATTGTTGATATTACAGGCGGCGCCCCAGAGATGAATCCCAACCTGCCCTGCCTTATCGAACATATATCTCACATCACAGGGTCCGTCCTGCTCAGATCCAACCTGAGTGCGCTTTATGACTTACAAGACGACCAGCTGCTGAAGGTCTTAAAGGACAACCAGGTTGGCATTGTTTGTTCCTTCCCTTCCTTAAACAGCGGGCAGACAGATTCCCAAAGGGGAAAAGGGGCTTTTAATAAACATATTCAGGCATTAAGGATGCTCAACAGACATGGATATGGACTGGAAGAAACCGGTCTGCAGCTGAACCTGGTTTCCAATCCCCCGGGTGCGTTTCTGCCTTCATCACAACCTGCCACTGAAAAAAGATATCGGGACGTCCTTGAAAAAAAATGGGGGATTGTATTTAACAAGGCATTTTCATTTGCCAATATTCCTTTGGGCAGGTTCAAGGACTGGCTCATACGATCTGGAAATTATGATCGCTATATGATGGAATTGAATAAAAATTTCAATCCTTGTACATTGGACGGTTTAATGTGCAGAAATCTGGTTTCGATTTCCTGGGATGGGTTTTTGTTTGACTGCGACTTCAATTTAGCGGCTGACCTTTATAAAGGGAATAGAAAACGTCATATAACCCAGGTCGAATCCTGCGATTTCAAGGGTGAGAAAATCGCTGTTGACAATCATTGCTATGCCTGTACTGCCGGCAGTGGATTCACCTGAACAGGAGCGATAAGCTCCTGAGGTCAGGAGATTACCCTCAACAAAATCATATCTCAAAGCTATGAAATTAAAAATTGTCAAACCGCTGAAATCCATTGACAAACAAGGGCTGCCTGTATAAATAAAAACCGGGTCAACCCTATTTCGCAACTAAAAATTTGAGGTAAGAAAATGAATTTCAAAAAGAGACCAGTTTATTTATCGACCGCGGTTATCGGCTTGATGTTGGGATTTACATCACTTTGCTCTGCTAAAGGTGCTGAAACACAATCGTTCAATAGTTCCTTTCTATTTTTCATTTTAGGGATTCTCATCAGTGGTGTGATCTTTTTCATCTTTTTTAAACAGAGCATGAAAAAAATTAGACAGCTGACAGATCATGTCCATTTGCTCAACAAAGGCGAAGTGAGTTTAAGTAAAGACTCTGGTTTGGCGTCTTCACCAGGTGTCGGACCGCTTGCCGCTGAAATTGATGCCCTCACAAGGACACTGGGCAATAAATTTAAAAATTTTGAAGGTCATGCCAGCACCCTTTTATGCACATCAAAAAACATGCTCAATTTGTCCGAACAAATCCTGTCAAAATGCGATACAACAAAAGGGAACACAAATAATCTCTCGGATGAAAGCAGCCAGGTCGGCAGCAATATGACATCTGTGGCAGCTGCCGTTGACCAGGCAAATTCAAATATTGAACTGGTGGCAGCAGCATCAGAAGAGATGCACTCAACCGTTGCTGAAATCGCTAAAAATATGGAAGAGGCGCGGACCATAACCCAGGAAGCTGTTACAATTTCAAATACAGTGACCAAAAGCATGGACAAACTTGGGATTGCGGCAAAAGAAATTACAAACATAACCGATGCCATCTCAGAAATCTCAGAACAGACAAATCTGCTGGCCTTGAACGCAACCATTGAATCTGCAAGAGCGGGAGAAGCGGGAAAAGGGTTTGCAGTTGTTGCAAATGAAATTAAAAGCCTGGCTGAACAAACCAATGGCGCCACCTTAAAGATAAAAGAGATGGTAACAGGGATCTCGACATTAACCCTGGATTCCGGCAGACATATAGGCGATATTACTCAGATTATTGATAACATGAACCAAACTGTCAATTCAATTGCAACTGCCCTGGAAGAGCAGTCTGCCGCCACAAAGGAAATCTCGGAGAATGCACACCAGGCAACCCAGGGAATAGAAGAGATCAATGCCAATATGGTGAAAACATCTGGTGAAGTTAATGATATGACAGGTCATATTCAAAGTATTTGTGACGATGCTGAAGGGATCGGGTTCAGTGTATTTGAATCCAGAATCAATGCAAGTGAAACACAGAGTATTTCCGATACCTTGATGGCATCTGTCAATGCGCTCCAGTCTGATGAGCCTAAATTTGATATCGGAAATGTCAAACTGGCTCATATGGGGTGGAGAACAACACTTGAAGCTGTCCTTGCAAACCATAAAAAGATGGAACCGGAAGATGTTGTTGCACACACAGACTGTGCCTTTGGCAAATGGTACTTCAACGATGGTAAAATATTTTCTTCCTATGACCTGTATGACGAAATAGGTGTCCATCACGAAAACGTCCATAAGCAGGCCATGGAAGTAATCCGCAGACATAATGCCAATGACACAGCAGGGGCAAAACTTGAAATGGATAAATTTTTATCTGCAAAGGACAACATGTTTGCAGCTTTAGATAAGCTTTATATTATTTAGCCAGGACGGTATGCCACGGTGATCAGAGCGATTCTCATATTAATATTCCTGAATAATGATCATCTATAGAGATTTTCAGTAAACTTTTTGGCGATTATAGATGATTGGCAGGGGGTTGGCTGGAATGGCTTTAAAGCAGCATTTTGGCAGGAGGCCATAAAAAATGGTGATTTCAGCTTTTTAACGAACACGACGTTCGTTAAAATTTAATGACAGCTAACCCCCTGTCAATCATCGGCTGTATCAAAAAAATCTTTCCGACAAATGTTATAACTTTGAATACTCGCAAGACAAGGTGTTACAGCAATCGATAGAATCCAACCAGGCAGCAGGTGCTGCAGAAAAACCAAATTATAAATTTGCTTGGGATGTCACTAAAAAGATTTGCCAAACGAGCATGCCGGATACGTGCATGTCAGGCAATCCTGACATAAACCACCGTGCGCCAGTTTTGCCATATCTCTGTTATCCGGTTTTTCACCCGCTAACAATCGGGGCAGCACCAGGTCAAAGACTGTGACCTCGTGATAAAGACCACAGGCCGGTATCCCCACTATCGGGATATCGCCTTTATATGCCAATTGAAACATTGCCCCCGGTAAAACTGCCGCACTGTAAAAGAGGTTGTCCACTTTGACATCTTGAATCGCAAACCGCGTCACATCATCGGGATCGACAGACATGCCGCCTGTGGTAATAATAATATCCGTATCCTTCTCAAGATAGTCTTGCAACGTTTTTGAAATCAATTCCCGGTCATCCGGAAGGATGATACTTTCAACCAGCTCTGATCCATATGACAGCATCTTTTTTCTGACAATGGGTTCAAACTTGTCTTTGATCAGGCCATTAAAAACTTCACTGCCGGTCACAATCAACCTTGCCTTTGCCTGTTTATATTTCTTTACTTCAAAAACCGGTGCGTTTGATGTTGCAATTTCAACGGCACTATCCAGAACTGATCTTTCTATAATGAGCGGGATGGCCCTGGTCCCCGCAAGTTTCCCTCCCTTTTTAACAGGTGTGTTTGTATGGATGGAGGCGCACATGACATCGGGAATCATGTTAAATTCAACCAGTGCATCCACATTGATTTTTAAAAGGCCGTCATGGGCAGCCAGAAGCTCAAGTTTCCCTTCTTTGGGCCTGTCTTTATAAACAATGCCATCTCCGGAAAGCGCACGCACCAGTTCAAAGACGGCCTCATCTTCATGGACCTTTGTTTCATCTAAATCCAGGATATATAAATGCCGTTTCCCAAGCTTCATTAAATGACAGATATCCTGTTCTTTTACTGTATGTCCTTTTGGGAACGCAACTCCCTTGAACTCATCTTTTCTAATCTCAGTAATATCATGTGCAAGACTTAAACCAACAGCTTCCTCAACCCTGATTTTTTTATATGCAAAATTTAAGTTGGACATTCGTGCTCCATTATAAACTAGATATTAATGTTGACTGCCATGGCTTTCTTCGTATTCTTTTTCAATAATCAAAGCCGGTTTGAGTAACATTGTTACCACAAACATACCCAATCCTACTATACCCATTGTGATAAATAATTCTATGTTACTGGGAGAATAGCTGGTGACCTCACCCATGGGAGACGGGATTAAGCCGGGTACGATCAGACCAATACCCTTTTCAATCCAGATACCAACAATTAGAAGAATCAATGCCGGCATCAGTAAAATCTGTTTTTCCTTGAACGGATTAAATGCGAGGATGAGTGTGCCGATCAAATTAATTGCTATCGCTGTCCAGATCCACGGCACCAGCGAATCATGTCCTTCAAGTCCGAAAAACAGGTAGGTTGCGGACTGGCTGTGATGGGTAGGAAAATAAAACTCTTTAAACACTTCCGAAAACAGCATCAAAAGATTTATCACTGCTGCCGAAACAATGATAATCCTTAATTTATTAAACACCTTATAGTCAATCTTAAAATCTGTCATTGTATTCACGACATGCAGTACAAGGGAAATAATGGCAGGTCCTGCAGCAAAGGCAGAAGCGAGGAACCGCGGGCCCATCAGAGGATTATTCCAGAAGGGCCTTGCAGGAAGTCCCTGGTACAAAAAGGCGGTAACCATGTGAATGGCAACCGCCCATCCCATGGAGATGACCACAAAGGGTTTATAGTATTTTCCTACCGGTTCTTTGCCCTTATAATGGCAATACAGGATATATGCGGGGATCAATGCATTCAGCGCCAGATATCCATTCAGGACGATAATGTCCCATGAAAGAAGAGAAGACGGAAAATTAAGCTGGCCAATAACCGGCATCAGATGCCAGAACTGCAGGGGTCTTCCCAGGTCCACAAAAACAAAAGCCATGCACATGACAAGCGCGCCAACTGCGACACCCTCGCCGATGATGGCAACTTGATATAAATCTTTATCTTTAAAAATATAGGACGGTAAAATCAGCATGACTGCCGCGGCAGCAACGCCTACAAGAAATGTAAAGTTAGAAATATAAAATCCCCAGGACACAATATTTGACATATTGGTGGCAGACAGTCCTAATTTAAATTGAGTCACGTAACCATATATGCCGGTTAACATCATGCAAATGAGGATACCCAGGTAAATCTGGTAACTGATCGGACCTGAAAGATCCCATAAAATGCTGTCTCTGACAAATGAAAATACCCCTTTTGACGCGTTTTCTTTTTTCATATTGATATCCTTAGGACCTGTTTAATCAATAAAATACCAAAATTTTGGATCCGTGCCCTGATCTTCTTTGAGCCGGTAAACTTTTTTGTTTTCCAGCACGAATCTGATCTCGCTGTCCGGATCCAACAAATTGCCAAAAACTCTGGCACCGGTGGGGCAGGCTTCAACACAAGCTGTCACCTTTCCTTTACGGCTTCTTTGAATACAGAAAGTGCATTTTTCCATCATTCCCCTGACGCGCAGTCGATTGCCGAGATAGTGCTGCTTTTTGTTAATCTCTTCTTTGGGCACAACCGGCTGATTCCAATTAAACCGCCGCCCCCAGTACGGGCACGCAGCCATACAATATCTGCACCCTATGCACCAGTCATAATCTACAACCACTATTCCATCAGGCTCTCTCCATGTGGCTTTGGTTGGACACGCCTTTACACAGGGCGGGTTATCGCATTGAAAACACTGAACCCCCATGTAAAAATGTCCTTGTGCCGGAACCATGTGAAAATACTTTCCATCCCCCTGGTCCGGTGACATCTGGCCATGTTCCATTTCAAAAATACGGATGTACTGGGTGTTGGATTTGCGATCCAGATTATTTTCCTTTACGCAAGCCTGAACACACTCCATAAACCCTTCGCATCTTGTAACATTGAATGCATAGCCATAAAGGACGTTTTCCTGGGGTCCTGTCGTGTCAACATCGATTTCGATATTCTTTTTCAGCTTTGCAATTCTTTCCAATCGAGAGACGGTCTGATTCCTTTCCGCCTGGGTCATCAGACGGTAATGCTTTTTGAAATACTCCTGAAATTCCAGTGCAAATGCTTCAGAGCTTCCTAACAAGCCTTTCCCTTTACAACCCGTTGTCAGAGCTGCACCGCCTGCAATTGCTGCAGATGCGGTTCCCTTCAAAAAGGTTCTGCGATTCATTTTTTTCTTTTTATCCGAATCCATAAGGTTATCCTATCTATTTAAGCGGAACAGAATATGTTGTTGGCCATCGTTTTTCAAATAAAGGGGCGTGGGGATCATGGCAGGAGGTACAGTTTTTCACGACTCTTTCTCCAGCCCAATAGGTTACCCTTTTTCCATGTGCGCCGCCGATCCAGTCTTTTTTCTGCCTGAAGTGGCACTGACCGCACATGTTATAGACATGGTTAAAATCTATTTTTTCGCCCTTGCTCGTCACTAAAAAATCTCTATCTGCCTTTGAATGACATGTATCACAAGCAAGAGGAGAGCCTTTCTCTCCATGAATCACCTTGATATCATCGTGAGAAATCTTGGCCGCATTGGTGATGGTAACCACTTTATCATTGTGACATGCACTGCATTTAAACCGACTGATGTCACCTTTTCTCGCTTCAGTATAGAAGGAGCCGCCCTGATACCCCATCGTTGCCTTTACGATATTCTTCGGCATCGGAATAGTGGCCTGGACCTGTTTAGTTTTATCAAGTTTCCGGGTGGCATTTTTTATCTTTGACAATACCCCTTGCTGGCTTGAAAAGGATATCGTTGCAAAGAAGAACACAACAACCCCAGGGAACACACAAAACCGCATTATATTAAAAAATCTTTTTTTAACAATTGGTTTTTTCATACAGCCTCTTCTTTATTCCATAGGATTTCTAGTAAAGAGATCCTGGGTTTCTGCCGGCACATGACAAGATGGCGCTGGTTAGTGCCGCTGGGAAGTCACACATGACACTGACTGCAATTCCCTCTCATTGAATGCTCCACCCGGATGGGCACGACTGTCCCGGGACCGACATGACATGCGATGCAGTTTTCCCTCATCTGCAGGGGATGGGCAATCGGAGGCGGAGATCCTGGTAACGCAGACCTGCCTAATGTCGGCGGCAGTACGCTCACCCAGTCAATATTCTGGAACAGTTCCATATCCTGTGTCTTCATATGGCACTGCTGGCAATACGTATGTTGAGGATGCGGCGTTACAGGTGTAAACCGATTCATCTCCTGCGCAAACCCGCCTCTTTCATGGCAGGAAAGACATACATATTCATCCCCTTTTTTATCCACCATATCATGAGGAATGACAGGGGGAGACCCGGGATATTGGCGCAAAGAATAATAGTAATCCAATGTCCTGGCTGTAGATGTCCCATCCATATAAGCAGGGGTCGTCTCATTATAAATGCCAAAAAGCTGCTTGGCATTATGGTCAAAATTAGAAACAGGTGCCTGAATAATGTCTGCAATTGCCTCTTTTGTTTCTACAGAGAACGCTTTAAACAAAATAAACGGCAGCGCAAGCATACCCAGAACCGCAAACAAGAAAAACAATTTCCCTATTTTTAAATCTGGTTTTCCCATTAGACTTTCTCCAGTTTAACCGCACATTTTTTATAATCCGGCTGTTTGGATATTGGACAGAAAGCATCCAGTGTGACTTCATTAATCAGATAACTTTCATCAAAAAACGGTACAAATACCATCCCTTTAGGCGGATTTCCCCTGCCATTGACACTGGCCTTCATCACCAAGGACCCTCTGCGGGAAGATATTTTAACCTTGGTGCCGTTCACCACACCCATGTCTTTGGCATCCTCTGGATTAATTTCGACATATGACTCTGGCGCAGCCTTGTGGAGCACGGGTACCCTGCGGGTCATGGAACCGGTATGCCAATGTTCAAGAATCCTTCCGGTATTTAACCAGAACGGGTATTCCTTATCCGGAGATTCTGCAGGCGGTTCATAAGGCCTGAGCCAGATCCAGGCTCTGTGATCTGGTTTGCCGTAAAAATCAAACGTATCTCCTTCGCACGCAGGATCATATTTCCCATTGTACCGCCACCGGGTTTCTTTGCCGTCCACAAACGGCCACTGAACGCCGGATCTTGCTTTTAACACTTTGTAGGGGGCCATTCTATGCTTTGGATTATCATGGAATTTTGTATATTCATTCCAGATATCCTCTATATACGTTTCCTGGCTCCAGGGGAACTGCTGCTCAAACCCTAAACGCCTGGCAACCTGAATCAGCTGCCATGTATTGCACATGGCTTCACCAGGTTTTGGCACCAATTGTTCATTATGCTGCGTCCGTCTTTCAGAATTTCCAAAGAACCCTTCCCGTTCCACCCATAGTGCAGACGGTAAAATAACATCTGCAACATCAGACGTCGGGGTCGGATAAATTTCAGAGACAACAATAAAGCGGCCCTCTTTTTTAGCGCCATCCCGGTACCGTCTTAAATTGGGAATGGTCACCATGGGATTTGTCACCTGTATCCACATAAAATTAATATCACCACGATCCAGTGCCCTGAACATCTCAACTGTATGATAGGACGGTTTAGGATCGATATTGGATTCTGGAACACCCCAGATCTGAGCTGCTTTTTTACGGGCGCCTTCCTTCATGACCACACCATAGGGCAGCTTGTGGGTCAGGGTGCCGACTTCCCTTACTGTTCCGCAGGCACTGGGCTGGCCAGTCAGGGAAAACGGGCTGTTTCCCGGTGTTGAAATCTTTCCTGTCAGCAGATGAATATTGTACACCAGATTATTCATCCAGGTTCCCCTGGTATGCTGATTCATTCCCATGGTCCAGAAAGTGGTCACTTTTTTCTCAGGATCCCCATACTGGGCGGCCAGATATTTTATGTCCTCGGCAGAGACGCCTGAAATTTTTTCTACGGCTTCAGGTGTATAGTCCTTGAGAAATGCTTCAAATGCTGCGAAATCAACTGTTTCAGCTTTATCTTTAAACTTGAATCCATCCTGGGTGCCGTATCCGATATTTGTTTTGCCTTTATGGAAAGAGACATGCTTTTCTATAAACGATTGATTGATCCAGTTGTTTTTTACAATCTCATGGCAGATGGCATTGGCAACGGCTAAATCTGTCTGGGGCCTGAACATGATTGATTTGTCAGCAGCCAGGCTCGAGCGGGTAGACCGGGTGGTCAAATCAATTATCCTCACATGGGATTTTGATTTTCGATTGGCCAGCATCCTGGAAAACAATACCGGATGCATTTCAGCCATGTTGTTGCCCCAGGTAACAAAGACATCTGCATTATCAATATCCTCATAACATCCCATGGGTTCATCCAGACCAAAAGAGGTCAGGCAGCCTGTTACTGCACTGGCCATGCACAACCTTGCATTGGCCTCCAGATTATTGGTACCGATGCACCCCTTGAACAGCTTTGAAGCTGCATACCCATCCGGAATCGACCACTGGCCGGATCCATACATGGCAACGGAGTCTTTACCCTTTTTCTGAATGGATTCCTGCATCTTTTTTGCCACCAGATCCAATGCCTTTTCAATCGGGGTCGGAACCATTCTGTCACCATTCCTGACATACGCTGTGGTAAACCGGTCTTTACCATATAACACCTGGATAGAATGGTACCCTTTAACACAACACAGTCCTTTATTCACCGAGCAATTAGGATCACCTTTCACCGCCACTGCTTTGGCACCAGAAACGCCTACAAGGAGACCGCATCCGGTCCCGCAGAATCGGCAGGGGGTTTTACTCCATTTGATGGAGTCAGCTGGAAGGTCATTGGGTTTCCAGCCAGCAAAACTGATTCCCGGAAACATTGTTGTCGCAGCGACTGCTGCGCTTTTCAAGGCCATGGCCCTGATAAAATCTCTTCTGGTAATCGTCATATACCACTCCTTTTGTTGAAAATAATACTATGTTTATAAATCTGTATGCCCAAAGGTCATGCTCAAGGATTGAAGCGCATCTAATTCTTTAATTGCATTAATTAAATTTTTATTTGTCTCTTCGTCTGGTGTATCTGTTAAAAGAATGAGCACATCTTCATTTTCAGATGGTGTCACTTCACAATACTGCATGTTGGAAAGATCTTTAATCAGCTGATTTTTCTTTGTTTTTTCCGGATAGGCTAAAAAACTGAATACTGGCATTATAGCTCCTTTATTAGCGATTATTTACCGTACCATGAAACGGTGCATCAAAGCAGAACTACTCCCGGGGTACCACAAAATAGTATCTGGTGCAAAACAAAAAAGCCCAAAAAATCAATTGGAATGGATTTTATATGTAACTATTTGAAATAACTAAGAAAACAACCATGTAAAACATGTTACGATTTTGTTACATGGCTGTTACGAATCCCTTGAATCAGGTCACAGGACAACTGAATTAATTTTCTTGAAATAGGCCTGGTTTGAGCAGGCATGACAATAAGCCCTGCCATCGATGATGACTTCCTTTGCATCTCTGATAATAAGCCCGCATGTCTGGCAGGCAGTTTTACAGGTTGCCGGACCAGGCATGTCCGATTCTTTGATGTTCACTTCAACCTGTGTCACTTCGAATAATTCTGAAAGCGGCATTACTTTATATGCTTCCAACTGCTGCATATGCGGGTCTTCAATGCCTGGAGCATATCTGGCAGCAGCGTCACGGGAGCTTTCCGTCGATAAAATTCTGTAGGCTTTACCGGTTTCAAGATTAACAAATGTAGCAGCCATAACCCCATAGTCCATAAATTTTAAAGACCGCCTGCCAAGCTTGACACCGGTGACGTAAGATATGGCGTCTGTCGCACACCGGTCAATTTCT
Organism: uncultured Desulfobacula sp.; assembly: GCA_964343845.1. GTDB lineage: Bacteria > Desulfobacterota > Desulfobacteria > Desulfobacterales > Desulfobacteraceae > Desulfobacula. The sequence continues at coordinate 65,687 of CAYFKW010000017.1, read as the reverse complement.
ACATACACAATAATTTTTTTGATATCCCTTGTCTCTTTTGGATTTTCAAGTCCGATCAAGTCCAGTCCGAGCATGGCCATGCGCACACCAACAACCTGGCCGGGGCACAGGTGTCCATGCTCTTTTGCAGATCCTTCCAAAAGCTGTTCAAAATTCATCACGATTTATTTCCCATCTTTTTCAAGCACCTCGTTTGCCCAGCTTAATGCCGCAATCATATTAGGGAATCCTGTTGTTGACAACCCCAGCAGTATGGCATGCTGAATTTCTTCTTTAGAAGCGCCTGTATCAAGCGCCTTCCGGGTGTGAGACATAACAGCGCCTCTTGAATTGCTTCCCACTGCTATACCAAGCTTGATTAGATTCTGGGTATTTTCATCTAAAGGACCTGATTCTCTTACCTTGGTGCCCAGCTCTTTAAAAAGCTTAAAAATTTCTGGAAAATCAGATGTAAAGCTTTTATATTTATCTGGAAGATACATCATTCACCTCTCTTTGATAGTGGTTGGAAAAATTACGGAACCACAATACACTAAAAATTGAATGTTCGCAATTCAAGGATCTACTTCAAAAATATTTTCTGCCATGGTATGTAAAAATTTATATTTTAAGATAAAGGAAACAGAAACATGGTGCCCATTCACATCATCGGCCATGCAGGTTGTGGAAAAACAACGTTAATTGTTGAACTGGTAAAGGCATTCTGCAGCAAGAACATCCGTATCGGGACACTGAAACACAGCGCCCATGTCCATGAATTAGACAAGCCGGGCAAAGACTCATTTCTCCATAGAGAAGCGGGTGCCGCACCAGTGACGATGGTCACGGAAAAGATGAGCGCGGTCTATCTGCCAAGAAATGAAAAAACAGGTCCCAAGGAGTTGCTGGAAACCTATTACACAACCGTAGAGATTGTATTAATAGAAGGCTGGATCAGCGGACCGTTTCAGAAAATCGAACTCTGGAGAAAGGATTTGGACCTGCCGCCTTTATACCCGCAGTTAAACCATGTCAAGGCCCTTGTTTCAGATGACCCGACAGATCAATTATCCTTACCGGTTTTTTCAAGATCTGACATTGATGCACTTGTTCAATTTATCCAGACATTGATTTAGGCCTGGCAGCAGTTCTGCGGATGATATCTTTTTTTTAAGTTTTTCTTTTTCTATTTTTGTACCACTTCTGGTCACCATACAGTTTTTCTGTGCAGTCCTGGCAGATACCGTGACTGAAATGGGCATCTGAATGATTTTCAATATAGGTTTCTATCTGATTCCAATATCCTTTATCATCCCTGATTTTTTTGCAGGACGCACAAATAGGTAAAAGCCCGCGCAGCACTTTTGTATCTTCTAGAATTTTCTCCCGCTGAAGAACCGCTTCAACTCTTTTGTCTTCAATCACTTTTCTTTGAAGGGTAAGAAATGCCGTCACCCATATGGCAAAAAGGGCAAGCGCCCTGTTAAATAAAACCTTCCACATTTCTCCTCCCATTGGGGAGTAAAAAAAGCCGACAATGGTCAGTACAGTTGAAATCACCGCAGTAATGATTGTAAAATTTTTCTTCGGTGCCCAGAGTGAAATCAGGACGACACTCACATACGGGACACCTGCAGCAACCCCGAGAGGGATAAGTACATCCACGGTAAAAATGACAGCAATAAGAAGGCCGCATACCAGATAGATAACCTCAACCTGTCTTTTTGTGCCTTTGGGACCCTGCTTATGGTTTATGTTTTCTATACAGCCACCTTCTTGAAAGAAAAAGAATTCATGCAGCCGCTGTCTTACGGCTGCTTTTTTTGATTTCTCATCATATCTAACATCTGCTTCATTCGCTTGATCCGCTGGACCTGGGATTGATCCGGATTATCGTTGATATTCACCATCAATCCCTGGGTCATCATATGAAAGAAATAGGTCCTTTTTGAGACCTTGTTTTCCCAGTAACCTGTCATGTTGGCGATACCAATACCAAGGGTGAATAACCCAATAAAAAATATACTCATGGCAACACTCTTGAATGAACCTGTATTTCCTGGAAAAGAATAGGTTAATGCTCCTTTTTCAGGACAGGTGTCCAGACACTGCAGACATGCGCTGCATTCAGATGAAAATGAACTTTTACCCTGCTGAATACTGATTTGTCCGGGACAGACCTTTTCACACTTTCCACAGTGAGAGCAGTGAGACGGGCTGTATCTGATACGCCCCAGGCTCAAAAAACTCAGCACCCCCAACACAGCACCATAGGGACAGACATACCGGCACCAGAAATTTTTAATAACCACGGATAACACAATGATAATGATGATAATGGCGCATGCGGTTTTTGATATGTGAGTGAAAAATTGAAAAAGTTTAATATCTGCTAATATATTGTAGGGGCTGTAAATAAACGCTTCTATTGCTTCAAGCGGCATTTTAAAGAAAATTGACCATATAAAAAAAAGTGCTAAAAAATATTTGGTGCTGCGCAATAATCGATCCAGCCACCCTGGAAGGTGTAAAGAATTTTTAAAGATCAATTTGTGCAATGTTAACAAATATTCTGAAAGCAGGCCAAACGGACAGACCCAGGAACAAAACCCTTTTTTTACAATCAATGCTGTCGTACAGATAAGGAGAAACAATACAAGTCCGGATGGATGGATTTCGTTAATCACATGTGTTAGCACAAAATACTTTAAGCTGACCAGCGCGCTGATCGGTAAAAAAGCCTCCACACCCGGCGGGCGGTCAACAACTGGAACCATCCCCTTTTCAAGGGCAGTGGCAAATTGGGCAAACCTGAACCCGATATAACAGACAACACAAAAAAATAACACCTGAACAACGCTTCTGATTTCTTGTGATCCTATTGTCGTACCCCTTAATTTCTTCATCATCTGTTCTCATTTCCTTTCTATTACGACACAACTATAGGAAATTATTTTTTGAGAAACCTTGATTTAGATCAAGATTTTCAGGAAGGACATCTTTGTTATATCTCACACCATACATTTACAATTAAACTGCAACGCAGTATATCATGGACTGGGTTCCGGTCTAATCCAGAATTTAATAGAAATGTCACACAGGAAAAGAATACTTTATCACAGGGTCTGTGATAGAAAGGAGTCATCTTGATCCCCTGGAAAGAAATTGATCGCGTGCCAGTACCCGGGCATGATGGAGATATTGTCCTGCGGCAGCGGGATACGGAATTTTCCATTCGGACCGAAGAAACAGAACTGATGAACAGCAGGCAACACGGCTCTGAACATGCATTGGCAGAATTTACATTAAATCAACTGCAGGGGAAATCACATCTGCGGATTCTCATTGGCGGACTTGGCATGGGATTTACACTGGCGGCTGCACTTACGCAGGCCGATTCAAAAGCGAAGATTGTTGTATCTGAACTAATTCCTGAAGTGATTCAATGGAATCAAACCTATTTTGGCGACTTTACAGGATACCCGCTGGCTGATCCCAGGGTCACCATAAAAACAGAAGATGTGGCCCGGACCATTCGTTCAAAAAAATCATTCTGGGACGCGATCCTTCTTGATGTTGATAACGGGCCGCAGGCACTCACCCGGAAAACCAATGACAGGTTATACAGCATCACAGGACTCAAACACAGCTGCGCTGCGCTTCGACCCGGCGGCATTTTAAGTGTCTGGTCTTCAACCCCTGATAAAGATTTTACACGAAGGCTTAAACAGTGCGGATTTTTACCGGACACAAAAACCGTAAGGTCCAGAAAACCCGGGAAAGGAAGCCTGCACACGATCTGGTTTGCAAAAAAAAAACAATTGACCTTAAAAATAACTTGATTAAGATACAGCAATTTTGATACGGTCTTGAGTTTTGCACGCAATTAGTGTAGTATTTAAAAGTTTGGTCTGGTTTAAACACAAAAACAAAGTTTATGATTAAAAACACCAGGCTTTTAAATATATTAGTATCTTTGATCACTGTTGCTTTATGCTGAACAGAACATTTCCATTTCTTTTGCTGTTTAACGATGGCTCAAGAAATTATACATCTGATACGTGATTTAAGAACAGCTTAACTTATTTTAGTAGGAGAAGAAATGGAACCAAATAAATTCCGTGAATCCAGGGTAGCGATAAACCGTGTATGTGAAAATATCAATGATTTAATTGCGAAAAAATCTTTGGAAGAATCCAAGGCAAAGTATAAAAAGGTCAATACCCTTTTAGATAAGCTGAAACCAAAAGCAGAGGGTGAAATACAGAAACGGTCTGTTAAAAACCTCAAGATGAAAATTAAAGCCCTGGCAACCCAGATCAGTAAATTAAAACCCAAAAAAAGCGCATCTAAAAAAAATGGTGGGAACGGAACTTCTCCTGCCATTGTCTGGGATGAAAAACGTGTTGGGCAGTTGTCAGATGTCTACCTGGAAAAAGTATTTTCAAATATGGAGAACGATACAGATGCCAGTGTCTGTTTTGGGACAACCGGTAAAGGCATCAGGCCCAGTTATCAAATTGAATTTGGTAATCAGGACAAAACAGCATTCAGCGGTTCCGGTCACAGCCCTTTGAAAAAAAAGATGCCGTCTGGAACAAAAAAATTATCTCAACCGTTTTCACATGACGTCATCCATTCTATTTTGAACAAAAAATAGTTTTGCAGGGAAAAAAGAGACAAACGATGAAACGTTTCAAGATCGCGATGATCGTTTTTTGCTTTTTATTGGCAGGCCAGACGACTGGTCTGACAAAATCAAGCCAGCCGTCCAAAAGGGTGGCGCCTTCCGGGAAAATGACAAAACATGTCAAAGGCGCCATCGCGGTACCGGCTTCATTTAGAGTAACATCTGTTACGTTTCAGAAAGTGACGATAAACAATGACATGCGACTGGCTGTGGCGGTCGTGTTTAACAAAAACATTGATGCTGTGTCAGTGATTGAAAACGCCAATATCCGGCTGCTGAAAAAGGACAATCAAAACTTTTGGTCAGATGCTGAAAAACACAACAATATTGTCCGCGTCAGACCGGATTTTATCACCTGGGTCTGTGGTGCTTCTCTGACAGATGGAATCTATAGAATGCATCTGAGAGGCACATTAAAAAGCAGTGACGGTATCTACCTTGACTGTGACGGAGATGGAAAAGGTGAAGGCGGAAATCTGCCGGCCTATGAATCAGCCCCCTTTCAAGTGCAGGTAAACCAGTTATTAGACATTGATCCGGAACGGCTGGATGATTTAAGAAATAATTACTGAACCTGTTCTTTCTGCAAGCCACCTGAAAAATTTTTTTTTGCTTTTGTTCAAGAAACAGGAAACCTCAAGTCAAAAGACTTTTTTAAGATACGTTTACCTGATCATACCCTTTAAAATCTTCTGATAATGCGGTCTTTTTTTATCCTGAAAAAATACACCGATACCATTTGGCTCATTTTCTGCAATCCGCATGGCTGTTTCAAGCGTTTTTTCCTGTGTCCGCAAATTTAAATCATATACATTTTCTTTTAAATTTTTCCAGGTCCTGTATGTTTTATCAAATGTAACACAAGGGGTTAGAATCTGGATAAAACTGAATCCCTTGTGCAATATTCCTTTTTTAATCAGGTCAGTTAATCCTTTGGGGTCTCCCGCATATCCTCTTGCAACAAAAGAGGCACCATATGCCAGGGCAAGTTTGATCGGATTCAAAGGGGTATCAGGATTTCCTGAAGGATGGGAGTTTGTCCTGGATTCAAAAGGGGTTGTTGATGAAGATTGTCCTTTGGTCAGGCCGTAAATAGAATTGTCAAACAATAAAAACGTAATATCGATATTTTTTCTTGCCACGTGCGGCAGATGCCCTCCGCCAATGCCAAGTGCATCGCCATCGCCTGCCACAGCAAAAACGATTAAATCCTCCCTGGCCAGTTTCAAGCCGGATGCGACAGGTATCGACCGGCCATGAAGCGTATGAAATCCATAAGAATTCATAAAAATCGGGGTCCGGCCTGAACAGCCGATACCGCTGACAGTCACAATATCTTCATGCTTTAACTCCAATTGACGGCAGGCTTTATACCAGGCATCAACAATGCCAAAATACCCGCACCCCGGACACCATGTCGGCAAATCCGCTGATCGGTATTTTAAAAAATCTGTGTTTTTTACTGTGGCTAATTTTTCATCCAAATATGCTGATCTGATCTCTTCCATTACATTTCCCTCATCTTTTGAAGAATATCTTCTGACGCCATAGGCCGGCCGGTTATAAAATTGAGTTTCTCAACAGGTCTTTGAATAACATGGGTGGCAAAATCGGCAAATTGCCCGGAATAATTCAATTCCGGTATGAGAATCTGCCTGCACTTTTTAGAAAATGCAATTAAGTCTTCTTCCGGAAACGGCGATAACATGATTGAACTGAACGATGCCGCATTAATGCCTTCTTTCTGGGCAGTCATTACAGCCTCGTGTGCAGCGCCGGCTGATGATCCCCACGAAATAACACCGATGTCATATTTTTTTTTGTTTGATACTATACATTGAGGTGCAGGCGCCTCTGTTAAGACCGTCTTTAATTTATCAAACCGCTTTTTTGTCATTTTTAAATGGCCTGCATCTGTGTAATCGGGCCGGCCGTACTCGTCATGTTCCAATCCTGTTGAAAAGAACATCCCGCCTGGTGTGCCCGGGATAGCACGGGGAGAGATACCTGTTTTTGTAATTTTATACCGCTGATAATCTTTCAGGTCTTTTTTCGTTGGTGCAATATTGGCATCAAGATATTTCCTGGTTGGCTTTTTTGGAATGTCAATATTCTTAATGCTGTTTGAAAGAAAAAAATCCAGTAAAATGATCACCAGTGTCTGATATTTTTCAGCAAGGTAAAGCGCCAGAACCGTAGACTCATAGCACGATTTTGTATCGGTAGGCGCAAGCACAATCCTGGGGCAGTCCCCTGTACCGCCTGACACGGCACTGTTAAAATCGCTCTGTTCCGTTTTTGTAGGGATACCGGTTGAAGGTCCGCCTCTTTGCGAATCTATGATAACGGCAGGCACCTCTGCCATGACAGACAAACCTGTGAACTCTGTCATCAAAGCAAATCCAGGGCCTGATGTTGCTGTCATAGCGCGCTTACCACCAAATCCAGCCCCAATAACAGAACCGATTGCAGATATTTCATCCTCTGTCTGCAGCAAGGTTCCCCCATGCTTTGGCAGCTCTTTGCTTAATATTTCCATTATTTTTGTTGCAGGCGTGATAGGGTATCCTGCATAAAAAGACAAATTGGCATCCAGGGCTGCCTGGGCCACCAGCTGATTCCCATTGATAATCAACTTTTTTTTATTGTTCTTAAGCTTAATGCCCTCAAACGAGTGTGCATCCAACTTTTTTACATGTTTCAGGGTCCATTCAAACCCTTCCAGAAAAGAATTCACATTAGAATCAACTACAATCTGTTTCTTTTTTCCATACCTGTCTTTAATGGCATCTGTAAATTTATCTTTATCCACATGAAATAATGCTGCCAGGGCACCCAGCGCAACCATGTTCATCCCCCTGGCATTTCCAGCTGCCTTATGGGCCAGCATATTCAAAGGGATGCCATAGGAAATCATGGATGGTTTCGCCCTCCCGGCAACGCTTTTGTCTTCAGGATGCGGTTTGGGAGGCTGACTGTCATAAATCAGAATTCCATCTGCTTTTAGTGCAGACAATTGGGTGATGGCGTGTTTATCATTTAAAGAGATGAGCACATCGGCAAGTTTGCCAGGCGAATAAATACGATTTGAACTGATTCTTGTGTGTGCCACACATTTTCCAAACCCCCTGATTTCTGCAGGGTACGAATCAAAAGACATGATTTCAAACCCCTGGCCGCTCATGAACCTGCTTAAAATTTCCCCTGCTGAAATGGTTCCTTCTCCTGCACTGCCGCAAATTTCAATAACTATGTTAATATCCTTCATGAATCATTATCCTTATTCGAGCGTTTTCTCTGCAATTTTTAGGTTTGTATCAGGGTTCATCATCAATATCTTCCCACCAGGTGGTTTTGATCATCACGCCTTCCAGGTCAAAGTATTTCCGGCCTGCTGATTGAATAACCTTATGATCTCCCAAAAGGTTCAATGCTGCAACCTCCCCCTGGACTGCAGCATTGGGCCACCCGATGGTGACAGAATAGCGTTTAATGTCCGGGTTATAGATTTGGGCACAGGAACCGCACGCATAAATGCTGTCAATATTGGTCTTTAGATTCTCATCCACAAGAATACCGTGATCAATATCAATACCTGTGCCATACGCAAAATCAATATTGGGAATTAACCCGTTAAAGGAAAACACCATGTCAGCATCTATGGTTACGCCTTTGTGTGTGATAACTTTATAGGACCTGTTTTTTTTATTCACTTCTATATTTGAAATATCATCTTTAACGAGAATATCAGATGTATATTTCGACAGACGGTCAGTTATTTTTTCCAACATATCCCTGGTTAAATTATACGGCCAGAAAGCATTTGGATAAATCAATACAGTGACGTTCTTGCCAATGGTTCTCAACATCCTGAGGAACCGGAACCCAACCAGATCGCCCCCAATGATAAACATATCATTTGCAGCGTTTATCTGTGCTTTATATTCCATGACATCACTATAAGATGTCACTAATTTAAGATGGTCTTTATAGGGTTCCTGAGAAGGCAGAATCCTTCCACGGCTCCCGGATGCTATCATCAGTTTTGTGTAGTGAATTTTTTCCATATGGTCTAGAAAAACAATTTTTGCTTCCGGATCAATCTTTAAAACGGTCTGCCCTAATCGGACCCTGATATTGTTTTTTTCATATGCTTCCAGAGAGGTGACCATCAGTTTTTCTTTTTCAAGTACACCTGAGAGAAACTCAGTCAACCTGGGTTTATAGTAATATGGGACACATTCATCTGAAATGATGGTGATCCTTGCCTTTTTATCCTTTTCCCGCAGTGTCTGCGCAGCATGATTTCCTGCAGGTCCATTTCCAATGATGACATAATGGTCTTTTTGCGGCATCATTCCTCCCATAACCTAGCTGTCAATTTCAATGAGTTCTGTTTTGGTGACGCTGATACAATCCATAGGGCAGACAGACAGGCACTGCCCGCACCGAATACAATTGGCAGAATCAATGGCAATCGATAACACCTGATTCCAATCACCTGTTTCCTGGTAATCTCCATATGTCCCGTCTGAATTAACTGTCACGCTTTTGATCATCTTAATACAGTCTTTTGGTGCCACATCAATACAGGCAGAACAATAAATACATGTCAGCGGGTCAATCTCGTATTTAAGATTGCAAAGATAACACCGCTTGGATTCCTCAAATGCCTGGGCTGCTTTATATCCGGTTTCTACTTCATTGGTGGACTTTGATAATCGTTTGGCCATCGGGAGCGTGTTCATGTCAACCTTTTCGATAAAATCATAGGCTCTTGGCCGATCGGTTGTGACATGATTTTCCAGCCTGACAACCGTTTGTTTTCTTTTTTTCCCAACAAGATATTCATCAATGCATCTGGCGCATTTCCTGCCGCCGGCAATGGCAGAGATGACATCAGTAGAACCGGTTACAAAATCTCCGGCGGCAAATACATTTTTAAACTTTGTCTGGTGACCTTCCCTGTTCAGCCCGCCTAATTTTTCTGATATATCCCTGATGTCCGGAGACTGGCCCAGGGCCGCGATAACAGAATCTGCAGAAACAACAAATTCTGAATTCCTGATAGGAACGGCGACCCGGTAGGGAGGGGTCTCTGTTTCTTCAAGTTTTGTCCGTTGAAATTCAACGCCTGTTACCTTTTTACCATTGCCGATTATTTTTGACGGCTGAATCAGGCTGTTGGTTTTAATTCCTTCAAACTGTGCCTCATGTTTCTCTGTCTCATCTATCCGCATATATTCAACGGTTTTCCTTATATTGAGGCTGACATCTGAAGCACCAAGCCGAACCGCTGACCGGGCGCAGTCAACAGCCGTGAACCCGGCACCAATGACAATCACCTTATCCCCGACATACGGCTTCTGCCCGGCATTCACTGCCATCATGAACTCAAGCCCGTTGTGAACATTTTCAAGGTCCTCTCCTTCTATGTCCAGTGATCTCGGACGGACACACCCTGTTGCAATGACCACAGCATCAAACTCTTTTTTAATTTTATCCAGGGTTATATCTGTGCCAACAGATACATTTGTTTTCAGGTCAATACCCAGGCGCAGGATATTTTTAATTTCTATCATCAGAAGATCCCTGGGAAGTCTGAATTCTGGAATACCCCAAATAAGCATACCCCCTGGTTTATCTGTACTTTCAAAAATAGTAACTTTATGTCCAAGACTTGCAAGGTCATGGGCTGCGGCAAGACCAGCAGGCCCGGACCCAACCACAGCAACCGTTTTGTCCGTAGGTGCATAAAGGCCTTCAATAATCCGATGCGAGGACGGTTTTAAATCTGCACATGATCTTTTTAAATGACAGATTCCAACACTCTGGCCATTATCTGGTTCTCCATGGCGGCAAGCAGACTCGCAGGGCCTGGAACAGATCCGCCCCAGCACACCAGGCAGAATATTTGCACCGCGGTTTACCTCGTATGCCCGGCCGTACCGTTTTTCGAAAATGCACCTGATATATCCTGGAATATTTGTTTTGGCAGGGCACGCATCCTGACAGGGAATACTTTTAGCGACCTGGCCGAAATCCCTGACATCGGTTGAATAGACGATCTGTTTTACAGACTGGGTTGAAAAAATTTTACCTTTATCCTGAAATCGCTTTTCTTCTTTAGAATACAGATCTTTTTTTTTCAAAGTTCCCCCTTACGTCACAAAATTAAAGAAAAAATTCGATCTAAATTTATTACTGAAATGAATGAACAGTGTACTGTTTTATCGATCTTCTGTCAAAATAATTAAATTGTTTTTTTCTGCACCTTAAAACTGATATGACACTTGTATGACCCTGAAACACAAAACGATTTTAAACCACATTTTTTAAGGATCTGAACCGGATTGGCCAGGAAAGAAACCGTTAAAATATCCGTTAAAAATTTAATTGACGTCTGCCTTAAGACCGGGGATCTTTCAAACGGATATGTCAGCCGCACAAGAGCGCTGGACGGAATCCGTGAACACACGAGGATACAAAGCCTCAGGCCTGATCATTATAAAAAAGAAGTGCGTATCTCCCTGTTGAAGAAACACCCTGATTTCAACATTGAAATTTTTGGCAGAATCGACGGTATATTTGAATCTGAGGACATCTTAACCTTGGAAGAAATTAAAACCTGTGTAAAAGACCCCGATCTGCCAGCCCGGGACCCTTCACCCGCCCATCTGGCCCAGTTGAAATGCTACGGATATATGATATTAAAACAAAGAAAACTGGACCAGATTGACCTGCAGTTAACCTATGTGCAGCTCAATTCAAAAAAGACGGCAGAACATAAAAACCGGTACACTGAAATCGACCTGGAGAGCTTTTTTAATGATTTAATATCAACTTACATCTCCCGTCTTAAAATTCAGCACAACTGGGCACAGATTAGAAATAAATCCATTAATAGCATGCCCTTCCCTTATAAAACATTCAGAAAAGGCCAGCGGAGTCTTGCTGAATCTGTGTATAAAATTATTAAGAACAATAAAATTTTATTTGCCAAAGCACCCACAGGCACAGGGAAAACCATTGCAACTTTATTTCCTGCCGTTAAATCACTGGGGCTTAAACAAATTGATAAAATCTTCTATCTGACCTCCAAGACAATCGGCAGGACCGTTGCGGTTAAAGCGCTGGATGATATGAGGAACAGCGGGTTAAGGTTGAAAACTATTGTCCTGACAGCAAAGCAGAAGATCTGTTTCACCCCGGATGAGACCTGTGACATGGAGGCATGTTCATATGCCCATGGATACTATGACAAACTCAAAACTGCCATGGCAGAGATTTATAAACATGATGCATTTGATCAGACACGCATCGAAACATTGGGACAGATGTATCATATATGTCCTTTTGAATTGTCTCTGGATATTTCATTACTGTGCGAAGTGATTATCTGCGATTTAAATTACTGCTTTGATCCCAGGGTGTATTTGAGAAGATACTTTGACCATTCAGCCACGAAGTGTACCTTCCTGATTGATGAAGCCCATAATTTACCGGATCGACTGCGGTCCATGTATTCGGCGCATTTAATAAAAACCGATGTATTGAAAACACAACGGCTGGTACGGGATATGCTACCGGACATCTCAAAATCTTTGATCAAGATCAACAGGGATCTGCTTGGAATGAAAAAAGAATGTGTGCAAAAGAAAGCCCCCTTTCTCTCATTTGACAATATCCCGGAAGACTTCATTACCAAATTAAAACAATTTGCCGTTAAAACAGACAGGTGGCTGGATCAAAATAAAGAATCACCCATTCGATCTGAACTCCTGGACTTTTATTTTACGGTCAGTATCTTTTTAACCACTGCTGCTTATTTTGATTCAAATTATAAATTCTATATTGAACGAATAAAAGAAAATGATCTGTGTGTAAGGCTTTTCTGCATGGATCCCTCCCCTATCTTTTCAAGTTTAATAAAAAGAAGCCTTTCAAGTGTTCTGTTTTCTGCCACCTTATTTCCCATCAGCTACTATCAGGATATTCTATTTGAAGATTCGACTGCCCCGTTTTCAACCGTGCTTCCCTGCTGTTTCCCCAGAGAGAATGCAAACGTCCTTATTTATTCTCCCATTAAAACGACCTTTAAAGAACGGAGCCGTTATTATACCGATGTTGCCGACACAATCGAAACTGTTATCCGCATCCGGAAAGGTAACTACATGGTGTATTTTCCTTCCTATCATTATATGAATACGGTTGTTGATCTTTTTGAACACAAAAACCCCCTTTCAACCATCATTGTCCAGACCCCCCATATGACCGAAAATGAACGCCAGGCATTTTTAAATACATTTTCCAATAGTCAACCTGTGACAGGTTTTGCTGTAATGGGGGGTATTTTTGGAGAAGGTATTGATCTTACGGGGGAACAATTGATCGGCGCGATTGTTGTCAGCGCTGGAATCCCGCAGATCTGCCCTGAAAGGGACTTGATAAAAGCCTATTATGACAACGCTGATGGCAGCGGTTTTTATAAATCGTATCAAATGCCGGGATTCAACCGGGTCATGCAGGCAGCCGGGAGGGTCATTCGAACACAGTCAGACAAGGGAATTATCCTTTTAATTGACAACAGGTTTACCCGGCAGGACTATCAATCCCTGTTCCCATATGAGTGGCAGGAGTATTCAATTGTTCACTCTTTGCCGGCCTTAGATAAAAAAATAAAAAAATTCTGGAACCGCCATCCCTGACAGATAACCCTTTTTTTGCCCTCTGCTAAAAAATGGGGCTCTTGACACCATTGGACAGCATCTATATGATAATAAAATCTAATTCTTGTAACTTCGCTCAATACATTCTTTTTTAGGAGATACAAATGACAATGTCCTCAGACACTAAAACACATCAGATGCCATGGGTCATTTTCAGACTTCTCGAACAGCAGTTTGCTGTTTCTGCCGGCCGTGTAAAAGAGATGGTCAAAATGCCGAAAGTTGTCTCTGTTCCTAAAACACCTGACGATTTCAGGGGTGTTATGAACCTCAGGGGCAAGGTCATCCCTGTCATTGATCTAAGAGTGAAAATGGGAATGGCATCTTTTCAGGACGAAATTCAAGCGCTGGTTGACCTGCTGGCACAACGGGAGCAGGACCATAAAAACTGGATTAAAGAATTAGAATCTTCTGTGAAAGAAAAACGTGAATTCAAACTGGCAACAGATCCCCATCAGTGTGCGTTCGGCAAATGGTATGATACATTTACTACCAAAAACAGAACCCTGGACAATTGTCTTAAAAAATTTGATGCGCCCCATAAAAAAATTCACTCCATTGCCATAGAGGTCAAGGCGTTAGAAGAAAAAAACGATTTTGACGGGGCTTTTGGTATTATCCGTCAAACCCGGAAAAATGAACTGGCGCAGATGATCCTGTTATTTGAAGAAGCAAGAAATCTTTTAATAGAGGATCAAAAAGAAATCGCACTTGTGCTGGAACACAATGAACAATCTGTTGCATTCGCAGTGGACGCGATTGATGCCATTGAAAAATTATCTGTGTCCAATATCGAAGATATGCCGGACATGGTTATATCGCATGGCAATGAATATATTACTTCCATTGGGAAACGCGATAACAAAAAAGATTTGGTACAGCTGCTTGAAATTCAGGCTATTTTTGACGACCAGGAACTTGACTATTCAAAAAATGCGGCTGACCCCGTCTGATTCCTCACCCCATAACGATCCATTATGTTTTTTTTGTGTCGATAAATTTTTCCGGCAGCCCGTTGTATAGGTTATTCATAAACAGTGTGTAGTTTTGGATCGAACGCCTCCCTGATTCCTTCACCGATAAAGGTGACCACCATCAATGTGATCACCAGGGCTGTTACAACGGATGACGAAATCCAGTATGCACCCATGTTCTGCCAGCCCTGAGCCAGCAGCTCGCCCCATGAAGGGGTTGGTGCAGGAAGTCCAAACCCAAGATAATCCAGGGAGGTCAGTGAAACGATACCGCTTGAAATCGCAAAGGGCGCATATGTCACAATGACGGAAATGGTATTCGGAATAATGTGCCTGAAAATAATTCTTGCATGGGATGCCCCGATTGACCTTAACGCTAAAATATACTCTCTTTCCTTTTCTTTGTAAGTCATGGTTCTCATCACCCACGTCATACCGATCCATCCAAAAAATGCCATGATTAAAACCAGAATCATAAAATTAGGGATGATGATCGAAGCAATAATAATGATCACATACAATACTGGAACATTGCTCCAGATTTCTATGATTCGCTGGAAAAACAGATCAAACTTACCGCCAAAATATCCCATGGTGCAGCCAATGCTGATGCCGATGGTATAGGTGACGATCAGCAGCACAAAAGAAAATAAGATAGCTGTGCGGAATCCATATATCAGCCGTGCCAGGATATCTCTTCCCACATTATCCGTCCCTAAAAAATGCTTTTCTTTAACAGAGGGGGGAAATGGTGGGTAGGCGTTATTCTTTAAATCATTTTCATATGGATTGTACGGTACCGGCGGCATGATGACAAAATTTGACGACTGCCCGGCTGTAAACTTTTCTTTGAGTTTCCGGTAGTTGGTTTCATATTCATACCCCAGATCAAATACAGACCCTGGAATCATTTTTGTATACGTTGGGAAATACAGTTCTCCGTTGTAATAAACCACCAGCGCCCTGGAATTTATAAACACTTCTGCAAAAAATGATATAAAGAGTAATACAAGCAGGATGATAAAGGACCAGAATCCTCTTTTAATCGACCGGAACCGATGGATTTTTTTTATGGTCACAGGGCTCAGTCTTATCATTTGAACCTCACCCGTGGATCAACAATGGCCACACAGATATCAGACAGAATATTGCCGATTAAAAACAACAGCGACGAAATAACCAGAATTCCCATGACGACCGGATAATCCCTGTCAAGAATGGATTCAAATCCCAACAGGCCCATCCCGTTAATATTAAAGACTTTTTCGATTAAAAAAGACCCTGTGAGGATGATGGAAATATTGTTCCCAAAACTGGTGGCAATCGGGATTAGGCTGTTTCGCATTGCGTGATTTAAAACCGCTTTTTTAAACGGGAGGCCTTTGGCAATGGCAGTCCTCACGTAATCAGCCGACAGATTATCCATCAGGGTATTTTTCATTAACAGGGTCATTACACTGAAAGAGCCGATAACATAGGCGGTCAAAGGCAGAACGGTATGCCAGGCAATATCCAGCATCTTATGGAACAGGCTCAACTCCTCAAACCCTTCTGACATCAGCCCGCCCAGCGGAAAAAGATGATAGTTTGATGCCAGCAGGACCAGCAGGAAAACCCCTGCGACCCATCCTGGAATCGCATACCCGGTAAAAATAACAGCCGACGTCAGGTTGTCAAATCCTGTTTTATGCCGGACAGCTTTTGCAACACCAAGCGGGATACAGACGCCGTAGATCATTATCATGCTTAAAATGCCGAAATAAAGGGATATGGGAATCCGCTCCCTGATCATGTCCCAGACCGGATCATAATACCGGGTTGATTTGCCGAGATCCCCTTGAATCACCTTGCCAAGCCATAGGAAATAGCTGTACAAAACCGGTTTATCAAACCCGTAATATTCTTTTAGTTTCTGTATCTGTTCTTCTGAAAGGGGCTGCCCGCCATCCGGGCCGGATGCTGTGGCTGAAGATGAATCAGACTGGCCGGTCTGCATGGCCCTTGTTTCAGCGATAATGCGCTCAATAGGGCCGCCTGGAACAAAACGAGTGATGGTAAAAACCATAATGGTGATACCGATAAATGTCGGTATCACCAAAAGCAGTCGTCTTATGAAATATGCGGTCATGACATTGTCTGGTAAACAGATTCAAGTGCTTTATCAAGGTGTTCTGGTTTTGTGCCCCCTGCCTGGGCCATATCCGGGCGGCCGCCGCCGCCGCCGCCTACTATTTTCGCAGCAGCTTTCACAATATCACCCGCTTTATAATCCTTTGTCAAATCGTTTGTCACAACGGAAATCAATAACGCTTTCCCTTTAGACTCAGCACCCAGGAGGATAACACCAGACCCAATCCTGCTCTTGAATTTATCGGCAAGGTCTCTGAGTTGAGACGGATTCTCAATATTCACTTTCTTTGAAATCACTTTGACGCCATTGACCTTTTTTATCTCATCATCAATATTCTCAACAGATTTTGAGGCCATTTTCGCTTTTAAGGATTCAAGTTCTTTTTCAAGGGCCTTTTTCTCTTTCAACAACGCCTCTACCTTTGATACCACATCTTCTTTAGCACCTTTTAGCAGCCCTGCTGCTGATTCAACAAGGCCCTGTTCTTTATGGATATAATCCAGTGCAGTCTGTCCGGTTGCCGCCTCAATCCGCCGGACACCGGAAGCAATGCCGCCTTCTGACAGTATTTTAAACACACCGATATCCCCGGACTGTTTTGTGTGGGTCCCGCCGCAAAGCTCCTGTGAGAACCCCCCTTGGGAAACCACCCGAACAACGTCGCCGTATTTTTCTTCAAAAAGAGCAGTGGCACCGGATTTAACAGCTTCATCCATTTCCATCTCTTTTGTTTCAACCAGATGATTTTCACGAATTCTTTTGTTTGCTTCATTTTCAATGGCCTGAATCTCTTCCAGAGAAATCGATGAAAAATGGGTGAAGTCAAATCGCAGCCTGGTGTCTGTAACAAGAGACCCGGACTGCTTTACATGATCCCCTAACACCTTTCGCAGGGCTGAGTGCAGAATATGGGTTGCCGTGTGATTCAGTGCCGTATTCTGCCGTTTAAGTGCATCTACCTTAAGGGTAAATGTATCCCCTTTTTCTGCCTTGCCTTTCTCAACAACACCTTTATGGATAAAAATGCCTGTCGGGTCTTTAATGGTATCCGTAATCCGGATCAGGCAGCTGTCATTTTCAAATATGCCGGCATCCCCTGCCTGGCCGCCGGATTCTGCGTAAAACGGCGTAGCTCGGGTGACAATTTCGATTTGATCCCCTTTTCCGGCTGTCTGGATCTCCTTGTCTTTTTTAACAATAATCAGGATATCAGATGTTCCTTCAATGCTGCCGTACCCTTCAAACGACGTCTTTACCCCTTCTGAGGTCAGTGATTTATAGGCTTCGCCAACACCTGCAAACGTTTTGGTAGACTTGGATCGTGCCTTTTGTTCTGCCATTGCTTTGTCAAATCCGTCCATGTCCAGATTGATATCCATCTCTTTGACATGGTCCTCAATGATGTCCACTGGAAATCCAAACGTGTCATACAGCTTGAAAATCACATCCCCGGGGATGGTCGCGCTGCCCTGGGACTGAATATCCTGGATAGTGGATTCTAAAAGCTTCATCCCTGTACCAAGGGTTTCTAAAAATTTCTCCTCTTCATTTTTTACCACATTAAGGATAAATGCTGAGGATTCTTTCAGCTCAGGATACGCCTCATCCATAATGCTGAAAACCGTTTGCACGGTTTCATGCAGAAAGGGTTTCACAAGCCCGATACTACGGCCGTATCGAATGGCCCGTCTCATGATCCGGCGAAGTACATATCCCCTCCCTTCATTGGACGGCAGCACACCGTCGCAGATAAGGAATGCAGAGGCCCTTGAGTGGTCTGCAATCACCTTCATGGCCACTTCAACCACATCAGATTCATTGCGCTTTCTGCCCGAGAGCTCTCCCACCTTTTCCATAATCGGTACAAAAAGGTCTGTATCAAAATTGGTGGGAACATCCTGGAGAACGGATATGATTCTTTCAAGGCCCAGTCCTGTATCAATACTGGGCTTTGGCAGAGGTGTCATGTTCCCCTGCTCATCCTTTTCAAACTGCATGAAAACAAGGTTCCACAGTTCCAGCCACCGGTCACAGTCGCATCCAACGGCACAGTCCGGATCATCACAGCCAAATTCCCTGCCGCGGTCAATATGGATTTCACTGCAGGGACCACACGGCCCTGTATCACCCATGGCCCAGAAATTGTCTTCCTCTCCCAGTCTTACAATCCTTTCTGCAGGCACACCTGCTACTTTCTGCCACAGCTCAAACGCTTCATCATCCTCATGAAAAACAGACACCCACAATTTATCTTTGTCAAATCCATATCCGTTTGTCAGAAGATCCCACCCGAACGCTATGGCTTTTTCTTTGAAATAATCCCCAAAAGAAAAATTGCCCAGCATTTCAAAAAAAGTATGATGCCGTGCTGTATAGCCTACATTTTCAAGATCATTGTGTTTGCCGCCGGCCCTTACACACTTCTGAGAGGTCACTGCAGTTGAATACTCTCTTTTTTCATCACCTGTGAAGACACGTTTGAACTGAACCATGCCTGCATTCACAAACAAAAGAGTCGGGTCATCCTGGGGAACAAGAGAAGAAGATCTCACCTGCTGGTGGTTGTGTTTTTTAAAATAATCTATAAATATTTTTCTGGCATCATTGCCTGTCATTTTAAAGCTCCTAATTTAAAACGGTTACGCTATTGCTTCTTTATTTTCATCTGTATTGTTCGGTGCAGCAATCCCCAGCTGCTCACGGACCGATGTTTCTATTTTTTCAAATATATCAGGGTTGTCTATGAGAAACAGTTTAACATTTTCTCTTCCCTGTCCAATTCTTTCACCTTCAAATGAATACCATGATCCGCTCTTGTCAACAATATCCAGCTCAACTCCCATATCCAGCAGGTCCCCGGTTTTAGAAATCCCTTCGCCATACATGAGGTCAAATTCCACATTTTTAAACGGGGGGGCTAATTTATTTTTAACCACTTTTACCTTGGTCCTGTTGCCAATAATTTCCTGGCCCTCTTTTATGGGAGAAGCCCGTCTGATTTCAAGCCGCATGGAGGAATAAAACTTCAATGCATTTCCGCCTGTTGTTGTTTCAGGATTTCCATAGACCACACCAATCTTCATCCTGATCTGATTGATGAAAATGATGGTTGTATTGGTCTTCCCTATGGTTGCAGTCAGTTTTCTCAATGCCTGGGACATAAGCCGCGCCTGCAGTCCCATATGCGAATCCCCCATGTCGCCTTCAATTTCAGATCGGGGCACAAGTGCAGCAACAGAGTCAACAACCATAATGTCAACCCCGCCGCTTCTGACCAGCATATCTGCAATTTCTAGCGCCTGCTCGCCCGTGTCAGGCTGCGACACCAGCAGTTCATCACAATCCACACCCAGCCGTTTGGCGTACGCAACATCCAGCGCATGTTCCGCATCAATAAATGCGGCAATCCCCCCATCTTCCTGTGCTTTGGCAACTGCATGAAGGGCAAGCGTTGTTTTTCCGGAAGATTCAGGGCCGTATATTTCAATTACTCTTCCCCTTGGATACCCGCCCACACCAAGTGCTTTGTCAAGAGCAAGGGAACCGGTTCGTATAACAGGAACAGCCTCCACCTGTCTGCCGCCCAGCTTCATGATAGATCCTTTACCAAATTGTCGTTCAATCTGGTTCATTGCCGTTTTTACAGCTTTTTGTTTTTCTGAATTTTTATCCATCCCTTTTCTCCTAAAATATATCCAATAAATATAGAATTCTCAGCCCGACAGCAGAAAGAATGCCTGCCATAACGTCATCCAGCACAATCCCTGCCCCCCCTGAAAAATTCCTCTCAAAATATTTGACAGGCGCCGGCTTCACAATATCAAAAAACCGAAACATCAGAAATCCAGCCACCAGTGCGGCGATGCCAAGCGGTACCAGTGACATGGTTACTACATATCCTGCGATCTCATCAATTACAATACAGCCAGGATCTTTTTTATTTAATATCTTTTCTGCCTGGTCTGAAACATACATGGCTGCCAGGATTAAACCGATCACATAGATAATGTTATAAGGTGCCGGGATTCTGGATAAAATGAAGATAAACGGCAGGCCTGCAACGGTGCCGAACGTCCCGGGCGCAACCCGGATTTTACCTGAATACCCCCCTGTGGCAAAAACCATTATGATTTTATGTTTCAACGTCATTTTGCAGTTCTATATGCCACATCAGCTCCTGTCAAGAGGATTGGTATCACTAGTAATTTGCTGGTAAACATCTTTTAACGGTATTTTTTTTTCCTCAGCCACTTTTTTTGCAGCTTCATACTCTGGAACACACCTGACACTGTGATCAGGATTGGTTATCTTTTTGACTTTCACTTTTCCAAAAACCGTTTCCGCTTCAATGGTTTCCCTTAAAAGAAAAGACCGGTCGCACGGATGATATCTTACGCCTATGGATGTTGTCTGTGAGAGAATCATCTGGATAATCTGATCCAGATCTTTTTTGTGACAGAGCACTTCAATCTGAAATCCAGGTCTGTTTTTCTTCATGTGGACCGGGATACAGCACACATCCAGGGCATTGTGGTCAAACAATGTCTCCATTAAAAAACCGGAAATCTCGGGATTCATGTCATCTATATTGGTCTTCACAACATAAATCGTTTCTTTCAGGACAGCAGCGTCCCCTGGCTGCTGACTGACCGTCCTGTCTCCCAGAACAATACGCAGCAGATTTGGAACACTGGACCCGGTTTCTCTTTTTCCTGAACCATACCCCACTTTTTTAATTGTCATTTGCGGCATCCGGCCAAACGAGGCCGCCAGCGTGGAAATAATGGCCGCTCCCGTGGGGGTCACTATTTCTGTAGCAGCATCTGAAGACCGGACAGGAATATCTTTTAAAATCGCGACTGTGGCCGGCACAGGCACAGGAATCCTGCCGTGCGAACAGCTGACATACCCTGACCCCAACGGGACAGAAGAGGCATATACTTCTTCAATCCCCAGATAACTGACACATAAAAAAGAGCCAATGATATCCACAATGGAATCAATACCACCGATTTCATGGAAATGGACTGTTTCAATATCTTTACCGTGAATATGGGATTCAGCCTGTGCAATCTTTAAAAAAGCGGATAGACTGTTCTTTTTAACGCTCTCTGGCAGAGCGCTGTTCTGAATCAGAGTTTTTATATCCTTGTAATTCCGGGAGGGTGCATCTTCCCCGACAATATCCACAACAAGGTCTGTGGCTTTCAAATGGTGTTTATAAACAATATCTGTCTTTAGCTGGAACCCGTTTAAAACGGTTGACAATTGCTTTTCCAGCCAATTGCAGGGCACCCCCAGGTCAATGAATGCACCCAGGGTCATATCACCGCTGATACCGGAAAACAGGTCAAAATATGCAATCATTAATTAATGTCCCCTGCAGCGTGAACCTTAAGGATTTCAAGAACCAGTCTGGCAGAATTTTCCATATCCCTGATATCAATGGATTCATTTAATGTATGGACATCTGTCATGCCTGTCCCTAAAACACCGGCAACAATGCCTTTCCCAAAAAAGATATTGGCATCTGCCCCGCCGCCGATGGTTTTACTTGCCAGGGAAATCCCTATATTGTCTGCAGCCTTTCTTGCCAGCAGGATGGCCTCGTGATCTTCTGGTATGTTTGTATTGGGAAAATCATTTTCAATAACAGCTTCTATTTTCGGATCACCTGAACCGTCATCAAATTCCCGGGCTGCTGTTTGAAAGGAGGATACCATATTCTCTGTAATGGTTTTTAATTTATCAGGGTCATGGCTCCTGGATTCTCCATGGATTTCAACAAGCTCAGGCACGATATTGGTTGCCACCCCGCCTTTGATCGTCCCAAGGTTACAGGTGGTTTCTTCATCAATCCTGCCCAGCGGAAGTTCTGCAATGGCCCGCGACGCAATCGATATCGCGTTTATCCCATTTTCCGGGGCTGCCCCGGCATGGGCTGCCCTGCCATATACTTTTAAAATAATTTTATTGGACGCAGGCGCTTTGGTGACAATGCCTTCTGTGTCGGTTGAGTCCAGAATATATCCAAATGTCGATTCCATTAAGGAATAATCAAGATGTTTTGCCCCCAGCAGACCAATTTCTTCACACACGGTAAAAATAATTTCCACAGGCGGATACTCGAGCTTATTCTCAAGGATCACATCCATCACCTCCAGGATAATGGCAATGGCTGATTTATCATCTGCGCCTAAAACAGTGGTACCGTCACTTCTGAAAATTCCATCCTGGTATTGAACCTTTATTCCCTCACCCGGTCCGACCGTATCCATATGGCCGGATAAAAATATCGGTTTTCTATCAACAGTTCCCTTAAATCTGGCAATAAGATTGGAACAATTCCCCCCTGTTTCTTCCTTTGCATTATCAAAGCAGACAGCAGCGCCCATGGACGTTAAGATCTTTTCCAGTTCCAGGGCAACATCCAATTCATGTCGAGAAAGCGAGTCAATCTCCACCAGGGATTTAAATCTTTGACCCATTCTTTGCGAATTTATCATTTATATTTCCTCTATTTAAAAAGCTTTATAAAAGCAACTTGACAAACCAAAGGAAATATATATACTAAATTTCTTTTATTTATTCTATAATAAATTATGGAAGTGCGCGGCTCACTGGTGGGGCCCTCGGACTTCAAATCCGATGTGCCGGGCTAAGACCCTGGCGGGTGGGTTCGATTCCCATGCACTTCCGCCACAACATATTAATTTCATAACATTTATAGACGACAACCCTATCGCATTACTACTCCGAAACTACTCCGGAATTTACAGATTACATTGATTGTTGTAATAAAAATTCTTTTTGCAGTTTTAAGTTTATATTAGAATTACTTTTTTAGGAAAATATGAATTATGCAAGAATCATTAACTTTTAAGACTTGAGAAAAGGTTTGGAGCAACAGGGATAGCCAGGGGGAAAATTTCAATCCTGAAAAGCTTGGATTATAGCCAGTAGTCAACACTTCCAATCACTCATCCAGGTAGTCATTTTAACAAATCAAAAAAGTCAAATCCTCTTGTATTCTTTTTATGAATGATTTCAAAATATACTTTTCCAAGTTTAAGTCTAATGAATGGATATTTTTTTTTAGACAGCAGTAAAATAATCCGAATCCGGTCGGAAAAAACACTGATGATTTTGTCCACCAATACCGCAAAAATCGCCTTTCAGGTCTGGCGGTAAAAGGCAGCATCAGTAAAAACGCGACACCTAAAACTGGCGGTGAACACGTTCCCAACCTTCTATTTTAACAAAGTATTTCATGAGCCAGGGCAGACATCTTCGTTCATCTCTCTGAGGAGTCCAAACCATGCTGTAGTAGGAAGGCAAGCCCCTGCCAAGCTCAAAGGTTTGTGTATAGTAATTGCAGTCAGCCGAGGCCCCGAGGTTCGCGTTTGTAGCCCTGGCAGTAGCATAGAGCCTAAGAGTAGGATTAACATCTGGTGCCTCCCAGGCTATTGAGACCTGCATTCGGTCTGATTCGTTTTCCATATTACGAACTCTGACGTAAATTATCGGTTTTTTCACAGTAAAGGCTTCACTAATTCCGACGATGTTTGAATCATCTGCATTTTCGACTTTAATACGAAAGCCCTCCCCAATGGTTTCAACCAAAGTATAATCATAAACAGGCTCTCCTGTACCAGGTTGTACCGTATTGGCACCCCATAAATAGCCGAGATAGGACTGTACACCTCCGGTATCACTTGGAGTATCAAGGTTTCGCGCAATGGTATAAACAGGTGTTGACCCCCTCATCAGGTAAATATTGACTTTCTCAACCGGGCAGGTGGTTCGCCAGCGAAGATTTGCCCGCTTTGTAGCGATGTGAGTTCCACCTCCAATTCCTAGCAGGCTGATTCCAGAGGTAAAGCGAATTAGGCTGTCACTTCTGTCTGTGGGGCCGCTAAACCACCCTGAAAGTGAAGATTCAGGGTCCTCATAGGCAACCTGGGCTTTTAGAAAATAGTGATTGCCCGGAAGTACTCCTTCAGGCATCTCTAAAGTGGCAGTGAACATGCCATCACCCTGAGGGGAACCATTTATATTCCTCCAACGGGCAGCCGTGGTCTCACCTTGTTTTAAAAGGAAATCAACATTATAATTTTCAGGCAGGTCCCCGTGCATCTGCCAGGTGACATTAAAACCATCTCCACTACAAAGGTTCAGCGGGCCGCCATTGGGTGAGAGGATCTGAATATCAAAACCCTTCCTGGCCATATCCCGGTCTGGTTCCGGGGTTGAAATATGTATATTCTGTTTGGCAAAGTAATCGCCCGTATAATATCTGTCATCATACATATCAATACGAAATTCATATGTTTTAGCGGGAATGAGCGGTGAAATCAAAAGGCTGGCTTGCTGTGTGACTGCTGATCCATCACTTGCCGGTGAGAAATAATTAACCTGGCGGAGGACAACTACTTTGTTCCAATAGTCTTCCGTGTCAACTACTGAAATTATAACCTCTCCCGGTTCTGTTACAGCTTCATCAATCGTATACCTTACATCTAATATCCCACCGTGACGGTAAACCGCACTGGGCCCCGGACTTTCGATAGTGATATTGTAGGAGCTCTGATTCGGATACACAACTGGTGCGTTGGGTTTTCTATGTAATTCCCCTTTTACTGTCTGTCCTTCGGGCTTAGCAATCTTATCAGGCTTGGGGTTAAACGGTCCCGTGCTAACTGTCCCGGCCTTCCTGGCTGCAATCAGCTTTTTAATCCTATCCGTGGCTGACACCTCAGCTTCCCTGTTGTTAGTATAAATCTTGAGATTCTTGCGCTTCTGAGATTCATCAGTTTTTGCATTCTTATTTTTTTTAAATCTATTTTTGGCGACACTCCAATTTTGAAGAGATATAACAAATTTTTCTGCATCTATTTTTGGTTTCTTTGACAGCAACCTGATTTTAGCAATGTACTTTTTATCCTTCAGGCTATTGGTCAGTTGCTGGATTTCAAACTTCGTAAATCGTGCAGCATGGAAGACTGCTGCCGCCTGATCAAAAGTTTTAAAATTTAAAAAAGCTTTTAAATATTTGTTACATTTGTGGCAGACAATGGTTCTGGGTAAGCTCTTTTTTGCTTTTGCAACCTTTTCCTTATCAACAGTCTTTGTTTTAAGGGTTTTTGTATTCCCTATAACTTCTTTGGAAGCGCAATGTAATTCTGATGCTGGAATAAATATGAATAAAAAAAACAGTAGGTAAACCAGCAAATTAAATTTTCTATCCATTTTATTCATCCTCCTGTAAGCTCAACTTTTCAAATACGGTTATGTACTAACACCTTATGCACTATTATAATAGATAAGTAACAAAAGTTTTGATAAGGTTCAAATTTTTATTCTTTCAGGATCCACGAAAAGGATTAGTTGTTTATTTCTAAGTATTTTATGAGATATTAAATCTTCGCACCTGGACGAAATGATTTTGAAAAAATTATTAATTGCTGGCACCAAATTAAGAATTAAAAGGTAAAATGACGGACTAACTATCCAGAATGTCTCTGATTTTTCGTGCAAATCTACTTTTTGTAATTGGTTTTACTAAATAACCTTCAATACCAATAGCTTTGCTGCTTTCTTCATTTATATTGTCACTGAAACCTGTGCAGATAATAAACGGGATGTCAGTTCTGACTTTTTTGATTTTGATTGCAAGCTGGACACCTGTCATACCCGGCATGGTCATGTCTGAAATAACTAAATCAAAATCATTCGGGTTTGCTTTGAATACGTCAAGTGCTTTTTTGCTGCCAATTTCTGCTGTGACATTATATCCCAACCGTTCAAGCATTTGTTTTTCCATTTTGATGACTGCTTCTTCATCATCAACTAGAAGTATTCTCTCTGTCCCGCCTTGAATTGATTTTAAGGAGGCAGGCGTTTTAAAATCTGATATTGTTTTCATGATTGGCAGGTAAACATGAATCTGCGTTCCTTTACCAGGTTCGGTATAAATGAAAATATCTCCATGGCAGCGTTTGGCTATTCCCTTTACGATAGAAAGTCCTAATCCAGTACCTTTATCCTGTGGTTTGGTCGTGAAATAAGGATCAAAAATTTTATCCATTACATCTTCTGGAATACCGGTACCTGTGTCAGTGACTTTAAGGAGTGCATATTTTCCTGGCGTCAAATCAAAAAATTCAGTGGTTTTGGATTCAATTTCAGTCTGGATCAGGCTGATTTTTAGCTGCCCGCCTGACGCCTGCATGGCATGGAAAGCATTTGTTGCAAGATTCATTACAATCTGGTGAATCTGGGTGGGATCTGCAATCACTGATTCGCAATCAGGATCTATATCAGATTGAATATCGATGGTTGCTGGAATTGAAGAACCAAGCAGTTTCAAAGCTTCTTCGAGTATGGGTTGCAGTTTGACAGCATTAAGCTCCCGATTCCCCTGGCGGCTGACGGTAAGTATTTGTTTAACAAGTTCTCTGGCGCGTAAAGCAGCCTGAAAAATTTCCCTGATACTTTTCTGGTGCGGGCTGTCTTCAGGGAGGTCTTCCTGAAGCATTTCCGTAAAGCCCATCAATGGAGAAAGAATATTATTAAAATCATGGGCAATTCCACCCGCAAGCGTTCCAATCGCCTCCATTTTCTGAGCCTGCGCGAGTTGTTCTTCAAGCTGTCGCTGCCTGGTGATATCCCAAAAGATTCCCAGCAGCCCGACCACATTTCCATCATTATCCGGAACCGCCGTCTTTACTGTCTGAACAATGTATTTCCTGCTGTCAAGAATGTACTCTTCTTCAATTTCCTCCATTCCTCCAGATTCAATAATTCTTTTATCATCAGTCCTATATTTCTCGGCCAGTTCAAAAGGGAAAAAATCCATGTCTGTTTTTCCAACAATCTCATCCGGCTCAATTTCAAGGTCATCTGCAAAGTTCTTGTTACAGGTTACATAGACCGAATCCTTATCTTTATAGAATATTTTTTGAGGAAGATTGTCGATAAGCATTTTATATTTTCTTTCATTTTCTTTAAGCGCCTCTTCCACATGCTTTCTATGGGTGACATCCCACACGGTTGATATCATTAACTGTTTATCAGGAATGGGAATGTTCCTTGCTGATATGTAGGAAGTCTCACTCCCCTTTCGTGTGATGGGCACATCTATCCAATACATTTTCTCCGGGTCTCCGCTTGCGCAGTCATTCAATACTTTTTTTTTGATTTCTTCCCTGAATACTGGATCTTCATAAACTGATTCCCAGAATATATCTGGATCTTCCAATTCTTGTCTTGTTGTCCGGTAATATCTGGGGAAATTGTCATTCATATAGTTAAATTCCACAGTTGGATCAACCGAGTTAACAGCAATACCCATTGGAAGGTTATCCAAAACCGATTTTATGAACACTTCGTTTTCCAACAGGGTCTTCTCGCTTTTTTCCCGACGAACTATCTCTTTCTGGAGTTTTCGGTTCCAGAACATAATAACCCCGATAATTATTATCGGAAAAATACCAAAAACAAGAATCCATTTAATGACATCAGATTTGTTTATCCCATACTCATACCGAACGGCCATCCACCGGTTTTTAATAGTTTCATGTTCTTCAGGTGTTAAATTTTTTAAAGTTTTATTTATGATATTTGTTAACTGCGGCCAATCATCCCGAATGGCCATTGCCTGGTTGTGGTTATCAAACGGGGTTGGAGCGGCTATTTTTACGTTATTCAGGTTGTTTTGTCTGATGATGTAGGTTGCTATTGTTAAATTACCGATATATGCATCTGCTTTTCCTGTTGCAACAGCTTTTATGGCTTCTTTTGATGTTTCAACCACCAGAAGTTTTATTTCTGGAAACAGATCTATCAATTGACGGTGCAGGACAAATCCACGTTCCACTGAAACCGTTTTCTGTTTTAAATCCTCTATACCGCTGATAAATCCAATTTCATTTCTTGTAAAAATAACATACGGGATAATAAGATAATTATCAGTGAAAGAAATAAATTTCTTTCGTTCTTCAGTTATTTTAGCTGTAAGAATCAAATCTATTTCTTGATGGTTCTTGATGGAATCCATGGCCTTTGACCAGGGGATACCTGTAATATATTTGATCTGAAATCCGGCTCGTTCGGCTACAAGATTGAGATAATCCACAGAAATTCCTTTGGGTGAATCGTCAAAAAAATGCAATGGCGGAGCCGCCCCGATTCTGGCGCGGACAACGGGGTGATCTTTGATCCACTGCTTTTCCTGTTTGCTGAATTGCAAATCATCTTTGTCCTCAGCAGATGCTGAATGATTCATTGGGCTGTTTAAAGGGGCAAGAATGGCTAAAAGGCAGAATAATAGAAGTGAAAATATAATTTTATTCATCATCATATTTACAGGACCAGATTGTTTTTTAATTTCAACGAGGAACTCGTTTTTAGATCATCCTATCCTAAAATAATGGATTATACAAAAAGAAAAATATTGGATTAACTCCTTCTTCATCACGCAGGCTGATGCCGTTCTCTTCTCAGCAACAAACTTCAAGCGATTCTGGTTGTGATCCATTTGCTGGGCTCTCCATGGTCTTTCTCAGAGGATAAAGCGGAATATATTCTGATTTAACACTGCCAAAATTTTCAATATTTTCCATATGCGGATAACAGGTGACCCATTCCTCACTTCTTTCTTCCAATCTGCAGAATCTTAAATACTGTTCAGAAAATAAAATATATTCTCTCTCGGGAACCGTACTTTTCAACAGCCTGTGAGCAAGAATCACATCACTGCCGATTAATTTCGTAAAACCATTATAATAGACTTCTTTACATGCACCATAATGAACAATAAACTTCAAAGTTAAATTTGAAGCCTTACTGCAGCCGCCACACGTACAGTTGCAGAAATGACTGTTTTTCATAGTTTCAAGGCTGTTGTGAAAGGCAACAAACATATTCCTTGCCTGCTGGATGATCACGTCCTTCCCGGCCACGATATCCTTTTGGTAAAAAAGGACAGCATCCCCTTCAATTTCAGATAACTTTAATCCAATCTGATTTGTTTTTAAGATGATATCAATCAGGTTGAATATAATCTGCTTACTATGTTCAATCCTGCATCTGGTCATAAATGTTGTAAATCCGCTAATATCAGGTATAAACATCAATGCTTCATTTTTCATTGCAAAATCTCCCTTCAAATGAAAAGGCTTTATATGTACCGGCAGTCAGTGATAAATCCACCCTGTGCTGCCGAAAAAGCCATCTGAATAATTTCTCTGTGCAACTACCCATTTACCTGATAGACGGTTTTAAAGGCAGAAAGGATACATTCACAATTTTCCGTTTTTTTTTGATTCGAACCTGTTTTAGGAATAAAAAGACATCATAAAGAGAAATAAAGGTTTGTTTAGTCCTCGGGAAGTCTGTTGAGGATGCCTGGAACTTGTTTCCTGTCACACTGCAGCCTGTTTTCATCATCGTAAAAAAAATCGCAGCCGGAATCGAGTTCTTTTTTTAACAACTGCTTTGCACGATGATACCGAATTTTAGCAGTTGCGATAGTGATGTCCATTATCTGAGAGATTTCCTTATTGGTTTTGTTTTCATAATCTTTCAAGATGAGAACTGTCTTATATTCATTGGGAAGCCTGTCAATAAACTCTTGAACACAGGATCTCATCTGTTCTTTTATAAGCTTCTGATCAATTGACGTCTGTTTCTTCCCTTCCAGATTGCTTTGCATATCACTGGTATTTGAATGGCTGTCATCCCTGCTTTTATCCATATGTCTGTAAGATAAAGTTCTGGTTTTATCAATGGCTGTATTCGTTGCAATTCGATACAGCCAGTTCGAAAGCCTGGATGAATCTCTCAACTTGCTTAAATTTTTATTTGCTTTGTCAAATACTTCCTGGGTCATGTCCTCTGCGTGATATGAACCAATCAATCTATCAAGATACGAATGGATCTTTGAAAAATAAGATTTATATACGTCTTCAAATTTTATGTCATCCTTCATAAAAGACCTGGTATCCATTATACATAATGTTGAATCAAATGATCTGCAAAAGAACCATATTAAGCTGTCCTTAACCTGCAGTACCGGTTATTATTTAACTATTAAACAGAGCAAAAAGTCAAAAAAAATCAAAAAAAATGTATCCTTTCCAAAGATCAGGCCGTCCTTAAATGTAAAAGCCTGTCCTCATACAGGGCTGAGAAGAACTGAGGCAAAGAACGAACAGTTATAGATTTAAATTTACTTATTTTTAAAAAAGACGAACAAGAAACAGCGATAATTAAGGAGAGTTAAAATGCAAACCATTCAAGATAATGCCTGCGATTGTCAAATGGCAGTAAAAGGATCAAATTCTAAAACCGATGAGGCCTGCACATCCTGTAATGATGAGCAGTATGCATGCAATAAATTTTCTGATCCGGACTGGATTCAAAAAAACATAGAATATTTCCCTGCCGGCTTTGAATCCCCTGATGGAGAATTTAAAAATATACCGCCAAAAGAAGCGTATATATTACTCCGGCATTCCATTAATGAAGAAAAAACACTTGTTCTTGATGTAAAAACTGAACAGGAGTATCACCAAAAACATTTATCTGGTTCGCTGAATCTTGATTTCTTTTCCTCTAAGTTTAAGGATGACCTGTTTAATCTGGATAAGGAGAAATGTTACGTGGTGATCTGTAAAATAGGAATGAGAAGTGAAATTGCAATGAATATAATGAAAAAGATGGGGTTTAAACAGGTTTATAATGTAATTGGCGGAGATGACAGGTGGCTTTCAGAAGGAATTCCCTATAAGCAGGAACTGCATTGTGATGCATAAGGTTCAAACCTGTTTTCATCTTAACTGCCATGCCTGGAGACTTTAATAAATGTAAATTTAATGGTCTGGTTGATTAAAAACAGACAAAGAACGACATTCTTATAAATATGATAAGTTAATACCATGATTATTAGACATGAAAAGCCATCTGATATCGATGGTATTACCAAAACGAGGGAGTACCACAAGAAATTTCTGTGGCAAAGTCTCTTTCAGGGCAGGAGTCAAAGGGAACTGTTCAGTTTGAAACAGCAGCCAAAATTACCGGCTGATCCTGATGGCAGAACAAATCAATACAATTTGTTAAACAGCCCCATATTTATTATTCAAACTGATCCGCTTTATACCAGATAATCTCTTCCATATTTCTTAACATTAACAGCTTTTCATCAGACCCTGTCTGGAAGTGCATTGCAAATTCAAAAGGAGATCCTTCTATATCTGTGCAATGGAAAATCCACCGCTCAGTTGAATCTTTTGTAACTTTTCTGATTTTTTCCACATAAAACACATTTGAGCTGTCTGAACCGGTTCCAAAAGCAATACGATTTTCATCAATCTCGATAAACCGGTCTTTGTATCTGGCATTATCCGTGGCCCATATCCCTGCCATTTTTTCAGGGAATTCTGCAGATCGATTACTTTCGCATCCAGTGAAAAAACAGATGCCAATCAAAATAAAAAATAAAAACCTGCTGACTGTCAATTTCTTCAAATTCAATTCCACGCTGAGTACTGGCTTTATATCAACCATAAATTTTATACTGCCGATAAAAATGCATCGACAACCATTGGATCAAAATGTTTTCCAGCTTCTTCTTTAATCATATTAACAGCTTTTTCTTTAACCCATCCATCTCGATAAGGCCTGTCGGAAATCACGGCATCATATACATCCGCTACTGCTAAAATTCTTGCTCCCAATACTATTTCATCCCCTGAAATCCCAAACGGATATCCTTTACCATTGAATTTCTCATGGTGCTGGGCAATGATATGCAGTACATCACTATAGGTTTCGATAGGCTCCAAGATCCGCCATCCGATCAGAGGATGCTCTTTAATAAGCTTGAATTCTTCATCTGTCAGCCTGTCCGGTTTATCAAGAATCGATGACGGGACTCCAATTTTACCGATATCATGCAGGAATGCAGCTCTTTGCAATACATCAATCTCTGTTCTGTTGTATCCCAGTACCCTGGCAATTTTTATTGAAAGGTCTGTTACGCGTTCTGAGTGGCCTGCTGTCCATGTTGATTTTGCATCAACCGTTCGTGCAAGTGCCTCCAGGGTGCCGATATTTAATCTTTCCAAGTCCTCCACCAGTGTTGAATTTGAAAGTGCTATCAGGACCTGGTCTGCAATTTGTCTTGCATGCTCCAGATCTGTCTGAGGGATTGACCACTCTTTTAAAAATCCCAAAACAATTGTCCCTTTTAAACCTTTGTCTAAAAAAAGAGGCAGAACAATACAGAAATCCCCGGCCTGTTTTTTAGAAATCAATAATGAAAAATTATTATCCTGGCGGTTCAGCACAATGTGGTTTGAATTTTGTTTGATAAATTTTCTGGTTTCTCCGGAAATTTCAAAGTAGTCTTCAACTGGTCTTCTAATCTCGATATCATTTAAAATGTAGGAATGAAATGTGTTTAAATTTTTTTCAACTGTCAGGTTTAAACTTGTTGAGTCGCACGAGAAAAAGGAGAACAGCCTTTTCAAAGCTGTGTTGATGATTTTTTTCGTATTCAGCGAAGATAAGATGGTTCTGTCAATTTCTGACATGGCAGCTAAAGCCTCAAACTGCCTGTTTATCTGATTTGACATATAATTAAAAGATGCGGCCACATCTTCGAACTCATCATTGCTTTTTACCACAACCTGTTGTTTGAAATCCTGCCTGGCAACTCTTAATGTGCCTTCTTTTATTTTTTCAAGCGGCGTTAAACTCTTCCTTATATGGCTGATACTTAAAAACAAAACGATCCAGACCGTTAAAAGAATAATTAACGGAAATGTGATACGGAATTCAGAAAGGGCTGCAAACGAATTTGATTTGTGGCTCCTTAAAATAATGCTGATGTTCGGGCTGTTGAATCTTGATTTTAAAAAGAGTGAAAAGTAGCTGACAAAATACTGCTCTCCCTGGTGAACATATTGAAATGCCCTGGTGGAATTTTCCCCATATCCTATTGTTATCCTATGTAACAATGGTTTGGTTAAGTCAAACGAGCTTAAAATTGTTTTTCTATACTGATCAACAATGCAAAGATCTGTCATCGGCGGCAGCAGATTTTCGTGCCCGATTCCCCATAAATGTTTAATATTTGCTTTTCCTACAACGGCTTTTGCGCCTGATTTGCTATTGCTTTGTTTCATGTACAAATACACATTAACCGGCGCTCTGCTGTCCAAATTGTTTTCAAAATAAATTGATGTTTTATCCTCTTCTGCTTCTAAAGCCAGCGTATAAAAACCCGTTGGAACACTATCCAGGCTGCCAAAAAGGACGGCTGGATTTTGTTCATTATCAAGGGTCGCAACTGCATCAAAATATTTCATCAGTCCTCTGGTAAATTCATCTGACAGATTCGGGTTTACCAGAATTAAGCGCATATTTGTCTCTAAATTTAAAAGTCTTTCGTATATCGACATTCCATGCGCTTTTGCAGATTTCTGAAGCCGCTTAAGCTCCTGGTCCCGAAGTTGATTGGTCACCTGGAAATATGAGGTAATCGAAAGCAAAATAATTGGCAGGAGTGCACATATGATAAATAGAAAAAAAATTCTCCTGGCGACTCTCTTAAGGGCAGTGACGACTTTTTCACATAGCCGGCCATAACGATGATGATGTTGGCAGGTTTAACGCTGTTCTGTCTTAACTGTTTGGCCGTTAGGGAACAAACAGATTTAAGGAATCTATATATGCGGCATCCTCTTCATCAATAATCCGGACACATTCTTTGTGCATCCGCTTTTTCAACTCCCCGAAAATACCCCTTTTCTTTGCAAAAGAGGCTGCAAAATCCGTGGCATCGGTCAGCAGTGTTTCCCTGTCACAGGCCTTGACAATGACATTAGCCGTTTCCAGATCTGCTGCCGTCATTCTTTGACCTGACAAAAGCATCTGGTTAAACAGATGTCCAGGTATGGCTTTGCGTACAAATCCAAGCATTCCCGGTAAAAAAGGTATGGACACATCAACCTCGGGAAAGCAGAAAAACCCCCTGTCTTTTCTCATGAACCTGAAATCGCAGGCACAGGTTATAATGGCACCATTTCCATAAGCATGACCGTTAATGGCGGCAATAACAGGAACCGGAAACAGCAGCAGCCGTTTAAAGATGCGATTCATTCCATGCATAAATGAAATAACTGTCTGATTTTCCCGGGCCTGGAGTTTGCCGCCGATCCATTCAACATCAATGCCCTGTGAAAAATTCTTTTCATCTGTCGATGCCAGTACCACTGCCTGTATATCAGCGTCTCCAATGACGTCATCCAGACAGTGGTTCAAATCATCGGCAAAGACCTGATTCATTTTATTTGCCCCGTTGCACATTTCCACAATCGCCACATTATTTTCTTTATGCCACTCAATTACAGCCATGATCTCTCCTGTATGTTTCAAGTTTTTAACTTTTCTATGGATTCATTTCATACGCATCAATCAATGAATACACATGCGTATTTAAAACTTTGTTAAATTTTTCATCGTCAACGGCCGGCCGCCTGATCATTTTCAGACAGGCGTCCTGCTGCGGTTTTGTGGACTGACGTTTACCATAAAGTTCAAGGCCGTATTGCGAAAAGTCCCTGACCATAAAATTAAAAATCATATCCAGCAGGTCATCGTCTGTCTGTTCAATGGCAGCACTTTCAATGATAAGCTGTCCATATGCCACAAGCGTAAAGAGTTCTCCCACACACAGAAGATAGTCAAATGCATTCATCATCTGGTCTTTAAGCTCCATTCCTGACACCATCAGAAATTCTTCATATGCCTTGATCTGTTCTTTGAATATTTCTATGTTTGCCAGATTTTTTGTGGCATATGTTTTTCTGAAATCGTGGAACTGAATTTTTGCATACCCTCTTGTACGTCCCTGATTAAAAAGGTAGTCATCATTTTGAGAGCCGTTCATTTTTGGTATTTCAGGGAATGCTTTGGGGTTAAACATATAATTGGGGATAAGCTTGACAATCAGGGCCATATTCACATGACGGGTACCTTCAAGTTTGGGGAACCCTTTCAAGTCTACCACTGCCTGGTTAAAATAGTTGTCTTTTTCAAACCCTTTTGCTGCAATAATATCCCAGAGCATCTCATGGACCACCTCACCCTGGATCGCTACTTTCATCTTCATTATCGGGTTAAACAGCAGATACCGTTTATCATTTTCTGATGCACATCTCATATAATCAGTTGCCCTGATACCAAACAATTTCATGGCGGAAAGGCGGCAGTAGGAATCAAGAAAAAGCTGTTTAACATGGGCGAACTCGGTCACTTTCTTATCGTAAAGTTTTCTACGGGCCGCATGATTCAGGGATTCGTACAAAGAATGGGTCACAATACCGATGGCTCCTGAACCGATATTGAACTTGCAGATGTTTATGGTGTTCAACATGTCATCCCAGGCCTTGTCTCCCCTTGAAAGAATCAGGTCCTGTGTAATTGGATAATCATGAAGGATAAATTCTGCCACATAGTTCTGGGCATCGATGACATTCTGAACACATTCATATTTTTCATGTTTTGTGTCAACAGCAAAAAATACATACTCATCTGTACCGTCTATTTTTCCAAATACAGTGACAATGCCGGCCTCATTACCGTTTCCGATATAGTACTTTGAGCCCCTTGCCAGATAGGTACCGTCTTCCTGCGGGTACAGGCGCATGGATGAGGAATAGATATCTGCCCCATGTTCTTTTTCAGACAGGCCGAACGCGCAAAGCGGATTTTCCTTCAGCTTTTCAACTGCCTTCAACTTGAACGCTTCATTATCGCCAAGGAATACAGGATCTAATCCCAATGTGGACACATGATACATATACCAGTAAGCCATGCCGTAAAACCCGCATATTTCTGAAAACTCAAACATCCTGT
>CAYFKW010000017.1:0-29248 GCA_964343845.1 uncultured Desulfobacula sp. | reverse complement strand
ACTGGTCTTTATCCCCGTATCCCTCTGGCAAAAAAAGCGTTTCAAAAATTTTTTCCTCTTTGACAAACGCTGCAAAATCATAGGTAAAGTCCCGGGCATGATAATCTTCGCACAGTTTTTTAAGACCCTTGTTTTCAAACCATTGTATTGTTTTCAACATGATCTCTTTGGACCGTTTGTCCGGATAATTTCTGTCCTGGTAATTTTTAGGGTTTAATAACAGCATACTTACACCTCATTGTCTATATGTGTTGAAATATTGTTTGTACACCAACTTGATACGCCTAGGCCCATATCAAATCCCTGAGAAACCGTTTCAGCAGCATCTGCTCTTCAGGAGCAAAGCCGGCCAGAAGGGTTCTGTTGGCTGTTTTCCTGAGCTCAATCAATTCATTTTTCATCCTGTTTGCCTTGTCGGACGGGAACAAACGGTTAACCCGCCTGTCTTCAGGGTCCTGTTTTTTCGACAGCCACCCGCCGTCAACCATCCGTTCGAGCACACCCGACAGTGTGGCCTTGTCCAGGATCAGCAGCTTGCCCAGTTCTGCGGCTGTGATCCCCTCTTCATACCAGAGCCCTTCCAGCACCAGGTGCTGCATATTTGTCAGGCCGAACGGTCTCAACTGCTTTTTAAAATCACTGTGTGCTTTCTGGTAGGCTTTCCCAAGAAGAAACACTGTACAGTCTGGAAGTTCACTCAGTTTTTTTTTCATATAACATATCCTCTGCATACAAACCATTAATACAGTTTATTCATAAAGTCAACGTTTTAATCGATAAACATTGTTTACATTTAAAAATGTTAATCGATTTACTTTTCTGTCCATTTGATTTACATACGCTTATGGTACGCTGTAAACATCTGGCCGGGAAATAATGAGGAGGTGTTGTGAGTTTTCTATTAACCTGCAGCATTGCTGCCATTTTAATTTACCTTTTTTTAAAATTTGCAATTCACCTTTATAAACCCTATCTGCTTTCAAAAAACCTTGAAAAAATAAATAAAATGTATGAACGCTCTATGGGATTGTGTACGAAAAGATCAGATTTTCTCAGGCAGGATGTTCAACCCTTTCGTATAGACGACACGGCCGCCCCGGGAAATGAGGCAAAAGAAACGCTGGCTGAAAAACTTCAATCTGCTGAAACCTTAAAGGCGCACGAGCAGGAAGTTCACAGGAAATTTTTAAGGCTGCAGGAACGTTTTTTTCAGGATCCAAACAAGCTGTCAGAAGTCATCTTAATTTATCACCGCTATCTAAGCATCAGATTACAGTACGAAAAAACCATCTCCTTTTATCCTGAAAACCGCTGGGATGATGATGATGCTGACGTGGATGAAACGACAGCATCATCTAAAGATCTTTCAGCGATCCTGGAAGAAAATGAACGAAAACTTGATGTGTTACTGTCACAATAATGTTTAATGGTACTATCAGATTGATCAGGCTATTGACAAAATCAGCTTTCAAATCATACACTCATACGGATAAATTTTATATTTACTAAACGTGGAGATTTTCATGTCAGCTTTGACAAACAATATCGATAAAAAGCGCTTAACCTGCCCTGTCTGCGGCTCTACTTTTTTAAATCTTTTTCCGGCAGGGCAGTGTAAGAAATGCTCCCGGCTGGTCTGCGGACACTGCATCCAGCACTATGACCTTGAAACCGGAGACAGTACCTGCCAGGATTGCCTGGAAAAAATGACACCGTATGGCCGGGTGTCACAGATGGACCCGGAAGAATTGCGATTGCTTCTTGAAGACCCGGCATCACCAGACAGCCCGGTCGCTGCCCGGTTTTTAGGCAACCAGAAAGACTGTTCAGCCGTCGGACCTCTGGGCCGTGCACTAAAATCAGACAGAACAGCGGTAAGAAGAGAGGCAGCCATTGCATTAGGCAAACTGGGAGATCAAAAAGCCATACCCGGTCTAATGACAGCATTGAATGACGCTGAACCCTCTGTTCGCAGTCATGCAATCGCCGCATTGGCAGAACTGGATGCCCAGGAAGCCATACCTGAAATCAAAAAACAACTGTATGGTACTGCAAAGCAGCCGGCCGGATATGCAGTAAAAGCGCTGGGCAAATTGATGGAAAAGGATGCCTGCCTGCTTCTAAAAGAAGTAATAGCGGAACATCCATCTAATTTTATCAGGTGCGAAGCGCTTGGCATGCTCTCAAAACTAAGCCATGAGATGGCACTTGAATCAGCGATAGACTGTCTGGGCGACCCTAAAAAAGAAGTGATGATATCTGCCTGTAAAATCCTTACAAAGCTAAATGATCTGGAAGCTGCACCAAAACTGGAAAAACTGGTTGTAAGAACATCGCATGCATCTGTCCGACTTAATGCCAAGCTTGCATTAAAAAGCCTGCTTGCAGCCAATAATCCTGATACAGGGGGAGGACCGGCTGACACTGTTAAATAGATGTTTCCCTCTAAAAACAAACACGAATTGAAATAAAACAATCCCTATCCATATCGTAACTGTTAATTGAAAAACCTAAATTAGCACGGTGAGATGGAAATGACAAAAACCTATGGCAGAAAAAACCTGACAATCAAACAAATGCGCTCAAAAAGAGCCGATGCAATTGCATCGAACCATTCATATTATTTTACAGGCAAAGCGTGCAAGAATGGTCATATCGCACCAAGGGCGACACAAAGTTCTCAATGCGTTGAATGCCAGAAAATGTATTACAAAAAAAATTATATCCCCAAAAAACGGCATATGGAATCGGATGAAGAAAAACTTCGGAAACGGAAAGCCTATTTAAAAAAATACTATGAAAAAAATAAAGAAAAAATTTTAGCAAGACACAGAAAATGGGCAAAAGCAAACAGGGATAAAGAAAACAAAAGATATCGGGAAAGATATAGAAAAAATCCTGAAAAATTTATCGCCAAATCAAAAAATTACTACTATTTAAATCGCGAAGAAATTTTAAAAAAGAAACGCGAGTATAGACGCAAAAACAAAGAGAAGATCAGTCAACAAAACAGAGCTTATTATTTAAAAACAAGAAAGCTGAAAAAAAGTAAAAGGTAGATCAAAGTTACTTTTTTCTTTTGTTAAATAATCAGCTTTATTCAACGATTTCCAGAATAACCCTTTTCTGCTCTTTTGCAGACGCGCAGGATAAAATGGTTCTCATGGCCTGAGCAGTCCTCCCCTTTTTACCGATTACTTTTCCCAGGTCTTCTTTTGCGACCCGAAGTTCAAGGACGAGGGTTTGCTGTGCTTTAATTTCCTGGACGTCGACCTGATCAGGGTTATCAACCAGTGCTTGAGCAATGTACTTAATCAACTCTTTCATAACCTGTTCTCCTTTTTTCCTGTCCAACAGTAGAAGAAAATATAATATGAGCTACTCTATATTTCACAATAATCGTCGATCCTTTTGGGACATCAACCCAGAAAACTAATACTTACAATATCACAGCGTATAATAATCGCAAGTATTATTTATTATTATACTTTTACATTCACTGGTTCCTATTTTTATTTTTTTTTATTTCTGGCTGTCATCCGGTTCGGCCCAGATAATATGATCCTTGTTAATAAACAATGTTTTATGCTTGATCGGGTTATCAATACTTTTTTGATGAACCGTTACGTTGTGCAGGATTAAAAAAGGTTCTCTATAATTGGCAACAAGGTCACTGAGCCTGTCATATCCCTGATCCCGGTTGATATTGACCTGACCGTTTACCATGCTGCCGTCCACAAGCCGTATCCGAATGATGCGATTGTTCATTTCTTTGTCAGCTGCAGCATTTTTGCCTTTTAACTTTCCTGTTCTCATAGACAATCCTTTTATGATTGATTTTTCAATAAATAAGATAAGTTAAGAATGAATAAATCCATAATTCTTGTCAAGGGAAAAATCCTTTTTTTGCATTTTGCTTGACATAAAAAAGATTTTAATTATTTTATGACACATGTTTTGTAGTTATGAATAAATATTTTATTACGATGCCCGAATAAAATATTTTTTTGATCAGGGTGGGATAAAGGAATAATTAAGTGATTAATCAAAATACATCATCTGATGCTGAACGCAAAATGCTGTCAGATGCAGGATACGGCGATCCGGCAATCGATTATTATCTTGAAAAAAAATATATGGGCCATTTTGCTGATGCAGATCAGGTATCTGAGAAAGTTGGGTCCTGCGGCGATACAATGAAGGTTTACCTCAAAATAGACGACAACAATTATATTGAAGATGTCCGGTATGAAATCACTGGCTGCGCAGGTGCTATTTCTGCTGCAATGGCTGCTGTTGATCTGGTAAAAGGCAAAACCATCGAGGATGCATTAAAGATGACAGACGGCGATGTTTTTAACGTACTCAAAAACATACCGGAAAAAAAGCATCACTGCATTCAGCTTGCCGTCAAGACAATGCACAAAGGTATCCAAGAATTTAAAACTGAAAAAGCCTAACAGATTTTTCTCCCTTTTAATATGCCGCTGTGCCAATTATCAGGGAGAAAAAAAGGAAAAAAGCTATTTTAAAGCGCTCTCTGACAGACCTGATCATCTTTGTTCCTGTTTGTTTCTTTTTTTTCTACAGCTGCACAAGCTCTTCAGATTTTCACATTAAAAATTTAGCGAAAACAGATATCGACAGTGTGTCAGAGATCCATATAGAACAGGTTGTCACTCTTTTAAAAACTTTAACTGAAAAATTATATAAAAAAAATCCTGCTGAACTAAGAAAGGGCCGTGGTCAGACAATTGCATCACGTTTAAATCAAATCTTTACCTGCCCGGTTGACACTCAATACAAAGAACTGGATTTCAAGGATGGGACAGAGGCTATTTTACTGGGCCTGGATCAAAACTATAAAGGGGATCGGATTTTCGCAACCATGTTTGGATTGTATACCATGATACACAAATCGTATAACAGCAAATGCGAACTTTTTCTCCTTGATTATCTGAATGAACAAAATCTGTATAACAGTGCACGAAACATCGAAATCCTGGTCTGGCGCCTGAAGACAAGACATAAAGAAAACGGTGATCTGCTGATCCTTACCAATAGTATTGACGGTGATTTACAGAATCTGAGCTATGAACGAATTTTTGGTAAACTTATTTCACTTCAGGATACGATGGCGCTGATCATCTCAAAAAGAAGCGGCCGTACAATAAAAGAAGTTGCCCGCTTTGCAACTATGGCGTTTCTGCCCATCGGGATATAACACACTTAATTTGTTAACATTTTTTCAAACCGCCTCAATTGGCTTTTATAGTATTCTCTTTTATCTTTTGACTGGAGGAGGGCCTCCCTGGAAGCCGCTACAGCATTTTGAAAATCATTATTGACAAACAAGGCCTCTGCATACGTATCCAGGACAAAGGCCTCCTGCTTCTGTTCCAGGGCTTTTTCTGCATATTTTAACGCCTTTTCTGCATTACGGAATTCTTCTTCCGGGCAGGTGGATAACAGCCACGACAGATTATTGAGCGCATGCACGTTTTTGCTGTCCACTCTTAAAACATTTTCATATGAATCAATGGCTTTTGTATAGTTCTCTCTTTGATAGTAGTAATCACCAATCAGCGCGTAGAGGTCTGAGTTTTCAGGGTCAACGTCCATCTGCTGAATCAAAATTTTTTCAGCGATAAACATATCAAATGACTCTTTTGCAAATCCATAATTAATAGAATACCCGGTATAGAAACACACTAAAACAATTAAAAAATATCCGGAAATCAGTTTCTTAACTTTTAAATGATGGGTCTTTATCAGCCAAGGATTGAGTTGGCACTGTTTTAAAAATTGAATTCG
The DNA here is from genome assembly GCA_964343845.1 of uncultured Desulfobacula sp. GTDB lineage: Bacteria > Desulfobacterota > Desulfobacteria > Desulfobacterales > Desulfobacteraceae > Desulfobacula. The sequence goes on along the minus strand of CAYFKW010000017.1, from coordinate 23,434 downwards.
CTGCCCGATACTGAAGTGGTGCCAATTGGGCTTTTCAAGGGACTGTCTTGAATAGGATGCAATTTTATAAAAGGTTGATATAAGCGGAGAGGCATCTGCCTTATATTGATAAAGGTGCAAATCAGCCTGCCGCTCAAAATTTCTCATGAAAAGCCCAAAAACAAACCGGAAATATAAAATAAAGAACCCAATCATCATTAAACTGATCATTATTGGAATGGCATTGGATTTTTCAATTCCTGCCAGTTCAAACAAGCTGTAGACTGGCTCTAAAATATATAACAACCGGATCATTGGCTCGAAGAAAACAAAGTTACAGGCAATAAACCCTGCAAAAAAGAAAAGGTAAAACAGCATGTGATTTTTTTGTACATGCCCTATTTCATGCAGCATGACCGCATCCAGCTCATCATCATCCAGGGAATTTAATAATGCAGGGGTAACCAGAATGTAACGAAACTGGCCAATCAGCCCCATGACACCTGCTGTAATCATGGACCCGCCAAACAGTTCCCACCGTAATATATCTGCATATTTAAGATTTGTATTTTTACAGACCGTTTCGATCCGTGTCCTGGCATACCCGGGTTCCAGCGGTCTGCAGCGCCATAGTTTTCGAATCAGTACAGGTCCAAAAATGGCTATCGCAACAAAGAACAGCGCGATATAACTGATTTCGCCAGTGGGTGTTTCCAAAAAATTTTTCAGCGGCTGGGACGGTAACAGCCCTAAAATATCAGAAAATATTGACAGGCAGAACCAGGGCAGAAGCGCGGGCAGAGAAAAAGACACATTGGATATAATGAACTCTTTTTTTGATACGGTGCCTGCAAAGTATTTCTTTTGTACCTGAAACGCCTCGTTCCAGATCATAATAAGATAAAATAAGAACAATCCCAGGAAAAGGATGGCTTGAATTGTAGGGAATGCTTCAAAAGCCTTTACCCCTGAAAAAACAAGTTTTAAATTAAACCCGTATATGTTTACGGCAAAAACAATTAAGGCCAGTGCTGACAATTTTGAAATTGACTGGTTGATTAAATGATCCATATTCCCTGCAGGATCTTTTCGTGTCTTATCTGCCAATCTCCTGAAGGCCATATGGCATATCAGGTAGAACAGCACACTGATAAACAAAGCATTCAATACGATCGAAGGGCTGAAATACTGCGGTGTTTCAAACAGGTCAGAGGTGGTGTATATCACCAAAGCCAGCAGAAAATATAATAAATTCGTAAACATTTACAGGATCCCCTGAGAAGCAAAAGTATTTAAAACTATCCAGGACTTCACATCAAATTTTACGGTATGATCATTTAATATCTCTGACGCCTGCTCTCTAGAGAACATTTTCACTTCTATGTCTTCTGAGTCTTCATTAAATTCATTCGTAGGGTTACCACCACAATTCACATACAGAAGGCTGATCGACTCATCTGTCAGGCCTGATGATGAAAAGACAGCAGGACTGATTTTTATAACCTTTTTCAACTGCAGGCCTGTCTCCTCAAACAGTTCTCTTTTCCCTGCCTGTTCAATTGACTCCCCTTTATCGATGAGGCCGGCAGGGAATCCATACTGATATCCGCCAAGTGCAACCCTGAACTCTTTTATCAAGACAAGCTTTTTTTTGTCTTCATGGTATGGGACAATCACCACTGCATCTGGTTTTGAATGATTTTTTTTTAGAGGATTTTGAGAAGACCTTGATGCAAAAATCCATTGTTTTTCGTTGTTCACCTGGTCTGTATAATGGATTGAAAAAAGATTAATGTGGCTGCAATCGGTTATTTTTTTTATCGTATTGATCTTCATTTACACTCCCTGTTAGAACTCTTGAATACATAATAAGCATGCAAGGAAGAAATACTACCCAATCTGATTTAATTTTACAATCAGAGAAATGATGTCATATATACATTAAATAGTTAAACATCAGCCAGAAATGGCAGGCACTTCCTGACAGGACAAACAAATGCCAGATCTCATGAAATCCAAACTTCCCGGGAAATAAATCAGGTTTTTTCAACGCATAAACCACGGCACCGCCACTATAGAATAAACCACCCAACCCCAGCCAGAAAAGGCAGACCGGTTCCAGTGTTTTTACCAGGGGATAGATGGCAATGATACACAGCCATCCCATGAAAAGATAGAGTGAAGTTGACAGCCAGCGCGGGACATCCATAGAAAAGATTTTTATGATCATTCCAATAATGGCGATCCCCCATACCGTTCCAAAAATGCTCCATCCCCAGGGACCGCGTAACGGTACGAGACAGATCGGTGTATAGGAGCCCGCTATCACCATAAAGATCATAATGTGATCAATCCGTCGAAACACAAGCAGAGCTTTTTTGGAAATCTTTAATCCATGGTAAAGAAAACTGGATGTATACATTAAAATAAGGGTAGTGCCGAAAATAGAAAAAGACACCACATGCCATGCATCTGCGCGGACAGCAGCAAAGACAACCATTAACGTCAGGCCGGCAACAGATGCTATGGCCCCTGCCATATGGGATATGGCGTTCACAGGTTCCCGGAAAACTTTAGCACAGACACACATGTCCAAAATAGAAACACAAATTTCGACAAATTAACACTGTTTTTTCGTTATGACATTTCTTTTACCTTTGTATGTTTATTATTTTTTAATTTTTCAATAAAATTCTTGAAAAATATTGCGAATATGCTAATAGTTTCGAATGTTCATATTAAATGCAGGGGCAACCAGTGTTGTGTTGCTCAAAATTAATTAATCTTTAATACGTCGGGGAGGGTATTGTGATTAAACGGAATCAATTCGCAATCATTTTAAGTCTATTTTTATTCATCAGTTTTACTTTCTTTTCTTGCGGTCAACAACAGGATTCACAAGAAGTTACAAATTTAAAGGCACAAGTAGCCGATTTAAAGTCGAAGTTAGAAAAGAAATCCACAGCCGCTCCTGCTGCTCCTACTGGCGGGACTTTAAAAACAGTCAAAGACAAAGGATTTATCCAGGTTGGTGTGAACGGAAGCCTTTTTGGATTTGGGATGGCAGATGACAAAGGAGTATGGAGAGGCCTGGATGTAGAGTGTGCAAGAGCTGTTTCTGTAGCCGTTTTCGGCAGCCCTGACAAACTCAGATTCACCCCTCTGACAGCAAAGACAAGATTTACGGCATTGCAATCCGGTGAAATTGACATGCTGTTCAGGAACTGTACACAAACCTTGAGCCGTGATACTTCTCTCGGGCTTGATTTTGCTGTTGTAAACTATTATGACGGCCAGGGATTTCTTGTTCCCAAAAAACTGGGAGTTAAAAGCGCGAAAGAACTTGATGGCGCTACTGTTTGTGTACTTCCGGGAACCACAACTGAACAGAATGTTGCCGACTATTTCAGATCAAATGGCATGACGATGAACCCGGTTGTTATTGAAAATACGGCTGAACTTGCCAAAGCTTTTTTTGCCGGTCGTTGTGACTGTTTAACCTCTGATGCATCCCAGCTTGCCGGTACCCGTGCAGTCGCACCAAACCCGAAAGATTATATGATCCTTCCTGAAATCATTTCTGAAGAACCCCTGGCACCTGCGGTCAGACATGGGGACAACCAGTGGAAAGACATTGTTAACTATTCTGTTCTTGCTTTAATCAATGCAGAATACCTTGGTATTACATCTAAAAATGTTGACGAAATGCTGAAAAGCAACAATCCGAAAATCCAGAGATTTTTAGGTGTTACTCCTGGTATAGGGAAAGCATTGGGGCTTGACGAAAAATTTGCTTATAATATTGTTAAAGCACTCGGAAACTACAGCGAAGTTTTTGAAAGAAATGTCGGTGTTAATACGTCGCTTGGTCTTGAAAGAGGGTATAACGCGCTTTGGACAGATGGCGGGTTAATGTATTCCCCTCCGTTTAAATAACAGGTAGGTCGTGCATTCTGTATGGTGTGATGAACAAGTCATCACACCATACTCAATTTTTGAGTATTTAATCGTATAAGGAACAGAAACATTAATACAACAAAGTCTGAAAGTATACCGTTCTGGTATGATCCTGACAAACGATCTATTGCTTACCAGATTGGTGCTGCCTTGTTATTTGCTTTTGTGGCATGGTACCTTGTGTCAAATACCATGGCAAATCTGGAACGGCAGTCCATTGCCACAGGATTTGATTTTCTTCAGAAAGAGGCAGCGTTTGAAATTGGAGAATCTCTGATTTCCTATTCTGCTGCTGACAAATATTTAAGAGCATTGGCTGTCGGGTTTTTAAACACCCTTCTGGTATCATTTATCGGGATTGTCATTACGATTGTGTTAGGAACAATCATTGGTATCGCCCGATTGTCTAAAAACTGGCTGTTGAGCAAATGCGCTGCTGTTTACATTGAACTTTTTCAGGATATTCCGGTTTTGCTGCAGCTTTTTTTCTGGTATGCCTTTTTTTACGAAATGCTGCCGTCTCCAAAACAGGCAATAACCCCATTTGAAGGATTGTTCTTATGCAACAGAGGACTTATTTTTGCGATTCCACAGGCCCATCCGGCATATAAATTTATGGCGATTTCTGTAGTGATCGCAATGATTGCGATTGTGATCATTAAAAAATGGGCAAAGAAGCGCCAGAACCTCACTGGGAAGGCATTTCCTGTCCTGAAAACGTCTATTGCACTTCTATTAGGATGTCCACTGATCATCTGGCTGGCTTACGGTGCGCCATCTGAGATGAATGTTCCTGTTTTAAAAGGATTTAACTTTAAAGGAGGACTGTCTGTCAGCCCTGAATTTGCCGCCTTGCTTCTGGGATTGGTGCTTTATACTGCCGCCTTTGTTGCAGAGGTCGTCCGTGCAGGGATCCAGTCTGTTTCAAAAGGACAGACTGAGGCTGCCATGGCTATTGGGTTAAAGCCCGGTCAGGTATTGAATCTCATTATTCTGCCACAGGCATTACGGGTCATAATACCGCCACTGACAAGCCAGATGCTCAATCTGACGAAAAACAGCTCCCTTGCTGTTGGCATCGGGTATCCTGATTTTGTTTCTGTTGCCGGGACTGCAATTAATCAGACCGGTCAGGCAATCGAAGGTGTTTTACTCATCATGATTGTTTACCTCATTTTCAGTCTGTCAACTTCTGCTTTCATGAACTGGTATAATAAAAAGATGGCATTGGTTGAAAGATGATAACACGATTGGATAGATATGGAATTGGAAGTTATGCAGGAAAATAAACCCATCGTTAAACCGCCAGTTACCAGCGTTGGTGTTGTTGGATGGGTAAGAGAAAACCTTTTCAGCAGCCCTTTTAATACGGTTTTGACCATCTTTATTGGTTTGCTTTTATGGTTTTCAATACTTCCATTTTTAAAATGGGCTTTTCTGGATGCGTGTTGGCAACCAGGAGCAGATTGCCGTGACACCGGCGGTGCATGCTGGTCTGTTGTCACCAGTAATTATAAAATGATCTTATTCGGATTTTACCCGCAGGATATATTGTGGCGGCCTGTTACTTCCATTTTTATTCTATTTGTTTTATTAGGGATCAGCCGCAACAGAAATTTCTGGAACGCTTATCTTGGATATGCCTGGATCCTCAGCCTTATTGTCATGGGAACCCTGTTAAGAGGCGGTCTATTTGGCCTTGAAATGGTTGAAATTGAAAAATGGGGAGGGTTGATTCTAACTCTGCTGCTGTCTGTCTTTGGGTTAGCCTCTGCCTACCCGCTTGGCATTATTCTGGCCTTGGGGCGACAGTCTAAAATGCCGGTCATAAAAACGTTCTGCATTTTTTATATTGAGTTAATCAGAGGGGTTCCTCTCATCAGCCTGTTATTTATGTCCTCTGTTGTTTTCCCGCTGTTCCTGCCTGAAGGGGTCACCATACCGGGCGTGTTAAGGGCACAGGTTGCCATCATCCTCTTTACGGCAGCCTATATTGCAGAGGTGGTCAGGGGCGGACTTCAGGGAATGAATAAAGGCCAGTTTGAGGCAGCAGATTCTCTTGGACTAAACTACACACAGACCATGCGGCTGATTATTCTGCCCCAGGCATTAAAAATTGTTATTCCGCCCTCGGTCAGTGTTCTTATTTCTGCATTTAAAGACACTTCTCTTGTTGTGATCATCGGCTTGTATGATCTTTTAAAAACAACACAGTCAACACTGTCCGATCCCAAGTGGATGGGGTTTTCAGCAGAAGCCTATATTTTTATTGCACTCATCTATTTTATCTGCTGTTTTTTCATGTCCAACTACAGCAGAAAATTAGAAAAAGAACTGGATACAGGATTATAATATTTATTAACCTTCTTTTTATGAAGTGATGATTTATGAACGAAGAAAATGCTAATAAACTCGATATTTCAAGTGAAGAGACCGTTATCGAAATTATCAATATGCACAAATGGTATGGTGATTTTCATGTGTTAAACGATATCAACCTTAAGGTTAAAAAAAAAGAACGTATTGTTGTCTGCGGTCCTTCCGGTTCAGGGAAATCCACGCTTATTCGTTGTATAAACCGGCTCGAAGAGCACCAGAAAGGGCAAATCATCGTTGACGGCATTGAACTTACCAAGGACTTGAAAAATATTGAAAAAGTCAGATCTGAAGTCGGCATGGTGTTCCAGCATTTTAATCTGTTCCCCCACCTGACCATTCTGGAAAATCTGACCATAGGACCTGTCTGGGTGAGGAAAACCCCGAAAAAAGAAGCTGAAGAAACAGCCATGTACTATCTTGAAAAAGTACAGATTGCAGAGCAGGCTGCAAAATATCCAGGCCAGCTGTCCGGCGGCCAGCAGCAGAGAGTGGCGATAGCCCGCAGTCTCTGCATGAAACCGAATATCATGCTGTTTGATGAGGCAACATCTGCCCTTGATCCTGAAATGGTTAAGGAAGTCCTTGATGTTATGATCAGCCTGGCCCAGGATGGTATGACCATGATTGTTGTAACCCATGAAATGGGGTTTGCCAAAAGTGTTGCCCACAGGGTTCTTTTTATGGATGAGGGTCAAATTGTTGAAGAAAATAATCCGGATGACTTTTTCGAGAACCCGCAGAACGACAGGACTAAACTCTTTTTAAGCCAGATTTTATTTTAAAAGCTGTACTGAAATATATGCTTCAGCCCCACCTGTATTTTAAATGGCAGTCGAATATCCACGATTTATCATTAAATTAACTAAATATCATCATTTTTTCTGATTCTTCATCAGCGCATCTTTGACACCTGTATAGGAAAATTTGACACTTTGACTTTTCTTTTATCGAGTATCATTCTTATTTTCTACACCATTTTACACCTCCCCTCGCTTTCCTTGCATATAAAATAAACTCACACCGGAATATTTTTAATTAAGGAACATTTATTGCATCTTTATAAACTGGAGGTGTTTTAAATTATGCAGGTTTTAAAGGGAGATTTAATTCAATTTGCTCTTATGGGTAGATTTGATGTTATTATCCATGGCTGTAACTGTTTTTGTACCATGGGTGCCGGCATCGCAAAACTCATCAGAGAAAATTTTCCGGAAGCCTACCAGGCAGACCTGAAAACAGGCCTGGGAGATAAAAGCAAACTGGGCACATATTCCCAGGCAAAGGTAAAGAGAAATGGAAATATTTTCACGATTATTAATGCATATACCCAATTTGATTTTTCGGGCAGTTCACAATTGGTTGATTATGGAGCGATACAGAAAATCTTCTCAGCCCTCAGGGCCGACTGCAGAAATCAAAGGATTGGATACCCGAAAATTGGCGCAGGGCTTGCAAAAGGGAACTGGGAAGTGATATCTAATATTATTGATAAAGAACTGCAAGGGGAAACTCATACTTTAGTGGAATTTGTCCGATAAGAGTTATAAAGCGGATAAATGAATTGATACTTGAAAAGGGTATGTCTATCTGTTAAAGCAAAAAGCTTACAAAAATTTTTAGACGATTGGGAACATTTATGATTAAAGTCGGTATTGCAGGTGCATCAGGATACACAGGTGTTGAACTGGTTAAACTGATCTCAAATCATCCAGAGGCCAGACTGTGCGCTGTCACTTCAAACAGCTATAAAGGTAAATCTTTGACAGACATCTTCCCTTCCATGAGAAGGTTTGAAAATCTAATCTGTGAAGATTTAAGTATTGATGCGCTTTCAGACAGGCTGGACGTGATGTTCCTGGCGTTACCGCATAAAGTATCGATGCATCATGCACCAGGTCTGCTGGACCATGATATTAAAGTAATCGATCTATCTGCTGACTACAGATTTCATGATGCATCCGCTTATGAAGCTGCCTATCAGGAACATACATCAAAACACCTCCTGGAAGAAAGTGTGTACGGACTTTGTGAAATTAATAGAGATCAGATTAAAAATGCCCGGATCATCGGCAACCCTGGCTGCTACCCAACCAGTATTTTACTGCCCCTCATACCGCTTTTAAAAGAAGGACTTATCGATGAAGACCCTATTATTTGTGATTCAAAATCCGGAGTAAGCGGTGCCGGGCGGTCTCTGTCGCTCACAACTCATTTTTGTGAAGTCAATGAATCCTTTATGCCGTATAAGGTAGGCAACCATCGACATACACCGTAGATCAATGAGAACTTGAACCACTATGCTCAAAAAAAGGTCTCTGTTACGTTTATCCCTCATTTACTGCCGTTAACAAGAGGAATGCTGTCAACGATTTATGTTCAGGCAAAAAATACTACTACTGAAAATAAAATTAGACAAATATACAACACCTGCTATGATGACGATTTCTTTGTAAGAATACTTAGTAAGGGCAAATATCCTGCCATATCACATGTCAGGGGGACCAACTGCTGTGATATAGGATTCCATTTTGATGAAAAAACGGGTCAGATCGTCATTGTTTCAGCCATTGACAACCTTTTGAAGGGAGCGGCTGGTCAGGCAATTCAAAACATGAATATTATGTTTGGTTTAGCCGATAATACAGGACTGGATTATGTTCAGGCGCCTTTATAATGAATATTGTACTTGACATATAAAAAATATCTAACTAAGAAGGGTTATAATGAGAAAAAGAATTAAAATATGGTTTCATTCTGGCACCACTTCTGATATCAGAGAATTCTCTATTCACAAAGCAGTTCTAGGCGTTCTGATTTTCATTAGCTGCCTGGCATTTGCCGGTGCTGCCTTTATTGGATATGACTATTACCGATTAAAAAATATCTCATTTAACAACACGGTACTAAATCAAACCATTTCAACACAACACAATGAAATAAAAAGTCAAAGAAAACAGATCCAAAGCTTTGCCGGTGAAATAGAAATTCTGAAAAAGCAGGTTGATAATCTATCAAAATTTGAAGACAGAGTAAGGCTGATTGCAGATATTAAACAGACCAGTGACTCAAGCGGGTTAATAGGAATCGGCGCCATTCCGGAAGATGAGCTTGATACTGAAATTCCGTTGGAACAGAAACACAACAATTTAATGCGCGAAATGCACGAACAGGTCAATCAGACAAATCTTGCAGCAAAAAAACAGGCGCTTGATTTTGAAAATCTGATTAAAATGCTTGAAAACAAGAGAAACCTCTTAGCATCTACTCCTTCTATCAAGCCGATTTCCGGTGGATGGATCACTTCAAAGTTTGGATATCGGAAATCACCTTTTACGGGCCGGAAAGAATTTCATGCCGGACTTGATATATCAAACAGGAGCGGAACTAAAATTATTGCCACTGCTAACGGCAGAGTTTCATATGCTTCAAGAAAAATGTATATTGGCAATTTGATTATTATTGATCATGGTCATGGCCGTGTTACAAAATTCGGGCATTTAAAAAAGATTCTGGTCAAGCCCGGACAAGAAGTCAAACGCGGTGATGTGATCGGCCTTCTCGGCAACACAGGAAGAAGCACAGGCCCTCATGTCCATTATGAAATCAGAATTAACGGGACACCTGTCAACCCATTGAAATACATTTTAAATTAGTCTATACTTTTCTCATTCTTTTTTGTTTTTTTCTTAAATGACAAATAATTTCAATTTTTTGTTTTATTTTTCCAATTAATGCTTATATGTTTTACTTGGAATTTAAATATTCATATTTTAACGGGGACAGGTAAACGATAAATGGTATTCAATTTTTTTACTAAGATCTTTGGTTCCAATAATGACAGGATTTTAAAGCAGCTCCAACCTATTGTTGATCAAATTAACAGCCTTGAGCCTGAAACAAAAGAATTGTCTGATGAACAAATGGCTCAAAAAACTATCGAGTTCAAAGAAAGAATTGCAAATGGGGAAGCGCTTGATGATATTTTACCAGCTGCGTTTGCTCTCGTAAGGGAAGCATCTGTAAGAACACTTGGCATGCGTCATTTTGACGTCCAGCTTATTGGCGGCATCGCTCTTCACCAGGGCTGCATTGCGGAAATGAAAACAGGAGAAGGTAAAACATTAATGTCCACCCTGCCTGCATATCTCAATGCGCTGTCAGGAAAAGGGGTCCATATTGTTACGGTGAATGACTACCTGGCCAAGAGGGACGCAGAATGGATGGCCAAAATCTATAATTTCCTTGGGCTGAGCGTTGGGGCGATCCTTCATGATATTGATGACCAGGAAAGAAAACAGGCCTATGGGTCTGACATTACCTATGGAACAAACAATGAGTTTGGATTTGATTACCTGAGAGACAACATGAAATTTGATAAAGAATCTCTTGCTCAAAAGGAATTAAATTTTGCTATTGTCGATGAAGTAGACAGTATTCTCATAGATGAGGCCAGAACCCCTCTCATTATTTCAGGCCCGGCTGAAAAATCGACGCATTTTTACGTTCAGGTGAATGCCATCATCCCTGCATTTAAGAAAGATAAAGACTACACCCTTGATGAAGAGTCAAAAGCAGTTTCTTTAACAGAAGACGGTATTGCCAAGGGAGAAAACCTTCTCAAGGTGGATAACCTTTACGATCCATCCAATATTGAAGTGTTGCACCATTTGAACCAGGCATTAAAAGCGCACACGCTTTTTAAAAAGGATACAGACTATATTGTTAAAAACAACCAGGTCGTTATTGTAGATGAATTTACAGGGCGCCTGATGACAGGAAGGCGGTATAGCGAGGGGCTCCACCAGGCACTGGAAGCAAAAGAGAATGTCAAAATCGAAAATGAAAACCAGACCCTTGCTTCTATCACATTCCAGAATTATTTTAGGATGTACAACAAACTGTCCGGTATGACCGGTACTGCGGAAACTGAAGCCCCTGAATTCAAAAAAATATATAACCTTGATGTGCTGGTGATCCCAACCCACAAGGAAATGATCCGAGAAGATTACCCTGACCTGATCTATAAAACCAAGAGAGAAAAATATGATGCTGCCATCAAAGAAATTATTAAGCTTCATAAAAAAGGCCAGCCCGTCCTTGTTGGAACCATTTCTATTGATGTATCCGAGGATATGAGTAAAAAACTCAAGAAAAAAGGGATCAGACACAACGTTTTAAATGCAAAGCATCACAAAGCTGAAGCGGAAATTGTTGCCAATGCCGGTCAAAAGGGAGCCGTTACCATTTCGACCAATATGGCGGGTCGTGGAACTGATATTGTTCTTGGAGAAGGAGTAAAAGAACTTGGCGGGCTTCATATACTGGGTACGTCCCGCCATGAATCCAGACGAATTGATAATCAGCTCAGAGGTCGATCCGGCAGGCAGGGCGACCCTGGGACCTCACGATTCTATCTTTCCCTTGAAGATGACCTTTTGAGAATTTTCGGCGGAGACAGGATTCATGCGGTAATGGACAGGCTGGGCATTGAAGAGGGGGATCACATTGAGCATTCTTTTATCAGCAAAGCCATTGAAAATGCACAGTCAAAAGTGGAAGGTCACAACTTTGAAATAAGAAAACATCTGCTTGAATATGATGATGTCATGAACCAGCAGAGGGAAGTCATCTATCAGCAACGGCGCCAGGCCCTGCTTAACCCGGATTTAAAGTCTGTTGTGATGGAAATGATTGAAGACAAAGTCTATGATATTGTTGATGAGTTTGTGATTGAAAAAACGCCGATGAAAAATTGGGATTTAGACGGACTTGGTACAAGGGTGAAACAGGTATTCAATTTTGAGCCTGACCTTAAAAGTGCTGCAGATGAAAACCATGATGCGCAAAAATTGTCTGAAACGCTGTTTGAATATTTAAAAGGAATATATAACCAGAGAGAAGCATCCATTGGAGAAGAGGTGACCAGGGAAATAGAACGACATCTTATTCTCCAGACCGTTGATACAAGATGGAAAGAACACCTGTTGTCCATGGACCACTTGAAAGAAGGTATCGGGCTTCGTGGATATGCACAGCAAGATCCACTGAGGATTTATAGAAAAGAAGGCTTTGACATGTTCCAGGGGCTGATGGAGCGGGTTAAAGAAGAAATTGTTGAGATTTTATTTAAAATTCAAATCTCAACGTCATCCCAGGTTGATGAAATGAAGAAAAAAGAACAGGAGAGTTTGACATTTTCCCATTCTGATGGGTCAAGTATTAAACAGCCTGTAACACGATCTTCAAAAAAAATTAAAAGAAATGCCCCCTGCCCCTGCGGCAGCGGCAAAAAGTATAAAAAATGTTGTATGCCCTAGGAAATTTTAAAGAATGACCTCTACTGATTCTAAAACAAAAGAGGGGATTTCATCTAAAACAAAGAATGATAACCCGCCGATGTATAAAGTCATTCTACATAATGACGATTATACAACTATGGAGTTTGTTGTAGAAATTCTTATGAACGTTTTTGGAAAATCACTTGAAAAAGCGACGCAAATGATGCTTAATATACATAATAGAGGAAAGGAAATATGTGGTATCTATCCAAGGCAGATCGCAGAAACTAAAGTGGAAACCGTTCACAACCTGGCAAGCAGTAAAGGCTTTCCTTTAAAAAGTACTTTGGAAAAGGAGTAAGTATGATTAGCAAAGAACTCAGTACAGCTCTCGGTTTTGCTGTTCGGGAAGCAAAAAAGAGAAGGCATGAGTATGTATGTGTTGAACATGTTCTTTATGCAATCCTTAACCATGAAACTGGCGCTGAAACCATTGAAAAATGCGGCGGCAGTCCTGATCAGATAAAAGAAGAACTCGAAAAATTTTTTGATGAAAAATTAACCAAAATTGATACAAAAGAAGAATATGTTTTGCAGCAGACCATTGGTTTCCAGAGAATGATCCAGCGGGCGATCAACCATGCCAGATCTGCCGAGAAAAACGAAGTCAATTTAGGAGACATCCTTGCATCCATCTTCCAGGAAAAAGACTCACATGCTGCTTTTTACCTTGAATCAGAAGGGATTACCCGCCTGGATGTATTAAAATATATTTCTCATACAGTAGAGCCTGAAAAGAAAACAAGTCCACCGCTTGATCCGTCTCAAAAAGTATTCAAGCAGGCAGACTTGAAGACCAAACGGCCAAAGAAAAAAGATCCTTTAAAAGCCTTTACCACGGATCTGCTTAAAAAAGCACAGGATAAAAAGATTGATCCGCTCATTGGCAGAACCCATGAAACTGAAAGGGTCATGCAGGTACTTTGCCGCAGAAGAAAAAACAACCCGATTTTAGTCGGTGACCCGGGTGTTGGTAAAACGGCCATTGCTGAAGGCCTTGCCTTAAAGATAAATGACCGGGACGTGCCGGATCTTTTAGAAAACTGCGAACTGTTTTCTCTTGATATGGGAACGCTTCTTGCCGGAACAAAATATAGGGGAGATTTTGAACAGCGGCTCAAAGATGTTATTAATGCACTTGAGACCAAAGAAAATGCCTTGCTGGTTATTGATGAAATCCATACGGTTGTGGGTGCAGGCGCAACCACAAGCGGTTCCATGGATGCCTCCAATATTTTAAAACCTGCCCTTTCTTCCGGAGACATTAAATGTATTGGCACCACAACATATGAAGAATACAAAAACCATTTTGAAAAAGACCGTGCATTTTCACGACGGTTTGAAAAAATAGAGGTTTCTGAACCCACCCTGGAAGAAGCAACTCAGATTCTTGACGGACTTAAACCTTATTATGAAGATCATCACGGGCTGAAATATCCTGCAAAAACAATAGAAGCGGCTGCCTATCTTTCAGATAAATTTATCAATGACCGGTTTCTGCCGGACAAGGCCATTGATGTCATTGATGAAACAGGTGCATATCTGAGACTCAAAGGCAAAGGTCATAGAAAGACTGTCAGCCCGAAAGATATTGAGAACATCGTTGCAAAAATTGCGAAAGTGCCTGTGGCAAGTGTGACCTCAACTGACAGGACCAATCTGGAATCTCTTCCAAAGCGCCTTTTAAAAGTTATATTTGGTCAGGACAATGCCATTGAGACACTGACTACCTCTATCAAGCGATCAAGAGCAGGCCTGGCAGCGCCTGACCGTCCTATTGGATCTTTTCTTTTTACCGGTCCAACCGGCGTTGGTAAAACAGAAGTTGCCAAACAGCTGGCACATCACCTGGGAATCGAATTCTTGAGATTTGACATGAGCGAATATATGGAAAAACATGCGGTTTCAAGACTGATCGGCGCTCCTCCCGGATATGTCGGATTTGATCAGGGAGGTATCCTGACTGACGGTGTCAGAAAGCATCCCCATTGTGTTTTACTGCTGGATGAAATAGAGAAAGCCCATATGGATCTTTATAATATCCTTCTGCAGGTTATGGACTATGCCACACTGACGGATAATAATGGTAAATCTGCTGATTTCAGGAATGTGATCATTATCATGACATCAAACGCAGGTGCCAGGGAAATGAGTGCCAATGCCATTGGGTTCGGTTCACAATCATCTAATGTTGATTCCCAGGGGTTAAAAGCTGTAGAAAAAACATTCAGCCCTGAATTCAGAAACAGGCTTGACGGCATTGTTCAATTTAATCATCTGTCGCATAAGGTCATGGAAATGATTGTTGACAAGAATATGAAAGAGCTTAAATCCATGCTCAAGTTGAAACAGATCACCTTGAGCTATTCTCCAAAGGTCAGGTCATATCTTGCAAATAAAGGGTATGACCCGAAATTTGGTGCCCGGCCCCTGGCACGGATTATCCAGACTAAAATTAAAGATAAGCTCACAGATGAAATTTTATTCGGCAAACTGGAGAAAGGCGGTAAAATCTCCATTGGCCTCAGGAATGACAAGCTTAATTTTACTTTTAAAAGCTGAATGCCCCTTTTCAGGTTATCAAAACAATTAGACTTTCCCCCGGCTTGGCTGGCAAGATCAGATGGACTTCTCTGCCTGGGGGGAGACCTGTCTTTCAAACGCCTCCTCCTTGCCTATGAAAATGGAATTTTCCCCTGGTTTTCAAAGGATGAACCTATTCTCTGGTGGTCTCCGGACCCAAGACTTGTTCTTTTCCCTGAAAATATAAATATTTCAAAAAGCTTATCAAAAAAAATTAAAAGGAATGTTTTCAGCATCAGGGTAAACACCTGTTTTGAGCAGACCATTCTGTCATGTGCAAAACCAAGGAAAAGAGAACATGAGGGCACCTGGCTTGTCAATGAGATGATAGATGCTTATATCGAGCTTCACCATCAGGGATATGCACACTCAATTGAAACATTCAGGAATGATAAACTTGTCGGCGGACTTTACGGCGTCTGTCTTGGCGGATCGTTTTTTGGCGAATCCATGTTCTCTTTTGAAAGTGATGCCTCCAAAGTTGCACTGGTCGCACTGGCCAACTATTTAAAAAAGTATAATTTTGATGTGATTGACTGCCAGGTTACAACAAACCATTTGTTGAGTATGGGTGCCTGTGAAATCTCCAGGAACGCCTTTCTGGATATTATCAACGAAAGCGTAAAGAGAAGAGATACAAAACACATCTGGGGATCAAGAAGCCTCCATCTTAACATCCTTGACTGAAAGATGATATCAATGGTGGCTGCCGGACGTTTAAAAATACTGATGACAAAAATCATACTGATAACCTTTAAAAGGTCCGCAATATGAACTGGTGGAACCAAATACCCTACAAGTTAAATCCCTATCTTATTCAGATAAACGGATTTGGCATTCGATATTACAGCCTTATGTATGTCATTGCTTTTGTGACGGTTTATTTTTTAATCAAGTACAGATTAAGAACTGAAAAATTTGATTTCCGGATGGTGCTTATCGATGATTTTATTGTCTGGGCTGCCATGGGTGTTCTGATCGGCGGAAGACTTGGATATGTATTTTTCTATGATTTTAAAACCTATTTTCTTCACCCTTTACAAATTTTTTTACCATTTGATTTTACCAATGGATTTACATTTACAGGAATATCCGGGATGTCCTACCATGGCGGCCTTTTGGGTGTGATCCTTGCCGTGGTTTTCTTCTGTAGAAAGAACCGGCTTGTGCTTGGTGATTTTTCAGATCTTCTGTGCCCGGCTGTTCCATTGGGTTATACGTTTGGCAGGCTGGGGAATTTTTTCAATTCTGAACTCTTTGGGAGGCCGACAACCCTTCCCTGGGGGATGTTTTTCCCAACCGATCCAAGTCACAGCCTGCGTCATCCGTCTCAACTGTATGAGGCGTTCTTTGAAGGTGTTTTTTTATTTATCGTTTTATGGCTGGTTCGAAAAAAAGCATCCCTGAAACATCTTATGTTCAGCCTCTATTTAATCGGATATGGTCTGGTCAGATTCCTCATTGAATTTGTAAGAGAGCCCGACCACCAGTTGAATTATATTTTGTTTGGTTTTACTATGGGCCAGATTTTATGTATGATAATGGTAATGACCGGTTTTCTCCTTATGCTGAAAACAAAACTTAAAAATTGACGTCGATTCTAAAGATTTCTGACATTCATCATCTTTAACACTGAATGAAAAAGGGACTTTATTGTGGATTCTGAAACGCGAAAACAAGCTTTATTTCGTTCCCGGGTCAACTACATCTTTAAAAATACAACCGGCATAATCGCCGTGGCGCTGTGTGCTGTTATTCTCTGTGTGATCTTATGGGACAAGGTGTCTCATTTTAAAATTATTATCTGGCTGTCTTTAAACCTGACAGCACTCATTCCCCGCTATATCCTGATAAAAAAATTCAGCCGGGAAGATCAGACATCCTTAAACCTGATGAAATGGATAACCGTGTTTGCAGGGTTACTCTTTTTGAGCGGCATCCTTTGGGGATCTTCCGGCGTTGTCCTGTTTGTCCATGATTCATTGGCGCACCAGATGTGCCTGGCAATTATGACGGCGTGTGTTATTACGGGTGCTGTGAACATATACTCAGGTTTTTTATGGATCATTATTCCCTATGTTTTATTTGCAGCACTGCCGATTATCATCCAATTTGCAATCCTTGATGACCCGGTTTCCCGTACCATTAGTTTTCTTCTGCTGTTCTTCCTCTTTGTTCTTATGAACAGTATCAGAAATCTGAACTATACAATTAAAAAATTTTATTTGGCCACATCCAGGAACAATGAGCTTATCCGTCATCTGGAAAACTCAAATTCACATCTTGAAGAAAAAATTAAAGAGCTTGATGAAACCAATATCGCGTTGGAACAAACCATTGAAAGATCGAATGAAATGGCTGTAGAAGCTGCCTCTGCCAGTATTGCAAAAAGTGCCTTTCTTGCCAACATGAGCCATGAAATAAGGACTCCGATGAACGGAATCCTCGGCATGGCCCAGCTCTTAAACGGCACGAATCCAACAAATGAGCAGAAAGAATATATAGAAACCATTACCTCAAGTGCTGAAGTGCTGCTGGCACTCATAAATGATATCCTGGATTTATCAAAAATCGAAGCAGGAAAAATTGAACTGGAAAATATCGATTTTGATCTTGAAACTGTATTTAATGGTGTTGAAAATCTGTTGACGCTGAAACAGAATGAAAATCGACTGGATATAACCTTTTCCATTGATAAGGATGTACCTGTTTTCTTAAAGGGAGATCCAACGCGGCTGAGGCAGATTCTATTAAACCTGGCCGGCAATGCCATTAAATTTACAAAACAAGGGTTTGTTACCGTGTCTGCAGCTGTCAAGGAAAAAGACAGCACCCGGATACTGATCCTGTTTGAAGTCAGAGACTCGGGCATCGGCATACCAAAAAGCAAGCAGAAAAACCTTTTTCAGACGTTCTCACAGACAGATTTGTCAACCACACGGAAATTTGGCGGTTCAGGACTCGGGCTCAGCATCGCCAAACAGTTCACCGATATGATGGGGGGCCAAATTGGCGTTAATTCTGATGAGGGGAAAGGTGCTAATTTCTGGTTTACGGCCCTTTTTGAGTATGGCGATGAAAAACTTATTGTTAAAGAACATTCAAAAAAAATGGGTGACACAGCCGAATATCGCTGTTTAAACATTCTGGTTGCTGAAGATAATATTGTCAATCAGAAAGTTGTTGAAAAACTGTTAATTAAAATGGGTCATACTGTCACCATCGTATCCAATGGAATTAATGCGGTCCGGGCGATCCAGGAAAACAATTTTGATATGATTTTAATGGATGGGTCCATGCCGGAAATGGATGGATTTGAAGCAACAAAAACAATTCGTGCAACCGGAAATACAATTCCGATTATTGCAGTGACCGCTCATGCCATGCATGGCGACCGGCAGGATTTTATTGATGCGGGTATGAATGACTATGTGTCAAAGCCCATCAATGCCGACATACTTAAAAAGACAATCCAAAGGGTTTTGTGATTTACAGCGTTCCTTAACATGGCCTTCCGGTCATAATTGCTGAACCGTTTTTCCAGGCATAATGGCAAAGACTGTTTTAAGCATTTTCAAAAAAAATTTTCCAGATAAAAGAACGAAGTTATGAAAATGCACTTATAGAATTTGCCAGAAATATTTTCAGATACATTCGACCGTTGAAAGAGGGTGTAATTGTCATTAAATTTTAACGAACGTCGTGTTCGTTAAAAAGCGGAAAACAGCATTTTCAGACTTCCTGCAAAAATGCTGTTTTAACGCCACTCCAACCACACCCTCTTTCAACGGTCTGTGATCTATGCACTCTTCACAAAACGAAAAACTTTATGGCAATCGTTATACTTGACAAAAAAGGTATCAGTAGCATTATGTTTGTGATACGTATACACTATAAGGAGCAAACCAAATGCTTTTAAAATTATTCTTATGCTTTACCCTGATTCCTGTTCTCGAACTTTATTTATTAATACAGGTTGGCACCGTTATCGGTGGCGCCAATACCATATTACTGGTCATATTGACTGGATTTTTGGGGGCATGGCTTGCCCGGCTGGAAGGGATGAATACCATGCTGAAGCTTAGAATGAATTTACAGCAGGGACACATGCCGGCTGAAGAAATGCTTGATGCCGTGATTATATTTATTGCCGGCGTTGTACTTATAACGCCCGGACTGATTACAGATGTTTTCGGTCTGCTTTTACTATGGCCTGTCACCCGCAACAAATTCAAACAAATGGCAAGAAAAAAATTCGATGAAATGCAATTGAAGGGAAACATCAACGTTACGCGCTTTCATTAATTTGAAATGGACATCATGTTTATTGAGCTGATTAAAACAAGAAGAAGCATCCGGAAATTTAAAAGCACGCCCATTGAACAGGAAAAAATTGATATCCTTATTGAAGCTGCCTTGAGATCACCTTCTTCAAGGAGTATCAATCCCTGGCGGTTTGTTGTCGTTGATGACAAAAACCTTATTGAGAAACTTTCCTGTGCAAAACCACATGGCGCAGGCTTTTTAAAGAATGCACCACTGGCAATTGCTGTCTGTGCTGACACAGAAAAGAGCGATGTCTGGATTGAAGATGCATCAATTGCCTCGATATTTATCCATCTTGCCGCCCACAGCCTGAAACTCGGCAGCTGCTGGATACAAATCAGGAAAAGGGAACAAAATGCTTCCAAAACTGCTGATACTTATGTTAAAGAACTTTTAAATATACCCGATAATATAATGATTGAATCTATCATTGCTATAGGATATCCTGATGAAATGAAAAAGGGTCATGACCATCAGACGTTGCAGTATAATAAAGTCTCTTTAAATACATATGTTAAGGGCTAAATGGAAATAAAAGCTGAAATTCTCAAACTGATCCAGAAAAAAGAGAGTGATCTGCCGACCCTCCCTGTGGTTATTGATAGAATTATCAGTGTCGCATCAGACGAGAAAACAACCACAGAAGAACTTGCAGAAGTAATATCCTATGACCAGGGAATGACCAACAAGCTGTTGAAGCTTGCCAACTCTGTTTACTATGCACAGAAAACAAAAGTGGAAACAATTAAAAGAGCCATTACGGTTATCGGCTTTGATGAAATAATTGGTATTGCACTTGGCATGGGTATCTTATCATCCTTTACGGATAAATCAGGGCTAAGCCTTGATATGAAAGCGCTTTGGATACATGGTATTGGTGTAGCAACCGTTGCAAAAGAACTTGCAAAAAGAACAAACCCAGGGATAGCAAATAAAATTTTCATCCCCGGCCTGCTACATGATATGGGAAAAGTAATTTTTTCCATTTACTTTAAAGATGAATACAGAAAGGTCAGGCAGCTTGCAATGGAAAAGAAACGGCCATTGTATTTTGCCGAAAATGCAATTTTTAAAATTGACCATGCAACGCTATCTGCTCTTTTAATGAAACGATGGAATTTTCCACAATCCATCATGCTGCCCTGCAGGTTCCATCACAGCCCGGAATCTTCTCCAATTAAGTTTAAACACCAATGCTTAATACTTAATCTTGCAGATTATTTAACGCAAAAGGCTGGTATTGGCCACAGCGGGAACCCGGTCCCGGTGACAGTGAAAAATTCACCAAAAAAAATCGGCATCAATCCTTCTATCCTAAAACTGACCATTGACCAATTACAGAGAAAAGAAGACGAGATAAAAGAATTTTTTAATATTACGACCGAACCGTAAATGCCACCTTAAATATCTTTAAAATTTCTTTCTCCAGGTGAATTTTTACTTGCTGTAATAAATGCCTCAAGGCTTTCTTCAAATGCCTCGAACTCTATTGTTCCGCCGACATTAATGACATCATCCCCTCTTTGTTCAAATGCAGTTAACACATTTTGAATCGTCAGGCATTCTATGTCCTGAGAAGGAACATACCCCGTGTATTGAGGTCCGTTCACCTCCAGCAGGATTCTGCATTCAATAAGCTTGGATAACAACACCTTGACAATTTTCAACGGAATTTTAATTTCCGATGCAATATCAATATCAGAAGCAGGTGCTTGTTTATTTGCAAACCGAATAACGCACAGATGAACAATCCTTAATATAATCAGCTTTTTCAATCTTATACTGATTTTATTATAATCTATATCCTGGGTTTCAAGCGCCTCTGTATTTTCCCAGGAGAATGCTATCTCAGCCCCGAGTAAAACAATGGCCCATGATGCCTGCAGCCAGATTAAAAACAACGGCAGTGCGGCAAAACTGCCGTAAATAGCGTTATACCGGGAGACGCCAACCTGAAACTCTATATATGTCATCTGGAGCAGTTGAAAGAGGGTCCCGGCAATAATTCCACCTGCCAGCGCTGCTTTAATGTCTATTTTCTTGTTAGGAATAAACAGATAAAAAAAGATAAACAGTATCCAGATGGGGAAGAATGGAAAAACATTAAACCCAAGGGATATTAAATTTTCAACATTGCCCGGCAGTGCAATTTTGGACAGAAAATTTGAGAGATAGGCTGTGATAAATATATTTGCACTGCTTGAAAAGATAACCAGAATACCTGCGGTGATTGAAATGGCGATATAATCCGTGAATTTCCGGACCAATGGCCTGTCATCATTTACCCACCATATTTTATTAAAGGCATTTTCAATATGACCGATCAATTTTATCAGGGAATAAAAAAGCAGGATAATGCCCAGAACAGCCATTAACCCGCCCTTGGTCTTCTCAAGCAGGTTGGTTGAAAAATTAAGAACATTCTGTATAATTTCTTCCTGACCGGCAAATAAATCATATATCCGTTTCTCCAGAATCTCTTTAAATCCAAACCCCTTTGCAATACCAAATGCCATGGCCATCACTGGTACGATGGACAAAAGTGTAAACAATGTCAAAGAGGATGCCCGAAGGTCACATCGATCTTCTCTAAATCCTTTTACAGCAAAAACAATAACCTTTGTAAATTTTTTAAACTGAAGCGATATCACTTTTTTCAATTGATTCATTGTTTTTTCCTAAGGTTGAGTACCATTGTTTCAATCTCCTAAGGCCTTCTTCAGTCGAAACTTCCGGTCGATATCCCAACTCCTTTTTTGCTTTTGATATATTAAACCAATGATGTGTTGATAATTCCTTGGCACCCATTCTGGTAATGGGGGGGTCTGATTTAATATTGAACAGTTTATATACAAATTCACAGATCGTCCCGGCAATATACACTGTCTGCTCTGAAACCTGTCCCTTCATCGGCGGCAGTCCTGCTGCATCAAAAAAAGCATTAATAATTTTCCATATAGCAACAGGCTCGTCCTGGCTGA
The DNA here is from genome assembly GCA_964343845.1 of uncultured Desulfobacula sp. Classification (GTDB taxonomy): domain Bacteria; phylum Desulfobacterota; class Desulfobacteria; order Desulfobacterales; family Desulfobacteraceae; genus Desulfobacula. The sequence continues at coordinate 891 of CAYFKW010000017.1, read as the reverse complement.
CAAAATATATATTACCTGATAACGACGGGTTCTCCAGAAGCTTTTCTGAGGCCAGGATATGTGCATCCGCTGCATTGTCAACATATATCGTATCAACCAGATAATCTTTTTTGCCTACTTTTTTAAGCCGTTTTGCGCGGCTGAGCAGCGTTGGAAGCATATGATTGTCTTCAGGCCCCCAGATGAGATGGGGTCTTATAATCATAGCCTTTAAACTTTTTTTTGCTGCCTTTACGACCAATTTCTCAGCCATGGCTTTGGTCTCGGGGTATGACATTGAATATTTATCCGGGTAAGGAACACTTTCATCAACATTTTCCATGTCACTATCATTAAATATTACGCTTGGAGAACTAGTATAGATTAATTGTTTGACGCTGTGCGCCAGGCATCCATCAATAACATTTTGTGTTCCTGTCACATTTGTTGGAATGTAGTCTTTAAGCGGTCCCATTATACCAAATTTGGCTGCTGAATGAAAAACCACATCCATTCCCTTTAAAGCATCGGCAACGTCACGCCTGCTTGACAGATCTCCCTGAATCTGTTTTACACCCATTTTTTCAAGTTCAGGATAAAACTGTCGTGAAAACGAGGTGACAGTCACCTGCTGCTGTAAAAGTTTTTTAACAATAGCCTTTCCCAGGAATCCGCCGCCGCCTGTAACGAGCGCTTTCTCTATTTCCATTTTTATCCTTTTTCATTACCATTGCTGAAACCTCACCGAGGACTATATCATATTTGTTTCATACACAACAAAAAAAGTTGCTTTGATCAGTATCCCCTAATCAACTCTTGACAAAATCAAGATTTTAACGTAGGTAAAACCAACTTTGTGAGCGGGAATAACTCAGTGGTAGAGTGCGACCTTGCCAAGGTCGAAGTCGCGGG
>CAYFKW010000016.1:0-90603 GCA_964343845.1 uncultured Desulfobacula sp. | reverse complement strand
GATAACCATTGTGCCAAGAGAATGCGCTATAATCGAAAACGAGGGCCGTTGAGTCGGGTCAGCCGTAACTATTTTTTTCAATATCTGTCCGTTTATTGAATTTGTGACTTGTCCCCGAACTACCTTCAAATAGTACAAGGCCACATCTAAAAGGTGCGTAAAAATAAAGTCGTCTTTATTTGTTTTAGAAGTAATATCGATCAATTTATCGAGCTTGAAATGGCTGGACGAAATACCGGCAGCTGTAATGCCTGCTTCCAGATCCTTAACCATATCATTCCATTGATCAATTCTATCTTTAAAGTGATTGTTATAATATAATCCAACACACTGAAACAGGTTCTCAAATGAACCCCGTTCTTTTAATTTGCTGTAGGAATCCCATTTTTTTTTGAGCAGGTCTGGAATCGTCAGGTTATCCGGGCCTTTTTTTTCATCTAACCAGTTCTCGTTATAATCACCCATACCATGTACAAAAAATATCAAATGCTTCAAGCCGCCCATTTTTTCTCCCTTATTATTATATTTTTGAATTAAAAATATTCAGATCGTTAAAAATTTTACTCAGGATATGGCAAGAGATTAAATCTTTGAGTTTGACAGAATCAGATGAAGATATTTCTGATGTCTGTAATAATAAACAGCTAAAAAATCAGCATGGAAAGCTGGGTGTACTATCACATTTCAATACTGGAACTATTTTCCAAAAGCCATATCAGTGTACGAATATTAATCCATTAATTTTAGCAATAATGGGGCCAGATTTTCCATGACAGGAAATTGATTTTAATTATTTATAATTATTGAATTTTTTTAATAGTTGCGATTTATACATTCAAAAAAAACCTGAATGTGTCTGCACAATTTTCTGTGCATGCTTTTTTTCTTTCAGACATGAGTTGATTAAATCCGCCATCATACTATCGTATGCTTATCTGCATATTTTTAAATTCAATATGCACATTTTATAGGGCTATAACTTGCAGTTTTCAAAAAATGATGATGTGAATATTTCCGGTGTTAAGTCTGTTTTCTGGTCAGCCCCAATTGGCTGGGACAAACTGAAATTATTGCGATTAAATCTTCCAGGCGACCCTAAATTAAAAAAAGGACAATTAACGTCTGCATAAAAAAAACCTGCCAAATGAACTTTAATAACTTTTTAGCCAACTGTTGTGCATAATAATCATAAAAAATGAAAAATTATATGCCGGTGTAAAAAATTTTTAAAAATAGGGGTTTTTACCGATTTACAAGCACGTATAACTATAATAAAAGAACATGAGAAGTAATATATTAATTCTTAGCTCTATTACGGTACCCGCCTTTGATATTACTTCTACAGCTTTTTTTTTAATTTAAAGGACCCGGTTGACCATCGGGTCCTTTTTCTTTACCGGACAAACGGTACCGTATAAGACCCGCATTCGGTTTTCTCTTTTTGTTAAGAAAACAGTATAAAGGCGATACAGTTCCTGTGCCAGGGGGAGTTACTGCTGTTTGGGAGCGGATTTCTAACCATTTTCTGGCATTCGACTGTCTTTGATGTTCTTTCTTTTTCATTCCTATTTCTTGACAATATCCCCTCCTCCATTTTAGAAACAAATTGAATTTAAATGAGTATAACGGTTTAATTTATCAACGCTTAAAAAAACAAGTCTGAATATCAAGGAGATCCAATGAAAAAATTTGCCTTATTTGCCTTTAACGGTGATCCCATGTGTTTTGTACATGTCTTATTAAATGCTCTTGATTTGAAAGAAAAAAGCCATGAGGTTAAAATTATTATCGAAGGTGAAAGTGTAAAACTGATCCCTGAATTAATCAAACCCGGAAATATTTTAAATACACTGTGGGCAAAGGTGATAAAGAGAGATCTTGTTGCTGGTGTCTGCTATGCCTGTTCTACAAAACTTGGTACGCTGGAAGATGCAAAAGAGCAGGGATTGACGCTTTTAGATGATATGCTGGGGCATCCTTCCATGTCAGGTTATATGGATGACGGATTTGAAATAATAACTTTTTAATTTAAAAATTTCAGGCACAAATTCACTTATTCATCAGATTATATATCTTGCAGTATCGTTGTATTGTATTTATATATAAGAATACATGCAACCATATCCATTGATCCAAAAAAAGCTGGAAAAGGAGCCGGGGATTGGAACCGCTGTTAAACAAATTGACAATGGCTGATTCCTCAGCGTTTGCCGACGTCAGGATGAAGCAGAAGCTTTATTTCTATTTGATCGCCAACACAATCGGTGTGGTTTTGATGCTCGTCTTCGGCGTTGTATTATCTCTCAAAGGCAAAATCCTGATCCCGGTAACTGACTTTATGTGCTCTGTTCTGCTGGTGATTGCCTATGTACATCTCAGAGTTACAAAAGACCTTTACAAAACATGTATTATAGCCAGTTTTGCCTTTACTGGATTTCTTCTCGTTCATTTAGTATCAGGGGGGACAGACAGTTCGGACCCTGTATGGTATTTTGTTTTTCCACCGGTCGTACTTTATTTACTGGGCAGACGTATGGGATTGATCTTCTCGCTGGCTGTCGCAGTCCCGGCATTGGCAGTTTTAATACTTCTTTTCGCCGGTTTTGAAGTAGCAGGATACACCATTACATTTATGCTGAGGATATTGATTTCATATTTAATGGAGACCTTTCTTTTCTATATCATGGAGACTCAAAGGGCAAATGCCCAAAAGGAAGTAAAAAAACTAAGCGGCCTGCTGCCAATCTGCGCATCCTGTAAAAAAATAAGGGATGACAAAGGATATTGGAATCAAATTGAAGAATACATTCAGACAAATTCAGATGCACAGTTCAGCCATGGGATGTGTCCTGAATGCACAGAAAAATACTATCCAGGTTTAGACAATGATGAAAATCAGCCAGGTTAATGTGTGTACAGCCAAATAATCCTGCCGTCGTGATTTAAAACAAAAATCCGGGGCCAGAAAACCTTTTAAGCACGGCTTTTTGACCCCGGCACATGGGTGTTTAAATAAACAGTCTGGGTTACAGGCTTTATTACATCAGGATGCAGGTTTTAGAACGAAGTCCGGTTTCTTTTGCAACTGATTTATAGCAGGCGCTTCTTTCTTCAACACTTGTTGAACTGAAATCGCAGGCCCTTAATGCATCTGACATCCTCTTTTTTCCAATTTCGCAGCACATGGCTGCTTTTTTTTTCTTATATGATTTCATCGCTACCTCCGAACTTACTGATTTTCATGACATTCATAATCATTCCCTGTCATGCGGTGATACCCCAAAAGATAAGATCAAACTGTCATAAATCAATCTTGGGACCTGATAAAATATTCATTCATTGAACGGGACACCTGTGATTTAACAGAAGCTGCCATTTAACACCACTGTGTCAGAAAATTTGATATTTATTTGCCATGTGCTGGCAGATATAGTATTTTATGACGTATCTTAATCCATGTTCAGGCTTTGACGATCTATAGCAGAAAGGTTTATTATACTTCAACCAAATGAGGAGGATAAATCATGATGGAAAAATCTTATTATACCCCATTTTTTATGTGGTTTATTATAATACTGCTCCTCACCACACCATTGTCTGCAGCCCCAAAAAAACCGATCATAATTGGTGCAACCGTATCCCTTGAAGGAAAATACACTGAAACATCGGATATGATACAGAAAGGGTACAAATTATGGGTAAACCAGACAAACAAAAAAGGGGGTCTGCTCGGCCGGCCTGTCAAACTCATTCTATATAATGATAAAAGCCAGAAATCTCTTGTTGGTCCCCTTTATGAAAAGCTGATTGTAACTGACAAGGTTGATCTGGTGCTTTCACCGTATGGAACACCACTGACAATGATTGCTTCTGAAGTAACGGAAAAGCATCAGCTCAATATGCTGGCGTGTGCAGCGGCTGGGGAAAAGATTTGGGAAAGGGGTTTCCGGTATATTTTTGGTATTTATGCCCTTGCTGACAGATATTTCATCGGATTACTAGACCTTCTGGCCAGGAACGGGTATCACTCTATCGGCATTATTCATGAAAACAATACCTTTAATATTTCCATTGCCAACGGCGTTAGAAAGTGGGCTGACCGGTTTAATTTAAAAATAGACTACGATTCCGGTTTTGATGATACAGGAACTGAGCTTGACGAAATCTCGGACCGCATAATGCAGCAGAAAATTGACGGGCTGATTTTCAGTGGTTATCCGCCAGCCTGTTATAAATTTATTGACCTGCTAAAAGACAAAAAATATCAGCCAGTTTCCCTGGCTTTTACGATCGTACCGATTCATCCTGATTTTTATAAAAAAACAGGCCCTTTTGCTGAAGGAATTTTTGCACCATCCCAATGGGAACCTGATGAACGGATTCCCTTCCCAGGGGCAAAGCAGTTTATTGCGGATTTTAAATCTTTTACCGGTGATATGCCGTCCTATCATGCAACATCTGCCTACTCTTCCTGTCAGATTCTGGAAAAAGCCATACGCCATATTGGCGAAATAGATCATAAAAAAATAAGAGACTATATCAGTTCTTTTGACACGGTCACCATTATGGGCAGATTTAAAGTGGATCATACCGGGCGGCAGATAGGGCACAATCCCATTCTGATTCAATGGCAAAATGGAAAAAAGGAAATTGTATATCCAGGTAAAATGGAAACATCAAAACCTTTGTTTAATACCAGCGGAAATTAGAGGACATGTTTAAAGAGGTAATGAATAATCGGTTATTGTTCAGCATTCTTATTCCTGTTTTGATCATTGGTTCCATTTTTTCTCTTTTATTAACACAGTTCCTGCTCCCCCCTATCACATCTTTATTGAAAGACAGGACAGATACCTCTTTAAAACATTCATCTGATATGGGCCTTTCGATCTGTGAGGTTGAATTTAACAAGATATTAGAGCTCAGGATGGAAGACAATGAAGAGATGAATACATTTTCAAAAAAAGACGCCATCGAACAGATAAAAAATATAAGCCGGGTCATTCCCGGCACTGAAATGATTATTGTAAACAGGGACATGGAAATTATCGGAAGCAGTTTTACGCTGACGTCAAGTGAATTTTTTTCCCAAACCCTTTCAAATCCAAGAAAGGATATCGTTCCGGTCAGTATTAATGGCAGCAACGCCTGGATGAATTATCAGTTTTTCCCTTTCTGGGGGTGGTACATCGTCAGCGTCATTTTTGAAGATGATTACATGGCACCTATTTCAATGGCAAAACGTATTGTAACCATTGGTATCTTCGGCAACCTGGGGTTTGTAACTATTATCGTTCTTTTTTTATTCATCTGGCGGATCAACCGCCCGTTAAAAAGAATTATCACCGCAACCGGGCAGGTATCAAAAGGCAACCTGATGCCCATGAAAGTCACAGGAAAAGATGAAATCTCAAAAGTCTCCTTTGCTTTCAACTCAATGGTCTACAGCCTTCTTGAGGATAAAAAACGCATCAACACCATTCTAAAAAAATTGAAAAACTCCGAAGAACAGTACCGGATACTAACCGAATCTTCACTGGCCAATATCGCCATGGTACAAAACGATAATTTTGTGTTTGCAAACCGAATGATGCTTCAGTCCATTGGGTATGAGAACAGCCAGTTTGTTGGACTGAAGTTCTGGGAAATACTTCACAGCAAAGACATCAACTGGGTAAAAGACAGGATCAACGGGCTCAAAAAAGGGCAGAAGGGATTGGATCATTTTGAATGCAGGGTCAGATCCAATACAGGGGAAATACTCTGGTTTGAGATGCTGGCAACACTTGTTCTCTACCAGGAAGAAAGTGCCATTTTAATTCATGCCATTGACAGGACCTCAAAAAAATACGAAGAACTCAAGCGCAGAGAACTTGAAAATAAACTTTCCAGGGCACAAAAGATGGAAGCAATCGGTGCATTGGCTGGTGGCGTTGCGCATGATTTGAATAATATCTTAAGTGCCCTTGTTGGATATCCTGATCTCCTGCTGTTGGAAATGGAAGAAAATGATCCCTTTAGAAAGCCGATTGAGACCATACAGAAATCAGGCCAGAAAGCAGCAGATATTGTTCAGGATATGTTAACCCTGGCCAGACGGGGAGTGGCAATAACTGACATCGTGAACCTGAATGATATTATTTCGGAATACCTGAAAAGCCCTGAACATTTAAAGCTTACAACATTTCACCCAAAAGTCTGGATAAAAACAGATCTTAATCCAACCCTTTTAAACATCAAAGGGTCTAATGTGCATTTATCAAAAACGATTATGAATCTAATCTCAAACGCGGCTGAATCTATGCCCGATGGGGGAGCCCTCAGTATTGCGACAGCAAATCAATATATTGACACGCCGATAGGAAACTATGACACCATATCTGAAGGAGATTATGTGGTTGTAACTATTTCAGATACCGGAATCGGAATCCCTGCCAAGGATATAGAAAAAATATTTGAACCGTTTTATACCAAGAAAGTGATGGGCAGAAGCGGCACTGGTTTAGGAATGGCAGTTGTCTGGGGAACGGTAAAGGATCATAAAGGATATATTGATTTAGACAGCACCCCTGATAAAGGGACCCGTTTTTCTCTCTATTTTCCAGTTGCCCGGGAATCCTTGACCAGAGAGAAACAGACCTTTTCTATTGAGAAATACAAGGGAAATGGTGAAACCGTTTTAATTATTGATGATGTCAAGGAGCAGCTTGAACTTGCCTCCAGCATGCTTGAACAGCTAAACTACTCAGTCTCTGTTGCACCAAGTGGAGAAGCGGCTGTTCAGTATATGTCAACCCACTCCTCTGATCTGCTGATACTGGATATGATCATGGCGCCCGGAATCAATGGATTTGAAACATATAAGAAAATCTTAGCGTTTCATCCAAAGCAGAAAGCCATCATTGCCAGTGGATTTTCCGAGACCTCCCTGGTTAAAAATGCGCAAAAATTAGGCGCTGGCAAGTATATTAAAAAGCCGTATACGCTTGAAAAACTGGGTATTGCTGTTAAGGAAGAATTAAAAAATTAACCAGTTATAACACTTCTCACATTAATGTTCCTGAAATAATGATCATTTAACTTTCAACAATTTTATTCAGCAAGCTCTTCATCCCTTAATACCCTTCGAAGAACTTTCCCAACATTTGAAACCGGTATTTCATCTCTGAATTCAATATCTTTCGGGCGTTTATATCCAGCCATATTTTCTTTACAGAAAGCATGCATTTCTTCTACCGCAGCACTCTGTCCGTCTTTAAGCTTGATAAATGCCTTTACCTTTTCCCCGCTTTTTTCATCTGGAATTCCAATCACTGCTGCCAGTTCAACTTTCGGGTGGGTGTAGATAACATCTTCCACATCCCTTGGATACACATTAAACCCTCCCACAATAATCATATCTTTTTTACGATCTGTGATGGTCACATATCCATTTTCATCAATATGGCCGATATCACCTGTAAGAAAATACCGCTTCCCATCTATATGAACAAATGCGGCATCACTTGCGTCGGGCCGATTCCAGTACCCCTTCATAACCTGGGGACCGCAGGCAGCCAGTTCTCCATCTTCACCCTTTGGCATCTCTTTTGATGAATCTTCTATATTTAATATTTTAATATCTGTTTCCGGCAGAGGAAATCCAATAGACCCTATCTTTCTGGTTTCTTTAAATGTGGGATTGATACACAATGCCGGTGCTGTTTCAGTTAACCCATATGCTTCAAAAATAATAGACCCTGTTTTTCTTTCAAACTGCCGGCAGACCTGCGGCGGCAGTGGAGCACCGCCTGAAAAACATCCGATAAAAGAAGAGATGTCATACTTTGTTATATCCGGATGGTTGGCAAAAGCGACAAAGATCGTTGGAACTGCTGACATGGTGGTCGGGCGATATTTTTCAACGGACTTGAGCACTTCTGTAAATGGCGGTCTGCCTGCTCTTGGGTCCGGGATGCAAACTATTTTTGCGCCTAAAAGGCAGGTAATCAAAAGTGCCCCTGTCAAACCAAAACTATGATACCAGGGGAGAACCCCCAGAACACAGTGATAATCTCCTGTGACCAGTTTTTCAGGCGGTTTTCCCTCATGATGTACAACACGGCACCACTCGTGCAATGCCATTGTATCATAAGTAAAATTAATGTGGGTGAGTTCAGCCCCTTTTGGAAGCCCTGTAGTTCCGCCTGTATACAGCATCACAGCCGTATCGTTTTCAGGATCGATATCCACGGCCGGCGGATTCGGTGATGATTGAGAGACAATATCATCAAACATTAAATGCCCGGGTTCTATGGCATCGGCTTTAGGGAGTTTTCCCAGCAGCCCGCCTAAAAATGCTTTGAATTTTGGCAGATATGATTTGATGTTACAGACGATTATCGTTTCAACATCAGTGCCTTTGGCAGCATTTACCGTATTGGTATAAAACTGCTGATGGTCCATGCAGAATACCATTTTTGACTGTGAATCCTTTAACTGGTGTTTGAGCTCATTTGCTGTGTAAACCGGATTGCAATTGACTGCTACAGCGCCTGTTTTTGTAATACCAAAAAGAATTTCAGGAAACTGAGGCAGATTTGGCAGGAAGATAGCAACTTTATCCCCTTTTTTAATCCCCTTGTTATCTAAAAAATTTGCAATTCGATCTGCTGTATCCTTGACCTGGGCATATGTCTTTACAGCACCGTTAAAAATGGTAAATACACTATGGGGGTATTTTTGTGCAGAATCATCCAATAATTTAAATAACGGGAAGGCATAATCATCTATTGTACGGGAAACGCCATCAGGCCAGAATGGGGTGTTCCAGTTCCGGTCTGACCGGTTGCTTTGATCCATCATGCATACCCTCCTTATTTAAATGTTCATCTGTATGATAACGCCATCTGTTTCAAGCACCGTATCCCTTGTGCGGATATGCCTGCAGACAATCGGAAATGGAATTGTCTGTACGGTCCTGGAAAAAGCTGTCTGTGTTTCAATCATCAGCAGGACAGAATGCTGTGTCATACTTTCATGCCGATCCTACTGTCCAGGCTTCATCCTGTATGTATAGGCAATCATCATCTGATTCCTGTCCTCCATATTCAATGCAGCCTCAAGTCCGGCACAATCCAGGTTGCTGTTGATCGCTTCTTTTGTCATGCGAATTCCCATTGGGTTTTTCTCTACCATGGTCTGTGCAAGCTGCCGTGCTGTTTCTATCATTCTGCTTCTGGGTACGATTTGTGAAGCAAACCCGAGTGTTAAAGCCGTATCCGCGTCCATCCAATTCCCTGTCAGAAGGTATTCATAGGCTCTTCCAGCACCAATAAGACGGGGTAAAAAATAGGAGGATGCCATATCAGCACCCCCCAGGCCTATGTTAATATATGCAGCAGAAAACCTCGCATCTTCGGTCAGTATCCGGATGTCAGATGCCATGGCAAGCGAAAAGCCAATGCCGGCAGCTGCGCCATGTATGCAGGCAATAATCGGCTGGGGCAGTTGACGCATACCAAGGAAAAGGCGGCTCATCCGGGCCTGGTGATTATAGGCGGTTGAAGGCTCCATATTAAAAATTTCACTGGCATACTGTTTGGTATCTAATCCGGCACAAAACCCTTTTGCATCACCCCCATCAAGAATGATGACCCGTGTTTTTTCGTCATAGCGGCGTTCCTTTAAAAAATTCTCAAAAGCTTCAACCATGGAAAGATCAAATGCATTATAGGTGTCTTTCCTGTTCAGGGTTAAGTATCCAATTTCTTTTTCTGTTTTAAATTTAAACGGTGGGGCCTCTTTTTTCCGATTCATTGTTCCTCATCCTTTTTGAAAATCACATGGACCTGTTTTAGTTTGTAAAACAATCCCCGGGCATTGCCAAAGTTATCTTTTCCCTGTTTGCCAGTGTGATGGAAAGGCTTCTGGCTTTAGGCAGTTCATAATTAAAGAAATACCTGGCCACTTGAACCTTTCCTTTATAAAACAGCACATCTTTCTTTTTTACAGTATTTTTCTCCAATTCCCTGGCTGCTGACAAGGCCATGCCAAGCCACTGCCAGGCAATGACAATTATACCGAACATTTCCAGGTAAAGCGCGGCATCTGCCAGATAGGAGGGTACACCTTTCTCGGAAGCCAGTACACCAAGATCTATTGTCGTTTTCTCAAGCAGATCCATACTGGATAAAAGGTCAGATGCCATTTCTTCTGTCCGGGTATACTGTTTTGCAGCTTCTATTACAGTTAATATTTCCTGCTTTAGCAGCACCATGGCTTTCCCGTTTTCCATGGAGATCTTCCGTCCCAGCAAATCCAGCCCCTGAATACCTGTTGTCCCTTCATGGATGGGATGAATACGCATATCTCGAAAATGCTGTTCCACAGGATAATCCTCACAATATCCATATCCGCCAAAACATTGAATACTCTGGCTTGTAGAGTGTATCCCGGCTTCTGATGGGAACGTTTTGGCAACTGGGGTTAACAGCTCCAGCAGCAGATGGAAATCCTTTTGCTCAGGGTATTTTTCAAGGATATCTTCCCAGACGCCGCACTGCAGAATCAACGACAGCGCTCCTTCTGACACAGCCCGTTGAAACAGCAGCATTCGCTTCACATCCGTGTGTTCGATAATCGGCACCGGCGGTGCATTTTTATGATCTGTAATTCTACGACCCTGCCTTCGGGTTCTGCAATGGTCAAGCGCTGCATGGTATGCTGCTGTCGCTATTGCTGTTGCCCCCATTCCCACTTCCAGACGGGCACCATTCATCATCTGGAACATGTAAAAAAGGCCTTTGTTTTCCCTGCCCACCAGGTATCCGAAACAATTGTCTTTTTCCCCTAACCGTATCCCTGCAATGGGGGCGCCTCTATACCCCAGTTTATGAAATATCTGGGTAACCGTGACATCGTTTTCCACGAGGTTTCCTTCAGCATCCGGTCTGAATTTTGGAACCACAAACAATGAAATTCCTTTAATTCCCCTGGGAGCCCCGTCTATCCTCGCCAGCATCAAGTGAACGATATTTTCCACCCCGTCATGATCACCAGCTGAAATAAATATCTTTTCACCACTTATTTTATAACACCCTTCTGATACAGGATATGCTTTTGTTGTAAGATCACCCAATGAACTTCCCGCTTCAGGTTCTGTCAACGCCATCGTGCCCTGCCATTTGCCCGACAGCATGGAGGGGAGATAACTTTGTTGAAGCGATTCAGATCCAAAACTTAAAATCAATTTGGCCGCACCTGTGGTGAGTCCTGAATAAACTGAAGCCGAATAATTGGCTGCTGCAAAAATAAAATTAATACAGTGAAGGATTGACACGGGCATGTTTTCTCCGCCCCATTTTTCAGGAAAAACTGAGGATATCCACCCATCACTTCCTAGGGTGCTCAATATCTTTTTTACATTTGGATGAACGTTTATACTGCCATTTGATAATGTGGGAGGGTTCCGGTCCATGTCTTCAAAAATAGGGTGCAGTTCTTTTTTGGCGAAATCATATGCTGCATCCAATACCATTCCAATTGATTTTGTATCATGCCCCTTGAGAACGGTTGATTTTTCATTTCCCAAACCTTCCATTTTTGTTTGCAAGGTAAACTTGAGATTTTTCATGCTCATGAATCGATTGGCCATGATATTTCCTTTACTGTATTTTCAGTTTAATGAATGCCTTCCATAAATTCAGGTTTTACATAGGCGGGTCTGGATATTGATTTACGCCGTTGCCTGTTTTTACGTCTGAATTTTATTTTCCTGCATATAGTTTCAACACTGCGGCATGCTCATTTTATATTTGTGTCCTATTATTCTGCCTGGCCTTGAAGGTCTCTTAAGCTAACCAAATGCAGCTTCTTCAACTTCCAGGGCTGCACTGCTGAGTGCCTGGACTGATTTCATCTTTCCAAATGTAACCGGTAAAACTGTCTCTATATAAAACCTGGCAATGATAATAATACCGTTATAGAACACGCGATCCTTCTGTTTCGGATTTTTTTCAAGTGCACAGGTTGCCTTGAGCGCCCGCCATAAATGCATCCAGCCTAAGGCAATATCTCCGGTCACCTCTAAAAAAGGATGCGCGTTCACAAAAGCCGTATTATAATTTTCCGACATGGCAGCACCGCCAATTGTCATGGCTGTCAACCCTAAGGCCTGTACGTTTTTTTCAAGTGCTTCTGCAAGGGGTATCAGGGTGTCTTTTTCTTTGGCCAGAGCAATAATTTTATTGATTTCACCTAAAAAATTAGTGTAGACCATCCCTTTTTTCAATCCCAGTTTACGCCCCAGGAGGTCCATTGCCTGAATCCCGTCGGTTCCTTCATATATGGATGCAATTTTTACATCACGTGCCAGTTGTTCTACCGGGAATTCACGCGTAAATCCATATCCGCCAAACACCTGGATGGCTTCAACACACACTTGAAATCCTCTTTCGGCACAATAGGCCTTCACAACAGGTGTTAAAAGCCCCAGCATATCTTCTGAAAAAATACGGCTTTCTTCATTTTCTGCGACCTCTTTTTTGTCAAAACAGTCACTTACATAAAAAATCAGGCTTCGCATTCCATCCACATGGGCCTTCATCCAGGTCAGCATCCGCCGGACATCCGGATGCCGGATAATGGGAATTGATGCTGCATCCGGGTCTTTTATACAGGCAATCTCCTTGCCCTGGACTCTAGTCTTCGCATATTCAAGCGCATAAAGATACGCCAGGGAAGCGGCTGTACTGCCCTGAAACCCTACATTCAAACGGGCCTCATTCATCATGTGAAACATGATCTCAAGGCCCTGGTTTTCTTTACCGAGCAAAAAACCTCTGCACGTCCCGTTCGCGCCAAAAGACAACGAACACGTGGCTGAGCCGTGCATTCCCATTTTATCTTCAATTCCTGTGCATTGTACATCATTGGGTTCCCCCAGTGTCTTATCTTCGTTGACCCATATTTTAGGGACAATAAAAATAGAGATCCCCTTGCTGCCCTTTGGTGCACCTTCTACTCTGGCCAGAACCGGGTGAATGATGTTTTCTGAAAGATCATGATCACCGGCCGTAATAAAAATTTTGTTACCTGTGATCGAGTATGTCCCGTCATCATTTTTTCTGGCAGACGTTGTCAAGGCGCCGACATCAGACCCTGCTTCCGGTTCTGTGAGCACCATGGTGCCTGACCATTTTGCCGTATATAAATTTTTGAGAAATAGTTGTTTTTGCTGATCAGTCCCGTAAAGTTCTATCATCTTCCCGGTTCCGTGCCCCATGTGAACGTATCCGCTCAAAGCATAATTGGCACCCACGACATATTCCATTATTGCAGTAGAAACAACATATGGGAGCCCCTGCCCGCCCCATTCAGGATCCTCCATGGTAGAAACAAATTCAGATTCTCTTATCAATTGCTTTGCCCTGTAAAAAGATCTGGGTGGTTTCACTTGTCCGTTTTCGTACCGGACACCATTTTTATCGCTTTCCGCCAATGTCGGTAAAATCTCTTTTATGGAAAGTTTTCGGGCCTCGGAGATGACCATATCAAACATTTTTTTTGAAAAATCTTTAAATTTTTTACAGGTTGTTAATGTCTCTGCATCTAAAAGGTCGTACAGGATAAAGTCTATTTCTTTTCTATCAGCAATGAGTTGAGCCATTTTGCTTCCTCTAAATATAGTGATTTATATCTAAACCAGCATGCCGCCGTCACAAACCAGACTGGCCCCAGTGGTAAACGATGATGCATCGGATACAAGGTATAATACGGCGCCTGCCATCTCTTCCGGGCTTGCGTACCGCCCCATGGGAATCTGGGACACGGCAAACTGACAGATCTCTTCAGACGATATGATAGCACTGGAAAATTTTGTATCTGTAAGGCCTGGTAACAGGGCATTTACACGAATACCTTTTGGTGCCAGTTCCCTGGCCAGTGTTTGTGTCATATTCACTAATGCTGCTTTTGTTGCAGAATAGATCCCCTGAAAAATGCCGGGGCTTACCGCATTAACAGAAGAAACATTTACAACCGCACCTTTATCTTTCATTATCGGAACCGCATGTTTGATCATAAAGAAAGGGCCTTTCAGGTTTACATCCAGTGTTTTGTCCCAGATCCCTTCATCTGCAGAAAGCATCTCGCCAAAATGAGGATTTGTGGCAGCATTGTTGACAAGTATATCCAGCCTGCCATATGACTCAGCAACCCTGTTGTACATAGCCTCAATCTGATCCTGATATCCTGTGTGGCAGGCCATGGCCTGCGCCTGTCCGCCTGTATCATTAATCTGTTGTGCTGCTGTTTCAAGATCCTGCAGCTTTCTGCTTACCAGGACACACCGGGCGCCATATTGGGCCAGTTTCCTTGCTGCTGCAAACCCGATTCCCCTGCTGGCCCCTGTAATAACTGCGACCCTTCCGTCAAGGTTAAAGTCCTGCATTTTTATTTTCCTCCCCCGTAATTATAGATCTGACGACGCCATTGCCTTCACAGCTGTTTTTTCAAGAATGATGACTGCAAAAATCAACATGGCAAACCGTTTGTTTCTGGTAATTTTATGAAAATACCGATAATAGATCTGCTGCGCAATTACTGCCAGCCGAAACAAGCCAAAGATATAATAAAAATCAAACTGGCGCGTACTTCTGCCTGTCTTTTTTTCATAGTGATCCAAGATTTGTTTCCTGGTCATCGCACCCGTCATGTTGGTAGGCATCGACCGGATCGCCTGCATATCATCCGGATCATCTTTTTCCACCCAGTACGCTAGAGAATTGCCAAGATCCATCAGCGGATCTCCATAGGTTGCCATTTCCCAGTCGAGCACACCAATGATCTTTTCAGGATGCACAGGGTCAAGGACAACATTGTCAAATTTGTAATCATTATGAACAATGGTCGGATTTTTTGTGTCCTCCGGCAGTTTATCGATCAGCCACTCCATCACTGTTTCAAAGTCGGGCGCATCTTTTGTGACAGATTTTTGATACCGGTGTATCCACCCTTTCACCTGGCGTTCTGCATACCCTTCGGGCTTTCCTAAAAAATCCAGCCCCAGCTTTTTAACATCAATACCATGGATATCCGCAAAAACATCTGTCAGGCAGCCGCATAACTCATGTGCCTGTCTGGCTGAAAAATTTAATCCTCTGGGCAGATCTTTTCTGAGGATAATGCCGGATTGTTTCTCCATGATAAAAAAAGGGGCACCGATAATCGATGTATCGTTCGTAAATACAAGCGGTTCCGGGCAGTAGGGGAATACAGGATGAAGTGCCTTCAGCACGTTATATTCCCGGTCCATATCATGGCCTTTTTCAACATTCACACCGATGGGAGGCCTTCTCAAAACCAGCATTTTGTTCCCCAGAGCAATCTGATAGGTTAAATTAGAATACCCGTATGGGAACTGGGAGATGGCAATATCACCATCAAGGCCGATTTTTTTCTGCAGAAAATCTTTGACTGCCAGCGGATCTATTTCTTCTCCCTGCCGGACAGGTACAGCAGTATCTGTCTGGTGCATAATGATTTCCTTTATAGTTGAATATCTTATGCCTTCATCGTAAATTCTAACCCTGCTGATAGGTTTTCAATATTCGCTTTGCCAAAGCTGTTTTGTGGACCTCATCAGCTCCGTCGTAAATTCTGGCTGCCCGCTCGAAACGATATAAAAACGCTAAAATAGTATCATCTGTCATACCAAGTCCGCCATGGACCTGCAAGGATCGATCAATAATTTTCCCCATTGTATTGGCAACCATAAACTTGATCATTGAAATGGCATTTCGCGCTGCTGCAGCACCGGAACGATCGATCTGCCAGGCGGCATTTAAGGTTAAAAGCCTCGCAGATTCCAACTCTGCCGAAGATTCGGCTATCCAGTTTTGTATTGTCTGACGGGAACCCAATGTTTTACCTTCCGGAGTGATGACCCTTTGATTCGCCCGTCTGCACATCAGCTCAAAAGCCCTTTTGCAGATACCAATCCATCGCATGCAATGGTGGATCCGACCGGGTCCCAGCCGGTCCTGGGCAATGATAAATCCGTTGCCCTCTGTCCCTAGAAGGTTCTTTTGCGGAACTCGACAGGATTCAAAAATGACTTCACCATGACTTTCCCAGTCACTGCCTGAATGTCCCATAAAAGGGATATTTCGGATCAGCCTGAACCCCGGGGTCTGTGTTGGGACAATAATCATACTGGCCTGCGAATAAGCGGGTGCATCCGGATTGGTGATGGCCATGGTTATGGCAAAATCTGATCCATCTGCTCCTGTGGTATACCACTTATGGCCATTAATGATGTAATCGTCACCATCTTTTACGGCTGTTGTTTCCATCATTACAGGATTGGAACCTGGCATATCAACCTCTGTCATCGCAAAACAGGAGCGGATATTTCCTTTAACCAATGGATTAAGAAATTTTTCTTTCTGTTCTCTGGTCCCGTGGCTGTACAGAATTTCAACATTACCCGCATCCGGTGCCTGACTCCAGAACACGTAATGCCCGAGAGGAGACCGGCCCAGGGCTTCGGACACAAAACCATGTTCAAGAAGAGACAGGCCCATCCCCCCGCATTCAGAAGGGAAGTTTGGAGCCCAAAGCCCCATTTTTCTTACCATATCCTGTTTTTCCCTGAGAACAGGTAACAGGTCTTTAAAATCTTTTGTCAAGAATTCCGGTTCCAGGGGGATCAGTTCTTTGTCTACAAATTCATCGATCCTGCCCACGATGGTCTTAATGTTATCTGAAATTGTAAAATCCAATGGTTTCTCCTCTGTTGCGTTTCCCAAATAAGAATAGAAATATCTTATGCAGTGAGAAAAGCCATGTCAAGGAAAACATGAACGAACGTTCATTATTTTTTAAACAATTAAGCGCCTGGCCTGAGAACCAAAGGTGTGACCATGGAAATCAAATGGTCTGCGAATTGATCTGGGGTCACTTTCATTTTCCGGTATTTCCAGCGTTTCAAGTACCAGTCCTGCTGCATGGATTTGATTAAGCTTGCTGTTAAGTCGTGGTTTCCGGAGCTGAAAACCTTTTGATTTTCGCCAAGCACCAGAATATCTTTCAGCGTTTTCTGAGTGTATCTCTCCATAGATTTGACAGATTCAAACTCTGCCGGTTTAAGCTGCCTTGCTTCCATGAAGGTAAAATAAAACCAGGGCCTGAACATTTCAGAAAGATAGACATGTGCTTTAATCACTGCCTTTAATTTTTCCAGACAATCGTTATGGCTTAAAGCAGCAGGATTTAATTTGCTTTTTATCAAAGCCCACCCTTGTTTCTGGATGATCCCCAGCAGTTTTTCCTTGCTTGGGAAGTACGCATAAAGTGCGCCAAGACTCATGCCTGTTTTCTGGCTTAGGTCCCTCATGCTCATTGCCTGAAAGCCTTTTTTATATGTAATGCTGAAAACAGCATTAAAAATTTTTTCCAAATTCTGTATAGCTGTCTTTTCCTTTTTGATCTGCATGGCATTTTGGTTTTCCAAAAATACTGCTCTGGCTATTTCCCGGCGTGACGCACCGTATTTTTTCTTAAATTCCTTATAGTCCATTCGCTTTTATTTCTCTTTTATGCTGATAATTGGACCTTACGATCCCGTAGATTTAAAAGGACCATACCATGTATAAACTCCAGAATCAACAAAACGAACATTTGTTCATATTTTTTTAATTTTTGATTTTATTTTTCCTGTTTCGACCGCGTTGAGAAAGTCTTCCCCCAGGCAATGGCTCATGTGGACAACTTTCATCCAAAACCGTATCCGTTCTTTATCTTTACCTTCCATTCGGTGAAAATCCTTGCGGTCAGGAATCCTGCCATAGGGAAGTTGTGAGATAAATTCAGGTGATGGGGTAAGGATCAGGACATTGTCTAAAAGATCTCCCTGCGCCCGCCGTTTAACCAGTTTTTTATCAAACCAGCCCGGTATTAGAGAGGGATAAAAATGAGGATACAGCATAATCTTGTTTTCTGATTTTTCAGAAAAAGGAAAAACAGGATGATAATCCAGCACACCGCCATCCCTGTATATTCCTTTGGGAGCATCAGGTATCTGTTTTATACCATCCATGATTAATGGGATAGACCCGCTTGCAAGCAGTGCCTGTTTAAAATTCTCCTGGCACAGAACAACGGAGTTCAGAACAAAATCTTTCATGTTCAACAGATCAATCTGACTTCTGGCGTCCCGGAAAAGCGTTCGTTCAAAAAAAATTTTTTGCAGGCGCCTGTTTTTCAAATTTATTAAAAATGCCGCAAGCATCCCTGCAGACAGTAAAAAGGGATTTTCGCTGGCCATCAGACTTTTGCATCTTACAGCACTGAAACTCAATCTCATGAAAGGGTGAGACAAAATCTCCTGAATATTTTTCCGGGAAAGGAAACGGTTGATAATCCTGCCTGATTCTAATGATATTTTCTGAGGGGTGATTTTTCCTTTATATACCTGATGGGCATAGGCATACGCAAGCCTGTCAAAGGCGTCTGCACAGTTTTTCTGGGCTGCTGCTGCCAATTTCCACGCACCAATTGATGTACCATACAGATATAGGGGTGATGTGCGATTTTTAAACCACTCTGAATAAACAGCCTTATCAAGTCCGCATAACACCAGCCACTTGGCAGCACCGGACGCACCAATGCAAATACTTACATCTTCCTGTGACAGTCCTTTTTCTTTAATATGGTTAAAGGCTTTTCTGCCGCAAAGGTACCAAAGGTTTTCTGTCATATCACAATCTGATTGAAAACAGGCCTGTCTGAATTAATATTTACGTCTAAAGCCTTTAAACATCTCCTGCTATTTCATCTGTTTTGGATCACATAATTTGTCTTTATCAACAGACCCTCTGCCGCATCCGCCGCAGTAAAACTCAAACTTGGCTACCTGAGGTTTGCAGAGATGTTTTTTCTTTTTTGCCTGCTGGCCGCAGCTTTCACATGTATATAGATCACCGGCTTCAGTCGGATCGCACAGGTGACCGCCTTCATCTGATATTTTCCCGCATGTTTTACACGTATATGTTGTCATGATTCCTCCTTATGGTTGATGTGTCGATTGGAAAAAAGTAAGAATCTTATTCAAAAAAATAATCCATTGTTCAGTAAAGTCAAATTTAGTGTTTGATAAAACACCCTGATCAAACCTCATACTACCCGCTGTTCGGCCATATAACGCTTTACAAGCTTGAATAAAAAAACCCCATCCGCTAAAATAAACAAAACCAAAAAAGATAATTGAAATAAATTTGATTAACCAGTCATTGGCACAGGAAGGGAATATATCATAAAATCAATTGGGAAATACCAAATCAGATCTATCCTCGGCAGAGGGTCTATGGGCCAGGTATATAAGGTGATCATACCGGATTCAGGGACTTTAGCTGCACTTAAGCTGTTAAAGCCCAGTCAAACCCTGATCAATAAAATGGGTGCCAGATGGCTTCTGGATCAATTTATTCATGAAGCAACCATTATTGCCAACATACACCATCCCAACATTGTAACCGTCCTGGCGCTTGAAAAAGAACATCAGACACCCTTTTATTTAATGGAATACTTCTGCCGCAATCTTGGTACGTTAATCGGCGAAACATACTGGGCAGACAGGCCTTCAAGGATAGTGACACTTAAAAAAGCAGTGGCGTATTGTATTGAATCGTTGAAAGGACTGTCAGCGCTGCACAAAGAAGGTATTATCCATCGGGATATCAAACCTTTTAACATGATGCTGACAGATACTGGATCGATTAAAATCGCAGATTTTGGTTTATCAAAACGGAGAGGGGAAGCATCAAATCACCCAAAGGATATTACAATTGGAACCCCATTTTATACGTCACCCGAACAAATTAAAAATCCTGAAAAAGCAGATCATCGATCTGATCTATATTCAGTTGGTGTAATGCTTTATAGAATGCTGACCGGTGTCCTGCCTCAAGAAAAAAGACAGCTTCCAAGTCATTTTAATCCTGATTTAGACGACAATTGGGACAGCTGCATTTTAAAATTTATTGACCCGAAACCCGAACACCGGTTTCAGACGGCTGCATCAATGATTGATGAATTGGAAACCCTTTATCAAAAAACGCAGCAGAAAAAAGAAATGGACTGTCGTATTTTGGAAAAGGATTTATTGACAAATGGGAAGGAAAAAAGCCTGCCGCCTGCCATTTTGAGATCAAAACCTGGACGAATCCTTGTAAAACATGCCAGATCTGTTTTTGAGATTGATGCATTTAACCGTCCACGTGTATACTTCGAAAACAGGTTTGAGAAAAAGAGCAGCAAAATCATCATAGATGAATCCACTCATTTGGCATGGCAGCAGTCTGGATCTTCTCTGCCGGTTAATTTTAACGATGCTCATACATTTATCGAACAGCTCAATATGCTGAAGCCGGGGGGGTATTCCCATTGGCGGCTTCCCACCGTTAATGAAATCTTATCTGTATTGACCCCCCCTCCACCGGGAGAAGATTTCTGCTTTGATTCCCCGTTCTCCGCTGTCCAGAAATGGATCTGGACCGGTGATACCCGTTCCCGGAGGGCCGCATGGGTCGTAGATATGGAAATGGGATTTGTGACATCCAGTGATATTGTAGATACTTATTTTGTAAAAGGGGTTTGCACCATTTAGCTCAATGTCGGTAAGGTTTTCGCTTTACAGGGATGCTATATCACAGATGATTAAAGGAAGCGTGGCCGGAACGGCATCAATGACAAATGCATTTCTTTCAATTATCGGCTGGACCGGAAACGCTTTCTGGTAAATCTTATAAATCAAATGGGGTGATTCTGATTACAGGCGTTGATCTAAAAATCGTGCAAACCTTTCAGGAATGCCGGCAGCGATTATCTTTTCTGCTGCCGTGATATTGTCATATTTGATGCGCCTTATTTCAATTTGACCGGCTGAAGAATCCCAGATAACATATGTTGCATCTACTGTCCCGTCTCTTGTCTGGCCAACGCTGCCGGCATTGATAATATATTGTTTATTCCTATCAAGAGATACAATGTCTTTATCCATTTTCTGGAAGGCAACCTCATCCTTTTCTGGATAGACCAGATGAAGCTTATGGGTATGGCCCACGAAACAGACAGGTTCTTCCATTTCATTAAAGGCATCAATTATTTGTGGTATGCCCACCTGGTTCAGGTAAAGGCGATAGGAGTCCGGGGGAAATCCGTGGACAAAAAGGCAGCCTGAGTCGGACACACTGATTTTCATTGTCTGCAGATATTGTAACGATGCGTTTGACAAACTTGAAATAGACAGCTCAACTGCTTTTCTTACATCCCCGGTAAACCATTTAAGGACCTTTTGATTTAGGGCTGCCATTTCATGATTACCACAGACACTTGGAATGTCATGGGCCATGATGCGCTGCATAATTTTTTCAGAGTCAGCACCATACCCGATATTATCTCCCAGGGACATAATCTCATCAATCTTCTGACATTTAATATCTTCCCAGACACTTGTAAAGGCTTCCAGGTTCCCATGAATATCAGAAATAACTGCCAGTCTCATTTTCGCCCTCTTTCAGAAATTATCATGGTTTTCAAATCCATCTCATCCTTAATTGATACCGACATACACATGTTTTGTATCCTAACCAATTTTGAGCTTAATTCAACTCTTTTTCAAACAGTTTTTACAAACACCACCCACCCGCATTTCCAGTTTATCAATTCTACTGGAAAATGTTTTTTTTTTGCTGGCTGCTGCGCCGACAGCGTTGACAATAAACAATGGATTTAGTATTTGTTTCCAGCAGGGGTCATGCCTTTTATAACGGCATGGTGTCACCCGGCAATTGAAAGAAAAAGGACGTATATACCATATGATTGGAAACAAGCCGGCAAAATCAACGAATATTTTAATCCTTGGATTGGGTGGTGTTGGATATTATCTTGCCAAGCGACTTGTTCATGAAGGGTATGCAATTACTGCCATTGAAGCGGACAGGAATTTGGTCAGTTATGCAGATGGAAATATAGATGCCCGTTTGATCCAGGGCAATGCCATGAGTATAGAATGCTGGCGTGAAGTTGATGCTGGAAAAATGGATTATTTAATTGCGGTTACCAATAATGATGCCGTCAATATGATGAGCTGTCTAATTGGCGACCGATTTGGAATTCACCGGAAAATTGCCAGGGTAAGATCCATGGACTTTGGCGGTGAGGATTCTCTTTTAAACTCTGATGATTTAAAAATTGATCTGATTATCCATCCTGAAGAACTGGCTGCTCAGGAAATTTTCAGATTAATCAAATTAAGGGCTGGAAATGATATTATCGATGTGGCCAAGGGGCAGATTCAGGCCATGGCCACGCGGATTCATGAGACATCGCCGCTGGTAAACAGGACATTAAAAGATATCTCCCAAGAATACCGGGATTTTCCTTTCAGAATTGTTGCGATTGCCAGGGGGATTACCACAATGATTCCCAGCGGGGATGACCAGTTATTACCACATGACCAGGCCTTTTTTATGGCCAGCAGGGAAAACTTAAGCCAGTTGATGGGCTTAACAGGTGTTGAACAGCAGAAGCGCCATCGCGTTATGATAATTGGTGGAGGAAATGTAGGCTCCCGACTGGCAGAATTACTGGACAAATCTGTAGAAGTAAGGCTGCTTGAAAAAAACAAACACTCTGCCCAGGAGCTTTCACATGCATTAAAAAATACTGAAATATTAAACGGGGACGGGTCTGACTCTGATTCGCTTGTCGCTGCCGGCCTGTTAGACATGGATACTTTTGTCACAACCACGGGAGAAAATGAAACCAACATCATGAGTTGTGTCCTTGCCAAGCATCTGATGTCATCTAACAAGAAAAATAAAAATGGGAAGCAAAGCAAATGCATTGCCCTTGTGAACAAAGAAGATTACGTCGTTCTTGCCTCTTCAATGGGGTCTGATATTGCCCTGAATAAAAAGATTTTAGCCAGTAATAAAATCCTTAAATTTATCCGCCGGGGCGAGCTGCTCTCTGTTGCCCACCTGCATGGATTTGATGCGGAAATGGTTGAAATCATTGCTGCTGCTAATTCACCGATTACCCGGAAGCCGCTGTCTAAACTGGATCCTTTTTACAATGGGAAGATCATGATCGGCGGGATTCATCGAGATGGCATCTGGCAGGTTGCTGTGGGTGATACTCATATTCAGAAAGATGAACGGGTGATCGTGGTGTGTATGTCAGACCATTTAAAGGATGTTCAAAAATTATTTCTGGCTTAACCTCGATTACACAATAAAAATCAGCGGCTTTGTTGACAAATGAGGCTCCCGGCTTTCCCTTGAAAATGACGCTGAAGTAAGAAATATCGTCACCGAAACTGCCAGCATGGTAGAATAAGCTGTCTTTATTGTTCCACTTTTCTATGGTTCTTAAATATGAAAACGTTTTATTATTTTTTCCAGAAAGAGGGGTAAAATATCACCAGTGCAGAAAACATTTCCAGCCTGCCGACCAGCATATTCCACGACAAAAACCACTTACCTGTATCTGAAATAAAGGCATAATTTTCTGTTGGACCGACATCTCCAAATCCAGGGCCAATATTCATCAAAGTCGCAATAACTGAACTCATGGCAGTGGTAAAATCCATATCGTCAATGAGCGTCATAAAACATCCGCCTGAAAGTATAAGAAAAATATTTACAATAAAATAGCAGATGGCAAGATCAATGATCTGGCGGTCAACCGGCCGCTGATTCAACCGGACAGACATCACTGACATGGGGCTGAAAAAAATTTTTTTAATCGCTGCAACCCCAAATTTACATATCAGCACATAATGGACGACTTTGATGCCGCTGGTTGTTGAGCCGGCACAGGCACCGATAAAACAGACGGCATACAGAAACATCTGGCTGGATTGAGGCCAGAGCTCATAGTCTGCTGTGGTAAATCCTGTGGTTGTCAGGATAGAGGTCACCTGAAAGGTTGCATATCGAATGGAGTCCATCAGGCCATATGTGTTTTCCTTCCATAAGATCCAGGATACGATGCCGCAGAAAAAAAACATAAAGCCTAAGTACCATCTGAACTCTGTATTTATTTTTACGATATGCCAATTTCCCATTGCCATGTGGTAAAACAGCATAAACGTCATGCCGCCCAGAAACATAAACAAGATGACAATCCAGTCGAAATACGCACTGTTATAATGCCCGATACTTGCATTGTACGGTGAATAACCTGATGTTGAAACAGTTCCAAAAGAGTGGCACAATGCATCAAACACAGACATATCCCCCAAACATAATAAAATCGTTTCCAGCAGATTCAGGGTAAGATAAATACCCCACAACCATACCATTGTGTCTCGATTGCGAGGGATAAATTTTTCTTTGGTAATGACCTGGCCCGGGCTGGATTCTGCCCTGAAAATTCTCACACCACCCATGCCATGCGGCAGAAAGATAATGGTTAATGTTAAAAAGCCCATTCCCCCCAGTAAATGGGTTTGGCTCCGCCAGAACAACAATCCCCTGGGGACAACTTCAATATCAGTTAAAATTGTTGCGCCGCTTGTGGTGTAGCCTGACATCATTTCAAAAAAAGCATCTGTGAACGATGGAATGGCGCCATGGATCATAAAGGGGAGTGCAGAAACCCCTGAGATTAATATCCAGCCGAATACGGCGATAAAAAAACCATCTTTTAAATTCAGGTCTTCTGATCTGCGAAACGCTCTCCATAGTGGGATACCCATTGCAATTGAAATTAAAGCCGTAACTGCAAGTGCGTATAAATCATCTTCTTTATAATACAAAGAACAGATAATAGGAAAAAGTATGGAAGTTCCTGTAACAATCAGTAATTTACCAAGAACATTTGCTATGGTTTTATAATTCATAAGCGTCCAAATCCAAGCCAGTGACAGTCCTTGTAAATTAAGCTTTGTTTTTATTTAAATCATGGTATTGCATCGTTCATATTCTTTACCTTAAAACAAGGCGGTAGATCAACACAATTTCTGCAGGATCAACTATTGAATTAAAAAAAGGGATTCCCTTGATATGCAAATACAGTATTTTGAGTATTGCCTGTATCATTTATCAGGACGGATGTGTCAACATGGAGAATTTCTGTTTCCAGAATGACGGTTAAACACCTCAGGAATACGTCCCTTTTCAATTCAGGATCAAATTGAAAACAAAAATGGCAGGATTTATCTCCAATCCTGCCATTTCAGTTCAACAAAGGACCATCGAACTGGCATCTAAATCAAACTCTTTTTAAGCTGATTCGTCCCCCAACTCATCAAACTCTTAAAAATCTTTACCTTAGTTTATTGACTTTTCAAGTTTTATTTAGATCCTTCTTGCTACCCGAGAGCCCTCTGAAGAGGATCCACTACAGGTTCCTATGACTAGAGATATTGTATATCTTTTTTTATTTCATTTTTTTTGTGCAGGGCTTGCCAATAGGAAATAATCCCTTATCTTTTCTGTCAATTTTATGTATGATGATACAAACTTTTATATATTTTGGAGTGTAATTATGAAAATAGCCTTTCCTGTTAAAGAAAATAAAGGATTGGAGAGTGTTATTGATGATCATTTTGGTGTTGCAAAAACCTTTTTAGTTGTCGACATGGAAACCCGGGATGTTGAAATAAAAGAAAACCAGAAACTGGCAGCAGAAAGCTCTACATGTAAAACCGGAATTTTTAAAACAAAAGACCAGGTTGATGCTGTGGTCACGAAGTGTATGGGAGACGGTGCCAACAAAACCCTTTCATCCGCCAATATCAAAGTATTTCAAGCACAGAAGGATACTATTTTAGAAAATTTAGATCTATTCGAAAAAGATAAGCTTAAACTCTTCCACATTTTTGATTACTGCCAGGCCAAAAAGAACAAAAAAGAAGGTGGTTGCGGGCATCACTAACAAATGGGATTCATTTTCAGCTTTATTGGCCGTCTGATCTATCTGCTCATGGGATGGACGTATGACACATTACCTGATTATTGGACCAGCAGGTGCGTGGTTATTGGTTTCCCTCACACAGGTAACATGGATACGGTCAGGGCCCTTACTTACATTAAAATTGCGAACGTGAATGCCCGGTTGCTGATCAAATCTGATTGGTTTTTTTTCCCCATGTCAATACTGCTGAAACGTCTTGGCGGGCTGCCTGTTAAAAGAGATAAAACCCATGGATTTGTGAGAAACGCTGTTGCAGAGTTTGATAAAAGACAAGATCTTGTCATCGCCCTTGTTCCTGAGGGAACGAGAAAAAATGTACCAGCAGTTAAAACAGGATTCTGGTATATCGCCAAGGGTGCCAATGTACCGATTATCTGCTGGTATCTTGATAATCAGCAGAAAAGAACCCGCTGGATCGGAAAAATTCATCCTGGTGAAACACTTGAAAAGGATTTGGTAAAAATTAAAGAATTATATAAAAGCGCTGGATTTTCAATACCTTTGGGAAACCTTGTGCAATAAAAAATGATTGACAACCATCATTATCTTACTTAGGCTAAAATTTGGAAAGTTTATCTTTGAAACGCTTTTCCTAAAAAAACAATCAAGCAGAATGCTGTAATATTTTTAAAACAAGGAGAACTTATAATGTGTCGTCTGTTTGCGCTTACCAGTGAAGATCCTGTATCTCCAATGCTGGCCATAAAAGCCCTTGACGTCATGAAAGAAGGGCATGACGGTTCAGGCGTGGGGCTTCTGCTCCAGGACCTGGGCGGCCCGTTTGAAGAGATGAAAGATGCACCGATTCTTTCAGGAATCTTCAGTGAGGAAGGGATACGACGCCTCGATCTTTTTATGATGGATCAGGGATTTCTCACCAAGTATAAAATTTCATTAAAAATACCCAAAAAACCTGTTGAGGGTATTCCAAAACGTGATCTTTACTTGATAAGAGCCTACGAGCTGCCAGAGGATTGGGATACGCTGGCGCAGGACGAAATTTCTAAACGGCTGATGCATATTCGATTAAAGATAAGAGAAATGGGTGAAGAAAAAAATGATATGATCGTGTTCTCTTTCTGGCCGGATACCATTATGATCAAAGAGATTGGCGATCCGATGCAGCTGGCTGAATACCTTGGACTGGACCGAAAAGAACTGAATGCCAGAATTATTATGGCCCAAGGCCGCCAAAATACAAATTACGCTATTAACCTGTATGCCTGCCACCCATTCTTTATCAGGGGATACTGCACCATGACCAATGGGGAAAATACAGCCTTCACCCCTATCAAAGACTTTTTATTATCAAGAGATTTTCCCGGGTATATGGGATATCAATCTGACTCTGAAGTCTTTGCACATATTCTCCATTATTCAATGGTGGGCCTTGAATTGGGAATCGATGCCTATAAACATGTCATCACACCATTGCAGAAAGACGATCTCCAAAAACACCCGAATGCAGAATTTTTATCACATCTCAAGCAGACCTGCAGGCCCCTGATTATTGATGGCCCCAATTGTATTATCGGTACGCTGCCGGATCGTTCTCTATTCATGGTACAGGATAGAAAAAAACTTCGGCCGGGGATTGTGGGCGGGAAACCGGGATTTTTTGGATTTTCATCTGAAGTGTGTGGTCTTGATGCGATTATTCCGGATCGAGATAAGACAAAAGATATTCAACCCATGCACATTGATACAGCAATCGTCGGCTCTGACCGCCAGGAGGTAAAAATATGTCGTCAAACAGAAGCCTTGAACCTTCCGCTTTAAGCTTAAATGATCTGCCCTGGCAGATTCGTTACAGCAATGACCGGTGCACATTGTGCGGCCAGTGCACTGCTGTGTGCCCGGTTAAGGCCATTGATCTGTCTGTTTTTCAAAAGAGGAAGATTAAAACCTCTGTAAATAAAGAGACAGACCATTCCAACCAATATGGAACTTTTTATGGGATACAACAGAAAACGCAAGTTGAAAACGCCTGTATCGGCTGTGCCATGTGCACTATGGTGTGCCCCAATGATGCCATAACACCGGTGAAAAATCCAGGTTTGGATCGTCTCAAATTTCATATCAATCAACAGGGTATCCCAAGGCGGCGCGGCGGCAGAAGAAATGTCTCCGGCTCAATTTTAGATAGAATCAAGTTTACCCGGATTTCCATGCTGACAGATCCAGCACTTGATGCCGGCCGCCATGAGTTTGAAATGAGAACATTACTGGGCAGAGTTCTTTCTCCAAAAGAAAACATGAAGCAATTGAAAGAAAAAGGGTGGATTCCGCCTGTTAGAGAAATCTATCCTTTAATCATAGGGGGTATGTCCTTTGGTGCTTTGTCTCCCAGTATGTGGGAAGGGCTTCAAATGGGGGTTGCCTATTTAAATGAAACGTTGGGAATGCCGGTCAGGATGTCAACAGGAGAAGGCGGCTGCCCGCCCCGGCTGCTGAAATCCAGGTTTTTAAAATATGTTATCCTGCAAATCGCATCCGGATATTTTGGCTGGGATGAGATTATTCATGCGATTCCACACATGAAAGAAGATCCCTGCGCCATTGAAATCAAATATGGTCAGGGGGCGAAACCAGGAGACGGCGGCCTTTTGATGTGGCACAAAGTCAATAAACTTATCGCTGCCATCCGTGGGGTTCCTCAAGGCATCAGTCTGCCCAGTCCCCCAACGCACCAGACCCAATACTCAATCGAAGAGTCAGTGGCAAAAATGATTTTGTCCATGTCCATGGCATGGGGGTTCAGGGTACCGGTGTATCCAAAAATATCCGCATCTTCTACTTCACTGGCTGTGTTGAATAATTTAACCCGGAATGATTACGCATCTGCCCTTGCCATTGACGGGGAAGATGGCGGAACGGGCGCTGCCTATACTGTTTCCATGGACCACATGGGTCACCCGATTGCCTCCTGCATCAGGGATAATTATTTAAACCTGATAAAAATAGGCAAACAAAATGAAATTCCGATTTTTGCCGGCGGGGGTATTGGTAAAAATGGCAATCTTGCTGCCAATGCAGCCGCTTTGATCATGCTGGGTGCAAGTGGGATCCAGATTGGAAAATATGCAATGCAGGCTGCTGCAGGTTGTGTTGGAACAGAAGAAGACCGCTGCAATGTCTGCAATGTCGGCATCTGTCCAAAAGGGATTACCTCTCAGGACCCAAGACTGTACAGGCGACTGGACCCTGAAGATGTTGCCCAGAGAATTGTTGATCTTTATCTTTCCTTTGATACTGAACTTAAAAAAATAGTCGCCCCGCTCGGCCGTTCAACATCCCTTCCAATTGGGATGTCTGACGCGCTTGGAATCGATGATCCTGCTGCCGCTGAACGACTCAGCATAAAATATGTGGTTTAAATGAGGTATAAGAATGAAAAAAGATGCATTTATAAAACTGCCCGGAAAAAAGGATGGGAAAAGAATACCTTCCCGCGTCCTGGAAGAAATGATTCATCATCATATTAAAAACGGTCGTAGAAACATTGAAATACAAGGCTTTGGCCAACACGGTATCGGGGGACGTCTTTGGGATGCTGGTTCAGAAAACACCCATATAAGAATCACGGGCCAGTCCGGGCAGAGAACAGGATCTCTCGGGAGTGCAAATACCTTGATCGAAATCATGGGACCAGCATCAGATGACGTTGGATGGCTGAATGCAGGTGCTGAGATTATCGTTCATGGCAACGCCTCCAACGGTGTAATGAATGGCGCGGCCCAGGGCAAAGTGTATATTGCAGGTTCCATCGGTGCCAGGGGCATGACCATGACAAAAAGGAACCCAAGATTTGATCCGCCGGAACTCTGGGTGCTGGGATCTGCTGGAGATTACTTTGGTGAGTTTATGGCGGGCGGCATCGCTGTTATCTGCGGTCACAATATTGATCCCAGGGACGAAATCCTCGGGTATCGGCCCCTTATTGGGATGGTGGGTGGTAAAATTTTTGTTCACGGCAGTGTTGATGAATTCTCCCAAAAGGATGCCAAACTCAGTTTACTCACAGACGAGGAATGGAACTGGCTTCAAAAAGGCCTTAAAATTTTTCTGGCCAAAATTAAAAAAGACAAGTTGCTGACATCATTTTCAAACCGTACTCAATGGCAGCTGCTTGAAGCAAAATCTCCCCAGGAGAAAACAGAAGCGCCCGAAAGAATGAGTATGGCAAAATTCAGAGCGGATGTGTGGGACAGGGAGCTTGGGCCAGGCGGTCTGATAGGTGACCTTCAGGAAACACAGAGGGGCACCATTCCAGTGATCACCAGAGGAGACCTGAGACGATACATCCCTGTTTGGGAACAGGGAAGATATATTGCGCCCTGCCAGGCGGCTTGTCCCACAGGCATTCCTGTTCAGGAAAGATGGAATATGGTCCGCCTGGACAATATTGATGAAGCCATTTCTATGGGGCTTGAATATTCACCGTTTCCTGCAACTGTTTGTGGATATCTCTGCCCAAGTCCATGTATGGCATCCTGTACCCGGAATTTAAATTATATGTCGCCCATTGATGTCAGGCTTTTAGGCAAAGCAGGTGAAAAAGTAAAACTGCCAAAACCTGGTAAAAAAAGTAAAAAGAAAATTGCAGTTATCGGTTCAGGGCCTGGTGGTATCTCTTCTGCCTGGCATTTAACTCTTATGGGGCATGATGCTACTTTATTTGAAACAGGCTCGCAGATTGGCGGGAAAATTGCGTCTGTCATACCGGGTTCACGGATACCAAAAGAGACACTTGAAACTGAACTCAATCGTGTTAAGGCGTTCATTCCGAACATCAAAGTAAAACAGAAAATCACTCAAAAAAAATTCTCAAAAATCATACTTGATTACGATTTTACCATCATTGCCGCTGGCGCAAAAAAACCAAGATCCCTGCCGATTCCAGGCATTGAACAGGCAACTTTTGCAAATGATTTTCTGGAAAAATCAAAAAAGGGAAAAGTAAAACCAGGCAAGGCAATGGTAATCATCGGCGCGGGCAATGTCGGTTGTGATGTGGCAACCGAAGCGCACCGTCTGGGCGCCAGGGATATCACCATGATTGATATTCAAAAACCGCTGGCTTTTGGAAAAGAAAAAGAAGACGCCGAAGCAGTTGGTGCAAAATTCAAATGGCCCTGTTTCACAAAAGAAATCACTAAAAAAGGCGTTTTACTCCAGGATGGTCAATTGTTAAAGGCAGACACCATCGTGCTCTCGATTGGCGATGTTCCTGATCTTGATTTTCTGGACGACACGATTCAAATTGAAAATGGGTTTGTCAAAGTAGATGAGTTCAACCGGACCTCAGATCGAAATATTTTTGCAATCGGGGATGTTGTGGGCCCGGGTTTGATTACAGATGCCATTGGTGCGGGTAGAAGAGCCGCACAAAGTATTGATAAAATCATTGAAGGCAAAAATCTGGACAAAATTGACCATCCGGTTCAGGTGGATAAACAACGGATCAGTCTTGAGTATTATGATCCTAAAATGACGGCAGACAACCTGGCTGACTGTGGTGCGAACTGTGCTTCCTGTGGGAAATGCAGGGATTGTGGCATCTGTGTTGCCATCTGCCCGGAAGGTGCCATTGAAAGAATCAGTATCAAAAAAAATGCTTTTGAATATAAAGTAGACGCGGACCTGTGCATTGGGTGTGGTTTCTGCAAAGGTGCCTGCCCTTGTGGAATCTGGGATTTAATACCAAACAACGCATTTTAGCGTTTAAAAATTTTAAGTGAAATAACTTTTCCTATTGACGATGAATTATCATTTCTGATTAGTATATAAGTACTATGAAAAAATCAGAACAGACATATGACGGGTATATTAAAGCATTAACTGATATCAGCCAGGCAATCACATCAGATCTGTTTATTGAAGACCTGTTGAAACTGATTGTCATGGTAACCGCTAAGGTTACAGGGGTGGAGATCTGCTCTTTATGGATTGTTAATGAAGATGAGAAACCACCAAAGATCCGGCTTAAAGCGACCCAGTCCATTTCTCCGGACTATATAAAAGACCGGGCACTTAATCTGGATGAAGGGGTTGTCGGTTATGTTGTAACCCACAAAAAGCCCCTGATATTAGACGATGTCCTGGAATCAGATCGATTTAAAGAAAAAGAAATGGCAAAAAAGCTGGGACTTGTCTCCATGGTGGGCATTCCTTTGATCACCAAAGAAGAGAAAGTCATTGGTGTCTTAAACTGTTTTACAGCTTCCCCTCATGATTTTTCTCCAACTGAAGTCAATCTTCTCAGAGCGGTTGCCAATCAAAGCGCTGTGGCGATTGTAAACACAGAGCTCATGGTGAAAACAAGGGTGATCCAGGAAGAATTAGAGGCGCGGAAAAAGATAGAACAGGCAAAAGAAATTTTAATGGACCAGCATAAAATGACAGGTGATGATGCCTATGGCTGGATTCGTAAAAAAAGCATGGATTCGAGAAAATCAATTCGTGAAGTTGCAGAGGCTGTCATTCTGTCTGATGAAATTTTTACCAAAAATTCTCCTTAACCCGTAACAGGGATTACAAACACGACACCTTCCCAAAGGGGAATTTAAGATATCAGCTCAACTGGTAAAAAAGGCTTCAAATTCTTCTGTTTAATAAATCTGGAACTATATAATTCTGACAATATTTATTGTAACAGGTTGATTTTTATAGTATCATACGCCTGTAATAATTCATGAATTCCTGCTGAAAATTTAAATAAAGGCGCCTTATGTCTTGGCTGTTTCCATCAGTTATAGCGACAATGATCGGGACGATCCTTTTATCGTCCACATATTTTTATCTATACCTGCTGGATCGTAAAAAGTATCTCGGAATCTGGACGATAAGCTGGACTGTCTACATCTCCAGATTCATCTTTATGCTGTTTTTAATTAAAGGATATAAAAGCCATGTTTTTCTGATCGGGAATCAGGTTGCCACCCTTGTAAGCGGCATCATACTTCTATGGGGAACCTATTGTTATATTGATAAAAAATTTCCAAAAGTGTGGCTGTATCTTTGTGGTATCAACATTGGGTGGATTGTTATCAGTATCCTGCACAATTTTCCATTCCTTTATATCTCTCTGCCCACTTTTTCATTTTTAGCCCTTATCTACATTTCGACCGGTATATTATTCCTCAAATCAGGCAGACATGAAAAAAAAGAGCGCACCATTGTCGGCAGCGCTTTTATTCTCTGGGGTCTCCACAAAGCAGACTATCCATTTTTAAGACCTGTTGAATGGTTGGCGCCATGGGGATATCTTTTAGGGGCAATGCTTGAATTTACTGTGGCCCTGGGCATGTTGATGATCTATTTTCAAAAGACGCGAAATGAACTGAAAAACAATGAAGAAAAGTACCGCAGGTTCACGGAAAATGCAAAGGATATGATCTACCGGATGTCGCTGCCAGACGGGAAATATGAATATGTGAGCCCGGCATCAGACACCATATTTGGTTTTCCGCCTGAAACCTGGTATCAAAATCCGATCCTGATCCAGGAAATCATCCATCCCAATTATCATGGTTATTTCAAAGAAAAATGGGCGCTGCTGTTAAAAGGAGAACTCGATCCCAGCTACGAATACCAGATCCTTTATAAAGGAAATGAAACAAGGTGGATTCACCAGCGGAACGTCGGTGTCTGGGATGACAAGGGCAGGCTGGTTGCGATTGAAGGCATTGTAACCGATATCACAGAACTTAAACATTCGGAAAAAGCGTTACAGGATTCCCATAAAAGATTTTTTACTGTTTTAAACAGTATTGATGCAACTGTCTACGTGGTTGATATGCAGACCCATAAAATTCTTTTCATGAATCAATATATGATCGACAGCTTTGGCAGGGACATGACAGGTGAAATCTGCTGGGATGCATATAGAGGACAATCCAGTCAATGCGCCCATTGTCCAAATGCCAAGCTTGTTGATAAAGATGGCAATCCAAAAGGTGTTCATGTCTGGCAGACTCAAAATCCAAAAACAAAAAAATGGTATATCAATTATGACCGGGCGATTGAGTGGACTGACGGCCGGATCGTAAAGCTTCAAATTGCATCTGATATTACCGAATTAAAACGCATGGAAGAAGAACTTCGTCAGGCGCATAAAATGGAATCTATTGGTACAATTTCCGGCGGTATCGCACATGACTTCAACAATATCCTCGGGATTATCATTGGGAACACTGAATTGGCAATTGACGATATCCCACAGTGGAGCCCTGCATACAATAATCTTCAGGAAATTAAGACCGCTGGTATGCGGGCTAAAGATATCGTCAACCAGCTGTTAAGCTTTAGCAGAAAATCAGAACAAACCAAAAAAAATATCCGTATACTTCCCATCATTAAAGAATCTATAAAGCTCGTCCGGTCATCCATTCCAGCAACCATCGACATTAAAATGAATGCCGGGGATATACAGGGAATCATCAATGCAGATCCAACGCAGATACACCAGATTCTAATCAATTTGTGTACAAATGCGGCACACGCCATGGATGAAGACGGCGGCACGCTGACAATACATTTATCTGAAATCGAACTGGACGACCCGACACCGCTTGAATTCCAGGATATTGGACCGGGAAAATATGTTCAGTTAACGATCACAGATACGGGTACCGGCATTGAAGATTCAATTATTGATAAAATCTTTGACCCGTATTTCACCACAAAAGAAGTGGGTAAAGGATCCGGAATGGGACTTGCTGTAGTCCACGGTATCGTTAAAAGTTATAATGGCTCAATTAATGTTTACAGTGAGCCATTGAAGGGTACCACCTTCAAGATACTATTTCCTTCAGCTGATGAAGCGTCCTTTAAAGAAGAAAAATCACCTGATATTAATCTTGCAGGCAGTGAAAAAATACTATTTATAGACGATGAAGAAGCTTTGGCAAAAATGGGAGCAGAAATGCTTAAACGTATGGGGTATGATGTCGTTTACCATACCAGTTCTATTCATGCACTGGATCTGATAAAAAATGAACCCGATAAATTTGACCTTGTTATTACGGATATGACCATGCCGGGTTTGACAGGAGATCAATTAACAAAAAAGATACTAGAAATTAATCCTGATATGCCTGTTATTTTGTGTACAGGCTTCAGCCATAAAATTGACAGTGGTGCCTCACATGAAATGGGAATACGGAAATATGTCGAAAAGCCGCTCAATCGTAAACAATTAGCCGCTGCTGTCAGGAAAGTTTTGTCGAATTCAAAGGACAAGACCAATTAAAAAAAAGCATTCACACTCCATACAGATTGAATGTTTTTTATTTATGATGTCATATTAAATAAAAATTAATTTAATATTACTTTTTTTTTATGTTATAGGATCTTGGCAGGGAGCTGGAAAGTGGTGTTATGTATTTTTTAACAGAGGGCTTAAAGAATGGAACTAAAATCTCAAATCCTTGATACAGTAAAAAAAGCGCAGAACTCAAAGATCACGAATTCTCATATCTATGAGGCTGAAACTACTTCAGCCTGTAAAAATGAATTTTTGTTTTTTGTTAAACCGGAAATCACCCTGGCAAATGACGCAATAAACATACAGGAGATTGTAGATCTTATTTTTAAACAAATCGATAAATATGAACTGAAAATACAATCAGTGAGAGTCCTTTCTGCTGAATACCTGAAAGAATATGATATCATTGCAAATCATTACGGTGTAATAAATAAAAATGCCTGCAGCGCTTCTGAAAACATTTCAGACGCAGCCCAAACTGAATTTGAAGCCCGGTTTGGGGTTAAATTTTCAGAAAGCCGGATATTGGGCGGTTTTGAATTTTTAGAAACGTATAAATGTTTCAATGCAGAATCACTTGATTTTTTATGGCAGAATTCAAAAAACATTAAACTGGCAGGCGGCGCATACTGCGAAAAAATAAAACTGGATGATAAACTGGTATATCTGGTGAACGGATTTCATCCAAGGCAGTTAGTGCATTTTACAAATCCGGGAAGGTCCATTATCGTATTCAATTTGACAGGTGACATGAACTGGTCAAACGCTCGAAATAATTTTATCGGTTCCACAAATCCGGTGACTGCAGAAGAAGGCAGTTTAAGAAAATTGTTCCTAGACAATATGGATGATCTTGGGTTGGCAGAAGTTTCACAGGGAATGAATGGTGTCCACCTGTCAGCCGGTCCTGTAGAAGGGTTGGTGGAACTCATAAGATATAACTCAGATTTTTCACAGCCTTCAAAAATAAAAGCACCCTTAGATTTCACATTCGGCAGACAATTATCTAAATACTTTTCTAAAAATCAGATCGACTTAATATTAAGCAACCCTAATGTGTTGATCGACGATACAAAAATATCGGTTTTCGACTTAACAGAAGAAAAAGACAGCGAAGAGGCAGTTGACTTATTAAAACGATGTATTGCTTTAAAATCTTAAGTTATTAAAACCATACCTTTTTAAACGGTCTGTTCCTACCAGAAACCCCAATGGCCGGAATAGTATACATAGATTCCCAGTGTCAGGTTTGTCACACCATGGGCAACCATGCATGACAGAAGGTCCTTGCGGATAATCCACAAAACCGATATCAAAATACTGTAGGCAGCGGCAGCCAGATACTCAACAGGCAGGTGACCTGCAGTAAATGCAATGGTTGAGACCACGATTGCCATGATGCTCCAGGCACCGGGTTTGACACTGTTTATGCAGTTCCTGTCTAATGTCTCATTCAACGCGGATAAACCATTGTTCTTCCGGTTATTGTCCCATTGATAGGCAGCCCTGAAAATATAGCCCCTGATAAAAAATTCTTCGAACACTGGCACAATTAAAGACGCTGCAGCCATTCTCAGCAGAAAGCCGGATAATTCCCATGGTTCTCCTCTGATATCTATAAATGGTGCCAGCAACAAACACCAGAGCACAAGTCCTGTAAGACCGAAAAGAATACCTAAAATAACCGAGCCCATTGGTTTCCTGGGCCCTTTTATGGGAACATACCATTTCCACGCCCACCATAATAATAGAGGAACGATAATCAATTTTAAACTGTAATTTATTCCAACAGGGAGCCTGTCCTGTCCCAGGGAGGCAATCCCCACATAGGCAAAATAGGGAAGTCCATATGGTAAAATCAGGTCTCGATTGGTGATTTTTTTTTGAGTATCAGGTTGTTTGTCCATATTTCTCAAACGTCAATTGTCAGCATCAAAGTCAATTGTATCCATTACAGGATTAAAACAGCGTTTAATGACAATTTCATATCACAGGGTTCCGTTGCTTAAATAATTCGTATCTTAGCAGAAATCAACACTAAAGGCTTCAACTGAATATAAATTCTTTAAAGATTTCCTGTTACAGCCGGTAACTGAAAGGGGTGTACATGGTACTAAACTTCACTCACCCCCCCTTCAGCCCTCCATGACATATAATCTTCACAACACGAAAAATTCAATGGCCATGATTATATCCGCCAGCATTTGAAAAACAGAAGAAGACGCATCAATTCAAAAAAACCCTTGACATTTTTAACCGTTGCCACTAAGCTGAGAATCCAGCTAAATACAACGGCGTATTAGCAAAATTAAAGAAAACAAAGGCGTTTTCCCAATATTAACCTGGGCGAATGCCTTTTTTTATTTAATTTTGGGGAAAAAAATGAACATTAACAAAACACCAAAACTTACGCTGTTTCATTGTTTAAACTCGTTTGAAGAGACAGCCTCGATGTTTGACGGTTGTGAAGCAAAAACTGTTAAAATGGCTTGTTCCTCCATGACAAAAGATGTCCATCTGCTCAGAGCTTTTGAAGCGGGTGCAGATGCTGTCATCGTTCTTGTTTGTCCCAATAAGGGCTGCAGATATGCTGAAGGCAGTATCCGGGCAAAGAAACGGGTTGATTATGTAAAAACTATCCTTGATGACATTGGAATGGACAGCGGGCGGTTGAACATTTTCAATACAACTGCGAAAGACAGCGGGTCGATTAAAGATATTATTCAGGACACAATAGCATCGCTTGAAACGATCGGTCCGAATCCTGCTTTAAATCATTTTAATTAATACCATCCCTATTGATGTTATTATAAAAGCCAGGTTTAAAGTGAGGTATTGTTTAATTTTTGATTTCATTGTTTGATCACTCCCCTAATCAATGAAATCAAAGATAATGGCAACGTACCTTACTTTAATCTGGTCTTTTCTTAAATATTTCCAAAAAACGGAGTTAAAGAATGATAACCGGTAGTCAAAAACCCATTAACGAAATTATTGAACTTGTTGAACCTTATAAAAAGGTCTTGATTCTTGGCTGCGGCACTTGTGTAAAAACATGCTTTGCCGGCGGTGAAGACGAAGTTGCTGTTTTAGCATCTGCCCTGAGACTGAGTTTTAACAAAATGGCAAGACCCATTGAAATTGAAGAATTTACCATCGAACGTCAATGCGAAAATGAATTTATTCAGGAAGCAGCGGAATCGATTGCAAGAAATGATGCTATTTTGTCTCTTGCCTGCGGTGCAGGTGTACAGGCAATGGCCAAGCGATTTGAAAAAGAAGTGGTATTGCCTGGTGTAAACACCACATTTATCGGCATACAGGAGAGCCACGGTATTTTTACTGAAGAATGTTCCGGGTGCGGAAACTGTGAGTTGGCAACTTTTGGCGGTGTCTGCCCTGTGACCCGATGCTCCAAAAAACTCTTAAACGGTCCCTGCGGCGGTTCCCAGGAAGGGCTTTGCGAAATTGACCCGAATACAGAGTGTGCATGGCACATGATAATTGAACGTCTTCGTACGTTAGGCCAGATGGATAATTTAAAAACCTATATCCCTCCAAAAAACTGGAATACCAGTCTTTCCGGTGGACCTAGAAAATTGATCAGGGAGGACCACATCATATGAATGCCATCAGTAAACTCCACGAAAAATTACTTAACAACGAATTTGCAGTAACAGGTGAATGCGGCCCTCCAAGGGGCGCAAATAAAGAGGTCATTGAAAAAAAAATTAAATTATTAAATGGGCATGTTGATGCTGTCAATGTCACCGATAACCAGACAGCTATCGTAAGAATGTCAAGTATTGCTGCGTCTGCCCATCTGGTTTCGGCTGGTTTAGAACCTGTGATGCAGATGGTCGTAAGGGACAGGAACCGCATTGCCATCCAATCCGATATTATGGGTGCTTATTCTTTAGGTATCCGTAATATACTATGCCTGTCCGGGGATCATCAAAATTTTGGCAGCCAGCCGGATGCCATGAATGTTTTTGATATTGATTCTGTAAACCTGATTAGAACGGTTCGTGATATGCGGGATACAGGCAAAGACATGAGTGGATTTGATCTCGATGTTGCCCCGCAGATGTTTATTGGTGCAGCAGCCAACCCTTTTGCGGATCCTTTTGAATATAGAGTTATCAGACTTGCTAAAAAAATTGATGCCGGCGTTGATTTCATCCAGACCCAGTGTATTTACAACATGGCAAGGTTTAAAGAGTGGATCAGACAGGCCAATGAAGAAGGGTTAACTGAAAAAGTATTTATTTTAGGTGGCGTTACACCACTTCGGTCTGCCGGCATGGCAAAATACATGAACAGCAAAGTGGCTGGCATGGATGTGCCTGAAGAGATTATTCAAAGGATGGACGGTGTTGATAAAAAGGATCAGGCAGGTGAAGGCATTAAAATCTGTCTTGAAACCATACAGGAACTTAAAGAACTTAAAGGGGTTCATGGGGTTCATATTATGGCCATCGAGTGGGAAGACGCCGTAGCCGGCATCGTTGAACAGGCTGGACTAAAATAAAGATTTAAGGATAAGTACGTATGCCTCAAAAATATCATATTCACACAAAGGCAGCACCACCACGGTTTTACCCTGTTGGGAAATACTCAACCATAGAATTCAGGGAAAACTGTGCCGGCAGCTGTAAAGAGTGTGTAAAGAAAAAATGTGTATATGACATCTTCAAAGACAACTATCTTCACATGAGCAAAATGGAGGAGCCCGAATATTTGTATACGTGTAATTCGTGCTTTAGATGTATCCAGGAATGTACCAAAGGAATTTTTTCAAGAGTGGTCAACCCGGAGTACAGAGAAATTGGAGATGACTATTGGACACCTGATGTCCTCAACCGAACCTGGTACCAGGCGCATACAGGAAGCATCCCTGTTTCCGGCGCAGGGTATCGAGGCCGTTTTGTGGGAAAGGGATTTGATTCCATGTGGACAGACATGTCAGAAATTGTTCGCCCCACACGGGACGGTATCCATGGCCGGGAATACATCAATACCTGCATAGAGCTTTCAAGAAGGCCTGAAAGATTATCGTTTAATTCAGACGGTTCACTTGCTGTAGATGTTAAACCCATACTTGAAATCCCGCTTCCAATTCTGTTTCAACAACCCAATTTTGGTGTTTTCAGCAAATCCGTTCTTGCTTCGATGTTAACTGCTGCCCAGGCTATTGGGACAAAGATGTTTGTAAAGGCAGCAGATGTTTATGAAGACATGATGTCTTTTTCAAAATCTATCGTTCCAATGGTAAAAAAAGAGAACTTTGGAAATTATCCAAAACTTCTGTCCATCGTTGACATGGTTGAGATTGAATATGAGCCCGGCATTGAAACCTGTTTCAAACAGCTTAAGGCTATGAATGAAAACCTGGTGATCAGTGTTGGACTTGAGTTAAAAGCAGATCTTGATTATGCACAAATTTGTGTCGACCTTTCAAAAGAAGAGATTGATACCCTCCACGTTTACGCGGACAGCCAGGGAAGAGAACTTGAATCTGACAACCCGAGGTTTATCAAGGATATGCTGCGGGATATCCACCTGGCACTAATCGATGCAGCAACCCGACAGCAGATTAATATCCTTGCCTCAGGCGGTATCTGTTTGGCGGAACATGTCAACAAATCCATTATCTGTGGTGCTGACGGCGTTTCAATTGACCTGCCGCTTCTTATTGCCATGGAATGCCGGTTGTGCGGCCGATGTGAAATGGATCTTTCCTGTCCCGTTGAAATGGAATCTATTGATTCTGAATATGGCAGCAATCGGATCATAAACCTTATGGGTGCCTGGCGGAATCAAATGCTTGAAATGCTTGGTGCCATGGGGTTGAGGGAAGCCAGACGGTTAAGGGGAGAAGTTGGACGATCCATGTGGTTTGAAGACCTTGAAAAAGAAAGTTTTGCACCAATTTTCGGTGAACGCAAAGTATCTATAGATGTAGGATAAATTATGAGTAATTCAGAAATAAAACTGCCTGAAATCAAAAAAACACCTTCACGGTTTCGAAACACCATCGGCAAATATATTGTCAAAAGAAATGCTAAATGCGTTTCTTGCGGTAAGTGTGCAGAGCTCTGCCCTCATGGTGTTCACATCATGCCGGACAATCATAAATCGCCCTTTCGACCGGTTGAACACAACTGCGTGGGGCCTGACTGTAAAAAAACCGATCACTATTGTATTGAACACTGCCCTGAAGATGCCATGGTGTTAAAAGAAAACCCTTTATTGGACACCATGGGAGATTACCGGTGGACACCAGATATGCTGTTGGGTCATTTTGCCATGGCAGAGACCGGAGAGCTGCCCCATGTAGATCTTGAGTATAATTTAGGCAACTCTGGCGGCGGGTTTGATAAAATGCGATTTATTGAACCGGATCCCAGCACTGCCATAGATATTAGTGATGAAGACATTGATACCAGCATTGAACTGAACAAGACAGGAGACGGCAGACCTGAAAAAACCATTTCCATTCCCTGTTATGGGGGCGGTATGTCTTACGGGTCTACAGCGTTATCTATCATTGTCGGCAGAGCAAGAGCAGCCAAAAGACTTAATTCTCTCACCTGTACAGGAGAAGGTGGGTACCCGCCTGAATTCCTACCCTACAAAGAGCATGTGATTACACAGGTGGCAACAGGACTGTTTGGCGTCAGGGAGGAAACAATACAACACTGCCCCATCATGGAATTTAAATATGCCCAGGGGGCAAAGCCAGGATTGGGCGGACATCTCTTAGGAGAAAAAGTAACTGAAGCCGTTGCCAAAATGAGAGAAACAGTTGTAGGCGCCTCTCTTTTTTCTCCCTTTCCATTCCACTCTGTTTACTCAGTTGAAGATCATAAAAAACATGTAGACTGGATGAAAGAGATCAATAACAATGTATTATGCTCCATAAAAGTGTCTACGCCGACAGATGTGGACATGGTAGCAGTTGGTGCCTATTACGCGGGTGCCCATATTATTCATATAGACGGCAGTTACGGCGGAACAGGGGCTGCGCCTGATATCGCCAAAAAGAATATTGCAATGCCAATTGAATATGCTATTCCAAAAGTCCACAGATTTCTCGTTGAAGAAGGCGCCAGAGACAAGGTTACCTTGATTGCCAGCGGAGGAATCCGAAACGGACTCGATGTTGCAAAAGCCATTGCGCTTGGTGCTGATGGATGTGTCATCGGAACTGCTGATCTTGTTGCAGTTGAATGTGTCAGATGCGGGAATTGTGAAAGCGGGCGCGGCTGTGCACGTGGTATCGCATCCACAGA
Source organism: uncultured Desulfobacula sp. (assembly GCA_964343845.1). Taxonomy (GTDB): domain Bacteria; phylum Desulfobacterota; class Desulfobacteria; order Desulfobacterales; family Desulfobacteraceae; genus Desulfobacula. Next base: position 48,075 of record CAYFKW010000016.1, on the reverse strand, counting down.
CCCGGAACTCGGATATATGACCGATGAAGAATATGTTGAGCAGCGCCTGGTCAATATGTATATGGCCTGGCGGAAACAGTGGTGCGATATTTTAAGAACCTATGGTTTAAAAAGTATTAAAGAGCTTCGCGGCCGTTCAGATCTTCTGGTTCACCTTGACTATCTGGATGAGGAAGAAAAAAAGAAATACCAACCGGCACCTGAGTACAAAATGGTTTTATAATAAGGACTTGAATAAATGATGAAGACAAATACAGATAACATCATAAACAACATATTGGCTTCAAGGGGCCGGCTGCCCCACACCAAAACACCTGTTAACAAATGTGATGAAGAAGGCGGATGCGGTGTAACAGGTTTTATGGCCAACATCCCTGTTGCGGGCAAACATATTTATGAACCTTCTGTCCAAATGCATAACAGGGGGAATGGTAAAGGCGGCGGTATTGCTGCCGTTGGACTGAGTGCCAGTGATTTAGGCGTACCGCAGGACGTCCTGGAAGACCATTATCTACTGCAGGTTGCCTACCTGGATAATGACGCCATCCCTCAGGTTGAATCCACCAATATTACCCCCATGTTTGATATATACAAATCAGAAAAAACACCCACTATAGATGATTACACCTCTATCGGGCTTGATGTAAAACCACCGGATGTGTGGCGGTATTTTGTACGTGTCAAACCAGATGTTTTAGAGAAATTTATCCGATATAATGATTTCTATGGCATGGACCCGCGAAAAGCAGAAGATGAATTTGTTTTTCAGAATTCAACACGGTTAAATCAGACGTATTATGCCTCTCTTGGTGATAAGCAGGCGTTTGTTATGTCCCATGCAAGAAATGTGATGATATTAAAAGTGGTTGGCTATGCTGAGCAGGCAACACAGTATTATTGTCTGGATGATTTCAGGGCCCACGGCTGGATCGCCCATCAGCGGTATCCCACCAGGGGCAGGCTGTGGCATCCAGGCGGTGCACATCCTTTCTCAGGTATGCACGAAGCGTTGGTGCATAATGGTGATTTTGCAAATTATCATGCTGTATGTGAATACCTGAATCAATATAATATCTATCCCCAGTTTCTGACAGACACGGAAACCTCTATTCTTTTACTGGATCTGTATAACCGCGTCTTTAACTATCCATTGGAATATATTATTGAAGCCCTGGCACCGACGACTGAGTATGATTTTGACTGCCTGCCCTCCCATAAACAGGATGTGTATAAATACATTCAATCCCAGCATATGACAGGCTCACCTGACGGGCCCTGGTTCTTTATTATTGCAAGGAATGATCCTTACAAGGACCTCCTTCAGCTGATCGGCATCACAGACACAGCGATGTTAAGACCCCAGGTCTTCGCACTCCAGGAAAGAGATGACGTTCAAATCGGGCTTGTCTGTTCTGAAAAACAGGCCATAGATGCCACATTGCAGAGTATTGCTGAAGAAGACAGCAGATTTTGTCCAATTGCAGATAAATACTGGAATGCCAGAGGAGGAAGTGCCACTGACGGCGGTGCATTTACATTTACTGTAAAAGATTCCGAAAAAGGGGATGGATCTAAAAAACTCATTACACAGAATAAATTCGGTGAGGTTGTGCAGACACCAGAAGGTCAAATCCATTTTGATGTAACGTTGGATTTAGGGCGGACAAAAGAGAACAAAGCGTTGACAGATAAGATAACCGAACTTTTTGACGCACAGGATCTGCAGGGGTTAAAACAAGCCTGTATCTCTGAGATTGCCGGTTTAAGTTTTGAAGAATTAAAACAGCTTTGCGGGTTGATTGAAGGATTTGCCAAGGATAATGATGATAAAAAGAGAATGGGCATTGATCTTCTCTCCCATTTAAACGACAGATTGTTTCCAACAGGCAATAAGAAAAGGAGTTCGGTTCTCCAAATTATCAGAGAAAGCCTGACATCCATATTTAAATCCTCACCTAAAATTGGAGACAGTAAAAACCAGCGGTATGCATATATTGATCGTGCAACAAGAAAAGATTTACGCGCACCAGAAGGTAAGGAAAAAATTCTCATTGTAAATGCCCGAGAATTCGAGCCCGAAGGCAAAGATTGCGATTCCAGGATGATTAACAACGCCTATCGATTGGGCTGGAAGCAATATATCTGCTATGGATACAAAGGCCAGAGATTTACAGGCTGCGGGTTTGGACCTGGTACAGATGATGTACGATTTGATGTGTACGACAGTTCAGGCGATTACATGGCATCCGGGATTGATGGTATGCAGATCCATGTTCACGGGAATGCCCAGGATCAATTGGGACAGATCATGAAACGCGGAAAATTCGTCGTCCACGGAGATGTCGGTCAAACCTTTATGTATGGCGCTAAAGGCGGGGATGTTTATATATTGGGCAATGCTGCGGGTCGTCCCCTGATAAATGCAACAGGCGGCCCAAGGGTTGTGATTAATGGTACGTGTCTAGATTACCTTGCTGAATCGTTTATGGCAGGTGATCCCCTGAATGGCGGCGGCTTTGTTATTGTCAATGGTATTAAATTTGATGATAACGGAAATGTGATTGATCTTGACATGCCGTATCCGGGGTCAAACCTGTTTTCACTTGCATCAGGCGGTGCCATCTTTTTAAGAGACCCGGAATGTAAGGTAGTTGATGAGCATCTGAATGGCGGCAAGTTTGCTGAGCTCACAGATGCAGACTGGAACCTCATTCTTCCATATTTAAAAGAGAATGAAGCACTGTTCGGCATTTCCGTTGAAGATGATCTTTTAACCATTGATGGTACTGCATTACCGTTTGATAAAGTCTATCGAAAGGTGATGCCAATATAATGTTTCACATGAGAGGTTAGAATTGATATAAGGCCGGATTTTCTACAACAAAGAAGCCGGCCTTATCCTTTTTTTCTAACTGTCTATTCTTTGCAGCGGGGGTGGGAACCCCTGTGAGGCAGCAGCTTTATACTTGCTAAAGACATAGGCTTCATATTCTGTCGGAACTTCCTGTAATTGATTAATGAGGATGTCAGCCTCCTTTCTTGTTTCATTTGATTCCCATGCTCTCCAGTGTTCCAATGATTCCCATTTGCTGATGATCAGCACCTTGCTGGGTTTTTCAGCACAAATCAGGGTTTCTCCTGAAATATAACCTTCCTGACCCATTGCTTTGAAGCGGAGATTCCTCAAATGTGAAAAAAAATCGCCCTCCTTCCCTTGTTTAATTTCTCTTTTGATAATCACTTTTGCAATCATATGATACCCTCCTTTTAAAAAAGATTAGTCATAAACCACAAAACCAGTTTACCAACCAGATAGAACTTGGCTTGATTGTATCTTTTCAATTTCAACGGGCACCTTGATAACGGATGCAGGAACTGCTCAGAATGAATAGATTCTGTTTATTCGATTTCCTATTAGATCACTATGAAATTAATATCATTTTTTAACGGTATTCACAATGGGAATTTATAACATTTGCCAGAAAGGTTTTGCTATACAGCCGATGATTGGCAGGGGTATGCCTGTCAATCATCTGTACAATACGAAAAGTTTACCGGCAGTCACTATATTAAAGCACAGACTTCTTTTTCCTTTTTTTATTCTTGACCTGAATCAATGAAATAACTTTCATATTACCGGTATAATACATATAATTATAATTATGCGGCTGGAAACCTGTCAAAAATATTATCTTTTAAGGAAAAGACGCTATGAAAATCACGCAGGCGTTAATTGATGAGCATGTCTTCATCCTACAGGGGTTGGATTTTTTAAAGGATGCAAGGAACAATATTGAAAAAAATTTACACCCGCCAAAAGAATTTTTTCAGGCTGCAGTACCTTTTTTTAGAAATTATGCAGATAACTACCATCACTATAAAGAAGAATTTCTGATGTTCGGTTTCCTAGCTACGAAAAAAAAGGGCCTTCTCGATCTTGAAATAGGGTCTCTCCGCCATCAGCATGAGATTGGTCGTCAATTTCTAACAAAAATTGAAAAATCCATTAAAGGGTATGAGATGGGAAATGAAATTGCCATAACCAGCCTGTTGACAAATCTGGCTTCGTTTGTTTCTGTTTTATGCCGACACATATTTATGGAAGACCATCTGTTTTTTCCCATGGTGGAAAAAGAATTGTCTGATAACGAAAAAAAAATGCTGATGGCGCAATTTGAACTTGAAAAACAAACAATAGAAAAAAAGAACCCCATTAAAAACAACCTTGAATTAATCCATGAAATGCAGACCTTAATAGATACAGGCACAAAATAAAAAAATGGCAGAGGCGTTGGTTGATAATGCAAAAACGGCTAAATTGCTGGGAATACAATGATTGCGGGCGTGAGCCGGGCGGGAAAAACACAAAAGAATTTGGTGTCTGCCCTGCTGCTGCGGACAAAACATTTGACGGGATAAATTCTGGCATATGTGCCGGCCGTTTCTGCTGGGCCGTGGCAGGGACTTTCTGTGAAGGGAAAAGCCAGGGGTCATATGCTGATAAACAGACGACCTGCCAGGAGTGTGATTTTTTTAAAATTGTCAATGCACAGGAAGGCACTTTGAACCTTAGAACCAAATTTTTACGTTTTCTGCCACCGCACACCAAACATGCCATCTTAAACGGCCTTGAATTGAAAAAGGTTAATAAATCGACCCGTTTTATTGTTCAGGGCCAGGCACCTGTTGAAGCCTATATCATCCGAAGAGGCTCCTGTCTCCTTCTGGTAGAAAAAAAAGGGCTTCTACATCCAATTGACCACCGTGGTGAAGGCGATATATTAAATATGTCTGCCCTGTTTACAGGAGAACCGGTAAACTCTCATATTGAATCTGAAACTGATATGGAGCTCTGGGTGCTGAAAAAAAACCTGTTTGAAAAAATACCGGAGGATGATCCAGATCTGTTTAATTTTCTTACAGAAATTGTAGCAGATAGATTCGATTCAAAAAGGCCTATCTCAGAGCGGACCATTGGGCGTTATATTGCAACGGATATTATTGGCCGGGGCGGATATTCCATCGTATACAAAGGGGTGGATTCAAAGGACGAGAGGGAAGTGGCCATAAAAATGATGCGGCACAATATGGTTACGGATTCTGATCTGCTGGAAAAATTCAGGAATGAGGCAAAAATTGTTTCCAGCCTGAACCACGAGAACATCATCAATGTATTTGATGTAAAAGAAAGATTTCGCACTGCGTTTATTATTATGGAATATCTGGAAGGCGAGTCCATCGCTGCCAAGTTAAAAAAGAAGAAAAAGATTGACCCTGAAACGGCCCTGAATTATCTGCATCAGGCCTGCAAGGCCATCCAGTATGCTTATAACATGGGTGTTTTGCACAAGGATATCAACCCTGAGAACCTTGTAGTTACAAAAAATCATCTTGTGAAACTCGTGGATTTTGGTCTGGCAAGTTTTATCCATGACGAAGATGATATGCTTGACGGTACCTTTTCATACCTTGCGCCAGAAATCTGTAACGGCGAGCCGGCCAGCATTCAAAGTGAAATATACTCCCTTGGGACAGCAGCTTTTGAAATGCTGTCAGGAAAAAGGCCCTACCCTGAATCGGATCCTGCGAAATTCTTGAAATTGCGATGCCAAAAGCAGATCCCGGATCCTGGTGATATGATACCCGGTCTTCCTGATTCTTTAAACCGATTTATTATAAAAGCCTGCCGCATAAACCCGGAAGAAAGATATAAACACATGGAAGACGCTGTCAAAGATTTAAAAAAAGCTGAAACCGAGCTGTTTATAAAAAAGGACCGCAAAAAAAACTGTTGGGAATTTATGCAGTGCGGCCGAGGTCCGGATGGGTCAGACACTGATGCATGCGAAACATGTCCTGCGACCCAGACCTCTTCACTTGATGGTCTCAACGAAGGTGAAAACGCAGGCAGGGCTTGCTGGCTGGTTGCAGGAACTTTTTGCAGCAACTCGATTTCGGGTAAATTTGCTGAAAAAATTGATTCCTGCATGGAATGCAGTTTCTATAAACACGTGAACCAGGGATCAGGTCAAACCAATTTAAAAATTGATAATATTGATATTTTCGGATTAACACATACCGGGCTTAAAAAAAAGACAAATGAAGATCGGTACCTGGTTCGTCAAATGGGGGACAAGTCTTTACTTCTGGCTGTAGCAGACGGTTTGGGAGGAGATGTTTCCAGTGATTTTGCTGCTGAAATCGTAAAAGGAACTCTCGTGGGACTTCAAAAGTTAAATCCAGGAAATGAAATTACTCAGTTAAAACAACTGGTTCATGAGCTTGATACCATTTTAAGCGATAAAGCACAGACCCAGCGTGAACTTGAGGGAATGGCAACAACACTGGTTTGTGCCATATTAAAAAAAGACCATTTCCACTGGATCAATGTTGGAGATTCGCGTTTGTATCTATTAAGGGACAAAACATTAATCCAGCTCAGTGAAGATCAAACCCTTGCGAAATTTCTGGTAGAAGAAGGAGAGCTGGCTCCAGAAAAGGCAAAAGAACATTATTCATATGACATTCTAGACCAGTGTATTGGTTATGGGGATTGTGCGCCACAGACCGGGACGTTTAAAATCAAAAAGAATGATTTATTGATCCTGGCAACAGACGGGCTGCATAAAATGGTCCCTCAAAAACAAATTTTTGCAATATTAAACAGTGCGTCCGCCATTGAGTCCAAGGCAAAAGAATTAAGGCAGGCTGCTTTGGATTTAGGCGGCAAAGACAACATTACCATTGTTTTGGCTAAAATTCATCAGACCCTGGATTCAACTGATCTTTAAAACCAGAACTCAGGATATTTTCTGTTTTTTGCTATATTATTGATTACCAGTGCCACAACCAGCATTACCATCACGCCGCAGCCTACCGGAAACAAAAGATACCAAAACCCCAGGCCGTGTATTCTTTCACTGCCGATTACCGCAATTAAAGCTGTTGCTCCCCCTGGCGGATGAAGGGTTTGTGTGGCGTGCATAACAGCAATGGCTGTTGCAACCGAAAAAGCAGCAGCAAACCAGGGGAACGGATGAAACAGTTGAAAAGCGAGTACGCCTATAAAAGCTGACAGTATGTGGCCGCCGATTAAATTCCGGGGCTGGGCCAGGGGGCTGCGGACAGCACCGTAAATCAGTACAGCTGAAGCACCAAATGAGCCAATGATGTAAACGAAATCAGTTCCTGATAATAAATTGTAATTCATCAGGGCAACAGGTGCGATGCCTAAAAATGCACCAAGCCATGACCAAAATATTTCTACTGTATCCACTTTTGGAGGACGTTGGCCGCCACCTCTCATTTTTTCCAGTAAAGATGTCATTGCAAATCTCCTTTTCATATCAGCACATAGCCTGAAGAAGGTCTGATCTGGCAATGATCCCCACCAGTTTTTCGTGATCATCGATCACAGGAATCCGGTTTATATTGAAACGGTCCAATTTATCTGCCACATCAATCAGGGGTGTATTTTTGTTAACAGTGACCGGTGGCGATGACATAATATCCCGTGCTTTTAACCGTTTAAATGGTACGGCAAGACAGCTGCTGGTATTCATGCATTGGAGAAGAACCTGCATGATTGAGGGGGCATGCTTTTCATTCATTCGAACAAGAAAATCTTTTTCAGATATTACACCCACCACCTTATTTTGGTTGTTCAGGACAGGAAGCCCGGAAATTTCACGTTCTGCCATTTTAATTACAGCTTCAATCAATGGCGTATCTTCATGGATAAAAATGACTTTTCGTGTCATAATATGCTCAGCCGGTACTGCCGTTCTGATCCTGGATAAAGCATGATCAAACGCAACCCGATAAACCTCCAGAAAATCAGATGGCGTGATATCCAGGTATCCTGGAATCCGTTTCATTGCTTCTAAGACATCTTCATCTGTCACGGTCTGAATACATTTGTTCATGCGTTTTGGCACCACGAATCTCCTTGAGTTAACTGTTTATTATCATCTTTGAAAAAACCGCTAAAAATCATGCTGGTCGCAAATCCATTGTTACTTTTCAGATTATGGCATGAAAATTAAGATAAAAAAACGTTCAAGTCTTTGACATACATCAATTTTTAATAAATTTTCTACCCTGTTAATTATAGCGGTGGCCAGAAAGGTTTTCAGATACAGCCGATAATTGGAATGGGTGTAATTGTCATTTGATACTCAAGATCTGCAGTGAATTATGAGAAATTCTTTTTTATTTGACAAATACAAACAAACACTTAGTTTTTGACCATATTTTGTTTTTAATTTTAAAGGAGAACGATATGCCTGACTTAACAGCAGTTATGGAGACAAGCAAAGGAACCATTAATATAAAATTATTCGCTGATCAAACCCCAGTTACCTGTGGGAATTTTGCGAATCTTGCGAAAAGGGAATACTATAATGGCCTGACATTTCACAGAGTTATAGCAGATTTTATGATCCAGGGCGGATGCCCTTACGGCAACGGTATGGGTGGCCCGGGATATCAATTTAAAGATGAATTCAATAAAGATTTAAAACATGACAGACCTGGAATTTTATCCATGGCCAATGCAGGACCTGGAACCAATGGGAGTCAATTTTTTATCACCCACGGCCCCACCCCGCATTTAGATGGCGTGCATACTGTTTTTGGTACGGTTGAAAGCGATGAAGATCAAAAAGTTGTCGACAGCATTGCCCAGGGCGATACAATTGAAAAAATTACCATTAAAGGCAATTCAGGGTCTCTTTTCAAAAAAATAAAATCAGATCTGGACGGCTGGAACAAAATAATTAACAAGCAGTTTTCTCATTTACCAAAAGCCTGAAATTTTTAAACATACTTGATTATTGAATATCAAACGGCTGGACAAATGTGATAAGTCCGGCCGTTTGTTTGTATAGTGGATGTTTTATTCTAAATCCAGAAAAAATGGGATGGTATGGAACTCAGAACTCTGTTCTTCTGTGTCACCCAATCTCCAACGCTTTACCTTCAGGCCTGTTTCTTCTATTTTCTTTATCATTCCCTTGATATTTATCAATGGGTGACGGGAAAAAACATTGGGAAGGCCATAGGTCAAATTGCACACCAGGCATTTGCCCGGTCTCTGGATGAGGTTGAATGCCAATACAATCCGATTATCATTTGCTGATATAAATTCAAGCCTGATATCATATGCACCCTCTTTTGAATCTCCATATAGTGCATCAAAAAACTGATCGCTGGTTTCCACTGGCAGAAGTGTGTCTAAATACTCTTGGGTCGATATCTGGTCTACAACAGCTTGATCCATGATAATTCTTTTTCCTTTTACCTAAACTTTATCAAGGGTTAAAATTTCTATTTAATAAACCTTAAAAGGAAAATCAAGATCAAATACCTGATATTTCAAGAGGCTCCAAAGAAAAGACAGAAAATTTCATGCAGAATTTTAGCCTTTGCAAGAAAGAGTTTCCCGTACAGCCGATCTGTCCAATCAGGAAAAACAAATTATCGCATCAGCTCCTTTTTTACAGCCATTCCTATTTTCTCGAATGAATACGGCTTTTTAATATATTCCCCAGCCCCAAGTCTCTGGGCTTGTTTTACTCTGTCGTTGTCTGAAAACCCACTGGTGATAATTGCTTTTTGCCTGGGATGAATCTTTATAATCTCAACATAGGTCTTAAGGCCGTCTATTCCCGGGTCCATGATCATATCCAGCAGCAATAGGTCTGGCTGATGATGGCTCACATACTCAATTGCTTCTTCACCGCTTGATACGGAATCGACTGAGTAATTTAATCGGGTCAGCAAATCTTTTGCAATTTCTCTTTGTTCCGGCACATCATCTATAATTAATATGGATTCACCATTGCCGGTATAATCTTGAACAGATATCGATTCTTTTTTGACTTCAACCTGTTTTTTTGTTGCAGGGAAATAGAGCAGGAATTTCGTTCCTTTGTCTTTAGAGCTTTCAATGTCAATATAGCCGTTATGATCCTGAACTGTTCCCCAGACAACTGACATACCAAGCCCTGTTCCACTCCGTCCCATAATTTTACTTGTATAAAACGGCTCAAAAATTCTTTTAAGATCTTCAGGGCTGATGCCTGTTCCGGTGTCTTGAATGGTCAGTAAAACAAAATCACCTTCCCTGATTTCTTTATACCCTTTTATGGGTGTATCAATATACTGATTTCTTGTTGAAATCATAATTTTCCCGCCATTGGCCATTGCCTCTGCTGCATTGGACATCAAGTTCATGACTGTCTTGTTTAAATGCACCGATGTCCCTGTTATATTGAACAAATCATCTGCCAGACTGATGTGTACAGAAATATTCCGGTGATAATGAATCAAGGCCCTGTATTCAGGCGATTTTAAATAGTTATTGATGATGTCATTAAAGTTGATGATGTCAACATTGGGCACGCCTCTCCTGGCCAGGGTCAGCAGATCCTCTACAATAGAGGCTGCTTTTTTTCCGGAATCATGTATCATGAGGATGGCCCGTCGGAAAGGACTGTCTTTGGGCAGATCCATCAACAGCAGCTCTGGATAACTGACAATTCCTGACAGAACATTATTCAGATCGTGGGCGACACCGCCTGCCATCAGGCCAAGGGCCTCCATCTTCTGGGCCTGCTGAAGCTGTTTCAAGGCCGCTATTTTATCATTTTCCAGTTTTTTCCTTTGTGAAATGTCATGAATGATGGAGATGGTATGCTGCTGTTGATCAATTTTAATATTTACAATTGATACTTCAACATAAAATTTACTGCCATCTCTGCTTACAATATTCAATGCGATATTTTTCTGGAATTGATCGTTCGAGGCCGTTTTAAAAACTGTATATAATGACAGTTCATCTGTTTGATTGTTCTCCTGAAACGGGACAAGGTCATAAATATTGTTTCCTATGACGTCTGAACTCTTATAACCAAATATCGTTTCTGCAGCAAAATTCCAGTAAGAAATCTCATCTTTCGCATTAATCATCAGGATAGCTTCATTGGCCGTATCCGTAATTGTCCGATGAATCTGTTCTTTCTTTCTCAGCTCTTTTTTATAGGTAACAACTGCTGTCTTCATTTCATAAAATGTATCTGCCGTACGCTGGATTTCCTTGAACGCTGTTTTAATTTTTGGCAGGGGGTCATAAATATGATTTGTAATATCCTGTGCTTCTTTATCGAGTTCAAAAATAGGTTTAATGAGGTTTCTTGCGACAACAAGTCCAACAACAGTCGCAACACCACACAAGAAAAAAGTTAGCAGCAGATTAATTCTTCGGTTCGTGATAATTTTACCAAAATAATCATTTTCTGGAATATATACCCCGATCATCCATGATATTTTTGACTCCTGTACCGGAGTGAACATGGTATAAAACTTTTTTTCATCTGCTTTAAAAGCGGCAAAGACAGAATCGTTTTTAAACGTCTGTGCATTACCTGACCTTTTTGCTTCTTCTATAGAATCATACGCCAATTTGCATACAGGATTAGACAGTTCCCAAAGTTTTGGAAGACGGATCTTTTTATTTTTTTTCTGATCTGAATATTTTAGCTGTTCAGGATCCGGATAAGCAATCACATTGTTATCCTGATCAATCATGAATGCAGTGCCGGTTTTTCCCACTCTTAAACTGCCGATGAACTTTGACAAAACATCCAATTCAATATCAACACCCACAACACCGAGGAATTCATCATTGGCATCATATATTGGGCCAGCTGTTGTGATGCCTGGTTTCTTGGATGTAAAAAAAATATATGGATTTGTCCAGATAACCTGCCTGCCTTTTATCGCTTTTTTATACCAGGGCCTTTTCCTGGGATCATATGTATCACTGGGATCTAAATTTTCATGAACCAAGTTTAAATCCTTATCTCTCCAGCCCAGCTTCACCTGACGGCCCTGGGGAGATATTGCTATGAATTTTGTTCGGTAACCCCCTGGTGTGTGGGTTTCATTCCGGCTTACATAGTAGAATTCCCCTTTAGGATTGGCAAAATATATTCCGGCAAACTGGGTATAAATTTCAAGCTGGTCCAAAAAATACTTTTCTAACTGTCCAATATGTTCATTTTTAATATTGATAACTTTCGACGAAATGAGTCGTTTGGTAAGATGGGCTGCACCTCTTGCAATGGAAAAAAAATTCTGCGTTTCTTTTACTGTCAGATCACTGATATTTTCCATGATATCCATGGTGTGAAGGAGCATTACCTTTTTTGTTGAAAAATAGGAAAACGGCGTGGTGATGAGAAGGGTGCCCCAAATAAGGACCATACATCCGATAAGGATAACACCACGAATAGATATTTTCAAAAGGCCTCCTTAAAAAATGTCTTGATATTCTGACATATTCTTACGATTTAACTATAAAAAATATCGCAGCCGCCTGTTTGTTATTACCTTATTATTTCAATGTGTTACTACTATTTAATCCCTGAGTCTGGCTGTACCCTATCCCGTTGCAATCAGATTCGGTTCAGCAAAATAAAAAAAACACATGCCAGTCTAGTGGTACAGTATAAAGCTGGTATTAAAAAAAATCCAATACAAAGAAAAAAAATATAAATCAAAAGGAAGGGGCTGCAGCCGGCAAAAAGAATTTCTGCGGCTGCAGCCCCTGTGTAAGATGATTCAGTGAACCAAATGCGATTTTTAAATGCGGTTATTCGGTCTCGATTTTATAATCAGAGCCTTTCCAGGCATATATGCCGCCTGAAAATCGATATACATTTTTGTATCCCAGTTTTTTAGCCCACAATGCGCCATTATGGCTTCTGGTGCATTTTACAAATCCACAATAAATAATGACAGGTTTATTCTTGTCAGGGCCCAGCAATTTCTCAAAGTCCTGTTGTGTTTTTTGATCGGTTTCTTTTAAATTCCAGTTCAGCATTTCCGGAATTGGGAATAAAAACTGAAGCGCACCTGGAACATGACCTTTTTTATAGCTGGCCTCATATGGCATAGTATCAACAATAACCATCTCTTTTTTCATGTCGAGCCATTGTTTTAATTCTGCTGCCGTAATAACATCATAACCACCTTGTAAAACCTCCCGGACAAGCTTTACAGCACCCTGTTCTTTTTCGACTTCATTTTTAAACTTGCCTGATCCAAAGCCTGCATTCACAGGAAAAGTAAACATTAACACACTTAAAACAGCAACACAGCTTATGATCCATTTCTTTGCCAACTTCATTTCTGTTAACCCCTTTTTGTTCTAGTAAACGTTAGTGATATCGGACGATAATCATTATGATAACGCCAGAGATAGAGATACAATGCCTGTAATATGAAACAAATATCCCTGAACAGAGATCCTTTTAAACCAGGAAAGACATCTGATTCGGGATCTTCCGGCCCAAAGCAGCCGCAATCAATATCATATCCCATATAAATGGCCCAGCACAGGACTGCCAGAAACATCAAGAGCATAAGGCTTACCGCACCAAGGCTTCCTCTGATATCGACAATTATCCCGATCCCGAAAAAAAGTTCTGCTGCTGAGATCATTACTGCTAGTGGATAAGAATACGCTTCAGGTAAAATCGCAAAGGCTTCAATCACTTTTGAAAAATACATAAGGTCACTTATCTTTATAAGGCCGGATCCGGCAAAAATAAGCCCAAGGATGACCCTTGCAATCGTGTATATTTTTTTTGATGAAAACAAAAATTTCATAAAACCATATCTTTTTGTATCCCTATAAAAAAAACAACTATATCCCCTTTTCTTTTTGCATCATACTAGTAAAAAAACAGGATAGAATCAAATTGATTTACTTAATACGAATGCGGGAAAACATAGATTTTTCCAATGTCTATCTTAATAAGACCAATTCATTGAACCCCAAAGCCTTTTATGATATTTTAGATCCTGGCATTACAAAAAATATAACAATGATAAAACGGTTTACTTGATTTAAATGTACTGGTTTTAAACTTCTATTTTATGGAACACATCGCACTCCAAAAAGGATTTAAGACACCACTTTCCGGAATGCCGGATATGAGTGTAATTCAACTATTGACACCCAGAACGATTGCCGTATCTGCCATGGACATCCCCTATATCCGACCAAAACTTCTGGTTAAAGAAAACGATTTGGTTAAAACGGGGACACCTCTTTTTTGTGATAAACGAAACAAAAGTATTCATTACGTTTCTCCTGGAACTGGCACAGTTCAACAAATTGTTTTTGGAGAGAGAAGACGGCTGAAAGAAGTGATTATCCGTTTGCAGACACCTGATGAGTTTATTCAGTTTGAGGCGATACCACGCAACGCCCTTGAATCAACACCCAAATCAACCCTCATCAAATTACTTCAGGAAGGTGGTCTGTGGCAGTGTTTCAGACAATTTCCCTCAAAAGACACAGCAGATGAATCGCTTGCCCCCCCGCTTATCATTGTCTCCTTAAACGGAAATGATCTTTATTCACCACATCCGCAGATTGTTCTTAAAGATAACATCCAGAATTTTGAATTCGGATTAAAGGTGTTAAAAAAATTTTCAAACCGTATCGTTGTGACTTCAAGAAAAAGCAGTATTGAAAGACTCAATGGTCTCAGGCGTCATATCACCCATACCGTGCCTGATTTCTACCCGGCCTGGGATCCTGGTGCTGTTTTGTACCATTTAAAAACCAGCCAGAAAGAAAATCGATCCTGGACCATATCAGCAGAGCATCTGATTTTGGTGGCAAAATTTTTACTCTCTGGCAAATACCCGGTGAGCAGGATTTTTACTGTTATAAAATCATCCGATAAAAAGCCGCATATTATTTCCAGGCAGGGGGTTTCTATCAAAGATCTTGTCGGAAACATAAACGGCCGGCATCTTATTACTACAGGGTACTTCAATGGCAGGGCGGTTGAGCCTCAATCGCACATTGGATTTTTCGAAACCACATTGAATATTATCAGAGATAATCAAGATAAGGAAATGTGTGCCTTTCTCCAGCCTGGATTTAAAAAAACAACCGTGTCAAAATCTTTCTTTTCCTGCCTGACCCGCACCCCAAAAGATCTTGACTGCAATCTTCATGGAGAAGAAAGAGCCTGCATCAATTGCGGCTATTGCATTAAGATCTGCCCGGTTGACCTTACCCCCAATTTTATTATGAAAGCGTTACATAGTGATGACATTGAGGACGCTTTAGATTATGGTCTCCTGGATTGTATCAGATGCGGTCTCTGCTCTTATACATGCCCCTCAAAAATTGAACTGACAAAACTATTAAGTGATGGAATGGATTTGTATTACAAGGACAAAGAATAGATGATGAATCCTATAAAGAAAATATTTGACATAGGTGATAAACATTTTACAGGGTCAGGAAAGTTTAAATCCATCGAGCCGCTTTATGATGCCATAAAAACAGTTTTTTTCGTCCCATCACCAAGGAACACCCAAACGCCATTTGTCAGGGACAATCTGGATGTTAAACGCTATATGAGCTTTGTCATCATCTCACTTTTACCTGTCTTGTTTTTTGGTATGTACAATACCGGGTTTCAGGCTGGACTGGCAGCGGGCCGGACATATACACTTATTCAATCTTTCACTGCAGGTGCAGGCGTTGTCCTGCCAATGATACTGGTAACCTATACTGTGGGTTTTTTTTGGGAGACGCTTTTTGCATCGGTAAGGAAACACAACATCAGTGAAGGGCTTCTGGTTTCAGGTCTTTTGTTTCCCCTGACCCTCCCGGCTACTATTTCTTTATGGCAGGTGGCGTTAGGATTTTCATTCGGAATCGTCATAGGGAAAGAAGTATTTGGCGGGACAGGCAGAAATATTTTAAATCCCGCACTGACAGGAAGAGCTTTTTTGTTCTTTTCATACCCTGTATCCATGTCAGGTGATGTCTGGGTTGCTGGAAACAACGCTGTTGATGGTGTCAGCGGTGCAACTGCGCTGTCTATCATGGCACCGGAGGGTGAAAAAATAACAACCGCTCTTTCAAACTCAGGATTTACCCTTTCCAAACTTTTTTTTGGGTTTGTACCGGGCAGTATAGGGGAGACATCTGCATTATGCTGCATCATTGGCGCTGTATTTCTTATCATCACAAGAATCGCAAATTTTAGAGTTATTGCAGGCGGTATTTTTGGACTCATTTTTACATCTATCCTGTTTTACATGATTCCAGGGGGCAGCAACTCCTGGTCAAATGCCGGCCCTTTATATCATTTATGTTCGGGCGGGTTTCTATTTGGCATATCATTTATGGCCACAGATCCGGTCAGTTCGCCGGGAACAAACATTGGCAGATGGATATTTGGTTTCTTGATTGGATTTTTAACAATTACCATCAGGGTGGCCAATCCCGCATTTGTTGAAGGTGCAATGCTTGCCATCCTCTTCATGAATGTTTTTGCCCCTTTACTGGATCATATAGTATTAAAGGTTACACTATCAAAAAGGATTCCCAATGTCTGATAACAACACGATATACAGCAAACTGAAAGTTATTCTTTTTGCCATAATACTGTCTGTTATCTGCAGCCTGTTAATTACTGCTGCCGCGGTTGGACTAAAGGGGTTTCAGACTGCCAACATGGAACTTGATAAAAAAATCAATATCCTTAAAGCAGCTGATTTAATCCAGGGGAAAAAACCCTCCAGGCAGAACATTGATGCCTTGTATAATACACACATTAAAGAAGTGACCGTAGACAGCTCCGGAAAAATTATAGACACCTGGACTCCGGATGCTTTGAATTTATACTTCTATCAGGAAGACGGTACCATAAAAGGGTACATCCTCCCTTTCAATACCAGGGGGTTATGGGGGAAAATACACGGTTACCTGGCGTTTGAGACTGACGGGCAGACAGTTTCAGGTTTTTCAGTTTTCAATCATTCAGAAACCCCTGGTCTTGGTGGTGAAATTGAAAGTGCCTGGTTTCAAAAAAACTTTAAAGGGAAGAAAATTCTAAATTCTAATAATGAATTTGTCTCTGTCGGGATAGCAAAAGGCAAGGTCAAAAACTTACCTAAGGATCTGCAAGATCATTATGTCGATGGTATCTCAGGGGCGACCCTGACAGGCCAATACCTTTCCCAAGGCATAAAAGAGACCCTGATAATGTATGATTCAGTATCCATTAGTTTCAGGCAGAAACAGATAAATACGACTAAATAGCCGGCATAAAAGGATTATATAAATGTCAGATGAAAAAGCAAATTATTTGAAAATCCTAACCAAGGGTATCTGGAAGGAAAATCCTGTTGCCTACCAGGTTTTGGGGATTTGTTCTGCCCTTGCTGTGACGGTAAAAATGTCAACTGCTATTGTCATGGGGATTGCCCTGACAACAGTTACTGCATTTTCAAGCCTGATCATATCAAGCCTCAGAAAACAGATTCCATCTAATATCAGAATTATTGCAGAGCTTGCGGTCATTGCATCTCTTGTTATTGTCACAGATCAAATTTTAAAAGCGTTTTTCTATGATATCTCTAAACAATTGTCTATTTTTGTCGGCTTAATCATTACCAATTGTATTGTTCTGGGCCGGGCCGAAGCATTTGCATTGGCCAATAAACCATTGGATTCATTCTTTGACGGAATTGGAAACGGTCTTGGATACAGCCTGATATTGATATCTGTTGCCTTTTTAAGAGAATTGCTGGGATCAGGCAAAATTCTGGGGGTTAACATCATCCCCCAGTTCCTTGTTGACGCTGGGTACCAGAACATGGGACTGATGGTTCTGGCACCGGGTGCTTTCTTTATTATCGGGTTGCTGGTGTGGTTGAAAAACAGCCTGCCGGGCATATCAAAGGAAGAAAGGTAGGACATCGTCATGGGCGATCTGTTAAGCTTATTCATAAATTCCGTTTTTATTGGAAATATTCTGCTTGCCTACTTTCTGGGAATGTGTTCATTTATTGCGGTTTCAAAAAATGTTGAAACCGCTACCGGGCTAGGCTTTGCTGTCATTTTCGTTTTAACGCTGACGAGCCCGATAAACTGGATGATTTATCATGGACTCCTGGCACCGGGCGCATTATCCTGGGCCGGATACCCTCAGCTTGATCTAAGTTTTTTAAAATTCATAACCTTTATTGCTGTTATTGCCGCCTTTGTCCAGGCTGTTGAAATGATCATTGACAAATATTCTCCCCTGCTTTACACAACGTTGGGTGTGTTCCTGCCTTTAATTGCTGTCAATTGTGCCATCCTTGGTACTTCTTTATTCATGGTGGAAAGAAATTACACCTTTATAGAATCCATTGTATTTGGTGCAGGCTCCGGAACTGGCTGGATGCTGGCCATTGTTTCCATGGCAGCCATAAGAAAGAAAGTAAAATATTCAGATGTTCCTGAAGGGCTCCAGGGATTTGGGATAACCATGATTATTGCAGGACTGATGGCAATGACCTTTATGATGTTTTCAGGTATCACACTTTAAAAGGAGGATCACGACTTGCTGTATATTTTGAGCATATTGATTTTTTCCGGTGTGATTCTGATCCTTGTTACTGTGCTGCTTTTTGTCGAATCTATGGTCACCACAAAAGGTGACTTTGAAATCACCATCAATCATAAAACAGATGAAAAACTGAAAATCTCAGGGAACCCTTCGCTTTTATCAGCTTTATCACAAAAAGATATTTTTCTGCCGTCCGCTTGTGGCGGGTCCGGATCCTGCGGTATGTGTAAATGCCAGGTAGTGGAAGGCGGTGGAAGTATCCTGCCCACAGAACTTGCTCACCTGAGCCGTAAGGACAAACTGGCAAACAAACGATTGGCCTGCCAGTTAAAGGTAAAAAATGACCTTGAAATTGAAATTCCTGAATCCATTTTTGGTATTAAAAAAGTAAAAGCAACTGTTATCTCCAACCATAATGTGGCCACCTTTATTAAAGAGCTAGTGATTAAGCCTGAAACGCCTATGGAATTTAAAGCAGGAGCTTATATCCAGATTGACGTGCCTGAGTATATTCTGACATTTAAAGACTTTCATATTGAAAGTAAATTTGTCAGCGAGTGGAAAAAATACAATTTACTGGAACTCACATCAAAAGGAATCAAACCAGGATTTCGTGCCTATTCACTCGCCAATCCCCCGCATGACAATGATACCATGATAATGAACGTGAGAATTGCAACACCGCCCCCTGGGACAGAGGGGATACCCCCTGGATTTGGCTCTTCATATGTCTTTGGATTGAAACCCGGGGATACCGTCACTGTCAGCGGACCATATGGTGATTTTATGGCCAGGGATACAGACAATGAGATGGTGTTTATCGGAGGCGGTGCTGGAATGGCACCCTTGAGAAGCCACATTCTTCATCAACTGGAAGGGGTGCATTCAAAACGCAGAATCTCTTTCTGGTATGGTGCACGATCCAGAAAAGAGATGTTTTACGATGATGAATTCAAAGCGCTTGATAAAAAGCATGACAATTTCAGTTATTTTATTGCGCTGTCAAATCCTGAAGAAGATGATAACTGGACAGGTCTCACAGGGTTTATTCACACCCATCTCTGCGATTCCTACCTCTGTAAATGTGAAGATCCGACTGAAATAGAATACTATCTCTGCGGACCGCCCCCAATGATCAATGCCATTATCGAGGCGCTCTATGACCTTGGCGTTGAAGACGATATGATTTTCTTTGATAAATTTTAAGATAAGGAACTATTACCGGTTCAACCCTTTTTTCTCCAGCCATAAAACCATTACATCAATCACAGGGTCAGGCTCTTTCAACCATCGAAAATGGTTTGGAACAATTTTATTAAACCTGTTTTTATTGATAATAAAAATTTGAGAATCACTCAAAGGAAATTTTTCAAACAAGCTTTTTGCAGCGGCATAGGGGGCAAAATAATCATTCTCAATCACTATTCCTAAAAAAAGTGATGTCACGATTCTGCTTTTTGCTTCATACTTAATTTTTTCATTTATCAATTGATACATCCCTGTACGTGCATTCCTTGACCAGTCAATCATGACATTTTTAGGCTGGTTCCCCCCAAATCCAATTCTCTTTCCGGGAAACCACCCAAGCAGCTTTGCGATCAGTCCAAACAATTGAGTGGCGGTATATGTTTTCAGTTTATCAACACCTTTCCAAGATTGATATCCAACACTGCCCCCTGCTATGACAATGGAAGCACTTGTTTTTGAATTATCATGACACTGATAAAGACATCCTAACTGTCCTCCTAAACTATGCCCCATTGTGACGATTTTTCTACCGGGATATCTTCTGATTAAAGAATGGATAACAGTATCTATGTCTTCTAGAAGTTCAACATAACCAAAGTTCCCTTCGGAAACAAGCTGGTCTTTTTCTAAAAGTCCATCCCCTCTTAAGTTCATGACAGCAACACTTATTCCTCTTTTTGATATGCCGTTAAAAAAATGTGTATAAAGTTTAGCTGGAGACCCCAAAGCAGGAAGGATCAAAATAATAGTCTTGGAATCAGTAGTAATTTTCCCTCGAACCGCTATACCATTAGGAAATGTGTCATGAAATTCTTCCAATACTAAAGATTGCTCCTCTATGGATAAGGGTCAGAAAGTAATTTTCCAAAGATGAGTGAAGATATGGCGATGATTAATATCCTTTGTATCTTACATTTAAAATTCGATTGCCCATATCGGGCAGCTTGTCGTTACCTTCATCTATAACCTTGTAAATGGTATTCAAAGTTTCAATAACGCCTCTTTCACGATCAATTGAGCATATATAGGATGAAATTATATGCCAGCCAGGTTTAAATCTTCCTGCTGAGTCTTCAATGACAGTTCCACTGAATTTCATTGGGCCCGGGTCAAGCAGAACGCCAGGGAAGGTGGCTAAAAACTGCTCTTTAAAGCCCTCTATATCCGGCAGGGTCAGGTGATGAAGCTGCCAGTTTCTAATCAATCCACCATCTTTTTTCATGCTTAATAACATCCTTTTAAACAGCTTTTCATTTCATTAGAACGCTCCAGGCTTTAAAAATATAATAACGCATTGCTGTAAATAAACAAGCGCTTGACATATAAAATGTTGACGACGGTATGCCTGCAAATTCTGAAGATGATTCAAAGAATGGTAAATTCAGCCTTGTTCCTGCTGGATTAAAAGTATACTTTATCCAGATAAAGCCATCTATTTTGACCCGCTTATTATTTTTACATCCCCGTTCTCCCAGATGGATTCAGACCATACATTTTCTGGAAAAGTTGTCATTCCATACAAGGATAAATTCAATACCATACGGCCAAAAGGGTCTCTAACGGTCTGGCCGGTTCCTTGTGAATAAATTAAAAAAACTTCATTGTCTCAAATTGTCATAGTATGGTACTAATTGTGAGTTTTAAAAAATTACAATAAAGCGGATAGGCATCATGACGGTTCAGTTCCTTGGAAAGACATTGAAGAATCCAATTGTTCTTGCTTCCGGCATTTTAGGGAACAGCAAGGATATCCTTGAAAGAGTATATGCGCAGGGCTGCGGTCTTGTTACAATGAAATCTATTGGTCCAGAGCCGAGGGATGGTCACAAAAACCCCACTGTCATAGACCTGGGGCACGGGATGATTAATGCCGTTGGGTTGCCGTCCCCTGGGTATTTAAACATGGAAAATGAATGGGATGAGCTTGGAAAAAGAAAATTTCCATTAATTGCAAGTATTTATGGAAGTTCGATTAATGAATTTCAAATGGTGGCTGAATTTGTGTCCTCAAAACACCCGGATTATATAGAAATCAATATTTCCTGCCCCAACTCTGAAAAACATGGCATGATATTCGGCGTCAATCCTCAATCCTCCTATGATGTTGTGTCTGCCGTCAAAAAGGTGATTCATGTTCCTCTTATAGCAAAATTAACTCCCCAGGCCCTGGATATTGGACAAATTGCTAAAACATGCGAAGATGCTGGTGCTGATGCAATCTGTGCCATCAATACGGCCGGACCTGGAATGGTGATTGACATTGAGTCTCAACGCCCTGTACTGGCATTTAAAAAAGGTGGACTGTCCGGCCCCATGATTAAACCGGTTGCCGTCCGCTGTGTCTATGACATTTATGAAGCGGTTGATATCCCCATTATTGGACTTGGCGGTGTCACAACCGGCAGCGATGCCATCGAACTGATGATGGCAGGAGCAAGTCTCATCGGGATCGGGAGTGCGGTTCGATATAGAGGAATTGATGTTTTTCAAAAAGTGGCTGATGAAATGGATACCTGGCTTTCAAATCATAACCTGAGAATGGAAGATATAAAAGGTGCCGCCCATAAGGAAGGACAATGACAGAAAAGACGACTGACCGGCAGCCGGTGATATTAAGGGTTCATAAAAAACAGGTTGAAAGCCCTGAATTTGCTACCCTGTTCTTTGAATATGAAATGCCGTTTAAACCAGGCCAGTTCATCATGGTATGGATTCCAGGTATTGATGAAAAACCCTATACCATTTCCTATCATTCAAAAAACAGGTTTGCAGTCACCATTGAAGCCAAAGGCATTTTTTCTAAAAAAGCCGTTACATTGGAAAAAGGTGATGTTGTCGGTATCAGGGGCCCTTTTGGAAACGGTTTTAATATTCGACCCGATCAGGCTGTGTGCGTTGTGGCTGGCGGATGTGGAATGGCCCCTTTAGGTACGCTCGTGGAAAGGTTGGGTAAAGGCACAACCTTTATTCATGGAGCAAGGACCAAAGACTTTATTTTATATCCAGACCGATTCGATATTGAAAGGCAGTTTTGTACGGATGATGGAAGTTTTGGCCACAAAGGATTTGTAACCGACATCCTTGAAAAACAAATTAAATCCGGCAAAAAATTTGATATGGTCTACGCATGCGGACCGGAAATCATGATGTACAATGTCTTCAATATATGTGAGGAATACGAAATCCCCTGCCAGGTCTCCCTGGAAAGATATATGAGGTGCGGATTCGGGATATGCGGTGCATGTGTCTGCGGGGATCAGGTGGTTTGTACAGACGGACCTGTATTTGATTCTGGTATGCTTCGTGAAATGAAAGATTTTAATAAGAAAGCCTTGTTAAAATCAGGCAGACATGTGGATTTGCTGCAGTATTTCTCATGGCGGTGTAAATAAGGGATTAAAACAACATAAAAAAGCTCAAAGGAATAACGCTGTATGACTTACAAAGATGAATTTATTGAATTTCTAATTGAATGCGATGCATTACGGTTTGGTGAATTTGAATTAAAAAGCGGTAGAATCGCTCCCTATTTTATTAACACCGGCATGTTTGATACAGGTCTAAAAATAAAAAAGCTGGGAATGTTTTACGCCAAAGCATTACAAGACCATTTCTCCGATACGTTTGACGGCATCTACGGGCCGGCATACAAAGGCATTCCATTGTGTATTTCTGCTGCTCAAGCCTTATCTGATATCGGCATGGATAAAGGGTATGTCTTTAATCGGAAAGAAGCCAAAACTTATGCTGACAAAAGTGTGGTCGTGGGAATGCCCCTTACACCTGACACCCGACTGATCCTGGTGGACGATGTGATCACATCGGGCAAGGCAATCAGAGAATCTCTTGAGGTCCTTAAATCCTGCAGCAATCCAATGGTCATTGGTATTGTTATCAGTGTAAATCGTCAGGAGAAAGGCAAAACAGATAAAAATGCGTTAAAAGAAGTCGAACAAACCCTTGGTATTCCCATTCACTCTATTGTTACCATATCAGATATAAAACAGTACCTTCACAACAGGAAAATAAATGGAAAAGTGCTCATAGATAATCAAATGCTGGCTAAAATTGATGCTTATCTTGAACAGTACGGGGCTGAATAGATACGATACACCTGCCAGAAAGATCTTGCTGTACAGCCGATGATTGACAGGGATATACATGTCATTAAATTCCAGCCGTGCCCCTGCCAGTCATCTAACATATATCATCTTTACAAAACGAAAACCTTACCGGCAATCACTATAAATTATGAAACCGGAACCTCTTCTATATTTTCGATTTGTTCATTGTCTATCGGTATGAGTGCAGACTCTTTTGTTTTATAAAGAATCCAACCGTTATCAGGATCATAATAGAGGCGCTCTATATATTTTCCGCCAAGAACAGATGGGAAACAAGGGTCTTCCCATTCTGCCGCCAGATGTTTCTCATTAAACTGATACTCGATATTATTCATTTTAAAGTAGTAATTGATTTGTTCTGAGAAACCGTGTTTCTCTAACCAGAGTCTCGCCTTTTCAGCACTCAGGTTCACACAATCCTCTCTATTGTTTTCCAGCCATTTTTTTGCGATCTTTAATAGTCGATTCTCAGATGTTTCCAGTAACTGCCCTGTGGCACCCGTTGACGGACCGACCGTCTGGAACCAGTTACCATTTGTTGTACGAAAAAGATTAATAGAAACCGTACCATTCAGCGTGGCCGCATTTGTGCTTACCATTAGAGTTGAGATGTCTGTATCGTATAGGATATTATTGATTGTTTGTTTCATGGCTGCCCCCCCTTTTAAAATTAAAACAGAACAACTAACCCTTTTGCCTACCTGTACATTTATTATGTTGTAGCAATGAGGCGACGCTGATACAATCGGCTGATACCGGGTATTCATAAGGGTGATGATCTGAGGGGATCTAGGTTCTGAACCTAGAAACTACTTTGGGCCGAATTTTTAATGTTTCATTTTCTAATTTTCTGAGACCAGTGAACTGCAAATTTTACAAGCTCAGTATAGTGTTTTAAATTAAATTTTTCTTTAATATTCTCTCGATGTGTTCCCACTGTTTTAATACTTAAATTAAGTCGTTTTGCAATTTCTTTGGATTCCAGGCCATCCCCAATAAGCCGGAATACTTCTAATTCTCTGTTTGTCAGTTTGTCCAGTGAAGACGAATCATGTGGTTTGCCCGAAGATACCAGCCGGTTAAATACTTTGTCCTTAATCTTCTGACTTGCATAGACACCGCCGGATAACACTTTCCGTAAAGCCTGGACAACCTGACCGATTGCCTTTTCCTTCATGATATAGCCACGTGCTCCTGACATCAGGGCTCTTTCAGCATATAACGATTCATCATACATAGACAATACCAATACCGGTAAATCAGGGTCCTCTTGTTTAATTTCTTCCACAAGATCTATCCCGTTGCTCTCTTTTAAGGATATATCGACAATGACAAGATCTGGATTGTGTTTTTTTATTGCTGCCCAGGCATCTGCTGCCGTACTTTCACTGCCGCAGACAATAAGGTCAGGTTCCTTGTTAATTAACTCTGCCATGCCAAGACAAAAAATAGGGTGATCATCAACAATTAAAATTTTATGGAGTTTATTTAAAGGTTTATTCATTAAACTAAAGACACTTTCTTATCAATTGAAAATGGATTTCTTAAAAATATATCAATACTTGACCCACTTTTATCCGTATTAATTTCAAACCGGCTGTCAATAATCTTTGCACGATATGCCATAATCTGCAACCCTATCCCTCTTGATCTCATAGCTGTATCCATACCTTTTCCATTGTCTTGAATGCTTAAGTGAATAAAGCCGTCTGCCTCTTTTTGAAGGAAAAGCCTTATCATGCCTGCACCAGAATGTTTTACAGCATTGTATACAGCCTCCCGTGCAATATAATATAAATGGGTTGCAATGGTATTATCATGAAACTCTATGGATCCATCTACACTAACGTGAAACTCAAGTTCGCGGATATAATCAAAATAATGCACCAATTCTTCCAATGCAGCACTGAGCCCATGAGACACAAAATGAACCGGGCATAAACCCCTTGCCAGAATTCGTGTTTTACCGATGGCATCGTCAATCAAATGAACTATTTTATCTGCAAGATCTATGCTCTCCTGGTTTTCATTATCCAGTGCATCCTTTAACACGGTTACCAATCCGGCAATTCCTATTAAATGCGGGCATAAATCATCATGTAAATTCTGTCCGATTTCCTGACGCTCTTTATCGCCGACTTTCATCAATTGCTTTTCAAGTAATTTGGATTTGGTAATATCTCTGAGCACGATAATCGTTCCGGACAGATGCCCGTTTCTGTCTCTTGTCGGGGCGCCGCTGATACTGACATAGACAATATCGCCCTGTTTTGAAAATCTTTGTGTCTCGATATTGTTCACTGCTTCACCTGAAAGAAGTTTATACAGCCCGGCTTTTGTTTCAATCCAGTTTTCTTCAGGTACAAAGTGGTCCAGCCTGTGGGTGATACACTCTTCTGATGTCCATCCGAATACTTTGGTAAACGCAGGGTTTACGTAGACAACGTTTCCTTCAATATCATAGGTAACAATCGGATCTGGTGCAGATTCCATTAACAGAAAATATCTTTCCTGGCTTTCTCTCTGTGCTTCCTGTGCATCAACGCGTTCCTGTATCTGGGTCTGCAGTTTTTTGTTGTAAGTTTCAAGTTGATCCATGAACCGATTGAAATAAAGCGCCAGCTGCCCTACTTCATCATGATCATGGGATTCACTTTTCATTCTGGTCGTAAAATCACCAAGAGAAGCACTCTCAAACCGACGCATCATCTCATGGAGCGGATTGGTAATTGATGAACTTATTTTTACCGTAAGAGACAGCATTAAAATAAGAAATGCAACCGACACACCTATGATAAAATTACGAACCGTCTTAAGCGGGCTGTAAATCTCATCAAAATAACAGGAAGATGCAACGATCCATTGATATTCAGGGATAAAATTAAACATGACTAATTTTTTCCTGGGGTTGGATTCATCCGGGTTTTTCCAGAAGTATGTAATTTTTCCCTTTTTTCTTTCAAGCATATCTTTGAGAAATTGATTGGGCAGTTCTTTATCATCCAGAATATTAACACCTTGAAGTTTTGGGTGGATGACTGCGTTGCCTGCGCTGTCGATGACATAAGAATACCCTGTTTCTCCAAATTTCAGCGATAGAATGCTTTTACGAAAATCTTCCACATTGATGAGCTTGTCAAATTCATTCCGATAACTGCTGGCAGAGATAATCCAGTCCCAGGGTTCAAAATAAGTCATGTAAAGGGCTTTGGGAAGACGCTTTTCTTCTCCTGGATTTTTCCATTCATATTCAAGGTACCCTTCTTTGGATTCTACAGGGTCTTTCCATTCGTATTCAATATAACCCTCTTTGGACTCTATTTGCCGGGAGACAAACCTGTAATGCTCAATATTTGAATTGATAAGACCTGATTGGGGATGGACAACCACCGTTCCTGCACTGTCCAGACAATACACATATCCCGATATTCCAATGGTCTGGCTTAAAATAATGGTTGCACTTTGCTTTTTCGCCTCTGCAACAGTCATTTTTCCTTCCAGTGTCAATTGAAAAAGACTTCGAACAATTTCTTTATTCTTTTCTGCAATTGCCCGCAAATGGTTTTTAATAGAAACCGTTGCAGATGTTTTAACCATATTGAGGATCATATGGGTTGTATTGTTAAGTTCGTTTTCAATATTTTCTTCAATATTATTTTTAACAAAAATATAGATAAACAGGCTGCACAACAGCATTGCCATGAAAAAAATAATAGAAAAAATGATGATGAATTTATATCGAATTTCAAAGGATTTAAACTTATTGTAGGTTTTCTTTATCAAATGAGTGATCATACCTGTCAACCAACGTATATCAGTGAAAATCTTTCATTTAAAAATACCTTTTAGGAATCAACCGTATTAGATTTTTGTCAAGGAGTAAACCCCAATGTTGAAGAAAAGATTTAACCCGGCCTTAAAACTGCCTTTCAACAAAAAAACCGCTCAAAACCCCGCAGATATTTTAATCAGAATTTTCGGCACCTTTTTAAAAAGCTTTTGATAATTTCCCAGTTTTGGCTTATTATATTAAGACCTAGCGCAGCAAAAATTTACTTTTCCATTAATCTTAAGGCAACGTGAAATTTCACAAAATTATTTTAATTATAACTGTCCCATAAAAATTAACTGACATATTGAACTTAAAGAATACAACAGATATTGAGGGCTTATGCTGACAAAACCCAGTTACGAAGAATTAGAAAAAAGAATTGAAACACTAGAGATTCAACTGCAGGAGAGTGAACAAAACTTTAAAGCCCTTTTTGAAAAAGGGCCCATAGGTGTTGCCTATCATAAAATGGTGTATGATGACTCAGGAAAACCAATTGACTATCTTTTTTTGGATGCAAACAAAAACTTCCAAAAACTAACCGGTGTAAACCCTGTTGGCAAACGGGTAACTGAAGCTTTTCCAGGAATTGAAAACGATCCTTTTGACTGGATTGAAAAATATGCTGATGTTGCACAAAACGGAAAAGAATTCAGAACACAGCAGTATTTATCATTGAATAACAGATGGTACGACGTTGTCGGGTATCAGTATAAACCAGATCATTTTGTGGCAGCATTCATTGACATTACAGAACACAAACAAGCCATTGATGCAATGCACGCCAGCGAGCGCCGGTTTAAGGCACTGATTAAAAACTCCTCTGATTCCATTGTTATTCTAAACGAAGATGGAATCCAGACCTATGTCAGCGATGCTGTCGAAAGACATCTTGGCTTCAAGCCACATGAAGTTACCAATATCCCTGTTATTGAAAAAATGATTCATCCGGATGATATAGAAAAAACGCTGGCTGCTTTTAATGAAATTCTGGAAAAAGGAGAGGGGGGCGTCCAGTACCGCCATAAGCACAAAAATGGTTCATGGGTTCATCTCGAGGCATGGGGAACCAATCAACTAAAAAACCCTGATATTTCAGGGGTTGTTGTCAATGTTCGAAACATCACTGAATGGAAAAAGGCTGAAGAAGCGTTAAAAAAAAGCGAAGAACGATATCGGCTGATAGAAGAAAATATTACAGACGTCATTTGGACGATGGATATGGATTTTTGCAATACGTATACAACACCCTCCATTTATCAACAGCGGGGATATACTGTGGAAGAGGTGAAAGACCAACCCCTGGACAAAAGGATATCTCCAGACTCCCTGGAAAAAGTTCTCCACCTGTTCAATGAAAAAATCAGTCTCATTAAGGAGGGGGATTCAAAAGGATGGAATCCTGTTGTCTTTGAAATTGAGCAGCCCTGTAAAGATGGATCTGTCATCTGGACAAACAATACGGTTAAAATTCTCCCTGGCCCGGACAATCAGCCTTCTGGTTTTCTTGGAACGAGCCGTGATATTACAGATCGAAAAAAAGCAGAAGATGAAAAGTTTCACGCCCAGAAAACAGCCCTGGAAAATGAAAAATATGCGCTTGTCGGGCAGATAGCAGGAAAAATGGCGCATGATTTCAACAATGTTCTAGGGGCGATTATGGGGAATACGGAACTTGCGTTAATCGACTGTACTGATGATGAAACAATCAAAACATTAGAATTAATATTTGATCAAACACTTCGAGGGAAAAACCTGACCAGAAACCTTGTTGCTTTTGCCAAAGATCAGGAACCCAAACAGGAATATTTTTCAATTAATGAAAAAATAGATCTGGTATTGAATTTACTTAAAAAAGATATGCAGGGAATTGAGATTTACAAAGAATGGCTTTCTGGTTTACCAGACCTGCTGGCAGATCCGGGAATGGTTGAACACTGTCTGGTCAACTTGCTGCAGAATTCAATCCACGCCACGGGCAAATCCAGGAATCCAACCATTATTCTACGAACCTATCAGACCAAGGATCAAATTTGTGTTGACATTGAAGATAACGGCTGCGGTATTCCCAAAGAATTTATTCAAAGAATATTTGAGCCTGCATTCACCCTGAAAGGCAGTCAGGATGTAACTGCTTCCTATCAGCCCGGAATCAAAGGCACAGGGTATGGAATGGCAAATGTTAAGAAATATATTGAGCAGCACAAGGGTAGTATCGCAATTGTTTCTGAAGTTGGAATGGGAACAAAACTTACCATTGGCTTTCCTGAGATAAAAAAAGAACTATCAGAAGAAGAAATAGCTGCGATCCAAGAAAAAAAATGTCATTTTGAAAAATATATTCTTCTTGTTGAAGATGAACAGGCGATTGCCGACGTACAATATAAAATCCTGACACACGTCCCTTGTAACCACAAAGTCGATATGGCCGCCAACGGTCAGGTTGCCATAGACCTGATAGACAGGAATGACTATGACTGCATAAGCCTGGATTATATCCTTCCAGGCGGCATCAGTGGCATGGATGTGTATGCCCATATCAGAAAAACAAATAAAACACTTCCCATACTGTTTATTTCAGGGAATCTGGAATTTTTAGAGTCCATGAAAGGGTTGAAACAAAAAGACCCCTATATTGACCACCTTTCAAAACCGTGTCAAAATAAGGATTATATCAATAGATTAAACGGTCTTTTGGATTCAATCCCTTGACAACACCGTTGATTTCGCAATACAGTTAGGAAAGAACAGGTATGTCACTCTGCACAATTGTTTATGAACTTCAAATTAAAGGGGTTTACGTATGAAAAAAGTTATTGGTGGATCAATATCAGTGATTATAGGGTTGTACTGCTTTTCAACCTTTTTTTCATCTTTTTTACATTTCCTTGCCGGTACTGTTCCCATACTGCTTATCCTTGTTGGCGCATTAATCATTTATCTCAACTATGAGAGTGATTCGCCTGAATTTGACGACATCGTGGGCGATACAGGCGATCAGAGCATTAAGGACACACCCTCTCCAGACAAACCTGTTCCTGAAAAACTTGAACCAACCTCGGAAGAAACATCTGAACCTGCATCAGATCAACCTGTACGAGAAAAGGAGGCATCTGAACCAGTACCTGTGGAAACGGAATCTCCCCCCCCTGAAGATTATTCTGTGGTTGAGAGCGGTTCGACTGAAGCAGAATCAGAAGAAACCATTGAAACCCCTGCAGATGCTTCAGTCCAGTTAATTGGAAATACAAGCTCACTTGTTTTTCATACATCTGATTGTACATATGCAAAAAGCAAAAAATGCACTGAAAATTTTACTTCAAAAGAAGCTGCAATTGAA
The DNA here is from genome assembly GCA_964343845.1 of uncultured Desulfobacula sp. Lineage (GTDB taxonomy): Bacteria > Desulfobacterota > Desulfobacteria > Desulfobacterales > Desulfobacteraceae > Desulfobacula. The sequence continues at coordinate 17,094 of CAYFKW010000016.1, read as the reverse complement.
AAAGGGTATAAACCCTGTGGTGTTTGCAAGCCTTAACAGTATAACTGAACACAGCATATCACTCGTCTAAAATAAAATCAGTGATATAGATATTTTCTTTCATCTCTTTTTCAATGGTAGATTGTATATCATCTCCAGTATGGTGATGGCCTGGGTGAATTATCGTCTTTTTTGGAAGGGGAAGAATCCTGTTTTTAATGGCGTGTATCAACATGTCTAAATTTCCACCAGGAAGATCTGTTCTGCCTGCCTCTCCCACAAAAAGGGCATCTCCGGTAAACAAGTGGTCTTCTGTTAAAAAACAGACCGATCCCGGTGTATGTCCGGGCGTGTGAATCACAGTCAGGTCTGCGTTTCCAAATTTTACGATATCCAGGTCTGACAGCCTGATATCTGCTGGATAGGGAGGGGGAAGGCCAACCGCCTGTTTTGTTTTCCGCTGAACGTCTGGATCTTTAAAAAAAGTATCATCATCTTTATGAAGACAAGATGGGATAGGATAGCTTTTTTTAAATTTCTCTGTTGAAAAAAATTGATCAGCATGGCCATGGGTATTGAGTATTTTTACAGGAATGATATTTTCATTGCCAATAAATGTGAGCAGGCTTTCTGTCTGCCCGCCAGGATCAATAATAACGGCTTTTCTTGTTTCTTTGCAGGTAATTATGTATGTATTTAAATTATATGGACCAGAGACCCGCCTGATTATTTCAGCCTGATGCATCACCCTATCCTTATGAATCAAAAAAGGTTATTCTGCATATGTTTGAAAAATAGCTCTGTTATCTGCCAGCATATCACCGGTCAGCAAATCGTCCAAGGCTGCCACGTAATGTTCTGTTGATACGCCCGGAATCAGGTGATGCTTTGCAACTGTGCCCAGCAATGCCATATTCTGCATTCTTGAATCCGGCATTGCAGTTGTATCCACCTGTATTGATGTTGACCCCATTTTTTTACAGGTTTCCCCTACCATTTTTGCTGTAATCTCTTTCATTTCGCCAAGGCGCACCGGCAGCGGCTGCCACGATACATCCATGTATAAAAGTGTTCCGCCTTTTTTTAAGGCAGTTCCCAATCCTCTCATGGCCTCATGGACTTCCATTCCCAGGACAAGATCAGCATTATTTTTCATTATTAAAGGTGAATGGAAACGGTCTCCGCATCGAATTCTTGAAACTACCACGCCCCCCCTCTGTGCCAATCCATGGGTATCCACTGCTATGGCATTGATCCCTGCATGGTCTATCCCCCTTAAAAGGGTTTGACTTAACAACCCTATCCCCTGGCCTCCAACACCGGTAATATGGATATTATATGGTTTCATTTTTCTCCTTTATCAAACCCTATGGCCTTTTCAGGACAGGTTGGTTTGCATGATCCATCACCAATACAAAGATCAAGATTAATATCAACACTGTCATCTACTTTTCGGACAAATGTCGGACAGCCAAATCGTTTCACGCAATCATGGGTCCGGGTACAGGTATTTTGATCGATAGAGATGTGATGCTGCACAAATCCCGGCTTCTTCCTTTGCTGCCGTGTAAATTTAAGCATACACGGATGTTTTGCAATAACGACACTGATACCGTCTATCTGCATTGATTCTTTTACCAGGGTTGTCAGTTTAGATTGACTATAGGTATCACAGGATAAAATATGCTGAATTCCTAACCCTTTTAAAAGCTCCTCGACAGGAATCTTTGTCCCTGCATGATCCTGATGCCCGGTCATGGCGGTCGTTCCATTATCCATTAAAATCAACGTGATATTATGATCATTAAAAACCGTATTGATCAGCCCGGGTAAACCAGCATGAAAAAATGTTGAATCCCCTAAAAAGGCCACTACTTTTTTCTTTTCATTGAATAACGAAAGACCTGACGCCATACCGGAAGATGACCCCATGCACATTAAAATTTCACCCACATTATACGGCGGCATATATCCCAGTGTATGACAACCGATATCTGCTACAGTGACATCTTCTTTCTTCAGTGCTTTTTTAATGGCAAAAAATGCGCTTCTATGGCCGCATCCAGGACACATCTGTGCTGGTCTTGCCGGTACTTCGACTGGTAATGAAGGCATGGGCGGCTCTTCTAAAATTAAATCCGGCCAGACAGCAGCAAGTTTTTCTCTTGTTTTATCAGGTGTGTATTCGCCGACAAAATCCGCATCTGCCTGTTTCCCGATGATGTTTGTTGTCACCCCATTGTCATAGGCCAGAGATTTTATCTGAAGTTCAAGGATGTCATCCAATTCTTCTAGAATCAGGACCTCTTTATGAGCCCTCAGAAATGATAAAATACTGTCTTCTTCGAGTGGATTTATCACCCCGAGTTTTAGAACATCCGGCGTGTAATGTGACATCTCAAATACATCTAAAATTGAAAGACAGGTCAATCCGGACGTAATAATTCCCCTGTCACGGCTATTTCCAGACCGCAGCTCTTTGTTTAAACCGGTTTGCTTTATATAGTGTTTGACACGATTTAATTTCTCAATGGATTGTCTTTTCATGTCCAGGGCCATGACTGTTAATGCGATATAAGGACCATTTTCTCTGTCGAATTGTGTTTGATAGGAATCTGTTTTTTTAAGTGATCCAAATTCTATTTTTTGCCTTGCATGGCAGACATGTGTCGTCAATCTCAGGACAACACAAGTTTGTTCCTTTCTTGCCAATGCTGCAGCATGTTTATAATATGTATAAACTTCTTTTGGCGATGATGGTTCAAAAACAGTGACCCGGGCCATTTTATAAACATTTCTATTGTCCTGCTCATTCTGGGATGAATTCGCACCTGGGTCATCCCCTAATACAACGACCATCCCCCCAATGATGTTCATCAGGCTGAGCTGAACAAAGGTATCCAGTGCGACATTGAGTCCAACGCTTTTAAAAAATGCACAGGAAAGGTTTCCATTCACAGCAGCGCCGAAAGCCACTTCAGTGGCTACTTTTTCATTGACTGAAAATTCAAAATAAAATGGACGTTTTTTTTCAGGGATACTGTAAATCGCAGTTGCGATTTCAGGGGTAGGAGAACCAGGATAGGAAGTGATCACTTTTGTGTCGGTTTCGATCATGGCCCTGACTAACGCCTCATTGCCCATTAAAATTTCTTTAACTGGCTTTTTGTTAATAAGGATATCGCCTAATTTTTTCATTTGCGCTCCCTCAAAGATATTAAGATCATTATCTAATAGTTACAATACCATGAATTTTTAAGTTTCTATAGAAAAATATTGGTTGAGAAATTTGATCGTCAGTCTTTTGGAATAACCTGATATGTACCATTCAAACGGGTCCACATTTCTTCATGCTTTTGGTCAAGAATCTGGACGGCGGTTTCATACTCTTTTTGTGAAATCTGCTTTGAATTCAGTTTGTTCTCCAATATGGCGACTTCGTTATCATACCATTTGTCCGGATCAAAATTATATGTCATTTAAGCAGTCCGTTTATAGCATCTTCCAATTCACTGAGTGTAAAGGGTTTTTTAATAAACGTACAGAAATCATCATTGATGTACGAAGTTACATTTTTTTCAGGGTAGGCACCAGAAATCAGAATCACCGGCATCGATCTGAATCTTGGCGGTCCTTTTCTTAAAATACCCAATAGCTCACGGCCGTCACTTGCCGGCATTTGGACATCTGAAACCAATAACATCGCATCCTGATGTTTTCTTAAAGCATCCAATGCATCATCGCCATTTGGAAAATCAAGGCATTGGTAGCCTAAATCTTCTAATAACATCTTTATCGATACCCTTACTTCACGGTCATCTTCAGCTAAAAGCACAAGACTCATGCGTCTTTCCTTTTTTTTAACCCTCAAATTCCTTTTAATCGATTATTATGGAATTTTATACGCAATGTCAAGAATCAATCATAGGTAAAAACACCTATTGTTCTGCCAGCTTTATCTCGTATTTTTTTACCCCACATGTCCGCATGCTTCTTGACTAATTCTCAAATCTTACATACATTTAAATCGTTCTGTTTGATGATCTTAACATTGAGGCGAAAATGATCCCACCTGTTGAAGTAACCTCGGATATGATGATTGTATTCGGGTTTTTGATTTTTGTAACACTTTTATTTGTTTTTGAGGTCGTCAGGGTTGATATGGTCGGCCTTTTAATGATGGTTCTTTTACCATTATCAGGCATTATTGAAGCATCGGAAGCCATCAGTGGATTAAGTTCCAATGCAGTGGTTTCCATTATTGCTGTCATTATTATCGGGGAAGGCCTGGATAAGACAGGGGTAATGAATCTTTTTGCAAGACAGATTATAAAATTTGCCGGGAAAAGCCAGCCGCGGATCATGACCTTGATTTCATCTACAGTGGCTTTTATTTCAAGTTTTATGCAAAATATTGGCGCAGCGGCTCTATTCCTGCCAGCCACAAACAGGATCTGCCACCAGTTAAATGTTCCTGTTTCAAGAATCCTGATTCCTATGGGGTTCTGTGCAGTTATCGGTGGATGTCTGACACTGATAGGGTCAAGTCCTCTTATTCTCTTAAATGACCTTATGGCATCGTGGTGGTCTAACAATAATGCAATCCTAAAAGACATGCCTTTTGAGGCTTTTGGACTTTTCAGCGTCACTCCCATAGGGGCGGCACTTATCATCGCCGCGATTTTATATTTTATTTTTTTAGGAAAATTTGTTCTGCCAAACGTCACTGTTAAAGATGATGATTACTGCCTGCTGGATCATGATCTCGAATGCACCTATGGAAAAGAAATTCACAATGCCTATGAATTAATTGTACCCTCTGATTTTGTAACCAAACGATTGGATGAATTAGAAATTCGGCCAAAATACCATTCAACGGTCATCTGTATCTGCAAACAGGGCCCGGGAAACACATGGTATAAAGTGAACGTGCCGTCCAGATCTGATATTATTGAGCCGGATGATGTTGTCGGCATCATCAGCAACCAGGAACATATTGACCGCCTGGCCCAGGATATGGGCTGGGAACTGTGTGATGAACTCGACCGCATGAGTGAAGTCCTTTCACCTGATTTTACCGGCATCACAGAAGCCATTGTCACTCCAAGATCTGAATTGGTCGGGAAGACGCTGCATCAAGTCTATTTCAGGAAAAGATACCAGGTCAATCCTGTTGCCCTTTTCCAGAGGAATAATGTTCTTTTGGAAGATATTTCAGAAACAAGGATAGGGCCGGGAGATGCGTTTCTTTTATTTGGCGAACTGGAAAAATTTCATTTATTGCAGCGTAAAAAAGATTTGGCTTTTACAGAACATATTGATGGAGAAATCATGCATCCTGAGAAAGCAGGATTTGCGATTGCCAGTCTTGCGCTTGCCCTGGTTCTGGCGCTTGGATTTAAGATTCAATTATCCATCGCCCTGCTTTCAGGTGCCATTGGAATGATCCTTACCCGGGTGCTGTCCATTGATGAAGCCTATCGCGGCGTTGATTGGATGACCGTTTTTCTTTTAGCAGGCCTGATACCCCTGGGGCTTGCATTTGAAAAAACCGGGGCAGCCCTTTATTTGTCAACCTCCATTGTGAACTTCCTGCAGGGCGGTATCTCGCCGTTCATCCTCTTTCTTATCATAGGATTTTTAACCTCTTTTTTTACCTTGGTGACTTCCAATGTCGGGGCAACTGTCTTAATGATTCCCCTTGCCATGAATATGGCTGTCCAATGCCAGGCAGACCCCAGAATGGCAGCTTTATTGGTGGCCATTGCAGCGTCCAATACGTTCATTCTTCCCACTCATCAGGTAAACGCATTGATTATGCGGCCAGGTGGTTACAAGGTTATCGACTATGTCAGAGCGGGAGCCGGCATGACATTTTTGTTTATAGCCGTTGTCATGTTTATGATGTATTTCTTTTATGGCATCTCTGCCTGAACGCTGTCAGACTAACCGTTTTTAAGAGGGACTTCTCTAAAGAATCTCAAGATGGGATCTGAACTGATGATATAATAGGCGTGACCTTTGGAAGGTTCTTCTGCCTTTTCCATAATTTTTATGTCGCTGATACATTTCACTGTTGCCAGGATAGATAGCTTTTCTTTATTTTTTTTTGCTGAATCAAACTCCTTTGAGCTGATTTTGCCTTTTTTTGCATACGCCCAGTAGACAATTTTATCATGCGCCATGATCGTCGGATCATCAAATTTCATGTATAAATCACCAATTAAATTCTTGATCTGATCGTGTGAGACATTGTCAAATTGTTCATAGATTACCATCACCCTGTTGGTCTTTTTTTGAGCCACCACATGGATAGTATTGTCAATAAATTTAAACGTATCCGCCGCTTTTGCTTCCAGGGGGTTGGCGGTTGCGATTTTTAACTGCTTTTTCGTTAATTTTTTACCCAGAACATATCCATTCCGCTCAATTTTTAATTTCTCAACCTGCTTAAACAATCTTTTAAGTTCATCTGCAGGTGCCGTACATGGGAGTGCGCCCCAGAAAAAAGCTGCAACCATTACACTTATTATTAATTTTCGCATCGTTTAATCCATTTTAAAATAATTGCAGGGCCTTGTTTGACAGAAGGCCCTGCAATGGTAAGATACTTATTGATTATATCTTAGTTTATTTTCCTCTTCGATCAGTTTCATGGTTTCTGCACTACCACCTGTTTTCGTCCATAAATGTTCCGGCCTGGATAGAAGCTCTTTGATATGCTTACGATACTTTTCACCTTTCCCAGCATGATCTGCCAATTCCTGAACTTCAGGTAAGAACTCATGATAAAAATTTCTGGCTATTTCATACATACCATGCCAATGGGTGTAGTCCGGAGCAAACATGGCGGCAGCCATCCTTGCCCGTCTGCCCTCATGATGCCAGATTTCAAACCATGTAAATCCTATTTTATGCTGAAATCCGGTATTTTCCCAGATGCCGTCTTTTTTTAACATTTTGACCAGCGTAATACCTGGTTTTGCAAATTTCTTATTGTAGAGATTCACAAGGTCGTCTAACTGGCCGTAAAAATCACGGACCTGATTTATACCATGACAGGATTTGCAGACCTCCTGCATATTGGCTCTTCTTTCCTGCCAGGAAACAACGCTTTTTATCGTTTTTTCAGAAATGACTTTCTTAAGCTTGTCGCCTTCACGGATATATGTTTTTGCTTTGGCAGTTTGGCCCGGACGGGGTGCAATGTCACCTGTAATATCGCCTACGGTGCCATCCGTATAGGTCACACGGTTCAGTTTTGACGACACTGGTGCTCTTAAATTCCATGAAATCCTGTCACCCACATTATGGCTGTTTTTTGCAATGGCTCCGTTGAGTTTTACATAAGAGCCCATATGGCAGGTAGAACAGGTTGGTGCAGTGTGGTAATCATCTCCCAGCACCCAGCCGCCGTCTTTCAGGATATTCATGCCGTTCTGGCCAGGTCCCTTATCTGCAGTAAAGTAGGCAATACCATGTTTGGACTCTTCATAAATCTCCTTTTGAGGATGATCTGGTCCCAAATGGCACTTGCCGCAGTTTTCAGGCTGTCTTGCCCTTGATGCGCTGAAATTATGCTTTGAATGACAGGCGTTGCAGACACCTTTACTGCCGTCTGGATTGACTCGGCCGATACCTGAATTCGGCCAGGTATTATAATCCATCTGAGGTGCATCTGTCCTGGAGCGCATGGGTTTTCCATCTTTGTCCCGTTTTAACGACACCACAGACCCGTGGCATTGCCAGCAGCCACTGGCCATATTCCCTTTGTTGGTCGGCATACCGCCGACAACCTCTGCCAGCATATTATCAAGCGAAGCCATAATTTCCCCTGCTGTTGCATGATGCGACATTGCCATTTCCTTTGCTTCAGGTTCATGACATTTGGCACAATCATTGGGAGACAGTATCGCTTTGATAAACGCGCCTTCATGTTTGTATCCCATTTCATCACCTGGATCTGCCGCATGACAGGTATAACATCCTACCTGTCCCTCTTTTGCCGCTGCATGGCCGCTCCTTTCCCATTGGCGGACCAGGGAAACGTTTTCTTTCAAATGACAGGTGATGCATTTTTTGTTCATTTCTATATTTTTTGGATCTTTCACATCAAACGACGCCTGCGTTAATGCAAAAGCAGTTCCCATTGAAAAAACAGAAACCGTCAGTAAAATTAGAAATGACCTAATAACAGTCATATTAAAGTCCTCCCACAATTAAAGTTAGAATGTAAAAACACAATACCATTTTTACATTGCCTCAACACCTATCTGCACCACCTCCTTTCATGTCTTCTCTTTAATTTATAGTAAACACACTATTTAATTTGTATTGTTCTCTGTTGACCAGAATGGAAAAATCTTGCTCAGTACAAACAAAATAATAAACGGAATTGACATCACGATAATGACAGCCAGGATTCCTTCTTTATCAAACCATTCCGGGTGAAACTCTGTATACCCTCTTGCGCTTTTGCTCATCAACTGCCCGCCAATGACAACATTCCACCGCATGATCAATACCTGGAGCAATAAAATGGATGAAACACAGGCGGCAAAAATACTATACAGGCTGTCCTTCATTTTGTAAAAAGCCATCACACCCAGCAAAATCAATGGAACAACAGAACAAATCTTTACCTGCCATAACCAGAAAGAATTTGCCAGGGGACCATTTAAAAGCCCTTCAACCATGTGGTGATACCCGGATTTCAGGTATGAATGCGAAAACACTTCCAGCATCTCAAATGAAAATGCCAGAATGAAAAATAAAGTAAGAGTTTTTACACATGTTTTAATGCACCCGTAATCAATGGACCGGTCTTTTATTTTCCTGATTACGATATAGGCGAGAATAATAGCAGATATGCCTGAAACACACGCTGAGAACAAAAAGATAACAGGCATCAGCGGGGTTGACCATGTGGGATTGGCTTTGACACCGCCAAAAATAAAACCGACGTATCCATGAAGCACAGCTGCAATGGGAATCCCAAGGCCGACGAGGAACCGGATGATTTTGCGGTCAAGCGCCAGGGCCTCTTTTGATAAATCTATACTGTCAAAGGTTAATACACGATAAAGTGTTTGCAGCCACCCTTTTGACGTTGCCCTCAGTTCTACCAGGTCGGGCCGGTAGACAAACAGTACAATAAAAACAAGCACCCCCATGGATACGGCATAAATGTATCCGAACCCGGCCATGGCCGAGCTTGGGCTTGGGGTCAACAGCATATTAAAGTTTCTTTCAGGCCGCCCTAAATGGAGCAATAGCGGTAGGGTTGCGCAGCATAAAAAAGCCAGAGCAAATAAAAGTGAAAATCTTGCAATGGGTTTAAGGCTTTTAACATCAAAAAGATAGTACAGGGCAGCAATAATAAATGCACCGTCAACAAGCCCGGTAATATACGGATATAAAACAATCATCATGCTCCAGTGGACATGAAGATCATTTGGAAAAACAAAATTTGAGACCAGCATTGCCGTAGCACCGTGAGCAGCATCCATCAGACCACCTCCCTTCTTGCGCCTTTATAGTAAAGGGCTGGCATGGTTCCCATTTCTTTTTTAAGAACCGTCAGTACCCCAGGGCCTTTTAAAATTTTATACACTTCAGAGGATTCATCTTTCATGGATCCAAACTTCCTGGCGCCTGTAGGACATACATGGACACAGGCCGGCAACAGGCCTTTCCTTACCCTGTGGTAACACCAGTTGCATTTGTCCACTACTTTTGTTTCAGGATGTAAAAATCTTACAGAGTAAGGACATGCTTGGATACAATATGCACATCCAACGCACCGTTTTCTGTCTACAAGCACAAAGCCGTCTGGTGAGCGAAAAGTCGCACCGACCGGGCATACTTGAACACATGGGGCCTCTTTACACATATTGCACAGCTTTGGTACAAAAAAAGTATCTCTGACTTTTTCTTCTATATCCGTCCGAGGATTCTGGTATCCGTCTAATCCACCATTTGGGCAGTCTACGTATATTTGATCGCTGTATCCTTTTACATACCGTTCCACCCAGGTTCTATAGTTTCCATCTGGCACATTATATTCTCTTTTGTCTGCGACACAGCAGGACCCGCAGCCAATGCAGCGGGTAATGTCCACGATAAATGCAAAATCCTGATGATTGATATTGTATTCTTTTCCCTTTATTCCTGGTATTTGCTCTGGAATCTGATCAGATGTTTCAAGTCCGTTTCCGCCCAAAGGCCACACCAGATACAAAGATCCTGCAATAGTTCCATTCATTACTTTTTGTATAAACCGTCTTCTATTCATGATCCAGCCTCCTCCATTAAGCCCGTTATCTGTTTTGCGCGGATAATGTATTTTAATGGTGCGTGAACATGATGACACTGGTTGCAATTATGGCTGAGTTTCACATTCTGATCTTTTAAATGATTTGGCATGGCAACGGTTTTAATGACTTCTTCAGATCTGGCCTTAATTTCTGTGTTATGACACCTCAGGCACAGGGTAGTGATTTCCTTTTCTTTTTTAACCGGCAATGTTCCAATTTTTTTACCATTGTCCACATGATCTGCCCAGGTGCCATGGCAAAACTCACAGGATATGGTCTGATGGTGACCTTTTTTATGCGTTCTGGCTTCATAGGGGTGGCATTTAAAACACGAATCATTGGTTCCATGCCGAATGGGAACCATTGCTGCTTCTGCAATTGCATCTGCCCGATAATGACCGTAAACACCAAAAGAATCAGGGACTAATAACGTTTTAAATAAAAGTCCGCCTGCAGCAAACACAATAATGCTCAGCAGCACAAGCAAAAGGCGCAACCGATAATTTAAATTCACATTGACCTCCTGTGATTTTCATACAGCCAGTATTCTTCTGAATTTCAACCGTATTATGGTTTATTTTTTATACTCAATGAGCAAGCCGTGCTTCAAGAAACGATTGTGTAACAATTGCAACATTTTCATTACAAAAACGTTACAGTTAACTTTTTTAAGATCTTACCAAGATTCTATTTGCCATTTTTTACAATTTTGAGTAATACCATACATAACTTTTCAAGACAATTTTCACAATATTTTTTTTGAGGATACCAATGACGTCTATCTTTTCAAAACAGAATGAATTCATTATAACAATTGAAGTTGTCCCCCCTCCAGGGAATGATCCGTCACAGCTGTTAAAAAAGTTATGCAGCCTTGACAGCCTCAGGTTTGATGCATTCAGCGTAGCAACAAATCCGGTTGCAAAGCCAAAAATGTCTGCCATGGCGTTCACCCATTTATTACAAAAAAAAACCCGGAAAAAAGCTATTCTGCACTTTACCATCCGGGATCATAACAGATTAGGGCTGCAAAGCGAACTCTGGGGAGCAAATGCCCTGGGGATCGACACGGTTATCGCTGTAACCGGCGATCCCTCTGCGCCCAAAGCTGAAGAACCGACCTCTACTGTCGGCGATTTAAATGTATTTGAACTGATTACGATGGCAAGAGACTCTGATATGAATACAGGGGCAGTTCTTGATTTCAGGCCGGAAGTCAATGGCCTTGAATATGAGGCAAAACGGCTTGAGAAAAAAGTATCATCAGGTTGTCAATTCATTGTTACCCAACCCATTTATGACGCGGCGACCGCCCAGGCGATTCATTCAGCCACAAAACACCTCAATGTTCCAATTATTATGGGTATCCTTCCGCTATTATCTTATAGACATGCTGTCTTTCTTCACGATAAGGTCGACGGCATTGCTGTTCCTGAAAACTTAAGACAGGCAATGAAAAAAACAACAGATCCGATAAAAGAAGGGGTTGATCAGTCCAGGCAAATGCTTGAGCTGGCAAAAAAAATGTTTTCCGGGGCCTGTGTGATGCCGCCCTTTGATCGATTTGACATCCTTGAGGACATTTTATAGCCCCATGACTTTCGCCCAGTATATTCCCATCAAAAAATCTCAAATATATTTAATTGAAAAAGTCCCTTTTTATTTTCAGACAGCGAACAAAGAATTTCTGCTGTATAAAGAAGGGGGGAAAACACTTGATAAAGAACGATCTGAAACCAACAAACATCCGAAACTTTTTATTGACAGCGAAGATAAGAATACCGCTTTAGAGGAAATGGCAGACCATTTAAATGCCAGCCTTGCCGATTGTGTTCTTTCAAAGGGTCTGAATGAAGTAAAGGCGGCACTGTGTCAAATTGTTGAAGAAGCATTAACACCGGACCAGGAAAAAGTATTAGAGGCAATGCCGGAAACGATTGATATCCTTTTTCAAGGGTATATAAACGATCAAGCGTCTTTAAAATACCTCACTCAGATTTCAAATAATTCCAGCCTGATCATAGAACACACCGTAAATGTAACAGCCCTTTCATTGCAATACTGCTTTTTTCACAAATTTGAAGAAGAAAAGACAAAACAAATGGCCCTGTGTGCGCTGCTCCACGATGTTGGCACAACCAAAATAGACAACTCAATTTTAGAAGCAGATCACCGGTTATCCAAAAAACAGTTTCAAACTTACAAGGACCATACAACCCATGGGCATGATCTAATCATTCTTGAAACAGAATTTGATATTTCCGTTGCGACTGTTGCACTTGAACACCATGAAAGAATTGACGGCAGCGGTTATCCAAATGGTATCAAAAATATTACCATGGACAGCCAGATTATAAGTATTATTGATTGTTTTGAACCTTTAACTTACAGAGACAAGGCGTTTCGAAAGTCTAAAAAGCCGTTTGACACCTTAAACTTAATCAAAAAAGAGGTAAAAAAAGGAAAATTTGATAAAGAAGTGTTTAAGGACTTCACCTCCTGCTTAATTCGATAAATTCAAAACTGCATTTTACCGGCATCCTGAATTCGGCTGATATCTTAAAATTTAAAGCACATCAGTTTGATTCCTGTATGCCTAAAATTTTTAGCCGTAATGTACTTTCTTTTACTTTCACAAGCCTGTACTGTACATTGTCAAGCCAGATGCCGCTGCGTGCTGCTTTTTTACTGAACTTTTGCGGATATGGCATGTCCGGATCAAACTCGAGTAGATACAAATCGATATGAACAACCCCATCGGACAGTCCGTTATAAACAAGCCCGGTTTTATGGATATATTTTTTTTCTCCCTTTTGAAGAATAACATGATCTGAAGGTGCCGGCGGCTTTGTCTCATCAATTAAAGTTTGATTTCGAAATTTGTCTCTGAAGATCTGATAGGGTTTTACAGAGGAGTTTGCCGAATTGTAGAAAGCAATGGCAAAGGCCATGGCCAGCGGTATCAGCACAAAAAGAACCCCCAATGATCTTCTCTGGTTCGGCAGGCGCATACCCCCTCCTTTCTCTTTATAAAAGGTCGGCATTCAATTTTCATCCCCTGATCACCTGTTTTTCTATTTGGCAGGTAAATTGCGAAAAATCAAGGGTTTCTTTTGATACAAGCTGTTTTGAAATAATATGAAATCGTTTAAAAAATCGATTGTAGAATGAAATCCAGAGCTGTGTGAATTAGTTTACTCGTCGTCTTCCTCTGTGAGAACGCGAATCATTTCATCAATGAAGACGCCTTCTGTAATCGGCTTTACAATATAACTGTTCACATTTAATGTAATCGCTTTTATCATGGTTTTTTGGATCGCTTCCACCGTTAACATAATAAAAGGAATATGTTTTGTTCGGCTGTCATCTTTGACAATTTTCAAAAATTCCAGTCCGTTCATGGCCGGCATATTCAGGTCTGATATAATTAAATCCACTGACGTTTCCTGAACAATATCCAATGCCTCTATACCATCATGCGCTTCAACAACATTTTCATATCCATTGTTCTTTAAAAACTTAATCACGATTCGCCGCATGGAACTGCTGTCGTCCACGACAAGCACTTTTAAATTTTTATCAATCTCACGCATGATATCTTTTTACCTGTAAGTTTTAAAAAAGTATAGTGTTTATTTTTTAAGTAATCTAACGAAGATCAAATATTTTAAATGGATAGTCTCCTTTTTTGCGATCTTTAAAAAAATGTTCAAGTGTTTGTTTGATCACTTCAAAAGCGATATCATCCCATGGGATATCTTTTTCGTCAAACAACCTGACCTCTGTACTTTCATTTGTAGGGCCAAAGGTTTTGGATGTCAGCCTGGACCTGAACATAAAGTAAATCTGATCCACAAAAACAATATTAAACAGCCGATACGGTTCAATAATCTGGACAGCAGCATTTGTTTCCTCGAGTGTCTCCCGGACAGCACCGTCTTGAACAGATTCACCATTTTCAAGATATCCTGCCGGCAGTGTCCACATTCCTTTTCTCGGTTCGATATTTCTTCTGCACAATAAAATCTTCTCTTCCAGTTCAGGAATACAACCGACAACCATTTTTGGATTGCTGTAATGGACCTGACCACACTGTTTACAGACCGATCGTTCATGATCATCATCTGTGGGGATTCTTTTTTCAGTCAGAGCGCCGCATATGGTACAAAATTTAAAATCCATGGGGTTTGTTTTTCCTTTTTTATGCTTTTTTTATGAAAAAGCTTTTTACCAGCCGAATGATCTTTTCAAACAGGGTCGGTCCTCCAATTTTTTCAGGAGAATCTACCTGCTCCTGAAGTCTTTCAGCCCTCGCACCCGGCGCAGGGTGGCTTGATAAAAATGAATGCCCTTTACCCAACGTCGCCAATTTTTTTAATGCTGTCACTGCAGCACTGGTTTTTATCCCATTATCCTTAAGAAAGAATAGCCCATAATCATCTGCCTGTCTTTCTTCTTCCTGTGAAAACTGTGCGTTAAAAAGCAGTTGGATTAACCCGCCGATACTGGATCTTGCGATATCGCCAACAACACTTTCCTGGGAGGCGACGCCTTTGCGGATGGCGCTTGCTGCATAGGCAACCATGATTTTCTTTTTTATATGTTTTTTTACGACATGGCCCATTTCATGCCCCACAACAAACAAAAGCTCTTCATCATTCATCATATCCATAAGACCTGAATATATTCGAATCGTTCCATCTGCCATTGCAAATGCATTTACCTGTTCTGATAAATAAACTTTGTAATTAAACGTATACCCTTCTGATGCGTAATTATCTTTCACAAGCCTTTTAAGCCTTCTGCCGTAAGGGTTGTGATCAGATGCAATCTTATGCTGGTGATCAGATTTATGTGAGGCCTGAACTGCCAGAAGCTTTACATCCTCATCACTTAAAGTAGCAGCTTTATACGCCTCAAGTCCAGCTTGAGCAACCAGTTCAACATTGGTATCTTCGCACCCGAAAATAATAAAAAAACAGCAGCATAATACGATAATATTTTTCATTTCAATCCTTCACTGCATTCTCAATAAGCCACCCTGACTGTTCTTTGTCTTTGCAGTCGTCCCATTTGCAGCCTTAGCTAGATTAGCCTGATTTTATATGTGAAGGCAAGAAAAGTTTCTCACCTTCTTCACCTTTTTGGTTTTATCCTGGATGTCGGTTTGGCGTTAAGTGGATCGTCAGGCCAGAAATGCTTTGGATACCGTCCCATTAAATCTTTCTTCACTTCTTTGTAAGTATTTTCCCAAAAACTTTTCAAATCTGTTGTAATTTGAACAGCCCGGCCTGCAGGCGACAGCAAGTGAAGCGTGATGGGTATAGATTGCCCCGCAATTTTAGGCGTATGTATCAGCCCGAACATTTCCTGTAGCCGGACCTCAAGAATGGGAGATTCAAAAATCCCATTTTTATCACCATATTTTAATGGCTTTTTAGATCCGCTCGGCACCACCAAATGGGTAGGTGCCATTTTTTCTATAAGGGTTTTCTGATCCCAGGAAAATAGAGAGAACACAGCAGATGTCAAATCAATTGATTCAAGCTGTTTAAAAGAATAGATCCCTGTAAGAAATGGGGTTAACCATTGAGACATATTTTCCAAAAGCCATGTATCAGAAAGATCCGGCAACTCTGGAAACCGGCCTGTGGATCTGAGGAAAGCAACTCTTTGCTTAAATCCACTCAACTGCTTTGTCCACGGCAGAACCGCCAGTCCTTTTTTCTGAATCTGTTTTATCAGAACATCACTTACCGCAGGCGAACCCCGGCCGGGCAACCGGTGATAATCTATGATTATTCTGCCAAAACATGTTTCCTTTTTTGCCAGGACAGAAAAACTTTTTTTATCCCATCGTACAGCGTCCTGTTTGGTAAACATATGACAAAAATCTGATTCCAGACTAAATTTTGAATACGCCGCAGCTAAAAATATTCTTGCATTTCTGGGATTTCCATCCAGATGGACGGCAACAATATATTCATTTAACACAACAGGGCTTACCGTCGGAAAAAATACACCTTTGCCAGATGCGGTTAAATAGGTATTGTTCTGATTATCCCTTTTTTTGGCGATCCTGTCCGGATAGGCAAATGTGAGTAATTCACCTGCTTTCTCAATATTAATTTTTTCTTTTTCCAACTCAAAATCTTTTCGAAATTTTCTTTCAGCCTGTAATATTCTTTTTATAATCGACTTGTTTACGCTGAATTCATGTACTCTGACCGGTTCTTTTTTATCCGCCATGTCAATCAGTTCAAGGCGAAGCCGTATATCCGGATCTGCATCAATCGTATCAAAGCGGACAAAATCTCTTTCATTTAAAAAAGCGGCGATTCTGCAGGCCAATGCCCCCTGGCCCTTTTCTTTTCCTTTAATCACCATGTGTGCAAGCCTTGGGTGCAGCCCAAGAGAAGCCATTTGCTTCCCATGCGGGGTTACCCTGTTTTTTTCATCCAGTGCACCTATTCTTCTCAGAAGCGTTTTTGCCTGGTTAAAAGATTTGTTATCAGGTGGATCGAGCCATTTTAATTTACTGTAGCCGGTAACCCCCCATACAGCCAGTTCCAATGCAAGGCTCGTTAAATCAACCTGTTGAATTTCCGGCCGGGAGTGCGGTTTAAGCATTCCTTGATCATATTCAGACCACAATCGATAACACATACCGGAAGCGGTCCGGCCAGCCCTCCCTCTCCGTTGATCAGCAGACGCTTTTGAGACCGGAATTGTTTCAAGACGACTCATTGATCCTCCCCAAGGATTGTACACTTGAGGTTAAGCCTCTATAATGCAAAAT
>CAYFKW010000015.1:89061-93408 GCA_964343845.1 uncultured Desulfobacula sp. | reverse complement strand
GGGGGGTCAAAATTGGACGCTGACGGGGGGTCAATTTTAAACGCTGATTGACAACTGGTGGGGATCTTGGCTGACAGAATTAGCTTTTGTCAGCTTTTTTATTCACTTTTATTAATCTTGCGAAATTATCGTTAATTTCAGTGAACTTTCACTTAATCTTGCAAAATTAAAACTTATATTCTTTTTAAAAACAGACGGTTAATTTAAAAAGTGTTTCCAAGTTCTGTTTTTAGGTATGCAAAAACGCTATTTTTTTTATAGGTACTATTGACGGGCATTTTCGTTTTTACTGACTTTTATAAAAAAAATGAAGTTGGTAAAATTGTTCTACCATTTTCCTGGAATAAGCGTTGTTATGGTTTCTGTTTGAATATAACAATCAGTGCAATTATTCCATTCCATTGTCATGGGATCTCGAACTGGAGCAAAAATAATTTTCGCCCATCCGTTACCGAGATCATCAACCGTTACATAGGCTTTTTGTTTAATAATGCCAATTATTTTTGATTTTGTATTTGGTTCTTCAACAACCCAACTAATTTCAGTCTTTATCCATCCACTTAGCTCTTTATAAAAAGCTGCTGAATGGATGCTAAAAAAAAACAGATTAATCAGGAATAGTGATGTTAATATTCTCATTTTTTGATCCTAAAAATCAATGTACTCAACGACTAATCTATAACCATTAACTTTTGTGTTTTTAAAGTAAACCCATTTAACAATTTCTTTATTTAGAGGCAGGTCATTTATCATAATTTTCCACGCATCGACTGGAGAATTATTCCATAGACCAATCACTGATATTTTACTATATTTTATAAATTTACCGCAGTTATTGGTGATAATTAGGTTTGAAGTAACTGAACTGCTGTTTTTGTCAAACGGCATCATATCAAAGCTTAAACAATCTGTTCTTGCGAGACTAAAATTTGTAAAAATCGATATTGCCGCACATACAATTAAAAACAAACAAACGAATCTCACGTTGCCACTCCTTTACTTATATATCAATGATAAAGAATAACCCAATTAATGAAATGGCTGCAATTAATATAAATATGTTGGATGTCTATGTTTTAACTATTTGTGATGCCACCAGGTCATAAACTTTGTTATTAAATACCAAACCAAACCTACAGACATTAAGATTGCTGGCTTGCTAAAAATATTTATTGTTGTGTCTGAAAACACTGCAAAAATGAGCCAGAAAAAACCGACCCAAAAAAGCATTGATGATAGAAGAATCTGTAATTTAAATTTTTTACTTGTTTCCTGAATTGTTATCGTCATATAGCCCTCCTTTTTATTAAAGGATTAAACTAAAATCATACTATTTTACAATGTCGAATATGTCACGAATTTCAGACGGTGGTTTTGTTACGCTGTCTCGGGAAAGTAGACAAGCTTTTTTGGGATTTTCCAACCACCGATAACATATTTACCTTCTAATAAATAAAGCCTGCAAAGATAGTCCTGTTTTTTATCCATGTGCTCGAAAGTAATCTCCACATGTTGAGGGTGATCCTCATCAGCCCGCCCCATTGCTTTTTTTAAAACTTTATAATCATTAAATTCAGGAATATAATCAAAAAGATTTTGATGCCGAAGAATTGAAACTCTCTTACCCCCATAAATATAACCATCCTTATTAATAATTATTACGTTGTCTGGAAGTCTTTCTGGTCTCCGCTGCGGACTGACCTGATTGTTTATTTTGAATATTGTCTTCCGATATCTTTCCCTTTTTTTTTTGAAGAACTCTTCATCGTTTTTATAGCTTGATGTGCACCTTTTATAAAGGATTCCACTTGGTCATATAGTTCTTCATTTGCGTCCTGTATTTCTATCAATTTTTGATTTATTTTTAATCCTCTCTCTGGATCTTTGAATCGTCTAACAATATTTTGATGCTCGATTACAACTTTAGTAATGTTAGGCCCATTTAAATTTTTTGCATTCGAAATATCAGTACCTGTCATTTGACCTTGACCAGTTAACAACCAAATTTCACTAACTTTACAAATAGTGGCAATTTTTTGCGATATTCTAACCGTAATCTTACTTGCATCTTTTTCGTAGCCTGTTAAGGTCCTATGTGATACCCCTATTTTTTCAGCCAATTCCGGTTGTGTTAGGCCTGCATACTTCCTTGCTTCTTTTATTCGAAAATTCAATTCAACCATAAAAAAACCTATCAAAATAGCAAATAAATGCGATTTACTCTTGACAATAAGCAAAAAATTGCTATAAAAACAATTTAGGTTAAGTTTTTAATTATTCAACCTTACTTATTTAAAAGGTTTTTTGCAATGACAAAAAGAAACACTGCTTATGACATGAGGGCTGAGCAGCTTTCCCTCCCTTTCATGCATTCCCCTTCATTTGAATTACCCGCTGGCAGTTTCAGAAGAACGGAATCTGTCCAAGAAGCCATACGGGCAACGCTTAAGGACTGCCAGAAACGTGGTTTAACCAGAGAAATTATTGCAGATGAACTGTCCCGTTTGCTCAGTGAAAAAGTAACGCTCAACCATATTGCGAACTGGGCTGCTGAGTCAAAAAACGGGTATCGGCTCCCCTTGGAGTGGGCGGCAGCATTTTGTGTTGTCACAAATGACAACAGGGTTATCAAAACAGCTTTAAGAGAGTCTGGAATAAATGTCCTGGATGACAGTGAAATGGTATTTTTTGATATCGGGAAAGCCATTGAGGAAAAACGGGAAAGCGACGCCAGGATAAAGGAAGGACGCAACCGAATCAAAGAGCTTAAAATTCAGGGGAAAATATGATGACTGGCATAGATGTAAAAATCTGGATGATGAAAAAGCCTTTAAAGGCAAGGCAGATAGCTAAGGAATACGGCTGTTCAGAAGTTTTTGTCTGCAACTTTCTTAAAGGCAATGCGACATCAAAGGGTCTGATGGCTTTTTTTATTAATAAAGGATGCCCAAAAGAAAATTTCAGAAACGGCAAAGTGGCAGCATAGGAGGAACCATGGCAGAGACAGCAGTTGAACTGATTCAGGAAGGCAAGGATATTACTACTCATTTGACGGACACTGAAAAATTCAACCTGGACCGGTGTGAGAGGATCATCAGAGACGGATTGAACACATTTCTGCATGTGGGAAGTGCCCTGGCACAGATCCGGGATAACCGGCTGTACCGGGAGACGCATAAAACGTTTGAAAAATACTGTAAAGAGGTGTGGGATCTAAGTAAAGGATATGCGACCAAACAGATATGTGGGTATCAAACAATTACTCTTCTTGAATCCAAAATGGTTGCAATTGCAACCAAAAATGAATCAAAATGTAACCAATTGGTTACAAAATCAAAAGATAAAATGGTGCCAATTGGCACCGTTTCTGATTCAGAACAAAGCGATCAAGACGATATCTGTCATAAATGTCCTGAGCGAAAAGGTATGAACAACCGCAAATTTAAAGGGGTCAAGATTCCAGGGGTCGGTCGAGGAAAATGCATCCGTGAAGGCGGTTTGTGTGAAAAGAAAATGGCACCAATTGGTGCCAAAAAAATGTCTGCAATTGCAGACAAAAAAATCATCCTTCCTATAAATGAAGCCCAGACCCGCCCTTTAACAAAGCTCAATCCGGACGACCAGGTCAAAGCCTGGGGGCTGGTTCTTGAAGAGCTTAGTAATGATCCAAAAAAGAAACTGACTGCCGCCCTTATTAATAAGGTAGTCAAACAGGTCAAGGGTGAAACCGTTACCAAGAAAATCAAAACCACAAGAAAAAAAATAGAACGCACAGAGCTGGTCAGCAACTATTTTAAAAAGCAGTACCAGGCGTTGCTGGATGCCATTACAGAAGAAAGAAACAACGGGTGGCAAACAACATCTAAAAAAGAAGCTGTTAGATGGTTGAACAATATGATTGAGGTTATCAAAAGCGATGATTAGGAGCTTAAAAAATGTCAGGATTGGTTGCGATCTCAGAAATATCAAAAGCATTGAACATTGGCACAAGGGCCGTAAAATTACGGGCATTAAAAAACGATTGGCCGACATCAAAGAAGGCAAAACAAGGCGGCAGTGAGCTTGAATTTATCCGGGATCTTCTTCCTGTAGATGTAAAAAAGAGCCTGGTTGAAAAAGAAAGCGTCACCGGTGATATCAGTTTCCCTTCGGTTATTCACGACAGGCCCATTCCTAAAAAATCAAACAAAATCGGTCTTGCAAAATATAATTTGGTTCATGCGTTCCGGCTGGAAAAAGAACGTGCACCCTGGGGGCACAAAAGTGAGGCTGCTGCTGACTTTTTACTTGCATATAATGCCGGTCTGCTTTTGCCAAGAGTTTTTGAGGTGATTGGAGGAATCAAGG
>CAYFKW010000015.1:88424-89051 GCA_964343845.1 uncultured Desulfobacula sp. | reverse complement strand
AGAACCCTTGATGCCCTGGATAAAAAACTGCGTAATAATAATGATAATTATCTTTGCTTGTGCGATGGCCGTGGCGGATGGAAGAAGCACGGAAGCAATAAGTATAAAAGCAGGAAATTGTCAGAGCCTGCAAAAGAGGTGTTTTTGAAGTGTTATCTGCACGGGTCAAGGCCGTCCGTAATTATGGCCATTCGAGCGGCAAAATACGCACTTGAAAAAGCAGGAAAGCCGGAACATGCAAATGAGAGCACATGGCGCCGGTGGCTCAGGGATTATGAAAAATTCAACGCCGGGGTGATCTGTATGGCAAGAGAAGGGATGAAAGCCTACCATGATAAATTTGCGCCTTATATCACCCGTGATCCGGACCAGCTTGAGGTGGGGCAATGTCTTGTGGCAGATGGTAAAACACTTAATTTCAACATCCTCCATCCAGTTACAGGCACACCCTGCCGTATGACCCTGATTGTCTTTTTTGACTGGAAATCACGCTATCCAGCAGGGTGGCAAATAATGCCGACCGAAAATCGATGGGGAATTCTTGCTGCCTTCCGCAATGCGGTTATCTCTCTGGGGCGTTATCCGGACAGTGTCTATCTTGACAACGGCAAAGCTTTTAAATCGAAA
>CAYFKW010000015.1:86744-88394 GCA_964343845.1 uncultured Desulfobacula sp. | reverse complement strand
GATTTTGAGGAGATGACCGGCCTGTATGCCAGGGTCGGCACTATTCCCATTTTCGCCAAACCATATAACGGCCGCTCAAAAGTTGTTGAACGTTTTTTTAAAACGATCCAGGGGCAAGTGGAATTCCTGATGCCGTCCTACTGTGGGGATTCTATTGATACAAAGCCGCCCTGGATGCACAGGAATGAAAAATTTCAAAAAGCATGGCATCTGGCCCGAACAATGGGATGTGTGCCGACAATCCAAGATGCAGCAGTGATCATAGATGCCTACTTCCAATGGTATTCAAATCATGAACACAGCGGTTTAGGCTGCTCACCGGCAGATTTATTTCTGCCCAACCGTGGATCTGGAGTCGATCCGGTCCAGCTCAACCATGATTTTTTAATACGGGTTCCCATCCATGTAAGAAATTGCCGGGCCACACTCTGGAAAGTAGATTACGAATCTGATGCTTTCCATAACCTTTCAACCAAGCTGAAACTATACGCTATGGTCAATACGGCGGATCTAAGCAAAATATGGTGTTATACAAGGGACAACGACTATATTGGTGAAGCTTACCCTGTTCAGGCATGCCATCCACTTGCACGGCTTTTCGGAGACCAGGTTTCCATAGACCAGGTGGAATATGAGATCAAACGCCAGGCCAGGTTAGCCAAAGCCAATAAAAGGCAACTGGCCCATATGGGGATTACAAAAGACGCTCCGGACAGCCTGAATGTCCTGCCGTTTGCTCCCCAAAAAGAGAAAACAGCCATTATTTCAGATAGTGCACATAATAACACTATCAAAAGGACAAAAGCCCTGCCTGACAGGGAAATCAAGCGGCTGGAATCCGTCATTCAAAAGGCAAAAAAAGAGGATGAATCCTTGCCCAAAATCGATCGCCCGAAATTCTGGAGCACAGAACTTGAGCATTATGAATGGTGTTTTAAGCTGGTTAATAAACATAAAAGAAATCCAGATCCTGAAGATTCAAAATTCATGAAAGAATTTGAAACCGCTCCTGAATTCAAGCATTACCGGCAGCGGTTTGAAGACTTGAAACTTGTTTATAACATTAATTAAAGGAGGATCAGTGAAAAACGTATTTATTGAAACCAGCAGAGTGCTGGCATTCCGTGATGCAGCCAATGTTGTGGCAGACACTGAAAAAGGCCAGCCCGGCCTGATGGTGGGCTGGGGGCTGGCAGGTCGGGGGAAAACAATGTGTGCAGAGACATACTGTGTCCAGACACCGGAGTCTGTTTATGTGCGCGTGTTCCAGGACTGGACGCCCAGGGCGATGCTGGCCGGAATCTGCCAGAAGTTAAACGGCATGGTACCGCACCGCGTGGACAAGGCAAAACGGACCATTATCGAAGAACTCAAAGAAAAACCAAAAACCATTATCATGGATGAGGCAGACCGGCTGGCGATCGGGAATGTGGAGCATTTAAGGGATATTCACGACATGACCGGGGCCCCGATTATTTTAATGGGAGAGCCGAGCCTGTATGCACATCTTAAATCCAGGCGTAGAATTTGGGAACGGGTCATCCGTGAAGTTGAATTCGGCCCTGTATTGTCTGAAGATGTGGTCCTTTTCGGTATCAAGGCGTGCAGCCTCACTATTCGGCCTGAAGCAGCCAGGGATCTTGTCAGGCG
>CAYFKW010000015.1:69892-86734 GCA_964343845.1 uncultured Desulfobacula sp. | reverse complement strand
GCGCTGCCAGGGGTCTTTCAGGCTTCTGTATGGCCTGATGAAAGACCTTGAGCGCCTGGGCCGGGCAAACAACACAGATACCATTGAGCTTGACATGGTGGAACGCCTTCCAAACAGACGTATCTCACCGACTCTTGAAGAGGGATTATAAAGATGAAAGCAACAGAAATGGTCAGGAATTTTGCGGCAGTAAACGGAACTGTCCAAAAAAAGCAGATCAAAAAGAGCCTTGATCTCAGCCAGGATCAGGTCGTCTATGCGGTGAACACTCTTGTTGATCAGGGGTATCTGATTCGCATCGGACACGGCCTTTATCAGTTTTCCGATATAGTTGAAAAACCACTGGCTGATATAACAGACAAGGTCTGGCGTGCCATGGGTATCAGGCCGTCATTTTCTGCCTCTGATATCGCTAAATTGTCCGGATCTACCGTAAATTATATTTACAAATTATTCCGTGCCTTTAAAGCGGATGGTTTCATTAAGAATGCTGGCGTCAGGCCGGTTCCCGGCAGCCGTGAAAAACTTTATCGTTTGACAATTAAGGGAGAGAAACAGGCTTTAAATCCTAAACTTGAAACGTTTAAGCCAGACCCTCTTGTAATGGCTGTGGTTAACCTGAACCGGCTGATCTGTTCAGGGGTTGCCATCCGTGATCAGGAGGCAGGTGAAATAGCCTTAAAGCTTGTTGAACAGATTAAGAACGGCCTGGAGGATGCTGCAACATCCTGATCCCAGGCCGAAAATGCAATACATACCCGTATCACATTGACAATAGTAGCCCTTCGGGGCTGCTGCTGTCAAGAAAGGAGACTGAATGAAAAACAGAACAACAACAGGGTGGTTTAAACCCAAAGGTAAAAAGTTGTCTTTTATGGAGGTGATGGTCTGCCTTGAAAATGACTGTGGACATATCTGGGAAGCATCGAACATGAGCAGTCCATGCCCTAAATGTGCATCAGGATCTGTCATTCCATTGTCAACACTTGATCCGGAAAACAAGGGCATCCTGCGCCTTGGAAAGGTGAACAGCTATGGATAAAAACATGAGCATTATAGAGGCGGCCTGTAAAAATGTTTGCTCCCATGTTCTGATTGAGAGCATTCAAAAGCATGTCGTGCCAAAAATCAAAGATAATTATGTTGTATCTAAAATGATAGAAGAAGCCATTGCCCGGCTAAGTAAAACCAGCATCTGCCTTACTGAAGACCAATACCTCGAAAACCTGGACTGGGCTGCAAAATCATATCGGGCTGCCTTAAAAAAGGAGCCTGTTCCCTGTAGGGGGTGTAAGCAGGGCTTTGAGCTGATAAAGCTGTTTCGCTGTTATCATTGCGGGTCTTATTTTTGTCCGAACTGCGCCAGGGACCATTTCGGAGAGCGAGACGGTCGGCTTTTTGAAAGCGTGTTAAAGGCCAACAAGGAGGTTGCATGATCAGCAACGGTAAAAAAGCAGCCATCCATATTGCAAAGAGTCAACTGGGTATGTCCCGGAAGGAATATGAGGCAGAGCTGATGGACTGTGCCGGTGTCACCTCTTCTGTTGATCTGACAAATAAAGATTTTACCAGGATCATGAACCGGTTTAAGGCGCTTGGTTATGTGCCAAATATCAAAGGATTTCGTGAGATTGACAACCTGCCTGAAGGTGACAGAAGAGTCATGAGAAAAATCAATGCCATCCGGCTTGATTTAAAGAAAACCTGGGAATATGTGGACGGCATTGCCAAAAAACAGACCGGCATTGCAAACGTGATGTGGGTCAAGGGAAAGGAGCTTAACAAAGTGCTGCAGGCGCTTGTGATCCACCAGAACCGGGTGCGGAAAAGGAAAGGAAACTGAACCGTGAGGCTGACAAAAAATTTCATCGAAAATTGGGAAAAGGATGTCGGTATGGTGCCAAGCCTTCACACGGTTTTGGAGATCCTAAAACAAAGTGCTGAAATACAGACAGGGCAGCAGTTCATCTACCCGGGTTTTACGATTAAAACCTTAAGTATTTACTGGAACGTCGACAAGGATCTGCTGCTCACGGTTGATCACTACACCGACAGTGTAGTTTCAGTCTATTCAAAAGAGAACGTGCCTCGTTTAAAGGCACCCATAATAGGAGGGAGACGGTTTGACAAGTAAACAATTTAAAGATTGTGCATGCAAAATGCATATAGGTGATACCCTTCTGGAAGTGACCCTGGATAATTTTTCCTATGATGCCAAAAGTGCAGACAAGCACAGCTCGTGGTGCAAAGCCTGCCAGAAAGCCAATCATGAACGGAAAAAAAACAAAGAGGATTCTCCGGAGTTCAAAGATTTTATGATGGACGGCCAGGGCCGTCTGGTTCATGTCGACAATGTAAAAGAAATTGACAAAATCCGTGATGATTTAGTGAGAGCGCTTATTAAAAAGGCGGTTGTTGTCCAAAAGGTAATGGCAGAGTTCAAGAGCCATGCAAAAGAAGAGATTGAGGCATTTGTGGAGTTGTCAGCCAATGAGTATGGCGTCAGCATGGGCGGTGAAAAAGGAAATATCAAGCTGTCTACTTATGATAAAAAATTAAATGTCCTGGTCCAGATTGCTGAGTATCAAACCCATGATGAACGGCTTCTGGTAGCAAAAAAGATGATAGATGACTGCCTTATTGCCTGGACAAAGGACAGCAGATCTGAGGTAAGGACACTTATTAACAATGCTTTTTCCGTTGATAAAAAAGGTAAATTCAACCTTCAGAAAATATTGGGTTTGCGGCAACTGGATATTAAAGACGAAGACTGGCAAAAAGCAATGGAGGCTGTAACAGACAGCATCCAGGTGGCTGGTTCAAAATCCTATATCCGGTTTCAGACACAAGAGAATAAGGATGCTGCACCCAATAATATCAGCCTGGATTTTGCAGCGCTTTAAGGGTTAAGGATTGATCAATGAGCCATTGGGATGACGTATCCAAGGAAGATTTTAAAGATGAGACCATGTCTCTTCTGGTTGAAGTCTTGGGTTTGGAAGCCACTAAAAAGATCGTTGAGATTTTTGGTGGTGACTCTGTTTATGTGCCCAAAGCAGAGTCCGTCATCCGCATGGGTCGGGACCGACGAATCTATAAAGAATTCAAAGAAAAAGGCTATCGTTACAGGGAACTTGCTTCCATATATAATCTTACAACACGGCATGTCAGGGAAATCATCAGGACTCAAAAACGGATAAATTTGAAAATCAAAGAAGAACAACTGGAGATATTCTAATGCCATTATTAGGATATAAAAAACAGTTTGCCCCGCTGGTTGAGGCCGGTATTAAAAGACAAACAATCCGGGCTTTCAGAAAAGACGGAAAAGACCCAAGACCAGGGCAGACCCTTTATCAATATACTGGTTTGCGAACGGCTGCATGCCGAAAGCTTCGAGAAGACATCTGCAAATCCACCGAACAAATTACAATAGAAGATGATTTGTTTGTTGTTGTTGGTATCAAGCATCTAAGTGTTAATGAGAAAAAAGAGTTTGCAAAGGCTGATGGCTTTGATTCGGTTAATGACTTTTTTGATTTTTTTCAGAAAAAACACGGGTTGCCTTTCCATGGGCTGCTCATCAAATGGTGAATCATGAGCAATTTAATACAACCGGCAAGGGATATCGTACATGAACTGCTCCAGGGTGTGAATCTTAAACAGGAAAAATACGTCCGGAAAGTCCTTCGTATGGGATACCAGGAATACTGCAAGCGTATCTATTATGGACATACGAGTTCCGGTTACAAAGCCTGGAGAAAAGCCTGCAGGGAAGCCACTGGAAAACAGAGTAAAAAGAACAATTCTAAAAGTGATCGTCAGCAGATGACGCTGTTTTGATTAATAAGCATACTATAAAGAGCTTAAATATGATGCCACGATCCCCTAAGTTAACTGAGAGGCCATATGGCGCATGTGGGACCCTGGGAGACACATGCAGGCCGAGCCAGCGGAAACCAAAATTCCCAGGCAGATACTCAGGGGCATCTGTGATCCAACCGGAGAAAAGGCCAAAAGAGGGCCGATTACAGATGGATGATGATAGGTGTGGCCGTGATCTGGCAGCGGCCGACACCATTAGAGATTGCATCTGGTTTTATGAAATAAACGGATGGGACTGGATTCTGCCGGTGGCCTTTTTGGCAGACCAAATCGTAAGAAAGCGTTTTAATACTAACAAGTGCAGAGTTTGCGGAAGGTGATGGGGAAATGATACAAGAATACAAAAAATATGAGTTTTGTGTCGATGTGAATTGTGACCTCCTTATGTTTAGTTGCCATGCAGGCGATGCCTGTCCTTTTTCAGCCAAAAAATTCCATAAATGGCTGAAAGACAACGGATTTAAAATTGTTAAAATATCATCAAAACACAGGACTGTAGCGCAACAACTGGCTGACAGCATTGAGATTTATTTAGCCATAGTGAGCGCTGTGATTAGAGATGGACTACCAGTTAAAAAAAGCAACCTTATCATTAAAGTTATCAACAATTGTATTGCCGACAGAGCTTTAAGGCACAGTGTCTTTAATCATATTCAAATGAGAAAAAATGGGTTTGATAGAATTAACTGAGCCTACACGAGAGTGGAATTAACACGCATGTTTTTATATCTTTTTTTTAAAGGAGTTGACAGTTTATGGATAATATATTTAAAAGAGATATAAACTCAAACAGAGGGGATCATATGCAGCTCATCACCGGAGAAAAGCTTCATGATTTCGTCAACGAAGGTAAAATTCTTCAAAATGCTAAAATAGATAATTGTGAGGGTATAAAATACGATCTTCGTATAAGCAATATGTTGTTAAGCGGAGATTTCCAAAACGCTGTCGAAATTGATGAACTAAACTATGAAACTAGGGAAAAGTTAAGCGTTGCACCTGGAGAAATCGTTTTTCTTTTGACTGAAGAAATTATTTGTTTGCCTGAAAACATGGTAGCAACTATTGTCTCTAAAAGGAAAATGAATCACGAAGGTGTAATGGTATTGGGAGGCTCTGTTGTAGACCCTCGCTATTGCGGAAGACTGTTGTTTGGACTTTTTAATTTTTCATCAGAACCCTTTCCCATCCTACCCGGCAGGAAAATATCCTCTATTATGTTTTATAAACTCAATGATTCTGAAACTGATGATTTCCCACAGCCTGATGCCAGGATAGACAAGTTTCCTGATGATTTAGTAAAAACAATTAAAAAGTATAAGCCTACTTCGAACCAAAGCTTGCTGAGTGAGATTAAAAACATGAAAGACGATCTGGAAAAAATTAAAGAAAAATTCGATTCAAATAAAAAGTGGTTTGATGACTTTAAAAAGAACCTTGGTGAATTAAAAGATTCTCTATCCATGGAAGTAGCTACACGCCAGCAATCCATTGATGATTTAAAACAAGTATTCCGTGACCGGGATATTGAAGTGAATGACAGGTTGAACTCAAAATTATTAAAATACACTGCAACTGCTGCCGGAATTTCAGCTATGATGGTCGTTTTAATTGGATTGGTCATGTACTTGTTTCAAAACAATATCTTAAAATAATACGAAAAAAATTCTATCACTAACCTTCCCCCGGAGTTGAGATCCTCGGCTCCGGGGGAAGTGTTTTTTTGAAATATCTTCCTGTAACTCCCACCATTTGTAGTTTAGCCTGCCTACGATTTTAAAATTATTTTCAGTCAATTTCGTATGCAGGAGAGACAAATGTAATGCCAAAATTTTCAATCAAATCACAAGACCGCTTAGACACCTGCCACCATTTACTTCGAGAGTTATTCATTGAAGTCGTCAAAGAGTATGACTGTTCAATCTTGAAAGGTCACAGAAACAGACGGCAACAGAATCAAAAATATCAGCAGGGCAAATCAAAAGTAAAGTGGCCCAAAAGCAAGCACAACCAGCTTCCCTCCATGGCCGTTGATGTGGGTCCGTGGATCGATCAAAAAGGCATTCCTTGGGATGAGCCCAACCAATTTTATACATTTGCGGGGTTTGTAAAAGGGAAAGCTTCCCAGCTTGGGATCAAGATCCGCTGGGGCGGTGACTGGGATGGTGACAATGATGTGAATGATCAGCGGTTTAATGATCTTGCCCATTTTGAACTTTTGAGCACTGAAAAGGAGAAAACATGATGCCGCTATTTGCCGAGATGTCGTTGCCGCAGATCATAGCCATTGTCAATGTGTTGGGGCTGCCCGGATTAATCGTGATTTTCTGGTATGTGGATGGCCGGAGGATGGCGCACTACCAGAAACAGACCGAAGAAATTCTAAAGCAGTACAAAACAGATACTGACAAGATTTTATTGCAGTACAAAGATGATGTGGGCCAGGTCACCCGGTATTATCAATCCAATGTTGAGCTGGTTGAGCGGTATGAAAAAACAGCCGGTGCCATGTCGGACATTATCGTCAATAACACACTCGTGTATTCCAAGCTGGTTGAAAAAATAGACAACAATTTGTTTTGTCCCGTTATCAGGGAGAAAGGACCAAAGAGAGGCTCATGAATCAGGAACAGGCGATCTGGAAAGACCAGAGACGGAAAAAAAAGTTCGAGGCCCAAAAGCTTGAAAAAGAGATCAAGGAACTGAGGCATGCACTCAGGATGGATTTGAACCCTCATGCCCCGATTACGGAGCTGAACGGATCTCTTATCTATGACCAGGCGATCAGGCTGAAGGATGCCATCATTCTTTATGATGCAGTGACCAAAGAAATCGCCAACATTAACGAATCCCTGGGGACTGAATAATGGCAGAAGCATATTCCTGGGAGATAAGGGAAAATGCCAGGGGCCTTTTTGTGGTCAATGGTAAAACGTACGACCAGGTCTCGAAAATAACCGGTGTTTCCGTTTCTCAGCTTAAGCGCTGGGGATCAGAAGAGGAATGGTCTGGACGGCGGAAAAAGTTTCGGCGGGCCCAGAATTCCATAGAAGAAAATAAAATGCTCCTCAGGGCGGATCTTCTGCAGAATGCCATTGATACAAAAGACCCCCAGGATGTATATGCGGCTGCTGCCATGGAAAAGCTGGATATCGCACTTAAAAAGATTGACAGCGTGAAGGAAGATCCACCGGAGCTGCCTGAGATGGAGTTTGCAGATCCTGAAGACCTTGTGGACAAAGTCTGGGGCGCGATTCAATTTTCAGCAAGAAAAATTATCTCATCCCCCAGTACCATGGATGACAAACAGCTTAAAATTTTAAAAGACGGATTCAAGCTGCTCACTGATCTGAAGCAGCAATATTCCAAGAAGAGCAAAGAACCCAGGAAGATTAAAGAACTTGACCCAGCGGCGATTCAAACCATCAAGGATATTTATGGCATTACAAAATAAATCATATCTCAGATATCTTCTGGTTGCCTTTGTTATCGGCTTCTTTTTTCTTTTTGCCGATATGGCGTTTGCATCCACCCCTGCGGACCGGCGAAAGAATGTTGCCAGCCAGAACGTTGACCCTTCAGGAGACGATGTCAATGTCCTGGAACCGAAGAAACCGATTATCCCTCTCACGGATTATCAAAAACAGTGGGTGGAAGATAAGAGCCGGTTTAAGATCGGGGTGATCACCCGCCAGGGCGGTAAATCTTTTTCAACATCTCTTGAAGCGGTCCTGGACTGTGTAGAAAACGCAAACACCACCTGGGTGCTGTTATCTGCCGGGGAAAGACAGTCCAAGGAGCTGATCAACAAGGCAAAAATGCACATGAAGGCCATTGATGTTGCTCTTGAAGCTATCGCTGTTGAGGAGTCCGAGTTCCTGTCCGAAGATGGCAAGACCATTTACAAACAGCTTGAAATCAACCTGCCTAACGGGTCCAGGCTTGTGGGCCTGCCTGCCAATCCGGACACAGCTAGGGGCTGGAGCGCCAATATCATCCTGGATGAGTTTGCCCTTCACCGGGACAGCAGGGAGATCTGGTCCGCCATGTTTCCAACCGTGACCAGGGGATACAAGATCCGGATGATCTCCACATTCAAGGGCAAGGACAACAAGTTTTATGAGATGTTTTTTTCAGCACCTACACTGCAGAAATTTACCGGCAGGGAGTTTGAATATGTGGGAGACCGTGGCGGCTGGAGCAAACATATTTACAGTATTTACGATGCAGTTGAGATGGGGCTTGAACTCAAAGACGAAGAAGGCCAGCCCATTGAGCCTGAGGATCTGAAACTGGCACTCAATGATGATGATGCCTGGGATGAGGAATTCGGCTGCATACCGTCTGACGAAGTGTCAGCCTTTTTGACCCATAAGCTTATTTCCTCTGTTGAGGATGTCAGGCTGCAGCCGGTACCGGACTGGGTAGACTCCCTGATCAAAGCGGCCACGGTCAACTATCTGCAATACAAAAAAACAAAGTTCAGACCGGAGCTGCCAAAACATATTTTTAAGGATATCCAGTTCCTCGGGGATCTGTATGTGGGCATGGATATCGGCCGTAAAAAAGACCTGTCCGTCATATGGGTCGACCAGAAGATTAACGATATCCTCCAGACCGTGGCAGTCATAGAATTGAAAGCCACACCCTTCTTTATCCAGGAGCAGGTGCTGCAGACCATTTTAAGCGTCAGGGGATTCAGGCGGGCCGGAGTTGATGAAACCGGCATCGGCGCCATGCTGGCGGAAAATGCAAAAGACCTTTACGGTGACCGGGTGGAATGCATTCCGTTTACTGCAGGGAACAAGGAAAGCCTTGCAACCGGTTTAAAACAGAATTTTGAGGACAGGGGCAGCGCGATCCCGCCGTCCAACACCATCCGTAATTCCCTTCACAGCGTTAAGAAATATGCCACCACAACAAAGCATTTCCGGTTTGATGCGGAAAAAACTGACAAGACCGGCCATGCCGATCATTTCTGGGCAAAAGCGCTTGCCACCCAGGCAGCATCCAATAATACATCCGGCCCGGTTGATTATAAAACAGTAATGTCACGGCGATTCAAGAAAGCGGGGTGTTTTTAATTATGACTATATTAGATCAATTCGGCAGGCCATATCCAAAAATAAAAAAGGCGCCAGAGCATCGACCGCTTGCAACGGCTCCTTTGACAGATGCCTGGCGGGATTATGTTGCTGACGGACTGACACCAGAACAGCTTGCGGCTGTTTTTAAAGAGGCAGATACCGGTGATATGCATCGTCAGGCTGAATTGTTTGAACAATTAGAAGAAAGAGATGCTCATTTAATCGGAGAGATCAGCAAACGCCGAAACGTTATCCTGGATGCAGATTTCACTCTCACACCCGCCAGCGATAGTGCTGAAGACGTTAAAATTGCCGAAGACGTTGAAAAGAACATTTTAAGAAGAACTGACTGGCCGGATGTTTTGGTTTCTCTTCAGGAGGCGGTTGGAAGAGGGTTTTCAGCGCTTGAAATTTTTTGGGACGTGTCTGAAAACCAGGCTGCAATCGAGAACTTTGAGCCTATCGAGCAAAAACGATTTTTATTTACAGACACGACAGGGGTTTTATCTAAAATACCGCGTCTTATTACAGATGATGCTCCTCTGGGTATTGAAATCCCTGCCTGGAAAACTATCCTGCATCGATATGGGGGTAAATCCGGCCACCCTACACGGTCTGGAATCCTCCGAGTTTGTGCCTGGTGGTATTTATTTAAAAATTATTCCATTAAGGATTGGGTTGTGTTTTGCGAAGTATACGGCATGCCGCTTCGCATTGGCAAGTTTGATCCTGGCGCTGGTGATGAAGACAAGGAAGCATTATGGCTGGCGGTTAAAACTATAGGATCGGATGCAGCCGGAATTATATCAAAGAATACTGAAATTGAGTTTGTCGAAAGCAATCGCGGATCTGTTTCTTCTGACCTTTATGAAGGCTTGGCCCGGTTTGGCAACAAAGAAATGTCAAAGGCCATCCTGGGGGCCACCTTGACTGCGGATTCAGATGGCAAGGGGGCTTATGCCCTGGGCAATGTCCACAACGATGTCAGGATCGATTTGATAAATGCGGATTGCAGAGCCACTGCCGGCACTGCTCGCTCTCAAGTGATCAGGCCTTATGTCGGATTCAATTACGGGTGGGATAAGGCACTGCCAACCTATGAGGGTAAATTTCAAAAAGAAGATGCAAAAGAGCATGCTGAGATTATAGATACATTTGCCGATCGAATGGATATACCAGCGTCCCATGTCCGGAAAAAATATAATATCCCCACACCTGAGAAAGATGAAGAACTCCTTCGCCCAAAAACTAAGGAAAAATCAACGCCTGTTGAATCCAAGCTATATGTGGCTGCAAATTCCCTGAACGATTCGAGAATCGAAAATCTCGACATTCTCGACAAGGTTTCAGGCAGACTTTCAGAAGAATCTGACAGCCTGGTTCAAAACCTCCTGGCAGCCGTTAAAAAAATAATGGCTAAATCCGGTTCCCTGGAAGAGGTGCGGGACACCCTTTCAGATGCCTTCCCCAATATGGATTCTGCCGAACTTGGAAAACTGATTGCCCAGGCCATGACCACCACGGATCTGATAGGCAGATATGAGGTGAAGGTCGATGGTTGATGCCCGGAAGACATATGGCGGCAAGCCCTTTAAGGAAGCGATCGCTTTTTTCAGGCAGAAAGTCAACATCCCCACAAAACATTGGGATGACCTGATGAAAAGCCAGCACGCCAAAGGATTCATGGTGGCAGGCGCCATGAAGGCGGAGCTACTCACGGATCTGCGAGGCGCAGTGGATAAAGCGATTTCCAAAGGCACCACTCTTGCCCAGTTCAGGAAAAACTTTGATTCCATAGTTGAAAAGCATGGGTGGGTTTACAAGGGTGGTCGCAACTGGCGGTCCAAGGTAATTTTTGACCAGAACCTGCGGTCTTCATATATGGCCGGTCGGTATACCCAGATGAAAGACCCGGACGTGGTTGCGCTTCGGCCATACTGGCAGTACCGCCACGGCGGGTCTGTCAATCCAAGGCATGAACACCTGGCCTGGCACGGTACCACTTTGAAACATGACGATCCCTGGTGGGATACGCATTACACGCCCAATGGCTGGGGCTGATCCTGACGGATCTTTTCACTGTCCAGGCGTGACCTGGCAAGGCAAGGAAAAAGCGGACCGGATACGGCTCCGAAGATTGAATACCGGGACTGGGAAGACCGGGACGGCAACATCCATAAAGTGCCGATCGGGATTGACCCTGGATTTGATTACAATGTGGGAAAAGCCAGGGACAGGTCCTATAAGATCCTGGCGGACCGGTTTGAATCCCTTGATTATGATATTGCCCGGTCGTTTATGGATGAGTTTATTTCAGGGCCTGTATTCTCCATGTTTTATGGCGGGAAGATCAAAGGGGAATTTCCTGTGGCAGTCCTTTCCGATGTCGACAAGGCTGCCCTAGGAACCAGAGCGCAGACAGTGTGGTTTTCACAAACCAGCTTAAACGAACACAAAAAAGCGCACCCTGAAGTCAGGCTGGAAGATTATCAAAAGATCCCCGAGATCGTTGAGACAGGCGAAGTCTACAAACAAAAAGATACGCGGCTCATATACCTGAAAGAGGACGGCAAGCTGTATCGGGCTGCGCTAAAGCGGACCCGGGATAAAAAAGAAAATTTTTATTTAACGCTGTTTGAAACAGATCCGGGAAGAGCGGACCGGCAAATAAGGAGAAAGCTTGAACGGGTCAGGTAATAAAAAAAGCAAGCACAGGGTCGGCAGATCCCTGCTGGCTCATCAACGATAAGTACCGAAGGCCAGGTTAGCCGAAAATGACTGCTTGCATACATAAACATTAATCTTTTTTGGAGAAAATTGCAATGCATAAAATTTTGAATTTGATCGCAAAAATCAGCCGTGAGGGCTCCAAGGCACCGCAATGGGTACTCCTATTTAAAGCAGGATTAGGGA
Organism: uncultured Desulfobacula sp.; assembly: GCA_964343845.1. GTDB lineage: Bacteria > Desulfobacterota > Desulfobacteria > Desulfobacterales > Desulfobacteraceae > Desulfobacula. The sequence continues at coordinate 74,849 of CAYFKW010000015.1, read as the reverse complement.
CTCTTGCAGACGGTGTTGAATTCCTGGTGGATGAGACAGCCTTCAAGCTGACCCAAGCTTTTATCGCGGCTCGTGGCAATGAGATTCATTGGGATTATGAGCATCAGTCGGTTCAATCTGTGGAGGCTCCGGCAGCCGGATGGATTAAAGAACTGGCATGGGAAGACGGTGTGGGGATCAAAGCAAAAGTTGAATGGACTGAGAGAGCCGAACAATACATTGCAAAAAAGGAATACAGATACTTCTCTCCTGTTTTCGGTATTCGCAAATCAGATAAACGGGTTTGTTATTTGGACAGCGTTGCGCTGACCAACAGGCCCCTTACGAATAATTTAACACCGATTCTGGCAAAGCTTGAGGCAAAACTGGAAACGGAATTTAACAAGGAGGAACCAATGAATCGTGAGCAATTGATTGCCGCCCTGGGGTTGAAGGATGATGCCACAGATGCGGAGATTCTGGCCGCTTGCGCAAAGGCCGGAGTCAAGGTGCCGGGTGACAAAACCATTGAAGTCATTCCGGATAAAATTATCGCGGCCCTGGGTTTAAAGCAGGATGATGACGTGTCCACAATAGTGGCGAATATTCTTGCCCTGAAACAGAGCAAGGAGAGCGGCGTCTCCAGGGAGGAATTTAACAAGCTCCAGGCTGAACTGGCTGATCAAAAAGCAACAAAAGCGGTAGAGGCAGCCATGAAAGCTGGCAAAGTTACACCGGATCAGAAACCCTGGGCTTTAAACTACGCCAAAGACGATCACAAGGGATTTAATACCTTTGTGGAGAAGGCTTCGGTGGTCGTGCCTCTTTCAAAACTTCCCGGCAAAAAAGAGGAGCCAGGGGGCAGAGAAATTACAGAGGCAACCCTTGCTGTGGCATCCCAGATGGGCGTCAGCAAGGAAGATATTGAAAAATATGGCGTGGAGGTGAACCATGGCTGATCGCAACACAGCACGAAAAGACGGAGAATTGATCGGGTATAAAGTTGCAGCAAGCACCCTGATTGAAACAGGGAAACTTGCGGCGCTTAACGCAGCAGGATATCTGGTTCCTGCATCTGATGCTGCCGGGCTTAAAGTTGTGGGTATGAGTGAAGAAACCATTGACAACACTTCCGGGGCGGACGGAGAGAAAACCGCCCTGGTCAGAAGGAAAAAAGCATTTCTTTTTGCCAATGACGGAACCAACCCCGTAGCCCAGGCCCATTTATTCACAGACGTTTACGTCAATGATGCCTCGACAGTGGATAGCGACGGAGGTGTGAACAATATCGTTGCTGGCAAATGCGTTGATCTCGAATCCGAAGGCGTTTGGGTAGAGATTTAATCTTTAATTGAAATAAAGGAGATCAGTTAAAATGATTATCAATAAAGCAAATCTTGCGGGGCTTTTTTTCACGTTGAAAACTATTTTCAACAAAGCCTTTACTGAGGCCCCGTCCACCTGGCAGAAAATTGCCATGAAGGTTCCTGCCCCTTCAGGAGAGGCGGACTATGCATGGCTGTCCAATTTTCCTAAAATGCGCAGATGGATCGGGGACAAAGTAATTAAAGCCCTGAAAGCATTTAAATACACCATATCAGCCGAGGATTGGGAAACTACTATTGCCGTAAAAAGAAAGCACATAGAGCGTGACCAGGTCGGGATCTATGAACCCCAGGTCAAAAGTGCGGGAGTCAGTTGCAAGGAGTTTCCTGACGAACTTGTTTATGAGGTGGTTAATGGAGCATTTGTTAACAAGTGCTTTGACGGCCAGAATTTCATAGACACAGATCATCCGGTCGGCAATGAAGGCAACGTGGTTTCAGTCAGCAACAGGGGGACGGCTGTATTATCGAATGCAACCCTGGCTGCTGCGAATGCGTCTTTTGGAGCTGCACGAACAGCTATGCGTAAATTTAAAGACGATGACGGCAGAAATCTTAATATCCGGCCAAACATTCTTTTGGTCCCGGTTGCACTTGAGGTTGTTGCCATCCAGCTTATGACAAATGACAAACTGGCAGACGATACTCCCAACCCATACAAGGGGATGGCTGAAGTTGTCTGCGATGGCCGGTTATCTTCCGACACTGCCTGGTTTCTTTTAGACACTACCAGGCCGGTAAAACCATTTATTTACCAGGAAACCAAAGCAGCACATTTCGTCTCCCAAACCAATCCTGAAGCCGATGACGTCTTCATGAAAGGGGAATATAAATTTGGGGCTGAAGCGGAAGCCTCGGCTGGATACGGATTCTGGCAGACAGGATACGGCTCTACAGGAACCGGCTAAACTTTAATCCAAATAATTATCAAGGTGCCGGTTATCCGGCACCTTTTTGGGAGGAGTATCTATGCTTTTTATTCAATCAAAAACAGACGGGTTCAGGCGGTGTGGTGTTGTCCACTCTTCCAAAGGAAAAGAGTTCCCGGATGATCAATTTACAGAAGAAGAACTGGAGATCCTGAATAATGATCCGGATATCATTATGGTCGCTGGTGATCCGGATGGCTCCGGAAATAAGCCGCCTGAAGGACCGAGCCTTGAAGATCTTGTTGATGCAGGCAAGAAAGCCATTGAAGACGGCAAAACAATCGGTTCCGGCGCTCCTGATGTTGCTGCCATGACTGCGATTTTAAAACAGCAGGTTACGGCAGCGCAGCGGGATGAGGCTTGGGCAGTAATTCAGAAAGAGGCTGAATAATGGCCTATTGCACACTTGATGATATCCGGGACATGATGGATGAGGAAGAGATCATCCGGTACACTGATGATCATGACCAGGGAATTATAAATACGAATGCGACAGACAAAGCGATTTCAGGTGCTGATGCGTATATTGATTCTCTCATTGCTTCGAGATACAGCGTGCCGGTTCTACCTGTCCCGGATATCATTTTAGGCTATGCCGTTGATATTGCCATTTACAAGATCTATACCCGCCGGGGCCGGGCTGCTCCTGAAGGCATCAGGAATAAGTATGACGATGCGGTCAAATGGCTTGAAAAGGTTGCGGCGGGCAAGGCAAAGATTCCGGGGATTGCATCTGCACCATCCGGGTCCAGCGGCGATTCGGTTTCCATTGATTCAAGCGACCGCAAATTTTCCAGGGATTCATTAAAGGGGTTTTAACCATGGCCGGTGCAGGTGTTGAATTCACATACACAGATAAAGATCTCCAGGACCTGATCAAGGGTGCGGCTGGCCGTATCAATGATATGTCGCCGGTGATGAAATCTTTTGCTGAATACATGGTGAACCGGACCGATGAACGCTTTGAAAAAGAGCAGGCCCCGGACGGATCACCCTGGGCGCCCTTATCCGATGTAACCAAGGCCCGCAAGGCAAAGCTGAACAAAATAGACAAGATTCTCCAGCAGGACGGTTATCTTCGCCTGGTCCACCCGGATTCGGATAAAAAAAGCGCAAGTGTTTATTCGGACAAGGAATATGCAGCCATTCACAATTACGGCGGTAAAGCAGGCAGAAACCATAGCGTTACCATCCAGAAGCGTGAGTTTTTGGGATTCAATGATGAGGACATCCAGGAATTCATTGAAACTGCAAAAGATTTTATCATCCTGGGCATGAGGGGTTCATGAAGGAACTGCTGACAGAGCTTAAAGAAGATCTTACGGGTGTTTTTCCAGGACTGCGTAAAAGCGATATTTTTTTTACTGTGTCTCCGGACATCATTCCAGGCGGGGTGAGATTCCCCTGTATCGGTATCCGGGCCGGGGAAGAAATAGAGCATGACGCTATGGGGGGTGCTGATGAAAAAGAGCTTGAAGTGGAAATTTACTACTATGACAAGCTGGTCCCGGGGGACTCCTGCATCCTGAACTTTATTGAAAAAGGAGACACCATTAAGGTCAAGCTCGACAGCAACACGGTTGCCGGATATGAAGTGTCTCCCAAACCCAGGAAAAAAACACCCATTTTCATGATGTACAAGGAAAAAGAGCTGCTGCTTCGCAGGGGGCTATTTTATCAATACGAAAGAGAGGGATAAACATGGTCATTCTTAAAAAAGGCCAGGAGGCTTTTACAATCGTAGACGGGCCGGATAAGGGCAAAACCTTTAAGCCGAATACGGAATACGAAAAGGCGCCAAAGGGGTATGAGAAAAGGTTCAGTGCCGTCAAGTTAAACGTAAATGTTAAACCCAAAATCAGTTCCGGGAAAGGAAAGAAATCATGAGATCAATTCGCGCAAAACACAATATGATTGCCGTATCTGCGGGGAGCATGGAAACTGGGATTAATGTTGAACAGACCCTGGATCTTTCCCTGCTCACGTCCATTGAGGACTTCATCAGCCTGGTCCCCAGGCGGGAGGACAATTCAGATGAAGCCACAGGCAAGGAAGAACCGGACAATATTTATGATCTTGGCGGAACGGCGAGACTGCCCTTTAATTTTAAAAAGGCGCAGCCCCAGCATTTTGCATTCCTGTTATCCTTTGGATTGGGTAACAGCACGCCCAGTGCCGTGGATATCGGGTATCTGCACACGATCCTGCCGCTTGCCGGTGATCTGGATGTTAACAGGTCTTTGCCGTCATTTACGGGCGCGCACCGGTTGGGAGAAACTATTGTCCGGGAGCGATTTGCCTCCTTTTTTGTTGATTCCCTTACAGCGGGTTTCTCAAAGGATGATTGGTGCACGCTGGCCGGTGAAGCCATCGGTACCGGGAAACACGATGCATCTGTGATTGAGGAAGAAATCACTGCGGCTGAGAATGCCACCTCACTGATTCTTGCTGCCAATGGTGTGGAAGGATCAAGTGCCCAAGAGCGGCTGGATTCTATTCACCAGATCAAGGTTGAACTGACCGCTGGCGTCTGGACCGAGGTTGCTTTTTCTGCGGTTTCGGCTGCGACTCCGGCAGAAATCACCATTACTGCGCCCGGCGGTTTAACTGACAACCGGACGTATAGAGTCCTTTATGCACCCACTGCTGTAGCATGGATGACCT
>CAYFKW010000015.1:62362-69832 GCA_964343845.1 uncultured Desulfobacula sp. | reverse complement strand
CGTGTGGTTGAAACACCGCTGCGGGTGTCAGAAATGATATTCAATATCGGCGGCACCTATAACGGAACAACCTTTGAAGGCGGTCGTAACCTGGGCGCTGAAATCAACTCTATCGAGTATAAGCTTGCTAATAATGGAAAAATGGAATTTACACCCGGTGCAGGCGGCACTTATGCCTCCCGGTATTTCAGAAGTGGTAGAGAGCAGACCCTGGTCCTTGACCGGGAATTCAGAGACTATATTGTCCGCAATTATATGGAAACCAATGAAACATTCGGAGCGCAGATCCTGGCCGAGGGCATGGAATTCGGCGGCGGCCATAAATACGGGGTTGAGCTGACCTTTCCAATGCTGGGTGTTTTAGATGCACCGATAAGCGTCAATGACAAACGCCTGGGTGAAAAAGGGGATATGCGCGTGCTTGAGCACGACACGTATGGTTCCGTTATCGCTAAAGTTAAAAACCTTCAAACCGGTTACGCACAATAACCTGAAAAACACATTTAAGGAGAAACAATATGACAAGGGTTTTAGGTGTAGGGGTTGTCAACACTATTAAGCTTCAGGATTCTTTATCCGGAGGTGAAATTCATCTTTACTACAGGTTTCCGTCACCTGATGAAATTATTTCATACCGAAACGGGGATACCAAACGTAAGGGTAATAAAATTATCATGTGTACGGGTGAAAACCGTCTGAAACATGGCCTCAAGATTTTGACGGGATTCCGGGATGGTGATTTTGCTAAATCCATAGAAACCAAACCGGGCAGTAAGCCTAAAATCGTCCCGATATCTTCTGATCCGGACTCTGAAAATTATGACAAGAACTGGAAAAGCCTGGTGAAAGCGCAGGCTTCCGATTTGATTGAGTCCATGGCGGTCACGGTCTTTGATCAGTCAGCCACGGTGGTTCGCCCGGATGATCAAGCCGCCGATGAAGACGAACCAGAAAACGAATCAATAGACGATTTGGAGGGAAACTCGTAAAAGATCTGGCTGCGCTGCGGGCAGGTCTATGTTCAAAAGATGAGTACAAAACCTGTATAGAGGATTTTGGCAAGGGGACACCGGAGCTTGATTGGGCTTGTAAAAACTGCCCTACAAATCGATATGAAAACTTACACCCTTATACCATCAAACTACTTGAAAACTGGAATCTGAAACAGGCAGGTTACCCGTTTCAGGCCAATGATTTTACATATGAAGAATGGGTTGATTTAGGAAGGTTGGGACAATGTCTGGCAACACCGGCACTATAAAATTAACACTGGAGATGGATGACAAGGGGACCGTCAAGGTTCTTAAGGCCGTTGGCAGTGAATCAGACAAGACCGGGAAAAAAGGCAAAGACGCTTTTGATAAGATGGACAAAAGCGCCAAAACATTTTCAAAGAGTGCCAATGCCGGTGCCAAAAGTATCGTCAATATGAAAACCGCTGTTGTGGCTCTGATATCTGCCGGTGGTGTTATATACTTAAAATCTATGGCCATTAGTTTTACCGACGCTGCTTCTCAGGCTAAAAATCTTGAGGTTGCACTTAATACGCTCACAAAAGGAAAAGGTGTTGAAACCTTTGAGGCGCTGAATTACTGGGCGCTAAAGATGCCGGTTAACACCCAGGAAGCCATTCTTACCTTTCAGAAATTAAGAGCGTTTGGCCTTGAGCCTACCTTAAAAGATATGACTACTCTGGTAGATGCGTCATCCGCTTTGGGTGGTGACAAAGGTACAATGCCAGGTATTGCACGTGCTTTGGGTCAAATGTCAACCAATCAAAAGGTTTTAAGAGAAGAGTTGAACCAATTAGCTGAGAGAGGCATACCTGCTGTTCAGATCCTCCAGGAGGAATTAGGTGTTACTGCTGATCAATTGCAAGATGTGGGTAATGCCGGGTTGGATGTAAACGAAGTTCTCAATGCCCTTATGGTTGGGATGGAAAAACGGTTTGGCGGTGCTTCTGCTAAATTCATGAAAGAATGGTCCGGCATGATTGAATCTTCTAAGTCCGTGTGGTTTGAATATCGCCGGGCGGTAATGGAATCCGGGCCGTTTGATGCCATGAAAGAAGGGTTGGGAGAGTTCCTTGATTACCTTGCCACCAATGAGGGCCAGATGGACCTTAAGACCTGGGCGCAGAATACTGCCATTGGCGTCCTAAAGTCATTTGAATGGATGGTCCGTGGAGCCGACGCCTTTGAAAAATCTATTGCCGGTATCAGAATCGGTTTTGCTTCGATGATGCAATTAACAGCAAAAGCTCAGATTGAATATTATGAAACAATGGTTCATAACCTGGAGCATTACAGCACAAGAATGGACAAAACCGGCACAGTAACAGTTAACATAGAAAGACAGCAAAAAGTAGCTGCAAGTCTTCAAGAATATAAATCGAAGTTAGAAGACGCAAGGATAACACTTGATGCTTCCAACAAAATGATCGAGGGTAATTCTCAAGCTATTCTTGATAATGATAAAGCCTATGAAAATCTAATACAAAAAATTCAGAATTGGCAGGATCAGACAAAAGACATCAAATTGTTTGGCGGTGCCAAAGATATCGATGGCGCCGGGATCGGAAATGACGTTTCAAACAAAACACAGGCTGTGACTCAGGAACTGTTGAACAGTGTTGAGGCTGCCCTGGACAAATCTTTTTCTGAGGTGGAAGCGTATGAAAACAAAATCTATGCTGTAAACCAGAAATTCTCCCAGGATTATAAACAGGTCACCATGTCGACCTTTGATTTTGAACGGGATCAGCTCACAGCGCAGTATAATGAATATTCAAAATATGTAACAGACAAAGTTGCCTTAATGGAGTGGTACGGCAGAGAAATGGCCAGGATCACCCAGGAAGAAACCAAGGCTGCCGAGGAGGCTGCCAAAAAACTTAGAGAAGCCAATAAAAATACGTTCGATTATATGGCCGAAGCAACGGTTGACTGGTCAAGTACGTTTGCCAGCAAACTGAATGACATAGTGTGGGGTTCAGAAAAGAGCTTTGGCGCCACTGCGGCAGCGTACGGCAAAATGCTTACAGAAATGATGATTAAAAAAGAACTTGCAGAGCCAATGATGGAGTGGGCTGGTGCAGGCATTTCATCTTTTGGGGGCTGGATGATGTCGGCCAAAGGCAATGCATTTGACAAATCCGGGCACATTCAAACCTACGGCCATGGCGGCGCCTTTACCAATAAAATAGTAGACAAACCTACCCTGTTTGCACATGGCGGCGGGTTCGGGGTCTTGGGTGAGCTGGGGAAAGAACGCCCTGAGGTTATCGCACCTCTGTTCAGGGCCAGCAACGGGGATATGGGGGTCAAGGCTGTTGTTGAGGGCGGCGGCAGCACCTTTGTTTTTAACAATACGTTTGAGTTTCCTGTCTCTGACAGTGCGGACGAATCCAGATCAAAACAGATTGCCCAACTGATCAGCAGCTCGATTAAACAGCAGGTGATCGGGGTGATCAGGGAAGAAAAAAGATACGGCGGGATGCTTCACCGCCCAGGAGGATATAGCTGATGTCTGTACCGCTTGATACCACCGTATATCCCATCCTTGAACTGAGCGCCGGAGCCGAAGATGTCCGGACACTTGGTGTGGAATTTGGTGATGGTTACGGCCAGTCTGTTGTGGACGGGATCAATGCAGAAGAAGAGGTCTGGCAGGTCGTATTCAGGGCGTTTGAGCCTGTAAAATTCAGAACATTGAAAACGATTTTCAAACAAGGCAATGACAATCTATTGGAATGTACCCTTCCCGGGGACGATACAGCCAAGTACTGGGAGGCTGGCAAGTTCCAGTATAAGCCTGTCATGGGCAAAATCCAGCTCTCCTGCGAATTTAACCGTAAATATCCATTAGTGGTTTGATGATATGGCAACCCATGCAAAGATCAAAAAAGAGATGCAGACGCTCAGACCGGACTCCGGCCTGGTGAGTCTGTATTGCCTGGATGTCAGCGGTATCGGCGGCGGTGTCCATTATTTTACGCCCGGGCGGGGTGCCGGTGGTGTATAACGGGATCTCCTATCCGCCGCTTGAAGTCAAGATTGAAGGCATGGCCTGGACAGGTGAAGGCAAGATGCCCAGGCCCACCATAACGGTCTCCAATATCACCAAGGTGTTCATGGCTGAAGTGATCTCTTTCAACGACCTGGTGGGAGCCAAACTGACCCGGCAGCGGACCTTTAAAAAATACCTGGACGGACAAAGCGAGGCAGATCCGTCTGCGGCATTCCCTGAAGACGTGTTTTATGTGGAGCGCAAACTCCATCAGAACAAGTTCCTGCTCCAGTTTGAATTAAAGGCGGCGGTAGATATTGAAAACATCCTGATCCCCAGGCGCCAGGTTCTGCCCATCTGTGATCATGTGTACCGGATCTGGACCGGCAGCGCCTTTGATTATACCCATGCCACCTGTCCGTACACAGATGTGGATTATTATGATGCCACGGGCGTGGCCACCACAGCAGACCAGGATGAGTGCGGAAAAAACATGAATGACTGCAAACTGCGGTTCCCAAGCACCAATAACACGGATGACCAGTTGCCTGGCCGGTTTTTTCCCGGTGTGGGGCAGTTCGGCAGGCCGTACAGGAGGTAAGTGTGTATATCACCAACTCATATGATATTTTTACCCAGGGCATTGTTGATGCGGCCATCGAACATGCCAAGGAAATGTTTCCTCTGGAATCCTGCGGGGCAGTAATCGATAACCAGTATATCCGGTTTAAAAACTGCGCACAAAAGCCTGAAGAGCACTTCTTGATAAATGATCCGGCCTTTTCTCTGGCCCACCTGTCCGGCAAGGTTAAGGCCGTGATCCACAGCCATAATGATTGCCCCAGGGCGTCCAAAGAAGACCAGAGACAGCAGCAGGCCCTTGATGTGCCGTTCGGCATTATCAATCTTAGAAACCGGTCTGTTCTTCATGTAGTCTTTTTCGGTGATTCATTGCCGAAAGAACCCCTGGAAGGCCGTACTTTCTTTTACGGTGTCTGGGATTGTTACGACCTGGTCAGAGAATTCATCCGGCAGCGGTTTAACCTGGTTGCACCCAACCCTCCCAGGAATTTTGCGTTCTGGAAAAGAGCTGAAAGCGTGTTTGAACAGTTTATTAAAGACGGTATCCTGCCGTTTAAACGGGTGGAATTGGAGGATGTCCGGCCGGACGATATCCTGTTTTATACGATTCATGGGACAAAGTATATCAACCATTGCGGAGTGATGAGGGAGAACGGGCTTGTGCTGCACCACCTGTACAACCAGATTTCAAAAACCTACCCGGCAGAGAATCATTGGGAGTACCGACATTCAGCCTACCGGTATGATCCGGTTGGATTTGCCTGGAAAGACAATGCAGAGGAATGGAGGATGTCCACATGATCAGCTTATACGGATCTATGGCCAGAATCTTTGAGCGCCGGTACCGGACATCAGCTAAAAACATTCCCATCCAGGTCAATTCTGTGGGTGAGGCAATGAAGGCCATGGAAGCCAATTTTAACGGCTTTAAACAATTGATCAGGAAAAAAGGGCTGTACCATCTGGTTAGGGGAAAAGACCTGCAAAAAGGCAGGACCGTGGCTGTGGATGAGCTGGACATGACCTTTGGGGAAAAAGACTGGCATGTCATTCCGGTGGCTGCCGGATGCAAGGATGGCGTTGCTGGTGTGGTCTGGGGCGCTGTTCTGTTTGTGGCCGGTGCAGTGACAAATTATTTTCTACCCGGGAATCCTGTCAGCGCATACATGATGAAGGCCGGAGTTGTTCTGATGGTGGGAGGGGCAGCTCAAATGCTCGCACCCAGCCCCCACGGTTTAACCGATCGGGAGAAGCCGGATGAAAAGGCTTCCTACCTGTTTAACGGCCCGGTCAATGCGGTTGAGCCCGGCACGACCATCCCGGTGGGATATGGTGAGTTTTTTGTTGGTACCATTACGGTGTCCGGCGGGCTGAAAGTGGAGAAGATATGATAAAGGCAGCCTCACTTCCCAGGGAACTGATAACCGCCAGCGGCAGCGGCGGCGGCGGTGGTGAATCTGAAACATATGTTCCCATTGAAGCTGCCAATTCCCTGCAGTCAAACACCATCGCCAGGCTGACCGAGGCAATTTGCGAAGGTGAAATTGAAGGCCCTGCCAATGATGATGACTGGGAAAAATCATTTTACCTGGATGAAACCCAGCTCAAGGCAGATGACGGGACAATGAATTTTGAAGGGGTCGAGCTGGTGGTGAATACCGGCACCCCTAACCAGGATGCCCTGCCCGGGCACATACCGATCGAGGCAGAAACCCTGGTGGACACCCAGGTGGAAGAGTCTGTCGGCCCTGTGGCCCAGACCATCAATAACGCTTCTATTGAAGATGTCCGTGTGACTGTTGAGCTGCCTGCCCTCTTCAGCCAGAACGATAAGGGCGATATCCTGGCAACCACGGTAAATTACCAGATTACTGTCACCCCTGATAACGGGGCAGGCGTTGAACAGGTCGCGGTCAATGGTGAGCTTTCCGGTAAATGTGTCAGCCCATACAGAGAAGGTCATTTGATTGAAAACCTGGCTGTTTTCGGGGCTGCGCCCTGGATCATCCGGGTCTATAGGATCACGGGGGATTCATCTTCTTCCAAGTTGAGAAATGCTATAAAATGGTATTCCTATACGGAGATCATTAATGTAAAACTGCGGTATCCGGACACGGTCATGGCCGGGATCAAGCTTAATTCAAAACTGTTCGGCAACCGGATGCCGTCCAGGGCTTTCAAGCTCAAGGGCCGCAGGATCAGTTATCCGTCCAACTATGATCCGGAGACCCGAACATATACCGGGATCTGGGACGGCACTTTTTCATACGGGTATTGCAACAATCCGGCCTGGGTTGTCTATGACATGGCCGTTAACAACCGGTTCGGTGTAGGACTTCCTGTCTCGGCAGCAGATAAGTGGGCTTTGTATACCATTGGCCAGTACTGTGACGGCACAATCACCTATCAGCAGAAAGTCCAGAATGAAGACGGCTCGTATTCTGCCAACATAATCCAGGAACCCCGTTACCAGTTTAACGGCCTGATCCAGAGCCGCGAACAGGCCATTGCTGTGATTAACCACCTGTGTTCGGTCTTTATGGGGTTCCCGATCTGGTCCACAGGCATGCTTTCCTTTGTCCAGGACGCCCCCAAAACCATATCCAGGAAAGCGCATCCGGCCAACGTAAAGGACGGGTTTTTTGATTATCCCGGGACAGCGCTTAAACAGCGGACCACTGTGGTGAGGGTCTCTTATTCTGATCCGGACAATTTCGGACGGCCCGCAGTTATCCCGGTGGTGGATTCGGCAGGCGTGGCCAGGTATGGGTATAATCCGATCGACATCGTGGCAATTGGCTGTTATTCGCCTGGAGAGGCCACGCGGCGGGCCAAATTTGTCCTGGAGACAAACCTGGGACTGACCGATGAAATTCATTT
>CAYFKW010000015.1:45702-62352 GCA_964343845.1 uncultured Desulfobacula sp. | reverse complement strand
TTACAGGCGGCCTGGAGTGGGCAGATGCAGTTCCCGGGGAGATCACCGGCGTCCAGGACCCGAATTATGCAGACAAAGTCCTGCACGGGCGGTTTTCTGCTTCCACGGCAACATCCATAACAATAGACAGGGATATCGAGATTGAAGACGGTATCACTTACACGCTGTATTTATCAGACTCTGCATCTGAAACCACCTTTGAACGGACACTGACCAATTCTGTTGGCACCACCCGGACCCTGACATGGACCGGGGATATCACGCCGGTACCGGAGCCGGGGTTTGATTTTGTTTTGTCTTCATCTTCTGTGGCCCTGCGGCAGTTTGAGATCCTGGGCCTGGAAGAGTCCAGCGACAATGAAATCGAATACAAGGTTGTCGGTCTTGAATATGATCCGGACAAGTATGACCGTATTGAACAAAATATCGTTGTGGAGGCCCCGGTCCAGACCGGGTTGACCGGCAAGCTCAACCCGCCCACCGACTTCAAGGTCCAGCCGTATTCATATGCTGAAGGGGACCAGGATGTGAGAAAATACGGCATTCTGATCTCCTGGGTGGCTGCAGATGATCCCAGGGCCATGACATATGAATTGATTGGCAATTTTAACGGCGGGGGATGGTATTCGCTTGGTCCGGCCACGGCTTTGAATTCGTTTGATTACAGGGATGTGGCAGGCGGCACCTATGACCTGGCGATCCGGACCAGGGGTGTTGGCGGCAGATCCAATTGGGTGTATCTGATGGGATTTGTCATGGGCGCTGATCTTGACAATCCAGCACCGCCCACGAACCTGCATTGCAAAGATGATCCGGTGAACGAATATTTTACAGGCCCGGACTGTGAGATTGTCTGGGACGCTTCCATAGGGTCTGACTATACGGTTCCCACCGATCCGAATATTCCCTTTGACGGCGCCATAGATGTGGGCGTATCCAACGTCACAGGGTATAAAATCCAGGTGTTCGACGGTACGGATTTGGTCCGCACCCATATATCTGAAGGCCGGGATATATTGACCTGGTCATACACCCTGGCCATGAATGCCGAGGATAACGGCACACCAATAAGAAATCTTAATTTCAGGGTGTATACCCTTGCCCTGGGGGATAAGGAATCTCTTACTTATGCTGCCTTATCTGCATCCAACCCGGCGCCTTCCATGTCTTCAATTGTACCAACCGTTTTAGGGCTGACCGGTCATTTGGATATTTCCTGGCAGACAGTGTCTGACAATGACATGCTTGCCTATGAAGTCTGGGTGGACGGCATAAAAGAAAAAACAGTTCCGCATCCGGACGATAATTATAAGTATCCGGATGTTGAAGTGGGAACCAGCTATACGGTCCAGATTATTCCTGTTGATCAGTTTGGTTCCGGTACCGGCAGCCTGACCAATTCCGGCAGTCCAGTCACAATTCCAGCGGTCAATCTGGATATTGAGCTGAATACCTCAATGACTAAAACGGACAGCGACGGCAACACAGCAGCCGAGCTTGACAAGCTTTATGACGGCACCTTGGCAGCCAACGGTGTGGCCTATTCCTTAACCGGAACCGACAAGTGGATTGAATACGATTTCGGACTGCCCATCATTCTGGACCGGATCAGTGTTTACACGGCAGATGCAAATGGCCAGGCGTATTTTGCCCTGTCTGACGATGGATCGTCCTGGTCGTATTTCAAGGCCGAAGCCGATCACACACTGACCGATGACCACAAACTGATTGCCGCCTCTGATCAGGCCGATGGCCGTACCAATTACTGGCAGTTTTCAGCCGGACACAACCTGGCCTTGATGCCCAACAATATTGTGACCCGGTATGTCAGAACTTATCTGACCGGAACTTATTCCACTACCATATACGAGCTGATCCCGGCCCGGATCTTGATCGGTGAGCTGGCAGCTATTCGGTTTTTATCATCCATTTCTGCAAACATCGGGGAAGTAATAGCCGGGCTTCTCAGGTCAGGTGACGGTAACTTCTGGATGGATCTGGACAACAAGCAGCTCAAATATCTTGGGAACAACATTTCTATTATTTCCGGCGAAAATGATCGACTGGACTGGGAAGAAGACAGCACCGCGTACACAGCCACCCTGACAGCCGGGACCACATACACCCCGGAAACTTTAGCTGCCCATGTTCAGACTTTGATGAGGGCGGTCGGGGATGCTGACACAACCGTGACCTATAACGCAACAACAAAAAAGATCACCATTGAGAACGATACATTAACAACACTTGAGCTGCATTGGTTTACCGGAACAAACACAGAACAGACCTGCGGAGGGGCGCTTGGATTTGAAGTGTCGGCAGATGACACAGGAGAGGTCACCTACGAGGCAGATAAAGAAACTGGGTTACTAATCGCATTGGGGTTTTTGTTATAATGGGAGTCGGCTTAAAAATATATGATGAAACTGGCAAACTAAAATTTGATGCCGAGGATCGGGTCACCCGGCTGGTCTATAAAACATATATCAGCTCCAGTGCAAATGGAAACTCCGGTGCTCTGCCTCAGATTGCCGGGCAGGATACAATTCAGTTTGCTATTCCTCACGGTCCGCCGCCAGAGCATAGGGTGACGCGAACGGGAAACACGATTCATTGGGCCAGGCGGTCCGGATATTATTCCGGATATTATGCAACCATTTATGTCTTTGCGTTTTAAGGATTAGTTATGGAAGGATTCCAGACATTTCATCCAACAGGTAAAGGACAGATTGATAGTAATTATCAGAACTTTAAGTTTCTGGCCAAAGAAAGCGACAGCGTGGTCAAAGGGTATAATTGGATCACAACAAATATCCGAACCCTGCTAAAGGACAACGAGGTCCCATTTATTACTTCAAAAGCAGATCCAAATTATTTTCACCATCCAGCTTGGCTGGACTATAATTCACCAACCGGTGATCAATTCCGTGCTTATCTTGAGGGTGCATTTACACTTGAAACCGCTTTTTGGGGTATCGGTCTTGATAGCCAGTCCGCCCATGGGCTTAATGTCTATAATGCCAAAGGAGAGCTGGCCTTTCACAGCGGTATGGGTTGGATGAAAGTGGTTAACCGATTTAACGGATCTGCGGCCAACGGGGAAAGCGAAGACCATACTGTCCAGGATGCGGTAAAAAACTATTTTTACTTGTCTAATATCAGCCACGCCCGGCTGTCCAGCCAGAATTACACAGCAAGGGGTTTTAAACGGATCGATTCTACGACCATACGGGTGGGAACCTTTGAGTGGCAGGATGTGCAGTCTGGTGATCCGACATACTCCAGGTGGGAAAATGACTATCAGCTCATAGAGGTGGCCGCACCATGAATGGACTGAGTCTAAAAATATTATGGTTTGCCCTGGGGTTTTTAATCGCCTGGGCAGTCATTTTCAGCAGCATATAAAAGGAGCAAAAACACTATGTGTGAAGAGGAAAGAAATGTTCGGATACTGCTTCAATTAATCGAGGAACTAAAAGAGATTTTTAAGGATAAATAAAGGTCTTCGTTATGACAGCAGTAAGAATAAACGTACCAACCATTGAGGATTGCAAAGAACGACTAATAGGGGCTGTTCGTAGGATTTTTAATTCTGCCAGAACCTTGCGGTCTGCCTACAATGCAAATCGAATCAGGCTTGAAGTATTGAAGCAGTTTGAACGTGATGTGACAGAAAATTCAGTTATAATTAATAAATACAGGCATCGTCCAGGATTAGCTGAATCATTTAATGACGATCTGAATCAAACTTTTCCGGCTGAGGCCAGTCAAATCCCTTTTGATGTCCATACTGGTATGGCTGATTTTGAGGCAGCAGTATCTGGATTAATGACTTATATCAGCGGCACAAACTGGCAGGTTACAATGACACAGGATTATCTCACCCAGGCAGATCTTGACCAGATGGACACCCTGCTGACTGCGTTTGAGGCAACGGTAGACGAAACTGATTATACCTTTCCGGAGCCTGCTTAATGTTTTTTGCCAGCCAAAAACATGACCTTGCCGTGGCCCAGATCCCGAAGTGTGGAATTCAGAGCTTTAATGAGTGGCTGGGCCGGGGCTTTAAAGTGGTTGCCAATGACGACCCGGTCCTGCAGGAAATTTCCAGGCGGGTGGCCTTTATCCGCCATCCCCTAGAGCGGTTGAAGTCTTGCTATTCCTTTTTTTTCTGGATGCAGGAATATGGGCATAAAAGCAAAAATGTTGTGCATACTGAGTCCTGGCAGGCATTCATTGATCAGGTGTTGAACAGTGAGCCGGATAACGAACACTGGCTGGCCCAGGCGGTCCATGTGGGAGACGTGCTCAATATTATTCACAGGTTTGAGGATTTAGACCGGCACTGGGAAACCTATCGGCCCGGTTTCCTGCCCTGGAACAACAAGGCCACACGTCTGCCAACAGAACCATACCGAACTGCTGAATTAATTCGAAAGTATGCAGAAGATTTTGCTATGTGGGAGGATTGTGAATGGCCTGGACAGTGACAGATAGGGGTGAGGATTATGTTAATGGGTCATCAGATGATTTAGTTCTACCCTCTTTTACTCCAAATGCAGGATCGATATTAGTTTGTGCAATGGTGTTAACAGATAACGTGTCTATCTCAATATCAGGGCATGACGATGGGGTCTCCTGGGGCGAAATTTATAGTTTAGATGACCACTTTCGACCAAACAGCAACCCTGGCAGTGGTTATGATTTTAAACTTTATGCCTGTATTGTTGGCAGTTCTCCTTCTGCCGGAACGGTTACTATATCAAAAAGCTATACATGGAGAGCAAGGGCGTGTTTGATTGAAATACAAGGAGATCATGACACTTCACCAGCAGCTATAACTGATTTATTTGGCACTCATGACTCTTTCGAAGAAGGTCACACTGGAACAACTGCATATAGCCTCACACTTCCTTCTTTTGAGTCCAGTGAAAATATGACCTTAATGTGTACCAACGAATTCGCCACTTTTGACGCATCACCACCGTACACAATGGTTGGAGATACTGGATCAGGCCAATATGATATTTTAATGGGCTGGCATGATGGTGAAGACAATAGCCCGTCAGTCACAAATCCGGCCTGGACAGATATTTCAATGAGCGCAATTGAAGTAAAAGAAGCCAGTGGTGGTGGCTCTACTGTTGAAGGTACCCTGGCTGCATCAATAGACATGCTGTCCAGCTTGATCGGTAAAATAGGCGTCGGCGGCGGTCTTGTATCAACTGCCGGAAGTGCCGCTTTGTCTCAGGCCGGTCAAGAGGGAAAGCAAGGTCCTTTGGCATCAATTCTGAGTGCTCTTGTTCCTTCTTTATCAGGCAGAAACGGTGTTTCCGGAGACATGGTCCCGGTGATGGCAAATTCACTTCTCAGTGCGGCCGGGAAACAAGGCAATCAAGGCCCGTTAACAGGCCAGATTTCCCTAACAGCACAATTGTTCGGTACAACGGACGGCCAGCCGCCGGTTGTAGTAGAGGGAACGCTTTCAAGCGTTACAGAGGCTTTGAATTCTGACCTGTTCGGCAATGTAGGTGTTGACGGATCTTTCACCGGCCAGATGATCCTGGCGGCATCCCTGGCTGGTCAGCTTGGGGCTTCGGGTTCATATACCATGCAGCTTGCCGGGATATCATCGTTGATTGAAGGTGCCCTGGGCGTGGCAGGTGAGATAACCACTACCATATCAGCCGGGGCAGATCTGGCCGGGAAATTGGGGATATCTGCCGAGCTTGTGGCATCCCTTGATAATCTTGGGTTGCAGCTTATTGAAATCGTGAGGTCTGATAAAATCTATCAGCTAGTATTATCCACCCAGAGCGGCCAGGTCGTGCTGTTAGTACAGAGCGGCCAGGTTGTTATCCAGGAACCACAATCAGGGAAAATTGAAATATCAACCATAACATGAGGTGAAAATTATGACTCTTGGGATTTTAGTATCATTACGGAACGCATTCCTGAATGCTATCAGGGATGCCATCGATGCCGGTGCCGGTGCCGGAAGAATTAAAATTTACAGCGGTACGCGGCCAGCTACCGGCGGTGCCATCACCACCCAGGTGCTCCTGGGCACAGTATTGTGCAGTGATCCATGCGCACCCAATGCTGCAGCCGGTGTTTTAACATTCAATTCATTCACTGATGATGAGGATGCTGACAATAGCGGCACTGCAACCTGGGCAAGGATCACGGACAGCGATGATAACTTCGTGACCGATGCAGATGTCGGCACTTCCGGAGCAGACATCAACCTGAACAGCACCAATATCACCCAGGGCGGCATCATTAGAATCACATCCGGCACCCTGACTGCAGGGAATGCTTAAGTCATGGCTGCGCAGGTACCGGACGGTACGGATTCAAGCCATCCGTATGAGTGCCAGGATGAAAACGGCGTGGCGGTTCCATCTGTTGAGGCAATAAAGTACCGGGTTGTCGACAAAAATAATGCAGATGTCCTTGCCTGGACACCAATCAATCCACCCGTTCCAAGCGGTACGATAGAAGTCCCAGGTGAAATCAACAGGGTCCGGCAAAACGGCGATACCATCCGGAAAATCACAATCGTTGCCAAACATGATGGCGGGAAAAACAAAACAGGTGAAATCGTTTATGAATTGACCGATTTCGGCGGGATTCAGACAACAGACGATCTGTTAATTTCCTGAAACTAAAGAGATCTGAAAAGGAGCTGTTTAAAATGAAGATACAAGATCATTTTTTGACAACCGTTGTGTTGTCAAATTTAGCCTATGAAAGCTCAATGGAGTACTGGAGCGTTGAAAAGCTCAAAAAGGCAGTGGAGGATTTAGGCTTTGAAAATTTTGAATGGATTGAAAACCCTGAATCTGACACACAGTGCTTTTTGTGCTCCAAAGGCGAATATACCTATCTGACATTCAGAGGGTCAAGCACGGAAGCAGACTGGTATACCAATTTTGATATAAGTTTTATCCTGTGCAGGTTTGGCCGGATTCATAAAGGGTTCAGCGAGGATGCAAAATCTGTAAAACAGCAGGTTCAGGATTCATTGATTAAGCATATCATTAAAAAGAGAAAGCTGATCATCACCGGTCATTCTCAGGGGGCAGACGTTGCATGTTCAATGGCCATTGAACTACTTGATCATAGTATCGAGATTGAAGCCGTTATCCATTACGGCGGTGCCAGGCTGGTTGACTTTAAGGCTGCAATCCGCCTTGACAAAAAATATCCAAATCTTTTTCACAGGGTGGTCAATAACAATGATGTAGTGACCAGGATTGCTCCGCGTCTGTTTGGATACCGGCATTTTGGCCAGCTTCACTACTTCAAGGGGGATGGAACCTATACAACTGATATTTCTGCCTGGGAAAGGTTCCTGGACCGGATGAAATACAAGTTTGATTTTGGAGGGGAATATGGAATTGATATCTTTAATGATCATGCCCCGGACAAATATGTCGCCCTGGTGAAGGAGAATTTTGAAAAGATAGCACAAACAACTTAAAGGAAGCTGCCCTGGTGGATGCGCCAACATCCCCAGGGCGAATGGACTGAGATAGCAGACCAGACATCAAATTAATGACAACTCCCTTTGCACGGACCGTGCACAAAGGGATATATCAAGCTGGTTTCTTCAGCACAAGGAGAAAAATCCCATGAACAGTCCTTTCGCTTACATTGGCGGCAAATCACGATTATCAAAGCAGATCATATCTCTTATTCCCGAACATAAAATCTATTGCGAAGTCTTCTCCGGAGCAGCCTGGGTATTCTTCCGGAAGGAACCGTCAAAGGTCGAGGTTATCAACGACCTGGACAGTGACCTGATATCTTTTTATCGGGTGGTTCAAAACCACCTGGAGGAGTTCCTGAGGCAGTTTAAATGGCTTTTGGCATCACGTGAATGGTTCTATGACTGGAAGGCTCAATTGGAAGTCAGAGGCTTGACAGACATCCAACGGGCGGCACGGTACTATTACATACAGCGCATGGCCTATGGCGGAAAGGTTAGAAACCGGACTTATGGCGTCCAGACGGACCGGCAACCGCCGAGGATCAATTTATTACGGCTTGAGGAGGAAATGTCAGCCGTCCATTTAAGGTTGTCCCACGTCCGGATAGAGAACCTCTCCTGGAGAGAGCTGATCCGGCGCTATGACCGCCAGGAAACGTTCTTTTATTGCGACCCGCCCTGGTATAAGAAAAAGGATTATAAACACAACCTGACCGATGAGGAATACATTGATATAGCCAGGACGCTCAAGGGTATTAAAGGCAGATTTGTCTTAAGCATTAATGATCATGCTGACATGCGGGAGGTGTTCAAAGGATTCAAGATCCAGCCGGTAACCTTATTATATAGCGTGGGAGTAAAGAAACCCACCAAAGCTCACGAGTTGATCGTGTCGAATTAATTTGATAGAATTGGTGTCAGGTATAGGGCCGATCAGCTTTTTAAAAAGGGAGCAACATGTTTTTAGTGTCGCTCCCTTTCTATTGGTTTGCTTAAAAAATATTGATCGAATTGGCTTTACTCGTATCTAAAAGACTGATACAAAAATTAAAACGAGACAAGCTAAAATCAAGAGCAGACCCACATGGAGGCCATTAATTGATGAAAGTTAAATTTGATAATATGGAGCTTTTAGTAAACGAGAGTTTTATCACACCAAATAGCAAACCATTTACAATCGAACTTTTTGAGCCTCCAGATCAAATCTATATTAAAATTGTTTTTGCATCAGAAACCCCATATAACGTTAGTTATTCAGTTGAACAAGTTGATAAAAAAACAGTGCTTGTTACATTTTTAGACAATACAAGTTTAAGGTACGACAACGGATTCCTACATCCTATAGAAATTGGTACCCACAAAAATCGTCAACTATTCTTTTTCATGTTGCTAAAGGAGGTTGATGTCTCAAATCAGAAACAAGTTGAGTTTAACGTCTATCTTGGACAGGAGGTAGATAATGACGAAACTTGATATTAAGACTAAAATCACAGCACCATCAGAAATAACCGTTCCCCTTATACGTGCTGATCATCATCAAATATCAAATATTTTCAGAGTATGTTTTGAAGTTTTTTTGGCTTTTTCCGCTGCATTTTTAGGTAATATTTTATCCATTGAGTCAGTACCTCGTTTACATTGGGCAGTATTTTTCATTTCAGGACTTTCAAGTTTAGCCTTTTTGATACTTTCATTCATCTATGGCAAAAAGTCAAAAAGCCATCGAAAGAAATAATTTTAAATTTCTGAGATTGCCTGTCAGAATTTCTGATTTTGCGAGCCGCGTTACAGCCAAACAAATCAAACTTATGAATAGTTAGAATCCCAAATGTACCTCTATTATACCACCAGAATAAAAAAGAGTTTTAGCAAAAAAGCTAAAACCCTTATAGTTAATGGCGCGCCCGGCGCGATTCGAACACGCGACCTACGGATTAGAAGTCCGTTGCTCTATCCAGCTGAGCTACGGGCGCAAACAAACAGGTCTTTTATCAAAATTAATCCAAATTGTCCATAGAAAAGTATCCATAGCGCCTGGTTATTTTTTATAAATGTTTTTAAAAGGGCGATGTTAATTTTTTTTAGTAAAATATATTGCTTTTAACGATATTATGATAATGATATACTTAATTTTTATCAAAATAACCTTAAGGTATATGATTTAATGACAAAAGAGATCAACCCTGACACTGAAGAGAAGAAGCGGCTGACGAAAAAAGATTTTCTCATTCCTGCACAGAAAACAAAAACTTCCAATACAAAAGCGCTTGTAAAGTCAGACCCTATCCAAAGCTACCTTAATGAAATCAGCAGATACAAACTGTTAACAAGAGAGCAGGAGGTTGAGCTTGGAAAACGCATCCAGGAAGAGGAAGACAAAGAAGCCGCCTATATCATGACCACATCCAACCTGAGACTGGTGGTGAAAATTGCACTTGAATTCCAGAGAATCTGGATGCAGAACCTTTTAGATTTAATACAGGAAGGCAATATTGGACTGGTGCAGGCAGTTAAAAAATTCAATCCGTATAAAAATGTTAAGTTTTCATATTATGCATCTTTCTGGATAAAGGCCTATATCCTTAAATTTATCATGGATAACTGGCGAATGGTTAAAATCGGAACCACGCAGGGCCAGAGAAAGCTGTTTTTCAGGCTGAAAAAAGAAAAACAGCGGCTGATTGAACAGGGATTTGATCCAAAGCCGAAACTGTTATCAGAACGGCTCGGGGTATCGGAAAAAGAAGTGGTGGATATGGATCAACGGCTTGCCAACTGGGACTTAAGCCTTGATGAACCGTTAAAAAGCGATTCCAATACTGAAAGAATAGAATTCATCAATGTTGAATCTGATTCCTCTGAGGAAAGAGTGGCTAAAAAAGAGATTGAGGATATTCTGCATAAAAAGGTCAATGAGTTCAAAAAAACCCTTAATGAAAGAGAACTTGATATTTTTGACAGGAGAATATTCTCAGACAGTCCTCAAACCCTTCAAATGATCGGTGAAGAATATTCTATTTCCAGGGAACGGGTCAGACAGATTGAAAATAATATTATTAAAAAAATGAAAGCATATTTTAAAAAAGATATGCCTGATTTTGATATGTATGATCACAGCCAGTAACCTTCAATATTTTTATACAATAAGGTGATGCGAATGATGAAAAAAACGTTGATTTTTGTTTTTCTTTTTACTGTTTCGATTTTTTTTCTCGCAGGCTGTACACAGGTTAAACAAACCAGACGTCCTGAACCCGTCGTATATAACGACGCTGATCTGTCTGCCAATTATTTCTATCTTGAATCCCGGTTTCATATTAAGGAAAAACAGTATCAAAAAGCGATCACTGCGCTTCAAAAAGCATTGGCAAAAGATCCGGGGTCTTTTATTCTAACCCGGGACATTATCAGTCTGTATCTAAAACAGAATGATGAAACAAACGCCATGGAATATGCAGAAAAACTTGTTCACATAGATCCGGATAATGTCGACGGACTGCTGCTGCTGATTCAGTTAAAAAAGGATGATATAGATGAAAAAGAACTGGTAGACACCCTGAACAGGATTTTAGCCCTTGATCCTGAAAATAAAGAAACCTTTCTTCGTCTTGGCAAACTCTATATGGAGAAAAAAAACGATGCCGAGGCACAGGCATTATTTGAAAAGATGGTAAAACAATTTCCAGATTATTATGTGGCCTGGTTTTATCTTGGTGAAATCCACATGATTCAAAAGCAGTATGATCTGGCAAAACCCAACTTCCTGAAAACCATCGAACTGGAACCTGACCTGGTAGAACCCAGATTTCAACTCATCAAAATTTACTCGCTTACCAAACCGCAGGGCTATAAAGAGAAAATCGTCACTATTTATGAGGACATCCTTGAAATAGAGGCAGAAAACCATCGGGCCATTCTGGGCAAAGCGCTGATGTATTATAAAACTGGCAGGAAAAAAGAGGCGCAAACTATTTTTATGGAACTTGGCCGGCAGGCTGAAAATGATTCCAGGCTGCTTATGGCTGCGTTTGATGAATATATTTCCGGTAAAAACTACAAAGATGCCATAATTGTTTTCTCCCAGATGCTGAAAGCTGATCCTGAAAACCCGAACCTGAATTTTTTCACGGGCATGGCATATGAAGCCATTGAAGATCTTAAAAAAGCCATATTTCACTACATGAAGATCACACCTGATCATTCTCAGTATAAGAAAACCCTTTTAAGCATCGCACTGCTTTACAAAGAGCTTGGGGACACACAGGCAGGGATTGCCTTCCTTGAGGACAAACACAAAACTTATCCTGAAGATATTGATATTGTCACCTACCTTGCCTCGCTTTACGAACGGGAACATGCGTATGAAAAAGCAATGAATCTTCTCCATCAAAGCCTTGAGGATTCACCTGAGAATACATCTCTGCTTTTTAAATTAGGGGCCATTCAAGACAAAGCAGGACTCAAGGATGCCAGTTTGAATACCATGAAAAAAGTTATTGAACTGGATCCGCAGGATGCCAGCGCCTTGAACTATTTAGGATATTCATATGCAGATATGGGCATCAAACTTGATGACGCCCTTTTACTGATTAAAAAAGCGTATGAAATCAGACCTAAAGACGGTTATATCATCGACAGCCTGGGGTGGGTTTACTACAAAAGAGGTGACTATGAAAATGCGGTAAAATATCTTGAGCAAGCCGCAGAAATAACCTCTTTTGAGGCCATTGTATCTGATCACCTGGGAGATGCTTACCAAAAAACCAATCAGTTTAAAAAAGCATTGGAAACTTACAGGAAAGCTGTTTCAAATGCAAAAAAAGAAGATAAGGACCTCGTTGTTAAAATAAAGAAAAAAATTAATGATCTCAAAAATAAAACTGATGAATAAACAGCCCGGAACTTTCCTTATTTTCTTTTTTATTGTCATTATCTTCATTTTGCCAGGGTGTGCGCCACTCAGACCCAGAACTGATCCTGGACTTGATCAAAAAGCACGGTTATATGCAGCCAGCGTCACATCAGCTAATTTACAGATTGAATCCAGCAAGGGAACGGGCTGGGCAAAGTTTGAAACAGACGGCAATTCAAATAAATTCAGGATTGCCTGGGCTGCCCGATTCCCGAACAAACTGAGAATTACCTTCCTGATGTCTGGTCATCCTGTTGAAACCATTGTGTCAACAGGAGAAAAAATCACCTTTTTCTCCCACACTGGCGAACATGCCAAATATTCATCTTATTCCAAGGACCCGGACATGGAGGATTATATAAAAATCCCGGTAAAACTATCTGAAATGATACTGGTTCTGCTGGGGCGATTCCCTGTTAATCGGTTTGATGATGCATATTTTTCTCCTTCTGATGATTCTTTATCCACGATCCATCTTTTACAAAAATGGAATAACAAATCCCAGACCCTTCATATTGATTCAGCAGGCAAACTTGATAAAATTAAAACATTTGATGAATTAAAAAATTGTGTGCTGGACTTTCAGATACAAACTTATAAACCTTATACCTTTGGTACACTTCCCCAGAAAATCCAGATCAAGGATTCACTTGATAGAAAACTTGTACTGGAGATCACCAATTTCTGGCCCAACCTCCCCATAAAAGACACTGTATTTCAGTTGACAGAAGCTGGATAGTGACCATTATTTAATTGACTTAATATTAATTCTCAAAGGAAATGATTTAAAATGATTCATGACAGTGTTGATGAAGCAAAAAACTCAGGCGGCTGCCCGTCACAGGGCGGCAACCCGGATATGGCAGCCAGGCAGAAAGCAGAAGAGGAAAAAATCAAAGCGTCTCTTTCCAAGATTAAGCATAAAATATTTGTTTTAAGCGGCAAAGGCGGTGTCGGGAAAAGCAGTGTATCAGCCAACCTTGCAGCAAGCCTTTCAAAAAAGGGATATAAAACAGGTCTGATGGACGTTGATGTTCACGGGCCATCCATCGCTCAAATGTTAGGACTGACCGAACTTTTAGATATTTCTGAACAACAGCTGCTGATACCAAAAAAGGTAAATGAAAACCTTAAAGTGGTGTCTGTTCAATCCTTGATGCAAGATAAAGACCAGGCAATTATCTGGCGGGGCCCTGCAAAAACAGGTATGATTCGCCAGTTTGTCAGCTCAGTGGACTGGGGTGAACTTGATTTTTTAATTATTGATGCCCCTCCTGGAACCGGTGATGAACCATTGACGGTTGTTCAAACCATTCCTGAAGCATTGGGTGTCATTGTGACCACCCCCCAGGAAGTTGCGTTGGCAGATATCAGAAAATCCATTTCATTCTGCAAGACAATCCGGTTAAGAACGCTTGGAATTGTTGAAAATATGGCAGGATTCAAATGCCCCCATTGCAATGAACCCATTGATCTTTTCAGTTCAGGCGGCGGAGAAAAAACAGCCAATTCCCAAGGGCTTGGTTTCCTGGGATCTATTCCTTTTGATACTCAGGTTGTTATTTCCGGGGACAGTGGTGTCCCTGTGATGTTCCAGGACAAAGAAACTGAATTTACAAAAGCATTTGATACGGTTGTACAAAACATTATAAGCAAATTATAATTGAACCCGAATATTTCATGAGATTATTTGGGATAAGCTATTGAATGAAAATTTTGAAAAAGCCAGGGAGTTAAAAGATCTTCTGAATCTAAGGGAGAAGGAAAATCTGCGCTCCCTGGCATGTTTCAGTCATACTGCCGTCAGAAGGCACAAAGAACCGTTTAATGAAAATGAATACCGGCAAGCCTTTTCAGCCGATTCTGACCGTATTTTAAATTCACTTGCCTATACACGCTACATAGACAAAACCCAGGTTTTTTCCCTGGTAAACAATGATCACCTGACCCATAGAATCATTCATGTTCAGCTGGTGTCCCGTGTTGCAAGAACCATTGGCCGATACCTCGGACTAAATGAAGACCTTATTGAAGCGGCCAGTCTTGGGCATGATATCGGGCACACCCCTTTTGGACACGATGGCGAACGGTTCCTTTCAAAACTGACCCATGAACATGGTGCAGGATTCTTTCACCATAATCTCCAGAGTATTCAGTTTCTGGATAAAATTGAAAAAAACGGAAACGGGTGGAATTTAAGCCTTCAAACCATGGATGCCATTATCTGTCACAATGGTGAAGTGCATTCGATAAAGCTTACGCCCCAGAAAAAGAGGTCCTTTGAAGAACTGGACCTCATGATCGAAGAGATAAAAACAAAAAAAATCTGTAATGAAATCCCCATGACCATGGAAGGGTGCGTGGTCCGGATGGCAGACACCATCAGCTATATCGGCCGTGACCTGGAAGATGCGATCCGGATGTCAATGGTAAGAAGAGAGGATGTCCCGGACCTGTGCAGAAAACGATTGGGCCAGACAAATGGAACCATAGTATTCAACCTGGTCACTGATTTAATTACAAACAGTTTAAACCAGGGGTACATCGCTTTTTCTGATGATATTTCCGAAGCGCTGAAAGAGATGAAAGCGTTCAATTACAAGCATATCTACAAAAATCCAGTGATCAAGCGGCATTTATCTTCCATTGAGGACATCTTCTGTTTTCTGTTTGAAACATATATGGCAGACCTTGAAAAAGGAAATGAAACCTCTGTTATATTTTCTGATTTTTTAAATGGCATGGCAGAAAAATACACACAGACCCACTCTTATCCGGAAATTGTAAGAGACTATATTTCCGGTATGACAGACTCCTATTTTATTCGACAAGCACCAGATTATTTAAAACCGGATTCAATGTTTGAAAACAGAACTTACAGGAAACAGCACAAAAAAAATGGGCTGGTCTCGTTTGATGTCACAGTAAAAGAAACCAATCTCAATATTCAGGCCGAATCTGATTTAAGCCGGGAAGCCATCAAATCCGTATTAAACTGCAGGAATTATATTGAAACCTATATAAAGCTGAACCCTGAATTTGCCACTTCCCTTATCCCTGTCCAGGAATTAAGTCCTTCACCAAAAATAATCAGTGATATGATCAATGCCGCCAGACTTGCCAATGTGGGACCTATGGCATCTGTGGCAGGAACAGTAGCAGAATATACAGGGAAAGCGCTTCTCAATTTCAGTTCTGAAGTGCTTGTTGAAAATGGCGGTGATATCTTTGTTAAGTCAAAAACAGAAACAATATTTTCCATCTATGCTGAGAACTCTCCATTCAATTTAACCACCGGTATTCTGGTTGGGAAAAAAAACGAATCTTATGGCATGTGCACCTCTTCCGGAACGCTCGGACATTCTAAAAGCTTTGGTAAAGCAGATGCAGCAACGGTATTATCTGACTCATGCCCCCTGGCAGATGCTGTTGCAACCAGGCTTGGGAATATGGTTAACACGCCAAAAGACATAAAGACAGCCATTGATAAAGGCAAAGCCATCCCCGGTGTTCAAGGGATCGTGATTATCAAAGGGGAGAATATTGGGTTGTGGGGGGATCTGAAACTGGTAAAACTCTAATAAAGTTTTCCCACTTTGCTTTCCACTGCTTCAACAATAGTGCCCTTTTCCAGCAAATCTTTTACTTTTGCAATATCTTCAGAAAGAATGCGGTCCTCTTTCATATAGCTTACTTTGCTCCGGATGACTTCATAGGCTGCAAGGGTTCCGTCCCCTGCTTTCATATTGGTGAACAGGTCAATCCCCTGTGCTGCACACAACAGTTCAATGGCAATGACATCTTCTGTATTCGCCACAATGTCCCTGCATTTTCTTGCTGCAATCGATCCCATGGACACATGGTCTTCTTTATTTGCCGAGGTTGGTATGGAGTCAACTGAAGCCGGATGCGTTAACACCTTATTTTCAGAGACAAGAGAGGCCGCCGCATACTGAGCAATCATGAACCCGGAATTCAGGCCCCCGTCCTCTACAAGAAAGGCAGGCAGCCCAGAAAGCTGAGGATTGACAAGCCTTTCAATCCGGCGTTCTGAAATGTTGGCAAGTTCTGAAATTGCAATACCTAAAAAATCACATGCCAGCGCCAGTGGCTGGCCATGAAAATTTCCGCCGGATAAAAACTCTTCTGATTCCGGAAAAATGAGCGGATTTTCAGTAGAGGAATTCATTTCCACACGAATGACATTATCCACATAGCCAAACGCATCCCAGGACGCACCATG
>CAYFKW010000015.1:6102-45692 GCA_964343845.1 uncultured Desulfobacula sp. | reverse complement strand
GGGGAACACCTCAGGGTGTAGGCATCCTGGACACGTGAACAATCCCCGTGAGAGGAGATGATGCCTGAATTTTCAGTAATTCTTAACATGTTGTCTGCTGCTTTTATCTGACCTGTGTGGGGACGGACATTATGAATTCTTGGATCAAAGGCAGACCTGGTTCCCATCAAGGTTTCAAGACTCATACTTGCAGCAATGTCTGCATGTTTACAAAGATTTAGCGCATCATGGAGGGCGAGGCATCCAAGAGAGATCATAAATTGCGTTCCATTGATCAGCGCAAGCCCCTCCCCTGCTTCAAGCACCAGAGGCTTGATTGATTTTTTCCGTAACGCTCTGGCACCTGACATTCTTTCTCCATCAACAAACGCCTCTCCTTCACCGATTAACACAAGGGACAGGTGTGCCATGGGCACTAAATCACCACTGGCTCCGACAGATCCTTTTTCCGGAACCAGAGGAATTATGCCTGCATTCAATACCTGGGCCAGTTTTTGGATGGTTTCCAGCCTCAACCCTGAATTGCCCCTGCAGAAGTCATTGACTCTGAGTGCCATCATTCCTCTGACAACATCGTCTTCCATGAAGCTGCCGATACCGGCAGCATGGCTGAGCAGAATTTTTTTTTGAAGTTTTGTTGTATCCTTTAAAGAGATGGTGACATCAGACAATGCCCCAAAACCGGTGGTAACACCATAAATTCTTTCCCCATTCTTCACCCACTTTTCAATTAAATCTCTGGCTTTATTAATCCGTGTTTCAGATTCGGAAGATATTTTGATGTGCGCATTGTTTCTGGCAATCCTGACCAGATCTTCAAGAAGAAAATCTTTGCCATGTAATATGATTTCCTGGCTCATTTTGTTTATCCCCTTAAAAATTTTCCAACCAGTTTATACCTTGATCCAGGAGAAATTATCACACTGTATGTGGCAACCATATCATAGGACCATGTGCGTCTTGTCAGGGAGATACAAGGCTCATCTGGTTTTATTTTTAACTGTTTCTGTATTTTCGGATTACACATAACCGCTTCAATGATATGTTCTGCTTCCTGGATCGGTGCTGTCTCCAAAAGATAGTCACTGGGCGTAATCTTATTAAAATCCTGTGCAAGATAAAGCGGTGCTACTTTGGGGTTGATAAACCGTTCTGAATACTGTATCGGCAGATTTCTATCCATATGGACGATGATGGAATGAAAAATATCTTCCCCGGGTTTCAGGTCCATTTTTTCAGCGATTTGCGGTTCTGCCTGCTCTTTTTTTAACACTAGAATTTTAGAAGAATGGATGCCTCCCCACCCTGCAATTTCTTTTGAAATACTTTTGATTTCAAGCAATGCAGCGTCTGGTTTCGGCCGGGCAACAAAGGTGCCAACACCCTGAACCCTTAAGATTCTCCCTTCTTCAGTCAGTTCTTTGAGTGCACGGTTTGCTGTCATCCGTGATGCATTAAACAGACTTGCAAGCTGTGTTTCAGACGGCACTCTATCATCCGGCAGAAGCTTTCCTGATTCAATGTCTTTGACAACACTTTTCTTTATTCTCTGGTATAGGGCAAATGGTTGATCTGGTCTGGCCATACGCATT
Organism: uncultured Desulfobacula sp.; assembly: GCA_964343845.1. Classification (GTDB taxonomy): domain Bacteria; phylum Desulfobacterota; class Desulfobacteria; order Desulfobacterales; family Desulfobacteraceae; genus Desulfobacula. Next base: position 44,100 of record CAYFKW010000015.1, on the reverse strand, counting down.
CCTAACTGATCTTATTGATGAGATCTTTGATTCGCACCCCCTTTGGTCAATTGCAATATCACCTGCAAATTTCAACCCCTGGTATATGTGTTTTATATGACGGCGGTTAAACGTTGCGCCTAACTTGCAATAAAACAAAACTGACCATTATTCAAAGCTCTCTTTGTTAACTGAAATTAAAAACTGCTTGACTTAATATCTATACTTGTATAGACAAGTAGTATCGAATCCAAAAACATTTGTCAACACCCCTGTAAAGAAAAACAGGTAAAAGACTGGGGAGGAAAACAATGAACAATAGAGAAAGACTTTTAAAAACCCTGAAAATCGGCTGCGGGGTGGCCCGGCCGGTGAAAGCCCCCAAGGGGACTGAACTCCACTGCAAGGGGTGGTACCAGGAAGCTGCCCTGCGGATGCTTTGTAACAATCTTGATCCTGATAATGGTGAAAATCCTGATGAATTAATCGTTTACGGCGGCCTTGGAAAAGCCGCCAGGAACTGGGAATGCTTTGATGCCATCGTATCAACGCTGCTTGATCTTGAAAACGATGAAACCATGCTGGTGCAGTCCGGCAAACCGGTTGGTGTTTTGAAAACGCATCAAAGTGCGCCACGGGTATTGATTGCAAATGCCAATATTGTTCCCAAATGGGCTGACTGGGACTACTTTCATGAACTGGACAAAAAAGGGCTTATCATGTATGGCCAGATGACTGCCGGCTCCTGGATATATATTGGGACGCAGGGTATCCTTCAAGGGACATATGAAACCTTTGCTTCCCTGGGACAGAAACATTACCAGTCTGACCTTACCGGGAAAATAGTCGTAACAGCAGGCCTTGGCGGCATGGGGGGTGCACAACCGCTTTCCGTTACCATGGCAAACGGGGTCGCCGTGTGCGTTGAAATTGATCAAAGCAGGATAGACAAAAGACTTGAAAAAAAATATCTGGATATTGAAGCTGATACGCTTGAAGATGCCATATCAAAGGCTGAAGAAGCTGCAAAAGCAAAAAAACCGCTCTCTATCGGCCTTTGTGCCAATATTGTCGATATCCTGCCTGCAATGATCAAAAAAGGATTTATCCCGGACGTCATTACAGATCAAACCAGTGCCCATGATGAACTGAATGGATATTTTCCCCAGGGACTCACATTCAATGACGCACTGTCCCTTAGAAAGACTGACCCTGAAAGATATAAAGACATGGCCTTAAACTCAATGGCCGACCATGTCAGGGCTATACTTGAGATGAAGAAAAGAGGCGCCGTTGCTTTTGACTATGGCAATAATTTAAGGGCCCAGGCCATGAAACGCGGGGTGGCCAATGCCATGGATTATCCTGGATTTGTCCCTGCCTATATCCGGGAGCTTTTCTGCCGGGGGGAAGGCCCTTTCAGATGGGCAGCACTGTCAGGTGACCCGGAAGATATAAAAGTGACAGATCAGGAACTGCTGAAGCTTTTCCCGGAAAAAACCAAAATGGTCAACTGGTTAAAAATGGCAGGAGAAAAAGTCGAGCATATGGGGCTCCCAACACGGATCTGCTGGCTGGGGTATGGTGAAAGGGAAAAGGCAGGGAAACTGTTCAACGACCTTGTGCGGGACGGTAAAGTTAAAGCCCCGATTGTTATTGGAAGAGATCATTTAGACTGCGGATCAGTGGCCTCCCCTTACAGGGAGACAGAAGCAATGAAAGATGGGTCAGATGCTGTTGCTGACTGGGCATTGTTGAACTGTATGACCAATGTGGCATCCGGTGCGACCTGGGTATCATTCCATGATGGCGGCGGCGTCGGCATTGGGTATGCGCTTCATGCAGGGCAGGTTACGGTTGCGGATGGAACAAAAGAAGCAGAAAAAAGGGTAACCACTGTTCTTCGGAATGATCCGGGTACCGGCATTATTCGTCATGCAGATGCCGGCTATGAAACCGCAATTGAGGTTGCCAATACCAGGGGGGTTAAACTTCCCATGATTAATATGTAAAAAAGGGATGTGCCGATGACACTGATAGATTTAGACATCAAATCCTTCTGCAAAGAGGTTGCCTCTTCTTCTCCTGCACCAGGGGGCGGCAGTGTTGCAGCGCTTTGCGGAGCTTTAGGGGCTGCATTGTGTATCATGGTTGCAAATCTCACCCTGGGCAAAAAAAAATACGATGCAGGGAAACCTTTTATGCTTAAAGTTAAAGAGGCTTCAACAGCACTTCAGGAAAAACTGTTAAAACAGGTTGATGAGGACACCATTGCCTATAATCGGGTGATCAAGGCCTTTAAACTGCCCAGGACATCACACATCGAAAAAAAGCTCAGACAACGTTCGATTCAGGATGCACTAAAAGCGGCAGCCCTGGTGCCATTCAACACACTTGATACGGCTGCATCTGCCATGTCGTTTGTTGAGACCCTCATTGAAAAAGGGAATCCCAATTGTGTAACAGATGCCGGGGTCGCTGCAGAACTGATCTCAGCCGCTGTTCAGGGCGCGGCTTACAATGTATGTATTAACCTGATAGATATTGAAGATACTGAATTTTCTAAACAGCTCAGACAGGCTGTGCTCCTGAAAAAAAAAGAAATTGACAACAAAAAAGATCATATTCAACAAACAATAGCAGCAGCCATCAACATGGAGATATAAGCGATATGACGCCTTCAATCCCGGATAAGGTTGATATACTTTTGATGAATTGCCGCCTTGCAACAATGAGCAATCATACCCTGTCGGTTGTCAACAACGGTGCCGTTGCCGTGACTGGCCGTAAAATTTCCTGGACAGGAAAAGAAAAAAGCTTACCAGAAAACCTGAAAAAGAATTGTCGTACGATCGACTGCCGGAACAATTGGGTCCTGCCGGGATTTGTCGATTGCCATACGCACCTGGTCTGGGCAGGATCACGCTCAAATGAATTTGAAATGAGACTCGCCGGGTCCAGCTATGAAGAGATCTCAAATAGCGGGGGCGGAATTTTATCCACTGTCAGATCGACCCGGAGTGCTTCAAAAGAAGAACTGTTCCTTCTTTCAGAAAAAAGGGTAAAGACACTGCTTAATCAAGGTATCACAACCCTTGAGATTAAATCAGGCTATGGTCTCGACCTTGAAACGGAATTAAAAATTTTAGATGTTATCAAACAATTGGATACCGCATTTGATCTGCATATCGAGCCAACCTTTCTAGGGGCGCATACGCTGCCCCGTGAATTTAAAGGCAGCCCTGACAGATATGTTGATCTTGTAACCGAAACAATGCTGCCAAAAGTGAGAGACCAGCATATTGCAACCGCTGTTGATGTGTTCTGCGAAAACATTGCATTTACACCGGGGCAAACCAAAAAAATATTTAATAAAGCAAAAGAACTTGCGTTCAATATCAAACTTCACGCAGAACAATTATCTGATTCAAACGGGGCTGCTTTGGCAGCCCGGTTTGGTGCCCTGTCCTGCGACCATCTTGAATATCTGTCAAAGAAAAGCGCAGAAGAAATGGCAAAACACAACGTTGTTGCCGTGATGCTGCCGGGCGCATATTATTATTTAAACCAGACACAGAAACCCCCGATAGATTTACTTCGGCGTCTTGAAATCCCCATGGCTGTGGCAACGGATTTAAATCCCGGATCAAGCCCGGTTCACGCTATGACACCTATCTTGAATATGGCATGTGTCCTTTTTGGTATGACATGTGAAGAAGCGTTGTTAGGGGCGACAATAAATGGTGCCAGGGCGCTGGGTCTGGAAAAGACAAAAGGCAGTCTCGAACCAGGGAAAGATGCTGATTTGGTGGTCTGGGATATTGATAGACCGGCGGATCTTTGCTATCTTACGGGACTGACACCTGTTAAGGCCATAATGATACAAGGCAGATTGCAACTGAATACGCTTCAATGATCGGTAAAAATATATGACACAATTCCTGATGACTTTCAACTGGCTGATACTGGCTGCCGCTTCTGTGTTCCTGTTAATGCTGGGCATATCCTCTTTTTTTGAAAAGGAATATCGTGCGTCTGCTATGGTTTTGGCCCTGCTGGTCCTGAATGGTTTCTTCTGGGGATGGTTGTTACACAACCCCAGGCCATTTCAACATGTGAATCTAATTCTCGTTTTCCTCACTGGCTTTTTTACTCTTTTATCATTTGTTCGCTATTTTCCTAATAACCGTGCAGAGCGGGACACCTCAAATGCACTGCAATATGATGAACGGGATCATATGTTTTCCAGAAACAACATCCAGTATTATCCCGATTTGATGGAAACATACTATTCAATGCGCCCTGAAAATGAATCACTGGACAGACAGATCCTTCAGAAACCTGAATTCGGAGACAAGGAACAGCTTTATAATGATGTTTATACTGCACCGGTTTACAATGCCGCCTTTAAACATCTTCACCGATATATCCCTTTGTCAGATGGTGAAATCTCTGAGGAAAAAACGGTTGTTGACCCGGTTAGATTCTGCCAGACGATTACTGAATCTGCAAAGTTTTACGGGGCCTGTGATGTTTCATTCTTACACCTTAAGCCGTACCATTTCTACAGTCACCGGGGCAGACAGGCATCCAGCTGGGGAACCAGAACCGATCAAGCTTATAAAACAGCCATCACTTTTGTTATACCGATGCGTGTTGAAATGATAAAAAATGGGCCGACAAGCTGTGTCCTCCAGGAATCTGCCCAGAAATATGTAGAAGCCGCAAAAATATCCAATATTATTGCTGAATATATCAGGAGTTTTGGTTACAAGGCAAGGGCACACAATGATGGAAATTATGATACGTTATGTGTTCCTGTTGCTGTTGAATCGGGCCTTGGTGAACTTGGCCGGATGGGACTTTTAATGCATAAAACATATGGCCCCTGTGTGCGGCTTGCCATGGTTACAACAGAACTTGAACTTCCTGAAACAAAGGGATCTTCTCCTTTATTCATGGAAGAATTCTGCAGCATCTGTAAAAAATGTGCAGATAACTGCCCGTCAGGATCCATCACTTCAGGGGACGAACCCTCAAGCCGGAACATCAGGCATTGGTCCATACAACAGGAAAAGTGTTTCTCTTATTGGAAAACAATTGGATCGGACTGCGGATTATGTATCTCAGTCTGCCCTTATACCAAACCCAATACACTGATTCACAAATTTGTCCGGTTTTACATTTCCAGGAACATGTTCAATCAAAAAATTGCTTTATTCATGGATGATCTGCTGTATGGAAGGACGAAAAAAATTCCTAAAAAAAACCCTGACAGAATATTCAGACATGAATAAGCTAATTTTTTTCAAACATGACTTTTACATCCAGTGCAACCCACTCTTTATCGCTGAAAACGATTGGGTTAATATCTAACTGGCTTAATTTTGGTCCCAGGTCATCTGCCAGTTTTGACACCTGTGAAATGGTCTGGGCAAGTTTATCTTTATCAAGCGTTATGCCGCGGTAATTATCAAATACAGGAGATAAAACAAGCTCATCTATCATATCTTTGGCTTCATTCACCGTGCAGGGTGCCAGCCTGAAGGCGGTGTCCTTATATATCTCGGTTAACACCCCGCCTGCACCCACCATTACAGCGTGACCCAGTGCAGGATCTTTAATGACGCCAATAATAAACTCCGGCCCTAAAAAATTTGTTTGATTTTCAACTAGAATATTCTCATTGGCAAACCGCTGCTGCAGTTCAATAAAATTTTTTTGAACGTTCTCTTTATCGTTGTTCAGCACAACACCCTGCAGTTCAGTTTTGTGCAGGATATTGGAAGAACATACCTTTAATACATAAGGCGGTTTTATGGTATCAACATTAAAGTCATCTTCAGGCGTAACTCTTTTTCCTTTTGGGACTTTAATTGAATAGAGCCTGACCAGTTGTTTGGCATCATATTCGTCTGGGTCCTTATTTTCTCCAAGGTTTTCAAGCCAATCGCTTAATTTTTTATCCATTTATTGTGCCTCCTGGTCAAAGCGCTGTTTAATTTTTGTTCGCTCTACAAGAAAACGGGCCGCCCTTACGGCTCTTCCAACGGATGGGTAAGCCACAACACCTGCATAGAATAAATTCTTAATACTGTTATCTGTAAACGGCCCATATTTAGTGAATACGATAACCGGCTTTTCAGACATCTTTGTTTTTTCCGCAATAATATCAATCAAGTTTTCAGTAATCCCCGGCGGTGCAAAAAATGCAATACAAATAACGGCATCCACACCCTCATCTTCAATTAATGCATCAAGGCTTTCAGAAAACATCTTGTCATCGGCACTGGCCGTTATGTCCACTGGATTTTCGCATGCGGTAAAGGGGAAAGTGGCATCTTTTATTCTCTGCTTTGTCTGCCTGGAAAGCTTTGCCATTGTCAGTGGCGCCCGTGTATCTTTTTTCTCAATATAATCAGTGCACATCACGCCATACCCGCCTGCTGCTGTTAAAACCGCCACACGATTCCCTGGTGCGTCTGATAACATGGAAAGCACCTTTGTTGCATCACAGAACTCTTCATCGTCATACACCCGTTGAATTCCAAACTGCTTCAAAGCCCCGCTGATGACATTATCAGACCCGGCGAGCTTGCCTGTATGAGAACTGACGGCTGATACGGCTGTATGTGTTCTCCCTGCCTTTAAAACGACCACAGGCTTTTCTTTTGCCACTTGTTTTGCTGCAACTAAAAACTGCCGGCCTTTTTCAATATTTTCAAGATAGAACCCCAGACAGTTTGTTTTTACATCCTGGTAGAAATAATCAAGGAAATCGATTTCATCAAGATCACATTTATTGCCCAGGCCGATGAAAGCACGCATACCATAACCTGTGTTTGATGCATACCCCAGGGCCTCGACCCCTACAGATCCGCTTTGAACGATGCAGGCGACCTTACCGTTTCTATCCAGCGCCCTGTCTGCATGCTCAACAAAAATTGTGTCGATATTCTCATCCGGGAGGAAAATACCCAAAGAATTGGGACCAAGAATATTTATTTTATGCTTTTTTGAAAGGCGTTTCAGCCTTTCTTCCAAATCTTTACCCTCTGCCCCCACTTCACCAAATCCACCTGCAACAATGATATAATTTGGAATGCCTTTTTTTATACACGCTTCAACAGATTTTACTGCAGCAGCAGCAGAGACAGTGATGACAGCCAGATCAATATCCTTTGGAAGTGACTGAATATCAGGTGACACCTTATGCCCTTCAATGGCGATCTCTTTCGGATTTACAGGAAACAGTCGCCTTCTTGATTCTAAAAGGCGTTTAAATATGATTCCGCCAACTTTGTGTTTTGATTTTGATGCACCGATGACAGCGATCTTATTTGGATTTAATAGTCTTTTTAAAGATGCAGTTTTCTCCATGAAATTAAATATTCCTCCCCCAAAAAAATGATCATTTTTTTATCAATCAACACGGTTAGAGTCAAGCTAAATTATAGCTACAAATCATTAGAGAGAATGACAACTTGAAAGATGAAGACGTATTGACACTATCAATATTTACTTGTAACTGTAATCTATTGCAATCATATAAACTTTGCAACTTGAAAGTGCTGGAGAAAAACAACCGGGTGATCGTGTTGATTTTATATTTAAGAATTATCTGATTTACTGCCAATTACTGTTTACATATTGTGGAGCATTCATGCGAATCTATGCCGTTGCCGATCTTCATGGGAAAACAACAAAAATAGACAGGATTAAAACTGTTATTGCCGAAGAATCGCCTGAGATTCTTGTGATTGCGGGAGATATAACAAACTATTTATTTCCTAAAGCAGCCTTAAATAAACTTGCCGATATTTCTATCCCAATTTTCTGCGTCCGGGGCAATTCAGATGTCAAGGCAGTTGAGGTTCTTATACAGAAACAAAAGGGAATTACCCTTTTAGACCGCTTCCCGCATGCAATTAAAGGATTTGAATTCATCGGTCTGAATGGAACCATTCCCCTGCCCTTTTTTTCCAGGATCTGTAAAAGAGAATCCCAATACCTCAAATCCATAAAGGACTTCATCACATCAAACACCATTTTAGTTGTTCATCCGCCGCCAAGAGGGCTTCAAGATAAAGTGGGGGGAAGATTCACTGCCGGAAGTACAAATTTAAAAGCCCTGATTGAGACGCATCCGCCGCTGATGATCTTATGCGGCCACATCCATGAGCAGTCCGGATATCAGTTGTATAAAAATACCCATGTTATCAACTGTGCAATGAATAAAAAATGCAATGGTGCGATCATTGAGTGTGGTAAGGATATACCTTTGACAATAAAAATGGTATAGTCCCTGCCAGACTTAAGGTAAAGGTAAAAATTAAGTGTTTGCTTCGAATGTGCAGCAGCAAACGACTTCAAACAGTCAAAACACCAGTTGAGGAAAAATTGAATGTGTGAATCCAATGTATATTTAAAAAAAGATAATGCTGAAAAATTAATTATGGAAAATGTCGCTGCCGTAACACCTGTTGACAAAGATACGTTTCTCTTAAAAGGCCTTCTGGGAGAAAGCATGGAGGTCAAAGCGATTATAGAAGATATCAATCTTATGGGGCACAAAATTACTTTAAAAGCACTGTGATGCATACCTTTTCTGACTACCTCCGCACGATTTGCACTGTGAATAAACTTGGGAATGGAAATGATATTCAATGGATGTTTCACAGCGGGATGCTCTTTCTCAGCACAGACAAATGGTGGGGTGATTTTAAATACAGGCATGCTGCCCATGAAGGCATTGATATTACCTATTACAGGTCAAACCAGGATGACATAAAGAAATTTACCACATCAACAAAAGTTCCTGCCATGGCAGATGGAATCATTATCAATGTGTGTGATGATTTTTTAGGTCAAACAATAATAATCGAGCAAAAAAACTGCCGCATTTCCAGTCTGCGGATTCTGTTTGCATATGCGCATGTCTCTCCTGTCCGTCATTTAACCATTGGTGACAAGATTTTTAAAAACGACATCATCGCCCAGGTCTGCGACCCGTTTAAAAATCCAGAACTGCCGCCCCACCTCCATTTCTCCTGTTTTGAAGTCCCTGAACAAATCAAACCGGAAAATCTGAATTGGGACCTGTTTTCCAGGCACAATGAAATTAACATCCTTAATCCTGTTTTTCTCTGACTGCAAGTTTAAACTGATGCACTTTGGGTAATTGCCAGAACGTTTTTCGTTTTTGAAGATGACAAATCCAGGAAGTCATACAGGGGTATGGCTGAAACAGCGCTTTAACTGTATAAATTCAACTTATTTTTTTCAATATTTCAGACCATTTAATATAAAAAGAAGAATTGAAAAAAAACCAAATTTGATCTATGATCACCAAAACTTAACTATTTACACTACAAACTGGATGATGGAGTGGATATATGAAACTTATTAAATATCTTTTCTGGCTGATTATCTTAGGTTTGCTCGGCACCTTAATTTATCAGAATTTGGAATATTTCATGACAACGGTTGTATTGAACATAGACCTTAAGGTGAAAGACCTTGCCTGGAGCATCCCGGAACTGCAGAATGTTGCCTACTTTGGTATTTGCTTTCTGCTGGGATTAATACTTGCGGGTGGAAAGGGATTGTTGACAAAACTCAGGCTGAAAAGAGAAATAAAAACTAAAGATGCCGAAATCTCTGCATTAAAAAAACAGGTAAATGAATTAAAAATGAAGCTGGAGGTATTCCAGCATGACCCATATATAAAAAAAGAACTTGAAAAAAAACCACTGGCTGAAGAACCGGAACCGGAACAGTCGGAGCAGACGGAACAACCTGAAAATGAAGAAGGTGCCAAATCTGATACACTATAGATTGATTCTCCTAAATTAAGCCTGCACATGAGCAAAAAAAAAAATACTCCCATGATGGAACAATATCTCTCCATCAAGGAATCTTATAAAGATACAATTTTATTTTACAGAATGGGAGATTTTTATGAAATGTTTCATTCTGATGCAAAAAAAGCAGCGTCTATTCTTGAAATTGCCCTGACCTCCAGAAATAAAAATGATTCCAATCCCATCCCCATGTGCGGCGTACCGTTCAGGGCAGCGGATACCTATATTGCCAAACTCATTGATAATGGATGCAAAGTAGCTGTTTGTGAACAGGTGGAAGACGCCGCTGCTGCTAAGGGTCTGGTCAAAAGGGAGGTTGTGCGGGTTATCACCCCGGGCATGATACTCAATGAAGAATTACTGGATAAAAAATCCAATAACTTCCTTTTGGCTATGTCGAAAAAAAAGGATGCAGCCGGTATTGCCTACCTTGATATTTCCACTGGGACGTTTAAAACAACACAACTTGAAAGCAAACAGTCAAAAATTCCCCTGGCGCTCATTGATGAGGTGTTGAAAGTTGACCCTAAAGAAATTCTTCTGCCGTCTAATTTTGAAAAAGATCCAGCCTTTAAAAACCTGCTTAACGCATTTAACGGAAGGCAGATCACCTATCTTGATAACGCACATTTTTATCTGGAAGATGCAAAAGAGCGGTTATTGAATAAATTCAAGACCAGGAGCCTTGAAGGCTTTGGTGCTGAAGGCCTTCATGCCTCTATAAGTGCTGCAGGTGCAATCCTTTCGTATGTCCAGGATACCCAGATGCAGGAAACAGAACATATATTCCAAATCATGCCCTACGATTTGAAAACCTTCCTGGTCATTGATGACCGGTCCTGCAAGAATCTTGAATTATTGGCCAATATTCAGACGTTAGATAAAAAAGGCACCCTGATTCATATCCTGGACAGAACAGTGACAGCAATGGGATCCAGATTGATCAAGAACTGGATAAGATACCCACTGGTCGATACCGAGAAAATATGCCGGCGTCTGGATTGTGTTGAGGAAATTACAAAAGCATCTCACATTCACCAGCTGATCATTCAGCATCTGAAATCTGTTTATGATCTTGAACGGCTCGGCAGCAAAATTTCTATGGGCCAGGGGAATGCAAAAGACCTTATTGCCCTTAAAAGCTCTTTAAAAAAACTTCCGTATCTTTTTAAAGAACTGTCTTTATTTAAAAGCCCTTTATTGAACGGAAGCTTTCTTGAAGATCAGAAATCAATTTTAGATACACTGAACACCCTTGCTGATATTATTGAAGAAGCCATCCGTGAAGATGCCTCTCATGTGCTCAACGAAGGCGGCTTGATTAATGATGGGTACAGTGATGAACTGGATGAACTATTATTGATTTCCCGGGATGGTAAATCCTGGATCGCCAAAGCCGAGACATCAGAAAAAGAAAAAACAAAACTGTCTTCTCTTAAAATAAAGTACAATAAAGTATTCGGCTATTTTATTGAAGTTTCCAAAGCCCAGTCTCTTGATGTCCCGGATCATTATATCCGAAAACAGACCCTTGTGAATGCTGAAAGATTTATAACCGATGAGATGAAAAAGGTTGAATCAACCATTTTAAATGCCCAGGACAAACGGTGTGCCATGGAGTATAATATCTTCTGTACAATAAGAGATAAAGTTGTCTCAAAGGCACCGTCTATTCTAAAAATGGCGAACTTCATTGCAAGAATTGATGCCCTTCAGGGCCTTGCAAAAGTCGCATCTGAAAATGGATATACAAAACCTGTCATTAATGATCAAAACACCCTTTCAATCAAAGACGGCCGACACCCGGTTGTTGAAAAGCTGATTACCGGTGAACGATATGTTCCCAATTCGATTGAAATGGATGATGTAGAAAACCAGATCCTTTTAATCACCGGGCCTAATATGGCCGGGAAATCAACTGTTTTAAGACAGGTTGCCCTAACTGTTTTAATGGCTCAAATGGGATCATTTGTCCCTGCAGAAAAAGCATCGCTCAGTATTGTAGACAGAATTTTTACCCGGGTCGGCGCCCTTGATAATCTCTCCTCCGGCCAAAGTACTTTTATGGTGGAAATGGAAGAAACCGCAAACATTGTGAACAATGCTACGCATAAAAGCCTTGTGATACTGGATGAAATCGGAAGGGGAACCAGTACGTATGACGGGATGAGCATTGCCTGGGCTGTTGCTGAATACCTTCACGATCTTCATAACAAAGGAGTGAAAACTCTTTTTGCCACCCACTACCATGAATTAATCAAGTTGGAAGAACTCAAACCCAGGGTTAAAAATTTTAATATTGCCGTCAAAGAATTTAATGATAATATCGTTTTTCTGAGGCGGTTGGTAAAAGGCGGGACAAATAAAAGTTATGGTATACAAGTAGCCAGGCTTGCTGGAATACCTGACAGTGTGATTATGTCTGCCAAATCTGTTTTATCCGGAATTGAACAGAACGGCAGCACTGACATCCAAAAACAGCCGCCCGTTAAAACAAAAAAGAAACAAAAAAGAAAGACAAAGGATGATAATCAATTAGAATTATTTAACTCCAGCGAACAAGCCTTAAAAAAAATGTTGGAAAAGATTGATATTTCAAGTATTACTCCCCTTGAAGCACTTAACTTGTTAAATGACTTAAAGCAGAAAAGTATGAATTAGGATATGCCCAGATTTAAAACCATTATACGGCCATTCACCATCATCTCCCTGTTGATTCTCAGCCTTTTTGTTCTAAACAATCAGGCAGCTGCTGCAACAGCTAAACAAAGATATTTAAATGCGGATACATGCTATAAAAAGCTTCGAAATTCTTCTCACAAAAAAAAGAGTGCCGCTGAATGGTTAAACTGCATCAGCAAATATGAAATCATTTACCGGCTTCATCCCCAGAGTGCCTGGGCACCGGCTGGCATGTACAAAGCATCACAGCTTTATGTTACTTTGTCTAAACTGTCCGGCAAAAAAATGTACAAAATTCAAGCAATAGACCTTCTTGAAAGGTTGAAAAAAAGATACCCCGGCAGTGCATATGCCGGCCGGGCAAAATCGTTTCTCAAATCGATGGGTGCTAAATCAAAGCCCCATAAAAAAACAGTAAAACATATTAAAGCTAAAAAACGGCTGACAAAAAATTCGCGTTTAATAAAGCTGTTTAATGCAAAACACGAAGAATCCCTGGCTGAAAAAAAGACACCACCACCCCCTGTCTACCCGGAAAACGTTATCACAGGGACAAATTCATCCAATGAGCTGCCATCGGGCGATGCCGCAATTACAGACCTTCGATTCTGGTCTAATCCCGAGTATACAAGAATTGTTGTAAATGCAGATGCTGAAAGGGACTATTCCCACAGGCTCTTAAAGAAAGATCCCGATATTGATAAGCCTTTTCAACGCCTTTATATTGATATAGAACAGACACGGCTTGGCAAAGGCGTTGCAGAACACACACCGATCAATGACAACCTGTTAAAACAAGCGCGTGCCGGCCAATATCTGCCGCATACCGTCCGTGTTGTCGTTGATATCAAATCTTTTGAAAACTATAAAATTTTCTCATTGAAGGATCCGTTTAGAATTGTCATTGATGTCTGGGGGAAAGGTGCGAATGGCGGAAGTGTTGCATCAGTGGATCGCAAAACAACAGGCAGCGGGACACCAAAAAAGAAAGAAAAGACACAACAGATTACAACCGACAACTTAAAATCGTCTGATATTGCCCGGCAGCTGGCATTAGGTGTTAGAAAAATTGTTATTGATCCGGGTCATGGAGGATCTGATCCAGGTGCACCAGGATGGTATAAAAACGTATGGGAAAAAGATATAGTACTTAAGATAGCGAAAAAATTGGCCAAAACATTGCGGGACAGACTTCATTGTACGGTTATCCTGACCCGGTCAACAGACAAAAAATTAAGCCTTGAAGAAAGGACTGCCATTGCCAATACCCAGCGGGCAGACCTGTTTATATCTCTGCATTGTAATGCCGCGAAAAACAGACGGCTTAAAGGAATAGAGACCTATATATTAAACCTTGCCACCGATGACCAGGCCATTGCGGTTGCTGCAAGGGAAAATGCAACATCAAAGAAAAACATTTCCGACCTGGAATATATTTTAAGTGATTTGATGAAACATGCAAAAATTGAAGAATCCACACGGCTTGCCAATGTCGTTCATGGGGCTTATATAAAAGGAATGAAGAAAAAATATTCCGGTATTAATAACCTGGGGGTCAAACAGGCACCGTTCTATGTTCTATTGGGTGCGAGAATGCCTTCTATTTTAATCGAAACCAGCTTTATCAGTAATAAAACAGAATGCAAGCGTCTCATGAGCAGTACTTACCAGCAAGCGATTTCCAACACCATCACTGATGGTATTGAACAATACATTAATGCAACAAATCCTAAACAATTATAAAAAGGGTAAAGGAGAACCACATGTCGTTTGAAAACATTATTCTTGAGGTTGAAGGTCATATCGCAACCATATTTTTTAATAGACCCAAAGCATTAAATGCCCTCAACAATGCACTTTTTGATGAACTGGACATTGCCTTGGACCAGATAAGAGAGAATACAGATGTCAGAGTCTTAATACTGACAGGAGCAGGTGATAAAGCATTTGTTGCAGGAGCAGACATAGCAGAACTTGTAAAAATGAATCCTTTGCAGGGAAAATATTTTTCCAGAAAAGGGCAAAAAGTTTTTTCTAAAATTGAAGAGCTCCCCATCCCTGCTATTGCCGCGGTAAACGGTTTTGCATTAGGCGGGGGATCTGAAGCTGCACTGGCGTGTGATTTTATCTATGCGTCTGAAAAAGCCATCTTTGGCCTGCCGGAAATCAACCTGGGATTGATTCCCGGATTTGGCGGTACCCAGAGACTGGCCAGGCTTGTTGGTATGAACCGGGCAAAAGAAATGGTTTTTACGGGTAAAAACATTAAGGCGCAGCAGGCATTGGAATATGGTATGATCAATAAAGTCTGTGAACATGAAAAACTTATGGAAGACGTCCTGAAAACAGCCAATATCATCGCCTCTAAGGGAAAAGTTGCGCTAAGATCCGGAAAGGAAGTCATTCAAAACGGAATGGCAGCCGATCTTGAGACTGGATGCAGAATTGAGAATGATGTTTTTGGATTGACCATGGCAAGTGATGACGCAAAGGAAGGGACCAGTGCTTTCTTGGAAAAAAGGAAACCAGAATTTAAAGGAGATCTTTTTTAGGCGTCAAGGTAAACTAACATACTATTTTAAGGGGTGAAACACCATGTTTGCTGAACAAATATCCATATTTATTGAAAATAAAGAGGGCCGGCTTGCGGAAGTAACTGCAATTTTAAGAGATGCCAATGTCAATATTAGGGCGCTGTCCCTGGCAGATACAACCGATTTTGGTGTGTTGCGACTGATCGTGAATGATAATAAAAAAGCAGAAGACGCATTAAAAAGGGAAGGATTTACGGTTGGGAAGACACAGGTCATGGCTGTTGAGGTAGAAGATAAACCCGGTGGATTGAATGATATTTTAGACCCCTTATCAGAAAATGAAGTGAATGTTGAATACATGTATGCTTTTGCAAATCCACAATGTAAAAATGCCATCATGATTTTTCGTTTTGACGATCATGATAAAGCCCTTGAGATTCTTTCTGAAAAAGGAATTAAGGTCATCAGCGCAGACGATATCTGTCACATGTAAACCATCCATCTTTCTTGTAAACATGAAGGGCCTCATCCGGATTCATCGCGGTCATAACATTTGCCGGAAAGGTTTTTTGATACAGCCGATGATTGACAGTGGATATACTTGTCATTAAATTGTAACGAACGCCATGCTCGGTAAAAAACTGGCATCAATAAAAAAAGGAGGATTTAAAGAATCTATTGTTCGGTTTCGGCAATGGGAAGTTTGATAATGAAATTGGACCCTTTCAAGTACTTTGCATTAACTTCTATACTGCCTTTATGTGTTTCAGTAACAATAAAATAAGAAACTGCCAGCCCTAGACCTGTTCCTTCTCCCACACTTTTGGTTGTAAAAAAAGGCTCAAAAACACGTTTCCTGGCACTTTCCTTCATCCCAGGTCCATTGTCCTTTATTTCAATTCTGACCATATCCTTCTGCTGCTGTACTTTAAGTGTAAAACAGGGAGATTCATTGGACTCTTTCCATGACATCATTGCCTGGGCTCCATTGGATAATATATTAAAAAAAACCTGTTGGATTTCACTTGATTTGCAGGCAATCTTCGGCAAAGGCGTCTCATACTTTTTTATTATTTTAATCTTTTTGAAATCAAATTCCTTTTTAAGGTTATAGTCGCTTTCAGCCAGTTCCAAGGTCTTATCCAGAAGTTCGGTCACATCTTCAGATGTAAAGCCAGATACGCTTTTCCTGGAAAAAGATAACATGTTTGCAACAATACCTGCTGCTCTTTTTCCCGCATCCATGACAGAATCAATCATGATGTTGATTTCTCTTTTTTCCATGTATGCCTGTATATCCTCAAGCTTCAGATTCAGCTCTTTTGCTGCTGATTCGTTTGCAGGCAGTTTGTTTTTTAATCTATTTTGAATAACCTGGGCATTTTGTAAAATTCCGGCAAGAGGGTTGTTTATTTCATGTGCCATACCCGCAGCAAGTCCGCCGATAGAAATCATTTTTTCAGATTGGACGACCATTGCTTCAAGTTTAGCCTTTTCATCTTCTCTTTTCTTCAAGCTTAATGCTTCCACAAGCGCAACAGAAAGCATTTCGCATGCTTCCTGGTCATCGGAATGATATCCCCCTTTTTTGCCGGCAAAAGCAATAATGCCTTTTATTTCTGAACCCAGCTTCATCGGTATCCCTAGAAAAGAATCAATGGGAATATGATTTTCAGGTAATTGTAAAAAATCCGGATGATTTTTGGGATCATTTGAAATTACAGCCTTGTCCTGGTGAATCACAACGGATCTGATCCCTCTTATTTCCTGCCCCTTGAGCCGAACGGTCTTATCCATCTGAACAAGATTGCAGTCATTCAGTGCCTGATCTGAAATAGCAAGTATATCCATAAGGTTTTTATCGTCTTTTGTTACTTCACCAATAAAACAATATTTGCTTGGGATAACTTTAAGTGCGATGGGAATGAAAATCTGGGCGATTTCATCATATGTCTCTACAACCATTGATTTCTGGAAAAAATCATTTACTGAAGAGATCACCATGCTTTGCCTTAATATTTTCTTTTCATTTACCTCTTTTAAGAAAATCTCTTTTTCCAGATTGCGATTTGTCATAGCAAGGTCATTGATCTTATCCTTGACAGCATCCCTCATTGCAGCAAAATTACGGGAAAGTCCCCCGACCTCACCTACTGCACCCTGATCTATTTCTCTGTCAAGATTTCCTGCTGCAATATCTGACGCAGCCTGGGCCAATTCAGTTACCGGCTGCATAAGCTTGTTTACCAGCAAGATCAGAATGACAACCAATAAAGCAATGACGGAAAAGGTAAAAGACAGCATCTGGTTCCGGAATTTAAACAGCTTCTGCTCGATGAGACTGGTTGAATAAACAACTTCCATGTGTCCTAATTTCAACCCTTTGTAACTGATGGAAAACTTTTTTTGTATATCCATCCCCTTTTCAAACTCAAACTCCCTTTTAAGGGTGATATCGATATCTATATCAGGTTCCTGGAGTGAAATGCTTTTCATATTTTCATCATCAAAAAAAGTCTCCATATTGACCAGAAGCGTTTCTTTATCTACATTATACAATGGTCTTGCATTTACAAGTTTCATCATATAGGCAGATTTTTCTATTCTGGCTCTCAGGCTTTTGAGTTCAGAATTTCGTATTTGTCCTGTAAAATAAAAACACAAAAATAAATTTATAATACTACAGGCAAATACCACTGCAATAATTATTCTTGTCCGAAGTCTCACGAATTGTTTCCTGTAATTTAAATAACTAAACTACGCCAATAAAACTAAAGGAGTGCTGATTCATCGACAGTCACTTTTCGGATCAGTTCCCGATAATCAGCAGAAGCTGTACAGCCAGGCGCAAATTCAAAAATAGATTTACCATAGGATGGTGCCTCTGAAAGACTTTCACAGTAACGAATAGGCGTACATATGTATTCCGGATATAATTTTTTAAGTTGTGAGTATATTGTCTCAGGCCCTTTTACCCTGCTATCCATGAATGTGGGCACAATATATTTTAATACAATCTCTTTTCTGTATTTCTGAATGGATCCAAGACTTTTCATGAATTCTGACAATCCCTGCAGCGGCATTACTTCCAATGCAACCGGGACAAGGACTTCTGTGGCATAGAATAAAACATTGACAATGAGCTGGTCCCATCCTGGGGCAGTATCTACAATCACATAATCATACCGGGACTCTACATCCTTCATTGCTTCGGATAACGTCCATTCTGCACCAAAACTTTTCCGATCAATTATTCTTTTAACACCTGCCAGTGATTTTCCGCCTGAAAGAAGCCAGAGGTTTTTTCTTGCCCTGAAGATACACTCTTCAGGTGCAAGTTCTTTTGTAAGTAATTCAGTTAAACCTGCCCGCGGCTTTTTCCCGAGGATATATGAAGACTGGCCCTGCGTATCTGTATCGATAAGCAAAACCTTATGCCCTGCCAGCGCCAGGCCTGCACTCAAATTTACAGAGGTAGTTGTCTTCCCTACCCCCCCCTTGCTTAAAGAAACACATATTCTGCGGATCGCTTTTTCAGGTTCTTTACTTTGCTCTTTATTTTCATCAATGAGATCATCTAGCTTTACAGGAAATTTATGATCACACGATTTACAGCGCGCAGCAATATTTTTCCCTAACTGTACATTTTCCTTAACTGATTCTATGCTGACTTTATGCTTTTTTTCACACTTAGGGCAGACGATTATAGCCACTAATCCTCCTTTTTAAGTTCCTCAAGAATAGCATTTACCGCGATGTTGGCTATCCGCTTCATGGAGATGCTCTCTTTTTTCCCCGGAGAAACCTTAACTTTAATTTTCGCTTTGTCTTCCCAAACCTGAACAGATACATTCTTTTTTGAAGCTTGCCAGATTTTTTTGTTTGAATCTTCCAAAAGCTCATTTTTTACTTCTGGATCATTTTTATAGATCAAACAATCCAACTCTCCTACACGACCTGCAAAATCATTCCCATGGCCACCCAGGATATTATCCATTATATCTTTTTTATTACCCATAATGTGGTTAATTATTGATCAGTTTGTTCATGCTCTTGCTTTAATAATTCTTCTTTCATTTTTGTAACGATCTTAGATATCTCTTTTGATGATTTCTCCTCAATTTTTTCCCAGTGGATACCATACTGCCATATATTCCCTTTCCGAGCAGTCAGGTGGATCACCCTGGCATTCAGGTTTTTAAACGAATCGTTTGAAATTACAAGTTCACAACCAGGAATAAATTCATCAACTTTAAAAACATCGCTGCTTTTTGTGGTGATACTGACACCGTCACAACAAATATCCTGCACAGGATATTTGTTGTTGTGAATTATCACCCAGACACTCCCTTGATCCTCGATAGGAACTCGAAAAGATTTGCGGACAATGCCAGGTAAAGATGAATTATCATTTATGTTTTGAAAATCTAGGGACTTATCATCCATTGGGTCTCCTTGAAAACCTCATGAAATTTATAAGTTACTCTCTAAATAAGTTAATACAGCGTCCTATTTTCTTCAAAAATATAACAATAATGACAGAGTCAGGCAAGAAAAATCATTCAGAATGAAATTTTACTTAAAAAAAAGTTGGATTTTAGTAATGCACTTTCGGTGAAACAGCGTCGATCCGATCGGATAAATGAAAAAATAAAAAGGGTGCAAAACAAATTTGTTCCGCACCCCTTTTACTTAAGAATATCTGTCTAATCTATTTTGTACGGCTTAATGTCCGCCTAATGTAGCTAGAACAGCTTTACTTGCAGGATGAGCAAACATCAGAATCAGAGAAACAACGAGTGCATAAATACAAAGAGACTCAATCAATGCAAGACCGATCAGCATGTTAACCTGAATTTTACCTGCTGCTTCTGGATTTCTTGAAATACCGCTCATTGCGCCATTCAAACCCATGCCCTGTCCAATGCCGCAACCAAATGCTGCGATACCAATTGCAAGACCTGCTGCCCATACACTACCAACTAGAAATTCCATTTTTTACTCCTTAATATAATTAAATAATATAATATAAAAATAACGGGCTTCTTCCCAGTTCCCGTAAAACGCCTGTTTTTAATGTGCCTCTTCGATTGCTCCGGCAATATACATGGTCGGCAGTAAGAAAAAAACAATCGCCTGAATCAATGCGACCAGAATACCCATTGCCATAATTGGCAGAGGTGCAAGAAAAGCACCGCCTAACATCAATAAAATTCCAACGACAAGTTCATGCCCCATCATATTTCCAAACAAACGTAAGGTCAGGGACAAAACGCGTGCTGCATGGCCGATAAGTTCAATAATGAGAAACAGAGGCATCAAAGCGGGTACCGGTCCTAAAAAATGTTTAATATATTTAGGTCCGTGCATTTTGATACCAATGACATGGCTCCACCCTACTGCAAGAATAGCCAATGCCAGTGTTGTATTAATATTGGCTGTTGGTGGAAATAATGTGGGGACCAATCCCATCAGGTTTCCCAAAAGAACAAATAAAAAAATCGTCAATAACAGGGGAAAGGATTTTCTACCCTCTTCACCAGTGATACCGACCATAAATTCTTCAAGACCGGAAATAATAACTTCAAATACATTCTGGGTTGTTTTAGGAACCATTGAGATACTTTTTCCACCCAAAAATCCCAAGATGATTAAAATAATCATTGCCATCCACATATATGTAACATGCGGATGTGCAGCAGCCCACTCTTCCATTCCAATTATTCCAAACAATGATGTAAGTATTAAATATGGATGTTCCACCTTATACTGCCTCCTTGAATAATAATCTTGATAACTCCAGCACAGTAGCCATAAACGTGCTTGCCACAACCACCGAAAGACCTGCCAGAAGACCCAACGGATGAACAATATGTTTTGAAATAAGCAGGAATATAATTCCAGCGCTTATTGCAAATCGAATGTAATATTTCACCATAACGTTGCCAATAACGGATTTTCCCCGTTCCAGAACAACGTCTGAGCGAATCATATTTTTCAGGGTATTTTTTAAAAGATGAAAATTAATCGCAACAATCAGACCGCCTAAAATAATGCCCAACGCAAACTTCATAGGGGTAAACCAAAGGCCGACCGCTCCGCCAAGCAGCAGAATCAACCAATTGGTTCTTGTGATAAAATCTACAACTTTATTAATATCCTGCATTAAAACCTTTTTGCTTTATTCCCTGCCCTGATGATATTGCTGAATCCAGCAGCAATGCCAAATGCCAGCCCAACAAATAACAGAATAGGGTCTGTTCCAAATTTCTTATCCAGCCAGTATCCAATACCAAGGCCAATAAAAATAGCGAACGCAACAGACATACCAAGGCTGGCAAAATACCCTAGTTCCCGTATGGTTTTGCCTGTTTCCTTTTTCATTTTTAGCCTTTTTACTACCTTTCATCTGGCCGTCAAAGATCAATTTATCTTGAGAGCAAATAACATATGCTGATTCCCAAGTCAATGTCAAAAAAGCATTAACTTTAACCCTGCATCAAAAACATGTTTAAAGGAGGAAATAACAGGGCCTAAAACCAGGGTTGGCACTTACGCTTACAGGCTTTGATGCGGCTTGAAGCATCCAAAAAAACTTACAAATCCACCGCTGTACAGGGGGTACTATTTCTTTTTCATGGCGATCACACAAGCAAATCGTCCGGTTGTTTTTTCACCCCTGTAAGAATAAAACACATCTGTATTGCATTTTGTGCACAATGCCATATTTTCGATATGTTCATTTTTTATACCTTTATCCAGGAGCTGATCCCTGCTCATTTCCCAAAAATCAAAATAATCTTTATTCTTGATCTTGTAGGTCCATAACCTCTTTGGAATCTCTTTTTTATAATTTATGAATTCAGAACAGCAAGGGCCAAGGGATGGGGAAATCCCGGCGATTATTTCTTCCGGCCGGCACCCGAATTCAGATATCATGGTATCGACGGTCTTTCCGATAATATTATCAATACTTCCCCGCCATCCTGAATGGATATTTGCAATAATCTTTTTCTTTTTGTCATACAGCATCACCGCCTGACAATCTGCGACCTGAATAACAAGAAACACATCTGTCATATCTGTTATGATGCTGTCAGCAGTATATGTCTCTTTTCCGGGTTCAAAGCTCTCAGACAAATCATTGTCATCCTTTTTCAACACCTTGACATCATTTCCATGGACCTGATTTAAAAAAACAAGTGGTTTCATCCCCATTTTGATAATAATGAGTTTACGGTTGCGGTCGATAGCAGACTGCTCATCCCCTGAATTTAACCCGATATTCAAAGAATCAAACGGTTCGCTGCTGGTCCCCCCCTGCCTTGTAAAAATACCATGGACAATCTGGGTATCCGTTTTAAAAAGCTCAAACTCATAGAGTTTGATATCATTATCTGCCATAGTAAAGCTCACCTATTCGTTCAATGATTTTTGTGGTGGAAATATCCGGTTCTAATACGACTCTTTCCACACGGCCCCCATTCTTTTTTACAGCGTCAGCCCCTATGATTTCTTCCTCAGGCCAATCTGCCCCTTTAACCAGTACATCCGGCTTTATCGCTTCTATCAATTTGCCTGGATCAGGCTCATCAAAGAGGACAACGTGATCTATGAAGGAGAATGCTGAAAGGACGACAGATCTATGTGCCTGGCTGATGACAGGCCGCTTTTCACCTTTGATTGACTTTACTGATGCGTCAGAATTTAATCCTAAAATAAGGATGTCTCCAAAGGTGGCAGCCCGATTTAAATATTTTACATGACCCGCATGAATGATATCAAAACATCCGTTTGTAAAAACAAGAGCCTTACCCTGCTGCCTGTAGTGTGCTGACAATGTTTTTATCTCAGAAAAAGTGGCCAGTTTATTCATAGTTTTAATTTCCCTGTGCAAGGGTGAATCCACAAGTTTTGAACACCCTCAACATATAGTTTCACACATGCATCGTCAATATATTTATCCATCAAAGACCTTTAAAATAAAGCATGGTCTGGTTTTCGCCCCTGTCAGAGTAAAAATAATATACAAACTCAGGTTTGGTTGTTATAGTCATGGATAAAATACGCAGCAGTGTGAATGGTATCCAGCAGGTGAACAGAAAATCTTAAGGATAAATGGAAACAACTCATACAATTTTATTTCAGAACGCCAACGATCTAAATAACATCGCTTCAAACAGCGTGGATCTCATTGTTACATCACCGCCCTATCCAATGATTGAAATGTGGGATGACGTCTTTTCAGGCCAGGATATGAACATTGCAGCTGCGCTTGAAAATGAAAATGGCCCTGACGCCTTTGAGTTGATGCATAAACTTCTTGATCCTGTCTGGGAACACACTTTCAGGCTATTAAAACCGGGCGGGTTTGCCTGCATCAATATTGGAGATGCCACCCGGACATTACAATCAAATTTTGCCATTTACCCTAACCACTCAAGAATTCTTCAATCCCTTATACAACTGGGATTTACCGTCTTGCCGGAAATTATCTGGCGGAAACAGACCAATGCTCCCAACAAATTCATGGGATCAGGCATGCTGCCGGCAGGGGCCTATGTAACCCTGGAACATGAATATATTCTGATTGCCAGAAAAGGATCAAAAAGACAATTTGATACGGCGGACAGAAAAAAAAACAGGCGGCAGAGTGCCATTTTCTGGGAAGAAAGAAACAGTTTTTTTTCTGATATATGGTTTGATATTAAAGGAACTTTTCAGCAGCTGCCTGATAAAAATTTAAGAGGCAGAAGTGCTGCATTTCCTTTTGAACTGGCATACAGGCTCATCAACATGTACTCTGTAAAAAATGATACTGTTTTTGATCCATTTTTAGGCACGGGTACAACCATGGCCGCAGCCATGACTGCGGCCAGAAATAGTATTGGATGTGAGATTGACACCTGCTTTAAAGAATCTATTGTCAGAGTAAAAGGCTCCATTGTCGATTCTTCCAATAAACAGATCCAGGAAAGACTGAATCAGCACCGTTTGTTTGTTCGAAAAAGGCAGGAATCTGACAAACCACTTATGCACGAAAACATCCCCTATGGTTTTCCTGTTGTCACAGCCCAGGAAAAAGAACTTTTTTTAAATAAGCTGGAAAGTGTCGTACAAGAAACAGATAATTCTCTAACCGTAGTCTATGAGAAATATCCGGGGTTAACACCTTAACAAAATAGCTATAGAAACAAAAAAGGCAGGAATCCTGCCAATCCCTGCCTTTTTATTCATTCATATCATTGTGCTGCTTTATGGCTGGCGTCTTTTAAACCCTGTCAGGCCTAAAAGACCTGAGGCCAGCAGCAGAAATGCCGCTGGTGCTGGAACAGCATTGACAGTAAAAGACCCAAAATCTGCTCCGCCGTCTTCTGTGAAAATACCAGCCAGGCCTGTCAGTTCCTGGGCCCCTGAAAAAGATCCTTCCCAATCTGGTGTATCATCGTTAATACCATCAATATTAAACACATCCCAATACAGGTCAGTCCCGGCAATCTGTACATCCAATTGGAAAACCATATTTTCATCAGCGCCACTCAATTCATTCCAATCATCAGGCTCATCCATATTATTGGCATTATTGTTATCTATAAAAAGAACGATTGCCTCGCTGTTTCCGGGAACACCTCTTGTAAGCCCAACCGTAATAACATCATACTCATCTGGCATAAAAAAGCCTTCCGGATCAGGAGAAGTCCCTGATCTAGGTGCTGCGCCGATAAAAAGACCGGTATTGCTGTTGGCAGTGAACCTGGTTGATAAAAATATATCTGTGGTTGAGAGATTTGGTAAATCTTCATAATATGCTGCTGCGACCCATGAAACATTATCTGCAATTCCATAAAACGTGCTGCCGGTATCATACCAGCTTCCATCAAACACCCCATGCCATGTACTTTCATCAAAAACGGGATCTGTAAAATCTACCGTATAAAAATAGGCGAAACCTGGGCTTGAAAAACACACCATACAGATCATTAACAAAGCAAACAATAATTTTTTCATTTATATCACCTTTTTGTTCCCACGTTCTCAGTATCAATACTGACTTGTCTATACCGATTTATAGGTAAAAACAATCCCTTTATTTTTTTAGTGCTTTCTGACAAAACATTCAAAAAGAAATTTGCAAAAAAAATGCCAAAAAAACACACCAGTGCGCACTGATATTTTTTCTAAAAAATTCAAATAGTTACGCAGAACATAGTAGCCTGGCATCAAAAATCACTATGTAATAATCTTCTCATTTTATGTAGTTTTTTTCTTATCTTGAATTTTTATCGATATATTAAAGCCAAATACTGTTCATTTCATTTTTTGGTAATGATGAAACAAATTTTGTTCAAAATCAGACCTGAAAGCAGAATTTTTTTCTGAAAATAAGGCTTTTCATGCTGGCACCCTTATTGCAATTAATCGTTTATTATCAAAATAAACAGGAGGCGGACTTATGATCACCATCGGATTAATGTTATTTCTAATAAGTATAACGGTTCATCTTCATATATTCGAATTTCAGCGCGTTAAAAACAAGTAAGACCATCTTGCCCGGAAAAAACGCAGTAGATTCAGGTTAAGTTCAATTTCAAACTTACTTGACGTCATCTGTCATTCCTTTGTATTAATGAAGCATATTGATCAGGCATTAGATATGTTTTAATTCTAACCTATTACCGATTGGAATATGTGAAAATGCTTACCATCGGCGGAAGAGCATTTACAATAGATGAAGTTGTACAGGTGTGCAGGTTAGGCTATCCCTTTGTAGAACTCAAATTGAATCATCCTGATAAAATTAAACCGTTATTGAATCAGCTGTTAAAAATAAAAGATAAGTTTGGTATCTATTATCTTGCGCATTTCCCCAATGAAGGAAACCCAGCTGATTTAGAAAAACTTGAAACTGTTTTTCTACCGGGAATAAAGACCCTGATCATGCTTTGTCAAAAACTGGACATCAAAAAAGGAACCTTACATTTCTGGATGGACAAACGTCAAGAATGGGCCTCCAGCAGAATTATTTCCAAAAAAATAGACCTGCTCTCCCAACTGGTTGATCACGCAGCAAAATTTAACATGAAAATTTGTCTTGAGAATTTATCATGCCGCCATGACAGTTTTGAACTGTTTTTCAGCGAAATTCCTGATTTATATATGACATTGGATGTAGGGCATGGACAACTGTTGAATAAAGAGAATACCGCTTTTGGATTTATAGAGCATGTGTTTGATAAAATCCAACACATCCACATCCATGATAATTTCGGCGGCAGCAAGATAAGTGACGATCTGCATCTGCCTTTAGGAGAAGGCATCATTGACTATTCACGTATTTTTTCATTGCTTGGCCTGAAGGGGTATGATTCAACCATAACGATGGAAGTGTCTCCTGATCAATTAAAAAAAACACAATCAATTGTTGAACACTATTTCTCAACCAGCTTCAGCTAATCTATTGATCTGATTTGAACCAGGGCAGTCTGTCAGGTTTGAATTTCGATCGATACTGAATTCGTTTTGGGATCAATCTTTTCTTTAAATGTTGAATGATAGATGGTTTCTTCCACAATAAGTTTTGCTATTCTTCCCCTGATAATTGTTCCCTTTTCGCACTTGTTCTTTACACTCACCTTGATTCCGGTTTGAGATAACGATTTGATATGGACTAATCCAAGTTTTTCTTTTAATTCTTCAAGCCCTTGGATTTCGTTTTCTAATTTTCCAATTTCTCCGGCATTTTCCTCTATTTCTCTCTCAAAAGCTGAAAGCCTGGCCTTGTATTGTGTTTCAATCTGCTGCAGTTTAGATTCAGTCTCTTCATCTTCTGGTTCAGGATCAATTTTCTTTCTGATGTCTATTAAAAAATGATCCAGAGACATTTTTTCACATGATTGTATTGTCTGATTCCGGAATTCTTCACCTGTTTGTGTTTCAGGAAGCTTTAAATAGCATGCCTTAATGGATGAAAATGCCGGCAGCCGATGCAGGTATTTAATTTTATTTTCTAACCCTTCATACTGATACAGCTCCGGCGCTTCAATGATTTCAATAATATTTTTCAGTATGTCCTGCTTCTCTAAATGGTTCTGTTCTTTTTCAAGGTCCTTCTTATATTCCTCGGTTAACTCGCTGATTTCCTCTTCTTTTTTCAACCCAGACAATTCTGCCTGCTTTGTTTCAATTGTGTTCTGTGTTGCAATAATTTTATCGCCGGGTTTAAGGCCAAACTGCAGCGTTGACGGGGTCTGATCTTTATGCATGACATCTTTAACGGCAATCCCCTTAAAGGCAATAACCTCTGACCCTGTAAGTGTTGAATTTATAGCAATAAGTTCCCCTTCTGTATGAATTTTAGCTGCGTTGATCGATTTTGACACTTTTACTGATCCCCGGCAGGTAATGTTTGCCCTGTGAATATCATTTTCATCTTTTTGATTCTCAGCTGTAACAACATCTCCTTTCACATCAATCGGGCCTGTACAGATGACACTCCCCATCAGGCTGCCGTGAACCACTAAGGAAGAACAGTTTAAAACACCAGCCGGGTTGATGCTGCCTTTAACTTCAACAGCTTCAGATTCATAACGATGCTTTGTGTCATTGTTAATATCTCCTTTAATTACAATTGTTTCAGCCTTTTCAACTACTGGCCTAACACTAATGATCCCGTCTTTGAGCACTGGCCAGCCCTCTATTTGGGCAAAAAAATTAGCACCTTTCTTTATCACACCCTTACCCGCATTCAATATACAAACAGACGGCTTGGCCGGCTTTACAGGATATCCCAGCACATCTTTCCCAGGCGTACCTTCCTTGCCGGGAATAATCCGTGCCAGAAGGCTGCCCTTTTCAAATAAAAGGTCTTGAATATTCTCATCCTGCTTTTCTACGTTGTCATCCTGCTGGTCATTTTGTTTACTGGGTTCTATGTCTCCCTTACCATTTTGATCCCCGGCAGTGCTTTCCTGTTTATCTTCAGATTCCGTTTCAGCTTCATGTTCATTATCGCCTGTTTCCTGGGCACCATTTTTTTTATTTATCTCATTTTCATCCGTCTTATTTATATCCGGCGTTTCTTCACCATCATCTTTATCTTGAGATTGGTTCTCTTCTTTATTCTCTTTTCCTGAGCCTTGTTCTTTATCTGGGGGCTGAATGATTTCAGATTCTGGTTCAGCTGATTCTGATTGCGTTGAATCTGACGGATCTGATTCTCCAGCATCCTGATTCTGCTGGGAGTGTGTGTCCTCATTTTCAAAGAAAAATTCAATTCTCTCATCTGTGCACTGCTTTGCCGGATACCCTTTTGCAACAAGTATTTCTGAATTCTTATCTCCATCCTGGATAAACGATTCCAAAACAGCATCATTAGAGATACCAAACTTAATCCCGATTTTTTTAAGCCATATCAAAAACTCATATGTCGGGACCACCTGGCCTTTTTCCATCAGCTTTTTTGCATATGCTTCTACGCCATCATCAGAGAGCCTGTATTTAAATAACGAATTTAATTTTTTAGAAATTTTTATTTCAGACTTCACCGTATACAGGGCTTTTTCAAGATCAAGCTGCCTTTTTTCAAACTGTTTCTGTTCTGACAGGACATCCAAAATATCTTGATCTGACAGTTGAGCTGTCTCCTGTAGAATTTTTCCTATGAACCGGACTGTTTCACCTGAGCGTCTCTCTTTATTTTGAACATCCAATGCACACTTCACCTGCTCTATGGTTACCAGCCCTTTTTTAATCGCAAGCACCCCGAACCGTTTATTCACAGCATCTTTTTCTTTTAATGTATTGCCGATATCCTGCAGAGCATCTAAAAGATTTTCATTCTTAACCCGGTTCTGGGTTAAAAGAATCGAAACCTGATCACTTTTAGTAATGGATTTATTTTCAACCAGGATGTCACCGATTTTTAAATCAATACGGTATTTTTTAAAATACGCTTCCTGGTGTTTCAATGCCCTATCAACATCTTCTTTGGATGCCATGCAGTTGGCGATGACAAGTTTCCCGAACAGATGATCCAGACGCAGCGTTTTCAAATGTTCGTCGAAAATACGTAAATACTCTATTTCTTCATCAGAAATGAGCTTTTCCTGCTGAAATATGCCTGCTAAATTGATATTTAATTGTTCATTGGATCGTTTTTCGATTAAACTGATGACTCTCTCTTTTTCAGAAGAGCTGATGGACAGATAATCAAAAGCGTTGTCAATCACGGCCATGATCTGATCAAAAGTAAATGACGGTGCTGTTTCTGAACCCATTTTTAATTTTATTTTTAACCTTTTTACTTAAGCAACGGCAGCAAGGCAGCCCTGGCAGTTATACAATAAAAGACCTTCCTCCCGATACCGCTTACCGAACCCAAAGCGTAATTTCGAATACAAAACGTAACTATTAGAAATAAATTATGAAAAGAGTCAAAAATATTATCGCTCAAAGATACGATATCGTCAAGAATATTTTATAACCCACGATCACAGATGATTTAAAAAAATTATCTCCCGCTTTTTAGCTTTTTTGCAACTTCAATGGCCCTCTCTATCAACATTTTACCTGATTTCAGTCCTGCCTTGTCTTTCAATACGCCCACACGAATATCTTTTTCAAAAACACCGTGCCCATATTGGCTGGATACGGCAGAAGCCCCTAAAGGACTGATAGAATGATGACATCCTACCGGCAGCATATCAAGATTATAAAACACATACATATGGGACAGATGGGTGGTTTCAAATCCACCCTGCCGCTTCCAGGCGACTGCAGCACTGATACCGACTTTATTTTTCATTCTACCACCAGAAATATTTCCAAAAATAAACACCCGCATTCTGTCTGTTAATGCTGCCATCCCTGCATTCATCCGCATATGATACACCGGGCTGGACAGAAGGAGGATATCAGATTGTTCTGCTGCCTCAAAAATTTCCTGTGCATCATCATCGAGCACACAATACTTGTCTTTTTTTTGTTTCCCGATACAGGCGTTGCAATGCAGGCATTGTGCTATATTCATCTTTGATAAATTAAATTGACGTGTTTCACATCCTTTTTTTTGAGCTTCTTTAACCATATGTGACGTTAAATGTTCATTATTTCCTTTTTTCACAGGGCTTGATGATACAGCTGTTAACTTTATCACTATACCTCCTTCAGGCTTATGGTGTCCCTTTGTTTATGGATAAATCAGTTTAAATCATCTATTTTTTTAATGCAATGGAATTAATAAGTAAAATGGCTGCTGATGCTTGTAACAGCTTGACTTTTAGCCGATGTTTAATTACGTTATGGGTAAGAAGTAATTAAAAAAAATACTTCTTTTTTGCTGAGTTGGACAATTGATAATTTATTCATAAAAGAAACGATACTGACATCGCACGATCTTTATAATAAGGAGAAAGTAAATGACACAATCTGATTCATTTCTCAAGGATAAACATATTCTGGCGGTTGATGATGAGAAAGATGTAATCGAGACAATTCAAGAAATTTTAGATATGGCAAATGTGGATACTGCCTATGATTATGATACTGCATCACAAAAAATCGGACAAACCCAATATGACCTGGCCATTCTTGATATTATGGGTGTTAATGGTATCAAGCTTCTTGAAGAGTGTGTCGCTAAAGATATTCCTGCCATTATGTTGACAGCCAACTCCATGAACCCTGAATCTTTGGTTGAATCCATTAAAAAAGGGGCCACTTCCTATCTTTCGAAAGAGCATTTAAGTGTTCTTGACTCTCTGATCAGTGAACTTTTAAGTGCTAAAGATCAAGGGAAAACGAGCTGGCAGCTCTTGTTTGAAAAGCTTGGAAACTTTTTCGATCAGCGATTTGGGAATGACTGGAAGGATGATGACAAAGAATTCTGGAATAAATTTGATAAAAATCATTACATCTAATCATTGTCGTTTACAGCCGTTTTTTTAAAAAACATCAGGGCTTAACCAGATACTGGTTAAGCCCTTTGATATTAAAGAAGCCGGAATTTAACGAGGTCAACGTTTTCAAATCCCGGCTTCAATTGTCAGACTCATGGCATAAACTTTCGATTTTATTTTTATCCAAAAAGCCTGAACAAAACCTGTACATCTTTTGTTTAAAATAAAAATCCTTAAGTTTATCTTGCTAAACTTCCTCAGTTCATCATATATGCGAGCCAAAGTGAAATCTGGGGAAAAGTTACAATCAGTGTCAATCGGACAATATCAGCGATCCAGAAAGGTGTAACACCTTTGAAGATGGTACTGACTTTCACATCCGGCATGACCGCTTTTAAAACAAACACATTTAATCCAACCGGCGGTGTAATCAAACTGATTTCAGTTACCACAACGACAACGATTCCAAACCAGATAAGGTCAAAACCCAGTGCCTGCATCATGGGATAAAACACCGGAACTGTCAGCACGATCATGGACATGCTTTCCAGGATACAGCCCAGAAGGACATAAACGACCATTAGAATCAACACAACAACAAATGGGGATACATCCCAGCCCAATACAAAATCTGCCAATGCGTCCGGCATACCGACAACATTGACAAAATTGGCAAAAATCATCGACCCGATCAACAAAAAGAAAATCATTGCCGTTGTACTGGCTGAATCCACCAGGACTTTCTTTAATACCTGTAATGTCAGCTTGCCGCGAGCCCAGGTAAAGAAGAATGCACCTGTTGCCCCGATTCCGGCAGCTTCAGTCGGTGTAAATACACCCGCATAAATTCCGCCCATCACAATAAAAAACAAAAGCAGTACGCCCCAGACTCCTTTCAGGCTTTTAATCCTGTCCATCCATTCCACACGCTCTCCCCTGGGACCGATCTTCGGATTAATAGAAGTTGCGGCGCTGACAGCACATAAGTAGCAGAAAATACCCAGACAACCCGGCAATACCCCGGCCATAAACAGCATGCCAATATCTGTTTCTGTCATAAGGCCGTAAATAACCAGAATGACACTTGGGGGAATAAGAATTCCCAGCGTTCCGCCTGCTGCAATAGACCCCGTTGCAAGGCTGTCTGCATACCCGAATTTACGCATGGACGGCATGGCAACCTTGCTCATGGTTGCGGCTGTTGCAAGGGAGCTGCCGCAGACAGCACTGAAGCCGCCGCAGGCCACTATCGTTGCCATGGAAAGTCCGCCTCTCCTGTGGCCTAAAAAGGCATAAGAAGACTTATAAAGCTCATGGGAAAGTCCAGACTGCGTCACAAAGTTACCCATTAGAATAAAAAGCGGCACCACAGACAGGCCGTAATTCATTCCCTCTTCAGAGGCGACCTGCCCGACCATGGCTAAAGAGGCCTGGTAATTAATCGCCTCTCCAAATCCTACAAATCCAACCACTGCCATTGCCATGGGGATTGGCACTTTTGCAAGGATCAAAACAAGAAGAACTGCAAATCCAACTAAAGATGCTTCCATAACCCTACTTTTCCATTTTTAACGAATTGATCATAATAAAAAACAAAATCAGACCGGCTATTCCTGCCATTATCGACATGAAATAAAT
This sequence comes from uncultured Desulfobacula sp., assembly GCA_964343845.1. Taxonomy (GTDB): domain Bacteria; phylum Desulfobacterota; class Desulfobacteria; order Desulfobacterales; family Desulfobacteraceae; genus Desulfobacula. The sequence continues at coordinate 11,508 of CAYFKW010000015.1, read as the reverse complement.
CAATGGCGACAGTGGTAGAAACAAATATTCAGTCCTATCCCCATACTCTGCAGCATCTTCTGCTTTTATCCATAACTGCCAGCAGATAACAATCATGACAGCTAAATTAACCAGGTTAATGGCACTTTTTTGAATCTTTTTAATTTTATCAGGTATAAATCTATCAAGAAGATCAACAGTCACATGCCCTTCCTGGGATGTCAAAAGGACCATCCCAAGAAAAATTACAATTGCCATTGAGAACTCAGTAAGTTCAAGCGCCCCAACAATGGGCGAATTAAAGACATAACGTCCGATGACGTCAACAAAAGTTAACGCCATCATGAAAAACAATGCAATTGATACACAAGGTTCGAAAAGTCGGTGCATGAAATTTAAGCATACATTCCATGCACCGACTTGAGTGTTGTTTTTTTCAGATTCTATCATAATTATTATTTATATTCTTTTACTGTAGTTCTGAAAAATTTCAATGCCGCTGCACCATCAACACCTTTGGCTTTGGCTCTTTTTATCCAGTCTGCCTCTAAATGCTGGGTGGCTTCTTTAATCTCTGCGATAAATTCAGGTTTGGCAGTTTCTATCTTATTGCCGTTTTCTTTCATGGCTGCCAGTCCGACTTTATCTGCTGCATCCCAAGCTTTACCTGCAAGCTTTGCAAATGCTTCACCAGATACTGACATAACGGCTTTTTGATCTGCTGCAGAAAAACTGTCAAATGTCTTTTGATTCATGACCAGGTAAAAAGCGACATTATAAAGTCCGTCAGGTACCAGAGTTGTATAGGGAACAACCTTTGTGATTTTAAAAGACTTGATTGATTCCAAGGGAAGAACAACACCATCTGCAACACCACGGGACAGAAGTTCATATGCCTGGCTGGCTGGTTTTTGAATACCAACAATTCCTAAACTTGCGGCAACTTTTGCTGCAATTCCACCAGGAACCCTGAATTTCATCCCTTTAAGGTCAGCAACAGACTGGGCGACCAACTTAGAGTTGTGAATCTGCCCCGGGCCATGCGTCATAACACCGATAAGCTTCAGCCCTTTATATTCATCTGCTTTTTCAAAATATTTTTTATAGGTTCTCCAATAGGCCACACTCGTTGCCTCTGCATTATTACCTAAGAACGGGAGTTCCACACCCTCTGACAGGGTAAACCGGCCTGGTGTATAAGCATTACATGTATAACCGGCATCTGCCATACCATTTTTTACAATGTCAAAATAGGCTTTTGGATGACCCAGTCCTTTTGCCAGAAGTTTGATATCAACCCTGCCATCTGTTGCGTTTTTAACATTATCCATCCAGGGTATCATCATATCTGCAACAATGGGATGCCCTGGTGGCAGCCAGGATGAGAAGTTTAACTGTTTTGCCATCACATTGGATGACAGTAATGTCATTAAGAAAAAAATACTTGCCACTGTTAAAGCTGCTTTACCTTTTTTCATGGAACACCCTCCTAAGATTATAAATTATACTTATAAATGAGGCCCTCACTAAGCAGCCTCTATTAAACCTGCAAAATTAATAATTATTCCAACCAGCACAGCTATAAGTCAATCGTTTTGTAGCGTATTTCTAGTTCAACAAGATGTCAAGTTCAACATTGGCTTTTAATCTAATTTTTTAAATGCCTCCTTACGACCTGTATATTTCTCCCTTAACTGGGGTTTCATCAGTTTGCCTGTTGGGTTTCTGGGAACCTGATCAAAAATAACTTTACGCGGGACCTTATAAAGAGACAGTTTTGTTTTTGCAAATTCGATTACCTCTTCTTCAGTCAATGTTTTTCCCTCTTTCATCTGAACGACAGCAAGAACGATTTCCACAAGCCTTTCATCTGGATATCCGATACAGGCAACATCATCAATATCCGGATGATCCATTAATGCATCTTCAATTTCAACCGGAAAAATATTTTCACCGCCACTTGTCACCATATCTTTCATCCGGTCAACAATGTAGAAAAACCCTTCAGAGTCTTTCTTTAATAAATCTCCCGTATAAAGCCAACCATTTTTTAAAGTTTCTTCTGTTTTTTCAGGGTTTGAATAATATTCCCGCATCATCCTGTTTGTCCTGAAAATCAATTCTCCAACCTCCCCATCAGGCAGTTCTTTACCTGTGGGATCAACAATTTTGGCTTCAACACCAAAGGTGGGTTTGCCGATGGAGCCCGGGCGCTCTAAAACGTCTTCCGGGTACAGGTTAAATAATCCGCCGCCGCCGCCTTCTGTAATGCCATAAATATTGGAGACTTTACATGGCAGTTTTTCAACTAACAGCTTCATAATGTCAAATGGAACAGGCTGCGCACCGATTTCCATGTATTTCCAGGACGACAGATCATAGTCGTCTAAACTGAAGTCACCTTTGTCCAATGCATTGAGCAAGGCGATGGCAATGGGAACAACAAACAGGACATCTGTACATTTTTCTTCTGCCACTGCTTCAACGATCCATTTTGGATCCCTGAAATCTCTGATAATGGTGCCTGTTGCACCTGTTGCATAAAAAGGTGCCCATAAAAACATGGTGCCGCTATGATACAAAGGCAGAAAGAATAGATAATTGTCATCTTTTTGAACAAAATAGGTCATGCCGTTACCAGCAGCAGTATTGCTTAATGAATAATGGGTATGGAGAACAGGTTTAGGTTTTCCTGTAGTGCCTGAAGTGAACATCATGGCAAGGCTGTGATCTCTGTCCACATCTACAAGGGCGTCTGAAGTATCCTGATATTCCTGGATTTTCTTAAAAGGAATCATATCCTCTGGGACCTCATCCCCGACACAGATGTATTTTTTTATCGTTGTGAGGTCTTTTTGTGCAGGCTGGACAACGCCTAAAAATTCAGAACCAAGAATAAAGACATCAGGTGTGGAAACTTCTGCTGCATATAGTACGTCAGATGTTTCAAACCTGAAATTTAATGGTACAACGACTGCTCCCAAACGTATAATGGCATAATAGGTAACAAGCCATTCCAGTGAATCTTTCTGAAGGTGCATTACAAAATCTCCATGCTTGACCCCCAGTTCTTTTGCCAAATAATTCGCTGTTCTATTGATCTCGTCATTAAATTCCTGCCAGGTAAAAGATCTTCTCCCCCCTGTTGAAGGGGTTCGTTCGATCAAACAAACCTTATCAGGAATATGGCGAGCATGAATTGAAGCGTAACCTGAATAATTCAACGATGCCCTCCTTTGTTATATGTTTGCTATATTTTTAGACCCGCAATCTCCTTTAAAAATTTATTTAAAAATAATGTCTATATGGTATAGACACCAAAAGAAATTAAAAGTTCACTTTATCCAGTCCTTTTAATCCTAAAATCTGTCTTGCCTCATCAGAAGTCGCCGGTACAAGGCTCATTTCTTTTGCCACTCTTTTAATCATTCCCACCTGGTCAGCACTTGCCTTCGCCATAATGCCTTTGCCCGCATAGACTGAATCCTCAAGTCCGACTCTTACATTCTGGGCTCCCATGGCAATAGCAGTTGTTGTTATCGGTATCTGGAATCTGCCGCCAGCAGCAACAGACCATGTAAAATTACCTTCGCCCAGAACTTCTTTTGCCTCATCATGAATCAGTACCAGGTGCTTTACAGACGGCGTCATCCATCCTACCATCGGGCCAAACACAAACTGCAGATGGACAGGCGGCTTCAATAAATTTTCTTCCAATAACCATTTCACATAAGATACGTGACCCAGCTCATAAATTTCTATTTCCGGTTTGGTATCAATTTCAAGAAACGTCTGGCCATAAATTTCATCATCCCTGAAAGTCGGTCTGAAGGTCACATTTTTACAGAGGTCAAGGTATTCTTTTTCCCATTCATATTTGTATTCTTTAAAACGGCCGGCAATTTGGAAAATACCAAAATTAAATGGGGCCGGGTCAAAAGAACACATTTCCGGACGAAGTTTTTTGATGGGGATAAGTTTCTCCTCTGTGGTTTGATTCATACCGCCGCCTGTGGTGGGCAGCAGTACCATATTGCACCTGGCTTTAATCTTCTGGTGAACTTCCATAAAAAGGTCTGGATCTGATACCGGCAATCCATTTTCAGGATTTCTTACATGAATGTGGGCAATGGCAGCACCTGCTTCATGTGCTTTTACTGCATCTTCTACGATCTCATCAGGAGTTATGGGAAGGTAATCACTCATGGTTGGGATATGAACAGAACCGGTAATAGCGGCTGTGATGATTAGTTTGTTATCCATTTTTTTATTCTCCTGTTAAAAATTGTTATTATTTCGTTCTTACACCCTGTACTCCTCGTCTGGATTCAGGACAAACATTTTTTTTTCTTTTACATTATCAATCACAAAAGATGATTTAATCACTTGAATCCCTTCTATCTGGGTAAGCTTTTTATTCATAAACTCCCCATAGGATTTAATGTCTTTTGAAATCACCTTTAAGATAAAATCGTTTGCACCAGCGATCTGGTAGCATTCGACAATTTCATCCAGCTCAGTAAACTTTTCTTTTATGGCAGCCACAGAAGAAAGGCTACTTAAGCTCAAACTAATATTTACCATGGCCATAATTGAAAACCCTATTTTTTCGGGGTCAAGTATGGCCGTAAAATGGGATATCACCCCTGCCAGTTCCAGCCTTTTGACTCTTTCAAGGGTAGCAGGTGCTGAAATCCCTACAATTTTAGACAACTTAGAATTTGTTGTTTTTCCATTTTCCTGAAGCGTGTTTAAAATCAGCTTATCAATTTTATCTAAAACCATTTATTCCCTTTATTTTCTTAGGTATTATTTTGTCAACCCTTTATAAAAGTAAATGGTTATATTTTTCTTCAATTAATGGCAACAATTCTTTTAATGTTTCGTCTATTTTTTTAACCATGAAATCAATTTCTTCTGGTGTAATTGCCAGGGACAGAATAAACAGACCTCTTGGTATAGTAAAAACACCTTTACTTAATAAGGCCAGATGCATCAGCGTATGAAGCTTTTCTTCTGATTTTAACACCTGCTCTGCTGTTGTGATCGGCTCGTTATAAAAATGCATGTTTATAAGAGACCCAATCTGGTTGGATTGTATATTTAATCCATTGGCCTTAAAACTATTTAACAGCCCTTTTTGAAATTGATCGCCAAGGGCATTTATTTTGGCCACTGCTGCTTCATCATATTTTGAAAGGGCTGCATATCCGGCCTGCATCAGCGTTTCATACCCGTTAAATGTTCCGGAATGGTACAGCGGCGTTGCCGTACTTTCATGACAATAGATATTCATGATCTCTTCCTTACCGCCAAACACACCAATGGGCAGGCCGCCGCCCACGACTTTACCAACTGTGGTAAGGTCCGGTGTCACACCCCAGAGCTTCTGGCACCCGCCTGTATTCACCCTGAAAGAAAAAATTT
>CAYFKW010000015.1:0-6092 GCA_964343845.1 uncultured Desulfobacula sp. | reverse complement strand
AATATTCCCTACCCTTACCGGTATCGAGCTCTTTAGAAAAGGTGTAGCAGGAGTTGTAGCGATTCAATGAGGCTATCACACTATTTACAAAACTTTCTTTTTGAGCTTTTTCCCCCTGATTTTCGAGTCCATTCTTGCCCTACTTTTTCAAGTATGTGCAGCAAATGGGCTCAAAAATCAGAAAAAAAATTTCATCAAAAATCAATAATACATTGTTGTCTGATGTCACTTTCCTGGCATGCTCAAGATACCCTTCTTTCGGCAACACAACCCCGCCTGCCCCTAGAAAAGGCTCCATAATGACGGCTGCCAGTTCAGATGCATTTTCTTTAACCGACTTTTCAAGTGCTTCAAAATCATTAAAAGGGACTTCGATCATGTCTGCTGTCATTCCTTTAGGAATTCCAGCAGTGATTACATTTTTTTTTGTGGATGCTGCAACGCAATCATGGGTGCCATGAAAGCCGCCTGTCATTTTAATAATTTTGTCTTTTCCCATGTATGCCCTGGCTGTCCTGAGGGCAAACATAGTGGATTCAGTTCCGGAATTTAAAAACCTGACCCTGTCAAATCCCGGCACCCGTTCACACAGCAGTTTTGCCAGTTTATACTGGCCGCTTGTCGGCGTTGAATATTGCGAGCCTTTTGCAATCCCCTCTTGAACAGCCTTAACAATATCCGGATCTGCATGACCATGGACGATGGCACCGTAGGCGTTTGTAACATCAAGGAGTTTATGCCCTTCATGCGTATAGACATAGGCGCCCTGTCCATAATCAATATGAATGGGATAGGGTTTAAAATAGCTTAAACTTCTGGTAGCACCACCGGGAATATAATTGATCAGCTTTTCATGATGCTCTTTTGATACAGGAAACTTCTCCCGATATGCATCGGCGATTTTCTTTTCAATCTGCTCTTCAATCATGGTGTTTTCCTTTACGTTGCTGTCTTATTCTTTTTCGTGAACAATCAACAGTTCGCCAAGTTCTTTTTCCACTTTTTCAACAAATTCCCCTGATTCAATTCTTGCTTTTAATGTTTCCAGGTCATCGATATAAACTTTATCGTAATCCATATATTCAAGTGTTTCGCGTGTGGCATTGTACATGATTTTTCCAGACGGACTTAATTTGTCGATTCCCCTGATATCTGCTGCCTGGGCAGCACAAAGCAATTCAAATGCAAGAATATGGTTTACATTTTCAACAATTCTTCTTGCTTTTCTGCCTGCGATGAGACCAAAACTGACAATATCCTGGAAATCTGCTGTAGATGTAATGGACTGAATAGATGCCGGGACCGCCAGGGTCCTGTTCTCTGCTACAAGAGACGTGGTCATAAACTGCCCGCCCATAAGCCCCATTCTGACACCTGTATCTTCCTTGCAAAGGAAAGGCGGAAGTCCTGTACTGTTCTGTGATTTCATAAACCGGTCAATTCTTCTGTCACTTACCACACCCACATTCACCATTGAAATTCCCAGACAATCCATTGCAAATGAAATCGGCTGTCCATGAAAATGGCCATTGTGAATAAAGGTATCCCACTCTGTAAAAATCAGCGGATTATCATTACTGGAATTAAGCTCTCTTAAAAGGACTTCATGCGCCCGGGCAACCGCTTCTTTTGTCGGGCCTATATACTGAGGGGTGCAACGGATAGAATAGGCATCTTCAACCGGGATATCAGCAACAGAAATTCCGTCATGCTTTTTTAATACTGCCTGGAGTTCAAGAGACAATTTCTGCTCGTCAATGGCCAGTTCACTGCCAGTTAAGAGTTTGGTCAAATTCATGGCAGTTGCAAACTGACCCGGGTGATATTTCTGCTCGTGGACCCTGGTATCAAAAGGATTGATCCTTCCCATCAGCGTTTCAATTGTAAATGCGGCAATGATATCTGAATTTTTCAGCGTATTCGTGGCTTCCAGGATAGTTGTACAGGCAAGTCCAACCATGGCCGATGTTCCATTAATAAGAGACAGTCCTTCTTTGGCATTCAAGTACAGCAGTTCGATGCCTGCGGCAGCCATGGCCTCTTTACCTGGCATCACTTTCCCATTATATTTTGCCTTCCACTCACCAAAGCAGACAGCTGCAATACAGCCCAATGGGCCTAAATCACCGCTGGTTCCAAGAGATCCTTTCCGCGGGATGACAGGAAAAACCTTTTTGTTAATCATATCAACATATTTTCTTAAGTTTTCTTCCTTGATTCCTGAAAACCCACGACACAGTGAATTGGCTCTTGCAATCATGAATGTTCTGACAAGCTCATCTTCGAAGGGTTTGCCAACCTGGGTTGTGATGCACCTGACAAGGTTTTTCTGGAAATCATTATCTCTGTCTTTTGGCAGAAGATGGTCTACCAGTCCGCCGCAGCTCGTATTTACACCGTAGATACAGCGCTCTTCATTGGCCCATTTGTCAACTAATTTTCTACACTCACGAATTTTTGGCCAGTTTTTATCGTCAATCTCAACTTTTATTGACAGATCGTTTCCAACTTTTATTAATTCTTCTAATGTTAATGAATAACCGTCAAGAATAAGTGTGTTTTCTTTGATTGGCATGATTTCCTCCTCAAGTAAAACAATTAAATATTTAACACCTTGATAAAATAGACTAATTCAACTCAAACACAAAAAAAAAGGACACCAAATGAAGTACCATGTGTTCTATTTTTTTAAGATTAAACAATTCAACAATTCATTGTCAAGCACAATTTTGAATTTTATAAGGAATTTTTTAATTTTATAATAACTATCGAAACCATTTATCCTCTTTTTGATTTATTTTGTAAACTTATTTTCCAAAATTACCTTATTTTATGTTTCTTTATAAATTTCCATAAAGCTGCCAGGCAATTTATACTGAAAAGATATTTGTTTTATTCAAGTTTTGTATTACTAATGTAAAACCCGTACCAAATTGATTTCTGCACCTGTTTTTAACGGGGTCTGATCTGGTAAAATAAAGACAAAAAAGGTATGTGCAAACACCGGTTAGCGTTGTGATGGCATTTTTCTATAAAACATTTGGTTGGATAAAATGGGTCCCATACTATTGAACAATTGTGTCTTTCGTCCAGTTTTCCACTGGTTTGGGACCATCTGTCTTTTTGTCATGGGATGGAAAGCTAAAGGGACAGTTCCCAGCCTTAAGAAGTATGTATTAATTGCAGCGCCCCATTCATCGAACTGGGATTTTGTCATTTTTTTATTAACCATTTTCAAATTCAAGCTGCCGGTTTACTGGATGGGCAAACACACGATGTTTAAATGGCCGTTTAGATGGCTCTTAAAACGCCTTGGCGGCATACCAGTTGACCGGTCTGCAAGGGGTAATATTGTTCAGACAATGGCCCGTGCATTTGAAACATCAAGAGACCTTATCATTACGATTGCACCATCTGGCACACGGGAAAACGTCATGAAATGGAAGACAGGTTTTTATCATATTGCCCGCCAGGCTGAGGTTCCCATTGTTTGCGGATACATTGACTACAGACAAAAAATCAGCGGGATCGGGCCTGTGGTCAACGCTTCTGACAGCTTTGACAAAGATATGAAGGTCATTAAAGCCTTTTATGCTCAATTCTCTGGAAAATATTTAGAAGAAGTTTCATAATTGTGCTGAATCTGATCCTTCTGTTACCCTTCATCACCCTTTATTCGAAATGTGCGACATGATGTATTCTGATAGTGCTGTAATCGTCAGGCTGGGATTTACACCAAGGTTTGCTGACACAACAGATCCATCCGCCACATATAAACCAGGGTAATTGAATATCTCCCCCTTACTGGACACCACACCGTCTGAAGGTGACGTTCCCATACAGCACCCTCCTAAAATATGGGCGGTTGTGGATGTGTTTAACAAGAGCTCCGGAAAAGAACTCATGGGAATTCCATCCATTTTCTCAGCCAGTCGTCTGGCTGCTTCATTGGCAACCGGTATATAGCTGGGAGGTCTTTGTGAGCCATCTGGTATTTCTGAATTAATCGATTTATTCCCACCCCCCCACAACCCGGGTTTATATTCCAGCTTCAGGTGATTTTTATCTGTCTGCATCACCAGCAGCAAAGATACGGTTGATGCTTTACCAAACGGCCATAACAACTTAAAAAATCTAAAGGGGTGTTTTAAGATACTGCCCAAAAATCTTAACCACCTGGGCATTTTTCCGCCGCCATCCGCCATAATTGTCAACAAATTTAAAAGAAGGTCAGAGCCTTTAGGGAATCTTACAATTTCAATATGGGTTGTATCATCTGGATAGATCCCGGAAGTAATAGCGATTTGATCATTCCAGTTTGTCTGTGTATCCCTGGATTTTACACCGATAAGTGTTTCAGAGTTGGTCCTGACAAAATTTCCCAGTTCATCTGAAATATGCGGCAGCAATCCCTCATCCTTGCATTTTTTTAAAAGTGCAACAGTCCCTAAAACGCCGCCGGAGAAAACCACCCTTTTTGCTGTGTATACAGTTTCTTTTTTAAAGAATCCTGTTGTGTTCTGTGTCAGCACATCATACCCATCATGGTTTTGCCTGACACCGGTTACAGTTGTTTCTGGAATGATTCTGGCCCCTATATTTTTTGCCAGATATAAATAATTTTTGTCCAGGGTATTTTTTGCACCCACAGGACACCCTACCATGCAGGCACTGCAGAATGTGCAGCCAGTTCGATCCGGGCCTCTGCCATTAAAATATGGATCTGGAACTGTTTTATCAGGCTCGCCGAAAAAGATCCCCACATCGTTTTTATGAAACGTATCCTTTCCTGTCATTTCGATACCAACTTCTTTTAACAGCCTGTCTGCTTTTCCTACCTGCGGGCTTTGATTTGACCCCAGCATTTTTCTGGCGGTCTCATAATGCGGCATCAATTTTTCTTTTACATTATCGATACACCAGTCTTTATTTTCAAACACTTCATCAGGCGGGACAAGATGCTGATTCGCATAAACAAGGCTGCCGCCTCCGACACCGCCGCCATGGACAATCCAGACATGTTTAAGCATGGTGAGCATCTGGTAGCCATAGCATCCAAGTGCCGGCAGCCAGAAATATTTCCTGATATTCCAGTTGGTTTTCGGGAAATCCTCGGTTTTCCATTCTTTACCTTTCTCTAAAATACCGACACGGTATCCTTTTTGTGAGAGCCGCAATGCAGAAACACTGCCGCCGAATCCGGAACCAATAACGATATAATCAAAATCATGCTCTTGTTTTTCTGCCATACGCCACCCTTAAAAATGCAATTGATACCATACCGTACTTACGACAGATACTGCATTAATATTTTCTTTAATGTTCCCAATCCCCCGGAATAAAAATGATCTGCGTTTTCAATGACTTTAAACACAGGGGAAATCTGCCATCGATTTATGTGATTTTGAATGGCAGCAACAGGTGCGATATCATCAATTTCTCCTGTAACAATTAAGCCGGTAGAGGGCATTTCTTCAATATCATCAAAACTCATGAAGCCTACAGGTGGAGAAACCATAATATGGTCTTCAACCTTGCACCCATTTGAAATCACGGAAGCATTCATCCTTGCCCCAAAAGAATATCCAGCAAGATAAATTTTAGAATAGTTCTGTTGTGTTAACAGAGAAACAGCCGCTAAAACATCCTTTTGCTCTCCGTTTCCTTCATCAAACGTTCCTGTGCTATTGCCAGTGCCTCTGAAATTAAACCGTACCGTTGTCACGCCTTTTTCAAAAAATGACTGGGCAATCGTGGTGACCACAGGATTATCCATGTTTCCCCCGTAAAGCGGATGGGGGTGTGTGATAACCGCAGCCTTTTGAGAAGAGCATCTGCTTAGGATCCCTTCAAGTTTTATATCTTTACAGTCTATTGTGATCTGCTGTTCCATAATTATTCCTGTTTTGCATAAATAACAACTGTTTGTCTGGAACTCGTATGTTTTTTTTACCAATCCGCTTTTTTAATTATAATCACCTATTACTTATAATGGGTATTCTAATGAATAGCAATTCAATAAAAAAATAGTATCACCTGTAATGGCCCCCAGTTGAAACGGACACCCCTATATGCTAAATAGCGATTAGGGG
>CAYFKW010000014.1:68327-101500 GCA_964343845.1 uncultured Desulfobacula sp. | reverse complement strand
AGGGGGGTCAAAATTGGACGCTGACGGGGGGTCAATTTTAAACGCTGATTGACAATATGCAGACCAAACCGGACCTAAAAAAAATGAAGAAAGACTGCCACCACCAATACAAAAGAGGATATAAAGCGACGAAGCACTTCCAATTGATTCTTCTGCTGCATTCTGTCCAACAAGGATAAACAATGTCGGTTGAAACATGTAAACACCCAGGAAAAGTAACAGCAAACCCAATACGATTACGGTGACTGAATCAAACCACCCCATTAACTGTAAGGACAGCAGGCATAACAACAAACTTCCAAAGAGAATTTTTTTGGGTCCGGTCTTTTGTGAAATATTTCCTGCAAAAGGAGCTATGAGCGCAGTTATTCCTGCAAAACTGATCCACCCGACTTCCCCTGATGAATAGAAGAAGGGCTCACCAATCAGTCGATATGTCAGAAACGTCACTATCCCGAGAAATCCAACAAACAAGGAAAATCCAGCGAGCAATAGTGAAAGAACCTTTAGATCGAAAAGCAGCTGAATGGAGTTTGTATATAATTCTCTTAATTTTGACGGATTATTTGACATTTTGTCTTCTTTTTCAACAAGGGAAAAGTATGTTAAAATTGAAAGGATAAAAAATATAAACGAAATAATTTTAAATGAAAACTGCCATCCGATAAAGGATGTCAAAATCCCCATGGTAACCCTTCCAAAAATCACACCCAACGTTCCGGAGGCAACAATTGAACCCATATAAATACCGATTTGATCTCTGGGAGAGGTTTTCGCAATGTGTGGAAACATAGAGGCCGGTATAAATGCTGCAAAAATACCAACTAAAGCCATAGCTCCTATGAACAAACGATAACTCCCCAAATAAGATGCGCAAAGTATCGTAACTGAAAGCAAAATAAGCCCGATTAGAGAAATTTTGGGTAAGTTATATCTATCAGTGACAGGGCCAACGAAGATAAAGGCAATCGCGTAAAACAGCGATACGATACTGAAAGAATAACGCGCCGCACCGATATCTATCTTGAATGATTCCGAAAGTTCAAAAAATATTGACTGCGTCATAAATACAGATGAAACCGCGAGTAAATTAATTGAACAAGCGATGAACAGTTTTTCTTTTTCTGTTTTTAACATCTTTTCAGTGAATACTCATAAAATTGTCTCTTTGACTGTTGCGTCGTCGGCAGGTGACAAAGGTAATTGCAATTATTCTATTATGCTTTTCCAGGATTGGATAAAATAAAATCGCAATACTAACAACCCCGATGGACATAAATATAACTGAGAATGCTCCAATGTAAAATTGAGATCCATTTGGATAATAACCAGCAAGAGATGCATGTAAAATCGGCGCTACGGTGTAAGCATCAATCATCCCCCAAAATCATTGTGATGATGAACAATGCTCCCACCGCTTTTGCAATCTTATTTTCTGTACTCATCGTTTACCCTATTTTTTATTCTGCGACGGATTTTATCAATACAGAACAGTGGGCATTATTGCACCATAAAACCGCATTTTGGATTGTCTGAATTTAGGACACAAATTTCTCCTGTGTGTAGATGAAGAGGAACACCATTGTCCACACCCATAATCTTTTCGATCATTGTATACCGTTCTCCTGCAATGAGAACAGTTTCGCGTGATGTCATCCTTGAAAAATTCAACCATACTTCCGCAACTCTTACACTTTACTTCGAAAATTGCTTCTGCGCCCCATTCCTGTGTATTATTTCCTGTACATTTTCTCATATCTCTCAACCTATGAATGTTTTATTTAATTTTAGACAATATCGCCGCTGCGAACAACCCCGCACCCAAGCCGGCTGTCAAGCTGCCGACAAAATACAACGCCGATTGATGCAGCAAAAAGAATCCAATACCCAGACCAGATGAAACACCTCCGCCTATTGCCCAGGAGCTCCTGTCTGTTTTATTGCTTACATTCGTCATTTTATTCCTTTCATTGATTTAAAATATTTTAAAGCGGCCAACTACCTTGTTTTTAATCTATGCTTGGCTGAGTTCCGCTTGTTTTAGATGCTCAAACAGGCACCAGTCAACCATGACCCTGCACTCTGCATCCAGATAATATTCGGCTCTTCTTTCATAGAGAATCATTGCCTTGGAAGGCATAAATTCATCTGCATCATTGAAAAGAAAGAGAACAGGAATATTCGGCAGAGCAGGAATCACACTGAAAACATCATAAGGATAATCTTCTTCTGGAGATCTACCCTGAAGGCGTTCAACAGCAATTCTCAGGTCATCCAGACGGCCTGAATAATAACTCGAAAGTTTATGGATTGCGTAGGTCGCTAACCCTTCATTTTGTCCCTTACCGGCATCTTTGAACTCTCTGTAAGGAATCCATTCCTTACCAGCGGGAACATATGACGGCGTCATCAATACATATTTCAAAAGGATAACGCATGTCATATAATCTGGCTTATTCCCATTGTCGTCGGCAACCCCGGATTTGGATACATGATAAGTATTATTAAAGAAAGGAATCGTAACAGGTTCGCCATCATCCAGTTTCTCCAGATATTTATTATAATTTTGTTTAAAAATGGGGTTTGCCTGTTTCATTTTTTTATTCCTTAAGAAGGTTATTTCAAACGGGTCCTGCTATACTGCGATTACACCATGTTTTTCAGTAATTTTCTCTATCATATATGCAAACCCGTTACAGATGGTAAGTATTGAATCGATAGAGAGATTGACGCTAACGGATTGATCAAAGAAAACATTCAATGTCGAAGGCATCCCATCTTCCGATTTCAAATAGCAGATCAGTACCGGTACTTTTGGGAACGGGTAAAGCACAACCGAAATATCTGCCTGAAACTGCGCTTCGACCCGTTTGCCGCCGAAAATATCCACCAGATCATCAAAAAGGTCGGTATGGGTATCTGCTATTCTTTTGAGAACTGTCTCACATCGTTTCTTGAAGAATCCATGCATTAAATCGTCACTTTCTTTAAGCTCTCGAAATGAAATCCATTCCCCTGAAGGTTCTGCACCTGTTGTATTGAGCAGATAATCAAGTATTGGAGCAGTGATAAAGGGATTGGCATGAATATCAGTCTTAAAGTCTCCGTCAGGGGTAATACTGAAATTTCTCCCCAGTATTTTTAATGTAACGGCTTTACCATCATACATACCTCCGGACCTGAAAGCTGCTTCCCGAAAATCAAGCTGTAAGAGCGATGGTTTAAGTTCATCAACAAAATTCTCTCCTATCTGGTCAACAACTTCGGCTTTTCCCGGACTGGCTGGTTTATACTGTTCAAGTATTTTCTCATCAAGTCTTGGACATCGCTCCAGCTGTTTTCGTCCCTGATATACAGCCCCGGCGAATGCAAGGCAGGTTTTTTCTCCACATTCTCTGCAGTTGGACTTTTCAAGAAACTTAAATATTTCCATGGCATTTTTTGGTCGTGACATACGTCCTCCTTCCTGAGTTTTTGTATTGGATCATGCCACTTCAGCAGTAATAGAAAACACCCATTCTGGTGAATTGAATAGGTGATTTTTAAGAAAAAGCCAACTTATGAATCTACTCCAAAAACCTGAGGCTCTTTTCGCTCACTGCAGTTTTCATTCAGCCACTTCATAATCGTTTCCATCATATCGTCCTGAAAAAATCTGGCTTCTTCGGGACAATTTTTTATACAGGCACAACAGCGAATACATTGTTTGGTATCCGTTTCCACAATATCATTAACGGATATGGCCGCAGTAGGACATACATCACTGCAGGTTCCGCAAAGAGAACATGTGTCCTTTTTTGTTATTGGCGAAACTTCCATTATCCTTGGACCGGCAGCTTGATATGGAAAATTGCCTGGAAGCTCCAGATCCATCGGTTTGTCAGGTGACGTTATCTTATTGATTTTATCCATAATTTTTGCACCAAAATCCATGGCTTTTTCAATATCCTGTGCGTCTGGTCTACCGGTAGCAATGGGAAATTTTTTTGTTGCAAAGGAATGCTCCCCGATAAATGCACCGCCAGCGACAGGATTAAAACCCAACTCAATTGTGAGATTTTTTAATTCCAGCAAAGCATCATCAAACTCCCTGTTTCCATATAAGACAATTATCACTGCAGGGGTTTTGTTCGCTTTCAGTTTTTTGAATCGATGAATCGCTTCAATGGGTAAGCGCCCACCATAAACAGGCGCACCGAAGATCATTAGTTCGTCTGAAAAGGGTTGCGCCGTTTCCAATTGGGCATTCGGGTCGGTTAAATTAATATGTTCAACATGTTCCACCCTGGTTCCGGCGGCTATACTCTCCAATACCTTTTTGCCCGTTCCGGTGGCTGAAAAATAAATGAGCTTAACCCGGCTGATTTTCATCATATTTCTCCTTTATTTAATACTCAATTTTTAACCTAAATTCATTTTGGATCCCTTTAACTTATTTTTGATCACTATCTTTCTGAGATTCAGAAATTCCGGTCCCATTTTTCTCAAACCGTTTAATACTGATCAACGGCAGTCCAAGGTCCCGTACCCTTGCAATTAGGCCATGCAGCGCAGATTGATCCGGCATGTCTGCGATAATTTTAGTAAAACTGCCTTCGGGTTTGATTGACGCTACTTCAAACCAGCTAATCCACGGATTTCCCAACAGTCCTTTAACTCTAATCTCGTACTTTGCCGGCCCCTGCCATTTTTCCTGAGATTCCATTAATCTTTTCTCCTGCTTCAAATCATTTTGACTCCATTATGCCATGACAAAAAAAAGCAGCAACACCCGTTTGGGTGATATGAGAGGGTGATTTTGAATTACAGCAGGTCCAGCTCCTGTGCCTTCAATATGGCTGATGATCGGCTGTGAACAGATAGTTTGCCATAAATATTTTTTAGGTGAGTTTTAACCGTATTTGTGGATATAAACAATTCATCAGTGATTTGTTTATTGGTAAGTCCTGCGCAAAGCAGCCGTAACACTTCCAGTTCACGGTCGCTCAGGGGCTCAATCAGATTTTTAGGACTGTTAACATGTTTTATCGTTTTGAATTCTACCAGGAGTTTTTTGGCAAATGGTTGAATCGTTTTTTTACCAAAGTCATCAATTGATTCAATCAGTTCTGCCAGCGGCTGACCTTGGTCTACAAAAACCCTGGTGTAGCCACCAGGTTCTGCCAGTTCCATGGCATGGATAATTGTTTTGACTGAATCTGCAGTATTTTTCATATAGTGTAAAACAACAGATTTGCTGACAAGGCATTCCATTTGATTCAATACTCTGCCCGCTCCACCGTTTTCTTGGATCAGACGATTCAGCAGGTTTAGAGCATCATCAAACCGGGACTGTGCAATGAGTACTCTTGAAAACATGATAAATTCTGCATCATTAGTCCATCTGGGTTCCCCATCCAATCTCAAACCACAGTCCATGACCCATTTTTCAAGATCGTCCATACGACCTTGCATTAAAAGAATACGCCCTTTAATTGCTCTAAAATTGGTTAAAATCCAGGGAGCGATTAAAGAATTCTGCATAAGTTTATCCATTTTAGGAATGAACTTTTCAGCTTCAGCCAATTCCTTTTTTGAACACAGAACTTTGGCCAAAGCGCAATAACGCCATCCTAAATGGCTCACATCATGGCCATGCTCCAGAAGCTCTGCACCTTTTTTTAGGTGCTCATACGCCTCATCAAGTCTATTCTGTTCATAGAGCATCTCACCCCAGACACCATTGATGTGACCAATAGCAATGTTGAAATTCAATGTTTTGTCGTCGATCTCTTTAAATAGTTTACGGCATAGTCCCATTGCTTCAGGTAATTGACCGGTACCCCTCAAAGCGAGTGCTATCCATAATCGCTGTATTAAATACATATAAACATTACCCGCCTTCCTTGCCGCCTCTTTCGCCCGTTCATGTACCGCGATTGCTGTAATGGATTCCCCTTTTAGATCATGGGCTACGGCTAAAGATGATTCAACAATGGATCGCCAGAAATAATCATCATCGGAAAGATAGTTAAGCGCCTGTTCTGCATATTTTGTTATTGTGGGGATATCTGCTTTTCGAGTTGCCAAGTAGGCTTTAATAACTGCGATTCTGCCTTTTAAGGCGGAATTCTCATTTCCTTCAGAATTGAAATGCGTATTCTCGAGCTGATCTATGAGTTTTTCAGCTTCCTTTTGCTGCCCACCCTGGAATAAAACTCTGGCATAGTAAATGCCAAGATATGGTTTGCTTATTTTAAATTCGTCCGGCAATTCATTCAACCATTTTAACAGTGTTACCTGTTCACCACCCTGCCATTTGGTATGTATATGTTCCTCAATTAGATCGGCGGCCCGCTCAAATTGATTTGCTGCCAGTGCGTGTCCAATCGCTTCTTCTTTGAAACCATTTAATTCAAACCACTGGCTTGCTCTTAAGTGAAGCAGGTTTAACTTGTCAGGCTGTTTATGATTTAATCTTTGCTTAAGCAGATCGGCAAACAAATGATGATATCTGTACCATTGACGTTTGGAGTCCAAGGGAATGATAAAGAGGTTGGCTTTTTCCATATCATCTAATATGTTTTGGCTGTCCTTCTGATCTAAAACAAAATTGCAAAGTGAATCTGACAACCGATTGAGAATTGATGTTTGAAGAAGGAAATCATGAACGTTTGCCGTCTGAAGGCTGAGCACCTCTTCTACCAGATAATCAACAATATGACGATCATTTCCGGCAAAATCATCAATAAAAGCAGTGATATTACTTTGTCCCTGTATAGATAATGCAGCCAGTTGAAGTCCTGCAATCCACCCCTCGGTTTTGGACCCCAATATTGAAATGTCCCTGTTTTCTAATTTCAGTTCCATGATGTCTCTACAGAACGCAGCAATTTCATCTTCTGTAAAGCAAAGATCAGAAGCACGAATCTCAGTTATCTGGTTCCGCACTTTCATCCGGGATATAGGAAGTAGTGGGTCTATGCGTGTTGAAATGGCCAAATGCATATTGTCAGGCATATTATCAAGGATGAGCTCCACAATTCTGTATACATCCTGATTATCAATGATATGGAAATCATCCAGGACCATTGAAAAGTCGTTATGAATTTCTAAAATTTCACTGATTAAATTCATTGCTATGGCTTCAGTAGAAATACCTTTAGTAGCATTAATCATAGAAATTGTGCTCTCACCAATATTTTCCTTAATCTTCTTCAATGCGCCTGTTAAATATTGAATAAAACATATTGGATCACTCTCTGTCTGATCCAATGACACCCATGCTACAGGTCTATTGCCGTTAGAAATCCAATCAACCAGAAGAGTAGTTTTCCCAAACCCTGCAGGGGCGCAGACTAATGTTAACTTGCTTTCAAGACCGCTATCGAGTTTGTTAGTCAGACGATTTCGATGAATAATTGCCGACCTTAACTTTGGTATAAATAATTTGGTCGTAAGCAGTGGATATGATCTGTTATCTATATTGATTGCCGTCACCTGTTTGTAATTGTAACCCTTTGGATTAACCTATTAAATATCATTTAAAAGATCAATTGATATTTCCTCTTTTCCACCCATTGAAATCACCCGATTGTGTGATTCCCATCTTCACTCAAATTGATATCTTAACCTATCATTTAAGAAAGGAGAGGATATGGCTCAAATACTAAAGATCTATCAAAATTGCGTTAGACTTCCTTTTGGGAAACGAATATTTTCAAAATTACTTTGTCTTAAAGCCCCTTATTTTGGGAGCATCAGACCTGAGTTCTTAGAATTAAAACCTGGTTTCTGCAAAATTAAATTTAAAAAAAGACGATCCATAACAAATCACTTGGGTTCCGTCCATGCCATTGCAATGTGCAACGCCAGCGAACTGGCTGCTGGCAGTGTGATGGAAGCAAGTGCTCCAAAAACCATACGTTGGATACCTAAAGGAATGACAGTCTCTTACCTGAAGATTGCATCAACAGACTTGACCGCTGTCTGTCAAATCCCACCTCAACATCTGAAAACACCGGGTGATATTCCTTTGGGCGTGAAAGTATTGGACATCAATGGAGTAATGGTCTTTAATGCAGAAATCAACATTTATCTGACCTCCAGAAAAATGAAAGATAAATAAAAAATGTATCCACTAATAAAACAACATAGAAAACTGACAGGAATATCGTCGGGAGTTCCTGGAATCAGATGTGATATCTTAATCAAAATGAGTTTTAGAAAAATTGTGTTCTATGTTTTATTGTGTTTGTTACCCTTGATTTTTAGCGGATGTTTAAATCAAAAACTATGGTATCAGTTCTTAAACTTTTCTGTGGATATCGTTCCAGAGCGCTTTCAATTTGAGAAAGACGATAAGACTCTTTTAATACCCATGGTTGCATCACACGCTTTAGATCAAATGAATCATCATACCCGGCATTTAATAATCGCTATCCATGGCGGCGGCCGGTCTTTATCCACCGGATTAAACAAAGGACTACCCAGTGTCAGCAGCTTTGAAGTCATAGACCGGCTGATAAAGCATTCAATAAAAATGCATCCCGGCATCAAACAAATTTTTATCATTGGACATTCTGCCGGCGGACAGTTTGTCATGAGATATGCTGCTGTAAATAGTGTTCATGACATATTGGAAGAACAAGGAATCGCTGTCAGGTATATCTCTGCGAATCCTTCCAGTTATCTCTATTTAACTGAAGTTCGTTATCAATTCGCTTCAGATGGCAGCATTGAAAGAGTCACGCCTGACAGGATTGATGGCTGCCCTGAATACAATAGTTACAGATATGGTCTGAAAAATTTTTATGGATATGCACAAGAAATGTCCAAAAAGACTATTCAGAATAGACTGTTTGCCAGACCTATCATTTTTCTACTGGGCACCAAAGATAATGAACGGGACTGGAGCTTGGATAAATCCTGTCCGGGGGAACTCCAGGGAGAAAACCGTTATCAAAGAGGGGTTTTCTATAAATATCATTTATATCAAGCCGCAGGAAACAATCAGCCCTGTCAGCACACCTGGATTGAAATTCCGGAAGCTGGTCATGATGCAGCTCAAATGTTGACACATCCTATCTTTATTGAGAAACTTCAAGCCATTTTGAACTTATCTTCTAATTCTTGATTCCTGTTCTAGATGGTTCAATGTTAGGCTTTGACAGCAACGACTGCCATGTCAGAGGAACTCTTAGAAAAATTGGCTCCAGCAACATCAGAATAAAAATCTTTGACTTCAAACCCGTTCTCTTCTAACTCCTGTTGTAAAGAATTCTGGCTGAAATACTGTAGCCAATTGTAAACAATTCGCGTCCTCTCCTTCTCAATAATCGTGTATTTATCCAGTGTGACTTTTTCTTTTTCATACTTAAACGTATTCAGGAACCCATAGTATTTCACCGGTGCCCAGAAACCGTCCAACTGATTCAATTCATACAGAGAATTTTCACTTCTATTGTTGAAGGTGTTTACCGAATGAACATCCAGCAAGATTGAGCCATTTTGTTTTAAAAAAGAATGAAACTTATCAAGCAGTATTTTCCTCTGGGAAGGACTCAATGCGCAATAATCACAGAAAATCATGGTTATGAGATCAAACCGTTTCTCCGTATCAAATTCCAGGTAATTTTGTTGGTAATATTTAATTTTTAATCCTTTTTCCTCTGCTGTCTTTTTAGCATACTGAATGGATCTTGCGGAGAAATCGATCCCAACCACTTTGGCATTATTCTCGGCAAACCGAGTAGTATACAGCCCGGGCCCGCATCCAAAGTCTGCAATATGCGTGTCTGAATTGACACTAAAGTGAGAAATTATCCAATTGGCTGAGTTCTCAATGAATGCTGTATTCCGGGATGAAAGGTCCATTGATTCATTCAAATGATATTCAAGCATTTTTTTCGATGTATGGTCACCCGTCCAGAGGTCTTCAGCGGTGTAAAACTCAAATGGTAATGGACGTGAATTGATTTCTTCTAATTGGTTAAACATGTTTCCTCACTATCATAAATATATCGGGTTCAGTATGATTTATTTAAAATGCCGTTTCAGATCCTCTACCAGTATCCCGGCAGTATCAGACGGGAGTGACAGCAGGTAATTTTTTTCGTATCCTTTAAAGGGTTCAATAGTTCCGTTTTGAATTGAAAGTTTAAGTATTTTTGAAAAATTTCTTTCCATAACAATATAGACTTGGCTCTTTTGAGGATCGAATACCATGGAGCATATTGTCGGATATTGTGGGTTTTTATTGCAGCACATGGAGAGCAGCTGAAACCCCTTATCAATACTGAAGTCAGCTGTATGTTGCTGAAGATATTCATAGCAACTGATATATCGGTCAGCACCTTTCCCTTTTGCTGCCGTATATGTCTTTCCAACAAGGGCGTGGTTGGGGAAATTAGTCATCACAATGAAATCACCTTTTATCTCTGTGAATACTGTATTGGAATCTCCTGGTTCAGTTACGAAAGCCTCACCAGTTTTATCTGCAAAAAGATTATGCAGCGTAATTCCTGGCATATCTATTATCGGTAATTTTTGTCCAATTCTTTTAATCTCCTTAGCACTTTGACTGTTTGCGACGGCTTCATAAAGTTCAAATGTGAAAATATTTATATCTGTTTTTTCAGGTGGCTTGGTATTCTCTGGATGTAATTCCTGGCAGGAAGAGAAAAGCCCTTTATTGTTCATACCTGCTGTGTTAACAAAAAACTTCATTTCACCAATTGCGCGTTCAAATGCAAGGTGAAACGTTCGAATATCACCGTTGACAGAAATCAGAAATTTTATTGGCAGGTTTGTAAAATCAAAATTCATTCCATAATAAACCTGGTTGGAATATACCGCAAAGCTTGTACAGGCATAGACAGTTCCTGAAAGCAGAAACAACACGATAAACAAGATAAAAAATATTAATTTACATTTCATTAGACATATCCTTTTTTTGACGATTTTTTTGCATCATTTGATAACCTCAAGTTCACTTTTCATCTTATCGACTCAAATGTATTCGGAATTTGACGTTGGTGCTGGCTTAGCCAGATTTGATCAATTCGGTGGGGTATCTGGCGGGGCTGGATGCGGATTGAATGTAACCCCGTATAGGTTAATACGAGAATATAAGGCACATGGACATCACTTGCCCACGCATAAACACCAATAGGATGAAAACTGTTCCAATTTCCCAAATGAACACTGCCCCTCCTGGTGCCAATCTGATAATCAGTCTGCAACCAAATAGAATCAGTATATTCGCTGTCGATATCACTGTTCCCCCTGATCCAGACAAAATAGCGACCGGCTGGTGCAAAGAATTGAATATCAACATAGGCGATAGGGTCTGGTTCAATGCGCAATGTTTCGTTTGATATGAACTCAATTGCCAGCCCTTTTGATGCCTGATCATCATCAACTATCCGAACGCCACTGGCTGACTTATCCGTGATCGAACCGGCATCCACTACAATATCCTGTTTCCGGTCATAAGTGAGCGGCATGGGAATACGATCCTGACCCAGTGCCGGCATCTGGTTGATACCCGCATAGACGGATAATCCCAACCAGATCAGCGGCAGCAGTATTACGAATGTCCTGTTTTGAAACACCTTATAAATCGACTGGGAAGTTTTCATCCCAAATAAAAATCGGAGAGAGTCAAGCTTGCGGATCAGCGCAAGATAAATAGCGATAGTGATAATGAATGAAACCGAGAAAACAAGGGACCATTTGAAAACATCATGTATCTCCCAACGCATGATATTGAAACCCACAACAAGCAGAACAGTCTGGTGCATGATAAAAAAAGGTAGTACCCCTTCATTGGTGTGCCGCAAAAGAGGGCGCTCAAATGACAGATATCTAATGGATATACCCCAGATACCCAGTACCCAGCACCAGGCATTTGCAAAAGAAAACAGTGACATGGCCCAGTCCCCGAGTCTTCCCGAAAAGGTCGGTGTTGACACGCCGAACAGCAGATACAGTTGAACGATTGAAAGAATCACGCCTATACCTATAAATATCCAGCGCTGCGTATGGATATGCTGCAACAGGTGATCATTCGACACGATAATGAATCCGGCGATCAGAAACCAAAAATAATACAGGAATCCCCAGCCTCCGTTACCGACTTCCAGAACAGTGGATGGTACCAACGCTTTCATGAGTACCAGGGGAATGATAAACACCACCAAGCTGATACCGGGTTGTGCACAGCAATCAGTCATTTTCTTTAGACGTTTTTTTCCACTTGCTTTCAGCCAGACAAACAGCCGGTAACAGGTCAGGCTGTAAATGAATAGAAACAGCAGGTACCACAGATGCATTCCAACATTTGCAAAATTGCCGGACCCGGATATACCAATCCCGGAGTATACACCGATAAAGTAATCAGGCAGCCATTGAACAAATGACCCTGAGAACCGCCCGTGGGAAACCCTTTCCAGATATACCTGCAGGGAACCGTGGGTCAGCGATGCGATCAGGACCGGCATGAACAGTCTCAGCAATTTATCCGTATAAAAACGCTTCCAGCCGCCTGGTTTGTCCAAAGCATGAAAAAGGCTTGCACCGGATATGACAAAAAACAGGGGCATCATCCATCGCGTGACAAAGATGGTCCAACCCTCTACCCAGACGTAGGTGACATCATTTTTTACATGCCAGTCCTCTAAATTGAAAAACCGCGTGCTGTGATATAAAAAAACAACCAGAATGGCCATCACGCGTAGCCAGTCCAGTTCATATCTTCTATTTAGCTTTCCAGTAGCCATTTTATTCTCTTTTTATGTAACGATTTTTAATATTTCAGGATCTTTTCGTTTCGGTATTGCTGGGATGGTTTCAGGAAAGCCCAGAATAATTGGGGCAACGATTTTATAATCATCAGGAATCCCCAGTTCATCTTTCATGGCCTGATCATGTATTTCAGTTCCAAAGTTAACCCAGCAGGTTCCCAACCCTCTGGTAACTGCCGCCATCATGAAATAAGCGGCTGCCAGCGCACAATCGACAAATAAATTCTTTAAGTCAGATAATCCAAGAATCATTACCAGACATGGTGCATTGTAAAAGACATTAAAAGACTCATTTTTTAGCATGCCCTGATATTTCTTGGCATAATCACCTGGATTAGCTCCGATCCGGGCAAGAATGTTTTTTTTGTTCTCGTTGGAAATTTTTTGAATCATGAGTTTGTTATTTACAATGATGAATTTCCAAGGCTGTTCATTTCCTGCGTTAGGAGCAAACGTACTTTGTTTTATTAATTCATTAACAATTTCCATAGACATGGGTGTGTCTGTAAATTTTCTTACGGAACGACGATTTCTGATAATCTCATCAAATGTCATAATTTCACTCTTATCCTTTCTGGTTAGTTATAGTGGTATAATTATGGCTTAACCACCAATAATTGCATCACCCAAACAGGGTAAAAGTGAGGATGATTTTTTTGTTCAAATGAATGACAGCGATATTGGAGTAAAATATAGGAAAAAGTGCAATAAGAAAGAAGTGTTCATTCATGGTATAAGCGTTCAGAATTTGGTCTACAATTCTAACACCACATCTTGTGGTTTAATTGAACTAAAGTTCTGACACCGCCTGTCAGATCAAATTCGGATTTTTACATATAAAGCCTCCTTTACCGCCCCAGTTTTTATAATTTAGTAGGATAAACAACCGATTTAATACTCTTGATGTTGTTTGTATTTCCATTTGACTATTAAGATCGTTGACTGTAATTAGCCCTCCAATTAGGTCTATTACTGTTTGGTTTAACTGTCTATATTGCAATCGGTTTTTGTTTTTATGACATGATAAATTGGTGTTTTTTCAGAAACATTTTTAAGCTGGAATGATCCAATATAATTTGAATTTATTTTATCATGAATTAGATCATAAGTGTCCTGGCCAATATAAATTTTGCTCTTTTCCGATAACGAACCTATTCTTGCGGCCTGAATTGTAACAAAGCCGGAAGCCGTATATGTCCATCGTTCGCCAATTTTACTTTTCATCCTGGTTATACCCACATACGCTTCGCCTGAGCTGATACCAATTTTCAGATCAATCCCTCCCCACGGGTAGTTATATTCAACATTAATTCTTTTATTTTCATTGATGATTTCAAGAGCGGCTCTTACTGCTTTTAATGCTGATTTTTCATTGGTCTCATCTTTAAATATCACCATAAAACCTTCACTTGAAGTCTCATTCAACTCTCCGCCATGGTTATGGATACACTTTAAATAAGATGAAAAATGATTTTCAACCATGTGATTAACCATTCGGGGTTCATTGCTTTCAGAAATACTGGAAAAATTTTGTATATCTACAAACAGCACTGAAACTTTTAAACGTACTTTTTCGCCAGAGAGTTTATCCGGATCTTCTTCAGCAAGATTAGCAACGCTTAATGGAACAAATTTTGATAAATTCTCTTTCATTTTTATTAAAGATTCATTTCTAATGATTTGGTCTTGAAGTTCTTTAGAATATTTTTTGACGTCACTGAAAAGTTTAGCATTGTCTAACGCTATAGCGACATAATCTGAAATTGCAGAGAGAAATGTATTATCTGCGTTTGAAAATTTTTCCTTTTTGGTGTTCAAAGCCTGAAGTGCGCCAATGCATTCTCCTCTGCTGTTAATTAACGGCACGCATAATATATTTTTGGTTATAAAACCTGTTTTGCAGTCGATAGCAACATTAAATCTCGGATCGTTATAGGGATCATTAACAATTGTGGATTGTTTTTCTGAAAATACCCATCCAACAACACCAGAATTAGCTGGGATTCTTATTTGGCTTCCCTTCATTCCAGTAGCCACCAGAGCCCACAGCTCATCGGTCTTTCTATCATATAGAAATACTGAACTTCTCTGAGTGCCCATAATTTTGTTTGTCTGAGCCATCACCAGTGGAAACAATTCCTCAATGTCAATTTCAGCGGTAATTGTTTTACCAATTTCACACAATTGAGAATACCGTTCGTTTTGCTTTCGAATGGAGAAATCAGCTTCTCTTCGACCAATCGTCCTTTTTTTTAAATCCAGAGCCATAATTCCACTTGTTTTGTAAATAATAAATAAGTTAAGACATATAATTCTCCAATTTTAGAAAATACACGTGAGAAAGTTGTTTTTCAATAGGTAAAAACCCCTAATAATAGTAATAACGAGCATTTTGACAGATAATTATACTTGACTTGATAAATCAGAATAAATTAAGAAATAGAATATTTTGCTTTCTGCTGTTTTTAAAACAAATTATTCAGTGTAAAAATTGGGAACTAAATATTTGTCATGAGCTCGTCAGCAAAAGAACACTTTTCTAAAAATCGCCGTCGATTTGAGCGTGAAAAATATGACAGAATGAGAATTGGTATATTCTATCCAGAATCATTAGACGCTGAGACGACAGATGATCATTATTCTGATGTAAAACCTCATTACATTGATCTGATAGAAAAAAATGATAAAGGTTTAAGTCTCAGGACTGCATTTGATATTGATTTTGAAATCCCCTATACTTTGCAGGTTTTTAATCCCCAGGAAAAAATATGGAATTCCTATCAGTGCAAGGGAAAATGGAAAAACAATCTCAACACAAACCTTAATTGTTTTCAGCTGGGATGTGAATCAAAACCCATAAATATAAATAGTATTTCTCTGTTGATGAGAAAAGGCGGCAATATCCCATCACCTGGAGACTTTATGTTTCTAAGGGATACTCGTTTTTCCAGATCTTTTGGCAGAGATGGGCTAAGCCCGCTTCTCAACTCACTTGAAATGAAAGAGGTAAAGGCAGGAGAAACCATAATAAAACAAGGAGATGAAGGAGATGCCTGTTTTATTATCCAAAAAGGAACCTGCATCATCACTATCACAAGAGCAGGAAAAAAGCATCAGATTGATAGTGTTGGAGAGGGTGATATCATAGGTGAAATGGCACTTCTCACCGGTGAAGTCAGAAGTGCGGGTGTTGAGGCGAAAACTGATATGATTTTATGGCGCCTTGGAAAGAACGAGTTTGACAGCCTTTGTGAAAGATTCCCGGGCGTAAGGAATTTTCTTACTGAAATTGTTACAGAAAGATTCTCTTCGCGGAAAAAAATTGCGAAAAGAGAAATTGGCAAATACACGATTACCGACGTTATTGGAAAAGGTGGGTATGCTATAGTGTATAAAGGTCTCCATAAAGATCTCAACATGTCTGTGGCTATAAAAATGATGAAACACGATATGGCCATGGATGAATTGTTTAAGGAACAGTTTACCGGAGAAGCCCGCCTTATTGCAAAATTTAATCATAGAAATATTGTTGATGTTTATGATTTTGAAAAGCAGTTTCGTACAATTTTTATAATTATGGAATTTCTAGAAGGAATTTCACTTGAAGAGATGTTAATAAATCGCTCTAAACTTTCATATGCGGATACAGTAAACTATTTAATACAAATCTGTAATGGGTTGAAATACGCTCACAGCAGACAGGTTGTACACCAGGACATTAAACCTGCCAATATTTTTATCATGAACAACGGCCAGCTTAAAATTCTTGATTTTGGTCTGGCCTGTACCATTGCCACAAAAAATATAGACTTCCTGGGAAGCCCTTTTTACATGTCTCCAGAACAGATCGAAATGGATGCGGTTGACGAACGAACAGACATCTATTCACTTGGTATAATGACATTTGAAATGATTACGGGGCAAAGACCTTACCCTGAAGATGATCTGATCAAGCTTGAGGACCTGCATGTTGAAGAAGACATACCAGATCCATGGGAAATCGACCCGGATATTCCAGAAGAATTGCATGATTTTATTTTAAAAGCATGCCAGCGTAACCTTAATTTAAGGTTTCGGAATATAGATGAGGTTTTTCAGCAAATTCTCCCACTAAAGGCAAAATTACAATTGGATGATAATATATCATTTAAAGAGAAAACCCAGATGACAACACTTCATCTTTTTTCAAAAGAAAGACATCAATTAGAGCTGAATCAGCTCCTTGAAGAATTCAACTCAAAGGTTCAAGAACTTGGCATGACATTGAAAAGTTCAAATTTTAAGAATATTGACATGGATTGAAAACAATAAAAAGCAGTTAAAATGGTAAACTGAAATAGTGAATGCCATGAAATTTGCCGGAAATAGTATTCGAGGGAAAAAGAAGAAAAAAAATGAAGATAGTATTCTGGTAAGAGAAATTAACCAGGATATGCTATTAATGGCTGTTGCAGATGGACTTGGCGGACAGCCTTCCGGCCACATTGCCTCAGAAGTGGCTATTGAAGCTATTCAAAATTATTTTCCATCGAATGAGAATTTCGAGAAACAAGCCTGTGATCTCATATTTAAGGCTGAAGCATCTGTTACAATGCTTTCTGGTGTAGACCCTGATTTGGAGTACATGGGAACAACACTTACCTTAGCAATTTTACATAAAAACAAGGTGTTCTGGGCTCATGTTGGCGATACACGATTATACCACCACAAAGATGATCGTTTGATAAGTATAACAACGGATCAGACAATGGCTCAGTTTCTTGTGGAAGAAGGAGAGATAACCCAGAAGGAAGCCATCAACCACCCAATGCAGGGCCTTCTGGAACAAAGCCTTGGATGTGCTGACTGTGAACCGGTGACTGGCTTTTTTGAGCTTCAGTCTGGTGACAGTGTACTGCTTTGTTCTGACGGCCTTTATTCTGAAATTAATTCAGATCAAATTAAAAGAATACTTGGCTCCAAAAGGGATGTTGAAGAAAAGGTCGAACTGTTAATAAAAACTGCAAATGATGCCGGCGGGAAGGATAATATCAGTGCAATTATTCTAGAATATTAGATTTTGGAAAGTCTGCTTTACCTTAATCCTCTTTGAATAATTGGGTGCCCGCTGATACTTGGGGTACTGGGTACTTTCAACTTGTTCATGAACTCTAACCCCTCTTCATCAACTCCGATGGCCACTTTTAGATCTTTTAAATGCAGCGTAAAATAAACAAGAGGGATGTTGATAAACACCTTTTTGGATAGGGCTGGGTATTGTTCAATCGACCTTAAAAGATTCAGATTGAATCCGACCTGGTGCCCTTTAAAAAATCTTTCTTTGAAATTTGGGTCAAGCCAGAGTACATTCTCTTTTTCATCGTAGGCCATCTTTCGGGCCTTAAAATATTTTGTAATAAAATAAAGTTTCACTTTTTTTGATTCCAATACGCAATAAATATTTAGTGATATCTTAATTTAATACCACAGCGTTGAATTTTTGCAATTTTTTTAACCATCTTCACCGCTCACCACTCATATGCATTTCTATAAACGCTCAATCAAGCTGCCACAATGTCCATCAATGAATAAAGAAATTTGTGGATATGGCTTTGATGTTCTTTTTAGATCGTTAGCTGTTTGTTCAGGATTTCTTGTTTGACAGGTCAATCTTTAATCGTTTCCAGGATCAACAGGTTTGGTGACCTTCGGGTCAAACAGGCAGGAAATATTTTTATTAAGGATGGATAAAAAATTGCCCTGGGAATTGCATGAGTCAAATGCAATTTTCATTGAGCGGTCAAATGTGAGCAGAGCTCTGTCCCAGGCACCGTGCATGGTGTGAAGAAGTCCCAGATTGTTGAGTAAAGCAGCTTCAAGGCATTTTTTCCCAAGACCTTGAGTCATCCACAATGCTAATTCCATGTTTAAATAAGCCGTATTAAAATGACCGTCGTTCCCGGCAGCCATAGCCCTGAGGACGATAACCCCGATCATCTCCTCTATCTGGTTTTGGTAATCAGACCGGCTGAAATAATCATTACTTTTTTCGAAGCCGTCTTCTTCAGGTTCCATGACACCACCCTTAATTAATAGTTTTCTTCACCTATACAAAAAAATAGATTTAGACCCACCTATTGTCAAGCTGGACATGGTTTAAAATTCAATTGATAAATCACACAAGTGTTTTTAACTTATTATTGTCAGTGAATGAGAGAATTGCATTACGATAATAATAGTTTTATGTAATAAATTTCTCAAAATATTACAAAAATTTCACATTTTATTTTTCTTCTATAGATTTCTTAGCGTCTATTACAATTTTATGAACAACCTTTATCGACCCTAAAACGCTTTCCTGCCAATGCGTTTAAATGATCCCGGTATCTTAGTACAAGTTTATGGTATAAACATTGCAGTACTACAGACAGTTTTGTTGTTGGTATTAATTTTGATGAGGATCATATGATGAACAGATTTCTTTTTTATTGCAGGGGTCCGCAGACGCAATAAAAAAGAAATCTAAATGAGGGAAAAACGATGAAATGGATAACTAATATAATTTTAATCGGTCTGTTTGCAATTATTTCTTCCAATGCACATGCTGCTGTATGGACACCTTACCCTGGCGGGAATTTTGATCTGAGTGTTGATGGTATTCCCGGTGAACAAGTTGAAAATGTAAATCCTTTATTCATAACCAACGAAATTATAGGCGCACATACTAACCTTATTTTTACAAGTTTTACCCCGGTATCTGATCCTGAGGGAAGCTGGATTGAAGGACAGGTTGAAATGGAAATTGGTTTTACAAATGGGTATGGGGCGGCTATTGAAATTTCTGGTAACAGCTCAATAATTGGCACTGTATCTGTTGAGTATTATACAACTCATGATGAAGTAATCGAACTGGACCTTGGCGAGTTTAACTTTGGCCAGGCTTACAGCTATGGGATTGCTTTGTTAGAAGATCGAGTGGCATATTACCAGAATTTTATTGAATTTCATTCTGTTTCCTATGCAACGCTTGGATATGTTCCAGTAATTGATGAAATCGTTATTGAAGGGTGGGGTTCAGATGGCAGCCTTATAGGCTCTGCCGCAGATACATATTTAGCAACAATGGATCCAGTGCCTATCCCAGGAGCGGTTTTACTTCTTGGCTCAGGTTTGCTTGGACTTGCAGGTTTTAAACGAAAAATAAAAGACTGAAAACATATCTTATAGAAATATTAAGGCAGGGTTTTTGGACCCTGCCTTAATATTTTCCTACCAGTCTTCACTACCCAGATAACTATGGATGTTCATGGTATTCGGTAGCGTCAAATGAGTAAAACCAGGGTGTGAAATAGTGGCATGAAGTTCACAGAGTTAAATCAGCAGCCGGATATCATGAAACGGGGTGTTATTCTTTGGTTGAAAGAACGCTGCACAAAGTTTAATTGAAAATGTCTGAAAGGCCAATTCAGATTAAAGTTCTGCCTAATCCAGCAGAGATCCGGACCCTCTTTTCTTGGAAGACACACTTCTTCCGATCAGCCATCCCAGCAACAGCACCCCGACACCGGCAAGGGACCATTTGATCATTGCTGTTTTAAACAGGTTTTTATTTTTTTCCGTCATTATTTTAAGCGCTTCAGATATTTTTTTATTCTCTTCATGAAGTGTTTTGTTCTCTTTAACAATCTGTTGAATATTTTTTGACTGTTCGATCAGTGTGTCGTATTTTTTTTTATTGACAGAAAGCGAACGGCTTATGGTTTCTTTTTCAGATAACGCTGCCTTGAGGGACATTTCAAGAGAATTTATTTTTTGAGAATATTCATTTTCCTGAGCTGAAATTTTTTCATTTAATGTTTGATTGTTTTCTTCAACTGTCTGAATTTTGTTCTCAAGACTTTTCTTTTCTTGTTTTAATCTGTCGATGAGATAAGTTTTTGGCAAGTCAAAAATGATGAACTTTTTATCCACCCACCCAATTTCCTTTGTTTGAAGTTCTACTTTATAAAATCCGCTTTCTTCATCCAGGATCGTGACCGGTGTGTTGCTTTTTAAGGTTTTCAATACCATATAATTGTTCCCGGGTCCCTGGCGGAAGGTCAGTAAAAGCATGTCAGAGACGTATCCGGTTTTCGCAATAGAAGATTGTGGAAGTAGGAAAAGTGTCAGAATAAATATCATCAAAAGAAAAAGCTGTTTTCTCATCGTAATTTTTGCCTCCGTATGTTTTTTTTGTTTCAATAGCAGTCATTGCACCATTTTACAATAAAAAACTCTTGCCAAGGTGTGCATAAGCAGAGTATCAATCAATCTGTTAACCGTTATGTGAAAAGAAAATGACAAAAGAATAAATGAACCCGGCATTTTATCAAAAATTATGTATTACCAATATCCTGAAAGGGGTTGAAGAAGGACTCTCAAAATTCTCAAACCCCAGTAAAGTGGCGGTGATTTTTGCGCCAAAGGAAGATGACCCGCTCCGTGTTTTCGACCCGCAGACTATTTTAAGGGGTCATGAAACAAAACTGAATGAAATTTTTTTTGATGACCATAAAAAATGGCGCCAGGGCATTAAGAAAAAGATTTCAGGTCAAAGCCAGGGGTATGTTATACCGGAACAGGATTTTGCCCTGTCAGGGTTAATTTCATACGGTGGATGTGCCAATGACTTTTTTTATCAAATGTGGTTTACAGACCACCATCCTGATATGTGTTCCATCCATCCGACGGAACGGTGGCTGGAGCAGGCAGCCTGCCTTTTGATTCATGACTACAATTCAAAGACAGCCGCGTTGAATTCATCTGACTATGTGTTGAAAAATTATTCGCTTCAAGCCATTTCAGACTATATTGTAGATGAACGGGAAGAGCATCTGGATTTTGACAGTAAAATCTTAATATCTCCTATTCTGAATGATATCCTGAATATTTCCAAAACAAGAGAAGAAGGATCATGGGCAAGGGGGGTCCTTTTTTTTACAGATCCCCAAAGGGTCAAAGACATTTCCTTTATTACCAAAATTCAAAAACATGAGCGTCCGGTTATCAGCAATGTAAAGCATATCAGAAAACTTCTGGTTGCTGTTGAAAACTCAGATAGAAAGCTTGTATCAGACGGCTGCACCATTATCGGCATCTCGGACAGTGATATCCCTGAATATGCAGTAGCGGCTGAGTTCCTGGGGGATCATGGATTCCTGAGGCTGGGGCAGGAAAAAATCGCTTCTTTTTTTGACGGCAGTTTTCATTCAACCACCCGGGAAGCAAAAATGGTTGAATTAGAAGAAATCCTATTGGATTCACATCTGGATACAGAACAGTCAACCCTTTTGTTTCAACTGACGTCACACCTGGTCCACAGCGCAGGAAGGGCACGGCATGGCTGTACACTGGTGCTTGACCTGAACAAAACCCCCACATATTTATCAGGCCACGTCCTGGAGCCTTCTTTAAGCCTGTTAGAGCCCAAGAATATTAACCTTGCGTGTTCCCTGCTTAAAATAGATGGTGCTGTCCATATTACATCAGATCTGTGTATCCATGGGTTTGGATGTTTACTGGACGGGAAAACCATTAAATGGGAAAATATGGCAAGGGGAGCCAGATATAATTCTGCACTGAGGTTTTCTGCTGATCACAAACAGATTGTTGTGGTGGTTGTTTCAGCAGACAGACCGGTTTCCATTATATTCAATGGAATAGAAGTAAACGCCTTCAGCCACTGGAGGCCTGTATATCAATACACCCCGGAACCATCAGACTTAAAAAAATATTTACATGGAGTAATTTTATGACACATCACCATGATCACGATCATTCACACGGCCACGGCCATCATCACGACCATGAACATGATCACTCACACAGTCACGGGCATTCACATGATCACAGTCATTCTCACGGCCATGATCACGGCCATGCGCATGAACTGACATTTGAACAAAAACTGGAGAAATTATTCGGCCATTGGATTGATCACAATGACAGCCATAAAGATACCTTTTTTACCTGGGCCAAAAGAGCAGAAGACGCCGGCCTTAAAGGTGTATCAGAAAAAATTGAAAAAGCAGGGCAGCTGTCTGAACAGGTGACCCAGCAGCTGAAGGATGCCTTAACCGAACTTAAGGAATAAGTACTTCCCTGATTCTTTTGAGTGCCCAGTCAATATCCTGTTTTGTAATGACCAGCGGCGGGGCAAATCGGATGACATGCTCATGGGTCTCTTTGCATAAGAGACCCTTTTTCATTAACTGCTCGCAGAAAGGTCTTGCACCGCCGGCATCATGGTGCAGTTCAACACCAATCATCAATCCTTTTCCCCTGACTTCTCTTACAAAAGGGCTGTTTAACTCTTTGAGCCTGTTTTGAAAATAGGTGCCGAGTGTTGCATAATTTTCAATCATGCCTTCATCGATTAATACTTTGAGTGCCTGCCTGGCCACTGCACATGCCAATGGGTTCCCGCCAAAAGTAGATCCATGCTCGCCAGGGAGGAATACGCCCAGGACCGCTTCATTGGATAAGACGGCAGAAACAGGGTAACAGCCGCCAGACAAGGCTTTGCCAATCAACGTTACATCGGATTCAATGCCTTCATGTTCTTCTGCCAGAAGTTTGCCGGTTCTTCCAAGACCGGTCTGGATTTCATCAAAGACAAGTGCGATATTCTTTTTTGTACAGATCTTCCTTATGGCTTTTAAATAACCTTCAGGCGGGACAATAACGCCTGCCTCACCCTGAATCGGTTCCACCAGAAAGGCAACCGTGTTCTCTGTAATTGCAGCTTCCAGGGCGTTGGCATCGCCAAAAGGAATCGTTTTAAATCCCGGGGTAAAAGGTCCGAATCCATCCTTATACTGCTCTTCTGTTGAGAAACCAACAATGGTCAAGGTCCTCCCGTGAAAATTGTTTTCACATACAATGATCTCAGCCTTGCCTTCCGGGATGTTCTTTTTTTTGTATCCCCATTTTCTGACAGCTTTTATGACGGTTTCGACAGCTTCGGCGCCACTGTTCATCGGCAGCACCATATGGGAATTGGTCAGTTTGCAGATATCTTTATAAAACAAAGACAATTGGTTATTTCGAAAAGCCCTGGAGGTGATGCAAAGCTTGTCCAACTGTTCTTTCATTTTTTTGATGATTCTCGGGTGGCAATGGCCTTGGTTCACAGCAGAATAGGCTGCCAGGCAATCCATGTATCTATTCCCCTCGACATCCCAGACCCAGATACCGCTGCCTCTTTCAAGGACAACATCAAGCGGTTTATAGTTCTGTGCCCCAAATTTGTTTTCAAGTTCAATAATTTCGTTTGTATCCATTTGTACCTTTCTGTCTAAAAAAGTTATGAGATCTCAAATTCTATAGCATAAATCGTAGAAAAAGTTAAGAAAATACGCCTGTTTATGATTTTTTACAACCTAGTTACGTATTAAAATAAAGCAGCAGTTTTAACCGCGTTTTCTGGACCACAATTGAGAGATGATCATTCCTGAAAGCATTAAAACACACCCGATGAAAGCGCGGCCTGACAGGATTTCATTCAATATGATCCATCCGCCAAAAGCAGCCACAACAGATTCAAGGCTTAAAATAATGGCAGCATGGGAGGCGGGGCTGTTTTTTTGTCCATAAATCTGCAGGGAATATGCAATCCCGACTGAAAAAACACCACCATAGATCAAAGGAATGGCTACAGCTAAAATGTCCGAAAGGATAAAGGTCTCGTACACACCGGCCGCAATCAGGCTTAAAAGGGAACACACCACACATTGAACCAGGGATAGTTCTGCCGTGCTGAAGCGGTTGGAAAATTTTTCAATGACAATCAAATGCAGTGCAAAGGCAATGGCAGAAAACAGGACAAGAAGATCACCAAAGTTGATCGTCAAATCCTTTGTCACGCTTAACAGATACATCCCCAGTGCAGCACAGACAGCACCGATCCATGTGCCTGTGGATGTTTTATTCTGCCGGATAAAAAGACCGAAAATGGGTACAAAAATAACATAAAGCCCGGTGATAAAGCCTGCTTTGCCTGCGGTCGTGTAAACAATGCCAACCTGCTGCAGGGAGATGCCAAAAAACAAAAAGACACCGGAAATCGTTCCGGATCTTAGCAGCCCGTCAGCTTTAACGACAGATGGCTGTTTCCTGCGAAAATAAATAACAGGGAGTAAAGAAAGGCTTCCCAGAACAAATCGTATGCCGTTAAACGTAAAGGGCCCGACATGCTCCATGCCGACCCGTTGGGCAACAAAAGCCAGTCCCCAGATGGTTGCGACAAACAGTAATACAAAATCTGATTTAAAAGTGTCTGATTTCATGATATTTCAAAAAAGACTGACCATCCACAACAGGTTTATGGTTAACGTTAAACTTAAATTGAAAAGAACCTGTTCTAATACTTAAACAAAGGAACGTCAAGAAAATAAAAATGAAGGCTGATGAGACAACCATAAAGGAACTGGCAGGACAGCGGCTCATGTTAGGTTTTGACGGTACTGAACTTAACGATGATTTAAAACATATTATCGGAGATATCAGGGCAGGGGGCATTATTTTATTTTCAAGAAATATAAAAAGCCCTGAGCAGGTATCTGATCTATGCCAGTCATGCCAGGCCTATGCGGCATCCCAGGATGTTCATCCATTGATCATTTCTGTAGACCAGGAAGGAGGTGTCGTCGCAAGGCTGAAAGAACCGTTTACACAGTTTAGGGGGAATCCTTTTATCGGTTCCATTAAGGAAGCAAGAGAATTTGCATCGATAACCGCTGCAGAGCTTAAACAAACCGGCATCAATATGAACCTTGCACCTGTATTGGATGTGGCACCTGAAGATGTGGACAGCATTATGAAAAAACGGGTGTTTAAAGGAGATGCCAAAGCAGTGTCTGCACTTGGCATGGAAGTTGTCAAAACCTTCCAGGAAAATGGTATCATGGCCGTTGCAAAACATTTCCCAGGTATTGGAAGAACTGTAAAGGATTCTCATTTTCAACTGCCGGTCCTGGACATTGACCTTGAGACACTGCACCACACAGATATGGTTCCATTTGTAAATGCAAAAAATGAAGATGTCGCCGGAATGATGCTGTCCCATATTCTTTATCCTCAACTGGACGGCAAATGGCAGGCCAGCCTGTCTCCGTTTATTGCCAGTGACCTTTTAAGGGAGCAGATAGGATATAAAGGGCTTGTAATGACGGATGACCTTGACATGAAGGCCGTAAACCATGATATTCAGACCTGTATTTCCCAGATTTTGATTTCAGGGATTGATATGGCCCTTATCTGCCATAAAGGCCCCGACATCGATATGGCATTTAAGGAAATCTGTAAACATATGAAAGAAAATAAGACACTTTTTTCAAAGGGCAGAAAATCAGTTGAGAGAATATTAAAATACAAGAAAAAATATTTGGCTTAATCAATTCTTGTACGGGAAAAAACATCATGGTCAAGCGTACACAATGCGCCCTGCTGAACCATTGTGAAGCCCCTGGCTGCAATCATGGCAGCGTTGTCCCCGCAAAGATCTGCCGGTGGTGAAAAGACGGCTATTTTTTTGGATTTCGCTTTTTTGCTTAATTCGTTTACAAACGTTTTATTGGCAGACACCCCTCCGGAAACCCCGATCTGTTTACAGTTCTTAAAGATGGCAGCATTGATTAATTTCTGTGATAGCACATCAATTACAGCCGCTTGAAAAGAGGCCGCAACCTGTGCTTTTTCCTGTTCTGAGGCGATATGGTTGTCATGGATATAACGGGCGACAGATGATTTGATCCCGCTGAAGCTGAAATCGAAACTGTCTTTTTCAAGCATTGTCCGCGGGAAAGAAATTATTTTTGGATCCCGGGTCTTTGCTAATTTTTCAATAATGGGGCCGCCTGGATATCCCAGGCCTAACATTTTTGCAACTTTATCAAAGGCTTCTCCGGCAGCATCGTCTCTTGTCTGCCCTAACAGTTCAAAATTATCATATGAGGTGACAAAATAGATATTGGTATGTCCGCCGGACACGACCAGTGCTATAAATGGAAATCCTGGTTTGTTTTTAGTGAGAAACAGTGAATAAATATGGGCTTCCAAATGGTTCACACCTGCAAATGGGATCTGTCTTGCAAAAGCAAAGGATTTTGCAAATGAGAAACCAACCAGCAGGGCGCCAATAAGTCCCGGGCCTCTTGTCGCAGCAACAGCATCAATATCCTCTATGGAAATATCCGCCTTTTTTACGGCCTCATCCACAACCGGGACAATGGCTTCGATATGCATGCGGGATGCCAGTTCCGGCACAACGCCGCCATATTTATGATGGACATCGATTTGAGAGGATACAACAGAAGAAAGGATGGTTGTTCCATCTTCTACAATGGCTGCTGCAGTTTCATCACAGGATGATTCAATCCCGAGAACTATCATGGCATATTAGACAATCAGGCCCATTGGGTCTGGGCTTCATTGTTTTCCCGGGAGACAATTTCACCGATGAAATACGCTTTTTCATTCATTGCACCGAGCCGGTCCATGACCTCCTGTGCAGACGTGTCCGGGACAACAATCACCATGCCAATACCATTGTTAAAGGTCCGCTGCATCTCAGGTTCAGGCACATTCCCTTCTTTCTGCAGGAGCTTGAATACGGGCGGGATCTCCCATGCATCCTTATGAACAATGGCTTTACAGGCCTCTGGAATCACCCGGATAATATTTTCATCGATTCCCCCGCCTGTGATATGGACCAGCCCGTGGATGGGCAGGTCTCTTATAAGGCTTAACAGGGTCGGTACATAGATTGTTGTCGGCTTTAGAAGTTCTTCCCCCAATGTGCTGCCCAGTTCGTCAATTCTGGTACTGACGTCATATTTGCATTTATCAAAGAAAATTTTCCGGACAAGAGAAAACCCGTTACTGTGGATGCCGTTTGACGCAAGTCCAATCAATTTATGACCATTTTTAATGTAGGACCCATCTATTATTTTATCATTGTCTACAATCCCCACTGAAAATCCGGACAGGTCATATTCTCCTTCGTTATACATCCCGGGCATTTCCGCAGTTTCACCCCCGATGAGGGCACATCCAGCCTCGTTACACCCTTTGGCAACCCCTAGAATAATTTTTTCAGCAACCTCATTTTTTAATGCGCCCATGGCAAGGTAATCAAGGAAAAATAAGGGTTTAGCCCCCTGAACAATGATATCATTAACGCACATGGCAACAAGGTCTATACCAATGGTGTCGTGTACATCCATCTTGAATGCTATTTTAAGTTTGGTGCCGACCCCGTCAGTTGAGCTTACAAGTACCGGGTTTGACACGTTGGAAAGGTTGAGAGAATAAAGCCCCCCAAAACCACCTATTTCCCCCATTACGCCGGATCGTGGAGTGGATTTTGCAATATCTTTAATTCGATCAACCAGCTTGTTTGCTTTATCTATATCAACACCTGAGTCTGCATATGTTAAGGACTTGGACATGTAAGATCACCTTCTTAAGTTTTGTTGAATTTGCTTAATAAAACCGTGCAATAATAAACATAATGCCTTGAAAAGTCAAAAGCTTTTTGACAACGTCATTTGAATATTGTATCTAAATAATTTTTAAACTTTAGTGAATAATGGAGAAGCAAAAGCGAATGAAAAAAATCAATATTGGAATTTTAGGGTATGGTGTTGTCGGTGTAGGTGTGGCCAAGCTTTTGAAACAGAAGAAACAATTGCTGGAATCCAGAACCGGTGCTGTTTTAAGCCTTAAGACAATTGCTGATATTGATACAACCACAGACAGAGGGTTAGATATTGGAGACACGCAACTGGTGTCTGATGCAAACCTGGTCATTGACGACCCGGAAATAGATATTATTGTGGAAACCATTGGCGGTGAAACCGTTGCAAAGGATTTCATCCTGAAATCGCTTGAAAATAAAAAACATGTTGTTACCGCAAATAAAGCACTGCTGGCAGGCCATGGAAACGATCTTGTTAAAACAGCAAGAAAAAATCTGGTTGACCTGGCCTTTGAAGCAAGCACAGGCGGCTGCATGCCGATTATCAAATCTTTACGGGAGTCTCTGGTTGCCAATGACATCAGGTCCATGTCCGCGATTTTAAATGGAACCTGCAACTATATCCTGACGAAAATTTCAAAAGACGGGTCTGAATTTGATGCCGCGTTGAAAACTGCCCAGGAACTGGGGTATGCAGAAGCAGAACCTTCATTGGATATTGATGGGCATGACACAGCCCACAAACTTGCTATTCTTAATTCGCTTGCCCATGGAATGGAGATTAACCTGAAGGATATCCACGTGGAAGGGATACGCAATATAACCCCTGTTGATATCGAGTTTGCAAAAGAATTCGGGTATACCATCAAGCTCTTGGCCATTGGCAAAATTCATGAGAACAATGTGGAGGCCAGAGTTCACCCGACAATGATCCCAAGTTCAAATCCGTTATCCCATGTTGACAAATCCATGAATGCCATAGTCATTGATGCTGATGCAACCGGCCAGACCATGCTGTACGGCCATGGTGCCGGCATGATGCCGACCGCCAGTGCTGTGTTGAGTGATATTGCAGATATTGCAAGAAATATCATATCAAACACGAAACGAAGAGTCCCTATCCTGGGATATCCCGAAGACAATATTAAACCCATTCCCATTCTGCCGGTTGAGGAGCTGAATACCCGGTATTACATGCGGTTTGAAGCCCAGGATCATCCAGGTGTTTTATCAAAAATTTCCGGTGTTCTGGGAAAAAACAATATCAGTATAAAGTCTGTTCATCAAAAAGGGAGAAAAACAAACGGCAAAGTGCCTGTTGTCATGATTACACACATGGCAAAAGAGGCATGGGTCCAAAATGCTTTAAAAGAGATTTCTGATACAGATTCAGTTGTTGGAGATCCTGTTGTTATTAGAATAGAAGAAAGTGAACTGGAAAAGTAAGCTCAAGTACAAGTTTCGTGCTATGCTAGGAGTAGAACAATAGATGAAAATTTTAGTTGCCGATTTAGAAGGTGTTTTCTTGCCTGAAATATGGATTAATGTCGCTGTAAAAACCGGGATAGAAGAATTGAAGTTAACAACACGGGATATCAGTGATTACGATGTGCTGATGACAAAACGGCTTTCGATATTAAAGGAAAACAAGTTAAAGATTCAAGATATTAAAAACGTCATTTCAACCCTGGACCCGCTTGATGGCGCGCTGGAGACATTAAACTGGATAAGGGAGAAATCTCAAATTATTATTTTATCTGATACATTTGAAGAATTTGCCAAACCATTGCTGGCAAAGCTAAATTTCCCCACGCTGTTATGTCATAATCTGACGATTGATGATCAAGGCAATATCAATGATTACAATTTGAGAATCAAAAACCAGAAAAAGGAAGCTGTAAAAGCCCTGCAAGGTGTAAATTACCATGTGATCGCATTTGGGGATTCATATAATGATACCGATATGATTAAACAGGCAGATCAGGGATTTTTTTTCCGGCCGCCGGATTCGGTTGTTACAGATTTCCCTGATATCCCTGTAACACAAACTTATCAGGAACTGAAAACCATGATCAATACCTTATTGGATGAATGATGATCATTATTGATGATTTCAAGAACGTTCGGGCGGTCGTCATTGGAGATTTGATGATTGACGAGTATCTCTGGGGAAGCGTCGACCGGGTCTCTCCTGAAGCGCCGGTTCCTGTGGTCTGTGTGGAAAAAGAATACCAGACGCTTGGCGGAGCAGGAAATGTGATTAATAATCTGGTTGAGATGGGAACCAGTGTCCTGCCCATAGGCACAGCAGGAACAGGTAAAACCGGTCAGATGATATTGAAGAAACTGGAACAGCTCGGCATTGAGACAGACGGCATTATCAGTGAACCTGACAGGCCCACCACACTGAAGACAAGGGTCATTGCTTCCAATCAGCAGGTATTGAGAATTGATAAGGAAAACAAGAAAGACATCAACAAGGATACCCTTGACAGGCTGATCAAAATACTTGAACAAAAGATTGCTGATGCAGATCTGATTATTATTTCAGATTATGATAAAGGCTTAATCACAAATGATTTTGTCAGGCAGATCGTCAGACTTGCAAAAAAACATCATATTCTGACGCTGGCAGATCCAAAGTCTCTTGATTTTTCAAAATATGAGAATGTATCCATTCTTACCCCCAACCAGAAAGAGGCGAGCCTGGCAGCAAATATGGATATAAAATCTCAAAAAGATTTATTTTCTGCCGGGCAGAAACTGCTGGACAACATTAAATCAGACCGGGTGCTGATTACCTGCGGCAAAGACGGAATGGTTTTATTTGAAAAGGGAACAGAACCGTATACAATTAAATCCAAAGCACAGCAGGTATATGATGTTTCAGGTGCCGGCGATACGGTGATTTCATTTCTAGGTCTGGGGCTTGCGGTTGGTGCAACATTCAAGGACAGTGCGATGCTGGCAAATGCCGCAGCCGGAATTGTGGTGGCAAAAGTCGGAACAGCAACCGTTTCCATTGACGAGCTTAAAAAAGTACTGCCCACTCATTAAGTGTTGTCAGGCATCTTTCCGAAAGGTAAGTCAATAAAACCTGGACCTTCTGGTTCATGCGAACAACCTTTCCAGCGAAGCGCTTTTCAACAGATGATTTCCATAGAGCAAATTATTAAAAAACCCCTTGACTAATAAATGCAGTTTGTATATCTTCTTGCTTAATTGTTGCGGGGTGGAGCAGTCTGGTAGCTCGTCGGGCTCATAACCCGAAGGTCATTGGTTCAAATCCTTTCCCCGCTACCACGAAACAACAGGGGGTTCAGCGTTCGGCGCTGCCCCCTTTAGGCGTTTTAGGAATGTCGTTTCCAACCTTATTTCCACCTCTCAGAGTCATTTGCCCCAATATTTTTACAGTATGATTTTTTACTGGAAAGATGGATTACAGGGATAATCCACAGGATTTATTGATCATGGAATTAGGAACACTATAGCCAGTAGTCCTCGCCAAAATTACAATTTTGGCTGACCAGCTTTATACCATCATTTTTCGGTGTTAACTTAATTTGAAGCGTTCTCGAAATAAAAGAAAGGGTTTTTCAACTATTGTGTATAAAGCTAAACCACCAGCGACAGCAGCAAAGAGTGAAACAAAAAAAAGCTGGTCTTTATTTAAAGTCAGTATAACGGTTAATTTTGTATTCACAAGGTGATTTGTGATTTTGTGTATTAAATAAATAGAATAAGATAGTGTTGCGATTATCTTTGAAGGTTTGAATTGAAATTTATATAACGGTGATGCAGGGCTTAAAACTGAAATCATCATCAAGCCGTATCCTAATGACACCAAAGGGAATCCAAAAAGTATCGTGTTTAAATGAGTGAACCTTTCAGACAATACAGAACCTCCAAATTGAATGTACGTTATGAAAAGTAATAACAACGAAGTTAAAAGTAATAGGTTCGAGTGGTTTGCCAGCCTATCTCTGATTCTAGGGCGATATTTGAATATAACAGCTATGGCGACACCGACTAAAAGCCCATCCAGCCTAGTATATGTTGGATAATATATGTGCTTTAAGGCATAAATCATTTTTTGATAACCCATATCTGGTTTTGTTTGGATGAAAAATTCCCAATTTAAATAACGTACAACAATCCCAAATACAAAAAATGCTATAAAGATAAAAAAACCTTTATCCGTCATTTTCTTAAATAAAATGATCGAAAGAAAAACGGGAAGAATTAAATAAAAATGCTCTTCCACACATAATGACCAAGCATGGGAAAATGTATTTAAATAAGTATCGATATCAATATTTTGGGTGAAAGTTAGAAATTTCCATAGAGGTTGCAGCCCCCTTCCTTCTCTTACAATTGGAAATGTAAAGTATATTAGGATAACTGCTGTATATGCGGGAATGATGCGAAAAAAACGATTGTAATAGAATTTTTTTATACTAATGTATCCACTTTTGTCATAACCTGAAAGTAATTTGTCTGTTATAAGATAACCACTTAAAACAAAAAAAAGATCTACACCAGACCATCCAAAACTGCTAAAACCATTCAACCAATCTGGAACACCATAATATATTTTGTAATGGAAAACCAAAACAAGGGAAATAGCTATCGCCCGCAAGTGATCTAGGCCATGTAGCCTTCCATTCTGAGGATTCATTATTCTTAAACCAATTATTATTAAATTAAAAAACACTTTTCGAATTAAAATGAAATACTACAGGTGAATTTCATTTAAAACGATAATGAACCAAAATATAAAAATATATTAATTGAAATCTAATATAAAATTGTTGGCTTTGTCTATGATTCATCTCCCCCAGATTCAAATTTAAAAAGTTGGACTATTATTAATAGCCTTGGGTTTTCTATAT
>CAYFKW010000014.1:61042-68218 GCA_964343845.1 uncultured Desulfobacula sp. | reverse complement strand
ATATCATAGAGGGATACGTGGCA
The DNA here is from genome assembly GCA_964343845.1 of uncultured Desulfobacula sp. Taxonomy (GTDB): domain Bacteria; phylum Desulfobacterota; class Desulfobacteria; order Desulfobacterales; family Desulfobacteraceae; genus Desulfobacula. The sequence continues at coordinate 68,195 of CAYFKW010000014.1, read as the reverse complement.
TCAATGATCAAGGGTTCTCGAGTATAATGAATTATTGTTGGGCAGGGGCAGGGATAAAATGATTATTATGGCAGCTCATGGATAACTCCAGAAATGTGTGTCAATATCATGGTCTCCTGCCCATTGGGCAGAATCGTGTGGGAAGAATCCAAGTTTTTTTAACATTAAGAGTAGCATCACATTAAAAATTGACTCGACATAAACTATACCATTATCTGCAAGCCAAGGCGTGAAGTCATCCTTGTCATTAAAGAGTTCCTTTAGTAGAGCTGCATAAAGAGAATGCTTGTCTTCCGCCTGCCTTTTTGCACAAAGTGTGTTACACAAACATGTTTAAAGGACAGATCAAATGAAAAGTGCAGCCTGCCCGCCCATTCTCCTAATAAGAATCAGTGCTCATTGGTTCCGTCTGCTGATACCTGCGAGGCCGAGAAGACCTATACCAAGAAGAAATATTGTTGAAGGAACGGGTACTTCATTCAATGCTAAATTATCAACGAGAAAATAGTCCCCCAGATTCAAATGCAGCTCGTCAATTAGAATTCCTCCCCATCCGGAAAAATAGCCCCAGGATGAAGTTAAAGTGTAATCTGTAGATGCCACTTCCACACCATTATTAAATCCTGTAATATTAACAGCTCTGTCTATATCGATACCCCATGTTCTTGCATATAACCCGTTAAAGGTAAAATCTATATCACCAACAGCATTTATCAGCCCGCTGCCGCCATAATTATTCAGCATTGTAAATTCACCGCTGATAGCCCCATAAGGCCATGTGCTCCCCACAGTGTCGATCCAGTCTAACTGGTCTGTCGACCCGCTATCGGAATGAAATTCAAATCCATTATATGTCCCTATTTCACCCACGGAATTCTGTACAGCATCAGGGTGATCATCAAATGTTAAAATAGCTGCATTTAAATTACCCAAAATAAAAAAACTGATAAATATAATTGGCAAAAGGAACTTCATTTTCTTCATGTTTAAATCCTCATAATAAATAGCTGTCTTTTATTTTAATGATGCTTCTTTAGTCTATGCAAATAAAATACCGTATGGGGTGAATAAGTTTTGTATACAATATATTGTATTTGAGTCGGTTGAACATAGGCTATATATGAAATAAAAGTAATACAGGGTGAAATAAAAGTAACACTGGTGCAAAAGTTTTCACAGTGCCATGTGAGGGGATATTGCAGCCTGCCGAAAAGGCAGCCTGGTGTATTTCTGGGTAGAATCTTATCTTAACGCGGATTTATACTTCTTCATATCATACCGTTCAGCTATTTCAGCCATTTTATAGTCAGGCAGGCTTGTCATATATCTTTTACATCCAGGGCAGAAGCTGGTGTGCCATCTCCAAATACGTCCTAAAAATGATTTTGGGTTCCGCTCATATTTTGCTCTGAATCCGCAGTTGTCACAGTCATGTGCCATTTTTATATAACCCTTTTTTTGTTTATTTCAGTATGAAAAATTAAAAATAGTCCAGACGAAATCTGAAAGGCATCCCGATTTTAATACAAACCTGCCAGATCAGGTATGGACTATTTTAAAGATATTTTTAATACGCTTAAGTTTTTTTTCTGCTAACCCCTGCCAGGCCTATAAGACCAGACCCTAAAAGAATAATTGCGCCCGGGACAGGAGTCGGTACAATATCTACCAATACAACTCTGTAACCATTCGTACTGGTATCTAATACAAGCCCTACATCCTGTACATAGTAATTATTCCAGTGGTGGCCTGGATCTGCTGGGATATCATTTCCTTCAAATTCATGTGCCGTAAATGGCCCACCATACGGGACAACTATATTATCAACCGTTCCATTATACCAGTATTGTTCAGACTCTCCCGTCCAATGGCTTATTGTAATATCATGCATGATCCTGTCACCATCTAATCCTCCAGACCATCCGTAAACAGAAGTTTCAGTTGATCGAACATACGTATCATGAAATCCTTCATAATCTCCTATAAGATGAAAATAGTCTTCATTTTCAAAAATCCCGAATGCAGAAGAATCTAACGAAACAATAGCATCAACAGTAAATGACAATGTGTAAGTATTATTTGACGGATCTGTTTCTTGATAGATCCATGTCTGCCCTACTTCAAAAGGCCAAAGTTCTGCAGTTGCAGTTGAGACAAAACAAAAAAGCAATATAACACTAATCATTCCAGACAAAAATTTTTTGTTCAACTTGATTTTCCTTTCTCAATTTCGACTAAAACTAGCTGTCTAAAATATTTAATTCATATAAAACTTCTACACCAAAATGCAATATCCATACCATTTTTTCATGGTACGAATCGCCGCTATTGATAGTATTTACAGTTTTTTTGGGTGTTTTATTTCTCAGTAAAAGTTTTCCTAAGGGTTTTCTCTTACTATTCAGCCTATGTCGCTGTAATTAAAGAAAAATTTAAGAATGAACATTGTGTAAAAGATTTCATAGATAAAAAAACCCTGCAATGTATTAAAATCATATGAGAGTCAGTTTTTTTTATTGACTCTATCCCTGCATGTGGCATAGCTATCATTTTAAAAGAATGTTCTGAATAATTTTGAAAGAGAGTTGTTATGAAAAAAGAAATAAGAATTGGGGCATATCTTCTGTGTGCAATGATTATGTTTTCTTCTGCCACCTTTATCTGTGCAGATGACTTAACTTCCAAGACAACTCAGGGGGAGATTGTTTATTGGGAAACAATAAAGGATTCAAAAGATTCTGAGCTGTTTGATTCCTATCTGAAAAAATTTCCAAATGGCACATTTGCACCCATCGCAGAACGATATATAAAAAAATTTAAGAATGAAGCAGAGGCAAAGGAAAAAGCGGCAGAAAAGCTTGTTAATACATCTGTTAAAGAGGAGCCTCTAAAACATTTCACCGGTCAAATTTTAGAAAAATCCGGATCAATACAGTCAGGGAATATTACCATTATCATTGGTAAGAAAAATGATTTAAAAATTGATAATTCCCGGGCAATGACACCGTTTGGAATGTTATCATTTGAATTTTACGGGGCGGCAACTGAAATTAAGATGGGCCGTTTTAAAGGAAAAATAAAAGGAAGGCTTAAAACCGATCACCCGGAAGAGCCTGGAACATTTTTTGTTTCCGGCGTAATCAGTGGCACATTAACACCCACAGGATGTATCGGAGAAATTATAATCTTTGAGAAAAACTGGGACGTTTCTTTCACCGGAAAATTTCAAACCAGACGATCATAATCTTTTATCTTTAGTTTGATGCAGTGTTGATTAGCTCAGGGACAGATCAAACCTGCAGCACGTTGATGCGTTTTATCTAGCGCTTTTAATCGCCTTTAACGCGATCCTGTCGATCACCTCCGGCGCCTCTCGACTGATGTGATCACTTCGATTCGTTCAGCATTTTCTGAGTTACTGGTATTTGACATGGTTTTACCCCTAGTCGCTATTTAGCATATAGGGGTGTCCGTATCAAATTGGGACCATTACACACCGGGGAAATTGACTTGGCAGGAATAAGTGCAAAAATAATTATCCATCTGAATCATATTTCTGACTGTATGTTATTCCCGGCGAGTTGTTTTATTCTGCCGCCTGTCAGAAATATTTTCTTACCCTGCCGATAATTGAAAGGGATATACTTGTCAGTGCCGCCATGCACATTCTGCCATCCACGCATAAGGCATGATCCACCTTTACGGCCGATAGACAAAGGGATACAAGAAAGAGGGAGGCACCATGAATAGTTGCCGTTTTTCCTAACTGCCGGCAAAAAACACAGGATCGGCACACTATTTGCTCTTTAAGATGGGTAATACAGAAACGGGTATTTTTGAAAGCGTAATGTTAACCACTATAACGAGGACAGGTACTCATGGATAAACAACAGTCAATAGATAACGGTGGCAGGCGGTTAGGAATTGAGAGACGTATTTTTTCCTATACAGACTACTGTCCTGAAAGACGGTCTGACAAAGAGCGGAGATCCGGTATTGACAGGCGCCTTGAGCCAAGATCATCTGTTGTTTTGTGCAAAGCCAGTTAAACGACTGAAATTTTCAGTACATGAAGGCTTTTCCATACGGGCCTACCATTTTTATATTTTCGGCATTATCATGTTTATTTACAAATAGTTATAGATAAAAATCCATAAAAAAGGTACATGCATATCAAACTGGGTGCAGGTAAAACCCTTCAAACTGATATTTTAACTGATTGAAACGGCAGCTGATCCTTGTACTGTCCAATAGTTTTTTACATTTAGGCAAAGTGGCTTTTTTTAGAGAAACTGATTTGATTCATAGAAGAAAATCAGAAAACCTTGAGGGACACGCTTGAATTGATATCAAAAGAAGTGATATGGGTTCATTATGGGCCTCAGCGTGACATTTCAACCGCAGTTTGATTTTTTTTTAAGGCGTCAGCACCGTCATCAATTCAGCTATACATTGAATCGAAAAGCTTCTGTCAAAGATATTATTGAATCCTTTGGCGTTCCGCATACAGAAGTCGGTCATATTTTTTACAATGAAATTGAAATTGATTTTGCCTGTATTCCTGATTTAACCGGCAGCATACACGTTCATCCCATCACAGAGCCGTTTGATGTGCTGTCTTCTTCTTTCTTAAGGCCTCACCCAATGACACAAATAAAATTTGTATCAGATGTTAATGTGATACGATTAGGACGGCTGCTGCGCCTGTCAGGATTTGATGTAAAATATACGCCTGATTATTCAGACAAGGAAATTGCAGATATTGCCCAGGAAGAAAAGCGGATTGTTCTTACCCGAGATACCGCACTTTTAAAAAGAAAAAAGATTGATTTTGCAAAACGGATCAGGGCAGACATGCCGTATGACCAGCTGGTTGAAACGATCCGGTTTTTCGGATTAAGGAATCTAATGTCATTTTTTTCAAGGTGCACTGCCTGCAATGCAGTGCTGGTAAAAGTGAAAAAGGAGGATATCCTTCATCTTTTAGAGCCTAAAACAAAACAGTACTTTGATACTTTTTTTCAATGTCCTCACTGTAAAAACGTGTTTTGGAGAGGATCCCATTATGATAATATCAAAAAAAGGTTTGCAGCCCTTGGAATTTTTGCAGGTCAGTGAAAAAATTTATACCCTTAAGTTGCAATAAGAGCATGACTGGTGTTACCCATAAGGAAGAATCATTCAAAAAGAGGGCATTATGCATATTATCACGACACATAAGGGATCAGACTTTGACGCGCTGGCATCACTGGTCGCAGCATCTCTGCTTTATCCTGGAGCAAGGCCGGTTTTACCCAGTTCAATCAATGCCAATTTAAAAGCATTTTTATCCATACACAAGGATCTGTTCGATTTTTATTCTCCCAGGGATATCACGCTTGAGCATGTAAAAAAAATCATCATTGTGGATACCCATTCCTGGAACCGGCTGGAAGGGATGAGCAGTCTTAAAAAAAGACAGGATCTTGATATCGTTATCTGGGACCATCATACAGAAGGGGATATAGAGACAGATCAGAAACATATCAGTGAAACAGGCGCGACAATCACCCTGCTTGTCAGAGAGATTCAAAAGCAGAAAAAGATGATAACCCCTATCCAGGCAACACTTTTCCTGATGGGATTATACGAAGATACAGGTAACCTGACATTCCCCTCTACTCTGGCTGAAGATGCGCATGCTGCTGGATTCCTTCTTGAAAAGAAAGCAGATCTGCATATTCTTTCCACCTTTTTGCAGCAGGCGTATGGGAAAAAACAAAAAGATGTTCTTTTCCAGATGATACGAAAAGCCAAACGAACCGAAATTTCCGGTTTTTCGGTCAGTATTTCCAAAATGGAGATTTCAGGAAGGGTTCAAAACCTTGCCATGGTCCTTCAAATGTACAGAGAGATTGTAAATGTCGATGCTGCCTTTGGATTGTTCAGGGACGTTGAGAGAAATATCTGCATGGTCATCGGCAGGAGCGGTGTGGACGAGATTAATGTGGGACTGATTATGAGAAGCATTGGGGGGGGAGGGCACCCCGGCGCAGGATCGGCGCTTTTAAAAGGGGCTAATCCAGATGCGGTAGAACAAATGGTGCTGGAATTAATCTCAGGCAACCAGTATTCATCTGTCATGTTATCAGATATCATGTCTTACCCTGTCATCACTGTTAAGGAAGATACGAAAATAGAAGAAGTTGCCATGATTTTGAGGGATATGGGATGCACGGGGATGCCGGTTGTAGATGAAGATGAGCATGTGGTGGGCGTTATTTCCAGAAGGGATTTTAAAAAAATTAAAAAACCCAGGCACATGCTGTCACCTGTCAAGGCATTCATGAGCCGTGATGTGGTGACGATTGATCATGACCGGAGCGCTATTGAAGCAGCAAAATTAATGATTAAGAATGATGTCGGACGCATCCCTGTGATGAAAGATGACAAGCTGATCGGTATTATCACCCGGTCAGATGCCATGATGTATTTTTACGATTTACTGCCTGAATGATATCATTGTTACATATTAAGCTTTTTTTTCGCTTTTACTGCCAGCTTTTCCCGGAATATTTTAGAATTGTGCCGAATATCCACAGGAAATGTCTTCTCGATAAAAATATGGTCTATCTTTTCTGTCAAGGGATTTGATTTTGCCATGTCAAAAAGTTCTTTAATCAGTTTTTTTTCATTTGATACCTTTTCATAAGGCTCAATAAACATGACCGGTGTCTGCATGTTCTGAGGTCCGACACCGGCAAGCGCACTTCTATATACTTTTTTGTGGTTGTTGAAAATGGCTTCAACAGGGATGGTGAAAAGTGTCTGGTCTTTCATGACAACCCGTTGGGTTTTCCGGCCGCAAAACCAGATCCTGCCTTTCTTATCCCGCCAGCCCAGGTCTCCCATCCGATGCCAGTTTGTGCCATCCGGATCAGGAACCTTGGATAAAAGATCAGCCTCCCTGTTGTTGAAATACTGCTGGGTAACAAGATCATCTTTGGCCATAATTTCACCCACTTCACTGTCTTTTACTTTTATCTGGTCATGAAGCTGGGTAATGGGCTCATCAGTGATTTTAATCAGTTCGACCTGTGTGTTGCAGATGGGCCGCCCGACACACATGCCGTATCCTTTTTCTGAAAGTGTCTTGGTCTCTTCAAGAATTTCA
>CAYFKW010000014.1:53917-61032 GCA_964343845.1 uncultured Desulfobacula sp. | reverse complement strand
TGCCTTCAACAGCATGGAAAATGTCAAAAAAGCGATGGAGAGAATCGGAACCGCCTCTGATGCACCATATGGTGTGTGGATCTGGGCATCATCCATTAACATTGTTGAAAACTGCTCAATATTTGCAGGAGAAACAGGTGCACCTGCAGAAACAACCCTCCTTAAAGACGGCAATTTAATCTGGTGTTCCTTTCCATATTTCCCCACGCGGTTCAGAAGCGCAGGGGAGGCAAACATATTTGTAACACCATGGTCTTCAATGGCGCCAATAATTTTTTTCGGATCAACAAAAGCAGGTTTTGTGGGGTCCATGTCCGGTATGACTTCAGTCATCCCGACAGAAAGAAAAAAAATGGCCCATAATGGATATGTCGGTAAATCAATTTCATCAGGTTTAAACTGGAAATGGTCCTGGATCTGTTTGATCTGTGCAGCAAAATTGCCATGGGTATACACGACCCCTTTGGCTGGTCCGGTGGCACCTGAGGTAAACGGAATGGCTGCAGTTTCGTTTTTTGTAGTCCGGGCAATAGGGTAGGGGTCTTTATTGTCTGTCATCAGTTCATCCAGGGTGTAACCACCCCAGAACCATTTTCTCCCTACCGTGACCCAGTATTTTACAGATTTAAAAAAAGAGGGCTTCAGCTTTCGGAGTAAATGTGCTTTCTCAATACCGATAAATGCTCTTGGTTTTCCCTGTTGAAGGCAATGGAGCATTCGATCAAGGCCCATGCCGGGATCAACAACCACAGGGATGGCCCCTACTTTAAACATTGCAAAGGCAATAATGAAAAATTCCATGCCTGGCTGAACCATTAGAATCGTCCTTGTCCCCCTGATAATGCCGGCTTTTTCCAGGCCAAAAGCAAGCCTGTCAGATTCCTTGTCAAGCTGCAGAAATGTCATCTGGCTGTACAGGGTTCTGCCTTTTCTATCTCTTCCAGCAGGATAAACGACTGCTCTTTTATATGGATGTTTTTCTGTGGATTCTTTTAGACCAAATGAGATATTTGAATAGGTTGTCATAAAAATTTCTTTTTCAGTTTATAAATAGTCCCTTTAAAGATTCCCTGGGGGATTTCTTCGGTTGATTTTAATTTTTGAGTATATTCCTGTGCAGCCTTTAAAGCAGTCTGGGCAAGTTCTGTCAATTCTTTATTTTTTTCTTCAATTTGAACTTGTCCCTGCTCCTCATTCACACGGAACAGAACATAGGTTTCTTTTACAGGTTTTTCAATCTTCGTAAATGTTTTTTGCAGTGCTGTTTTTGCTTTGGTAATTACTTTTATTTCTTTATCTGTAATCTTTTTCTGTTCAGGGTACAGCTGGGCAATATTCTCAATCCTTGCGATTTCGTTGTCAAAAATAATGATTTCATTATTAAAATCAACCATGGCATTATAAAGATCCGGAAAATGATCAAAACTGAATCTGAGCATCTCTTCCGGAAGAGTAATGTGCACCAGTTCCTGTTTTTTATAGGTGGCCGCTTTTGTGGCGGAGGCGTTTGGAGAAAAGTACAGCAGGTATACGACAGCTGCTGATGCGCCAACAGCGATCAGTACAAGAAGAATAACAACGATTAATTTAATTGGAATCTTTTTTTTCTTTTCAGGCTTTTTCCCCTCAGGAGCGTCCGGGGCCGGGTCCCCATCTTTTTCCTTTTGATCCTCCTGCTTGTCCGGTACAGTCTTTTTTGATTTTTCATCCGGCTCTTTTTTTTTCTTTTTCCCAAATCCAAGCATGATCATTTACCTCAAGAAAAGGTTAAATTTCAAAATGAAACAGCAGCATCATTTGTCTAAAAAGTCCTCGATTAACCGGGCTGTCTTTTCAGGTTTGTCTTCAAAAAGATAATGCCCTGCATCATGAAATACATGAGTCCTTGAACGCGGAAATCGTCGTTTAAATTCATTTAAGAAGGTCAGATCAAACACAAAATCTTTTGCGCCCCATAAAAACATTAAAGAAGATTCATCAAGCAGTTTAAGATGCTGATCCACATGATCGACAACCGCATAACTCTGATCTTTTTCATTTATCGGTATATCCTGTACAAATTTTAAGGTTGCAATTCTATTTTTCCAGGAATTATAGGGCTCGATAAGACCTTTTTTTACTTTTCCGGGCAGGGGGGTGTCGCTGCCAAGATATAAAGCACCCCTGGAAAAAGCATTTAATCCCAGCACAGCCGGAACTGCAAAGAAGCGGATATATTTGATTAACCACAACAAAAAGGGGAATTGTTTTTCCCTGGGCAGAAAAAATCCAGATGTATTGGTGATGATGATTTTATCAATTTTATCTAAATGATCGACTGCCCAGGCAAGGCCGATCATTCCGCCCCAGTCATGAACAATAAGGTTTATTTTTTCATCAATATTCAGGTGGGAGATAAGTGTATTGAGGTCATCAACCCTTGTTTTAAGCGTATAATTATATTCATCTGCAGGCGGTTTGTCTGAAAACCCGCATCCAATGTGGTCGGGTACGATGGCTCTGAATTTCGGCGAAAGTGTCTGGATAAGATGCCGGTAATAAAATGACCATGTCGGATTCCCGTGCACCATGAGAACAGGCCGACCCTCACCTTTATCAATGAAGTGCAGGTCATGTCCGTTGATCGTCAGAAAATTAGATTCAAAAGGATAAAGGTCTTTGAAGCTTTCTGTGGACGTCTGTTTCTGGTTGATCAGTTTTTCTACCATTCAACACCTAAAATATAACAGTTTAATCCGGATCCAACGCCAATAAACGCTACAAAATCATCTGGCTGCAGAAATCCTCTTTCATCAGCGATCGCAGCGGTAATAGGCAGTGAAACCGTTCCGATGTTACCTAAAAAAGGAAAGGTTGCAAAATCTTTTTTGATATCTTCATTCAAGGCTTCATAGAATTTCTGATGGTGCAGGGCTCCTACCTGATGCCCGATAAATTTATCCGGTTTATTTTCCGGCAGATTGAATTCCTTTTTAAATGCGTCAAATGTTTTTTTTGCCAGGACCAGACCATTTTCAAGCACTCCCTGGGCCTGTGTCCTCATAATGACCTTTGAATGTGTCGGCATCCCTTTTTCTTCAAATCCCCAGTGGCACAGTTGGTAATGTTCTATGGCATTTTTTACCACACCGCCTTTTAGTGCGTGTTTCCTGTTATCAGGGTTCCCGATTGTACCGTTTGTCAACAACACGGCTGCTGCACCAGACCCCCCTGTCATTGTGGCAACGGCATCTTTATAAAATTCAATGCTTTTGTGGTGGTTGATTTCATTGATTGTGGATTCAACAATCTGTTTTGCAGTTTCACAGGACACCACTAATCCTGCTTTAATATTTCCAAGCTGTATTTCATTGGCCACATGAACAATACCGGTTATCATTCCAAGACATGCACTTTTTACATCATAGATATGCGCATCCTGGCCAATGTTCAGTTTTTCAGCAACAGCACAGGATGTGGCAGGCTCAAATCCATCCTGGCAGACACCACAGTAGGCAAGGGCGCCAATCTGGTCCGGAGAAATATCTGCTTCATCAATGGCCTTTTGACCGGCCGCAGCTGCATGCTCCCCAAGGGTATGGTCATCGTTCCAGTACCGCCTTTCTTTGATGCCGGTCAATGCTTCAAGCTGCCCGGGATCAAAGCCCATGGCCTGAAAAAATGGAACGAGTTTTTGTTCAAGCTCAGAAGTGGTTACAACATTCGGAGCCAGTTCATACCCAAAGGATTCGATAAATACATTTGAATACTTCATTTTTTTCTCCAGAAAGATTCCAGGTCTTTTTTTGTCAACCCTTTTATTTTCATTCCCATGTTTTTATACAAAACAATTCTCAGATTGTCAGAAAACATATGGGCATCTGCGATCACATAAGGTTCCGGGTCATAGCCCATTTGTTTTATTTCTATTTCATACCGGGCTTTTTGGGTTTCCGGTGTTACAGGTCCCCGGCATTTTAAGTCGCTCTCATTGTTTAAAACAACATCATAATATACATCATCTTTATCACTTATCCACCCCATTCTCTGGGTAAATATTCTTAATGCATGGGCGCAGCACTCATACATCAAGGTCCCCGGCATGACCTTGTCATCAATAAAATGACAGGTTAAAAACCAGTCATCAGGATGGATATCTGCCTGTGCAACAATCAATCCTGAACCATATCGCCCGCCATTCGGATCTAACTCAAGCACCCTGTCTATCAGGTGCATCCTCCCGCCGGGAAGTGTCAGTTTGTTCCCCAGCCGGATATCATCGAATGTGTTCCCGAACGCTGCCTTGAGATTGCCCTGCCTTAAATGACCTACTTCTTTATCTGACAGACGTGTCTTTTCAACGTCAATAAGGGGGCGGAATTCAGTTTTCGATTTTACGGGTTTCAGATCTTCAGTTTTAAGGATGATGCCCCCTGAATTCTCAACTTCATCTTCTGTAAAAAAACCGGCACAGCCGTCTCTCATCGAAATCAGCAGCTGGTTGTCAATATACCCTTTGTAATGGAAAAAAAACAGGAATACATCCCCTTGTTTTAAAAACCGATCGATTTCAATATGATATTCTATCGTCTCGCCCGGTTCCGGCAAGGTCCTGTGAAAGGTGACTTTTGCATCCAGAAGCCGGTATTTCCGTGTTCCTTTAACCACATGATCAATGCCCAGCCAGGCGCATAAAAACAGGTCTGCCTGGCCTGCTTCGATTGAAATGGAAACAGGTGTTTTCCCTCCGTCCAGATACCAGGCATTTTCTTTTACATCATGCTGGGTAATAATTTTCCCAGAGCCCAGTGACAGCATGTCGCCTTTAATATCCATTATCCTGTCAACCAGCATTAACGGTTCATCCGGGAGCCGAACCCTAACAGGATAGCTGTCGATAATATCAAATTCTTCTCCCAGCACGTTCCCTGCTTTTCCAATGGCAAACTCAAGGCATTGATCCCTGTCTAAAAATGGTGCTTTCCCATGGGAAGAAGATGCTGCCTTTCTGTTGGTCTCGTGGTCTCTGTCTGGGGATGAAGGCTTTGTATCGCTTTTTACGACGTCTTTTGCAATGGTTGTCAGTGCTTTAAACTGTTCTTCGATGAGGCGCAGATTTTTTTCTGAAAATTCAAGAAATTTTTCATGCGCTCTTGATGTGGCCTGGGTACCTTCTGCAATTAAATGTGGATCAAATGCTGCTGCAGTCCCGGCTTCTAAACCGGCCGGCGTATCAGCAGGCAGCGCATGGTTGTCCCTTACAACAGCCTGCTGCAGTTCAGCAATGGTATGGGGGTCAATTTTTTTTGGGTTTGTTTTAACAACAAGGCGGTTCCTCTGCGTCCGGGCCCCCTTTGCGCCTGGATCTTTTTTGTCAGATAATACCGGTCTTTTTTGCTGTTCTTTTATAGGGTGCTCTTCAAGAATCACATGGGAAAAGGCTCCATCCACTGTCATAGATGCAGCACACGCCGTTCGGGTTTTTTTTGCATCACTTGTATCCCAGTCAACCGGGGTTTTTGTAAAAAGAAAATGGCTGCTGTCTATTTCTTTATATTCTGATGGAAGCGCAGCGTTTGAAGGCACAACCTGATGGTAAAGGCAGAGTGCGGTTTTAATGACAGAGAATAAAGCAGACGCTGATTTTGTGTTGCCGATGACAGATGCTGTTGAGCTGATATAGCACGAAGTTTTTGGGTCTGAATTTAAGGAGAACGATGCCAGTGCCCTGGCTTCGCAGGCATCTGATGCTGTCATTCCTGATGTGCAGCATTCATACAGTCCAATGTCGTCAAACCGCGATTCAGCATTTTGGAGCGCGGCTTTAAGGGACTGGGAATATAAAGATTCTGATCCAGCTGGATCATTTATTAATTCACCTGGTATGATATCTCCGCTTGCCCCTGCGGTTCCCGTGATGACACCATAAATGTTATCTTTATCCTTTATAGCATCATCGAGACGCTTTAACACAACTGCGGCAGCTCCTTCTGACGGAAGGATTTCATTTGAGTGAGGTTTTGCACTCCTGATTAATGCCTGCTGCCTTATATCTCCGGCAAGATCAACGCAGCCGCAGACAAACACATCTGTTTCCAGCGCGCCAAGGGAATGAATACCTGTTTCAATGGCCTTGATACCAGACGCATTATCTGCCGATAAAGTGAAGCAAGGACCGCCAAACTTAAATTCTCTTGCCACCCTGGAAGCAACAATACCGCCAAGGGCACCCAGTGTTCGATTGAACGTTAACGGCGGAGAAATCTTATCTTTGAAGTCTTCATTTAAATGATTCATCTTCCAGCGAAGGTGAAAATCTGTCGCACCGTAATCAAACTCGATACCGACAGCACATCCCATATGATGCCTTGGTTTTTCATTCCCCTTTGGTCTCGGGCTTATGTCAGCGTCTTCCAAAGCACCCTTGACAGCCTTTAGAAGGATAATATGCTGGCACAGGATATCATCTATCTGATTGGGAGGGATATGAAACTCACCCAGCTGTATGGTGATGTCATCCAGATAAAACCCGTGGCATTGTTCAACTGTCCCGGTTGTCTTCCGCCACCTTTTTTCCGGTGTGTTTTCTGCAAGTTTTTTCTGATTAAATATAAGGGATTTAAAATGGGACAATCCATCACAGTCCTTTGCAATGGTTTCCATACCGACAATGGCACAGGGAACCGTTTGCCTGCGCTGCTGCGGTTCAATATTTTTCACGACAAAAGCGGTTGATTTCTTTTTATATTCTTCAACCAGAATGTGGGCATTGATGCCGCCGAAACCAAAGGCACTGATACCAGCTTTCCGTGTTGAATTCACCGTGTCGGGATTCCAGTCCTCAGCCATTGTCTGAACCTTTAGCCGGCCGCTGTTTAGCGGGCTGTTCAAAGCAGGGGCTGAAAAGTTCAATGACGGGGGTAAAAATTTCTCATTCATTGACAGAATGGTTTTAATAAAACCTGCTGCACCGGCAGCGGTTAAAAGGTGACCTATCATTGTCTTTACAGAACCGATGGAAAGACTGGAACCGGCAGGACAATGACATTTGTCTAGCAGCGTCTGTATACTGGTTAATTCAACTTGATCCCCCACAGGAGTACCTGAACCATGACATTCCATATACTGAATGTCAG
>CAYFKW010000014.1:48116-53898 GCA_964343845.1 uncultured Desulfobacula sp. | reverse complement strand
CCCTCTATGTCGTTTGAGACACCAGCCCCCGTAATCACCGCATATATTTTATCGCCGCACTGAATCGCATCTTCGAGCCGTTTTAATACGACAATGCCGGCTCCTTCACCCACCACAAGTCCATCTGCTGATGCATCAAACGCAGAACATCTGCCGGACGGAGACAGTGCCTGAAGTTGTGTGAACCCTATCTGAGTATAAAGGGAGTCTGGTCTTGATACCCCCCCGGCGATCATGATGTCGGCGCTTTTTAAATGGAGATGTTCGCAGGCAAGCTTAATTGAGAACAAAGAGGATGCACAGGCAGCATCTAATGTAAAACAGGTCCCTTCAAGCCCTAATGCTCTTGCTAAAATTGCAGCAGGCAGCGACACGGCTGCACATGCAGCAGCGTCTTCTGGCCCGGGCCCTGGATAATTTTTTTCAGCAATCATGTTCCAGGACAGGGCGGATGACGCATCAGTGGGAAGCGCAATGGCCGCCAGAATAATCCCGGTTCTTTTTTTGTCTTTTTGGGTATGGCGGCACTGGCAGAACGCATCCCTTCCTGCCTGGAGAACGAACTGGTGCAGAGGATCGAGACCGGATAACAAATCTTTCTCCAGGGGAAAGCCGTCCGGGTTAAATTGAAAATGTTCAACAAGTCCGGCTTTTTTGGAGACAGCTTTATCCGGCAGGATCGTATGAGAAACAAAGTCCTCTACAGGTCCCACCCATCGATAGTCCGGGACATCAATCACTGCAGTTCTTTTATGGATAAGATTGTCAAGAAATTGTCCGGTATTAACAGCCTGGGGAAATATACCGGACATCCCGACAACCGCTATCTTGCTCATCTTCTTCATGATGCGGTTTTTCATAAGGGGTCATATAATTTAGAAGTGTATTGATTTCAAGGAACCTTTGTAAAACTTGTGTAAAATTCTATTTATGTTTATAGATATTTATGGTAGACAATCAATAAAAATCAGCTCAGTTTTCAGGATAAAGGGATACATCTTTCAGTACTCGATTATTTTTTAGAATTTGAGGAAATAACGGTCAATGCCAAACGTTTTTAAAGATTTCAAATATTATTTCCAGCCCAGATCCGTAAAATCAAAATTTATCACATTAATTCTAACCCCGGTAACGATAGGTTTCCTGCTTGTTTCTATCGTTGCAGGAGTTATGTCCTACGACGACATGAAAAATCAAATTATTTTCCATTCAAATGAGAATGCGAAAAGCTATGCCAAGCCTTTAGGCCTTTCTTTATGGAATTTAAACAGTTCTGTGATTGATTCTCAGCTAAAATCAATATTGAGCAATCCAGATATTTCAGGTGTTAAAATCATTGAAAACTTAAGCGAACAAGTGTTTAAGGCAGGGGATATTCCCGGTGAGAAGAATATATCCAACTATCTGGTTTCACAGATGGATATTACCTACGTGACCATTGATGAACCTGAAGTGTTAGGAACCCTGTTCCTGTACGCAAAAAAAAACCAGATCTATAAGGTGCTGTTAAAACGGTTTTTCCGGGATATGTTCCTGTTTTTAACATTGGTTGTTATTGTTGTTATTGCTGCCGTATTTGCCAATCATCAGACCATTATCATCCCGCTGAACAAATTAATAGCGTCCATCCGTGAATATAATGCATCTGAAAGTTTTAAGCCGGTAAAATGGGCAGCGGATGATGAAATAGGAGAGGTTATTTCATCTTATAATGGAATGATTGTCAGCCTGGAAATAAGCAATACAAAAATCAAGCATGCACTTGAAGAAGCAAAAGAAGCCAATAAAATAAAAAGTGAATTTTTGGCCAATATGAGCCATGAAATCCGAACGCCCCTGAACGGCATTATGGGCATGGCAGAGTTTATGCTGGACACGGATCTTAATCTGGATCAGGAAAATTTTGTCAAAACCATCAGTATGGAGTCAGAATCATTATTGAACGTTATTAATGATATTTTAGATTTTTCTAAAATTGAAGCTGGAAAGCTTGAATTTGAATCTATTCCATTTGACCTCAGGCACACACTTGAAAGCCTTTGTGCCTCTCTCTCCATCAATGCCGGTGAAAAGGGGATTGAGCTGATTCATTACCTTGATTCGTCTGCAAATACGAATTTAATTGGAGACCCAGGGCGGCTCAGGCAGATTTTTGTTAATCTTATCGGGAATGCGATTAAGTTCACGAATGAAGGTGAAGTGTTTGTAAATTGTGAAGTGACAGAAGAGTTTTATCAAAAAGTTGCGTTTGTTTTTACGATTAAGGATACTGGAATAGGGATTCCGGAAGAGAAGCAGGACAAAATTTTTGACAGCTTTTCTCAGGCAGACGGATCCACCACTAGAAAGTTTGGCGGGACAGGACTGGGAATTACGATTTCAAAGATGCTTGTTGAACAAATGGGTGGAACCATAGGCCTTAAAAGTGAACCTGGTGTTGGCACTGAATTCTGGTTTGAACTTGAATTTTTTAAACAGGAAACCCGATCTCCTCTGAAGCAGAAGGAACTGGTTCATGATTTTATAGGGTTGGATATCCTTGTGGTGGATGATATTAAAACCAATCGTGATGTTTTATCTCAATATCTGGAGGCATGGGGATGTAACCCCATCCCTGCATCATCAGGTGAGGCAGCTTTGCTTAAACTTGAACAATATCAATTAAAGAATAGAAAAATTGATATGATTTTAGTGGATTATCAAATGCCGGAAATGAACGGGTTTGATCTTGCAGGAAAAATTCGTGAAAATGATTATTTTAAACATACGCAAATCATTGTTTTGACGTCCATGGGCATGATAGGAGATGCAAAAAAATGTCGGCAGATCGGAGTAAACGGGTATCTGACAAAACCGGTGCGGCAGAATGATTTAAAAATGTTTATTTCATGTGTCCTTGGACAGAACAATGAATGTTTTGATGACCAGCAGCCGCTTGTGACCAGGCATACGGTAAGCGAGGCAAAACGGAAAAATATCAATGTTCTGCTGGTTGAAGATTATGAAACAAACCAGAAACTTGCAACAAAGCAGTTGGAAGATGCAGGATTTTATGTCACCCTGGCTGAAGATGGTCAGAAAGCTGTGGATCTTTTTTCCAAAACAAGGTTTGATGTGATTTTGATGGATATTCAGATGCCGGTGATGGATGGATATGAAGCAACCAGAAGAATAAGAGAGTCAGAAGAGTCTGAAAACCGGATTCCAATCATTGCCATGACAGCTCATGCCATTAAAGGGTATAGAGAAAAGTGTCTGAAAGCCGGCATGGATGACTACATTACAAAACCACTGAAAAAGGAGATCCTTATTTCAACGGTTCTCAGATGTTTTCAGAAAAAATTCGAACAGATTCTTCCTGAAAATTTGTATATGAAAAATCCACAGCCACAGCCTGAGACACACCATAATGACCCTGTCATTGATTTTGAAAAGGCATTAAGTGAGTTTGGGAATGATACCGTCTTTTTTAAAGAGGTATTGGATGAATTCTTAATCAAAGTCGAAAAGCAGCTTGAAAAAATTCAAGCTGCCATACAGAAGAATGACTATGACATCGTTGAAAAAGAGGCCCATGCCATTAAAGGGGGGGCAGCTAATTTAGTGGCGATGCCATTATCAAGGGCTGCCTCGGAATTGGAAGACAGCGGGAAATCAAAGAATCCCGAGAAGACATTGGCAGCCTGTGAGAAATTAGCTGATGAATTCAGACGCGTTAAACATCTGTAACTTTTTTTCATTTCTGCCTGATTTCAGTACCCTTTGTTGTCTTGGATTTTTTGCATGAGAAAAGCCTGTAGGTAAAAATTCCTGAAGTGCCTTTATATCAGAAAATCAGAAGGTATCCTTTGACAACAGATTTCAGCAGCAGTAATAGGGTGAGCCCGGCAAAGAAAATAGCCAGCAACCTGTCAAATAGATTTTCTTTGTTCTT
The DNA here is from genome assembly GCA_964343845.1 of uncultured Desulfobacula sp. GTDB lineage: Bacteria > Desulfobacterota > Desulfobacteria > Desulfobacterales > Desulfobacteraceae > Desulfobacula. Next base: position 49,964 of record CAYFKW010000014.1, on the reverse strand, counting down.
GTCATTATATTCTAACAACCAACCCAAGAATATGCCGCTTATTAACCCACCTGCATGACTCCAGTTATTAATATTGGGAAGGAGAAATCCAATTAGAATCAGTGAAACTACCCACCCCGAGGTTTGTTTGTATACCAGTTTCCCCCATTGACCCCCTCTTGACTTTCCAAAATAAAGCAGTGCACCAATCAGTCCACACAACCCGGATGACGCACCAATCGTCAGGTAGACACCCCCCACATAGGAAAGCAGGAACCCCGCAATACCGGTCATTGTGTACAATGAAAACATGCGATATATGCCAAATTCCTTTATCACCAAAGGCGCAACAGTTCTAAGGGCCATCATGTTAAATAGAATATGTAAAAGCCCTCCATGAAGCCAGTTGGCGGTGATAAGCGACCACCACGCTTCAAATTTTATAATGGGCAGTCTGCCGGAAGCACCTAAAAAATTTAACGCATCCATAGACGGTGTCAGCGCATAAAAAGGATTAAGGCTCATGGTTACATTTTTACCGCTGTAAATCAGGCTGACAATGTACATGAAAATGTTTGTGTAGATGATGGCGTTTACCACATTGGAGGACGTGGGAAATGAGTTGTGTGTTTTATTGTTCATCATTATGATCCGGCGTTATAAAGCGTATCCCTGGGAATGTCAATCAGGCGCAGCTTAAATATTATGACTTGAAATTAACCAGTAATCAGGTAAAATCAAATTTTATTTTTAAGAACAGAGGGTTTGACATGACACTGATTTCTATTTTCGGGCTGGCAATTGCATTATTTGTACTTGCTGCAACACCGGGGCCTGGCGTGTTTGCCGTGATATCACGGTCACTGGCATCAGGGTTTGTCCCATCTTTAAGTGTGATTGCCGGCATTATTACAGGCGACATTATATTTCTCTTGTTTGCCGTTCTTGGGTTATCTGTTATTGCACAGACCATGGGAACGCTATTTGTTGTCATTAAGATAATCGGCGGGGCATACCTTATTTTTCTCGGGATAAAGATCTGGCTGTCCGATCCCCTGGCGATTCAAGAAACAACGTCAAAGAAGAGTATGGGCTATGGCAATTATTTGAGCGGGCTGGCCATTACACTCTCAAACCCCAAGGTTATTCTTTTTTATTGTGGATTTTTACCGAATTTTATGGTGCTGTCCAGCCTGGGCATGGTTGATATCTGCATGGTTGTCACCATTGTTTCCCTTGTTGTATCGAGTGTCCTGATCGTTTATGCCTACCTTGCAAACAGGGCAAGACAGTTTTTTTCAAATGCCGCATCGGTGAGCCGCTTGAATAAAACAGCCGGCAGCATTATGATTGCCACCGGCGCCGCCATTGCTGTAAAGTCCTGATACCTATAAGGCAAACGCCTTTTTAATCACTTCCTCAACTGCCTGGTTTGTAAATTGTTCGAATTTTTCCCGGGTAAATGAAATATCGGTTCTTTCAAGAGTGTATGCAACAGGTATTGTTTTTAAGGTTTTTTTGTCTGCAATGCCAAGGTACAGGGTTAAATCAATATCAAAAACAAGTTCTGTTTTGGCACCAATTTTTTTTGCACGGCATTCAAATGTATTGATGTGCCCTGATACGATCCGGTCAAACCCCTTTGATGCGGTTGCAGCTCCTTCTGCCGTGAGTTCCCATGACGCAATCGGATGTATGGTAAATCCATTTTTTTCAAAGAATACGCCCACAGCTTCTGACAGGGTATCGGCAAGATTCAGCCCGCTAACGAAATAGGTTTCCTGGCTGTTGTCGTTTAATGTCCTGTGACCGACATAGCCTTTGCCTGTATCTGGCCGTTTGTCAATAAATGGTGCAATACCGATTTCC
>CAYFKW010000014.1:42630-48059 GCA_964343845.1 uncultured Desulfobacula sp. | reverse complement strand
AGATGTCAATAAATTTCTGCCCTGGTGTTGCACACGCAACTATGATGCAGAAAAGTAGAAGTCCCCCCCAACTCAGCAATTGGTTTCTCATCAGATAAAGCCCTCCTTGAACAAGACATCAGTTTAATTTGATATCTTCAATTTTCACTGCATTTAAATATTCTTTTACAGACCCAAGTGTCAGGGTAAACATTTTTGTACTGAGTAAAATTGCCATGGCATCATTCGGGCAATTGCAGGTGACAGCAAAAGTCGGTCCTACGATATCCGCAGGGTTTTGAGAGATGTCAGGATTTTTCTGCATTACTTTTAAATAGGTATTCAACCGTTCTTTTAAAATTTCAAAGTAATCAATCTGCTTGCCGGCGGTTGCTTCTGTGATGGTTGAGATATTATTTGAAATTTCTCGAATGTGCTCCCAGAAAATCTGAGCAATGAGATCTTTGTTCTTATCTGATGCAGCCATAAAAAAGGAAATCGCCCATCCAACGCTTATGATTTTTAAAATCTGCAGTTCATATTCAATTGTTACCAGATTCAGATTGTTTTCTTTTGGTATGGCTGCCAGCGCCTCTTTTAAATCGGTCCTGTCAATTGCAAATACTGCAAGATCCTGTGCTAATTTCTCAGGTGTAAGTATTTCTTTTTGATGTTCCATCGTCATCTGTTTTTTATTAAATTAATGTACAAAATAATCCACTTATGTCATATAATATAACATCTTAATAACAGCACAACCATAAAGTGTAAACACATATATGATAAAGATAGATCTAAAGCTGTTTGCCACATTGTCAAAGTATCTTCCGGAAAACAGCGGTGCAATAGAACTTTCAGACAGAACAACGGTGGAGAAACTTGCCCGGGATTTTGATATTCCACTGGATCAGGTGAAATTAATTTTTGTTAACGGCAGAAAACAGGATATAACGTATGAATTAAAAGACTTGGACAGGGTCGGTCTTTTTCCACCAGTTGGAGGCGGATAAACAATGGGACCTATCAGCATAGAAGATCGGTATGAAAGAAATTTCAATACCCTTACAAAAGAAAATCAGAAAACACTTGGGAAATCAAAAGTGGTCATAGTGGGATTAGGCGGACTTGGCGGAAGCGTGTGTGAAATGATGGCACGAGTGGGTGTCGGCCATCTGACTCTGATTGACGGGGATACGTTTGAAGCCAGTAATTTAAATCGCCAGCTGTTAAGCCAGGAGCATTTAATCGGTTTCCCCAAGGCACAGGCTGCAAAAGACCGTGTAAATGCTATTAATTCGGAAGTAAATGTAACCCACCTGGTCGAGTATATAGATGAGACAAACCTGTATGCGCATATTAAAGATGCAGATGTCGTTCTCGACTGCCTGGATTCTATTGATACAAGGTTTAAGCTGCAGGAAGCAGCAAAAAAAGCGGCAGTTCCCATTGTTTCAGGGGCCATTGCAGGGGTTATCGGCCAAATTACCACCATTTTTCCAGAGGACAAAGGCTATGAATTGATATACGGCAAGAAAAGCAGAAAGCTTTCAAAAGGTGTTGAAGCAAAAACAGGAAATATGGCTTATTGTGCGCTTTTTGTCGCATCAATCCAGTCGTCTGAGTGCATTAAAATACTGTTAAACAGGGGGAAATTACTTCGAAACAAGCTGTTGATTGCTGAATTATGGTCAAACACAATTGAAACGATACTGCTGGGTTGAATTTTTCTTAAAAGAACAAGGGGTGACAAGGGAGTAATTTTTTATGTATGACAAGGCAGCACAAATCATCAAAGCGTCAAAACGATGTGTGGCATTTACCGGCGCAGGAATTTCTGTGGAAAGTGGCATCCCTCCGTTCAGAGGCAAGAACGGCCTCTGGAACAAATATGATCCTCAAACGTTTGACATCCAGTATTTTTACCAGAACACAAGGCGGTCCTGGGAAGTGATCCGGGAAATTTTTTATGAGCTGTTTGGGAGGGTGAAGCCCAATGCTGCGCATTATTCCCTGGCAGAACTTGAGGCCAATGATATGCTGGGGGCAGTCATAACCCAGAACGTAGACAACCTGCATTATGATGCTGGAAGTAAAGTTGTCCATGAATTTCATGGCTCTTTAAAAAGCCTTGTCTGTTTGAAATGCAGAGCAAAATTTCATATATCTGCGATTGATCTGAATATTTTACCGCCCACCTGCCAAAAATGTGATGGAATTTTAAAACCTGATGTGATCTTTTTTGGCGAAGCCATTCCGGAACCGGCCAAAACAAATTCTTTTGATGAAACAAGACGCGCAGACTGTTTTATTTTAATCGGCACGACAGGTACTGTGGCACCGGCAAATACCATCCCTTTGACGGCAAAATCAAATGGCGCCAGAATTATCGAAATTAATCCGTATGTTTCTGAATATACCCCCTCTGTCACAGATATTTTTCTTGAAGATAAGGCAACCCTGGCAATGGAAAAACTGATGGAGGAAATTGATAACCTGTAGATATTAAAAGGAGCACTCAATGCCCGGCGACTGCCTGTTTTGTAAGATTGCAAACAAAGAGATTCCAAGTGAGTTTTTATATGAAGATGATGAGGTCGTTGTTTTTAAGGATATTAATCCGGCAGCCCCTGTCCACCTGCTTTTAGTTCCCAGAAGGCATGTAAGAAGCATCAATGATTTACAAAAAGGTGATGAACAGATCGTTTCAAAGCTTTTTATGATTGCGAAAGATATGGCCAGAAAGCAGGGCATTCATAAGTCCGGATACAAATTACTGTTTAATGTTGAAAAGGGCGGAGGTCAGGAAATATTTCATTTGCACCTGCATCTGTTTGGCGGGTGGAAAAGGTAATCCGGACACGATTTTAAAAAAAATATCAACAATGGCATCTGTCTGGTTTTTATACCCGATTTTTTTGAAACGTCGTCAATCACTCTAACATCAAAGGTCTGGCAATGAAACCGCTACCAAGTGTTTCTCAATCTCCTTCTCCTGGGAAAGCCCATGTCATGTACTGCGGGGATTGTGTTACCTTCATTTTAACGCTGTCAATCAAGGCCAAAGGCAGCGCCTGGGTCAGGACAAACCTGGGGTCTGCAGCCATAACAAGAAAAGAAATCATCCGCCGGGTAGAAAGGGATGAAATCAAGCTGGACGGGGGCTGGTATGACATTGAAATGGCGCCTGAAGATGCATTGAATTTCAAAATTGTATTGCCCCTGCATGAGACCGGATTCTTTCAGGCCAAATGCTTTTTTGTGCCTGATAAAAGCAGTACCCCCATCTGGCCGTCAGGAGATAATACCATTTTTAATATTGAGCCTGCCGGCACCTGCTGTGCAAACATTATCTATAATGCATTTGTCAGGCAGTTCGGTAAATCCAAATCCGGTACAAACGGTGAAAAGGATTTATCATCTGTCATTAAAAGGCTTGATGCAAAGGGATATACAGTGATACCCGAATCCGGCAGGTTCAGAGACCTTAAAAAAGAGGTGGATTTCATTTTTTCCCGTCTTGGCTGCCGCGTTCTGCATTTATTACCCATTCACCCGACGCCCACAACCTATGCCAGAATGGGACGTTTTGGAAGTCCTTACGCTGCCCTGAATTTTACAGAAGTAGACCCTGCCCTGGCAGAGTTTGATCCGTCTGCCACCCCTTTGGAACAGTTCATGGAACTGGTTGACATGGTTCATTTCCATCATGGATACCTGTTTATGGATATCGCGATCAATCATACCGGCTGGGCAGCCTCAATTCATGAAACCAATCCGGAATGGCTTGTCAGGGGAGAAAATGGAGAGATCCAGGCACCGGGTGCCTGGGGGGTGGTATGGGCAGATTTGACAAAACTGGATTATACCAATGTGGATATTTGGAAGTATATGGCCAATGTATTTCTGTTGTGGTGCCACAGAGGGGTTGACGGGTTTCGGTGTGATGCAGGGTATATGATACCTGTTGACGCCTGGGAATATATTGTGGCAAAAGTGAGGGTTGAATATCCAGATACTCTCTTTTTCCTGGAAGGACTTGGCGGTAAGGTTGATGTCACCCGTCAGATTCTAAACAGGGCAAACTTTAACTGGGCCTATTCAGAATTATTTCAAAACTATACACAACAGGAAATATCAGATTACCTGCCAACTGCTGTTGATGTTTCAAATTCCTGTGGTCATTTAATTCATTTTGCGGAAACACACGATAACAATCGGCTGGCTTCAGTGTCAAACCGATATGCAAAAATGAGAACATCTCTTTGTGCACTTTTTTCAGTCAGCGGCGGGTTCGGGTTTGCCAATGGTGTAGAGTGGTTTGCCAGGCAGAAGATTGATGTCCATGAATCCAATACGTTGAACTGGGGAAATAAGAACAACCAGGTAGCGCATATTGCCAGGCTGAACAGTATATTAAAAACACACCCGGCTTTTTTCGGATCTACTCACTTGCGGCTGATCCAGAAAAATCAATCTGACTGCCTTGTGCTGCTTCGCTATAATGAACAGCATAACAGGAAAATACTGGTCCTGGTGAACCTTGACTGTGAAAACTCCAATGAGGCAGCGTGGCATAGTAAAGAAGCCGGTATAAATAAAAAAGTGTTATACGATTTAATCACAGGGTCTGAAATCACCGTTAAGACCCTGGATGATTTGAACATGATCCGGCTGACTCCCGGAGAGGTGATGGCCCTGACGCCGGAGGCGGATGATCTGCACCAGAGCCAGAAAGAGAAAGACTGTAAAGGACTGCCCAGACAGGTCTATTTGCAGAAATTAAAAGCAAAAGTACTGGCGGTTCATACCTTTTTTAACGGGTACACCAATATAGACGGTATTGACCTTGACAGGGATGCGCTGCTGTTATCAAAACATCCAGTGGAATTTATTCGATCCTTGAACAGGGATTCCCGTGAAAGCCGTGTCATTGTTTTTGACCTGCAGAAAGATTTAAACCGTCAAGTGATGATCCCCCCGGGATTTTTCCTCTTGTTGACATGTAGTGACAGGTTCAGAGCAGAAATTCTAAAGGAGAAAACACCAGTAAAAACGTCTTTGGGGTATGAAGAAGGCCTTCCTGGTTATGACAACACCTTCTGCTTTGCGCTTTTCTTCCCAAAAAAAACAGAGAATCAACACAAGGCGTATCGCCTTCACCTCAGGATTTTCAAACAGAATGAGCCGCTGATAAAAACAGCATCATTACTATATCTTGCCCCTTTTCACCAGTTGTATATGAACTTTTCATTTACCAGAAAAGAGATTGTAAAAAGCCCGTTTTTAAAATTATTGGGAACCACAAATAAAGGGGGTATGCTGAGAGCTGCGGCATGGTGGGGAAAACTTGACAGCCGGTACGATGCTCTCCTTGGCGCCAATATCGATAAAAACATTCCTGAAAACCGATGGATGGTACTGTCCCGCTGCAGGATCTGGGCTGTTTACCA
>CAYFKW010000014.1:42120-42592 GCA_964343845.1 uncultured Desulfobacula sp. | reverse complement strand
TGTCTTGAAACGTTTTCATTTTCCTATGATCATGGCGGGAAATGGCTATTCCATGTTCCAACCTCTGAAGGAAAACATTATGCCATAGAGCTTTACCTTACGATTGATTCAGAAGACAATCATTTAATTATGTCTTTGTTTCGGGAGCCAGCCCCTGAAAATGATCCCTCTTTTTTAGATGACGATAAAGGCGTGAGCATTATCATCCGCCCCGACATTGAAGATAGAAGCTTCCATGATACGGTTAAAGCATTTAAAGGTCCTGAACGTGAATGGCCGGATGCGGTTACCTGTCAGGGCAGTGGATTTGAATTTTTACTGGCAAACGGAAAACTGTTGAAAGCCGCACTATCCAAAGGTGAATTTGTACATGAACCAGAATGGCACTACATGATCCATCGTCCATTAGAAGAGCAAAGAGGGCTTGATGCGCATTCTGATCTTTTCAGCCCGGGGTATTTCAAGGTTGAAG
>CAYFKW010000014.1:35776-42110 GCA_964343845.1 uncultured Desulfobacula sp. | reverse complement strand
AAGCGGACGGAGGGCAGAAAATATGGTTTCATGCGATTGTCATCGACAAGAAAGATCGGATAAAAGAGATAAAACAACCAGAATCATTGCAATCAATTTCCTTTAAAAAGGACATGGCCTTTCCAGAGGCCGTGATGAAGAGTCTTGATGCTTTTCTTGTGGATCGAGAAGGTGAAAAGAGTGTGATAGCAGGATATCCCTGGTTCCTGGACTGGGGAAGAGATAGTTTGATATTTTGCAGAAGCCTGATTGAACTGGGTCGGTTTCAAGAGGCAAAAGCCATTTTAAGATTGTTTGGCAAATTTGAAAATAACGGAACGCTGCCCAATATGATCTGTGGTAAAGATGCTGCCAATATAGAAACTTCAGATGCGCCATTATGGTTTTTTACCTGCTGCAGGGAACTGATAGAAAAAGAGAAGCACACCACTTTTTTAGAAGAAACCCTTGGTCATCGAACAGTCAAAGACATCCTTTTGTCCATTGCCCATTCCCTGCTGAAGGGGACACCGACAGGGGTGAAGGCAGATGAAGACACACTGCTTATTTACAGCCCTTCCCATTTTACATGGATGGATACCAACTTTCCGGCAGGTTCACCACGGCAGGGATATCCCATTGAAATACAGGCCCTGTGGCATAATGCACTGACATTGCTTTTTGAAATTGATCCTCCCAATAAAAATAGCTGGCAGCAGAAAGCGGCAATTGTCCAGGAAGGTATCATTGATCTTTTTTATAGAAAGAAGGATAAATTCTTTTCTGACTGTCTGCATACTAAAGGACCTGACAGCGCGAAAAATGCAACTGCAGATGATGCATTAAGGCCGAATCAGCTGCTGTTACTTACATTTGATATCGTTAAAGACAGGCAGATTGCGCAGGATTGTGTCGAGACCTGCCTGGAATTACTAGTTCCCGGCGGTATCAGGAGCCTTGCTGACAGAAAGGTTGAATATCCGATAAATATTTTTTATAATGATACCTTGTTAAAAGATCCCCATCGGCCGTATTCCGGCAGGTATGAAGGAGATGAAGACTCACTCAGGAAACCTGCCTATCATAATGGAACCGCATGGACATGGCAGTTCCCGGTATTTTGCGAAGCATGGGCCGCTGTATTTGGTAAAAACAGTTTCCCCACCTGCCTGGCTTGGATGGGCAGTTTGATTCATTTAATGCGAAAAGGAGCAGCAGGATACATTCCTGAAATTTTAGACGGGGATTATCCGCATACTCCCCGGGGATGTGATGCACAGGCTTGGGGAGCGGGCGAGGCTGCCAGGGTCATACATAAGTTACACCTATAATGTGTTAGGAGATCGAAGACTACATGAAAGAGATGCAGATTTATAAAGTATATCCTGCTATCCCCGAACCACTGTCCTTTCTGGATTATCTTGCCAGGAACCTGTGGTGGTGCTGGAATCCTGAAGCCATAGAGCTTTTTCAGAGGATTCATCCGGCCCAATGGGAAAAAATCGGGAAAAATCCTGTGGCATTTTTGTCCTATATTTCTCAAAGGAGATTTGATTCTCTTTCAAAAGATGAAAGTTTTCTGGGTCATCTTGGACGGGTAAAGGCCAAGTTCGAGAGAATGTTTTCTTTGGTGAGCCAGATTAAAGAGTTCGAGCTGGGTTCAAAAGAAACCGTTGCGTATTTTTCCATGGAATTCGGTCTCCATGAATCTTTACCGTTTTTCGCAGGAGGTTTAGGTGTTCTTGCAGGTGATCATCTTAAAGCCTCTTCAACCCTTGGCATCCCTTTAACAGGCATTGGCCTGTTGTTCCGTGAAGGGTATTTCAGGCAATTTTTAGACCATAACGGGTGGCAGCAGGAAACATATCCGATTAATGATGTGTTTGATCTGCCAGTCCAGAAAGTAACAGATAGCACTGGATTTGAAATTAATATTCAGATTCCGGGACCGTATGGTGTGATCAATGCATGTGTCTGGCAGTTGCGCGTCGGTAAAATCAGATTGCTGCTGCTGGACACCAATCTGCCTGAAAATCCGAAAAAAATCAGGGATATTACCTCAAGGCTTTATGCCAGCCATGGTGAAACACGCGTTGCACAGGAGATATTACTGGGAATCGGCGGGGTTAAAGCGTTAAGTGCGATGGATATGTTCCCGACCATTTGTCATATGAATGAAGGCCATTGTTCTTTTGCCGGGTTGGAACGAATTTCAACCATAATGGATAAATATGATATTGATTTTGAAAGTGCATTTCAAATCTGCAAGAGAAGTGGTGTGTTTACAACCCATACACCTGTTGCAGCCGGTCATGATGAATTTGGAAAAGAATTAATTCTTCCCTATGTGAAACCATATGCAGAAAAGTTCGCCATTTCAGCAGAAGAGATTTTGTCCTGGGGTGAACCGCATGGCGTTAAAGATTCTGATAAATTCTCCATGTTCATATTCGGGGTCCATTTCTCAGGACACATCAATGGTGTCAGCCGCCTTCACGGTCAGGTCGCCAGAAATATGTGGCAGTCCTTATGGCCAAAGCGGTATGTAGAAGAGATCCCTATTTCACACATCACCAACGGTGTGCATATCTGTTCATATCTTTCCAGGCATAAAAATTCTCTGTTTGAACGATATTTATCTTCAGACTGGGCGAACAGGCTGTCTAATCCAACCTTGATTTCTAGGATAGACAATATTGAAAATGAAGACCTCTGGCATGTTCATGAAATGGATCGATCCAATCTGATTCGAAAATGCAGGCAGGTACTACTGGCACAATATGAAAAAAGAAATGCACCAAGAAATGTTCTGGATGAGGTTTCAAGTGTTTTGGACCACCGGGTCCTCACCATCTGCTTTGCCAGGCGGTTTGCAACGTATAAGCGGGCAGGCCTCCTGCTCAAGGATATACACCATCTGACCCGGCTGATTACGGATGAGGAAAGGCCAATACAGTTTGTATTTGCCGGGAAAGCCCATCCCAATGACAATGAAGGAAAAGATATCATTAAAAAAATTGTTGAGTTTGCCAGGATGCATGATGTGCGGCACCGTGTGGTTTTTCTTGAAGATTATGACATTAATATTGCCAGATATATGGTCCAGGGATGTGATGTCTGGCTGAATACACCGAGAAGACCCAATGAAGCATGCGGTACCTCAGGCATGAAGGCGTCAGCCAATGGCGGATTAAACCTTTCCATACTGGATGGATGGTGGTGTGAAGGTTTCAGGGAAAGCCGCGGATGGAAAATAGGGAATGGCGATGTTTATGACGATCATGACTACCAGGATGAGGTTGAAAGCCAGGCCCTGTTTAATATCTTGGAAAATGATGTCATTCCCAAGTTCTACCATAGAGAAAGAGGGAATCCTCCCCTGCAATGGATTATGATGATGAAAGAAGCCATGAAAATGGCAATTATCGATTTCTCCAGTGACAGAATGGTTCGGGAGTATTCAAAACGGTTTTATATTCCTGCATCAAGGAATTTCAATCTGCTGACCGAAGATTCCGCCTGGAAAGCAAAAGAACTTGCACTCACCCAGTCAAGACTCACGTCATTATGGAGCAGTATCCGTCTGTCAAAACCGAAGCTGACCAGTGAAATTGATTTCACAGTAGGCGATACCTTCAGAATTACAGTTGAAGTCTTTTTAGGGGAATTGTCGCCTGAAGAAGTTGATGTCCAGATTTATCATGGAAAATTGAGGATGTCAGATAATTTAGAAGGCAGCAGGCCTGAAACCATGTGGCTGCAGGAAACGATCTCAGACGGAAAACACATCTACGCCTGTACGATTACATGTTCAGATTCAGGGCGGTTCGGATATACGGCCAGAGTGATTCCGAAAGGAGATGAGGTGTTGAGAAATACACCTGGCCTTATTACATGGGCCCATGATGACCATTAATCAACCTGCGGCCGGACAGGCTGCTGTATGGAAAATAGATCCGGGACCAGACAAATTATGGTTGTTTATAAAAAGAATCCAATAAACAACTGGAGACAGAAAGAGGAAAATGGCACAGAAACCAAGAATTCTGATCGTAACGCCTGAGGTTACCTATCTGCCTGAGGATATGGGAAACCAATCCCACTATTCTGCAAAGGCAGGCGGCCTTGCTGATGTTTCAGCAGCGTTGGTCAGTGCCCTGTTTGACTTAAGCTGTGATGTCCATGTGGCTTTACCCGACTATCGTTCCATTTTTAATGGGTACACAACAAAAACGCACAATCGTGAGTTGGAAAAAATCCGTAAACGACTGGATGATGAACGGATACATCTGGCCGCAGACCGTGCATTTTTTTATCTTGATAATGTGTACTCCGGCTATTCAGAAAAAGATTTAAAGGTGTCTCTGGCCTTTCAAAGGGAAGTGATCAACAATATTATCCCAAGAGTTGAGCCTGATATTATACACTGCAATGACTGGATGACAGGACTGATTCCGGCCATGGCCAGACAGATAGAAATTCCCTGCCTGTTTACAATACACAATATTCATACCATGACTTCCACTATGGCTGAGATAGAAGATCGAGGAATTGATGCGGCATCTTTCTGGAAGTGGCTGTTTTTTAAAAAACCACCGTATAATTATGAGGAAAGCCGTGACTGGAACCGAATCGATTTTATTACCTCCGGCGTTTTTGCCGCCCACTATGTAAATGTGGTGAGCCCGACTTTTTTAACTGAGATTGTTGAAGACCGGCACCCCTTTGTCGAAACATGTCTGAAAAGGGAGTTGTCCAATAAATACCATGCAGGGTGTGCTACCGGGATTTTAAATGCACCGGAACCAGAGTTCAATCCAGCAGTTGATGAAAAAATACGCTATAATTATGGTCCCAAAAATCATAGAAAAATCAAACAAAAAAATAAAATATACCTGCAGAAAATACTTGACCTGGAGATAGATGAGAATGCGGTGCTGTTTTTCTGGCCGTCCAGGCTTGACCCGGTACAGAAAGGGTGCCAGCTGCTGGCTCAGATTATGTATGATATGGTGTCGCAGTACTGGGATGCAAAACTCCAGATCGTTTCTGTTGCCAGCGGGGAATACGAAAAGTATTTTCATGACATTGTCCGGTTTCATCATCTCAGTAAAAGAATTGCCATCTGCGGGTTTAACGAAGGGTTATCACACCAGGCATTTGCAGCCAGTGATTTTTTACTGATGCCGTCATCCTTTGAACCCTGCGGTCTTCCTCAGATGGTCGGCGGTATCTATGGCACGCTGCCCATTGTCCATGATACGGGCGGACTGCATGACACCATCCATCAACTGGATGTTGACAATAACGCGGGGAACGGATTTTTATTCAATGTCCATGATGCCAATGGACTAAAATGGGCAGTAGACCAGGCAATGGCGTTTCATTTTCTCGACGCGGAAATGAAAGAAGCACAGATTAAAAGGATCATGATTGACAGCGTGCTTGAGTTTAACCATTCCAGGTGTGCGGAAGCGTATATAAATTTATATGAAAAAATGCTCCAGAGGCCGTTCCTTGTCTGATACCGGGCTTTTTAATGATCCGTATCTTATTCCTTTCGCTGATACGATATCTTTAAGGCGGTCAGCTGCTGTGGCCATTGAAGAAAAAATAAAAAGTCAGGACAAGGGCTCTTTAGAAGCGTATGCAGATTTTCACGAAGTTTTCGGGCTGCATTTTGAAAAAGACGGATGGATATTCAGAGAATGGGCTCCCAATGCTGATGACATTTATATTGTCTGTGACAAAACATCCTGGCAGAAAGATGAAAAATTTCATCTTGAAAAAAAGGATCATCATATATTTGAAAAACGGTTCTCAAAAGATACGTTTTCACATGAAGCGTTATATAGGCTTAAGGTTGTCTGGCCCGGCGGGGAGGGAGACCGAATCCCAACAGCTGCCACGCGTGTCGTACAGGATCCTCAAACATTAATATTTAATGCACAGGTGTGGCACCCGTCACGACCTTTTAAATGGAAGAACAAGAAGGTTCCGGCCTCTGAAGAACCGCTCTTAATTTATGAAACCCATATTGGAATGGCGTTAGAAGAGGGCAGGATTGGGACATATGTAGAATTTGAGCATCATATACTGCCCAAAGTTATAGCATCAGGATACACTGCCGTTCAATTGATGGCGATTCAAGAGCATCCGTACTATGGATCATTCGGTTACCATGTCTCAAACTTTTTTGCACCTTCATCACGATTCGGAACCCCTGAAGATCTCAAAAGCTTGATTGATAAAGCGCATCAAAACGGGATCCGGGTGTTGATGGATATCATTCATTCCCATGCGGTCAATAATGAAGTGGAAGGAATTTCAAAATTTGATGGCACAAATTATCAGT
>CAYFKW010000014.1:4083-35766 GCA_964343845.1 uncultured Desulfobacula sp. | reverse complement strand
TTTTTCCATGAGGGTCCCAGAGGGTATCACCGGCAGTGGGATTCAAGATGCTTTGATTACAGTAAGCCTGGCGTTATAAAATTTCTGCTGTCCAATTTAAAATACTGGATTCAGGAATTTAACATTGACGGGTTCAGGTTTGACGGGATTACCAGCATGCTGTTTGAGGATCATGGCCTGGGCAGGGCCTTTACAACATACCAGGACTATTATGGTAACGATGTTGACGTGGATGCCCTGTCATACTTATATTTAGCAAACCGCCTTGTTCATGACATTCGACCGGATGCCATCACTATTGCCGAAGATGTGAGTGGATACCCCGGTCTTGCCGCACCCATATCAGAAGGTGGCAGTGGATTTGATTATCGGTTTTCAATGGGAATAGCCGATTACTGGATTAAACTGCTCAAAGAGTATAAAGATGAACAATGGCATCTTGGCACGCTCTGGCATGAATTAACATCAAAGAGAAAAGAAGAAAAAACAATCAGTTATGCTGAGTCACATGACCAGGCCCTTGTTGGCGACAAAACCCATATGATGCGCCTGATGAGCGGCCGGATCTATGATTCAATGCATAAGGACAGCCACAGTGTTGAAACATTCCGGGCTGTGGCACTGCATAAAATAATTCGCCTGATGACCCTTTCAACTGCAGGATCAGGTTACTTGAATTTTATGGGCAATGAATTCGGTCATCCGGAATGGATTGATTTTCCATCAGAAAGGAATAATTTTTCTTTTCACTATGCCAGGCGGCAATGGTCCTTAAAATATGATCAGGATCTATATTTTTCCTGCCTGTTTGAATTTGATAAAGAAATGATCTCATTTGCCAGAACATATGACCTGTTTTCCACCTCCAGGCTGACATTGTTATACATTCATGAAGACGACAGGGTTATTGCCTATAAGCGACACAGACTGATTTTTATTGTTAACCTGAATACATCGGTTTCTTTTTCAGATTATATGCTGGAAGCACCACCAGGAAGATATGAAATGGTCCTTGATACGGATCAGATAAAATTTGGCGGTAAAAGCAGGCTGCATCAAGGTCAGGTTCATTTTACAATTCATGATCCGGAAAAGTTTGGCGACAGGAATCTGTTAAGCTTATATCTGCCGACGAGAACAGCGATTGTTTTAAAATTGACCTGAAAGATTAAAAAAAAGAAAATGATATAAAGGATAGATCCGGATGCTGAAGTTTATTCATTTTCTGTTGAAAAAAGCGAATAAAATTCGGTGGATTGTGGGCCAAAAACCTTTTATTTCGCTTGAATCACATAACAATATATTTTAAAATAGGCAGATTGAAAATTATTCGAACAGGGGAGGGGGAGATGTTCAAAAATTTTAGTATTGCTCAAAAGATTATCGGTGGTTTTGTTGTTATTCTTATTTTGTTGATTGCACTGGCATTTGTCGGGAGAATCGGATTAACCCAGGTCGTTGAAAAAGTCGATTCTGCCAATCAATTCCAGTTGTTAGTGGACCATATCCTGAAGGCCCGGCAAAATGAGAAGAAATTTATCCTTACCAACGATCCCGAAGCTGTTAAGGTTGTAAACCAGGAGATGTCATCGCTGAAGAATCAAACCAATGGCATTTTGAAACAGGCAAAGTCAAAAGAGGTAAAAAAACAGGCAGACGATATCTTAAAGAAATTAAATATGTATAACAAAGCGTTCACAGATTATGTTGCTCTGGCTCAGAAAAAAGATACCCGCATGAGTGAAATGAACGGTAAGGCAAGTCTGGCACTTGAAACAACTGCAAAAATTCACGATGAACAAAAAACAAAATACAACCAGTTAAGAAGTGAGAGTGAGACAAAAATCTCAAATATGCGACAGCGGGTTGGGTATGCATCTAAAATGAATGAAGCCTTTTTAAATGCAAAAGGATATCGGATGGTTCTTGCAGAGTCAGACGTTCGGAACATATCAACGTATGAACAGTGGAAAGGATATCACAGTGACTTAAAACGGGTGGCCGATGAAGTAACACCTTTACTGTTGGAAGATGTATCAAAAAAGAGCCTTGAGAATGTCCTTTCAAAACAGACCGCCTGTATTGAAAAAGCAAACGCATTCTTTGATGACAAAAGCCGTGATAATAATATCGCCCTCATAAAAGCTGTAAAGGATCTGGGCCTGGCCATTCTTTATTTCCAGCAGGAAATGCAGGAACAGCTTGAGTTTTATTTAGAGGATGTTCAGATTTTTTCTGGTCAGATGATGGAAATGTCTTCAGGTGTTGCTCAGATTGCAAAAATTCTTTTGAATACAAGAATACTTGAAAAAGAGTATATCAACACTGAAGAGGATGGAGTGTTTGAGCAGATTACGATCAATATCGAATCAATTGACAAAGTGATTTCAGAGGCAAAGGAAACCATAGACGATGAGGAGAAAACAAAACCTTTGACCGGTATTCAAGAGGCCTGTAAAAATTATCTCACCTCATTTAAGAGTTATGCCAGTTTAATGAAAAGTCAGCAAACAGCCAAGAAATTGATGGAGTCGAATGCAGCCACCATTCAAAAAATTTGTTTAACGTCCAAAGATTCACAGCATTCCCAGATGCAGCGCCAGATAACCCAATCATCAGCCTTTATCTTTGTGGTTGGTCTTTGCGCTGTTGTTTTTGGCGTTTTGATTGCATTTTTCCTCACTAAAATCATTATCACACCGATTAAAAAGGTTGTGACTGCATTAAAGGATATCTCTGAAGGCGAGGGGGATTTAACACAGCGGATAGATATTGATACCAGGGATGAAATAGGAGAGCTTGCAAAGTGGTTTAATGCATTTATTGCCCGGCTGAATCATATTATTGTAGATATTGGCGCAAACTCAGAAACCGTGACAGCATCATCAGGGGAACTGAGAGCAGTATCAGAAAGAATGGCAGAAGATTCAGAGGATCTATCAGGCAGATCTAACTCTGTTGCCACTGCTGCAGAAGAGATGAGTTCAAGTATGAACTCTGTTGCTGCGGCAAGCGAACAGGCCTCTACAAACCTTGGGATGGTTGCTGATGCGGCAGGGCAAATGAAACAGACGCTTGGAGAAGTCGCTGAAAATTGCGAAAAAGCAAGGGGTGTTTCAGACAATGCAGCTTCAAAAGTGAAGACTGCTTCAAATAGAGTAGAAAAACTCGGGGCGTCTGCCCGGGATATCAGCAAGGTGACAGAGGTGATTACTGATATTGCAGAACAAACCAATCTTCTGGCATTAAATGCGACCATTGAAGCTGCAAGGGCTGGAGAAGCGGGAAAAGGATTTGCGGTTGTGGCAAGTGAAATCAAAGGTCTTGCAAGCCAGACAGCAGATGCGACGTTAGATATTAAAGATAAAATTCAAGGTATTCAAAACTCGACAGATGATACGGTTAAAGATGTTGAGCAGATAACAGAGGTTATTTCAGAGGTAACGGAAATCGTGGGAACCATTGCAGCGGCAATTGAGGAACAATCTGCAACTGCCACTGAAGTGGCGGAAAATATCGGGCAGGCATCTGTCGGTATCGGAGACGTTAATGAAAATGTGGCTCAAAGCTCACAGGTGGCGTCTGAAATATCCGAAGATATTTCAAGAGTGAATACCGTGGCAGTCGATATGAACTCACGAAGCAATCAAATGAGAAAAAGTGCCCAGGATCTGTCTGATCTGTCTTCAAAATTGAGAGATATGATTGGTGTCTTTAAGGTGTCTATTGAAGAGGATCAGGATGACGATACGTTTCAGACCGGTGATGAAGAATTCGTGGAACTTATGCCGTGGTCTGAAAAATTTATGACAGGGATTGAAAAAATAGATGAACAGCACAAGGGTCTGGTAGGGATGGTTAATGAACTGCACAATGCAATGAAACTGAAAAAAGGTGCAAAAGAATCCGGTCAAATTTTGGAAAAACTTGCAGATTATACCGTGTCTCACTTTGGATATGAAGAACAATTATTTGATGAGCACGAATATCCAGTAGGGGATGTCCATAAAAAAATCCATCAGGATCTTGTTGCAAAAGTGGTTGAGTTCAAATCAGAGTTTGATCAAGGAAAAGCTGCCCTGTCAATGGAATTAATGACTTTTCTTACAGACTGGCTGACAGATCATATACTGAAGACAGATATGGAATATGTGCCGTTCCTGAAAGAAAAAGGGATTCAATGATAATTGTGGTTGACAAATGGTTACATGGTCTGTAGTTTGTATGGATAATTTAGGTGAATAAATGAATAAAATGACACATACAGGCATATTTAATTTTGAACGTTTCTTTTTCTTTTTTAGAAGCGTTCATCCGGTGTGACACTTTATTTGATATGTAAATAAAGCCCCGGGTGGACAGTTAAGCCACCCGGGGCTTCTTAGTTTAAGGCTCTGGGAATTTTTCCAGGGCCTTTTTTTATTTTGGACGGACAAAAATAATTTACTAACAAGGAGAAAGGAAATGATTCTTGTACTTGAAAACAAGATTACCCCTCATCAGAAAGATAAAATTAAAAATATGTTGTCTGATGAGGGGTGTATAACGCGTGAAATTGTGGATGGCGGCAGAAATGTGATCGGCGTGATAGGCAAAACAAAGACGAGTTTAGAAGAATTTAATACAATAGAAGGTGTTGCTGAAGCAGTTCCCATCAAATCAACCTACAAACTTGTCAGCAGGGAGTTTAAATCAGAAGATACAAAAGTAGCCATTGGTAATGTTGTTGTTGGATCGGACAGGATTGTTATTGTGGCAGGCCCGTGTGCAGTTGAAAGCCATGACCAGGCCATGTCCATTGCAAAAGAAGTAAAAAAATATGGAGCAGTTTTATTTCGCGGCGGGGCTTACAAACCCAGATCTTCACCATATTCTTTCCAGGGACTGGAAGAAGAGGGATTAAAAATCCTGGCAGATGTTAGGGAAAAAACCGGATTGGGTGTAGTGACAGAGATTACATCGCCATCACAGGCAGATTTGATGATGAAATATGTAGATGTGGTTCAGATCGGCGCAAGAAATATGCAGAATTTTGAGCTGTTAAAATGCGTTGGCCGAATGGGGAAACCGGTTGTGCTTAAAAGAGGGCTTGCCTCGACCATACAAGAGTGGTTAATGTCAGCAGAATATATAATGGCAGAGGGAAACAACAATGTTATCCTCTGTGAAAGAGGGATTAGAACGTTTGAACCTTATACAAGAAATACGCTTGATTTATCTGCAATCCCTGTATTAAAAAAGCTGACACACCTGCCGATTATTATTGATCCAAGTCATGCAACAGGTATCAGGGAAAAGGTAAGCCCCATGGCAAGAGCAGCTATCGCTGCCGGGGCAGATGCACTCATGATTGAGGTTCATAATGATCCGGATCAGGCACTGTCAGATGGCCCTCAAAGCCTTTATCCTGAACAATTCGGGCAGCTCACCCGGGATATCTATGTTATCGCTCCTGTTGTTGGCAAACAGCTTGACTTTGATTATCTGAAAAAATCAGAAATACTGAATGGCTCACAATCAGAAGAAACAAAAACAGCCGCATTTATAGGGGAATATGGTGCCTACAGCCATAAGGCCAGCCTTGGCTATTTCGGGGAAGAGGTAAAACCGGTTCCCATGAAAACATTTAAGGATATTTTTCAAGCGGTTCAAACAGGCGACTGCCAATATGGTGTGGTCCCTCTAGAAAATTCCCTTTCAGGGTCAATCCATGAGAATTATGATCTGCTGCAGGAATATGACCTTAAAATTATCGGTGAGATCACCATACGGGTTAAACATGCATTGATTGCCAAAGAAAATGTTCAAAAAAATGAAATCAAAAAGATTTTAGGCCCGCCGCCTGCATTGTCTCAATGTAAAAATTACCTGGACCAATATCCAGACATACAACTGGTACCTGTCACAGCGACTTCAAGTGCCGTAAGGCAGGTTAAAGATTCAGAGGATAAGCATTCTGCCGCTATAGGATCCACGATGGCAGCAGAGATTTTTAAAATGAATATTCTTGAAGAATCTATTGAAGATAATCCAAGAAATTATACCAGATTTGCCATTATTGCAAAGGTCGTAAAAGGAAATAAAAAAGTAAACAAAACATCTATTATTTTCTCTACAGGAAATAAACCCGGAGCATTGTTTGCTGTAATGAAAATTTTTTCAGAGCACCAGATAAATTTAGTAAAACTTGAATCGCGTCCTATGCTTGGGAAACCATGGGAATATATGTTCTATGCTGATCTTGAGGCTGATATTGAACATCCGGATCTTTCACCTGTCATGGAAAAACTGGTAGAAAAGTCTGAAAATTTAAGAATTCTCGGTCGGTATTAAAAAAGGATGGATTTCCTTCCAGGCATCCCTGGTTGATATACTATCAGGGATGCCTCAAACTATTGCAGATGTAAACATCAGGCTTCTAATAATCTTCCTGGCTGAATGCATCAGATCGAATTTTTTTCATTATTTCAACCAAATGATGCTTGGCCTGCTGAGCGTGTAATTTAAGCGCCTGGACTGTTTTTTCTTTGTCTTTGCAGATCAGGGCCTGGTATATTTTGATATGGTTCTGCAGCAGTTCATCCCACAGGCTTGGTACAAGATTCAGGCCATGTCGGTACTTGATTGTAAGATCACTTAAATTTTTACAGATACGGAACAGCGATTTGCTTCTGGCAGCTTTATACAAAATAGAGTGAAATGCAATATCAAGCTCGGTAATATTAAAGCTGTCGCCATTTTTAATAGATATCTTTGTCTGTTCTAAATTATCATCCAGACTTTTTAATTCTTCAACAGTGATGTTTTCAATGGTTTTTTGAATCGCAATCTGCTCGATTTCCATTCGTGTGGTAAAAAGGTCCTGAATATCATTGTCCGACAAATCTTCAACAATATAACCTGCTTTTGGTATGGCAATTAAAAATCTTTCCTGGGTAAGCAGCTGTAACGCTTCTCTTACGGGTGTCCGGCTCACATTCAGGGTGTCTGCAATACTGCTTTCTGTAATTCGAGTACCCCCGGATAACTTCCCGGACACAATATCAAGGCGAAGCGCTTTGTAAACTTTTATTTTTAAAGACGCTTTTCTCATAAATTCACCTCCTATACTTTTTTGATACATAATGTATACAACATGTGTTTGTCAAGAATAAATCCGATATAATTATGGATATGCGTGCCTGATGAAGGATAGTTTAGAGAAAGTCTACCCCTGTTTGGTTCAAAACCGTTCGGCTGCCGGTTCCCTGGTGTCTTGGGCGCCATAAAACAAACGTGTAAACCGATTTGAATTATACACTATGATGACAGACGCTCTATACGGCCTGCAAAAAAGGTTGTCCCTATGATGATAATACCACCGATCAGTGTCCTGATATCAGGGATTTCATTGAGCAGTAAAAAAGCAAGAACAATACCGTAAACCGGTTCAAGTCCTGCAATAACAGCGGCGGTCTGTGCTCTGATACTGGTAAGGGCTTTTATAAACAGCGTATGGGCAAGCGCGGTGCAGATGACACCTAAAAAGATAAGATTCGGCAGATCAGACAGCGGGGCAGGTTTTATGTTAAGGATCATAATGGGAACAGCCAGGCAGATTGCAGCAAAAAAATTTTGATAAAACGCTACTGCAATGGAATCAGCCTTCCTGACATTCCTTCGATTAATGATGGCCAGGATGGCAAAGGTAAATCCTGACAGGACGCCAAAAAAGACGCCTTTGGTGATATGATTTGACATATCAAAATTTGGAATAACAAGTAAGATACCAATAAAAACCGAACTGGCGGTAAACACATCTGCTTTTTTTAACTTTTCATTGAAACACAATGGTTCTAAAAATGTGACAAATAGCGGAAAGGTCGAAAAAGTGATCAACCCTATGGCCACACTGGAGATCTGGATTGAGAAGAAAAAGCTCCACCAGTGAAGCGCTAAAAGAAATCCCTGTAATATAAAAAACAAAAATGTGGTTTTCGTAAAAGAATGCAACTCGGTTTTGGAAAAGAAGCGGGCATAAAAAAAAAGTGCAGCAAACGCAAAAAGGGTTCGTCCCAAAACAATAAAAAGGGGGTTGCAGGATAAAAATTTTCCAAAGAGACCGGCAAATCCGAAAAGGAAGACCGCAATATGGATTTGAACAAGCCCTTTTTTTAGTCCGGATCGTTTCAAATAAAACCTTTATCGTGTGAACTGTCGATATCGAATTCGAGTTGGCTGATCTGCTTTTATACCCAGTCTTTTTTTTCTGTCAGTTTCATAATCAGAATACGATCCTTCGAAAAAGAAGGTTTGGCTGTCCCCTTCAAAGGCCAATATGTGCGTTGCAACTCTATCTAAGAACCATCTGTCATGGCTGATAATAACAGCACAGCCTGCAAAATTTTCAAGTGCCTCTTCCAGTGCCCGCAATGTATTTACATCAAGATCATTGGTGGGTTCGTCCAGCAGCAAGACATTTGCCTCCTGTTTCAGCAGTGTTGCCAGGTGAACTCTGTTCCGTTCTCCCCCGGAAATATCTCTTACCTTTTTTTGCTGATCAGACCCTGAAAAATTGAATTTTGCAACATAGGCCCTTGAATTTAATTCACGGCCGCCGATAAGCAGCTTATCGTTTCCACCTGAAATGACGTCATAAATAGTTTTTTCGGGGGCAAGGGTATCCCTTTCCTGATCTACATAAGCAAGCCGCACGCTTTGGCCGATCTCAATCGTTCCCTTGTCAGGATTTTCCTTTTTGGTAATCATATTGAAAAGTGTTGTCTTCCCGGCACCATTCGGCCCGATAACACCGATAATACCCCCCGGGGGCATAATAAAATTCATATCTTCTACAAGGAGCTTGTTCTCAAACCCTTTTGAAACATTGTCTGCAATAATCACTTTTTCGCCCAGTCGGGGTCCTGGCGGAATAAAAATTTCCATTTTATGTTCCTGGTCCTTGATATCCTTTTTTAACAACGCTTCATAGGCCCTGATCCTTGCTTTTGATTTAGTGCGTTTCCCTTTTGGAGACATATTAATCCACTCCAGTTCTCTTTGAAGGGTCTGCTGACGTTTGGATTCGGATTTTTGTTCAGTGGCCAGCCGCTTCTGCTTTTGATCAAGCCATGAAGAGTAGTTGCCTTTCCAAGGGATACCCTCACCACGATCAAGTTCAAGGATCCAGCCTGCTACGTTATCCAGAAAATATCGATCATGAGTAACAGCAATGACAGTTCCTTCATACCGGCTTAAATGCTGTTCCAGCCATGCCACCGATTCTGCGTCAAGATGATTGGTTGGCTCATCCAGCAGTAAAATATCCGGGTTCTGAAGGAGCAGCCTGCACAGTGCGACCCGTCTTTTCTCACCACCGGATATCACATTTACCGGTGTGTCTGAAGGCGGGCACCGCAATGCGTCCATGGCCATCTTCAGTTTGGAATCAAGATCCCAGGCACCGATATGATCAAGCGTTTCCTGAATTTTCCCTTGTTTTTCTATCAATGCCTGCATTTCATCATCTGACATGGGGGTGGCAAATTCTTCTGAAATTTTTTCATATTCATTCAGCAAATCAACGGTCTCTTTGACGCCTTCTTCAACAATTTCTTTTACTGTTCTGGTACTGTCAACAAGCGGTTCCTGTTCAAGAAGTCCAATGCTGAATCCTTTTGACAGGACGGTTTCACCGGTAAATTCTGAATCAATCCCGGCCAGGATTTTTAACAATGAACTTTTGCCAGAACCGTTTAATCCCAATACACCAATCTTTGCACCATAAAAATAGGAAAGAGAAATGTTTTTCAGAACCTGTTTCTGGCCATGAGATTTGCTGACATTGATCATGGAATAGATTACTTTTTTAGTGTCTTCTGTCATGAAAACTCCTTATTCAATAACGGCAATGCATTCTATTTCAACCAGTGCATCTTTGGGAAGACGCCCCACCTCAACGGTTGATCTTGCCGGTTTATGGCCACTCAGGCATTCTTCATAAATTTTGTTCATTCCTAAAAAATCATCCATTGTATCCAGAAAAATAGTGGTCTTCACAATCTGGTTTAAACTGGTTCCAATTTCAGACAATACCGTTTCAATATTTTTCATCACCTGGGCGGTTTGTTCTTCAATGGTTGTTCCAACAAGTTCCATCGTGTCAGGATCTAATGGAATCTGGCCGGAGCAAAAGGCCATATTATTATGCACAACCGCATGACAGTAGGGGCCGATAGCATCAGGAGCCTTTTTTGCAAAGATTTGTTTCATCGTGTTCTCCTTATATTATGTCTGTTAATTTAGTTGTAAAATGTGACAATGGGTTCTTTTAAAATTAGATCTATCGCATTTTTTGCAGTTTTAGCAATAGCAGGAAACGTTTCTCTTAATTTTGATATCTGCCTTAAGTTTTCACTGGTTCTTAAAATCAGCCTGGCAAAATCACCGTCAGCAAAATCAGAACGGCTCATAACTGTTTCCCAGGGTTCATCATGCGCCCAGAGATAGATTAGAAGACTGGGTTGGATAAACAGATTCGGTGCATCAAATCCCTGTTTCAGCAGTCGGATGGCAAACGGTTTTAATCCCTTTCGAACGGCTAAAAACGATTCTTTTAATTTTTTTGGCAGGGCCTGATCGTATAAAGGGTCATCCTTAAATTCTTTTTCATTCACAAAGGAACCGATAATGGCAGCCAGCAGTATGGGATTATCCTGGGGCAAAAGATTGTTTCGAATACTCTGGGCGACCAGCAGGGGGGCATCTATCCTCAGTTTAGAAGCCCAGTATCCGTCTTGAGTTAATTTTCCGTTTTCTGTCACAAAATTTTCTTTGGTTAAAAAATCCATGTGATCAAGAAAATCAAACCATAACAGTTCAAGGTCATTGCCAAATTTTTTCCTTGCCTGTTTTCCTCTTTTTTTCCCGGAAACAATTAAATAAGATGCAAATGATTTTTCAAGCAGCAGCTTGACCTGGTCTGGTGAATGCGACAGCAGTAAGTTCAGTACCATTGAAAAATTGATTGTAATCTGGCTTTCAATATCTGAAGGTGCGGAGTGGATCAAGTTTGTGATATATTTCAGGTCCATAAATTTGCCAGGCAGAAAAATACCAAAACCGATATTATCCATTCCCCGCCTGCCGGCCCTGCCGGACATCTGTTGAAATTCGCTTGGCGTCAGCGGCATGAAATCAATCCCGTTAAACCGATCAGAGTTTAAAATGACGACAGATCGTGCAGGAAAATTTACGCCTGCAGCAACTGTCGATGTCGCAAACATTGCATCAAGCAGCCCTTGCGCCATCAGCGTTTCAACAACGACCTTCCACGCAGGTAAATGTCCGCTGTGATGAGAAGCCGTGGCTGTTTGTTCAAGATAGGGGCGCTGTTTATGATTTTTCAAATGAGGGTTTTCTGATACCAGTTCATCTATCTTATCCAGTAATGCTTTTTTCTTTTTGGGGCGTTTGGATAACAATGTTGAATGGCACAGCCGGATGGCATGGTCACATTCTGCTCTGGATTTTAAAAAAAAGATGGCAGGCAGTAAATCATAGGCATGGAGTATATCAATAATATCCCCAAAGGGTGGTAGTTTGCCTGGCGGTGCCATTAAGGGCTTTCTGGTATTGTTATTAAACTTAAAAACTTTCTTGTGAAGTCTTTTCTTTGCATGGCTTTTCTTTTCTAACAGTGGGAAAAGCGTACCAGATGGATGAAAGAAAAGAGGAAAAAGAGGAACCGGTCTGTCATGGCTTTCAACAACATGGCATTTTTTTTCTCGAATGCTCTGCAGCCATTCAGCAATATGAAATGGGTTTCCAATAGTTGCAGAGAGCAGTAACAAAGGAATCCTGACCGGCAGATAGATCATGATTTCCTCCCAGACAACCCCGCGCTGCTCGTCACCAAGAAAATGGGCCTCATCAAGAATAATTAGATCACAGGTTAAATTTTCACCTGTATACATAACATCATAAAGCTGATTTCTTAAGATTTCAGTTGTGCCGATAACGATAGCGGCGCCCGGGTTTTCCTTTATATCTCCCGTTAAAATGCCAACGTTTTTTTTCCCAAAAAGATCTGAAAATTGTGCATGGATTGAATTTGTCAGTGCCTTCAGCGGAGTGGCATACCAGACATGCCCTTTTTTTTTTACTATTTTTTCGGCAACCTGCTGCGCGATCCATGTTTTACCTGCACCTGTCGGTGCTGTTACCAGGCAATCTGACGTTTCAATTGCTTTAATTGCTTCAAGTTGAAAAGGGTCTGGCGTAAATTCTTTCCTGGGAGGGACACCAATTTTGTTAAAAACAGGTTTTAATGATTTCTCACATCCTGGCCGCATCTGTTTAATACCAGGCCGTTTATTAAATTTTTTATAGGGTTTTTTTGATGAATAAAATCTTTTTTTCATGACTGAGATAAACCATATAAATAAAGTTTATGCAATGGCTTCTCATTGAAACAGAAAAAATCGTTTAATTTATGGGGTTTCTTTCCAGCAGCATCTCAATGATAACTTTAGGGGAATTAAGACCAAAGCTTGTCTTATCAATGTCTGAAAGGTGTAAAAAATAAAAATCCGAAATATCATCACAGGCGTTTATGGATTTAAAATTTTCAACCTTACAGATAAATGCGACATCTGTAATCGGATACGTAATATCTTTGTATAGATAGGTGTTGGGTAAAGAGCAGAAATAGTTGAGCTCCACAATATCAAGGTTAAGTTCTTCTTTAATTTCCCTGACCAGGCAGTGTTCTATTGATTCCCCCGGATCTGCAAATCCACCGGGCAGATCAAGCATTCCCCTTGCCGGATCATACTTCCTTTTTGTTACAAGGAGCCTGGCATTGTCAAAAATGAGCGCGATCCCTGCGGCAGCCGCGTTCAGATAAAAGTTAAACTGGCATGCTTCACATAAAAATGATTTTTCACTGGCCGCCCTCAACTGTTTCCTGCCGCACTGGGGGCAGTATCTAAACAGATGTATGTTTGGGTTTTTAAAAGCGCTCATTGCCTAAACGTTCAACAGGTTAAGTGAAAGCCTGCACCGATTTTCCGGTTTGTTGTAATGTGTTGGTTATATACGTTAATCGCTTGTGAATTGGCATGGATGTGACTGTCGATATGTAAATGCTCAAGTTTTGACAACAGGGAGGGATCGACCTGCATCCGGCCGGACACGCCTGTACCGATAATAATCAGGTCGGGTTCAGTTTTAATCAGCATATCTATATCGTTATAAACCAGGAAATGGCCTTTTTTTCGATACCAATTATCTAAAATTTTTCCAGAAGGAACAATGAGCAGATCAGAAGTATAGACCTTTCCGGCAATAGTCATTCTTCCAAACTGGTGGTCGGTTATTTCCGGCATCATGCTCATTTAAACATCCATACCTCAATCGGTTTCAATGATCAAGAATTCATTTGTAACGCCTGGCAGAAAGATTTTTCGATTTACCCTGTCTGTCAATCCGGTATTTTTTTTGTCGCTGAACAATAACCTTAAACCTGCTGTTTATTTTATGGATCATCAATGGGACTTTTAGGATAATATTGTATTACTGGTAATATTGTGGCATAGTATGAAGCTGATAGTCTTTCAAGTGAAGAGGACAGAATCTGACTGGAAGCAAGATGACCAAGGAAATGAAAAGGGCAATATGAATCTTCAGGGTGATTTTGAAGGATTAACGTTGGCAAGCATTCTTCAGCTTCTGTGCAATGATCAGAAGACCGGTGTGCTGACGGTAAAAAGCGACGATGAGGAAAGCCGGGTTTTTTTTGAACAAGGAACCATTGTATATGCGTCTGCCTCGTTAAAAGAAGCAAGATTGGGGTTCCTTATGAGAAATGACGGAGTTATTTCAGCCCAGCAGCTCCAGAAATGCCTCATTTTAGCGAAACAGGAAAAATTACATCTTGGAAAAATTTTAGTAGACAAAGGGTATATCTCCCTTGATACTTTAAAAAAATACAATACCAAACAGGTGGAGGCAATCTTATATAACCTTCTGTTTTGGAAAAAAGGCCGGTTTGAATACAAAGATGTAAAACTGAACCTGAAAGGGATGATTGTAACCCAGCTCAATCCTATGAAGCTGATTCTTGAAGCTTCAAGACGCATAGATGAAATGTCTGTGCTGAAAAAATTCATCCCAAGTGACAAAATGGTCTTTAAAATGTCAGGGAAGATGCAGAGCAAAGAAGAGATCAAACTCAACGCAAATGAATGGCGGATCCTTTCTTTGATAGACGGAACACGCACTGTCCGGCAGATCATCAATGAAAGCGGGTATGATGAGTTTGCTGTCTTTAAAATATTTTTCTCGGTGATTTCTTCTGGTTTGATAGAACAAAAAGAAGAGGTCGATCTGGAGGATCAGAAAGGAGAGAATGATTATTCATCCATATTAACGGTTTTTAATGACATTCTTGCCTCTATCAAAAAAAATATTGCATCTGAATTAGGTGATAGAAGCTACTCGCTGTTTGAAGAAAGCAAGGCAAAAATTGCCATAGAATACAAGCAGATATTAGCGAATTATCATCCTGATAACCATAAAAATTCTAATTTGCAGGCAGTCACCAGCGCCATGGATGAAATGGATTTTGTTAAAGACCCTAAGGAATTTTTAATTTCAGGTTTTTCAGAATATTGCGCGCATGTTTTGAAGAAAGTCGGTGAAATTCTGGGGTCGCAGCCCCTGTTTAATATCCTGGAAGGGATTGAGAAAGTCTTAGGATATGTAAAAAAATATCAGGCAGGCTCAAAAGAAAAAAGTAAGATTGTAAATGATATGAAAAACGTTATTCTGGAAATTCATTCAGAATTTGAAATGGATAAAAAAGGCAAATCAAAAGGCGGCATTTTCAAATTATTCTCAAAATAAGAGTTTCATTTCCCTTGAAATCAGGTAACAGCCAGTAATTTCCCGGCAATTAAGAATCAGCTATTTTGGCTCCGCCATAGGCCAGAAAAGACAGAGCAGCAGTTCTAAATAACGCCCTGATGATCTCGAGGATATCTGCATTTGCAAATCGATCAAAAATAATAACATAATCTGCTACAAAAAAGAGACAAACAGTTACAAGTATGAGGTTGATGACTTTCCCAACTTTTCCGCCTTCATATTTGATCCGGGCTTTGTTAAAAACGAATATAATAATGAGATATATTACCAGTGTGAAAATCAGAATGATCGTTTGAGCTGTCATGCATACCTCCTTTATACGTTACGTTATCTTCAGGATCAAAACTCACGTAAAAATTTTTTTACATTGTTTATCAGTGTCATGTTGTTCACGTTCTTTTGTTTTATCACTCCTAGATAGCGGTTGCCAATAGGAAAAATCAAAAGGTTGTTTTTATTGTCTCTTGAAAAAATGGCGTACTTGAACTGGGTTTTCCCAATGGAGTATAAGTTTTTCCCAATATTTAAGACAGTTCTGGCTGCCTGTTTGGGGTCGTCTGTCCTGTGTGCAACAACATTTCCTTTGGCATCAACAAGCACATATTGATCAACGCCCTCTATGTCAGTGATTTTTAAAAAATTATTCATGACTGCTGCTGGTCCCTGTCTGAAATCAGCCAGTTAAGGCGATCCTTAATTCTTTCCGGCAGCCAGGGCGTTCTGCAGGCCAGAATGATAAACAGTTCAGAATGGATCTGCCTGGCTATGATATTTTTGTCTGATATGACCAGCGTTATCGCATTGACATCCCTGTAGTGTGACTGGCAGGACTGATAGCTGTTGACTAAAACTTTGCCTAGTACCATTAAATCATTTTCTTTTAGGGAATTCGGCATGCTGTTTTTTAGAACGCCATTTTTTTTGTGGAATAAAAAAACGCCGATAATGTCGGGAGCCTCCCTGGTTTCCATAAAAAAACGATCTGCTTTATCGAGGGAAATTCCCTGGTTCGGTTTGATCTGATAGGAATTGAAATACTGGCAGGATGTACACCGGAACACCGCTTTTCCGTTTTTAAGGGGTGCTGTCGTAAAAACGTTTTTGCTGCCGCAATCCTCACAAAAGTAAATCATTTTGAATTTTAGCTATTTTAAGAGGAAAAGAATCCTTTTAGTCTGCCAAAAAAACCAGCCGGTTTCTTCGCTGCTGTCTCAGTATCCTCTTTCTCCTTTGTCTTCTTTTTGTTTTCATTAAACTTTTTTTCATCATCCTGTCTGACCGGATTTATCGCCAGGGTCAAAAGCTCAAGCAGTTTTATTTTATCAGCATCATCCTGCCAGCGCTCTTTAAGGACAGAGATGTTTTCATTAACTGCAAGCAGGGAGGATTCATTGTGTTTGAAATCAGGTCGTTTAATGGACGATGTTAACCTGGATAACAGCGCGTCATCAGACGGGAGTTGTTTGGTGGGGCCTGTCTGCGTTTCTGCCTCAATTTCTTCGAAAGATTCATCTTCGTAACCAAAAGGCACAATTCCGTCGGCTGTTCCGGTGCTTTGGTCCGCTTCAATTTCTGCGGCAGGAGACGCCTCCTTTTTTTCTTCTATGGCTGTGCCGTGTTCTTTTGGTTCCAGATTAAAGAATTCATCAAGCCGGTTTCCAATTTCAGGTATGGGGTCATTATCCAACCGTTCTGCGGTAATATTCTTAACGCCTTCAGATTGTGAATCCCTCGTCTGATCAAGCATCGTCATGGCCTGGTCCTGTGAGTCACCATGGACATCCATTAAATGAATGGCATCTAAAAGTTCATCTGCCGGCGATTCCTTGACGCTGAAGAGATCATCCATTACATCTGTGGTCCCCGGCCCCTTTTTGATGTTGGATAACGCCGGCTCGATAGTTTCCGAATCAGCGTCACCAGAAGGTGTCAAAAGGTCGTCCTGCTCAGAAAGCTCAGTAAGCGGAACAACATCATCAGATGTGGTGCCGTTTGTCTGCTTAATATGTGAAAGGGCAGGCTGAACGGTTTCATCATCAGTGAATTCATTCACAGGCAGGGGTTTCTTTTTTATCTGGGAGATCTTAAGCTTAAAGTCGTTAAATCGTTTTATTTCATTTTCTATCATCTGTATTTTGTCTTTAAACGGCATCTGCGGTGTTCTGATAAGATGTTCAAAATTTTCAAAGGCAGACCGTAAAAAAGTAATAGAATCAGTATGTGCGTTTGCTTTCTGTGTCCCAATATACCGCCCGGAATTATAAATTATTCTCAAGAACGCGTGGTACAGTTTGTTGTTTTCAAATTCTGATAACAGCCCTGTTAAAACACGGTCAAAGTGTTCAAGGGTTTTATCTGAAATTTCCCAATCAATCGACAAGATGACTTCTTTTAACTCGTTGATATCTTTATCTTTAATAATAGGTGTGGACGCTATGCTGTTTTTAAGAGCCCGGAACCGCTGAATTTCGGATAAAACAATTTTTTTGATGTCATCTGTCTGGAGATCCGGTGTGTTAACGATTTTCTCAACCTTTAACATAATGGAATTCAGCAAAGGAGTGGCATCAATATGGGCATTGTCTTTTTTTGATCCTAAATAGGAACCTAACGATTGCAGCATGTTAAAGCAGGTTGACAGATACGGGCTGCTTTTAAACGTTTCCTTTAAATTTAAAAGTTCGGTTTGAAAAGAATCAATATCAGGATCTGTAATTTTTTCATTCAAAGACTGGGTAATTTTTTTAAGTTCAATTAAAGAATTCAAAGAAATCCTCCTTATCTAGAGCTGACCTTGAATAGATGCCAATGTCATTGAAATTATTTTTTTTAGTGTGGGAATAACGTTGCCACCCCTTAGCGCAGTGGCTTCAAAAGCAGGGGCTCTCAAAGCACTGTTTAAATCTTTCTGGATGATCTGGGTGGGTAAAATGGGAATATCTGATTTCCGAAGATCAATTTTGTTATACTGCATAACAAGCGGCATTTTAAACAGATCTAAATTGTAAGTTTCAAGATTTTCATATAATTGATTCAATGATTCAATATTTTTTTTGCGCTGTTCCTTTTGTACATCTGCAACAAAAACGATACCGTCAACCCCTCTTAGAACAAGTCTTCTTGTTGCATTGTATTTTACCTGGCCTGGAACAGTGTACAACTGAATCGTAACATCAAATCCCTTTATTTGACCAACATCAAAAGGTAAAAAGTCAAAGAATAAAGTGCGGTCGTCCTGTGTTTTAAGACTGACCATTTCAGTTTTAATCTGCTCTCTGTATTTTTTGTTGATATATTCAAGATTGGTTGTTTTTCCGCCTCTTCCCGGGCCGTAATAAACAATTTTTACTTGAACTTCTTTGGTTTTTACATTAATAAGCGCCAAGTCCAAATCCCCCTCAAATTAAGCTGGTGATAGCGATTTGATTCTTTTTCGAAACAATAGTGATTAACCATTGGCTAATATGGTATTGATTTCCTTGATAGTTTCCGCCACTTTTAATCTTACAAGTCCCAAAGATATTTCTTTATTAAACATAGAAATTAATAACGTATCGTCATCGACTTTACTAAAATGGATACTTGATTTTTCACCTTTATGGAACAGCAATGAAAATTCAGATTCCCCAACAAGTTTTGCCATCGCATCCACTGCGGCAAAATTACCAGCAGCAAGAGCAGCAAAGGCAGTCGAGTCCAAATTTTTTTTACCATTATCATGTTTAGCAATGGCATTGCCTGCCATATCAATAAAAATGACATGATCAAGACCGGCATCAATCAGTTTGGTAACAATAACATTGTCAATGGCATCAAGTTGGCTTTGATTATACATATGGGGATGTTAACTCAAAACTAGAAATTGTGCAATAATATTAACAATTAATTTGTTTCTTTTATTTTCAGCCAATTCAGAGCGGCACCGCTTCCGATAATAAGCAGGGCTCCTGCATAAAACCGCCATGACACTGGATCATTAAGAAAAAAGATACCAACAACTGCTGTAAAAACGGTCTCACTGGACATATAAACAGCCCCTTCCCAGCCTTTGCAGTAATAAAAGCCCTGGTTCATCAACAATTGTGCCGCAACTGAGGTTAGAATGATACCGATGATCATCATCCACTCTATCGAACTTGAAGGAATAACAGGATACATAAAAAAAACGGGCATGGTGATGAGGGTGCCCATGGTGCAGAAGTATAAATATATAATAACAGGACCGTTTTTCTCTCTCAATGACCGGATCAGGGTAACGGTTAAGCCCGCAAATACACCGCCAATGACTGCCATTGTCTGGCCGAAAATATTGCCGGTCAGGTTGAAATCAAATAAGATACCTACACCGGCCAGGACGAGTCCGATACACCCTATTTGAAAGATTGAAATATGTTCCCTGTAGAGAACGAAAGCAAATACAGCAGCAAATACGGGAAAAGAGTAGAAAAGAACACTGGCAGTGGATATAGGGAGAATTCTCAAGGCAGTAACCGCTGTAACAAAGGCGATGGATCCGGTACATCCTCTTAGAATCAAGAGGGGGATATTGTGTCCTTTGTACGGGTTTTTCTTACGGCCAAACACAGAGATGAGAACCACCATGCCACCAAAACAGCGGATGAATCCTAAGTGCCAGACTGAATATTGAGAAGGCATTAATTTCACTAAAACGCTCATCAGGGTAAATAAGAGTGCCGCTGACAACATAAGTATCATCCCTGCAAACGATGGATTTGTGGTGGAACAATTTTTATTATTAAAATATGAGCCCATTTCTATCGTGTATATTCTGACGGGTTTATGGATACACTTTAAAGCGCTATCCATAACATTTGCTTTGGAAAAGAACAAGCCAGCAGCCAGACACAAAGATACATAAGGTCAGGACAGTAAGGAAAATTTTATGATAAGAGCAGGGGTTATGAAAAATGGGAATTTACACAACCGCTGCTCTTCAAGTGAAAAACTGCAGATTATTTCTTTTTTAAAGAGACATGACATTTACCGCAGGTAGCAGGGGCGGGGCCCTTTAACCCTTTTGCATCTCCGGCTTTCTTGTTGATCTCCTTATGGCATGTAACACAATTGCCATGCATGGCGTTCTCAAGTACCATAATGTCCTTTTTCTTTTTTTTGTCTTTTTTAAGTTTTGTATGGCACTCAACACATCGTTGAACATCATCGCCGGTTTTCAAATCAAGCGGTTTGTTATTGCTGTCATGATGGCATTCACCACAGGATATTTGATAATCGATATGGTGCTTTTTGTGTGTAAATTCTACCAATTTAAATTTAGGGGGTGCTTTTTTCCTTTTTTTAATCTCTTTTGTTTCAATTGTAAAAGTATCTTCAACAGTGGTTCCTGCCCAGACAAATTGCGAAGTAAAAATAAATGCCAGTCCCAGAAAAGCGGAAAGACTTTTTTTAAAAATCATATATCCTCCTTAATAATTAAATTAAATGCCTTCTAATTTTTTTTGACACCACATTTTTAATTTTGTTCAAAAATAATTTTTTTTAATTAAAGTAGAAAAAGGTTGGGAAAAAAGAGAAAACCCGGCCCGCAATTAGATATATGATACGTTATCAGATCTTGACTTGTTAGCGATTAACCCTTAATACTGGCAGTTAAATATAACAATTACCAGAATATACCTGCGGCTGATTTAGAAAACAGGTATATGTGTTTTATTGAAAATTTTGATAAGGGATGATGTGGTTAATTTTCACTTTTCATTATCTAAAAAAATTATTGTATTCAGTACCTTAGTACTCATTATCATTATAGTCCCTTTCTTTTATATTGCCAAAGCCTCTTTACACCAGTTCGGTTCTTATGCCTATGCTGTAAATGAAAAACAAATCAAACGCATGTCGGAGGATTATCTGTTGCGGATTGCAGCAGAACAGGCAAAAATTTATGACGGTGTTTTCAAGAGGATAAAAACAACGTCAGCATTAATGGGACGCCATCTTACAAGTATTTATAATAATTTTGATGCATTCTCCAAAACACCGCTGAACAAGGCGCCTTCTTTTGAAAAAAAAATGGAAAATGGTATGTTTTACACCCCTCCTCATGAAGCAGTTTTATCAGTTTACTGGGGTGCCCCCGCCATGTCTGATAAGATTAAAGCAGAGTTCACTGCGTTGTCCCATTATGAACCCATGTTGATGAAATCAAAAGAACTGGTCAATGAAAGTCTTGCAACCCATGTAATCACCACATCAGGTATCGGTATCTACTACACCATGAACCTGGATGCAAAAAATGCCTGCTACGACCTGCCGCAAACCTCTGTATTTGATTTGAGAGACGGCGAGCCTGTTGTGATGTTTACCCACAAAAAAACAAAAGTTTTTGATACGCAATGGACAAGTATTTATAAGGACGATGTTGTTGATGACCTGATGATGACCGCTTCAACGCCAATTTATAATAACAGGGGAGAATTCAAAGGTATTACAGGGATTGATATTCCTGTGGGATATATTGTTAATGATTTAATTGAAGGCGGCTTCATCTCAGAAGATTCACATGAAAGCATCCTTTTTGCTTTTCTTCAAAACAAGGAGGGAAAGATTATAGCCTTTCCCAGTGAATTTTTCAGCTTATTCGGGATACACATCGATCTGAAGCTTTTTGAACATTCAAACGATATTTTTGATTACAGCCTGAATGATTCTACAATAAACAGTGTCAGGGAAATCGCATCGAGAATCAAAACCATGTACAACGGTACAATTGATTTATTATTGGATAACAAAAAATATATTTTATCCATCGGCTCTCTTTCTTCGGTAGAATGGAAACTTGTCCTGGTGACAAAAGAAGAAGATATCATGATGTCTGTTCGTAAAACCGGACTTGCAATGGAAAAAAGTTTACGTTCAATTTGGAAAGATTTTCTGGCGTATTCAGGTTTGATTATTGTGTTTTCCATCATTCCAGCTGTTTGTGCAATTTGGTTTTTTATTTCGCCTATAAAAAAGTTCATCGAAGCCACAGACAAAGTTTCAAAAGGTGATTTTTCCACCAAGCTGAAAATGGACAGGGATGATGAGATCGGAATTCTCTCCAGGTCATTTAATAGAATGATTGAAAAATTGAAAAAATCAGAAAAAATTGAAAAAGAATATGCAAAAGATTTAGAAAACCGGATTAAATTAAGAACAATTGCTCTGGAAAAAAGCAATGAAAAACTCACCCAGACAAAAGCCCAGCTTGAAAAAATGGTTGAAAAAAGAACCATTCAGCTTAAAAAACTAAATGAACATCTTGTGTATACAGAAGAGGGGGAGAGAAAAGCCATTGCTTCAGATCTCCATGACAGCGTAACACAAACACTTGCAATGAGTATATCTAAAATCAAAAATATCCAGGAGGCAGACACTGAAAAGAATCATGAGAATCTTCTGGAAGTTCAAGGATATCTTGAACAGGCGGTTCGGGAAATCCGTTCCCTGATCTATCAATTAAGCCCTCCCATACTGGATGATTTTGATATTGAGATCGCTTTGGGGTTTCTAATTGAAAAAACAAATGCTAAGTATCAGTCAGAATTTGCATATGTGAATAATGTCAGGGAGACAGTCAAACTCAAACAGCCTGTGAAAGTAACATTGTATAGGGCTGTGAATGAGTTAATGATGAACACACTGAAACATTCAGGTGCCAGTAAGGGGAAAATAGACGTATTGATAAAGAACGATACGATGATCGTGAAAGTAGAGGATTATGGTTCCGGGTTTGATATAGATAAAATAAAAAACACTGAATCGTTTGGATTTGGTTTGTCCAGCCTGTCAGAACGAATGAAGAATTTTGGCGGAGAAATGCTGATTGATTCGCAAAGAGGCCGGGGGACCAAGGTTGATTTAATCGTACCAATTTTGTCAGATAGAGAAAGAGAATATGAAAAAAGTTAAAATTCTTTTAGTAGATGATCACAGTATTTTGCAGCATGGCCTGTGCAGTTCTTTAGAAATGGAAGAATCGTTTGAGATAATTGCAACGGCAGATTCAGGCTATTCTGCAATTGACCTGGTTGAACAGCACTCCCCTGATCTCGTTATTATGGATATCAGCATGCCGGGTCTGAATGGAATGGAAGCAACAAAAAGAATACTGGCAAAAGAACCTCATATAAAAGTGATTGCTCTTTCTATGCACATGGAAAAAGTTTATGTGTCAGGGATGATAACGGCAGGTGCCTCAGGTTATGTATTAAAATCATGCTCCTTTAAAGAGCTTTTAAAATGTATCCGGACCGTTCTGTCAGGAGACATGTTTTTTTGTGAAGAAGTCAGGCACCTGGTAGATGAAAATGGCGGCAGCCACTTCCAGGACAGCCCTGTAACCATATTTTCCATACTGTCCAAAAGAGAAAGAGAGGTCCTTCAGTTGATTGCTGAAGGGCATAAGAGCAGAAAAATTGCAGAACAATTAAGCATCAGCATTAAAACAGTGGATATCCATCGGACAAATATAAAAAATAAATTAAATATCAGCAGTATTGCTGAATTGACAAAAGTTGCAATTGCCCAGGGACTGACAACCCCATTATTGTAAATTTTGAGAAAAAAAATACATAAAAGTATTACTTATTTTTCCTAAAATTTAAGTTTTTTCCAGCCGTCAATATTTACAGTCTCAGAAAAAAATATATTAACTTCAACAGGTTATTCAAAAAAATGCCACAGGGATAAACCTGGCATACAGTTTGCTGTTATGGTTGGTTAAAGGCTGAGTTTTATAAACAAACACAGGTAAGTTAAATAACAATTGCCTGGTTCGAGGTGCATATGAAATATATTTTTTTAATCGGATCAATCATCTTTGGTATTGTCGGCATATCTCAAGCCATGGATACCCTTATTGGAGAAAGGGCAGTGTATGTGACACCGCCGCCTGCTGTGTTTGACCTCCAGTTTATTACCCTGTCGTTTCAAGCTACACCTGGGTTTGTCAAAATATTGTTTTTAAGCATGGGTCTTTTCAGCCTGTTCTTGATCTGGCAAAAGTTGAAAAAACTGGGGATCTGTAAAGTTTGGAATTATGTTCCGAATTAGCCGATGCCGTATGTTATCTCGATTAAAGTGTTGATACGGTTTACATAGTCTTTGTTTTGGCACGGCTTTGATAAATGATCCGTGTTTGTGTCTCTTTTTTTTAATTCTTTTATCGATTCTAAAAATTCTATATTTCCAGAAATAAACAAAACCGGTATCTGCTGATTCGCGTGTCTGATATGGTGATAAACATCCATGCCTGTAGCAGTCCCGGGAAGCACATAGTCCAACGAGACCAGGTCGTAGGTGTTGCTGTCAAAAAGCTGCATGGCTGTTTTTGCATCACCTGCCACATCGACCCTGTGGTTGAATGGTTCCTGCGTCAGGATCCTTTGTTGAACGTCAGATATCGGTTTTTCATCTTCAACAAGAAGAATAGATTTTTCCTGTTGAATATTTGATCTGCTGATCTCTGTTTTTTCTTCAAGAGTCAGTTCTTTTTGAATCACTGGAAGACATATCCTGAAAGTTGTGCCTGAATTTATTTTAGAAACAACTGAAATGGTTCCTTTATGCTGTTCAACATATTTTTTTACATTGGCCATGCCATATCCTGTCCCTTTAATATCGCTTCTATAAGAGCCGGTCAGGTCCTTGCTGCCTTTTAATGTGAAAGAAGGTTCATAGATGCTGTCAAGATAATCCTTGGGAATCCCGCAGCCATTATCTTTAATTTCAAAACAGATCGTGTCTTCATTATGCAGGGTCTGGATACTTATTTCCGGATTTTCAACCTTGCTTAACGCATGAATAGCGTTTTGCAATAAATTAACCAGTGCATGTTCAATCATTCCAGGGTCTGCAAGTAATTCTGGTATGTCTGTTCCCTTTTTATTTGTGAGATGAATGCCATTCAGATCCTTTTTCAACAGGGTGATGACAAGATTAATTTTCTCGTCGATTCTGAAATATTCCTGTCTTGGCTCCTGGTCCTTGGCAAAAGCGATCAGGTTTTTGGTTAAATTCTTACCCCGAACTGTCTGCCCCAAAATTAATTCAAGTGTTTCCCTTATGTCGCCCTTTTCGCAGTCCAGCAAAGAAAGCTCGGTATTTCCCATAATCACACTTAAAATATTGTTGAAGTCATGCGCCATTTTACCGGCAATCTGTCCCACCAGTGCATGCTTTTCCTGTGTCATGGAATGTTGCTGGGCTTCAATTTTTTCTATCTCTGCTAATTTCCGTTCAGAAATGTCTCTGCAAAGGGTAATAATTGTCTGCCCTTTTTGACTTTCCAGGGTTCTTGCAAATATCTCAATCGGTATGATCTGGCCGTCCGGGTGGATATAATCGATTTCCAGATTCTGGATTGCACCTGTTGAGATACATTTCTGAACTTCCAGCAGATTTCGTTCAATATCGTAAGGAGCGGTCCATTCAAGAACGCTTCTGCCGACGATTTCATTAACAAACGTGTGTCCGGTCATTTTCACATATGTTTCATTGGCCTCTAAAACACATCCATTATTATCAACAAAAACAAAGCCGGTGTCAGTTGTCTCAATCAGGGTTCGATATTTTTTTTCACTTTCTTTAATGGCCAGTTCAGTCTGTTTTCGTGTGCTGATATCCAGCGCTGTCAGCGTAATTCCTTCTGACCAGTCGTTTTCGTTTAATGGTGTTGAGCTTAATAGAATATTGAGCAGATTTCCGTTTTTATGCTCCCAGACGGTCTCTAATGTACCGGTTCCTTTTGTTTTAATCTGGGTTTGATTTTCTCTTCCGACCATTTGATACTCTTCCAGTGAGGGGTACAGTATTTTTGTACTTTTCCCAATTAATTCCTTTCGGGAATATCCCACCATTTCACACAGCTTGTCATTAACTTGAATGATCATCCGGTTTCTGACCATTCCTATTCCTGTCGGCGCCACTTTAAAAAGATTTTTTAACGTTTTTTCACTTTGTTTGATGCTTTCCTGGGCAAGTTTCCGATCAGAAATCTCCTGGACAAGATTCCTGTTGGCCGTAATTAATTCTGCTGTCCGTTCTTTTACTTTTCCCTCAAGTTTTTCACTGTGCTTTCGAAGCTTTTTTTCAAGGCCCATCCGTTTTCTGACATTAACAGACAAAAGCATGATCAGAATAAACGAGACAAGGCAGAAAACAGCTATCGTCCAGACATAGGTTTTATAGGTATAATAAAACGAGGAAGGCTTATTGATAATTAATGAATCAGGGGGCAGGGACGATTCTTTTATTTTATGCTTTTTTAGTTGGTTGTAATCAAAAATAGTGAGTGTCTGCGGTTGATAAATAACCGGAATATCCTTTGGATGTGTCCCATTCAATATCTTTAGGACCATCTCCATGGAAACCCTGGCGATCAGTTCTTCACTGATAACTTTACCGCCCACAACGCCTGCACCGACACAATTTTTATAAAATGTATAAAACGGCAGATCAATTTTGCCGGATAAACTGTGAAGAATATCCATATGGTTGCTGTATTGTTTTCCATGACGGTCCAGCAGGAATGAAAGGTATAAAACAATGGTCCCCTCCGGCTGCTGCAGAAGCTGATTTTCCACCTGGGTCAGGCTTTGATCTGTAAGTTTGACAATATCCACCCGGTATTCAAATTTTTGTAGAATTTGATTCAGTTCCTGTAACCTTTTTTGGGTGGAAGGAACCAGATCACTGATAATGGCAACGCGTTCAGTCTTCTGGTGAAGCTTCAGGATCAAATCAATTGAGCCTTTGACGTCATGCGTTTCTGCAACGCCGGTTATCAGAGGATGATCTTTTATCCTTGCGTCTTTAAAATCATTGGGGGCGCAGAAAACAACGGGAACTTCATGGAAAAGCGTGTCTTTGTTGTTTAAAATAAAATCAAGGGCTGCATCATCTGTTGTTAAAACAGCATCCATAGAGATGTGACTGTATTTTTTTTTAAACAGCGCGAGCTGTTCAGGTTCAGTTTTGATTGAGGGTTTTCTTAATATGTCCAGGTATTCAACATGGAGTTCTATTTTGTCAGAATATTGTGCAGCAGCTGTTTCAATCCCCTTCATCAGTCCTTTAGACCAGGGAAGTCCTTCATGATAGGAATGCAGTACAAATACATGCTTTTTGTCAATAGTGGATGCGGTTGATATCCCGAAAAAAACTGCCAATATCAACAATAGATATAAACAATAAAGAGGCCGAAGTCGTGTATTCATTTTTTCATATTCTTAAATAATAAAGGGTAGAATACATCATGAGGCGCTACAAGACAAATCAATTTTTTAAAATAAAATATTTATAAGATTCAGGCTGTTAACATGGGACAGGCAACGGATGGATAAAAAGAGATATCATTTTTTAAGGAAGCCGTTTCCGGAATGCCTCGACATATGAGGTGAAGATGACATAACCTAAAACATAAGCTGGTTAACAAGACCTTGACAAGCGCCCGGGGATAACCATACATACAGCAGGATATAAATTAAGTCTTACTAAAGAGGAGTAAAAAAAATTGGTGCACGCGAAAACATCAATCATCGAGAAAATAAGTCTTAAAAACACTATACTGGTCGGGGAGATATGAAAATTCTGTTAACAAATGATGACGGGTACAGGTTCCCTGGTATTCAGATCCTGTACCAAACACTCAGCGTCAATCATGACGTTATAATGGCTGCACCTGACAGGGAGCGAAGCGCGGTAGGGCACAGTATTACCTTAAACAAACCGTTACGAATCCATCAAATTGATCTAAAAGATGGCAGAACAGGGTATGCGATTACCGGTACACCGGCAGACTGCATTAAACTCAGTTTATTTGAGCTGTTAAATACACCGCCGGACCTGGTGATATCAGGTATCAATTCCGGAAGTAATGCAGGCATCAATATTAATTATTCCGGAACTGTCGGGGCGGCAAGGGAAGCCACATTTAACGGGATACCAAGCATAGCGGTTTCAATAGAACAGGGGGAAAATTCAGATTATACGGGAATGTCCCGGTTTATTGAAAATCTATCAGAAAAGGTTGTTAAAAATGGACTGCCGGAAGGTACATTCTTAAATGTGAATGCTCCCAATGAACCCATGGCCTCAACAAAGGGTGTTAAGATTACCCGCCAGGCATCAACCAATCTGTCAAAACTGTTTGAAAAGAAAATAGACCCAAAACAACGGCCATATTTTTGGTATGGAAAAGTGGACAAACCAATTGCCGAGCCGCAGACAGACGTGGAGGCGCTGGCCCAGAACTATGTTTCAATTACACCGATTCAATGTGATATCACAGATTATAAAACACTGGTTGAACTGGAGACGCAATATAAATTCTGAAAGAGTGCCTGGATACAAAAATGAGCAAAATTATTCAACCGGATAAAGAGGAATTTTTCAAATTGGCAGCAATGAAAATGCCTTTTGGAAAATATAAAGGGGTGCATTTAAAGAATTTACCAGAATCATATCTGGTCTGGTTTTCTCAAAAAGGATTTCCAAAAGGCACACTGGGCCTGATGCTTCAAGCAATGTATGAAATTAAACGCAATGGGCTTGAGTATTTATTGAAGCCACATCAAAAAGTGTAAAAATGACAGCATATATCCGCTTATTTTGCCGCTTTTAAAAAGCTTTTGACTTTGACAACACCTTTTACGGATTTGGCATGGGCAATTGCCTTGGAAATTTCTGTATTACTGCCGACCAATCCCCATAAAACAGTTATGCATTGCATGGTTTTAACATCAATGTTTGTGGACCAGATGTCTTTGTCGCCAATGAGTTTGGCTTTGACTTTACCAGTCAGTTCAAT
Organism: uncultured Desulfobacula sp.; assembly: GCA_964343845.1. Taxonomy (GTDB): domain Bacteria; phylum Desulfobacterota; class Desulfobacteria; order Desulfobacterales; family Desulfobacteraceae; genus Desulfobacula. Next base: position 7,031 of record CAYFKW010000014.1, on the reverse strand, counting down.
ATTCTTGGCTTTACCGCACAATGCTTTAGGGTTTTTCGGCAGGAAATAGGTGGTCATGCCGGTAACACCTTTTTCACTTTTAGCCAGTTGAATGGCCCTGTTTTTCTGCGCCACAGTATCATATTCGCCAATAAGATAAACATGTCCTTTATAGCTTGAAACAGAAAAGTCAAGGACACCCACGATATCATCATCTGAATATTTTTTAAGAATTTTAGCCTTTATTTCATGATCAGAGGCAATGGTGGATACGTTCCTTTCATCAACGGCTGCACCATATATCGTTCCACAACTGTTCAAAAAGGGGATCAATAATAAAAGCAGTATCGGGGTTAGAATTTTTTTCATTTTTTCTCCTTAAATGTTTGTAATTAGAATATTTAGTCAAGAATGTTTAATATTGATATATTAGACCACAACGTTTTTAAGTGCAATCATTTTAAAAAACAAATTTGTCTTAATTTACTACATCTGAATTGTTCAGTCTCTGATTTTTCTTTAATTTTTTTAATGATTGAAGTAAGTGAACTTACAATGAATAATTTATGTAAGGAAGGGAATATGAACCCACGACTGGTCACAACCGTAATAGATTCTGAAAAGTGTATCGGCTGCGGTGCCTGTATTGATGTATGTCCGTCAAAAACCATTACAATGGTGGACGGCACAGCACAGGTAACTGGAGAGAAATCGCTGTCATGCGGACATTGTTCTGCTGTATGCCCGGAAAATGCAATCCAGGTGAAAGCGCTGGATAAGGAAATGACACAGTTTGCCACATTTCATATGGACAGCGCCTGGATGGGGTTTGGTGATTTCCCGGCAGAAGAACTGGTCCGGCTCATTGCATCCAGGCGATCCTGTAGAAATTTCAAACCTGTCCCGGTTGAACCTGATGTTCTCAATGATCTTATTAAGATCGGGGCCTTGGCACCGTCCGGAACAAACAGCCAGGAATGGACCTTTACCTGTCTGCCGGACAGACAGGCTGTGCGCCAGTTTGGAGAGTTTATCAAACGGTTTTTTGCGGGACTGAATAAAAAGGCTGAAAACTACCTGCTGAGGAAAGCGCTTCGTCTTATCGGAATGAAAGCCTTGGATTCGTATTACAATGAATATTATGAATCCATTAAAGAAGCCATCCAGGAAATGGAAAAACATGAAACAGACAGGCTTTTTCATGGTGCACCAGCCTGTATACTTATTGGTACTAATCCTGCGGCAAGCTGTCCAAAAGAGGATGCCATATTAGCTGCTTCAAATATTGTTCTGGCTGCACATGCGATGGGATTAGGGACCTGTTTCATCGGTTTTGCAGTGGCTGCGTTGGATGCAGACAGGTCTATCCAGGGGAAACTGGGTATTCCCGGGAAAGAAATCATTCATGCTGTGATCGCATTGGGGTATCCGGATGAATCTTACCTTAGAATAACAGGCAGAAAAAAGCCAACCATACGGTTTGCATCCTTTTAAAGCATTCAGGGAAAATCAGGTCCTGCCGGTTGAAATATGTTGACCCGATGTGGCTTTTTTACTATCGAGGATAGATAATTTATTATGATTCGTCATGAGGATAAAAAAATATGAAGTGTTTATTATCCGTTCTGATTTGTTTTTTTGTAACCCAGGCGTTTGCAAATGACCTGAAAACAGACTGTTATGATTTAAAACGTGAAAACAGTCAAAGAGAGGCCGCATGTAAAAAATATCTGGAAAATGTGAATCTTGTCCAGAAAGAAAAAGTAAAAAGCTTTTACATGCTGGGTTATGTTCAAAATCAGCAGGAAAAATATGAAGAAGCGATCTCAAATTTCTCCAGAGCAGTTGCATTGGACCCGTTTTATGAAAAAGCGTATAAAAGGAGAGCCTATGCCTTTGGAAGGTTAAAAGAATATCAAAATGCAATTGCTGATCTTAAGTCTGCAATTAAACTGAATCCGGGGTCTGCATGGACATATTTTTATCTTGGTTACATCTATCATCAACTGGACAACAGGGCAGATGCCTGTAAAAGTTATGAACAGTCACTTTTTTTAAACCCGAAGTATAAAACTGCATATTTTTACAGGGCACAGCTCTACAAGAAAGACAATGACTATCTGAAGGCCATAAAAGATTATTCATCTTATATCAATTTATCACCGTTTGAATATGGGATTTATTTAAGCAGAGGGGAGTTGTTTAAGCACCAGGGGGAAAATTTTAAGGCGTATCAGGATTTTACAACAGCCAGGCTTCTATACCCGGGCAGCCAGCACATACAAAAATTAATTCAGTCGGTAGAGACAAAGGAAGACAATATTCAGTTGTCTCCCATGAACTATGAAGCACCGAAAGATGGTCTGGAAATTAAGTACCTGCACGTGGTGAAAAACAAAACGCTGACAGGCGGGGGGGATGATATCCTGGGTGATCTTTTTTCCTGGTTTGAGACGGAACCTGAGCCCATCAGAGGGTTCTCAAATATCACGCAAAGGCGTATTATCGGGACCCGGAACCAATTGACAAATATTGGTATAACCCAATTGTTTCCTAAACAATTCAAGGCATCGTCAATGGCGTTTCAATCCGTTCTACCCATAGAGATCAGTTTTCAAAGAGGACCTAAAATAAGGGTTGTCCATAATTTAGAAGAAAATATTTCCCCTTGAACCAGGGAAAAAAGTGACCGGTAAAAGCAGCATAGAAGCGAAGTGCCCCCCTGTGATGATACCGGCTGCTGCTGAAATGGGATGTACTGAAGCAAATGGCTATATTGCCGCAGGCGAGATGGAGTGGACACTGACGGTTGGCCAGCCGGAACAGGTGCTGGTGCCTGCTGGTAAATGTAATACACATGTTGTCAATTTTTATGAATCAAGCCGGATTTTATTTAAAGGCCGAACCCGGACCAGGGTTCAAAGCACGACATATTGGATATCTCCAGAAATAAACTGGTGGGTTAAGAG
>CAYFKW010000014.1:1610-4073 GCA_964343845.1 uncultured Desulfobacula sp. | reverse complement strand
CTCAGGAACGAAAGGAAACAGGCCTGGAAAAGGGCAGAATTTCCATATCGGTTGCAACACAGATACAATAGTGTGCTGCCGGGATGCTGATTTAATGCCATTCCAACCATTCCCCTGCCAGCCATCTATACAATAAGAAAAGTTTACTGAAAATCTCTATAAATAATCATTATTCAGGAACATTAATATGTGAAACGCTGTCGTCTAAATCGGTTTTGATGCCGTGAGCTCCTGACCGTTTGAATTATATATTTTAATTCCGATAACCGGACCGCCATCCAGACGGTGTGTGGCGCAGGAGATTCAGGGGTCATATGCACGAACAGCCATTTCTACCCTGTTTAATATTTTCTCATTTACCTGGCCGTTTTTTATCAGGGTTTTTGCGGCTTTTTCAACACTCATGCTGATGGGGGCAAGATTATGGGTCGTACCTACGATCATATTGGCAGATTCAATCATTCCACCTTCATCTGTTGAATAATCGTGGATCAGCGTTCCCCTGGGCGCTTCAACATGTCCGACGCCGCGCCCTTTTTTCGGGGTTGCTTCCAGACGTATTTTTTTGCCCACAATATCTTTATTCTTGAGAAGTTCAATTGTTTTTTCGCATGCATAGACAAGCTCGATAAGCCGTGCCCAGTGATAGAGCAGGGTGTTCTGGGCAGGCCTGCCAAATCTTTTCCTGAATTCTTCAAGCTCCGCCTGCGCCAGCGGCGTTGAGATTCCATCACATACATTCAGCCGTGCAAGACAATTGGATCGATAAATACCTTTTGGATTTTTAATGTCCATGGAAAACCCTTCCCCCCAGGATTTTGCATAAGGATATTTCCCGTAAGACACATCTTCAACATGTTCAGAAATGTAATCCAGGTATGCAGAAGCGTGAAATTCTTCAAATGATCCATCTGGTTTCATCAACCGGATTTTTCCATCATAAAAATTTAAAGAACCATTTTTATCAACAGTTCCGATAAAGCCTGTGGTGATGGTACCCAGGGTGGTTACATCATCAAGATATTGAGGAAAAATATTTTCTTTGGCATGTACGATTGAGAATTTTGCAAATTCAAGCAGGTCAAGGGTATCCTTTAAAAGGCTTAGCCGCTGACTTTCTGACATAGGCTTTGAAAAACCACCAGGAACGGCAGCGATGGGATGGATGACTTTACCTGCAAATTTTTCCATCATCATCTGGCCTAACTGGCGCATTTTAATCACCTGCCTGGCAAGATCAGGCGCTTTTTTAGCGATTCCAATAACATTTCTAACTGAATAATCTGCGTCCGGCCCCATGACAAAATCAGGGGCAGCCAGAAAATAAAAATGCAGAATTTTATCATTTATCTGCGCCATGTTCTGCATGCATTCGCGAAGCATATGACCGGCAGTGGGGATTTCAGCATCAAAACAGGCGTCCACTGCTTTGGTAGACGCCATATGATGGTGCCAGGGACAAATTCCGCAAATTCTTGTTACAATCCTTGTGACTTCTTCGGCTGGTTTTCCCTGTACATATTTTTCAAAGCCCCTGATACTGTTAAAATGGGTGACAGTATCACTGACATTGCCCTTATCATCTAATTTTATTTTAATACTCGCATGCCCTTCAATACGGGACAGCGGTGAAATATGGATTGTTTTTCCCACTTTTTACATGCCTCCTTTATTACAGGCCAGTCTGTTATGAGCCCCGGAGAATCTTAACAGGCTGCTGCGTTCAGGCAGGCTCTTAATGTCAATGCCATTGCTTACCAGTGCATTGAGCATATCAAGCTTCTGGTTTCCATCTTTTTTTACCGGACCATAACACCCCCTGCATCCGACTCTTGCCTTGATACACCGCGGCGCATCTCCATTTATGCCCGAACAGCCGGCTTTGGTGACCGGACCTGTACATAAATATCCCTGCTCTAAAATACAGCGCATTTTTTGGAGGGGCTTTTTGGGATCATATTCAGGCTGAGTAAAAAATCGTTTTATTCTGCTGACATCACCTTTGCCTGTCCTTATTGCCGGGCATGTATCACAGACACTCCTGAAGGGGAGGTCCAGTTTTTCATTTTTTAAAACGGCAAGAAGGGATGCGTTGATTTGATCTGGATGCGGCGGACAGCCAGGCAGCATGATGTCGACATCGATATGTTCATCCAGTGCATAGCAGCGTTCCAGAAGGCCTGGTACGCCGTTGGCCGGAATCTGGGCATCCGGATCTGTACTTTCAGTAAAGTAATAGCGAACAAAAAGATCTTCATTTGTATATTCATTTATCATGGCTGGTATCCCACCATGGGTTGCACATGTTCCAAGACCGATAATAATGTCACATTTTTCCCGCATTTGCTTTGCAACTTCAAGATGTTCTTCATTGCGGATTCCGCCTGACAACAGCCCCACAGCAGCTTTCGGGATGTTGAGGCGCGGTTGATCCCCAAGCTGCCCATAATATTTGCGATCCAT
>CAYFKW010000014.1:0-1600 GCA_964343845.1 uncultured Desulfobacula sp. | reverse complement strand
GAATGGGTATGTGTACAAACTCAAGCTCTTCCAGCAGTTCAAGCAGTGTCTCCCCGAGATTGAGAATAGCGATTTCGCATCCTGAACAGGCGTTTAGCCATTCACTGGCAACTTTTACCGGCATGTTTCCAACTCTCCTTGAAAATAAAAATTTATTAAACCTCAATATGGGTATTTGTTCATATGTCGCCTTATCACCATAGCGCTGTCCGAAGCTTTTTTCAAGGTATCAGCATTAAGATCAGCATGAAGAATTTGATAGGGTTTAAGGGCTAAATGGTTGTCCCGGGCAGATTAACGTACCTGGAATAATTTTTGCGGTTTTGGGTAAAAATTGTTCAATCGTTGCATTGGACTTAATCATGTGTTCTGATTTCATCCATAATCCAGTCACAGGCATCAGGAATTGCTTTCCTGGCCTCAGGGCAAAGACCGGGATTGATTTCATTGGGGATCCAGTCTGTCTGCAGGGCTAAAATCTTGACATCAACGCCCTGGTCTTTAAGCTGGGTTAATAAGTTTGAAGAAGGTGATTGATGCAGAGAAAAATCAGCCATTTTTCTTTTGGGGGCGCTGCCGGGATCTAACCAGAAAATTTCACCCTGCACGCTGTTTTCCATCGTAACCGCATCAATAATAATCACTTTATCAGGCTTTTTTTCCAACAACAGAAGATCAAATACAAAATCTCTGATACCTGTGCCGACATCCATTGCAAGCACATCTTCAGGCAGACTGAAGTGGCTGTTCAAAAAACGGACAGTTTCCGGGCCGAATCCATCATTTCCAAACAAGGTGTTTCCGCATCCGAAAATCAAAATAGGTTTTTTATAAATCCATGATTCCATATATGTCCAAATCCTGCAGCACTGAATCCTTATCTGAAATTTATCATAAAATTACAGAGTATTTCTCAGTGTATTGTTACCATAAATACCATAATTTCAAAATGCATGATTCCTGTATGGTCTGACCAGAAGAAAAAAAGGCTTTGCTGCCAGGCCGGATGGCAAAACGTCATCTATGACATTTATTAGAAAGATTTTCCAATACAGCCGATGATGAAAGCGCCATTCCAACCACACCCCTGTCAATCCGCTGGAATATATCATCTTTGCAGAACAGAAAACTTATTCACAATGGGTATAAATGGTTCTGAAAATAATATCTTTGCTGGTTCTGACAGCATGTAATACCTGGAAAGAAACGCTTAATTACTTGACACATTTTTTAAAGGATGGTAAAAGTCGCCTTGTCTTAAAAAGGCTCTCGGGGCGTAGCGCAGTCTGGTAGCGCACTTGTCTGGGGGACAAGTGGTCGCTGGTTCAAATCCAGCCGTCCCGACCAAAGGTTATCAGGGGTTTTCAGGTTTCTGAAAATCCTTTTTTTATGTCAAATTGTCTACTGGGTCCCGAATTGGGTCCTGATTTTAGCTGTCTACCTGTGAATTTGCTTTCATTCTAAGTAATTTTTTCACTTAATCTCAGAAAATTAAAAATCATAAATTATCGCTTTTAAACTCTAATTTAATATATGTATATTAACTCATGTAATGGCCCCCAGTTGAAACGGACACCCCTATATGCTAAATAGCGATTAG
>CAYFKW010000013.1:70473-102498 GCA_964343845.1 uncultured Desulfobacula sp. | reverse complement strand
AAGTCATTAATTTAAGAAATGATTGATAAAAATGGAATTAATCAAAGGTCTCTCTTCAATGGCTTATCTTCAGAGACTGGATTAAAGACGATTACTCTCATTGCATTTTGATACCTTTTATTGTTTTATACCTGATCTGGGAAAAAAAGCATTTAATAAATAATTGCATTTCACAACCATCGAAGAAAGGATTCTATCTAATTGTTTCTGGTTTATGCCTTTTCTGGTTAGGTGAATTAGCTGGAGAATATTTTACAACTTATTTTTCATTATGGATGGTTGTCTTAGGTCTATGTTATCTAAATATGGGATGGGAAAAACTGAAAATCGTTTTGTTTCCTATTGTTTTTTCTTTAACCATGTTCCCTTTTCCCAGTTTTATTAACAATCAAATAACACTTAAGCTAAAACTGGTGTCGTCAAAAATTGGTGTTAAGATAATGCAGTTGTATGGTATGAGCGCTTTCAGGGAAGGGAATATCATTGATCTTGGATTTACAAAATTGCAGGTTGTAGATGCCTGCAGCGGGCTGAGATACTTATTCCCAATGATTGTTTTAAGTATCCTGATTGCATATTTTTACCGTTCAAGATTTTGGAAGAGGGTTATTCTTGTCATTTCATCAGTTCCGCTTACCATCTTCAGCAACAGTCTCAGGATAGCCTTAACCGGTATCCTTTCAGAAAAATTCGGCTCAAAAGTAGTGGAGGGCTTTTTCCATGATTTTGAAGGGTGGCTTATTTTTATGTTTACCCTTGGTGTTTTATTGCTTGAAATATGGATTATGGGAAAACTGTTTCCTGAACCCAAAACACAGAACAATCAAAAGAAGAATGATGATAATGTTGAGCGATCAGGAGATATTGACAAAAAACCCTTATCATTAAAGGCACCGGCTTTTATTATTTCAGCACTGCTTATTGGTTCAACAATCGCTTTATCTTATGGGATTGATTTCCGGGAAGCCGTACCCATGAATCAAAGCTTTAACAAATTCCCATTGGAAGTTGGGAAATGGAACGGTAAATTTCAAACCATGGAATTGAAGTTTATTGAAGAGCTTGATTTCACGGATTATGTAATGGTGGACTATAAGGATAAAACTGGAAAACAGATCAACTTTTATGTGGCATATTATGAAAGCCAGAGAAAGGGAGAATCTATTCACTCCCCGGCATCCTGCTTAAGAGGCGGCGGCTGGCAGTTTAAGCAGGCCGGCAGCACTGAGATTCAATTAAAAGATAACAAAACAATCCCAGTGAACCGGGCCGTCATTGAAAAGGCCCCTGTGAAACAGATTTCGTATTACTGGTTTCCATCAAGGGGAAGGATTTTAACCAATGCCTACCAGATGAAGATCTACAATTTCTGGGGTGCTTTGACACGACAGCGGACAGACGGATCTCTTGTAAGGGTGATTACGCTTGTTTATCCGGACGAAAATGTTGAAGCGGCTGAAAACCGGCTGCAGGACTTTGTTTCTGACATTAATCCAGTATTGAAAGAATTTCTGCCCAATTAACATATGAATTTATTCACTGTATTTATTCTTTCTTTGTTTCTGACCATTGCACTGGTGCCGGTGTTTAAGCATCTGGCATTCCGTATGAATATTGTAGATATACCTGATGAGAGAAAAGTCCATGTGGCCCCCATGCCGAAAATGGGGGGAGTGTCCATGGCCATTGGTACGTTTGTACCGATTGTTATCTGGCTGCCAAAAGATAATTTTGTCAGTTCTGTGCTGATAGGATCTATACTGATTGTCGTTTTTGGCTTAATTGATGACATTAAACCATTAAGTGCTGTTCAGAAGATAATTCCACAGGCTGCTGCAGCATTGGTTGTGATTTTCTACGGGGGTGTGAAAATAACCTGCCTGGGTGAAATGGTGCCGCCTGATTGCCTTCTGCCGTGGTATTTATCTGTCCCTTTAACTTTGTTTGTCATTATAGGCGTAACCAATGCCATTAACCTGGCAGATGGGTTGGATGGCCTTGCCGGTGGGATATCCATGCTCAGTTTTATCTTAATTGTTTTTTTAGCTTATCAATGCGGCAACATGGTTATTGCCATCATGGCCATTGCTGTTGTGGGCGGTATTACGGGATTTTTAAGATACAATACCTATCCTGCAGTTTTGTTTATGGGGGATGCCGGCAGTCAGCTGCTGGGTTTTTTATCTGTTGTCTTTGCCATTGTTCTGACCCAGACAAATACACCTTACAGCAAAATTCTTGCGTTGCCGATTATCGGGTTTCCTATCTTGGATACGCTGACCGTAATGGTTGAACGGATTCATAAAAAGAAATCGCCATTTGCTGCAGATAAAAATCATTTTCATCACAGGCTGTTACGATTTGGTTTTTTTCATACAGAAGCAGTTTTAAGTATCTATATTATACAGGCCTTCTACATTGCAATGGCCTTGATTTTCAGATTTCATTCTGACTGGCTTCATTTAACCGGGTTTGTACTGATATCTTCCATTGTACTTTTGAGTGTTTTGATTGCCAGGATACATCAATGGGAATTTAGAAGAGACGGCAGCTTTGATACTGTTATAAAAAAACGGTTAAAAGTTATTAAAGAAAAAAATGTACTGATTCGCATCTGCTTTGGGGGGCTAAAATACGGTTTTCCATTGCTTTTCATGTTTCAGGTTCTGGTTCCAAAAGAAATCCCGATGTATTTTTCCGGCATTGCTGCAGGCCTTGTATTGTTTATCATTGGCAGTTATTATTTTCGTGCTTTTAAATTCAAGGAGCATGTATTAAGATTTTCAACTTATCTTGTGATTCCGCTTTTGCTTTATATGGCACAAAGCAATCCTGGCGACTGGGTCAGTCCATTTTTGTTTAGAGTAAATGATTTTGCTTTTATTGTGCTTGTTGCATTCGTGGTTTTGACAATGAACCTGACAAGAAGGCGGAAAGGCTTCAAGGTTACACCGCTTGATATCCTGGTGTTTATTGTTATCCTGGTGTTTCCCAACCTTCCGTCAATGAATTTTGGTGAAGTCAATGCCGGGGTTACGCTTGCCAAAGCTTTGGTAATGTTTTTTAGTTTTGATGTTCTTATTGGAGAATTAAGAGGGTTGTCAGGTGTCCTGGCTAAACCAAGCGTTTGCATCCTGGCAGTCCTTGTTTTAAGAGGTTTTATAGGTTAAAACTGCTTAAATTTAATTATTTGAATTAGGAGAGGGTTAGATGGAATTGATTTTTCGCAGGCCATTGTTTTTTATTCTGTTATCTGCACTTTTTTTATTTATCGCCGGATGTTCAAGCCCGGAAGATAAAAAACAGGCTTTTATGGAAAAAGGGAACCAGTTGTTTGAACAGGGTGATTTTGTAAAGGCAAAACTTGAATATAAAAATGCCATCCAGATTGATCCAAAGTTTGCAGACGCCTACTATGGGTTGGGAAAAACAGAATTACAGGCCAAAAACTTTAAACAGGCATATGGGGCGTTCTCAAAAACTGTTGAATTAAAACCTGACCATTTTGATGCCCGGATCAGTCTGGGCAAAATTCTTCTTGCCGGCAAAGCCATTGACAGGGCAGAAGAACAGGCAGATGCCATCCTGGAAAAAGATGCCAGGCATATTGATGCCAATCTCTTAAAAGCATCTGTATATTTTATAAAAAAAGAATACAGCCAAGGCGAAAAAATACTAATGGATTTGTATAACTCCGGCGTCACGTCTGCTGATATGTATGTGATGCTGTCTTCGGCAGCACGGCTGAAACAGGACAAAACCCGGATGAGGGAGTATTTGAAGGAAGGGTTGGAAAAGAACCCGGATCATTTAGGCCTGATATTAAATTTGGCTCAAGTGGAAGCTTCTGACAGGAATTTTGATGCAGTTGAAGCGAATCTGCAAAAAGCCATTGATTTAAAACCAGATATGATTGCCTATAAATTAAACCTGGCAAAAGTGTATCTGGCCCAGGGCAAAAAGAACCAGGCTGAAGATACTTTAAGTAAAGCGCTGGCAGATCAAAATGATGAAAAGACCCGTGTGGGAATTGCCAGTTTCTGGATTGCTGCAAAGGAGGTTGAAAAGGCAGAAAGTTTAATCAAAGAGGGCCTTTTAACCCAGCCGAAGAGTTTCAGCTATCGGTTATTTTTAGCAGAGGTGTATGCCAAAACAAAACGGATTGATGAATCTGAAATGATGCTCCGGCAGGCCATGGATTTGAATCCGGATCCAGCAAATCCTGATATTATAAAGACAAAGGTTGCGCTGGCAAAATTGCTGCTGCTTCGGGCTAAACTGACAGAGGGAGAGCAGCTGGTGGACGAAGTTCTTGCCAATGACCCCAAAAATGTGGATGGCCATTTTCTTAAGGGCAGGCTTTATCTGTCCAGGAACGACGGAATTAATGCCGTATCAGAGTTCAGGGTAGTGGTAGAAGACAGGCCCCAGATTGTTGAAGGACATATCAATCTTTCCCATGCGCATATTTTAAATAAGGAATATGACCTGGCCCAGGATGTGCTGGAAAATGCATATTCAAAGATGCCGAAAGCAGATGTATTGTTAAAAGCGCTGGCCAGGCTGAATGTGTTGAAAAAAGACCTGGATGCTGCTGAAAGCAATCTGAAGACAGCAGTAGAGGTCAACCCACAGAATTTACAGGCTGTTGTTGACCTGGGTGATTTTTACATGGCGTCTAAAAAATACAGCAAGGCACTTGAACAGTATCGAAGCGTGGTAGAAAAGAAACCTGATTTTGCAAACGGGTATATAAAAACCGCATCTGTTTTTGCTGTTCAGAAACAGGTTGACAAAGCCAGAGATGAATTGAAAGAAGGGTACAGAAAAAATCCTGATTCAGGTTTGATTGTAACAAGTTTGATCCGATTATATGTGGCCGATAAAGATTATGCATCGGCAATAGACCTTTGCAAAACACGGTTGGAAAGAAATGACAGGGAGTCGTTTACCTGGAATCTATTGGGGGGCGTGTACCTTGCGGAAAAGAACCTGGACGATGCTCAGGCAGCATTTGAAAAGGCTGTTGAACTCACACCCGAATGGGGAAAACCATACGATAACCTGGCCAGAATTTATCTGGCAAAAGGTCAAAAAGACAGTGCAATCAAGAAATTTGATTCAGCATTGCGAAAGAATCCCCAGAATAAACCTGCCTGGATGATTTTAGGCAGTATTTATGAAAAGGATAAAGCCTATGAAAAAGCAGCGCATACTTATAAGGAAGCGTTTGAGAAAAACCCCGGGTTATGGGCTGCTGCCAACAATTATGCATTTATTCAAAGTGAATTTTCCAATTCAGAGACAGATTTGCAAAAGGCGATGGATTATGCAAGAAAAGCAGAAAAGCTTAATCCAAATGCCGGGGTTGTCCTGGATACATTGGGATGGCTTGAATACAAAATGGGCAACCTTGATGCGGCATATGCAAATATCGCAAAAGCACTTGAACTGAATCCTGAGAACAATATGCTGAACTATCATATGGGCATGATTCTTGACAAACAAGGGAAAACAGCTGAAGCAAAATTATATTTTGAAAAGTCTTTGAGTTCTGGTAATGAGTTCTTAGGTGTAGAAGAAGCAAAAAGAACATTGGCAAAATATAAAGGTAATCTTTAAACCGCATCCTTTATAAAGACCCTGTGAAAAGGATAATGTGGGGAGGAATATGAAACAAGAAAAAATAATTCTTATCATTGGTGTGTTAGTTTTTGCGGCAGTGGCGGCTGTGGTGCATGCAGGAGAATATAGAATCGGACCAGGAGATGTCCTTGATATCTCTGTATGGAAAAATCCGGATTTAACAAAACAAGTGGCTGTTCTCCCGGACGGGAATATTCATTTCCCATTGGTGAAAGAGCTTAAGGTAGAAGGGATCACTGTCGATGAACTGGAAAACATGCTGATCAGCAAAATTAAGAAGTATGTACCTGAACCAGATCTTTCGATTTCCATTGTTCAGGTGAACAGCATGCTGATTTATGTTATCGGGAAAGTTAATAAACCCGGCAGGTTTGTCATTAATACAAATGTAGATGTGCTGCAGGCCCTGGCAGTGGCCGGTGGCCTTAATCCGTTTGCCAAGGAAAAGGAAATCAGTATTTTCAGAAAAAATAATGGGGTGACAACCGTATTTAAGTTTAACTATGAAGAAGTCTCTGAAGGGTTAAACCTTGACCAGAATATTACACTTAAACGCGGTGATGTGATTGTAGTGAGATAGGAGATACAATGTTACACCTTAAAACTGCTTTTTTGACAGGTATTCTGACAATCGTTGTTGTTTCCTGTTTCATTCCGATTACGGGCAGCAGTGTGTCTGCTGATCCCGGGAAAATAGTGCCATTTGTTTCCGTTAAGGAAGAATATTCAGATAATGTCCTTTTCTCCAATACAAATGAACAGGACGATTTTATCACCACAGCCACAGGCGGCGTGGTTTTATCGTATGATGCCGAGAGAGTGAATACACGTCTGGATGCAAAGATAAAACGGTTGATCTATGTGGACAACGATCAACTGGATGCAACCGACGGGTCTGCAAGAGGAACATGGGATTACCAGGCAACAGAAAGACTGGGGCTGGGTGCCAGTGCTGAATATAGGGAAGATTCAAGGCGGGATACAGATGCGGATACAACCGGCTTGATACTGTCCGGCGACAGGAAAAGATCAGAGGCCGGTGCATCCGCCAGTTATCTTTTTACTGAGCTTTTCAGCGGGAAACTCTCCGGTGAATATGGAATGGAGGAAATTGATGAGATCAATCAAGATGAAGACAATGACACCCTTCGTGTTGATCTGTCATTTTCCAGAAATATGTCTAAAACATTCAAAAACACTACAGGCCTCCTGAATTTTTCCTATCTTCATTATACATCAGACATTGAGACATTTGTACCCGGGACGATAACACAAACCTATTATCGGGATTTTACATCTGATGTGTTCCAGGCGTATACTGGATTTTCCAAGGCAGTTACAGAACTTTACAGCGTGTATCTCCAGGTGGGGGCAAGTTATACTGATACAACTGAAGGATCAAAAGTTGTACTGTCAGGCGCCGCATCAGGTGAAACCATAACACCGGATCAGGACAGCCAGACCTGGGGAGGCGTACTGCTGTCAGGACTCAATTACGATGGACTGTACTATGATGCAGGTCTTTCCATCTCCCATGATGTAAGAGGCGCTTCCAGCAGCAACGGTACGGTAGAACGTTCTGCTGTATCCGTGGAACTTGACAGGAAGGTCACTGACACCTTTTTTCTTACCTTTGATACATCTGTATTTTTGAATAAAAATGATCGAAAAACAAGAACAGATCTAGATGAATTAACATTTAATGTTCAGCCGGGTTTCAGGTTTAGGTTCTGGGATACATTTACGTTATCCGGGATTTATCGGTTTACAAGTGTAGAAAACAGGGAAACAGATACGACAAAAGAAAGAAATTTAGTCTATTTTGAGATTCGAAAAGATTTTGAACTTTAATTTTGTTGAGGCAAATGAATGGAAGAAACGGTTTTATCACCAAGTGATTATTTGAAAATTCTAAAAAGAAGGGTATGGGCTCTGGTTATCCCATTTCTTGTTATTGTAATTCTTGCCGGGTTAGTGGCCCTGCTGCTGCCACCGGTGTATAAATCAACCTCTGTTATTCTGATAGAGCAGCGTGAAATTCCGGCCGAATACGTAACCTCCAGTATGACAACGTTTGCAGAGCAGCGGATTCAAAGCATTAATCAAAGGGTGCTGACCTCTTCACGGCTGCTTGAACTGATTAATCAGTTTGAGCTGTATACAGACCTGCAAAAGAAAAAAACCATTGATGAGGTTATCGCCAAAATGCGGGATGATATCGTGCTTGAGCCAATTAATGTTGAAATCGCAGACAGAAAATCAGGCAGGACTGCTACGGTAACCATTGCATTTTCACTGTCATATGAGGGGGAGAATCCTCAAAAGGTTCAGCGGGTCGCCAATACCATAACATCTCTTTACCTTAAGGAAGATTTAAAGGTCAGAAAAGAACAGGCCTCCAGTACAACTGATTTTTTAGAAGAGGAAAAAGAAAGGGTCAGAGAACAGGTAATTGAATATGAAAAACGACTGGCTGATTTTAAAAAACAGAATGTAAATTCTCTGCCTGAAATGTTCCAGGTGAACATGCAGGCGCTGGACAGTGCACGGCGCAACAGTGACCATGCCAAAGAAAACCTTCGGGCCTTAAGGGAAAAAGAAAGCACGCTGGATGAACAATTGGCCAATACGCCCAAAGAACTTGATTCAACCTTGCAGCAGAGAGATGATAAAGAAGACGATGAAAGAAGGCTTGAAGCGTTGAAGATGGAGCTTATTAATTTGAAAACCAAGTTTTCTGATCTATACCCTGATGTTAAAAAACTGAAACAGGAAATAGAAGAGCTGAGTGTAAAAGTCGAAGAAACAAAAAAAGAAAAAGAAGCTGAAAAAGAAGAGAAAAAGGATGAGCTGAAAAACCCTGCCTATGTCACACTTTCATCCCGGCTTGCCGGTATCCGATCGGATATTCAGTCGGTAAAGAACAGTATTAAAGAGTTTGAAGAAGAGGCTGATTTGTACCGGGCGAGAATTGCTGCGACACCAGGGGTTGAAGAAAAATACAATGCGCTCATCAGTGAGAGAAATTTTTTAAGGGCAAAACAGGCAGATCTCCAGGCCAAGATGATGGAAGCAGATGTGGCAGAAGATCTTGAATCAAAACAAAAAGGGGAAAGGTTTTCGTTGATTGAATCTGCAAGGCTGCCTGAGAAACCCTATAAACCCAATCGGCTGGCGATTTTGTTGATTGGGATTGTCCTCGGCATTGGCGCCGGGGTTGGATTTGCATCTATTGTCGAGTTTTCTGATACGTCTTTCAGAGATTCTGAAACACTTGCAAGGATTACAGGGTTTCCAGTCTTGACCGAAGTCCCCAATATTATTACTGAAGAAGACAAAAAAAAGAAAAAGACCAGGCAGATGGTCATTGCAATCGTCATTTTGACTGGAATCATCACAGGTGTTGTGTTGTTTGATTCTTTTGTTATGGATCTTGATGTACTCTGGGCTAAAATTATGCGCAGGATCTCATAAAAAGCCTGAGAGGAGAAGATAAAAAAATGAAATTAAGAAAAGCGCTTGATAAAGCCAAGGATACAAGAAGTACCGGGATTGAAGAAGTTCCTGCCAAACCATCTCCGGTCACCGCAGAAAACGGATGGACAGCTCCAAAATATACAGATTCAATGCAATACAGAATTGATATAGATACAGTTGAAAAAAATCGGGGAGTCAGCATTCATTCCAATGCCAAAGAAATAGAACGATATAAAATTTTAAGATCCCGTATTCATCAGCAGGCCAAGCATCGAAAGATGAAAACCATTATGATTACGAGTGCCAATAAAAGTGAAGGTAAAACCGTTACAGCCATCAATATGGGGTTTACCTTTGCCAGGGATTTAAAACAAACGGTTTTACTGGTGGATTGTGATTTTAAGGGTCAGGATATTCACAATTATCTCGGGATTGACAGCCGGTTAAGTCTAATTGATTATTTCCTGGATGAAACCCCTATAAGCGATTTGATCATCTGGCCGGGAATTGAAAAACTTACGTTAATTTCCGGAGATAGAACGGTTTTTGATTCGTCTGAACTGCTATCATCTGATATGATGGAAAAATTGGTTCAGGAGATGGGAGACCGGTATGACGATCGATATGTTTTTTTTGATGCACCGCCTGTGCTGGAACGGTCGGAAGCCATTTCCATGGCACCCATGATGGATGGGATAATTATGGTGGTTGAATCAGGTGTAACATCCAAAAGAGACGTACAGAAGGCGTTATCTTTGCTGCCGGAGGATAAGTTCCTGGGCTTTGTCCTGAACAAACAGGAGTGATGCCTAATTTCGTTTAATTGCTGCGTCAGCCACAAATTTTAATCCTCGGAATATTAACTATATGCCTGCGGTAAAAAATTGAGTCTTTCTTGCACTAAACTGAAATTAAACATCACTCAATGAATGGAATAGAGTTGAGTATTGGAAAGGTATACTTTTCTGGCACTAAAACAAAATTGAATTCTATTCGATTTACTCAGAGATGAAAAGCTTGCAATAATATTATTAGGATAATTACTGTGTATACTGAATTCTATGGATTTAAAGAAAAACCGTTTAACCTGGTACCCAATCCGTCCTACCTGTATTTGAGCAATCGGCATGAAAATGCATTGACGTTTCTTGAATATGGACTAACGGAAAAGGTGGGGTTTGTGATGCTGACCGGTGAGATCGGAATTGGCAAAACAACCCTTGTCCGGTATCTGCTAAATCAAATAGAATCAGACATGGATGTGGCTGTCATATTTAACACCAATGTACTGTCCAATGACTTAATCCGTTTAATATTAACTGAATTTGAAATTGAACACGATGACGGCATCAGTAAGTCTAAAGCACTGGAAGCACTGTATGCATTTTTAATTGAAAAATATGCAGCTGGCAGAAAAGTATTGTTAATTATTGACGAAGCCCAGAATCTGTCTGAAGAGGTGTTGGAGGAAATACGCATGCTGTCCAACCTGCAGACAGACGAAGAAATGTTGTTGCAGATAATGATCGTGGGACAGCCGGAACTTAAACACAAGATCAGTGATCCAAAGTTAGAGCAATTTGCCCAGCGAATTGCCGTCAGTTACCATCTCAGTGCAATGGATCTTGATGAAACCCGCAAATATATAGAGCACAGGATTAAAAAGGCTGGGGGGGCGGCACATCTTTTTTCTCCAGGTGCAGTCGATAAAATATTTCAGGCGTCTTCCGGCATTCCAAGAACTATAAACCTGTTGTGTGATGCCGCACTGGTATATGGGTTTGCGGACGAAAACGAAATTGATTTGGATACAGTCGATCTGGTGGTTGAAGACAAGGGGGGGATGGGCGTCTTTACCAAAAAGAGTTTTACCCCGGTTCCTGATGAGGATGTGTCTTCTATTGAAGCCCAGAAGAATCTGATAGAACAATTATCACAGAGAATTGACAGTATAGAGAATAATTTCTGGCAGTTGAAAGAATCCTACCGACTCAGTTTTGAGGAGTTGCAATCCAGAGCAGCGTTCTGCAGGGATCAAATGGTCGCAGATCTGAAGACTGCATATCAGAGGGAAAGAAATAGGAATTCAAAACTGGTGTTTGAATACGGGAAGCTTAAAGAGCGGTATCACTTGCTTTTAAAAAAGTTTAAAAAGTGAGATTTGATTAAACACCAGATAAAAATTATATAAATACGGACAGCACAATTCAGGGCAGGGGAACGAAACGTTTTCCTGCTTTTTTTATGGCTTCCTGCCAAAATGCTGATTTAGCGCCATTTAAACCATACCCTGCCAATTATCTAAATATATCATGTTACAAAAAGAAAAGCTTACTTGCAGTCGCTGTATATGAAATGATTGCGATTCTTTATTTAAAAGGTATAATAGGTATCTAAACGAATTACTCCCGCAGGAAAAATCAGGAGGTGCTATGAAAAAATACACTAAGCATGTACTATTTATTTTCAGGGCATTGACAGTTGCCTTGATCTTCTTTCCGTTAACCCTGCCTGCGGGTACACCTATTCCTATAATTGATGTTCATAGTCAAGTGGACCACAATACTGATATTGAAAAGGTCGTCCCGTTAATGGACAAGGCAGGGGTTGCCATTACAATTTTATCGACGCGGTTTCAACGATCGTCAAAAGATGTTGTTGACTATGCCAAAAAGCATCCTGACAGAATCATTCCTGCATTTAAAACAAAAACAAAATCATTTATGAAAGGTAAGGCAGATTACAAAAAGTTGATGCACAGAGAGGATCAATCTTACACTTTTGGTGCCATGGCAGAAGTAATCCTCTACCATGCTCAGAAAGGGAATAAAGCAGGGCAGGCAGTTATATGGCCTGACGCACCTCAGGCAATGGATTTGTTGGCTATTGCAAAAAAACATGGGTGGCCGTATATTTTTCACATCGAGTTTGCTTCAGCGGGCAGTAAAAGAAAAAGATTCATGCAAACAATGGAAAAGGTTGTATCGGATAATCCCAAACACTATTTTGGCGTCATTCATATGGGTCAGTTAGATCAAGTTGAGGTAGAAAGGCTGGTTAGAACCCATTCAAATCTGTTTTTTATCATGTCCCATTCAAACCCTGTGAGTGTTAAAAACACCAGACAACCCTGGATAAACATGTTTAAAGGTCAATATCTTAAGCCGGTCTGGGAAAAGCTGATTGTTCAATATCCCAAACAATTTGTTATTGGATTTGATAATGTGTTTCCCATGCACTGGGGGAAACCTTATCTTGAGGCTGCGGCATACTGGCGTTCAGCCATGTCCAGGCTTCCCGATGATGTTGCCCATGCTGTTGCCCATAAAAATGCAGAACAGCTTTGGCATATTAAACCGCTCCATTAGGAGAATTTAACATCACAATACATTACAAATTCACTGCCGCCATAAAACCGCCTAATATGGCATCATTCAATTTTCCCGGTTTGATGCAGTCTCCGATAACAGAGAAGGAAATATCCTGGCCTTCAAGCTGGTTCTCAAGATCCTGAACCGGGACTGACCCTCCTGCCAGAATTATATTATCGAATGTCTCTTCAAGGATATTGCCTTTGTTTTCATACGTCAAACTGCCATCTTTGATGGACACCACCTTTGAATCGGTTTTAATTTGAACGCCATATCTTTTTAAATTACTCATTAAAATCCATTTGGTGGATTTGCCTACATCCTGACCTGCTTTTGGCAGCATTTCAAAAACAGTTACTTTAGACGTTCCGTTGAACATATAATGTTTGAGACGTTCAAGTTCAAGGGCATCGTAAGTAACCAGGAAATGAAGCATTTCAGGAGAAAGGGTCCCTTTCTGAGCAATAAAAAATGCGGTTTCAAGCCCGACGGCACCTCCGCCGATAACTGCCACTTTTTTACCTAAGAACGGGCTGTCTTTCAATACGTCCCACGAGGATAGAATGTCTGGATTATCAGCCCCGTCGATGGGCGGTACAAGGGGTTTTGCACCCTGTGCGATGATGACATGGTCAGCGGTTGTTTTTTTAATCAGATCAAGGTCTACTGTTGTGTTCAGGTGGACCGGGATATGGTGTTTTTTGATCATGGCTCTGTAAAAACGGACATATTCTAACAGCTCCTGCTTATGGGGCGGTGCTGCTGCAATCCATATCTGGCCGCCGATTTCATCGGTTTTTTCATATATTTCAACTTTATGTCCTGCCTTTGCAGCGGTGACGGCCGCTTCAAGACCAGCAACACCCGCACCTGCTATTATTATCTTTTTAGGCGCCTGCGTTTTTACAATTTCTCTTTCTTTTTCAAAGCCTGCCCGAACATTTCCGATACAGGAAACAGGCCTGCCTGAAAATATTTCATCTGTACAGCCTTGCGAGCAGGCAACACAGGGTCTTATTTCCTCCGGCCGCCCTTGTTTGGCTTTCTGAGGCCAGTATGGATCAGCAATTAAGACCCGGCCAAGGCTGACCATGTCTGCCTGCCCGTCCTTAATAATCTGTTCGGCATGATCTGGAGTGGAGATTCTGTTGGACGCCATGACAGGAATCGAAACAGCCTGTTTGATATTCATGGCAAGATAAGAAAACCCGGATCGCGGCAATTCCATGGGGAGCTGAGGGATCTTTGATTCATGCCAGCCACCGGTTACATTGATGACGTCTGCGCCGGCATTTTCATAGACCTTTGCAATGTCTGGCGTTTCAGCATCAGTGGTACTTCCCGGTACAAAATCATTTCCTGCCATCCTGACACCGATGGGAAAATCAGGACCTAATTTGTTCCGAATCATTTCAATAATCTGTCTTGGGAAACGGGTCCTGTTTGTAAAGCTTCCACCATATTCATCTTTTCTTTTGTTTGTCAGCGGTGAGAGAAACTGAGTAATCAGGTATCCTGCCGAACCAATAATTTCAACGCCTTCAAATCCAGCTTTTTTTGCCCTTTCTGCAGCATCGGAAAATGCATGTTGAACTGTTTGTATTTCTTCAATTGTCATTTCTTTTGGTGTTGTTTTTGAATAGCTGGAAAATACAGCTGAAGGTGCTATGGGTGTTTTGTTGTCAATAAGGAAAGGGTTGGTATAGGCCCCTGCATGAAATAATTGGATCCAGGGGCTTGCGTTGTGAGCCTTGATCATATCTGTTGCTTTGATAAATGAATCGATTGCACTGTCTTCCTTCAGCGACAGGGGCAGAAAGCCGGAGCCGATATAGTCGATTCCAACAGGGCCTATGGTTACAATCCCTGCGCCGCCTCTGGCAATTTCATTAAAGTAATTATAATATTTGTCGTTCAGTTTTGTATCGTAAGAAAATAATAATCCAAGAGAGGGGTATGCAATTCTGTTTTTGATTTCTAATTGATTAATTTTTATTGGACTAAACAGGGTGTTATACATGGTTTAAACGCCTTTAATAAAAATGGTTAATTTGTTAAAGCTTCCTCTTTTTTTTACAAGCCTGTCACAGACCTGGCATATAAAAATGAATGACAATTCATTTTTTACTATCATTTTTTTCCCCTTTTGACAACAACCGATGATTGACAGGGGGGGGTAATTGTCAATCATCTATACAATATGAAAAGTTTACAGAAAATCTCTATAAATGGTCATTTTTCAGGAACATTAATACGAGAAGTGTTAGTGTGCCACGAGCGTATTTGGAATCAAGAGACAGCAAATTGGATGTCACTATTTTGACCCTTTAACCTGCAGGGCCCAAATTTATTCAGGTTGACAAGCAATGAAAGGAACAGACCGGTTTTAATCAGAGCAGCCGTGTGTTCTTGACTGATAATGGACCGCTACCCCCTCCTTTGTTTTTCTGACGACCTGGCCTGTGTGTTGCTGCGGTATACCGTTTTTGTCGATAAAGGAAACCTCAACTTTATCATTTATTTCATAATCTTGCGGATAGTTGCATTTAAAAAACAGGCCTGTCAGGCTGTAGTTTTCTATTTCGTTTTCTTCCTGATCATCATCCTTGACTACTTTGACCATGGTTTTAAGCCTGTTTCTTGCGGATAAACGATTTTCGACTTTTTGATTTCTAAGGCTTTTTTTTATCATAGCGTCACGAAGTCCTTA
The DNA here is from genome assembly GCA_964343845.1 of uncultured Desulfobacula sp. Taxonomy (GTDB): domain Bacteria; phylum Desulfobacterota; class Desulfobacteria; order Desulfobacterales; family Desulfobacteraceae; genus Desulfobacula. The sequence continues at coordinate 87,294 of CAYFKW010000013.1, read as the reverse complement.
TCTATGAATTATGGTTGCCAATAGTATACGATAAAGATGGGAACTTAGCAACTACAGCAGATGCTATTATTTTGTGTGTTTTCTTGACTTAATTGGTGGGTTTAACTTAAAATAGAGAAGATTAAAGTGAACAATTGATACTGGAGGTCTTTGTGAAGCTTCTTATTTGTGTGAACGCTCTAACTCGTTTTAGTGTGCGCTGATGGCAGCTGCTTTTTACCGGGATCTTCAACCTGAGGATCTCCCGATTCCCAATAAACAACTGATGCAATTGATACAGTACTCCTTGCGTGAAGATGCAGAGGTAGAAACACTGACTCGTCTTATATCTGTTAATCCCGGATTAACGGCTCAAGTTTTGGGGTTGGTGAACTCGGCTTTTTTCGGCCTGCGGCAGGAAGTAAAAACCATATCAGATGCCGTGATTTCAATGGGCATTAAATGTCTTCGAAATCTTGTCCTGTGTTTTGCAGTTAAAGAAGCACTTTCGAAAAAGAAAATTCCTGGATTTGATATTGATACCTTTTGGGAGGATTCTATTCGAAGAGGTGTTGCTGCACAACAGATTGGATATCTGGTGAACGGGCCGATTGAAGAGGCATTTACAGCAGGAATGTTACAGGATGTCGGGCTGCTGGTACTGTTTTTTCTAGAACCGGATAAAACAGACAGATGGCTGTTATTGAGATCTAATATTCCCCAGAAACGGTATGAAATGGAAGAAGAGTTATTTCATACGACGCATGACAGTCTGGGGGCAATATTAGCAAAAAGATGGAACCTGCCCAAATCTTATACACGCGCCATTGGATATCATCACCTTTTTTTCACTAAAAAAGAAACCAAAAAGTTTGGAAAGGTTGGAGAAAAATCTATATTGGCAGCCATGATGTACCTGGCGGATTTGTGCAATGCCATTTATACCTGTCATGATAAGTCAGAAGCATTAACTGAGTTGAAACAGAAAGCCAGACTGTTTTTTGGCTTGTCAGATGACAAAGTAGAATCCCTGCTTGCACTGCTGCCAAATCAGGTGGAAGAAATGTCACAGTCGCTCAAGGTAACCGTGGGATTTCAAACAACGTTTGAAACGGTTATGGAACAAGCCAACAGGAAACTGGTGGATGATAATTTGAGCTACCAGGAACTAACGTGGCGGTTGCAGCATTCTTTAAAAGAACGGGACGAATATGCAGAGAAATTAGAGAATGAACTTGGCGTGGCAAGAGATCCAGAAAAGCCTTCAACCTGACATTGAAAAGATCCATCAAGTGGGCGCATTTAACATGCCGGCATCGCATTTGTCAGGAGATTTCTACGATTACTTTACTAAAGATGATGGAAGTATTTACTTTTGTTTAGGAGATGTCTCTGGTAAGGGAACGGCTGCTGCGTTGCTCATGGCAAAGGCAATATCCCTTTTCCGGTGTCTTAGTAAAGTATTAGACGATTTAAGCCAAATTGTTCAATTGATGAATAATGAGCTCTGCGAGACAGCGATCAGAGGAATGTTTATTACCTTTATTGGCGGATGGCTGAATCCAGATTCAAAAGAGATCAGCATTATAAATGTTGGGCATTTGCCACCGTTTTTAGTGAATGATAAGGGCCTGACGAAAATAGAACCTGTTAATCCGCCATTGGGCATTATCCCGGATATCCTGCATCCTGTCGGACAATTTTCAATTAAAAGCAGCCGGCTGTTTCTTTATACGGATGGATTTACAGAAGGGCGGGTTAAAAAAGGAGAAAAAAAAGACCTGGGTAAAGAATTAGGGGTTAAAGGCTTTTTGAGGTGGCTGCTTCAATCAAGAAGAATGAACCTTGATGATCAGATGGCATGGATTAAAGATCAGTGCAGGCAGCAGTTGGCACCCCAGTCAGACGATTTGACTTTGATGATATTATCAGGTGAATAAGAAAAGGTTTCTCCAAAATATTTTTGACGGATGCTGAGAAGGTTTTTATGCAGGGATTTAGAAAACCGGGATCTATTACTCTAATTTTTTGGTCATTTTTAAATTATTGCAACCATCCTTGGTACAGTAATAGTCTACACTGTCCATGACATTTTCAATAATATAGAGGCCCAGTCCCCCTGGCCTGACTTCAGTAATATCTCTTTTTTTTACAGCGTTTTTATCAAATTTAATACCTGAATCTGTAATGGAGATGGTCAGGCAGTTTTCCTTGAATGAAATATTAACCTCTATTTCCTGGGTATGATCATGTTTATAGCTGTGTTTGATTACATTTGAACAGGCTTCATCAACTGCTAGAATGATGCTTCCTGCCTCTTCTTTTGAGAAACCGGCTTTTGAGGTGACATCAGAAATTTTTTTCCTGATCTGTTTCAGGTTTTCCGGATGTGATACCACTTTCATATGAATCGGTTTTATTGCCATAAAGTATTTCCGTCTTTATCTCAATAAAAATTAATTTGTACCAAATACCAGAAGGGTAAGGTCATCGCTCCTACCTTCTGTTGTGGCATAACGATCAACAGACCGTGTTATTTTTTTAATTATCAAATCAGGATCATTTGGCTGTTCTTCAATCACCTTTAGAAGTCGTTCCATTCCATACAGATCCCCAACACTGTTTTTTGCTTCAATTACACCATCGGTAAATAAAGTAATATTTGAGTCATCATCCAATTCAAATGTTTCCTGTATAAATTCGGCATCTGGTAAAATACCAAGCGGCGGTCCTTTCCTGCTTTTAAGCCCTAAACTCCTGATGCCGTCTTCATCTTTATAGATAGGGGACATATGGCCTGCATTTGCGATTCTAACACGATTTTCTTCCGGGTCTAAAAGAATATAAACAAGGGTAACAAACATCCCCCGCTTTGCCCGGTCGCACAACACTTTATTTATTTGGGTCAACAGTTGTTCAGGCTCAGGATACAAGAGTGTGTAGTATTGGAAATCACTGGTCAGACGCGCCATGAAAAGAGACGCTGATATACCTTTCCCTGATACATCTCCCAATACAATACCTAATTTATTTGCCGGTAATTTAAAAAAATTATAAAAATCACCGCCAATTTCAAGTGCAGGTTGATTTAAAGCAGCAAAATGGTAATTTTCGACCACTGGCAGTTCATTGGGTAAAAAACTTTGCTGGACATCTCTGGCAAGCTTTAAATCGCGTTCAAGTGTTTCTCTTTGAAGAATGATTTTATGCATTTTTGCCGTATCGATAGCAACAGCAGCACTGGATGAGATGGTAACCAGCATTTCAAGCTCTTCGTATGTAAAAACATACGGCTCGACAAGTTTGTTAATGACCTGAATAACACCGATTATCTTGCCGCGAACTTTTAATGGAACACAAAGCATGGCACGGGTTCTGTAATTTGTTTTTTTGTCATAATCAGGAGAAAATTTTGGATGGTCATAGGCATCATCAATATTGACAGGTGTTCCGGTTTCTGCAACAAGGCCGGCAATCCCTGTTCCTTTTTTCAACCGGTACAGTTCCTTGATTTCATCCCCTACATCACCCAGCGCAATCTGAAATGTGAGATCTCCTGTTTTCTCATCAAGCAGAAGCAAACTGACCGCATCAGCAATAAACGCTTTTTTGGTGGTTTCCATGACATTGGCCAGGAGTCTTCCAATGGCCAGTTCGGAATTAATTAGATTCGCGATTTCAATACAGTTTGATAAACGCTCAACCTTACTGATACAGGCATTGTGATCCTTTTTGTGGTCCGCAATTGCCTGTTGGGGTATTTTTTTCTTTTTGGCCATATGTTAATTTTTATATAAAGCCTTTTATGCTTTGTCAATCTTTGTAAAATTCATTTGAAAATTACTACTTAATAAAATTTATGAATTACTAGGGGATTGGTTAGATAATCCTGTGCCTTTATGAAAAGCATATTTTTGAAAAGCCTTCTGATTATCGTTGACACAACAATTAGGGTAAGCTATGGTTTAATATCCAAAAACATTTAAATGATGCACACAACCTATGATCAAAGTAGAAAATATCGTAAAAAGATATGGCAAAGTTACAGCGTCTAATCATTTAAATTGTCGTTTTGAAAAAGGGAAGGTCACTGTTATATTAGGTGGTAGTGGATCTGGAAAAAGTACATTGTTAAGGCAAATTACCGGCCTGGAAAAACCTGATTCAGGGGCAGTCTATTTTGATGGATTGGATCTAACCACGCTAAACAAGAAAAAACTGTATGACATCAGGAAGAAAATGGGGATGCTTTTCCAGGGATCTGCCCTTTTTAACTACCTGAATATTTTTGAGAACATTGCATTTCCTTTGCGAGAACATACTGAAATTGCAGATAATATTATCAAGACAATTGTTACCATGAAATTGGAAATGGTTGGGCTGAGGGGTACGGAAGAGCTGATGCCGTCACAATTATCCGGTGGGATGATGAAACGGGTAGGGCTTGCACGGGCAATGGTGATGGATCCAAAAATTATTTTCTACGATGAACCCACTTCAGGGCTTGATCCGATTTCTACGGGGGTTATCGATAAATTGATTAAAGATCTTAACACCACATTAAATATTACCTCGGTTGTGGTGTCCCATGATATTGAATCCTGTTTCAGGATTGCGGATAATATTATTATTCTTTTTTACGGAGACATTATTGCTGAAGGAACCGTAGACGAAATAAGAAACAGCAGTGATTTAAGGGTAAAGCAGTTTATCAATGGAGAACCTGAAGGCCCCATACCCTTTACACGTACTGATAAAAACTATTTGGATGAAATTCTCTTTGATTAAAGGAGCATGGTAAATTTGGAAATTGCAGCATCACTTGGCCGGATGACGATCCGTCGCGTGCAGGTTCTAGGCAGGAGTGGAATATTTTTATTTTATTCCTTTTTCCTTGCATTTACCCCGCCGTTTAGATTTCATCGGCTGTTTAAGGAAATTGAGTTTATAGGCTCAAAATCATTTCTGATTATTTTTGTGACTGCGCTTTTTACAGGAATGGTTCTGGGAATACAGGGCTATTATTCGCTCAGCCAGTTTGGCGCAGAAGCAGCGCTCGGGGTCATGGTAGCACTTTCCATTATCAGAGAGCTTGGTCCGGTACTTTGCGCATTAATGGTCACAGGACGGGCTGGTTCCGCCATTACAGCCGAGATCGGTATAATGAAAATTACAGATCAGTTTCCTGCACTTGAAATGATGGCAATTGATCCTTTAAAATATGTGATCAGTCCTAAAGTTATTGCAGGGATTATTTGTCTCCCTCTTTTAACCGCATTTTTCGACCTGGTAGGGATTGCAGGCGGGTATCTTGTCGGGGTAAAACTGCTGGGTGTTAACGAAGGGGCATATATCGGGAAAATGATCACCGCAGTTGAATTTATAGATGTTTACGGCGGCATACTTAAGTCATTGGCCTTTGGGCTTCTCATTACTTGGATATCTTCTTTTATGGGATTCAGTGCAGAACCAACCACTGAAGGAGTAAGCAAAGCAACGACAAATACTGTTGTTTTAACTTCTCTTTCGATTCTCATAGTAGATTATATCTTGACATCTTTATTACTATAGGATTTAAATTATTCATCATGTATGGGAAAAAAACAGAAATTTCAGTAGGTATCTTCATGATGGTGGGTATTGCCTGCCTGGTTTATTTATCAGTTAATCTGGGCGATGTAGACCTGTTTGGTTCAGATAATTTTACGATTGATGCAAGATTTGGGTCTATAGAAGGGTTAGAAGTCGCTGCTTCAGTAGAAATCGCAGGTGTGCCTGTAGGAAAAGTAACAAAAATCACTTTAGAGGAAAATGAAGCCTTAGTAACAATGGAAATCAAAAAGGGAACTAAAATTTCAGATGATACAATTGCCTCCATTCGTACAAAAGGTGTCATAGGGGATAAGTTTGTTAAATTATCTCCAGGCGGTTCTGATGATATGTTAGAAGATGAAGACTCTTTAATGGATACAGAGTCAGCCATCAGCCTGGAGGAACTGGTTAGTAAATATATCTTTGAAAAATAAGCAGGCTTTATGGGTTTTAAAATTAAAAGCAAAGTTGTAGAAAATGTTGGTGTCATTGTTGTTGTCGGTGAAGTTGACATGTTTTCCTCCCCAAATCTGAGGGAGAAACTGGTGCCGCTTTTTAAAAAGAACGTGGTTGGAATTATTGTTGATCTTTCTGGTGTTTCGTTTATGGACAGTTCAGGGATTGCGACGCTTGTTGAGGGGCTTCAATGGAGTCAAAAAGCTAAAAAAGAATTTGTATTGACAGGATTGGGTACCAATGTCCGGAGTGCACTTTCTTTGACAAAATTAGATGACGTGTTTAATATTAAAGACAATACAGATGGCGCATTTAAAGAATTGCGTAACGGTTAAAAGTTGGCCTATTGCGGGAGGTACCAATGGAACAATCTAAACGTGGTGTGATTTTTCTTATTTTGTTTGCTGCATGTGTTTTTCTGCCGGTAAACAATGTATATGCATCCTCGGTTCAAGATCAGTTAAAGGCTAGTATTGATCAAATTTTAGACGTACTGCGGGATCCAGCTTTAAAAGGAGAGGCGGCTGCTGAGCAAAGAAGAGAAAAACTTCGTTCTATTATTTATGAACGATTCAGTTTTGCTAAAATGTCTCAATTGAGCCTTGCCAAACACTGGAAGCAAAGAAGCGATGACGAAAAGAAAGAATTTATTGAGCTTTTTGGAAAACTTTTAGAGGATACGTATGTTTCCAAAATTGAAGCATATACAGATGAAAAAGTGGAATATCTGAAAGAATTTGTTAAAAAAAAGAAAGCCCAGGTCTATACAAAGATTATAACAGATTCAGTTGAAATTCCCATTGACTACCGTATGTATAAAACCAAGAGCGGTGAATGGATGGTATATGACATGGTGATAGAAGGTGTCAGCCTGGTTGGGAATTATAGATCCCAATTTGATCAAATCCTGCAAAAAGGTGATTATGCCAGCTTACTCGCAGAGTTAAAAAAGAAAATAAACAGCTGATCTATTCTTAGAATTCAAAGGCTTTTTAATGTTTGATTTAAATGAATTAAAAAGCCTTTATTATTTTTCATTTAAAACGGTTCGGCTGATGGCTGCTGTTTCTACTGACCCGGCTATTCCCTGGCCTATTGCTGGATCATCCTTAAACTGCTGATGCAGTAGACAGTCAGTAATCCATTTTATCCGGGATCACCCCCCTGACACCCCCCCGGGGATTGGGAGTATCATTTTTTCTCCTGGGAATGAGATGAATATGGGTATGAAATACAGTCTGACCTGCAGTTTCTCCGCAATTAACACCCATATTAAATCCCTCAATGCTGTTATCGGTTTCAAGAATATGGTCTTTCATCTTTGTAATCAATTCATGGGCATCGCAGCATTCCTGTTTGGTCATTTCAAAATAATCAACACAATGCCGCTTGGGGATAACAAGCACGTGATTTTTGCTCACGGGTGAACTGTCGTAGATGGCATAAACAGTTTTATTTTCAGCGATGACATCAGAAGGGGGTGTGTTGCAGAAAATGCAATGCGGGTTAGTGATAGCAGAACTCATTTTTCTCCAGATGATCTGTCGATATCAAAAATAGTTCCTTTGATATATTCTTTTGTTTCATATCTTGTAATGTTTGTCAGTTTTTTGGTAATAGCACCTAGCTTTTCCATTTGTGATAATATGATATCCAGGCACTCCATATTCGGATCTTCCGCATCAGTGTTCATCTTGATAAGCTCAATGTTGCCAAGAATAACCTGCAGCGGCTGATTCATTTCATGACAGATGCCGCCGGCAGTTTCTATGGCGGCAAAGACTTTTTCTGTTTTTTTTAAATCGGTGACGTCATTTGCAAATACACAAATTCGATCTACCTTGTTGGATTTATTAAAAACCGGATATAGATTAACATCATAATATCTTCCGTTTCGATCTTTTTGATAACTGATGGGATCATATGTCTCAGCGACTTCATCCACCAATAATTTAAGTCTGGAAAAATCATTTTCGCCAAAGAAAGTTTTAAAATTTTTACCAATCATTTCTAAAGGGCTTTTATTAAATAATAATGCGCCAGGTGTATTTAAATTGATGATGTTCCCTTTGATGTCAAACAGATAAACCAGGCTGCTGGTTGCATTAATCATTGCCCTTATGGTGCTTTCACTGTTTCTAAGGGTTTCCTGGACTTGCTTTTTTTCAGATATGTCATGAATAATGGAATACAGGACATTCTTATTTTCAAATTTTATCGGGCCGCTATATACTTCAACGTCCTTAATGTCGCCGTTTTTTAATGTGTGCCTGAAATTAAAATAATTGCGTTTCTGGAGCTTGGCTTTCTTCATCTCTTTTTTGATTTTATCAAGAGAAAGGGTGTTAATGTCAGAGATGTTTAACCTGAGCATTTCTTTTTTGGTATATTTATAAAAAGCCAAGGCAGCTTTATTCACGTCAAGAATGGATCCTGTTTCCGGATCGACGATCATCATAATTGAATAGGAATTTTCAAACAGGGATTGATAAAGCGCTTGTTTTTTGAATTCTTCTGGTGACATGGTTTCCCGCCTCAAGAATTGATAATCTCTTTGCTTATTAACTGCATATATCATAAAGGAAAATTCAATAAAAGACTATCGGTACAATTAATTTATGTTCTTTTCCCGGTCATCACCATACACAGGTTTTTCATTGTTATTTTTTAAACAATGATTATTTTAACGGAATATATCACATCCTTTATAATGGATAAATAATTATGAAAACAATACTAATTACAGGTGCTTCAGGGTTTGTTGGGAAAAGGCTTTCTCATTTGTTTTTGCTGAAAGGAGATCAGGTTATCGGGCTTGGAACTTCTGATGGTCACCCATTTACACAGTCATTTGAAAATTTTAAATGGGTGAGCGCAGATACAACCATGGAAGGTGAATGGCAGAACTACGTCTCAAAGGCGGACATTATTATTAATCTGGCAGGCCGAAGTATTTTTAAATATTGGACAAAAAAATATAAACAGGCCATTTATGAATCCCGAATACTCACAACTTTAAATGTGGTGAACGCGCTTGATGATCAGAAACAGCAATTATTGTTAAGCACGTCTGCTGTCGGCATATATGGCGACGGTGAAGATGAATTAATGACAGAGGATACACCGCCGGGGAAGGGGTTCCTGTCGTCTGTCTGTGTGGATTGGGAAAAAGAAGCAAAAAAAGCGAATGCGAAAAATACAAGGGTTGCAATAATGAGGTTCGGTGTTGTGTTATGGAAAGGCGGGGCATTGTCAAAAATGATTCCGGCATTCAAATTTTTTGCCGGCGGTCCTTTAGGGAACGGACAGCATTGGTTCCCCTGGATTCATATCAAAGACCTTGAAAACGCTGTCGAACACATTATTGAAAACAAAAGTCTTGAAGGGGTGTTTAACTTTACAAGTCCCGAACCGGTCAGGCAGAAACAATTTGCCAGGGTATTGGGCAAAAGATTGAATCGTCCTTCTTTTATGCCGGCCCCTGCCTTTATGTTAAAAATCATCATGGGAGAACTTGGCAGTGCGCTATTGGAAAGTCAAAAAGCAATTCCAAAACACCTTGAAGCGGCAGATTTTACATTTTTATTTCCAGATGTGGATTCAGCTTTAAAAGATATTATTGAAAAATAATTTTTTAATTGAAAAGTGGATGCTTTATCATATATAAGATAGTATTCATATTTTTATGAATAAGGTATGCAGATTGCAAAATATTTAAAATAGTTCATTTATTTGATAAATAAATAAAGTTGAAACCGCAAACAAGAGGAGAATAAACATGGAATTTGGATCGGTAGACGAGATATTAAACTTTGCCATTGACAGAGAAAAGGAAGCAGTTGAGTTTTATTCGTCTTTAGCCAAAGAAGCGACAAGAAATTCACTTAAGGAAACGTTTGAAAGATTTGCACAAGAAGAAGAAAAACATGTTGCACTTCTGTCTGATATAAAAGGTAACAAAGCCCAGATTGATTCGTATGAAATACAAAAGATTCCTGATCTAAAAATCAGTGACTATATGGTCGAAACAGAGTACGAACAAGGCATGCCAATGCCTGAGATTTTAAAAATTGCCATGAAGAGAGAAGAAAAAGCAGTCAAACTTTATTCAATGCTTGCAGATCAGACAGATAATGCTGATGCAAAAAAAGTGTTTCAGATTCTTGTTCAGGAAGAGTCAAAACATAAACTTGCCTTAGAATCCATGTATGACGATTACCTGGCTGATCAGGACAATTAAGGTTTTTATTAAAAGGGTTAATATGTGGTGTATTAGCCCTTTTAATTTTTCAAGAACTCCCTCTCTTCATTAAGATAAAATTTTTTCTGTCATGTTAAATGGTAGAAAGAATATGATGTCTAAATCGTTTCTATAAAAATTGGTGCAAAGGAAGAAAAGTGAATTTAAAACATCTTTTCAGACCATCGACTATGGCAGTGATCGGGGTGTCTACTTCCCAGGACAATCATCCGGCAAATGTGATTTATAATAAAAACCATTTGCGGTACCCGGTAAAAGCATTCCCTGTTAACCCCAAGGGGGGGCGTCTCAACAGGGAAGAACTGTATACAGATATTGAACAAATCCCTGAAGATATCGATATGGCAGTAATAGCTGTCAGAGCCCAGTACGTTCCAGAGGTTTTACAAGGGTGCATTAAAAAAGGTGTTGGGGGGGCTGTCATCATATCAGGGGGATTTTCTGAAACAGGTCATTCAAAATTGCAGCAGAAGGTCGTTGACATTGCCAGAGAGGCCTCTTTCCCTTTTGTTGGACCCAATTGCCTTGGTATATATGCACCGGATTATGTGGATACATTTTTCCTTCCCGGGGAAAGAATCATCCGGCCTGATAAAGGCAATATCGGATTTGTCAGCCAAAGCGGTGGTGTCCTGGTAGACCAGATGGTGAAATTTGCCGGTGAAGGCATTGGTGTCTCTCTTGCCGTCAGCATCGGGAACAAAGCCTGTATAAGGGAAACAGATATGTTGACCTGGTTTGAGCAGGATTTAGACACTCATGTCATTGCATTTTACATTGAAGGTTTTGAAAAAAGAGAAGGGCGCGAGTTTATAAAAAAAGCAGAACAATGCGCCAAACCCGTTGTTGTCCTGAAAGCGGGAAAAAGCAGGAAAGGGATGGAAGCTGTCTCCAGTCACACGGCTTCTTTAGCAGGAGATTACAGGGTTTTTTCTGAAATTATGAAACAACACTGTGTAGCTGAAGCTGACAATGAATATGAGCTGACATCTTTTTGTGAGGCGCTGAGCTGTTTTCCCAGAGGGATTAATGGAAATCTGGGTATTGTTTCTTTAAGCGGCGGACATGGCGTTATTGCTGCAGATGCATGTGAGATGCATGGGATGACCCTCCCCAAGATCAGTGAAGAGACCGTATACATGATTAAGGAGAAACTTTCACCCGGAATCAAAGATATTGCCTCACTTGTGAATCCAATTGATCTTACCGGCAGTTCAGTGGACAGTGATATTGTTACAGCAGCCCGGCATATGTCACGGGATAAAAATATTGAATGTATCATGGCGCTTTTAATTCCGTATTCACCAGGGGTGTCTGCGGATATTGGCGCCAAATTAAGCCAGGTTGCCAGAAATGAAGGTAAGCCGATGATTGCATATGTGCCAAATGAAGATAAATACAAAATTATTATCGAAGGGTTTGAACTCAATAATATTCCGGTTGCATCCTCAGTAGAAGGCGCAGTCCTGATGGCAAAAGCATTGAAGAGGTGTAGACCATGTTAGATAAAAAAAGCAGTCAGATAATAGCGGAAAGTAAATCAGCAGGATGGGTTCTCGAACCTGATGCAAAAGCGGTTATGAAGCTTCAGGGGTTTGATATCCCGGATTTTATTTTAACAAAGTCCTTTGATGAAGCCAGGGCTTTTTTAAAAGGTATGGACGGCCCGGTAGTGGCAAAGGCGGTTTCACATAAAATTCTTCATAAAACAGAACATAAGGCTGTTGCAACCGGGATTCGATCAAGCAAACGACTGGAGAGTGAAATGAACCGCCTGAAAAAGCTTGATGGGTGTGAAAATATTCTTGTAGAACAGATGGTTCAGGGCCTTGAAGTCATGATTGGTGCAAAAAATGATTTTCAATTTGGACCTGTCATTGTTTTTGGCATGGGAGGGACTTCAGTAGAGATTTATAATGACACAGCTATTCGAATGGCACCGTTGAAGCCTGCTGATGTCCATTCGATGACAAAATCTTTAGCAGCAACAGATGTCATTTTTGGATACCGGGGCGGTCAGGGGGTGAATATTGATGTTTTGACCCAGCTAATGGTTAATTTTTCTGAACTTATCATGATGCTTGAAAAAGATATTGAATCTGTTGATCTAAATCCAGTCATTTGTACGGAAGACCGGTGTGTTATTGCGGATGCCAGAATTATTTTGAACCAGGCATCCTCTGTAGAATGAGAAAAAAGAACCAGGAAAAGGATATGACAGACAAAAAACAATTTAAAATAGTGTCGTGGAATGTAAATGGGCTGCGGGCGGTAATGAAAAAGAATTTTACAGGTATTGTAAAGGACCTTGATCCGGATATTCTTTTGCTCCAGGAGACAAAACTTCAGGAAGACCAGCGAACAGAAGAGATGGTCCGCCTGTATTCATATGAATCTTTTTGGTCATATGCTACGATTAAAAAGGGATACAGTGGTGTGGCAGCCTATTCTAAAGTGAAGCCCGAAAATGTTGTCACTTCATTTTCCAGGCCTGAATTTGATAGTGAGGGACGAATCATTCAATTAGATTTTCCTGAATTCACCCTGTTTAATATATATTTTCCAAATGGGCAGATGAGTGATGAAAGGCTCCGCTATAAACTTGATTTTTATGATTGGTTCCTGTCATATGCCGGTGATTTAAAAGATCAAGGGAAAAGGTTAATTCTAACTGGAGATTTCAACACAGCACACAATGAAATTGATTTAAAAAATCCAGGACCCAATTCTAAACGATCTGGATTTCTGAGAATTGAACGAGATGTATTGGATCGAATGCTGGAATTAGGTTATGTGGATACATACAGGCATTTTCACCCGGACAAGGTAAAATACTCATGGTGGTCCTATCGGTTTAACGCAAGAAAAAACAATGCCGGCTGGCGGATTGACTATTTTTTTGTCAGCCGGGACCTTATTGATAAAGGCATTGTTAAAGAAGCCTTTATTGATAATGACGTATTTGGGTCAGATCATTGCCCCGTGGGGATAACAATAGAAATATAGTGAATTTAATAATATCTTCCGGCCAGGTTCAGCGGTCTTCATCTTTATGCCCCCCCCCTGAATCTTGTTGGTCTGACCCTGAACAGCGTGAAAGCTTTGTAAGCCACTAAATCATCCATTCAAAGGAATCCAATGCGTGAAAACCTTCACCCTGTTCCAAGTTTGCGAATGGCTGGTTTTATCTGTCATCAAAACAGAATATTCGTAAGGTAAAGAACGGTTAGTCCTTGAAGACCAGCTTACCTCCTAACAGTCCTGCCAGGCCTGCTGCAGCCAGCATAAAGATGTTGGTTAAGATAAATACCCATGCCTTGGAAGATGACAAAATATCGGGATCAAACAGATACCATGCCAAATTTATGATGCATGAGGCTGTTGTGAGAGAGGCAGCCAATATCTTTAATTTGAAAATGATGGTCATGGCGCTGTTGTATTTGTTTTTCCATTCGATAATGCCGGTAAACACAACAAACGGAAGTGAAATAACGACAAAAATCATATTGACACATGCTACTTTTGCAAGCAGATCATATCCCGAGATCCAGGCCAGGATCCAAAAAATGACCACTGCCGGCAGTATGCCATTTGGTGAATGGACTGAAACTGGATGAGCATGATGTTTCATCAAAAAGAATTGAATTTTTTCAAAAATGGTCTCAGGTTCAAAAAGAGCTTCAGCTGCCGGTGTTTCTGATACACCGGGCTGGGGTTTTGTCTCAGCTGTTTTTTTTGCAGGGATGATTTTTTTGGGCTTTTTCTCTGGGATATCAGCTTCATCTATTTCAATAAATTTACTTGCATCTACGCCGCAAACCGGACATTTTTCAGGTGGTGCATCACCTTTGTGAATATAGTTGCAGACGGTACATTGCCAGACTTTCATCTTTGTTTTCCTTAAAAAGTGTTTACGTATTTTTGACTTCAGCGTCAGTTACATTGGCTTAAAACTGTCAGGATTATCGGTCATCTATATCTGTGTACAAACATTCATCAGGGCCGCAATAATCACCTACATACTCTGCTCCAGGCCTGTAAAGAGAAGGTTTTGGCGCTGCCATTGCATATTGCTCTTCAATAACATGGGCAGACCAGCCACTGATTCTTGAAATGGCAAAAAGAGGTGAAAAAAGATCTGTTTCGATACCCATTGCATAGAAAAGGGAGGCACTGTAAAAATCCACATTGCAAAAAATGTCTCTTTTTTTCTTGGCTTTAAAAGCAGCTTTACCTTTTTTTTCAAGTTCTCTTGAAAGCGTATACCAAAGAGGCTGATTGGCGATTTCTCCCATCCGTTTGCTCATGGGAGCCAGGATAATGGCTCTGGGATCATCTGTCTGATAAACAGCATGCCCAAGGCCCATGATTAATCCGCCTGAACTTAAAATGTTGTTAATATAATTATCAATTTTATTAACAGATCCAATTTCTTTCAGCATTTTCATTACTCTGACGTTTGCCCCGCCATGGAGTGCACCGGAAAGAGATCCGATGGCTGCAGAAATAGCTGCATAAATATGGGCTCTGGTAGATGCAACCTGTCTGGCGGTAAACGTAGACGCATTGAATGAGTGTTCTGCGTGAAGGACCAGGCTTGTATCAAAGAAATGAGCAGTTTCATCATCCGGTATTTTACCATTCAGCATAAACAGGAAATTTGCTGCATGACTCAGGTCATTATTTGGAGCAACAGGTTCTTTATTGTTTCTTATCCTGTCCCATGCAGCTGTAATTGTTGCTATGCCTGCAACCAGGTTTTCTGCACTGTACAAGGTGTTCTCAATACCGGGTTCCCCGACATTCGGATCGTTCTGTATTAATAAAGGGGTTGTCATCTGGAGAACATCCATAGGGTTCATATCGGCTGGCAGTGCCTTTAAAACAGAAAAGATATTATCAGGTATCGTCCTTTTCAGCTTTAAACTCTGCGTAAAATCTTCAAGTTCTTTTTTTTGGGGAAGTCTTTCATATAATAAAAGAAAACATATTTCTTCAAAATTGGCTTTTTCGGCTAAGTCTTCAATTAAAAAGCCCCGGTAAATCAGTTTCCCTTTTTTCCCCTGGACATCACAGATTTTTGAACTGGCAACATCGACACCTCTAAGCCCTGTATTCATTACGGGTAGTGTACAATCGTCCATACGTCTCTCCTTTAAGGGTTAAAATATTTTTTCAGGGGGTCTTCTTTCCGGGACATATTCTGCCTGGATTTTCTTGTCATGAAGAGCTTTGGATATATAAAGCCCGCAGTAACAAGCACCAAACTCTTCTAAATCAGGAGCTCGATACACACAAGGACAGATGATATCCTTATCTTTTTCACGGTCATTACAAGCGAGTCTGCAGGGACATGCCATATATCCATATCGGTCTTTATTTAACAAAAGGGACTCAAGAAGCTCAAACACAAGATCTTTGTCCCGATTGAAATAAATACCTTTGGCTTCCTGGGATTTTTTTAATGCTGCATATAATTGATCAACTTTCATTTCATTCCCAATGCCTCCTTAATTTCTTTTTCTTTATATCCAACAATTACGGTTTCATTGATTTTGATGGTTGGAAAAGAACAACGGGGATTGAGTTCTCTGATATCCGCCAGGATGGCTTTTCTTTCGTCACCTTCAAGGTCATCAACCTCTATATAATCATATTCAACTTCACATTCAGATAAAAGTCTTTTGGTAGACTTACAGTGACTGCATGTGCTTAATGCATATAATGTTGTTTTATCTCCGGCCATTTGGTTCTCCTTTGCTGACAAACAGGGTTATTCCCGATTCATTTCAGATAATAAATTCTGCACAATTTGTGCCATATTTTCAAGCAAAAGTAAATCATAGATACGGGTTTGACAAAAACAGGCTGACTTAAGATTTTTAAAACCCAGCAAGTCAACTGGTCTGGATTTTGCTTTTAAATTCTTTTCAGAGAGTATTTTTAAATTAAAATCGAACCATCCTGAATAAGATTAGAGAGTCATGCATGATTAAAGATATAACGATACTGATAGGGGGGGCTGCAGGTCAAGGAATTCAAACCATAGGTGCCTTGCTTGCCAAAGTGTGTCAACGGGCAGGGCTGTTCATTTTTTCTATAGATGACTTTGAATCACGTATCAGAGGAGGCCACAGCTTTCATCTGCTGCGGGTTGCAAATCAACCGTTAAGTGCACCTTGTCTTCGTCCGGACATATTGGTTGCCATCGATCAAAAAACGTTTGATATTCATAAAGAGCGGTTAGCACCAAAGGGTATCGTTCTTTTAAATCAAGACAAAAATGACTCAAATCAACCAAATGTTTACAGCATCCCATTTGACAATATAGCAAAAAAAGTCGGTTCAGAGATCGCATCCAATACGGTTGCCGCAGGCGCTGTTCTTGCCATGATCGGTACAGCGTTTGAAGATATTGAATCTGTATTGAAACAGCAGTTTGAGACAAAAGGCAGCCAGGTGCTGTCTTTAAATTTAAAGGCTGCTGAAAAGGATATAACCGTGCAAAAGAAATTCCATTTTCTCACCCCTTT
>CAYFKW010000013.1:39457-70463 GCA_964343845.1 uncultured Desulfobacula sp. | reverse complement strand
ATATGGCATCAAAATCTCATGGAAACGTAGTGATGACCGGTGCAAAAGCTGCGGCTCTGGGAGCGCTGGCAGCAGGCTGCAGATTTTTTCCCTTTTATCCCATGAGCCCTGGTACGCCGATTATTAGCAATGCCGCAGCGTATGGAGAACATCTGCCGATTGTTATCGAACAGGCAGAAGATGAGATTGCTGCCGTGAATATGGCAATCGGTGCCTCTTTTGCCGGAGTCCGATCCATTGTTCCGACATCTGGGGGTGGGTTCTGCCTCATGACCGAAGGGTTAGGGCTGGCAGGAATGAGTGAGACGCCCCTGGTTATCGTTAATGCCCAGAGGCCGGGACCGGCAACCGGCCTTGCGACACGTACAGGACAGGCAGACCTGTTGTTTGCTCTTCATGCATCCCATGATGAGTTCCCGAGATTCGTGTTCGCACCTGGCGGTGTTCTTGAAACATTTAATACCGTAAAAAAGGCAGTTTATCTATCAGATAAGTATCAGGTTCCTGCGATTGTTTTAATGGATCAATATCTGATTGATTCCGCAAAAACCGAACCCAATGACTTTGTGGTTGGCAGAGAGTATGAAACATTTTTAAAAAAAGAGACAGAACTGTCTCAACCAGGCCTGTATTTAAGATACAAATTCACTGAGACAGGCATTTCTCCCAGGCAAATTCCCTGCGTTTCAAATGCGCTGGTAAGGGCAACCGGAAACGAACATACGGACCAGGGATTGTCAACAGAAGATCCCGATATTAGAGTCTCCATGGTTGAAAAAAGGTTTAAAAAAATGTCTTTAATGAAACAGGAAATGAGTCTGCCGTCCATGTTCTGTAAAGATAGTTCGTTTTATCTGACAGGGTGGGGATCTTCAAAGGGGAGCATTCGGGAGGCCTGCTTAAATCTAAGGGAACAGGGGATGAATGCCGGCTGGATAATTGTGGAAGATATCTGGCCGCTGGATTCACATAGGCTCAAGAAACAGCTTGAAAATAAAAAATTGGTAATGGTGGAAGGAAATTCAACCTGTCAGTTGGGGACTTTGATCCGTCAGATAACAGGGATAGAATATGTTTCCTGTATTTCAAAATATGATGGAAGACCACTGTATCCAGAGTATATTGAGACCAGGGTAAAACAGATAATGGGGAGTTAATATGGCAGGCTTAAAGTTTGATATAGATAACGAAAATCAATGGTGTCCCGGATGCGGCAATTTTGCCATATTGACAGCAATGAAAAAGGCGTTTGTTTCACTGGGTCTTGAACCCAAGGATCTGTTAATTGTTTCAGGCATTGGACAGGCTGGGAAAACGCCTAACTTTATGGCCTGCAATATGCTGCATGGGCTGCATGGGAGGGCCCTGCCGCTTGCAACCGGTGCAAAAATTGCCAACCACCAGCTAAATATTGTTGTCAATTCAGGGGATGGAGATTGTTATGGAGAGGGCGGAAACCATTTTTTAGCAGCAATTCGAAGAAATATTGACATCACACTTTTGGTTCATAACAACCAGGTATATGGTTTAACAAAGGGGCAGGCATCCCCCACATCACAATTGGGGATGCAAACCAAAATTCAAAATAAGGGAACGATTTCATCATCGTTTAACCCGGTTGCGACAGCATTGACGTCTGGTGCGGGATTTGTTGCCAGAGGGTTTTCCGGCAATATCGATCAATTGTCAGATCTAATTATCGAGGCGATGGCCTATAAAGGCTTTTCCATGATTGATATTTATCAGCCCTGTGTGTCTTTCAATAAAATTAATACACATTTATGGTACAAACAAAGAGTTTTTGACCTGAAAGAGACAGATCATGATGTCACCAATTATGAAAAAGCCTTGATAACAGCGCACATGGGCGAAGATAAAATACCAACCGGGGTGATATATCAGAAACAAGGAATTCCTTTTCATGAGCGGCTGGAGGTATTAAAAAAGAAGCCTCTTTTTGAATACAGCTTTGCTAAACCAGAAATGAATGATATCCTTGGCAGTGGCTAATCCGAATGCGGCATGGGGGTTTTGTTATAGAGACGATAAGATGGATACCATATGAAAAATTCGGATCAAATCAATAAAGGAGATAGTCAATGAATCAATGGTATTGTTCTATTTGCTATGAAACATTTGAGAGCAGGGAAAAACCCGAAAATTGCGAGACCTGCACTGCAGACGACAGAATGATTTTAAAAATGGAAGACATCCCGGAATCGCTTGAGCAGGTGAGAGACCTGGCCAGGAAAAAGATGAAAGGAATTTGTGCGGCGTATCCGTCTTGTGACGGCAGTTTTGATAAAATCTGTCAGCGGGAGGCATATGGTAAACCCATTGGACTTGGCGGTGCTGGTCAGGGAAGGTCATTCAGGGCAAACGCACAGGCACTTGAGAAGGTCCAGTTTAACATGTCTGTTATAGGTGACCATTTTGAACCGGATACATCTTGTTCTTTTCTTGGTATTAATCTTGATCTGCCCGTATTGGCAGCATCTACAGCCGGTGCTCAAAAATACAATGACGCCCTTGATGAAACCATGTTCTGTACGGCAGTACTGAAAGGATCAAGGGAAGCAGGTACACTTGGACTTAGAGGAGATACATGGTTTTACACACCAGAGGACAATCCTTCATTGAACTCAATGAAAGCGTGTAATGGTTATGGCATTCCTATCTTTAAACCAAGGTCACAGGATGTATTAAAAAAATTAATTGAAAAAGCAGAAAAGTATCAGTGCAAAGCTGTGGGGGTGGATTTAGACGGGTGCGGTTCAACCATTATGGCGCTGCATGGCCAACCTGTTTTTAAAAAAAGCGTGAAAGATATTGAAGAATTGGTTAAATTTACAAAACTGCCATTCATAGCAAAGGGTATTATGATGCCGGAAGAGGCTCAAAAATGTGCAGATGCAGGTGCCAGTGTTATTGCAGTATCCAATCACGGCGGGCGGGTGTTGGATTCGACACCCGGGGTCGCAACAATGCTGCCCCTAATCAGACAGAAGCTTGGAGAGTCAATTACAATCACGGCAGATGGTGGTGTAAGAACCGGTTATGATGTATTAAAGATGCTGGCATTGGGAGCAGATGCCGTTCTTTTAGGAAGAGATATTATACGGGCTGCCGTTGGTGCAGGCACCCTTGGTGTTAAATTGCATCTTGAACACATTAAAAAAACATTAAAAAAAGCAATGTTTATGACTGGAACAAGAAATATAAAAAGAGCAAATTCAAAAATTCTATTTAAATTTTAACTGGATAAAGGAGGAAAAATGGGAAAGGTATTAATTGTATATGCATCACGGGCTGACGAGACAAAGGCAATCGGAAACCTTATTGCAGAAGGTATCCGGATCGCGGGACATGAAGCTGTTGTAAAGAAAACAAGCGAGATAAAAAGTGAGGAAGACCTTAAAGGGTATGATGCATATGCATTTGGTTCGGCAACGTACCATGGCGAGATGATTACATCCATGAAACAGATATTATTTATTGCAGAGAGAGCAGAACTTGCTGATAAACCTGGCGGCGCTTTTGGTGCATATGGATGGAGCGGTGAGGCACCAGGAAGAATTTTTGAAACCATGAAACACATTTATAACATGGAAATGGTATCTGGCCCCCTGATGCTTAAAGCAAGCTGGGTAGAGGGTGGTATCCAGGCTGCGCAAGCGTATGGGAAAGAAATTGCAGCAAAGATTTAGGATATCGCCATGAATAAAGATAGTATAATTTTGCTGTGCACCGAGTGCGGGACTAAAAATCGCGTGCCAATACTGAGAATAAATGATGCCCCAAAGTGTGGGAAATGCAGTACCTCTTTGTCAGTTGAAAGCTTGACCCAGCCCATCAATGTTACAGATAATACATTTGATAAGGTGGTTTTTTCTTCTGCATTGCCTGTACTTGTGGACTGCTGGGCACCTTGGTGTGGTCCCTGCCGCGCAATCGCTCCTGTATTAGATGAGCTTTCAATTAAATACAGTGGTAAATTAAAAATTGCCAAATTAAACTTAGATGAAAACCCTGCAATTGGGTCGAGATATTCAATTACGAGTGTACCAACGATGCTGTTAATAAAAAATGGTCAAATTGTTGATAAGTTGATTGGTGCCTTGCCAAAAGAACAGTTGGAATCGCAGATTGCAAGAGTTATCTCATCATAGCAGAGACAAGTTCATTCCATGGCTGAATCATCATTGGGGTATTGAATTTGCCGGCCTTTGCCCGGATGTTGATATCCAGGGAAGCCCGGAGCGGTCTCTGTCCAGAACTGTTTTCCAGACCCGCTCCGGGGAGTTGTATTTACTGGAAAAATTTTCAGCAGACAAATTTCATGTCAGGCAGAGAGTTGCCAGGACACTGGAATATTTGAATCAAAAGGGTTTGAAACAGGCATTAATGAGTCAAAAATCGGTTGCAGGGGAGTTTTTACCATTTTATGAAGATGCCTGTTATCAAATCACCCCATTTTTAAACAGTACAAGTATTGCCAGACCAGATTATTTGAAATCTTCCCAAATGGGGGAAAGCTTTGCCTTGTTTTTAGGTCAGCTTTATAAAGCATCAACCCATATTCAGCAGAAAATTCAATTTAATACTTTTTCTATTAAAGCGTATATTTATAAACTGTTTCATGAGATGAAAATGTATGAAACTAGAACTTATAAAAAGTTTCTGCCATATTTAGAACTTTTGGAAAAAAAGTTTATGAAAGTTCATGATGCATTGCCTCAAAGATTCTGCCACGGCGACCTGCACCCTTTGAATATTATCTGGAAAGGGGATCAGATCAAAGCCGTTATCGATTGGGAGTTTACAGGCATAAAACCAGATATTTATGATGCCGCCAACCTTATTGGATGTGCAGGAATTGAAGATCCGGATGGGTTGGGGATGCCCATGGTTATGACATGTATTAACGATATGCAAAAAAAAAACCTGTACAGCAAGCTGGGATGGCAGTTTTTACCAGAATACATACTGGCGTTAAGGTTTGCCTGGCTTTCTGAATGGTTGAGAAAGAAAGATGAACAAATGCTTGAAATGGAATCTGATTATATGAAGATCTTGTCCGAAAACCTGGATATACTTAAAAAAGGGTGGGGAATATAACACTATCAAAACAAGGGGGGGGAGGATGATTCGTGCATTAAGTGCTGGAGCGCTGGAAAGGCTCATAAAAGATAAAAAGGAAAAAGAATTTCTTATTGTTGATGTGCGGCAGCTTGATGAATATCGTCTGGATCATATCCCAGGGGCAACACACATCCCTTTAGCTGAGATACAATTTGATCCTTTTGTGTTTGATGACGGCAGAGATCTGATTTTTTACTGCAGGACCAGCAGCCGCTCAAAAGTTGCTGCTTTGTTTGCAGAAGAGGCAGGGTATGACCAGAATCACCTTTACTATTTAAAGGGCGGCATGTTTGAATATACAGGCGAGATCCTGCTGGATATGCCAAGGGTAGATCTTTTCCCTTCAGATGTTACTTCAACTGCAATTATGGAAAAAGCCATCGATTTTGAAAAAGGTGCCTACTATTTTTATTCTTTTGCGAAAGAAAAATTTGACGATGCGGAACTTGTTCTGGTGATGGAGAAAATGCAGCAGGCAGAAGTATCCCATGCAAAATCTATTTATAACCAGTTAAAAAAGAGCAGTGACATTGAACTGGAATTTGATCTCTATTTTGAAAGGTGCAGAGGAGAGATTTTGGAAGGAGGTAAGTCATTAAGTGAAATCAATGACTTACTATTCGATAAAACCTCAGACGATTGTGTCGATATCGTTGATTTTGCGATTGAATTAGAATTTTCAGCCTATGATTTGTATAAGACAATGGCTGAAAATTCTAATCAGGACCAGGAAAGTGCCGTTCAAATGTTTTATACGCTCGCCCAGGCGGAGAAAAGACATCTTGAGCAGATGGTTAAAGCGTTATCGCTTTGCGGTAATAAAAGAACACTTTAACCGTGAATACAGGTTAATCAAGCACTTCCATTAGTTTACCGCAACAGGGAGGGATGCGATCTCCTTTTTTGAGTTCAACGTATTTGTTGCATGTCTGGCAGTAGCATCGACAGTCATTCTCAGCATAGATTTCAGGATAGGAATCCCCGGATTTTTCCCCGCCATCTTCGCCTTCAATGGCAAATCTAGCAAATTTATCTTCTGCTGGAATATATTTTCCAACTGGAACAAGCTTTTTACTGAACCTCACACAGTCAACAACTGTTTTCCACAATGCCAGTAATTTTGACTTTTCATCATCATTTTCAGGTGTAAATTCAACCAGGTTCTTTTTGATTTCAATCTTCATTTTTTCTCCCTTGATCGTTATGTTGTTTACATGTTTGCGATTTTTTTATCGCCGCATCAAATTGATTTACTATTGCAGGGTAATTCAAGATGTGTACCACCATCATCATATGAATGACGCAATCTGCTGCTCCTGAAAATAAAAAAATAAATAACGCCTTGAAAAAATTATCTATTTTCTGATAGTATACGTTTCCAAGATCTCTAATCGATAATATTTTTCATTTTTAACGTTTCATTTGGTACACATTTGTATTGTTTTAATATGATTGCTGATACGATTGTTTGAGACATGATTGTCTCCTGAACCTTAAAAATAGATTTTTTCATCATTATTTTTAGTATTGCGACTCGCTTAGCTGGCGTGGTTTTCGAACAAGTCACAACTGTTTTTATATAACTGGTATGATGTTTGCTGGTACCCAAACTATATAGGATATATAAAAGTCCAGGAGGGATAAAAGATGGCTAAGTCTAAAGTTGGGACAAAACAGGGTAATATTGAAATATCCAATTCATACGTAGCCTTAAAATCTCAAAATGAGATTTATTTTCAAATGGCGTCTATTTTCAAACACGTGGCCAGTGATAAAGATGACCTGGCACAAAAAATTTTCAGTGGGGTATTAACAGGTCATTCGTCTGAAATTTCGCTGGAAAATTTTTAATAAATTGAATATAAAGATATAGGATTGTTATTTGATTATAGTTTATCTTAATAATCTGGACTAGGGATTTTAACTATCAGAATCATCATTAAACCAAAAAAGGAGAATTAAGCATGGCAGAACAACTTGGAATATATAAATGCAGTAAATGTGGCAACATCGTTCAGGTCCTCCACGGAGAACAACCCCCTGTTACCTGCTGTGGGAAACCAATGGACCGTGTTGTTGAAAACACCATTGATGCTGCAGTAGAAAAACATGTTCCTGTCGTTGAAAAAGTTGAGGGCGGTTATCTGGTAAAAGTTGGCAGTGTACCACATCCCATGGGGAACGATCATTATATAGAATGGATCGAACTTGCCTCAGCCGATGACACTTTTGTCCAAAGACAGATGCTGACCCCAAGTGATGCACCTGAAGCACAGTTTAAAACAGATGCTGCAAAAGTCGTTGCCAGGGCGTATTGTAATTTGCATGGCCTATGGAAAGACTAGAAAAAAAACTGTCTTATAATGATTTTTTAAGATACATTTTTTTACAAAACAAAACCCCCACTGCCGACAAAAGGTGCAATGGGGGTTTGTTATGATGACTTGAGTAAATTAATAATATTCAGCCAGTTTCCCGGCCAACAGTCTGATATGTCCCATTTCTTCTTTAATAATATCATCAATTTTTGACTGGCCGAGTTTTGCAGGGACCAATTCTTTCATCCCAAGATAAAACGCAATTGAATCCTTTTCTGTTTGAATAGCCGTATTTAATATGCTTTTTAAACTGCTGTCAGGCTGTTCTTTATCTAAAAAAACACGAGTGTCTGCCAGTGCTTTCAAGTACATGGCATTTTCATCATCTGGATCAAATGTTGTAGAGAGCGTTTCATCGTCCTTTAATTCTTTTTGCATTGAAGCAAAAATCGCTTCATGGCTGTCCTCCATACTTGCAAGTTCCAAAAGGAATTCTTTGCTTTTTTCGCCGCCTACCTGGCGGGCGGCATCTCTATAGAAAATGGCCCCATTTTTTTCTATCTTTTTTGCCATTTCAAAGATATCGTCTGCATTAAAATCGTTTGGCATTGTTTCCTCCAGTTTATTGTTCCCTTAAGATAATTTTTCCTTTAAGGTCCTGGCAATTTTTACGCCTAAATCAAAACATTTATTCAGATCGTCTTCACCAGGAACATATTGAACTTTAATGCCTTCGTCAATAATATCTAATTTCATTTCAGCGAATTCCTTGTTCAATATTTTAACGGCTTCACCACTCCATCCATAGGATCCAAAGGCAGCTGCTATCTTGTTTTGCGGGCGCAGGCCCTTAATATAGGTCATAACATCAGCTATTACTGGGAATATGCTATTATTCAACGTCGGAGATCCCACAACGATGGCCCCCGCCTCAATTACTTCTGTCATAATATCACTTCGATGCCATTTTCTCGTATTCATCAGCCTGACATGCACATCTTCTGATTCTATACCACTGGTGATGGATCTGGCCATTTTTGTTGTGCTGTCCCACATTGAATCAAAAATAACAACTACTTTTTTAGTCGGCTCCTGTCTTGACCATTCATCATAAGCCGTAATGATTTTAGATGGATTTTCTCTCCAAATAATCCCATGGTCAGGGCAGATCATATCAATTTTTAGATTCATTTTTCCAACATCTTTGAGTAACGCCTGAACTCTTGGAGAGAAATGCAATAGAATATTGGCGTAGTATTTCCTCGCATGCGGGATAATTTCATCTCCGATTTCATCATCAAAAAATTTATCGCCAGCATAATGCTGTCCAAAAGCATCGCTTGAAAAGAGAATGGCATCATCTACAAGATACGTAAACATACTGTCTGGCCAGTGAAGCATTCTTGTCTCAAGAAAAGCAAATGTTCTATTTCCAATTTTGGCTTGATCACCACTGCCAACCACCTGAAAATTAAAATCACAATGAAAATGACTTTTCAGGTTCTTTTTCCCCATTTTTGAACAATAAAGGGGCTTGTCTTTTCCAATAGCGTTCATTATGTTTGGAATGGCTCCGGAATGATCCATTTCTGTATGATTACTGATGACGACATCTATTTTTTTGGGATCAATTATCCTTCCAATATTGGACAGCAGTTCATCAGAGAATTTTTCTTTTACCGTGTCAATGAGTATGTTTTTTTCACCTAAAAGTAAAAATGCGTTATATGTTGTTCCCTCATATGTAGAGTAACCATGAAAATCTCTGATATCCCAGTCTCTGCAACCCACTGAATATATTCCATCGGCTATTTCGATCGGTTTATACATTAATCTTATTCCTCCCTAGCAGACGATCAGTCCATTTTTTCAAAGTTATCTTTTGTGGCGCCGCAAAGCGGGCAGACCCAATCATCAGGCAGATCATTAAAAGATGTTCCTGGGTTAATTCCATTATCAGGATCACCATTTGCCGGGTCATATACATATCCACATACGCATTCATATTTGTCCATGTTTTCATCCTCCATTTTTTCAATCATTCAATTTAAAATTCAAACTACAGTTGAATAGGGTTTTTTAATTCAAAACAATCTTGTGTCATCAGCTAACCTTGTTTTGGCTGATGCAAAGAGTGTGCCGTGAAACCTTAACCATCCCTTCTGGTAAAAAGGATTTTACTTAAAGATTATTATTATAGTATAAGGTGCCTAAAATCAATGGATCATTTGGTATTTAGAGTAAAATATGAGTGATGGTATTTATAAAAAAAGTACAAACATAAATGTGCCTGTTGAAATGCTTTTCAGGTGGCATACAACAAATGGGGCTATCGCAAGACTTACGCCGCCATGGGCGCCATTAAAAATGGTCTGGCGCCAGGGAGAAGGAATTAAGAAGGGGGTAAAAGTAAGATTCCGGATCCGTATCGTTGGTATACCCATGATCTGGGAGGCTGAACATATCGGGTATAAAGAGAATGAGGAGTTTAAAGACCGGCAGACAAAAGGGCCGTTTTCAAAGTGGGAACATACCCATAGATTTATAAGAGACGGAGATCAGAGGGCAATAATGGAAGACCACGTATCATTCAGACTGCCATTTGGGTTTTTAAGCCGGCCGCTTTATGGGTTTGCAAAAAGAGAATTTGAACGTATGTTTAACTACAGACATACGATACTTAAACGTGATCTTGAGCAGCACGCGGGGAAGCAGAAAAAAAAACGAATCCTTATTTCAGGCGCAAGTGGAACCATAGGGTGTGCATTGGTCCCTTTTTTAAGAACATGCGGGCATGAGGTGATCCGTTTAGTTAGAAAGAGAACAACTCTTTTGGAAGATGAAATTTTCTGGGATCCTTATAAAGGAGATCTGGACCTTGAAAAAGCAGGGCCGATAGATGCGGTCATTAACCTGAATGGTGTCGATATCTCAAGGGGGAGATGGACAGACCGGCAAAAGAAAAAAATTCTTGATTCAAGGGTGATTCCAACCCAATTGCTATCTGAGAAAATGATGCAGCTCGATCATAAGCCAGAGGTGTTTATTTCCTCTTCAGCTATCGGATATTATGGTGAAGGAAAGGGTGAAAAACTGTCTGAGCATTCAGAAACCGGGGATTGCTTTATATCCAACGTCTGTAAACAATGGGAAACGGCATCTATGACAGCACAAACAGCAGGAATTCGGACGGTTCAATTAAGAATTGGAGTCGTCCTGACACCTTCTGGCGGTGCGCTGGCAAGAATGCTGATTCCATTTAAAACAGGCTGTGGTGTGAAACTTTCTCATGGGGGGCAGTATATGAGTTGGATCAGCATGGAAGATGCCTTGTCAGGTATTTTATATATTCTGAAAGAAAATAGTATTAACGGTCCTGTAAATTTGACAGCGCCAACCCCGGTGACCAATATTGAATTTTCAAACACACTTGCCAGTGTGTTTTTAAAAAAGGTCAGGTTCACATTTCCAAAATTTTTGATTCAACTGTTCTGGGGTCAGATGGGGGAAGAAACTCTTTTAACCAGCGCTAGAGTCTTGCCTGAAAAGCTTTTAAAAAACGGGTTTTCATTTCAACACAGACTGCTTTTGTCCGCGCTGAAACACTTACTCGGCAGATAAGGTGAAACACTCGACATGAACAATAAATTAAGAATTCTTTTTTCCATACTAATGATTACAGCACTTGTTTTTGGATTTATTCATATTTACTTCCCTGCAGAAGGCTATAGTTTTGAACGAATTCATATTTTTTTGTTTAATCTATGCACAGGCGGCACAATCCTGCTGTATTATACCCAGGGCCGATATGAAGTTTCTAAAACTGTTCTGTTCTTTTTCTTAGGGTCCTTAATTTATGCATTTTCAGCATTTTTAAAATTGTATCCCATTACCATACTGGTCTCAGTATTGCTTTTTGCCCTGGTCGAAAAAATCAGGATAAACGCATTTTCGTTTTTACCGCTTCTGTTTATTGATCCCGGAGAATCGGTATCAAAAAAGTTTCATTTGGCATCGCTTTTATGCTTATCCATTGGAATTATTATGGCCTCGCTGGTTATCTTAAATAATGAGTATTTTAAATTCGTGACCATGGAAAAATTAACATTGAATACTTTCTTTTTAGGATTTTCGTTTCCATTATCCCTGATTTCTCTTTCTGTTGCTTTTTCAATGTTAACAAAGATAGAAGATTCTTCTTCCAAAATACTGATGGAGATGTGCTTCTGGACGATTACACTCGGGGTAATCATATTTTTTGTGTTTATTTTATTTGAAAAATTTATACCGCAAATATTTGTCACATCGGCACTTTTTATCGCAGTTGTTACTGTTTTTTACCTGTATTCCAAGCATGCCGATGATATTCAGCAAAAGCTTTTTTTAACATCAGGGATAGGGTTTTTAATCTTTACAGCGGTCACCGGGATCGCCTACATCATTTTGCAGATGTCTGAAGGTTATGACCCATTGCGGTCAAAATGGTTACTGAACCTGCATGTTTTTGCCTCTTTATATGGTTGGAACCTCTGCGGTTTGTCAGTTATATGCAGGTTTGGCGATTTTCCAATTGAACTGCATTCTCCTACAGTTATCTGGATTCATTGGTTAACCGCAATTGTTTTAGCGCCTCTGGGTGTTTTCTATGGATGGTTTGCAATAGGCGCAATAATTGGGTATTCTTTTATTACCCTGACACTGTTTTTCAGCGGCAACAAAAGGAACGTTTTACCCTATGAGTAATCGGGAAAAAGTCACTCAGTTTTTAAGCCTGTTTAATGGGGCCTCAAAGGTGCTCGTTGTGATCAATGCCGACCCTGATGCAATCGCCAGTGCCATGGCTGTAAAACGATTGTTATGGCGGAAAGTAAGTGAAGTCTCCATTACCTACTTCAATAAAATCAGCAGGCCGGACAACCTTGCCATGATTGAGTACACAGAGCCTGGGCTCATTCCCTTGTATAAAATCAGAAAAAAGGAATTTGATATTTTTTTAATTGTAGATTCTCAGCCCGATCACAATGACCTGTTTAAACGGTTTAAATTTAATGCTATTATTGATCACCATCCTTTAACGTGTGATGATGCGCCGTATACGGATATTCGATCTAACTACGGGGCGTGTTCAACCATTTTGACTGAGTATCTTAAAACAAAAAAAATAAAACCGTCTTCAAAATTGGCTGCTGCGTTGATGTTGGGAATAAAAACAGACACATCAGATTTTACCCGGCAGGCAAGTTTAAAGGATATCAGGGCATTTCAGTACCTTTATCGATTTGCAGATAACAATATTGTTACAAAAGTTGAACGGGCGGCATTAACACAAGATGACCTTGATTTTTTAGGACGGGCAATAAAACATCGAAAAATATATAATAATCGTGTTTTTTTTCATGCAGGGAACATTTCAAAACCGGATGAACTTGTTGTGGTGGCTGACTTCTTTTTAACGCTTGCAATTGTCAACTGGAGTGTTATTTCAGGAATTTATCGCAAAAAACTGATTATAGTGATGCGGAATGACGGATTAAGAAAGGGTGCCGGCAAAACGGCAAAAGAAGCGTTTTCCATGTTTGGTTCTGCCGGAGGTCATAAGACGATGGCAAGAGCAGAACTCGATCTTCGATTGATACGGAAAGCGATTGGCAGGGTAAATAAGAAAGCGCTTGGAGACTGGATTATATCAACGATTCAAAAAACTGCCGGGAAAAAAACAGAATAATGTTAGCATAGAGGTCCTGTATTAAAAATAAACCGAATAGAGCGTCTGCCTTATCAACCAGTGAGAAACGATACCGAACCCTTGTTGAGACCATGGGAGATGGGTTAAGCGAAATTAATGAGCATCAGGTAACCACCTATGCAAATGAAATGCTCTGCCAGATGTGGGGGCGGACAAAAGATGAGATTATCGGTGAAAAAGTCGATCAATTCCTGGATGATGAGAATAAAAAAATTCTCCTTGAACAGCTCGCTAAAAGAAGAAAAGGGGAAAGCGCCCCATATGAAATCGTCTGGACAAAAAAAGATGGGTCTAAACTTCATACCATCATGACACCCACACCATATTTTGATTCGAATGGTAATTTTAAAGGCAGCTTTGCAGTTATCACAGATATCTCAAAACAGAAAAAAGAAAAAAACATGCTGGAACTTCGGGTTAAACAAAGAACCCAGGAGCTTGAAAACAAAACAAAAAGTCTGGAAGAAGTCAATACCGCGTTAAAGGTTTTACTCAAAAAAAGAGAAGAAGATAAACGCCTGCTTGAAGAAAGAATGGTGCTGAATGTCCGGGAGCTTGTACTTCCTTATATCGAAAGAATCAGAAAAGCCAGGCTGGATGAAAGACAGAAGGGGTGTCTGGATATAGTAGAATCGACACTGGATAATATTGTTTCTCCTTTTTTACATAAATTGTCACTTGAATTTCTGAACCTGACGCCATCTGAAATCCAGGTGGCCAATTTGGTGAAATTTGGCAAAACGACAAAGGAAATCGCTGAAATTTTAAATCTGTCTGGAAAAACCATAGAATTTTACCGGAAGAGTATTCGGAAAAAAATTGGTATTACAAACAAGAGCATAAATTTAAGAACCTTTTTATCTTCTGCTAAATAACAGGTATATTTTATACCTGGTACCCCCCTAAAATATACCTCTTGTCCGCCAAATGTTCTTAAGTTATGTTGATTTAACTGGCCATAGGTGTTTAACAACGAATCTAACCAAGGAGAGTATTAAAATGAAGCATTTTAAGTTTTTTTGGGTTACCCCCATTTTTTTGATGGCAATTTTTTTTACATCCACCCTTTACGCTAAAACAATTAAACTGACGTACTCAAATTTTTTCCCCCCCACCCATGTTCAAAGTAAGCTCGCACAAGCCTGGTGTGATGAGATAAAAAAGAGAACAGATGGTAAGGTGGTTGTGGAATATTACCCAGGACAAACGCTTACAAAAGCAAAACAAGTCTATGATGGGGTTGTTTCAGGAATTTCAGATGTTGGCATGGCGTTGTTTGCATATACACGAGGAAGATTCCCTGTGCTGGAAGGTGTTGATTTGCCCGTTGGCTATACAAGTGGTGTCCAGGCGACAAAGGTAGTGAATGATGTCTATAATAAATTTAAACCTGAAGAATTGTCAGATACTCAAGTCATGTATCTTCATGCCCACGGTGCAGGACTGCTCCATACAAAAGGCAGAGCAATTAAAACAATGGATGATTTCAACGGAATGAAACTTCGAGGACATGGTACCAGTGCGCTCGTTATTAAGGCACTGGGTGGAACGCCGGTTTCTCTTCCAATGCCTGAACTCTATCAAAGTCTCCAAAAAGGAATTGTAGAAGGTGCGCTTTACCCAATTGAGGTAAATAAAGGATGGCGGATGGGAGAAGTAACTGATTATTTGACCAAAAGCACTTCAATTGCCTATACCTCTTCATTTTATGTGGTCATGAACAAACAAAAATGGAATAAGATTCCATCTGATCTCCAGAATATCATTAATCAGATTAATGAAGAATGGATTGAAAAACATGGTCAAGCCTGGGATGAAAGTGACAAAGTTGGACTGGCGTATTTTAAAAGTCTTGGTCATGAAGTCATAGAGCTCAGCGATGCGGAATCCCAACGGTGGAAAGAAGCAATCAGCCCTGTGTTTGATGTCTATATTAAAAAAATGGACAAAAAGGGATATAAGGGGAAGGAAATTGTTGAATATGTTAAGACCAGTCTAAAAAAACATCAATAATCAATTGTGAATAGGTTTAATCATTTGGAATAATGGAAATGTGATACCTCTTTTCAAATACACCCTCTTGAATGGCAGGGCTCTCCATTATTCCAAATGAGCTCAAAGGATAATAAAATGAGTCACCGAAAATATTGGAATCCAGTTCTTGAAACAATACCACGGGAAAAGATAAAACAGCTGCAGCTCAATAAATTTAAACGTATATTTAATTGGACATACCATCATTCAAAATTCCATAAAGCACTATATGACAGTTCCGGCGTAACCCCTGATGATATACGTTCTTTTGAGGATATAAAAAATGTTCCCAAGGTTGAAAAATCAATGATGAGGGATATTCAGAATAAAGACCCTTTCCCTTATGGTGATGCATTATGTGTTCCCTTAGAAGAGGTTTCAACCTATCGTCAGACCAGCGGGACAACAGGACAGCCGGTTTATCAGCCAGACACATGGCAGGATTGGGAATGGTGGTCAGAGTGCTGGTCCTTTATTTTATGGGCCCAGGGATACCGTCCAAAAGATCGTGTGTTCCTTCCATTTGGATATAATATTTTTGTCGCGTTCTGGGCAGGGCATTATGCAGCGGAAAAGTTAGGGTGTGAAGTTGTCCCCGGAGGGGTCCTTGACACGCAATCCCGTATTCTGAAAATTAAAGAATTGAATGCAACGGCTATGATGGCAACGCCTACCTATGTGCTGAGAATGGCTGATGTGGCAAAAAATAAAATGGGAATTGATCCAAGTGAATTATCAATCAGCAAAATTACCTGCGCAGGAGAACCGGGCGCAGGAATTCCCAGTACAAAAAAAAGAATGGAAACCGCCTGGGGTGCAAAAGTTTTCGATCATTCAGGTGCAACAGAAATCGGTGCATGGTCCTATGAATGTGATGAACAACCGTGTGGCATGCACGTAAATGAAGCCATGTTTCTTGTTGAAATAGAAGATATAGAAACCGGTGAAATTATTGAAGAACCAGGGCGCAGAGGGAAAATGGTCATTACAGCTTTAGACAGGATTGCCCAACCGTGCATCCGGTTTGATTCAAAAGATGTCATTGAATGGGATTCAGAATCCTGTTCCTGCGGCAGGACATTCAGATTGATTAAAGGCGGTGTCATTGGGCGTGCAGACGATATAACAAAGGTAAAAGGTGTTTTGCTTTCTCCTGCTGCCATTGAAGAAGTAGTCCGGTCGATTGAAGGACTGGGCGATGAATTTGAAATTATTGTTGATAAACAGGGCGATGTCGACAGGATAAAGTTGAAAGTCGAATTGATGCCTGAGGTGACAAAATCAAATATTGAAAATTTATTGAAGGATCAACTAAGGCTTAAAACAAATCTGGGATATTTAATTGAATATTATGATTATGGCAGCCTGCCGCGATATGAAGTAAAAGCAAAAAGATTTAAAGATTTGAGGAAAAAAGCAGGAAGCGAAAAGGAATGTCAGCTATGAACACGATGTCTGATTTAAACAAGATCAACGAAAAGATCCTCAAAGTCAAACAATTGTTACGCGAACTTGAAGCAGATTCAGAACAATTCCCGGCCTTGAAGAGAAATTCCAAAAGAGCGCTGGCAAGCATAAAAATGTTAGAATTAAATATCTCTGATGTTATACTGCTTGATGTGGTGGATGCATAATTGTCAGGAACGGATAAATTAAATAAATAATCATTTTTCACTTCATGCTTTACGTATGGAATCATTTTGAAGTTGACATGGGTTGAAGCGGTTTTATGGTTGAGGTATGGAAAATCTATTTTATCTGATTCTGCTGCTGTTTCTGGGAAACATCTCCCGCAAATTATCAATTTTTCCAGAAAACACACCAAATGTATTAAATCAGTTTGTTATCTATCTTTCTTTCCCTGCAACCGTATTATTGAAAATAAATGGTATAACAATAAAAACGGATTTGCTGGTTCTGGGCTTGATACCCTGGGTGCTTGTTTTTATATCTGTTTTTTTAGTCAAGCATATTTCAGCTTATTTAAACTGGGATAAAAAAATGACAGGGGCTGTTATGTTGTCAGTTGCGCTTGGAAATACTTCTTTCTTTGGGTTTCCAGCAGTGGCGGCCTTTTTTGGGGAAGAATTTTTAGGCTATGCAATTATCTATGATCAATTAGGATCTTTCATCGCTTTGGCAACATTTGGAACCATTGCCGTCTCTATCTATGGGAGTTCACAAAAAGTTACCATTAAACCAATTTTAAGTAAAATCATTGGATTTCCCCCATTTATTGCTTTAATTATTGGGCTGATTCTAACAAAAACAGTGTATCCGCTCATCGTGACAAAAACACTTCAAGGGTTATCTGCCACCCTGGTTCCTCTGGTAATCTTTTCTGTCGGGACGCAACTGCGATTGAAACAGCCTGTTAACAATATTAAACCGATTTTAATTACCCTGCTTATAAAAATGATTCTCTTTCCTGCCGCTGCCATGCTGGTATTGATTGTTCTGAGCGTGAAAGGACCTGTATACCAGATTTCAGTATTTCAGGCAGCAATGCCACCAATGGTCATGTCAGGTGTGCTCGCATCTGCAGGTAATTTGAGAGCCGATGTGTCAAATGCTGCGATTGGATATGGCATATTGCTCTCGTTTATTACGCTGCCTGTTTTGTACACTGTTTTGTAACGCCTGCAGGCCGGATATATTCAAGTTAAAAATAATGTACAGGCCAGGACAGCGAATATGACACCAGCAGCATCAGCTGTCAAGGCTGCGGCGAGTGCATGCCGGATTCGTCTTACCTGGACGGCACCAAAATAAACAGCCATAACATAAAATGTGGTTTCTGTTGATCCTTGCAGCGTTGAGACAAGAACCCCTGTATAGCTGTCCGGCCCTATGGAGGGATCATTGATAATGGACGCCAGGATGGCATAGGCGCCAGACCCTGAGAACGGTCTCATTAAAGCCATGGGCAATGCATCTGCCGGCAGCCCGAAATTAGCTGTAACCCCTGAAAGAGCATTTACAATCAACTGAAGGCAGCCGCTTGCCTTCAGCATACCTACTGCGACCAGGATCGCTACCATGTAAGGAATGATTCGCAGTGCGACCTGGAACCCTTCTTTAGCACCTTCAACAAAAATTTCATAAATCCGAACTTTTCTGGCCAGGCCAAAGCCGAGAAACCCAACCATTAGACTGGGTAAAATCCAGGGTGAGATTGACTTTCCAAAAAAAACAGCCAAAGGGATTAAAGATCCCAGGATGCCAAGTGCTGAAAATGACACCCATAAAGGGTAACCATCAGAGGCCTCTTTTAATGTATCATCGGGACTGAAATTGTCAGCCGCAGACGCCTTTTCGTTTTCATCAACCCCGGCAGATTGCGGAAAAAAACGCTGGTAAAGCTTGGAAGCAGCAATGGCAACAGTGGTTGAACCGATAGTGGCAAAAAGGGTGGTCGGCAGAATCGCAGCCGGCTCAATGGAGCCTGCAGCAGCCCTTAATGCAATAACACCGGTGGGTAGAAGTGTTACCGAAGATGTATTGATGGCCATGAAAAGAGCCATGGCATTTGTGGCTTCTCCTTTTACAGGGTTGAGCTTATTTAATTCCTGCATAGCGCGTATACCGAAAGGAGTGGCAGCATTCCCCAAACCCAGTGCATTGGCAGCAAGGTTCAGGATCATTGCTCCCATGGCAGGATGATCTGCTGGTACATCGGGAAAGAGTCTGATCATTAACGGGCGGATCAGCTTGGCCAGTATGGATAACATGCCGCCAGCTTCAGCTACTTTCATCAGCCCTAGAAAAAGGGCCATTACACCCACAAGGCCAATGGCGAGTTCCACAGCAGAATCGGCAGAATCTATCATCGCCTTGGAAAGTATTTCCATTGGCATTTGGTCTGCCTGGCCTGGAACAAAAACAGCCTGCTGCCATCCTGCATAAGCAAACGCCAAAAAAACAATAATGATAAAAATTTTATTCATATACCGTTTGTTCTAAAAAGAAA
Organism: uncultured Desulfobacula sp.; assembly: GCA_964343845.1. Lineage (GTDB taxonomy): Bacteria > Desulfobacterota > Desulfobacteria > Desulfobacterales > Desulfobacteraceae > Desulfobacula. The sequence continues at coordinate 51,253 of CAYFKW010000013.1, read as the reverse complement.
CAATTGTTGTTAAGGCTTTAGCACAACTGATCCGTTCTTAACAGAACAAATTTTGTATATTTTTAAGATGCTGTAAATTATTAGGGGATTTCCCTTAAATTGATTTTTTTTTATTCATTTGTTATCATATCAACTGCAGGCCAATGAATAATGAAAGTTTACCTGAATATGAAAATTGTTTGTAACCAAACCGTGCGTATCATCATACCCATATTCTTTGTCATTGGTCTTATTCTTCAGTCAAGTCATGCGGATACAGTAGATGATCTGATTATAATGACCGAACAATACCCACCGTATAATTTTGAAAAAAATGGACAGGCACACGGTATTGCTCCAGACACCCTTGTGTTGATGCTGAAAAAAGTGAATTCAAATCTCACACGGAAAGATATTAAAATATTGCCGTGGGCCAGGGGATACAACGAAACACTGCAAAAACCAAAGACATGTTTATTTTCAACCACCAGAACAAAAGAGAGAGAAACACTGTTTAAATGGGTAGGACCTGTGGGAACCAATAAAATGGTTCTGACAGCAAAAAAGGAAAACAACATTGTCATACAATCAAAAAAGGACTTAAAAAAGTACAAAATCGGTGTCATTTTAGAAGATGTGGTTGGGCAGCTTCTAAAGGAAATGGACTTTGGCAATGAGATTGTTAAGGCTGTTCCAATGACCATCCAGACTATAAAAAAACTTGATTCAGGACGGATTGATCTGTGGGGATATGGAGAAGATGTCAGCAAGTGGGAACTGAAAAGGCATGGATTTGATCCGGATAGATTTGAGACTGTATACACGATTCAGACAACAGATCTCTATTTTGCTTTTCACAAAGATACAGATGATCAAATTATTGAATTGCTGCAGTCTGCACTTGATCAATTGAAAGAACAGGGGGAGTACCTGAAAATAGTGGATTCCTATCTTAAATAGCGCTATGCGGTATTTGCATGGTCAATCAGAATTTTTCGAAGATGTTCGCTTAAAAACATGATGGATTCAATATCCAGATGTTCAACAATAGTTTCATCAAACAGCAGCTTAATTTCCGCTTCAAATCCTTCACTTGCTTTCCAGAAAATCAGTGTGACAGGAACTTTTGGAAAAACCACAAAATCATAGGCCAGATCACAGGATTCATACTGGGCAGTGCTGTTATTACCACCCATACGCTCACAGGCCTGTTTCAGCTTGTTGATATCAGATGCAAAGGTTTTTTGAAGCGGGGCTTCCACGTGGTCTTTCATGGATTTGATTTTTGATACCGTGTTTGGAAATTCTTTAAAGCTTTTTTTATTCCCAGTGGGTTTGGTAATCCCTCCTTGTGCCATATGAATATAAACAAATGTTTGTTCATTTCTTGTCAACTCATTTCCATTTTTATCTGAGATGCTGTCTTTGGTGACTAAAATATAGGTATTAAAATAAGGCAATAAAATGTGATCGGTTCCATCCTGAGTTTTAAGTTCCCCGCCAATTCGAACGGCAATATCTTCCAGAGCCATGGAAGATGCTTTCTGCCTTGCCCAATCGAGGGCTTCTTTGGCCATATCTTTTTTCAGCCATTTTCCTTCTTTATACTGCGCTTCAAGTTCTATTTCAGCGTCCGCTAAAATCTCAGGGTCAATATGTGGGCAGTTTTTTAACGGATGTTTTTCAGACACAACCATACCGGCAAAGGCAAGACATGTAGGGAATCCACAATCTTTACAATTTGTTTTTGGCAGTACTTTTGAATATAGGTCTACGACAGAAAGGGCCACGACATAAATCCTTGCTTATTTTTTATGCAGTCAAATAGAAAAACAAGCCAGGCTGAATAAGATCAGCAGCCTGGCTTTAAAACGAATTATTCTTTTTCAAAATCGTCTTTTGATGCGCCGCAAATCGGGCAGCACCAGTCTGCAGGAAGATCCTCAAAACTTGTTCCTGGGTCGATACCATTGTCAGGGTCTCCGTCTGCCGGGTCATATACATAGCCGCAAGGGCCGCATACATATCTGTCCATTAAAAATCTCCTTTATTAAAGTTAATGATTGAACGTGTATTTTATCTTATAATCTGTACAGTTGGAAGTATAAATTTAACAGATTATAATAGATCTGTTTTTTCCAGAACATAAATACTTCCTTTGTAAGAAACAAGTACCAGAATAACATATGAAATTAAAAGAAAAGCACTCATCATTTTTATTCTCCCTTATAGTGGTTCTTTACTTTAAACAACAGCATTAATATGACTCTTCATTTGTGACTTCATCTGCGGTTAATTTTTTTGAATCCATGAGTTTCCAGACATATGCAACATACCCTAAAACAAAAGGAACACCAACGGCAACATATGTCATTGTTGCCAGAGTGAATTTGCTGGAAGAGGCATTAAATATGGTAAGGCTGGATTGGAGATCAAGTTTTGATGGATAAAACGGGGTGTTGTTAAATGCTGGTAAACACAAGACAACAAGCCCCACAAAAATGCACCCCAATCCACTGAACCAAATCCCTTTGCTGCTATTTTTAAATGCGCCTGAGATAACACCATAAAGAACAAGAAGTATGCCTGCGGCCAACAGCACGATTAATACTGGCATGGATAATAAATTTGTCAGATATTTTGAAGAGACCAGGGAGACCATACCCGCATTATCAACACTGAACCCCTTCATGAAAAGGATTGAAACAAGGACATAGAGTAAGAAGGGCAGGGCAATAAGAAAGTTAATCCATGCCTGTTTCCGCAATCTTGTTTCAAGGTCCTGGTTTGATGAAAAATCAATACTGTTTAATAGATATAGCGCGCCTAAATACCTGGCATTAAAAACAAGAAATATCCCAAGGCAAAGATTGAATAATGAGAAGGCAGCTTCAAGTCCTCGAAGGTTTATTCCCAGCAGGGTGTAATCCCAGGTGACCCGGTTGTAAAGGTCCAGGGTAAAATTTGAACCCGTATAAAATGTCCCTACAGCTGCACCGATTAAAAGGATGCCGACAGAACCGTTTATGAACATGAATAATTCATAGATACCAGACCCAAGAAGGTTATTCTGTTTTTTTCTGTACTCATAGCTGACCGCCTGCACAATAAATGAAAACAGAATTAAAATCCATACCCAGTAGGCACCGCCAAAACTTGTGGCATAAAATTTGGGGAAAGCAGCAAACAATGCACCACCGAATAAAACAAGCGTAGTAAACGGCAATTCCCATTTGCGTCCCAGGGACGTGACGACAAGAGATTTTTCAAGATCTGTTTTCGCTACTTGCCACAACAGGGTCTGCCCTCCCTGGACAAATGTCAGAAATAAGAAAAGGGAGCCGACAACAGAGCAGATGATCCACCACAGATGCTGCAAAGTGGCATAGTCAAGGTTTGAAATCATTTTAATTGTCCTCCTTTGGCCCGATAGAAATTTGTTTCAGCATAATTTTTATTTCTGCAAGAAGTAAGAGTGTAAATAAGCCCAGAAACATAAAGAATGTTATTTGGACATTTCTTGCAGCAAGGTTTGTTGTTGCTACGTGAACCGGAAGCAGGCCATTGATTGCCCAAGGTTGACGGCCAAGTTCTGCAACGATCCAGCCTGCTTGAGAAGCAATCATCCCTAAAAGACCGGAAATCAATCCGATGGGAAGCAGCCATGTCTTTTGAATCAGTGTGTTTTTAAAGGAATAGAAAAGAAATAAAGCAAAAATAACCGGGAAAAGTGTCCCCAGTACCACCATGATATGAAATGCATAATAGGGTATGGCAACCGGCGGTACAGCCTCTTCAGGCTTGCTGAGATGACCGTACCCCAGATATTCCTGATTCTTTTTAAAGTCTTTTAGCGCCTGGTCTGCTTTCAACGTGTCGTTTGCTTTCTGGGCTTCCTTAAAAGCAGAAAGATCATTTAATGCCTTTTTACCCTTTGCAATTTCAGAATCTACTCCCTCAATTCCCTGTTCTTTATTGCCATAAACAAGATCGTCAATTCCCGGGACAAATGAATTTAAAGAACGGTTTGCAAGAATGGAGAGAAGATAGGGGATTTCAATTTTTATAAGAAATGGGTCCTGCCCGTCACCTGGCTGTTTTCCTTTTCTTAAAATACCAGCTGCGACAACGGATGCATTTGTCTCTCCCTGATACATCCCTTCAATTGCAGCCAGTTTCATGGGTTGCTTTTGTGCCACGACATAAGCAGACTCATCACCGGTGAATCCTACATAAGCTGAAGATAAAAGTCCAAATACAGATGCAACTGCAATAGATTTCTTTGCCATTTCAATGTGCCTGCCTTTTAAAAGGTACCAGGAAGAGATGGTGAGTACAAATAAAGAAGCCAGTAAGAATCCGGAACTTGAAGTGTGGGTAAATTTGGATACAGCAACAGGGTTGAAAACAACGTCAAAAAAGTGCTGCATTTCAAATCTTGCTGTCTCTGGATTGAATGCCATCCCTACTGGATTCTGCATCCATCCATTGGCTACCAGAATCCAGACTGCAGACAGGTTGGATCCTACAGCAACCATCCATGTGGAGAAAAGATGAAAGCCTTTTGAAACCCTGTTCCAGCCAAAGAACATTACAGCAAAAAAGGTGGCTTCAAGAAAAAAAGCAAAAATACCTTCAATCGCCAGGGGGGCGCCAAAAATATCTCCTACCATCCAAGAGTAGTTGGACCAATTGGTTCCAAACTCAAATTCCAGGATGATCCCTGTTGCAACCCCTATGGCAAAATTGATTCCAAAGAGGGTCATCCAGAATTTTGTAATAGATTTCCATTCCTTTTTTCCGGTGCGCACATAGATAGATTCAAAAAATGCGCATAAAAAGGAAAGCCCTAATGTTAACGGTACAAAAATCCAGTGATACATGGCTGTTAGAGCAAATTGCGCCCTGGCCCAGTTCACCATACTCAGATCAATATCCATCATTATCGTCTATCCTCCAGTTTACAGTTTATGAATATATGGATCATAATTATTTTTCTATTGAAATGTTCCTTGTGATTTGCTCAAGGACAAACTGACCCTTTTCTTCCTCGGTCTGGAACTTTGAATTTAAATAGTTGGGAAAGAAAAAAAGCTTTAAAACAGCAAACATTACAAAAAGTTTAATAAAAATTATCGTCCACAGCTTTTTCCCAAGGACCATTCCTCTAAATCCATCACGATAGAATTCAAAGACGTGGTGAATCCCTTTCAGCATATTAATTCTTTTACTCTGTAAAAAACTGCGTTTCATCTGTTAAGCCCTTTGTCTGTTTCCATTAGAGAGTTCCTTATATTTAAGGTTGCCAATACTGTTTTCTTGTGACCTAATCAGCAAGTAGCATGCCATCCGATGAAATTTAACGGTTAAAAAGTGAGATTATGAATACAATAAAGGATGAAACAGCTTATGACAAGGGGCATTTTTATTTCATAGCCAATCTGTATGATTTGCTGTTTGTTTAAGTATAAATGGAGGCCAACTGCCTCATTTTCTGTCTAAAACACACCATGCCTGAAACAGTGTTGTATCGTTTCCCCGAGACAAAAAAAATGGTGTCATTATAAAGTTATGCCTACATAACTTTTATAACTTGACACAAAGGATGTGGATGTTATTTTTAACATACTAGCAGATGATAGGTATAAAAGGAGGTGAAAGAAATGAAACGGTTTATATTACCAAGAGTTGCACACTGTTCTGACGGCTGTATAAAAAGGTCCTAAAGGATATGACAATAAACTGTCCTGATGATGATACATAGCCATGCGGCAGGGCAGGAAAGTGCCCTGCCGCATTTTTATGGATACTGCAGTGTCTAACTTCTTTTTGTGGCCTGGGTTTCCCAGTCCTGAATTTCAGTGGTCTCATAAATTTCTTCCCAGCCCGTTATCATCCCTGAAACATGACTGAAAAGTGAGTGCCCGGTTGTTGTCATATAAATATGGATAACAAGGAAATTTAAAAGCAGGAGGGCAAACAGGGTATGCAATACTGCGATGACAGGCAGTGAAGCTTCCAAGGGCAGACTGTTGTATAAATAATACAACAGTCCTGTGATCATTTGACCTGGCAGCAGGACTGCTGAAATTCCTAAATACGCCAGTCGCTGCAAAGGATTGTGTTTGGCCCCTTTTGATTTCTGAACCGGGTGATCTTTGCCTTTAAAAATATCCCATGAGTAATAACAGACAACAGAGAACAGTTTTTTTGTCGTGGGAATATACTGCCTGCATTCTCCTGTAATAAACAGCCAGAACACAAAAAAGGCAAAAAGAATCAGCCACGCAAGCCCGATGAAATTGTGGATGTTTACCGCAGTTTGAAATCCAAGCAAAGTATATGTGCCATGTATTTCAAGTCCGGTAATCAGCAGCACCAGAATCAAAAGTGCCTGAAGCCAATGCCACAATCTTTCAAAACGGGTGTAAAGATAAATTTTAATAATTTTTTTATCTTTCATTTATTCCTCCTTGCCATTCCGTGTAAAAAATCGGCCCAGACCATGGAGAAGTACTCCGACCAGAGCACCGAAGACAGAAAGCCACCCAATTGTATCAATCAGGCTTGAGTTGTTCCGGCCCGGCAAATATAGACCGGTAATGTTGGCAAGCCTTGAGCCTTTTCTGACGTGGCACTCTGTACAGGTTAATGCGTTTTCTTTTGGGGCAACCATGTGAGTAATAGGGAATGCATATGTTGTTTCAACATAGTCAAATTCACCAGAGTAAGGAATACCAAGCGTCTTGTTACCACGCTCTATGGCATCGTTCATATCAAATGTTGACCAGTATCCATTTTTGCCTGACAGTACCGGTGCGACCAGTTTTTTATTGATTTTATCATACGGTTGTTTACCCCGGTGGATTTTAAATGGAAAAATCCGGGCTTCAGGGTCTTTTTTGTCGCCAACAGGATGACTGACTTTCACTATTTGACCAGGATCAATCACATCATCAATTGTGGTACTGGTTAATGAGCCGTTAAACCAGTAATATTCCGGCACAACATTTTTTTCCCATTTGAACTCACCTTTGATGGATTTATAGGTTGGTTTTCCAAATTCACCTTTTTCAACATAAGGTTTGCCGTCTTTCTTTTTGCCTGCTTTTGTCCAGTCCCACCACATCTTGGTTGGGTTAACCCTGGCATATTTTGGGATGTGACAGGCCTGGCAGGACACCACGTCTGTATGATCATTCATCTTAGAATCATTTTTATGGGGTGAACTGCTATGGCAGGATACGCAGGTAATTTTGGGTGCCAAATCATCTTCTATTAAACTTTTTCTGGTTTTAACAGCCGGATTGGTATAAATTCTTCCTGCAATGTTGTGGTCCGTCGTTGTATGACAGCGGGTGCAGGTAAAGTCTTTACCATCAGTGCCCATATGGACATCCAGCATCCGGTTCGGTTTTGCAAGAGACGTATCAAGATCGCCATGCTTGACACCATCACCCCCTCCACCCGTGAAATGACAGTCACCACAGCTTTTTCTATTGGGGAAATCAATTTCTACCAAAGCTGTTTTTACTTCCTGCTGAATGTCTTTAATGATGTCGGTCACTTCAGGGTCATCATCTTCCAAAAATCCCTTTATGTCGCCAAACGCCTCTTCAAAATTAAACCCAGAGGTGTTATGGCATTTTAAGCAGTTTACCGCACCCTCAGTTCCCTTTTTGTTCCAGCTCGTATGGCAGCTCAAACACCCTTTATCTTCCATGGCATTACCGGAAATACAAAAATTATTGACTGAATACCCGGCTTTGCCGTAGCGGATATCATCTTTGTTCCCGGAAGCTAGCCAGGTCCAGTGAATGGTTTTATGGAACTGAGTCGCTGCCTCAGAATGACAGGATATGCAGGCTTCTGTCACTTCTTCACCAGAATTGAAGTCCCGGTTCAATGCATCAATTTTTGAGTGGTCAGTTGTTGACCATCGTTTACTGTCTTTCACTGCCTGCTTGGCAAGCTTTCGACCCGGAGCTTCTTCGTTACTTTTCGCAGCAAAGGCAACCGCTTGAAAAGATGCAGCAATCGTAAATAAAGCGATGATGAACAGGACACGCTTTATGATAACCTTTTGTTTCATTGGTATCTCCATTGATATGATTGCATGAGCAATGTAAAAGGGGCGTGCGTGCCGCCCCTTTACAATTATTATTTACAGGTCGCAGGGGTAGGTGAGTCTGCAGCATAAGAATAAAAATATGAGTAAATATCAAGAATGTCTTTATCAGAAAGCCCTACCCAATAGTCTTCACAACCAAATGCACCAAACTTTCTGTTTTCAAAAATTTCTTTCCACTCAGCCTTTTTTTTGTCTGCCGGGCTGACAGTCGGCGTGGCAGACGCCACAACACCTGCTTCTGAACAGGCTTTATACACCTTCCGGTAGGTATACTTTCCCTTCCTTTTGTTGCCGCCAGGCCCTTCCGAAGCAAAGGCCGCAGCAAAAGTGACAGCCGTAAAGGCGATCAACATCAGCGTGGTGATTGATTTTTTAACCATGATTATCTCCTGAATGTTTTTTATTTTGGTTTTTGAATTTCAAAGCTTCCATCTTTTTTGTATTTGGTTGTAGCGTCAAGATAATAAACTTTCTTAAGATCGGACCTTAGATCTTGAAGCATATAATAGGCTTCTCCACTTTTGGCTCCAGTGTTACACACAAAAACGATGGGCAGTTTGTCTGAAAGCGTAGAAACGCTTTTTTCAAGTTTATCTGTTGGAATATTTACAGCAGTTTTAAAATGCCCGGCATCAAATTCATCTTTGTCTCGAACATCAATAAGCTGAATACTGTATGGGTTTTGACCTAGAATTTTTTTAAAATTTTCAATATTAATGGCGCCTTCTTCCCCACCTGCTTTGACTGAGACAGCAGCTTGAGAAGTGGTCCCTGCGAATTTTTTCCAGGCTGGATAACCCGCAGCAAAGACTATTACATTTTTATAGCCGTCCTTGACCGCCTTCCTGGCGGATAAATGACTGAGCTTTCATGTGTAGCCGCCACAGTAAAAAATTAATGGGATATTTTTATCAATGGGGAGAATTCCTTTTTTGTCATCATATTTGCTGTCTGGAATGCTCAATGCTCCAGGAACGTGCCCTTTGACATATTTGGGCCTGGTGGGTCTTGAATCGATAAGGATGACCGGTTCCATTTTGTCTATTACATTTTTTACGTATGAAGCTTCAACTGCCGTGTAATTTCCGGATTTTTTCCAGGCAGGGAACCCTGCTGCAAAAACTTTAATATTGGTATAGCCTAATTTTTCTGCCTTCCTGGCAGATTTATGACTCAGCTTTCAAGTGGGACCGCCACAGTAAAAAATAAGAAGAGAATTCTTGTTCTCCGGGAGCTTGTCAGTCATCTTTGCAAACTGACTGTCCGGGATACTGACAGCTGTCGGGATATACCCTTTATCAAATTTTGGCTTTTTCGGCCTTGAGTCGATAATGAGAACATCTTTGGGTTTCGGCATTTTAACGTATTGTTGAACAAACTTGACATCAACAATATTTTGATACATCCAAGATGTATCCGGTGCTTCACTTGTCTTCGCTGTTTTAGTTGTTGTACAGCCAGCCAACCATACAAAACCAATTAAAAGAGCCAGAAGAAGTACATTCGATCTGTTTGTTTTCATTTGATCTCCTTTGGTTTACTTTTTTATTACCGCTAAGCATCTCTTAGCTGTTTTATTCACAAAAAATATTTTTTAATTTTCATAAGAGCAATGACCATGCCATAAAAATCATAGTTGTTTAATATGGTTATAACTAATTGAAATTTAAATATATTTTTATTTAGATTCGATTTGATTTTTTAGCAGAGTGACATTAAATATTGAAAAACTGTTAATTAATTGTTAACTTAATAGTTAACAATGTTAATAGGTATGAGGATTGTATGAATATTGGTGATCAATGGCGCAAGATTATCGACTCGGTTCAGGACGGCATTCTTATCGTGGATGAAAAGGGAACCTTTATTGCCGCCAATCAGACTGCACAGCTGATTACAGGCTACACAGAAGAAGAACTGTTAGGCCAGTCCTGCAGGCTGTTAAATTGTACTGGATGTAAAATTGTGGGTAAAGGTGCCGGTAGAAACTGGTGCGGGCTTTTTTCAGAAGGGCTGATCAGAGAAAAAAAATGCATGATTACGAACAATAAGAACAGAACCATACCCATTATTAAAAGTGCTACTGTCCTATTTGATAAAAACAATAAAATTATTGGTGCAGTTGAGACTTTAAAAGATATTTCTGAGAATATTAATTATAAAAATGAATTGGCGTCTATCAAAAGAATATACCATATTGATGATGGATTTCATGGCATCATCGGCCGTACGCTGATCATGCAGAATTTGTATGAGCATATCGAAAGTGTTGCTTCTCTTGATACGCCTGTCATGATTCTGGGCCAGAGCGGTACAGGAAAGGAGATGGTAGCCAAAGCACTTCATGAGACCGGCAACCGGTCTTCCAAACCGTTTGTAAAAGTCAATTGTGCCGCCTTAAGTGAAAATATCCTGGAAAGTGAATTGTTCGGGCATGTAAAAGGGGCATATACAGGTGCAAGTACGGACAGAATCGGCCGATTTGAGGCGGCGCATCAGGGGACTCTTTTTTTAGATGAAATAGGGGATATCCCGCTTCCGGTCCAGGTCAAATTACTCAGAGTGCTGGAAGAAAAAATGATCCAGCGGGTAGGGTCTAATACATCGATTCCCATCGATGTCAGAATTGTTACGGCCACAAATAAAAACCTTGAAAAGATGATTGAATCAGGACGGTTCAGAGAGGACCTTTTTTTCAGGATTAATGTGTTTCCCATCACCTGTCCGCCCCTTTCCCAGAGAAAGGATGATATCACTTTGATTATCCAGCATTTTATCAGCCTGCAGGCTGAGAAAACGCAAAAGAATATACTGGGATTTACACCTGAAGCCATGAGGTTGATGGTTGCATACCCGTGGCCGGGCAATATAAGAGAGCTTAGAAATGCTGTGGAGTACGCCTTTGTCCTGGCAAGAGGGAAGAGCATAAAGCCGGAACACCTTCCCGAAAAAATTGCAAAACATACATTAAATGGGAGAACAGCCGCTAAAGATACCCACACGTCACCGACAATAAACGTTGGACTTTCGGAAAAGGAAGCACTTCTTGATGCGCTCCAAAAAACAGATGGGAATCAAACAGAAGCTGCAAAGATTTTAGGTGTCAGCCGTATCACTGTCTGGAAACGCATTAAGAAGCATGGTATTATATTAAAATAGCAGCAACCGTAATTAAAGGCTTATGGTCGCAGCATTACATGAAAGGTCAATGAGTTCTCCGGCAGTTGCCAGCCGACAGGCGTCTGCAAGATCCTGTTCATCAATAAAGCGGGATTTGGCACAGGGTGTGCAGACAAGGATCGGGACTTCTGTGGCCTGAAGATGTGCCAGAGAATCATCTGCTGAGTCGCCAGTGGCAGCCCTCAAGTTTTCTGCAGCCCCTTTCCTGGCAAGATACACGCCTTCATCCAAAAGAAATACAGATACATTTTTTCCCTGTTTCTGTGCCATTGCAGCAAGGAACAGGCCCCGGGTCGCTCGATTCGGGTTGTCAGTGCCGCAGGAAATAATAACAAGTACATTATCAGTCATGGTGATCTCCTTTATTAACCATATGAAAATCTGTTAAAATAAATGCAAGGTACAAACTTAGTATTAAATCAACTTTATTTTTCTGTAAAGCCACAAGGTGGTACCTCCTTTTTAATAGTGCAATATTTGATAATGTTTCAGCATCATGTTAACAC
>CAYFKW010000013.1:15880-39447 GCA_964343845.1 uncultured Desulfobacula sp. | reverse complement strand
TTTGAAATATACTGTAGGGCTTAAGGCAGGTGATCGACTAAAGGCTGTAAAATATCTATAATCGTTTGATTAGAAGCATATTGTGATACAGGTTTAAAAAAAACGGAAGGGTTGGCATGGTCATTGCTGAGTTAATGATTCAGCGATGTTTATTTACTTTTGAAAAAGGTTTGAACATGAAAAAAGAAAATATACTGGTTGTCGCAATTGTTATTATCGCTGTACTTGGATTTATGATTTATAACAACTCAAAATCGTATGCACCTGTGGGAGGGATGACAGAAAAGCAGCCTGTCACGGTAAATGATGAATCAGGGATTGACTGGCAGGATTTTGAAAAAGGCCTGGCAACGGCAAAAGCGGAGAAGAAACACGTTTTTTTATACTTTCATGCAGATTGGTGTACCTATTGTAAAAAGCTTAAAAAAACAACATTTAAGGATAAAAAGGTTTTAGCATTTTTAGAGGAAAATTTTATCAGCATTTCAGTGGATACAGATCATAACATGGCGCTGGCAGAGCAGTGGCGTGTAAAAGGGCTGCCTACAATGTGGTTTCTCAAATCAGACAGTTCAAAAGTAGACTATTTAAAAGGCTTTGTAGATGAGACACAGTTTTTAACCATTTTAAACTATATCCATACAAAGCTGTATGAAAAAATGAGTTTTAATCAATATATGGAAACACAATAACAGGAAAGAAAAGGAGTTATAACGTGGTATCAAAAATTTCGCGCAGGGATTTTTTACGAGGTTCCATTACCGCTGCAGGATCTGTGGTCGCTTCAACAAGTATTCCCAGGGTTGCAGGCGCCGCTGCTAAATCCAATAGGGAACCGGTTGTGACCCTGCTGGATATCAGCAAGTGCATCGGATGCGAAGAATGCGTCCATGCGTGCCGTGAATCAAACAGCCATAAATATCCCAATCCTAAAAAACCATTTCCCAAAATGTATCCCGGAAGGGTGCCGGTTCAGGACTGGTCAGACAAACAGGATGTTATGGATCGTCTAACCCCCTATAATTGGCTGTATATTCAGAAGGCCTCTGCCACAATAGACGGTAAAGATATTGAATTGACCATTCCCCGGCGCTGTATGCACTGTGAGAATCCACCGTGTGTTAAATTGTGCCCCTGGGGTGCAGCCAAACAAGAGGAAAACGGACTTTCAAGAATTGATTCAAATATCTGCCTTGGGGGGTCAAAATGCAAAAAAGCATGCCCCTGGGATATCCCTGAAAGACAAACAGGTGTCGGCCTTTATCTTGATCTCCTGCCGGCCTTCGCTGGAAATGGTGTCATGTATAAATGTGATCGATGCTATCAAAAAATTGAAAAAGGAGAGATCCCTGCCTGCATCGATGTGTGTCCGGAAAATGTTCAAACCATTGGCCCCAAAAGCGAGTTGATAAAGAAGGCTCATTTGCTTGCAAAAGAGATGAATGGATATATCTATGGTGAGCATGAGAATGGCGGAACCCATACAATTTATGTTTCTCCAGTGCCTTTTGATCAGTTAAACAACAGCATTGAAAAAGGGAAAGGCAGACCTCACCTCAATCGTGTAAAAAATATGATGCAGGAGGGTACAAACCTGGCGAAAGCCATGCTTATCGCACCTTTTGCTGGTATTGCCGCTGCGTTTGGAAAGTTTTATCTGGGTGCAAAGGAGGACAAATAATGACTACAAAACTGCGACACTCTGTTTATGGGATAACCCTGTTTTTTATTGTTTTATCCGGGTTTGGTCAAATGCCGGTCTTTAAACGGTACTATATAGCGGATATACCGGGATTGGGATGGCTTGCTCAATTTTATGTAACGCATATTATCCATTATGCGGCAGCCAGCCTCCTGATTGCACTTGCTTTTTATGTCCTTTTTGATTTTTTCTTTAAAAGAGTGCCATTGGGCAGTGTCAGCCTTACAGGATATTTAAAAATTGTATCCCTTTCAGGATTGATTATCACTGGAGGGTTAATGGTCATAAAAAATTTTCCAAATGTATATTTTCCGCATGTTGCAGTTAATGTGCTTGATCTGGCTCATTTAGGCCTTTGTATGGTGCTTGTAGGATTAAGTCTTTTTTCGCTGGTGTTTAAAAAGCGATGGCTAAATTAGATTCAAAAATGCAGCGGATGACAAAAGAGAGTTTTAAACCCAATTAGAATACGGATGCCGGACAAGGCTTGAATTGAAGTATTTTGGATCATCAGAAACCTCTTTCCCAATCCAGTCCGGTTTTTCAAAAGGCTGATCAATTTTATCCAGTTCTATTTCAGCGACAACCAGCCCCTGGTTGTCGCCTAAAAATTCATCGACTTCCCACTTAAACCCTTTATAGGGGATAATATATCGTTTTTTTTCTAAAAGCGGCTTAACACAGAAAATCTCAAGCATTTCTATCGCATCTTCCCGCGGGATGGGATATTCAAATTCTTTTCTGGCTGTATTTACTGTTTTGCCTTTGAGGGTTATATAAGATTCACTCCCAAAAAGCCTGACCCTTATAACAAGGTCATTTCCAGTCATCATATATCCTTGACGGATAAAAACTGGTTTTTTTAATAGTGAAGAGGGAAGGTTGTGTGTAAGAAATTTTTTTTCTATTTCAATTGCCATAGCAGAAAAAGTTAAAGAAGGCCGATTTTTTTCATTTTTTCAACAAGGCTCTCTTTATTGAAAGGCTTAATCACGTATCCATCACATTTCCCGACACATGCTTTTACAGTTTCAATATCAGAATGGGATGTAACCATAAGAATTTTTGTTTTTTCTTCTGGATCAAGTCCGCGCTCGTCTTCCATTTCTCTAATAGTTGATAATACTTCAGTACCGCTGATGTCCGGCATAGATACATCAAGAGTGATTAGATTATACAGCTTCCAGTTTTCAAGCGCTGTTTTTACTGCGCTAATCGCTGCTTCTCCGTTCTGGACCCCTTCAGCTTGTCCAAAGTCATTGACGATTTTCATCATTTTTTTTCTGCTGACAAGTTCGTCATCCACTACAAGAATTCTCATATTGCATCTTTCCTTTCTTGCTGATTAAAGCATCAAAGAAATTGACTGGTTCTAAATTTTTAGTAATTTCAGTTTATCTAATTTAAATTTTTTTTCAAGGTCTATCTTTTTAACAAAACAAAATAAAAAACTTTAATCTTAAACCAGGTTGTTGCTATAGTGATGTATTATGCTGTTATGCAAAGCACAGACCGTATCCAATGATTGGGGGTGTCAGATTTGACTGAAACAAAAAACGTTATTGTCCTTTTGACAGATTTTGGACACAAAGACATATTTACAGGCATTTTAAAGGGCGTAATCGTTTCAATTAATCCTGCGTCAAAAATGATTGATTTAACCCATGATATTAAGGCACAGAATATTATGCAGGCTGCTTTTCTCCTGGCTGCATCTTTCTCATATTTTCCTCCCAAAAGTGTATTTTGTATTGTTGTTGATCCAGGTGTAGGGTCTGGCCGGAAAGCCATTTGTATCAAGACAAAGGATTATTATTTTGTGGGCCCGGATAATGGTGTGCTCTGGCAGGCGGCTCAAACAAACGGGATTGAAAAAATTCTTCATCTCACAAACACGTCCTATTTCCTTGAGCCGGTTTCACATACCTTTCATGGAAGGGATATTTTCTCACCTGTTGCTGCCCATCTTTCAAAGGATTTTAACATATTTTTAAATTTGGGGGATCCGATAAAGACGTGTGTTGAATATCAACTTCCAGAGCCTGTAAAAGATGGGTCGTCATTAAAGCTGACTGTTTTCCATATAGACCGGTTTGGTAATATTACATTAAACCTGAGAGAAAAAGCATTTCATGCATTTGTTCAGAATAAAGAGTTCTGTCTCACCATAAACGATATCCTGATAAAAAAGGTGTATCGTACCTATGCTGAGGCAAAGGATTCAGAGTTCTTTATTATTGGCTCATCTGCTTCTTTTATGGAAATTTCTTTAAAAAATGCAAATGCGGCTGAAAAGTTGAAGGCTGATGTTGGTCAAAACACCTGGCTTAAGACAGGAAAATAAAATCCGCCGGCTGGATTTCTCCCAAACTGTGGTTGAAAATAATATCCTGAATTCTTGAATTGTTAATCCAATTGTGTTAGGCGCATTTATAAGTAAAATGATGAATACTGAAATATGACAGTAACAAATCAAATCTAAAAACAGTCACAGGAGAATGACATGGTGAAAATTGGTGTTATCGGCGGTTCAGGACTAGATGATCCTGATATTTTGAAAGATCCGGAAGAACTTAATATTACAACTGATTTTGGCACTCCCTCTTCAACAATTATGTCCGGTAAAATCGATGGCGTAGAAACGCTTTTGCTAGCCAGACACGGCAGGAAGCATCAATACAGTCCCTCTCAAGTGAATAACCGTGCCAATATCAAAGCCCTGAAGACAGCCGGTGCAACGCATATTATCGCCACGACTGCCTGCGGGAGTCTCCGTCATGAGATCGATCGCGGACATTTAGTCATTTTAGATCAGTTTTTAGATTTTACACGATTTAGGGAAAATACATTTGTTGAGTCTTTTGAAGATGGACCGGTGCATACTGCTATGGCCCATCCGTTTGATGATGCATTGAGAGAAAAGCTGTACGATAAAGCTCAGCAGCTCAGTTTAAATGTCCATGATAAAGGGTGTGTCGTCACCATTGAAGGTCCGAGATTTTCAACTGTTGCCGAATCCAACATGTTCCGGATATGGGGGGCAGATGTAATTAATATGTCCACCGCACCTGAGGCCATGCTGGCCAATGAAGCCGGCATCCCCTATGCAGCCGTTGCCATGTCAACAGACTATGACTGTTGGAAAGAAGATGAAGAACCGGTTACCTGGGATGAGATCCTTGAGGTATTCAATCGGAACGCTGATAATGTAAAGGAACTGCTTGTTCAGACCATTAAAGAATTAAAAAAATAAATACTCAGAACAAAGGAAAAGAATATGGATTTAAAAGCAACGATCAGAAGCATTCCAGGCTGGCCCATAGAAGGGGTGATTTTCAGGGATTTGACCACTTTGATGCAGGACCCGGATGCATTCAAAGAATCCTGTGATGTGTTGTACAATAGATACAAAGATATGAATATCGATAAAATTGTTGGTATTGATGCCAGGGGCTTTGTATTTGGAGCGGTCCTCGCATACAAGCTTGGTATTGGCTTTATCCCGGTGAGGAAAAAAGGCAAACTGCCCTATAATACCATCCAGGAATCTTATGCGCTTGAGTATGGGGAAGATACGCTGGAAATCCATGAGGATGCCGTAAAAAAAGGTGAAAAAGTCGTCATTGTTGATGATTTGATTGCAACAGGCGGAACAGTTGGGGCGACCGTGAAACTGGTCAGGAAACTGGGGGCTGATATCATTGAATGTGCGTTTGTCATAGAGCTGCCTGATCTTAAAGGCAGAGACCAGATCCAGGACTGCGAGGTATTTTCTATCACAGAATTTGAAGGGGAATAATTCAAGACATCTCAAAGATTTTTTATTTTTGAGATGTCTTCTGTCTTTTTTTGCGGTTATATTGACCGTACTATTTTAATCAATTGCATGATGTGAGAACTCTGGGGGTATGATACAGTCAGTATTGTCCCTGATCTGTTATCGGTGCTGTTCTGACAACCCGTGTAATAGCCCTGAAATAATCTATAGTGCAGATGTTATTGTTTATAGATCAAACTGAGTTTAAATGGGGAAAAAAGCAGGTGTAAAAAAGAGCAGGTAAAAGTAATTTCCAATGCTCACCAGTGCCTGTTGACAGTTTAATCTGTCAGCCGGTTAAACTGGACAAATTTGTGAGAAAAAATATTCAGCACTTTGTAATTCAGTTTCAAGATCTTTTTTTCTTTTGGTAAAAGCCTGATGTCAAATTTCAGGGTTTTGTGATCTTTAAGTGTATACTCAATAGAAATATCAATTGGGCTCCACTGGCCTTGAATTGTTTCAATAAGTGACAGGATGACAGGCTTGTCTTTTAAGTTTTCAACAATGACTTTATCATTAATGATTTCATCATATACCTGGATATGGCCTTTGGTATTCCGCTGAATATTGGTTTTTTTTGTATCAAGCCTGTGCTGCGTGACGACAATGTCTCGGCTGTCGCCAATGTAAAGGCTTCCCGTATCTCCTTCTGGCGTATAGGCAGCATTGTCTTCACCTAAAAAAATCGTGCTGTTCTGCTCGTCCCGTTGAAACACCCTCACTTTACCATTAAAAAGCGGGCCTTTTATTTCATAGCTTGTTGGAATCCCCACAGTTTTATTCAGTTTGTCAGGTTCGTGGGGCATGGTTAAAGAATTCCATGTATACACTTTTTTTATTGCAATATTTCGCAATTGAGATACCAGGATCCGCTTTGATTCAAGATCCTGGATGCTGGTGATAAATGACGTTGATTTTGTATGTGCGGTGACCGTTTTAAAAGCTTCTCCTGAAAAATTTCTTAAAACAAGATAAGCGTTTAAATCAATATGCGTTTCTTTCTTGTCTGCCAGTGCTTTATATGTCATCATCCCGTCTATATCTGCCAGAAGATAAGAGATAACAACAGATTCTTCCACGTCTTCCTGAGAGTAAATATTCCAGATAAGTGCTGCTTCATCAGGGGGGTAGCTTACACTTAAAACGATAATTTTACCCGGGTTCGAAAGTGTTTTAAACGTGATGCTGGAAGGATCAATCATCACGTTCTGCCAGGAAAAATCAATTTTATTGATGCCTTTTTTTAAAGTTAAAATTCTTTTTTCCTGGACCAGGGTATTTTTTTGATTGGGCTGATGTAAATTTATCCGAATGTCAACTTGTTGTCTGGGCGGCAGGGAAACAAGGCTTGTTCTGGCCTGCGCAGAAAGGAAAGATCCCAAAACAATCAGGATGATGAGACTGGGGTTGAACATTCTTATTGCTGCCATTTTCTTTCTCCTCTCATGGTCGTCAGTGTAAATCCAATTGTTTTTTTGGACCTGGGGGCAAGTGTGATGGTAAATCTTATGGTATTCTGATCAATTTTCTTAAATTGACCAGTGTGCGTCATATTGCTTACTTTAAACTGTGCTGCATCTATGTTTTTTACATATTCAATTGCAGCGGGCATATCTGTAAAATTGGAAAGCCTGATTTCAATTGTCTTAATATCATCAAATCCACTCACATTTCCTTTTTTGTCAAAAAGGATATTTTTTTTAACGTATTTCATTATCGCAGGGACAATTTTGACATCCATGGTGCTGCCAAGATTCAGTTCGACTTTTTTGTTGACAGGAATATATCTTGTTTTGCCGGACCCGATAAAATCAAGGTCTCCCTTCTCACCGATACTGTGAAACACCTTTACTTCTCCACCAGGTAAAGGCGTTTGCCCAAGATGGTGTTCAGTATCATTTTTAAAGGTTAAAAACCGGATAACAGAATTCCCATACCGGTTAAACTCATATTTATAAATGTTTTTAACTTTTATCTTATCCGCTTTAAAGGATAAAAGTCGTTTTCCCCAGCCATTGGGAATGGTTTCCTGGCCTTCAATGGTATATAAGAAATATTCTGAAAGGCCTTGTTTTTCTATTTCTTTGGGCCGAGTGCCATCGGCCGCAATAGATTCCATGACTGCCATGGGCTGTGCTGATTTCAGCTCACGTTTGCCTATTTTGTATTTTCTAACAAGGTCTGGTCGGACAGAAGAGTGGTCTGGCCGCCCGTAAGGATATTGGCGCGATGCAAGGCCTGCGATCTCATCTAAAATATTCACTTTACCGACAACAAGTCTTGTTTGGGCGTTGGTGTAATCTTCTCCGGAAAAATTGTCTACCTTAACGTATCCTTTTAAATCGCAGGTTTTTTGGTCTTTTGACAAGTGTGCAATATAATAGGATTTCCATGATATACCAGAAGTAAAATAGGTGATTTCAACAGGGGCCTGCAATGCTTTTTCTGCCTTGATATTCCAGATGCCTAAGGATTTAGCGCCTGGCGGATAGGTAATCTCAACGACATCGATTTTGTCAGTGTGTCCCTTGATTTCAAGCGAAAGTGACGTAGGGTCAATTTTAGTATTGGCCCAGGAAAACTGCAGTTGATTCATCCCATTTACGAAATTTAAAATCCTCAAATCTCTGACAAGGGTCAAATCAGCCTTGTTGTAAATGGTTGTCTGAACTGATTTTCGATCAGATAAAGTAACAAGATCAATTTTGGCCATGCTGTTCATGCCAGACAATAATGCAATCATCATTGAAACAAGAGCTATTTTAACTGTTTTTTTGATCGACATAGGGAATCCTTTGAATGGTTGGTCATCTGGTATACCAGATGCTTTGCATCAGCTTCAGCCAAAACGGCTGATATACTAAAGTGCATTTGCCTTTCCGCCACTTGTCTGGAAATCCAATTACCTGTTTGGCGGTTGATCTTTTTAAGATATCATACTTATAAAAAAAACCAAGTACAAAAGTAATACCATTTGATTGCTTTTTGAACGTCTGATATGGTGCTTGTTACAAATTGCCGGAAAACGGTTTTTGTTCTACCGATGGATGGAAAGGATAAGCTGTCTTCTAAAGTTTAATAGACATACTTGTCCGTTAAAAAGTAAAAATAAGCCGTTTTTCAGTGTCCTGCTGAAATGCATATTGGATGTTGTTCAAGCCAATATGCCATCATACATCCATGAGCGGCCTTCGCAGCAAAAGGCAGTGGTGGTAGAATTTGAAATCTGGTTTAAGGATAAAACAGCTTTTGCTCAATATCATAAAAAGCAATAATATGGAAAATTTGATGGATGCCATGGTAGCTCTATCTGCATCAGCGCGGCCTTCTGTTCAAAAGGACCCAATGATGCCGGAATGGATCGGTGTCCAGTCAAAAGGGATGCGGCAATGGATTTCCATCGAGGCGGCGAGAAGATTAAATATCTGTGCTAATTTCCAGTTTTTTTTCCCAAGACAGATCATGGATGAAATTTTTTTGGGGTTGGAAACGTTTAAGGATAAAAACCAGAATTTAAATGACGACCTTTTCTTTTGGTCTGTTTTAAAGCAGGTTTATGAAAACAGGTCTCAAAAAGAGTTCTTGAGAATTAACAATTATCTCAGTGAAGATGATACAGGCAGAAAGCTGTTCCAGTTTTCAATGAAAATGGCAAATGTCTTTAATGATTATCAGGTTTACAGACCCCATATGTTATTGGACTGGAAAGAAAAAAAAGCCTTTAGTCGGTTAAAAGATCCTGACGCCCATTGGCAGGCAAAGCTCTGGCAGAAACTTGTTTCAAATGATTCTGAAAATCACCTTGCCTTTAAAGCAGATACGTTTCTGAAACAATATCAGCAAGACGTATTCACACAGGATCATTTGCCAGGGCAGATATCATTTTTCGGCCTGTCTTCCATGCCGAAACTGTTCCTGCAGATATTGAACACAGTGTCAGACACAATCGATATTTACCTGTATCTTTTAACGCCGTCTAACCAATATTTTTTTGATATAAAATCAGAAAAGCAAATCAGTAAAATGGCTGTGAATACAGAAAGAGACCGTATCGGTGATGATCACTACGAGATGACAAATCCTTTGCTGTCATCCCTGGGGCTCTCAGGAAAAAGATTTCATGCCAGCCTTGAAGCATTTGATTACCATGAGCCCATTGAGGATTTGTTTGAAGACCCTTTGAAAACGTCAAATACAATGTTGTCATATCTTCAATCCGATATATTGAATCTGGTTCATCGAAAAAGGGGAAATGAAAATGAACCTGTCAAGATCCCGGCAGATGATACTTCCTTATCGATTCACGCCTGCCACTCTCCGATGAGAGAAACCCAGGTATTAAAAGACCTGCTGCTTAATGAATTTGAGGAAAATCAAACCCTTGAACCCCATGATATCCTTGTAATGATGCCGGATATCGAGGCATATGCGCCGTTTATAGAATCTGTTTTCAGTTTGGAAAAAACATTACCCTTTTCCATTAGTGATCGAAGGAAACGATCTGAATCAGAAACACTGGAGGCGTTTTTAAAAATTTTAGCATTAAAGGACTCGAGGCTGGAGCAGCGCCAAATCGTTGACCTGCTGTTATCTCCCTCCATTGCCAGGGCGTTTCACATTTCTCTAGATGACATCAGCAGCATCGAAAAAATGGTAGCAGACGCAAATATTTTATGGGGAGAAGATTCAGAACATAAAGATTCGTTAGGACTGGCACCTTTTGCGGAGAACACCTGGCAGTTTGGATTTAGAAGGCTTTTTATGGGAATGATTATGCCTGAAAATTACGGTCAATTAGTGAAAGATATCCTGCCGTGTGAGTCGTTTGAAGGACTTGAGCTTGATGTGCTGGGAAAGCTGGCAAAATTCTGTGACACACTTTTTTCATGTCTTAACCGCCTGAATGGCCAGAAAACAATGGATAAATGGTGTGATGCGCTAAAGCAGATTCGGGCAGAATTAATGGATCAGGATTACACCAATACGGAGGATATGATATTTCTTTCCCAAACCATTGATCAAATGAAGACAGATACTGAAAATGCCAAACTTCATACCCCTGTTTCTTATGATGTAATCCGGTCTTACATTGAACAGAAATTGGATATGAACATTTCTCAGGGCAGTTTTTTAAACGGAACGATTACATTTTGCAATATCATGCCCATGAGAAGTATCCCGTTTAAAATGATTGTGTTAATGGGGATGGACGAAAGATCTTTTCCAAGACAGACCTTCAGCCCTGGATTTGATTTAATAAAGAAATATCCTGAATCTGGAGATAAAGTTGAGCGTGACGAAGACCGGTACCTGTTTTTAGAGACGCTTTTGTCTGCAAAATTAAAGGTTATGATTACCTATACAGGATTAAGCATAAAGGATAATTCAGAAATCCCGTGTTCCGGCGTTATCAGTGAATTGATAGATACGATGAATCAAAGTTTTGTGTTCCAAAAAGGATACGTATACCATTTCTATCATGGCCTTCATCCGTTTAATTCAATATATTTTAATTCGACAGGTTCATTTTTTTCTTTTTCCCAGGACAATTGCACTATTGCAAAATCGATTCTTCTGAAAGATAAAACAACACATAACCATGCGTTTATAACGGCAGGTTTAAAAAAAGAAGGTAAAGAAGATTCGAAACTTATCCAGCTTGAGGACATGATACGGTTTTTTAAAAACCCGATTCAGGCGTTCTTGAAAAATGAATTAAATATAAAAATACCTCAGATTCAAGAGCACACAATTGATAGAGAGGTGTTTACGGTTTCCGGCCTGGAGCAGCATCAGCTGGGAAACTGGATGATAGAGAACAACATGGAAAAAGAGCGTTCGCAAGAGCTGTACACTATTTTGAAGGCGAGCGGCAGACTGCCCTTTGGCGAAAAAGGAAATTTGGAATATGAGAGGATCAGGTCTTCTGCTGTCCCGATTGTTGAAAAGGCTGCAGCCCTTACCTCCAGGCAGGCGTTACCAGAATTAAATAAAGAAATTGCGATAGGGGAACACACGATATCTGCCAGCTTGAGTAATATTAAAAAAGAAGCCGCTTATGAGCTGACCTTTGGAAAGGTCAATGGAGCAAGGCTGATATCCTGCTGGATTAACCATCTGTTTTTAAATATTGCAGGCCCTGATGCGTATCCGAAACAAACTTTTCTGATCGGGAGAGATCCTAAAAACAAACAAAATGCAGTAACAGTTTCATTCTCCCCAATCCCATCTGATGCCGGGAAGCTGTTTGAAAGGCTGGTTGAACTGTATGAAGCAGGCAGGCAGGCACCTGTTTACTTCTTCTGCGAAACCGGTTGGCAATTCGTTAACGCCCTGCCAAAAAAAGAATATTCTCTTGATCGGGAAGCAATCGTTCATGCAATGGAAAAATCCAGACATACCTTTTATGGCGGGTACTATCAGATGGGTGAAGCAGAAAATCCATATATTTCTCTCTGTATTGAAACATTTGATCCATTTAAAGATGTAGAGACATTGATGGCGTCAGGGTTCCCTGGAAATGCAGTGACAATATTTATACCGATTATGGAACACTTAACAGTCAAGTAATGAGACCATTAAACCCTTTTAATATTAACCTTGAAAAAACGACCCTGATAGAGGCGAGTGCAGGTACAGGCAAAACCTATACCATTACAACTTTGTATACACGCCTTGTTGCAATAGGTTATAGTGTTGAATCTATTCTAGTTGTGACATTTACCGAAGCTGCAGCAGCAGAGTTAAAACTGCGGATCAGACACCGTCTTTTTCATGTGTTGGAAAGCCTTCAGGATCCATCTTTGAGCGGGGATGATGACTTGACTGCTTTTTTAAATCGTAAAGGCGATATAAAAAAGATTTGCCAGAGGCTGAAGCTTGCACTGGTCTGTTTTGATCAGGCCGCGATAATGACCATCCATTCGTTTTGCCTGAAAATTTTAAAAGAAAATGCATTTGAAAGCCGGACGCTTTTTGATATTGAGCTTGTACCGGACAGGTCTGTGTTTGTAAGACAGGTGAGTTATGATTTTTTCATGGGCCATGTAAACAATCTTGATCCGCTGTTCTTATCCTATCTGGCTCAAAAACATGTTACCCCTGAATGGTTCGCAGATTATTTTGGACCCCTTGTTTCAAGACCCAGGCTTAAAATCATACCTGAATCTCAAGGATTTTTATTTTTTTTTGATGAATACCGGGAAATCCTTCAGGAAATAAAGCGTATCCTTTGCACAGAAAAGGAAGAGATATTGGCTCTGATTGCGGATCACAAGGGAATTTACAAACAGAGTTATTCAAAAAGAAATGTTCCAGTCTGGTTAAATGCATCCTTGAAAAAAATCAATGAAAATGGACCCAATACGCTGTTTAAAATGACAGAAAAAGGAGATGCGCTTTTTAAATTCACACAGTCAAGAATCGCAGGGAAAACCAAGTCAGGTTATGATCCGCCAAAGCATCAACTCTTTAACCTGTGTGAACAATTGATTGCGTTCCATGATAAATTTGAAAGAAATTTAATTCATTTAAAAATTAAGTTTTTAAGGTTTTTTAAACTGGAACTTAAGAAAATTAAAAAAACCAATGGTATTTATTTTTTTGATGATTTGATAAATGAACTTGCAGCCGTACTGGAAGAGGAACAGGCACCTCATCAGAAAAAAGATCCATCAGAAATGGGATCCCATCACCTGATAACATCCGTCAGAGCACGTTATAAAACATGTCTGATTGATGAATTTCAGGACACAGATCCGCTTCAATACCATATTTTTTCAACACTGTTTTCCCAAAAACACACCCCTTTTTTTATGATAGGGGATCCAAAGCAGGCCATTTATTCATTCAGGGGTGGAGACATATTTGCATATTTAAAAGCATCAAAAGAATGCGAACAAACCTTTACCTTGGAAAAAAATTATCGGTCTTCGCCTCTAATGGTTAACGGAGTTAATGCTGTATTTTCAATCAAAGAAAATCCGTTTTTGTTCAAAACCATTGATTTCTTACCGGTTGCAACCCCATTAACTGCAAAAAATTATTTAATTGAAAATAATAAATTCGTTCCACCATTGCAATTCTGTTTTGTTAACAGAGAGGGTCAACTTGCAGATAAACAAAAATTTATCAGCAAAGATACAGCCGCCCATGAGATCCCTAAAATTATTTCATCTGACATTATTTCTCTGGTGAACTCCCCAAAACGATTGATTGATAAGGATTCAGGAAAGGAAAGAAAAATTTCCTTTAATGACATTGCCGTTCTTGTCAGAACAAACAGGCAGGCGGAACAAGTGCAAAACGAATTATTGAAAGCAGGGATTCCCTCTTATTTGTCCAAAACAGGCTCTGTTTTTGAATCTGGTGAGGCTGTTGACCTTTATCATGTATTGTGGGCTGTAAGTCACCCCCATGATAAGGGATATATTTTTGCCGCTCTTTGTACTCGGATTTTTAATTTTAAATCAGATGAAATTCTGGCTTTAGAAACAGATGACCTAAGTTTTTTTGAATGGCAGGAAAGGTTCATAGAATATAAGGAAATATGGGATGCTAAAGGTTTTGTTCCAATGATGATGGCCTTATTCCATTCTAAAAAGGCTTTTTTAAAACCAACCCTGCATTTGAATGAGAGAAGTTTGACCAACTTTTATCACCTGGCGGAATTGATATCGCAGGAGACGCTTAAAAAACAATTATCATCCTATTATGTATTAAAGTGGTATACGCAGCAGTTGTCCAATGATTTTCGAGATGAGTTTGCAGACGAATTAAGACTTGAGAGCGATAAAAAGGCTGTCTCGATTATTACCATTCATAAAAGTAAAGGCCTGGAGTATCCTATTGTATATTTGCCATATCTCTGGGAAGGTACAGAAAAACGGTCACAGGAAAATATCGTTTTTCATGACCCTGATAAAGGCGATCAATTGACGCTGGATATAGGGTCAGAGAAGATAGATGCGGCATATGAGTATGCTGCGAAGGAAGAACGAGCTGAGCAAAGGCGTCTTTTATATGTTGCAATGACAAGGGCAACTGCGATGTGCCGGATTGTTTGGGGAGGGTTTAAGTCAATTGAAATGTCAGCGCTTGGCTCAATCTTGCATGTGAATGGCTGCAAAGATGATCAAAAAATGATAAAAGATCTGGCGCAATTGCGTGCGCTTGAAAAAAACAGCATCTCCATAGAGATGAACAAGTTTGAAAGAGCAGCGCAATGCCAGCCTGGCGAATTAAACCATACGGTCGATTTGTCCGCTAGAAAAACAACACGGGACATTAAACCAGCCTGGAAGATGTCAAGTTTTACGGCAATTACCCATATACCTGACCCAGGAATCGTCTCGTCGAAAAAAAATCATGATGAAAAAGATCAGAACAAAGGAAATGGACAGATTACACTGGCGCAATTTCCAAGGGGTGCAGGATCTGGAGATTTTTTTCACGCTGTTTTTGAAGCTTTGGATTTCAGGCAGGGCCCGGAAACGATTAAATCATTGGTAACATCAAAATCTGACATGGCAGGACCATTAAACCCTGAAATGATTAAAGTGGCGCAACATTCAATTACCCAGGTGCTAGAAACAAAATTAGAGGGGCCAGCCTCAGGCTTCTGCCTGAAAGATATAGGTCCCCGGCAGCGGTTCAATGAATTAGAGTTCTTTTTCCCAGTCAATTCCTTTGATAAATCAACGTTGATAAATGTGTTTGAACAATCAAACCATCTGTTTAAGGAAAAGGGGTATATCGACAAGATTTCCAAACTGTCTGCTGCCTTTATTAAAGGATTTATTAAGGGGTTTATTGACCTGATCGTACATCATGAAAACAAATGGTATATTATCGATTACAAATCCAACTATTTGGGGGATACTTACCAAAGCTATTCAGGGGATGCCATGTTTGATGCCATGGCCGACCACCATTATTTTTTACAATATTACATTTATCTTGTTGCGTTGCATCGATATCTCAAGTTAAGGTTGAAAGACTATGATTATGAAACGCATTTTGGCGGTGTGTTTTACCTGTTTATCCGAGGGATGCACCCGGAATTTGGTTCTAAATTCGGTGTGTTTTACGACAGGCCGCTGGTGTCAGCAATTTCCTGTTTATCGGACAATTTATAATCACAATTGAACTTGAATTTAAGGTTTGTTAAACTACGCTTAATTTATATTGTCGCTATCATTGTTTTTTTAAAAGGAGTTTGTATGAGTTTAGACGTGAAATATGAAACCGGTGTGATCTGGCAGGATTTTCAACATAAGCAGCTGATTGATCTGTTTGAAAAAGTGAAAGAAGCCAAAGAGAATAAAAAGGAGAAAAATCTTTTTCGGTATACGGTTGCATTTCTTGCAATGTATGTAAATCATCATTTTACCCTGGAAGAAGAATACATGGAAGCGTATAACTATATCGATACAGACGTCCATAAAAAAGATCATCAAAGTTTTGTAAAAGAACTTAAAGAATTTAGAGAGAAAAATAAAGAATTTTCCCAGGAGGCTGCGGATGAACTCGTCACGAAGATGGGAGAATGGATTTTAAGCCATATATTGGAGAATGACCAAAAGCTTGGATCATTTATTTTATCGGTTGAAAAAAAGAAGGCATCGCCCAGATAGGAAACAGACAATTGAATTTAGATGTGAAATATAAAACAGGATTACTATGGCAGGACCTTCAGCATAAAGAGTGGATTTCTCTTTTAAATGAACTTAAAGTTGCCAAGAAAAAGAAGCGAGACAATGAAATGTTCTATGAGGCGGTTTCATTCCTTGTCATGTATGTGACCCAGCATTTTGGGATTGAAGAGACATATATGAAACGATATGACTATCCTGAGGAAAAATTTCACGCTGAAGAGCACCGGCTCTGTATCCTACAGTTAAAGGATTTTCGAGAAAAATACAGGGAATATTCTGATGAGGCATTTATTAAATTAGTCG
Source organism: uncultured Desulfobacula sp. (assembly GCA_964343845.1). Lineage (GTDB taxonomy): Bacteria > Desulfobacterota > Desulfobacteria > Desulfobacterales > Desulfobacteraceae > Desulfobacula. The sequence goes on along the minus strand of CAYFKW010000013.1, from coordinate 22,967 downwards.
AAAGCATGTCAGGCTGGGTCTATTCTCACATTATGGAAAATGATCAAAAACTGGGGACATTTATTCTTGAAAGAGAGCAGTCAAATTAAAAAAAACTGAAGCACGAATATTTTATTGCCTGTTCCTTTTGTAAAAATAGATGACAACCAGAAGTTTTGCTTTTTTGTCACCCACACTTTTGCCGGAATGAGGGACACAGGAATCAAAATATACATGATCCCCCTTCTCTAAAATATAAGTTTTATCGCCATACAGGAATTCAAGGGTCCCTTCCATCACATACATGAATTCTTCTCCTTCATGGGAATACATTTTATTGATGTCCCAGGGTGAGTATATGATAAAGGGTTCCATGTTTTTACCTGGTTTATCAGCAGCCAGTACTTCATAATCATACCCGGAGAGCTGAGATGTGGCTTTAATGATGGTTCCGGCACCTTTCTTTTGAAAACTGATTTTTTTGTCTGTTAAGGGCTCGATACTTTTTTCAAAGATCCGTGTGACTTCAATGCCTAAAGCACCGGCTATTTTATTTAAAGTAGAGTAGGGTGGTGCTTTTTTGGAACGTTCAACTTTCGATAAATATCCTTTTGTGAGTCCAGTCATACCTGCCAGGGTCTCTAACGTCAATTGATTTTGCTTGCGGAGTTTTTTTATATTGCTGCAAATAATTTTTTCGTCCATAAAACACCTTTTATCTAATGGTCGTCAACTGCCGTAAACGACTTTTGGAAGCCATGTAACAAGGCTGGGCCAAATGGCAATAATAACAAGCCCGATAAGCTGCAGGACAACAAAGGGAATAATGCCTTTATACAGATCGGTTGTTTTAATTTCCGGCGGGCAAACACCTTTCAGGTAAAACAGTGACGGTCCAAAAGGGGGGGTCATAAAAGAAGTTTGCAGGTTCACGGCAAACATAATACCAAACCATAACGGGTCATATCCATAATCGACGACAATGGGTGCAATAATAGGAATGTGGATATAAGTGATTTCAATGAAATCTAGAAAAAAGCCAAGGATGAATATAAAAATCATGACCATGGTTACCAGCTGCCATCCCTGGAGATTTAAACTGTCTATAAACTCCCGTAAAAGGTCATCTCCGCCAAGGCCTCTGAAGACCAAAGCAAAGCAGGATGCACCCATGATGATGATAAACACCATACAGGTCATTCGAATGGTACCTTTGGCCACATCACGGAGAAGGCTGAAAGACAGTTTTCGATTGAACGCAGTGAGGAGAATGGCCCCTACAGCCCCCATTGAACCCGATTCCGTGGGGGTGCAGATGCCGGCAAATATCGTTCCCAGAACAGCGACAATCAAAAATAAAGGTGGAATCAGGGCTTTGAAGATTCGAAAAATGAACACTTTATCAAAGCGGGCCCCTTTTTCATGTGCTGATGGAACATGTTTTGTCCCAAAAAAGGTTGTTAAATAAATAAATAAGCAATAAATTCCAACCAGAATTAATCCCGGGATAACAGCACCAATGAACATATCCCCGATGGGCACTTCCATAACAGGTCCTAGAAGCAGCAGCACAATACTGGGGGGGATAATCTGTCCTAAAGTCCCTGATGCGGCAACAGTGCCTGAAGCAAACGATTTTGAATACTTATGTTTCAGCATTGTCGGTAAAGACATCAGCCCCATGGTGACAACGGTTGCTCCGACGATCCCGGTCGATGCACCCAATAAAGCCCCAACAACAACAACTGATATCCCAAGACCGCCCCGGACATTCCGGAAAAGTTCTTCCATTGTTTCCAGAAGTTCTTTGGCAAGTCCTGACTTCTCAAGGGCCAGGCCCATGAAAATAAATAAAGGAACTGCCATCAACATGGTGTTGTTCATTATTGACCAGAGCCTTAGAGGCATGAGATCAAAAAAACCAGGGTTTAACCCGATCAGGCCAAAAAGGAAGGATGTCCCCATCATGGTAAACGTGACAGGGAATCCCACCATTAACGCATTCGTCAACACCAGAAAAAGCCAGGCAGCTAAATAGTCTGCAATCCAAAAAGGTAAATATTCAATAAGCATGATTCATATTCCGGTTATGTATTGAAACATCCTTCCCCACAAGTTCAATTCTCCTTGTTAACGGATATATCCAGGGGTCTCTCCAGAAGGATAAAGGCACTTTTTATACACAGGGAAATCCCCTGGATCAACATCAGGAAATATCCAACCGGCAGGGTTGCTTTTAACAAGAACCTTGCAGGAATGCCTCCGGGATCGATAGAGACTTCACCTACTTTGTACGCTACAATCACCCAGGGAATGGTTGTTGTCAAAATAAGATAACATGAAGGGATGAGTAAAAAGATAACACCTAAAAAATTAACCCATGCCTGCTTTTTTCTATCCATCAAGGAATAAAAAATATCCACTCTTACATGGCCGTCATGCAGCAGTGTAAATCCTGCACCCATAAGGAAAATGAAGGCAAATATGTGCCATTCCAGTTCTGCCATAAACACAAAACTGGTATGGAACACATATCTCATTACCACATTGGAAAAGATAACCAAAATAAATAAAAATATGGCAGATGTGACGATAACACTGCCGATCCAATCATTGATCCGGTCGCAGACCGTTACTATTTTTTTGGCTGGAAGCATGGTTTCAGGCCATTGTATTCCAGTATACTTTTTCAGACATATTCCCCCAGATAGCTGTTTGAGCCTGGAATGCCTTATAATCTTTATGCACTTTTAAAGCAAAAGGATCTTTGCCGGCTTCCTCTTCAACAACGTCTTTTGCAATTTCTTTCATTTTTTTCATAACATCTTCAGGGTAAACTTCAACATTTACGCCATGTTCCTTGACAAGGGTATCCAGCGCAGCGGCACTCTGAGCATCAAATTTGGCAAGGGTCTTAATATTAATATCAGCAGCAGCTATATCAAGAATCTTTTGAAGATGCGGTGGCAGGTCCATGTAGGCTTTCTTATTAAAAAACATATCCAGAACAGGCCCGGGTTCGTGCCAGCCCGGTGTGTAATAATATTTGGCAACTTTATAAAGCCCAAGCAGTATATCATGGACAGGCCCGACAAATTCTGCCGCATCGACAACCCCTCTTTCAAGCGATGGAAAAATTTCAGCCGGCGGCATCATAACGGTTGCAACCCCCACTTTTGACATCACTTTTCCGGCGATACTTCCGATCCGCATTTTCAGGCCTTTAAAATCGTCAACTGAATTGATTTTTTTACGATACCAGCCCCCCATCTGAACACCTGAATTTCCAATTATTTTTGGAACAAGATTAAATTGATCATACAATTCTGTCATCAGAGATAATCCATTCCCCTCATAAAACCAAGCATTGATGGATTGAGCATTCATTCCAAAGGGAATGGAGCCGAACCAGTTAAACGCTGTTGATTTGCCCGCCCAAAAATAAGGTGAGCCTGTCCCCATTTGAACCGTACCTTTGGAAACCGCATCAAAGGCACCAAAAGGTGGAACCAGTTCTCCACCACCATACAATTTGATTTCAAGCTGACCATCTGACATCTGTTTCACATTCTCGCAAAACTGTCTAACACCATCGAACATAATTCTCACTTTTGGATTCCAGAACGTTGTGGCCTGCCATCTGATTTTTTTACCAGACGCCATAACAGCAGGCGCGCCAACAGTTAAAGATGCAGCTGCCGCAGCAGTCCCTATCCCTGCTTTTTTTAAAAATGTCCGTCTTTCCATGAGTCCTCCTTTTTTAGGTTTGTTGTATGATTATGGTTAACATCTATTTTTAGTGACTGTCCTTTACAACAGGCAGGATATTTTCTGCAAAAGGAATGATATACCCCTTTCCCTTTAATCTGTTTATGGTTTCATCAAGATTGTCTGAAAAGTTAAACCCCAGGCAGCTGGTCTGCTGTCTGGTTAAATCAGACACCAGCGTTATATTGAACCGGATGAGAAGATCAATCACCCTGAAGGCAACATAAGCGGGCATGTTAAATTCTTTTGTCAGCTTTATCCCAAGGGGTTTTGGGTCAGTTTTGAATTTTTCAATTGCAGATGCAAACGACCGGTTCCCCACACCGCGGGCGCATTCGGCAATAAATATAATATCTCCGCCTTCTTTTACAGTATTGACGGCATTAAAAAGAGCCTTGGTCGACTGATATAACTGGCCGTCAGTCCTGTGACCGCCGGCAGAGAAAACAACAAAATCCGCTTTTTTCGGGACCTGGATGCAGCAAGCGCTGTCCAATGCTTTACATCCGTTTAGAAAAGTGTTTTCCAACGGCCCTGCCTGTGCATAAAAAATGTCGCCCATGCCGTTTGCAGCCACAGCAACATAGGTACATGATTTGCCTTTTAGAAAAAGGTCTGCCGCTTCAACCATGTCTTCATGAATGGGATTGCCTTTTAACCGTCCCTGTCGAACCAGAGGGTGGGCTGATCCATCTTTTTTCATTGCAAGAGAATGGTTCTGCTGAACAGATTCATATCCTGCAATGCCGGGCAAAATATATTTTCTGCCGCCGCCAAATCCGGCTGCCATGTGGTGCAGAATGCCGCCAAAAATGATGATATGGTCTGCTTCAACTGCTTCTTTGGTTATGTTTACTATGGTACCGTTTCCGGTTTCACCGATATAAACAAGACGACCTTTGTTCTTGTTGGCCGAATTTAAAATCTCTATGTTTTTAAAACAAAAGTCACCAGCTAAGGCAGTAAACTGCTTTTTTTGCATATCTTCATGGGTGCCGAGGGCAATGATAACCTGAATGTTACGTTTTGGCACACCCATCGCCATTATTGTTTCTACAATCTGTGGTACAAATAGATCTCCCCTTGCCCACAACCGCGTATCATCCGGGATGATAATAACCGTCTTTTTTAAAGTGATATCATCGGGAGCATTGTTTTTTATTCCTTTTGAGATAATCTGTTTTATGGTGTTGTGATCAATAGCTTTGACATCCTTTCCCACAACTATATCCAGAATTTTGTCATCTGGAATCTTGACCGCCAGCTGCGAGTATCCTTTTTTTAAATCAATAGTTCTCATATCTGTCTTAATGCCGAATATATAAGACTTACAGGATGCAGGACCTGCAAGGAGCTGTTATCACCAAGATTACCGGCAAGGTTCATCCTGCAGACAGGACAATCTGTGAGCCAGTGACTTACATTTAAATTGTTTGCGGTTGTGACTTTTTTTTGGATGAGCGCTTTTGCAATATCCGGGTGTTCATAAAAGAATGTGCCGCCGCCACCGCAGCAGTCATCTGCATCGGCAGCACGTTTATAGTCAACAAACGGCAGTTTGTTTAAAAGGTTTTCAACAATGAGATGAGATTGAGCATGGTTTTTTGTATGGCACGGCGCATGGTAGGTACAGGATAGTTTTTCAGTTAACGCAGCATCAAATTCAAGCTTGTCAAAATGGTCGTAAATAAAAGTGAGAACATCTTTTACTTTTAAAGCGATTCTCTTTGCATCTGAGGTCTTACGTCCCTGTTCTTCAAGGAACTTGGGGTATTCATTTCTCAATGCCTCACCACAGGTGGAACAATCCACAAGAATGGTATCTGCCTTGAGATCTTTCAGTGCCGTTATATTTTTTGTGATGTTTTGACCGGCTAAATCTTGAGCACCATGAAATAACAGGGGAATAGAGCAACAGGTCTGGTTTTTGGGAATGATAACCGTAAATCCCAAATGGTTTAAAATCCCAATTGTGGCAAGGCCGGTATCATCATATATAAAATTTGTTGCACATCCTGTAAAATAAGCAACCGTCCCAATCGACCGGCCATCCGGCATAAGGGTTTCTTTTATTGTATTTCGGAATGGACGTGCATTCAGTTTCGGAAAATGTTTTAATGGAATGTTACCCAGTTTGTAGGTTTCAGCAATGCTTTCAGGTATTAGTTTCTGCCCTGTTTTTGCAGCCCCGGCACCCAATTTAAGCCGATACTCTTTTGCCAGGAGATAAATTAACGCTTTAATGGCAGGGGCTTCTCCATGGGCCTGGGCCATTTTCTTTCTCATCTCCATAAATTTTGAATAGTGGTCGATTCCAGAGGGACAATTGGCAGCACAAGATCCACACATTAAACATTTTGATATGATTTCTTTCAGCAATGGAGAGGACTCAAGCGTATTGTTCTCATAGGCTTTTATCAACTGAAGCCTGGCCCTGGGAGATGCCTGCTCTTCTTTTAAGATTTTATATACCGGGCACGCATTCAGGCACAGGCCGCATTTGCCGCAGTTCTGTAATGGTTTTGACATCACACAAATTTCCCAGGGTTTAGAATGCCGCCAGGATCAACAGCCTGCTTAATTCTTTTGGTCAGAGCAAGTGTGGCATCATTCATCACAAGCGGAAGATAGGCTGATTTGGCAAGCCCGATTCCATGTTCTCCTGACAAGGTTCCTCCAAGATCTGTGGCAGCAACGAAAATTTCAGAAAATGCCTTTTCAGCTTTTTCCCATTCTTCCTTATCTGCTCTGTTTGCTGGAATTAACGGGTGCATGTTCCCATCACCTGCATGGGCCAGAACACCTACTTTCAGATTGTATTTTTTTGCAATTTCAATAATTTTGCGGATCATTAACGGCACTTTGCTCACCGGCACGGTAACATCTTCAGAAACAATATCAGGGGCAAGTTTTGCAAATACCCCATAGGCAGACCGCCTGGCTGCCCAGAGCTTATCCCTTTCTGATTCAGAGGAAGCCTCCTGTATATGAACTGCGCCATTGTCTTTTACTTTTTCAATAATTTTTTTCATCTCCTTGTCGCACGCTTCTTTAACCCCGTCTATTTCGATAAGGAGAGACCCTTCAGCATCCCTGTCCAATCCTAAGTTGGCAGAATCTTCTATCGCGTTTAAGGTTAGTTTGTCCATCAATTCCACAGCAGCTGGAATAATGCCGGAACCAATGATGTCTGTAACGGCCTTTGCCGTATTATCAAGATCATTAAAGGTGACCATCAGGGTTTTTGTGGTTTCAGGCAGAGGAACAACTTTTAAAATGGCCTCTGTTACGATACCAAGGGTTCCCTCAGACCCGCAAAAAAGAGAGGACAGTTTATATC
>CAYFKW010000013.1:15581-15870 GCA_964343845.1 uncultured Desulfobacula sp. | reverse complement strand
CCAAACCGAATAATGTCTCCTGATGCAAGAACGACTTCCATGCCCAGGATATAATCAATGGTTACGCCATACTTAAGGCATCTGGGGCCCCCTGCGTTCTGTGCAATGTTGCCGCCGATAGTTGAGGAATTCATTGATCCCGGATCAGGTGGATAGAAAAATCCAAAGGGCAGCAGTGCTTTCTGGACGTCTGCATTAACCACACCAGGCTGGACAATAATATACCGGTCCCGGGTGTTGACTTCAATGATCTTATCCATTTTGGAAAAACAAAGCACAATACCGTGTC
>CAYFKW010000013.1:0-15571 GCA_964343845.1 uncultured Desulfobacula sp. | reverse complement strand
CCGCAGACACTTGTTCCAGCCCCGCGCCCTGTGACTGGGGTGGCTGTGGTTGAAGCAATCTTTAAAATGTCTGAAACTTCTTGGGTTGTTTTTGGGAAAATGACCATGTCGGGTAATGCTTCTTCTACAAACGCATCATAGGCATAGCAAACTAGTTCTTCCGGGCGGTCAAGATATCGTTTGTCACCAACAACGTTGATGAATTCTTTTTTTGTTTGGGCATCCAGCATAAGAAATCCTTAAGTGTTGCATCATCTTTTCAGTTAAAAAAACAAAGGCAATATGAGATCTGACAGTCAGCGTCGCTTACTTCCGGGCCAGAATGAACGAAACAGTCTTAAAACAGCCTTAGGATATTTGTTTACTATTTGTCAACTTTTTTATTCGAAAAAAATAAAATAACTTTTACTGATTGCGAAATAATTTTTAAAATTAAATAGTTATATAAGTTTTAAAGAAATAACAAATGTTTTCTAAATAGGAAACTTTTTTCCTATTTTTTTTGAGTTTACCTTTTGAAATGAATGATTAGCTTTAAATGAATGATATGGATCTGGTAAATCAATTAAAGAGGGGTAACAATGGCATTAATTTTAAATGTTCTCTGGTTTATTTTTGGTGGTGGGTTTCTAGCCTGGCTCTTATGGATATTGCTCGGTTGCCTGCTGTTTATTACGGTTATCGGTATTCCGTTTGGCTATGCCGCTTTTAGAATTGCCGGCTTTGCTGCATTCCCTTTTGGGAAGGAGTTGGTGGATTCTCGCAGTGTGGGAGAAAAACGGGTTGTGGGCACAACCGCTGCCAATTTTTTATGGATTATTCTCGCAGGGATCTGGCTTGCCATATCGCATATTATTGCAGGTGTCAGTCTCTGCTTAACCATCATCGGCATCCCTTTCGGATTTGCACATTTCAGACTTGCAGGGGTCTGTTTTGCTCCTTTAGGGAAAAAACCAGTACCCAAATAAACTTTTATCCGTTTACCCGACACAACCAAGGCTTGGGTCCTGTACAGCGATTCCTCTTCTCTGCCGTTTCTTCTTTTTTACCTGACACAGCAGTGTTTTATAAACAGGGAACCCTGAAATGGGATCAAACTGTTCAAGATCAGTCAAAATATTCACATTGGCCCTTTTCCATTCATCCGGACCTTGAGGGCCGCCACCGCCTGCAACCGCATAGACAAAGCCCTGCATTATGTCTTCTGTTACAAAGGCTCTCATCATAACGGATCCTCTTTCAGTTTTGATGAGTACAGGATCATTTGTTTTGATTTTTCTTTTACCTGCATCAATAGGATTCATCTGAACCAGAGGGTAGGGGAATTTTTCAATAAAATCAGGTATGGCCCTTAAACAGGATTTCATATCAGGTTTAAAGGGACCAGTTCCCAGAATGAGAGGGTACCGCTTCAGCATTCGCGGGTTGCTGACAGGTGTCTCAATTGATTCTTCATATTTTGGCAGGCCGTCATATCCAAACTGTTCAAGGATCGTAGACTTTATTTCGAATTTTCCAGATGGCGTTTCAAACCCAGGTTTCCCATCCTTCCTAAGCAGCCCTTTTTCCCATTTTCGATACACCATGGGTTCTTTTTTCCGGCGGACAGTATGTTTGGGTGCATTTTCAAGGTCAGCCAGCGAAAATCCAGCCCCTTTTACAACCTGTTCAATAAGGGTTTCAGTGCGTTGAGGATAAAGGTGACCATACCCTAAACGATCTGCAAGCTCAGCCAGGATGGTATAACAGGGTTTTGCATCACCAATGGGTTCAATCATCTTTTTTCTTAGTCGCAGGGCATTACCGTAATAGCAATAAGATTCCTGTTCAAAGGCAGTTGTTGCCGGCAGTACAATATCAGCCCACGCCGCATCTCTGGTCAACTGCAAATCAATAGAGACCATGAAGTCCAGTTCGTCAAATGCTTTTTGCCATTTCAGCGGATCCGGCCATGACGTTAAAATAGAAGCACCTAATATAAATAGAGACCTGATTTTATACGGATCTGATTCCAGGATAGCGTTCGGAAGAAGGTTGGTATGGGGTTCACCCCCGCAATAAAATGAATAAACCGGGAAATGATTATTCCCAATTGATTTTTCAAAACCAGGGGTTTCAATTTGATGTGTCTTATCTATCGGAATCATGTTTTCATGTCTGGCAAAGCATCGACCCCCCTCAACATCCAACTGTCCGGCCAGAGCCCACAGCACCATAACGGCCCTGATATTCTGGACACCGCTTTTTGTGTATTCCAACCCTGTATACATGATATATGAAGCACCCTCAGAGTCTGCTATTTCTTCAGCCAGCTGCTCAATCCGTTCCTCATTTATTCCCGTGGCCTGGGCAACGTATCCAGGCGTAAACACTTTTACATAGTCAGCAAATTCGTCATATCCCAATGCCCAGTCTTCAATAAACGTTTCATCCACCCAGTCATCTCTGATCAGTATATGGGATAACCCAAGTGCTAGGGCACCATCAGATCCTGCGCGAATGGGAAGCCATTCGCTTCCAGGGAGTTTCGCAGCTGCTGTCCGTCGCGGGTCAATTACAACAATCTGAGCACCCTCATGTGCTGCGGTTACGAGGCGGCCAAACATTTCAGGTGGTGTAGATGTAGAAGGATCTGTTCCCCATACAATGATTAAATCTGAATTATCCACATCGGAAAACATATCAGTATGAAGGCATCCCATTGTCAATTGCGGGGCAAGGACACCAAGAGAGGTGTAACAGGGCGCACCGACCCCAAACGTATTGGGCGAGCCAAAGGGGAATAAAATGCTGCTGGCAAGATAAATTTTTGACCCCTTTAACTGGTAGATGTCTTTAAAGGACCTTTCATAAGATCCTGTCCCGGCATAAAACCCAACGGTTTCAGGGCCATATTTCTTTTTTAATGTAGTTAAATTTTCAGTGATGATATCATAGGCTTCATCCCAGGAAACAGGTTCAAAATCTAATTTTCCTTTCGGTCCTACCCGTTTCAGAGGCTGCTGAATTCTTTTTTCTGAATAGATTATCTGTTTTGCACTGTTCGCTATCGGACATAACACGTTTCCCAAAGGTGCGTCTGGATCAGGTGTTAACTGATCAATTTTATTGTCATCATCAAAATGAACAATCACTCCGCAACCCGGACTGTGGAAGCACAACCCGCAGATGCCTTCTTGTTTCCTTCTCAAACCAGTTCTCCTTATTTCTTTGACCCTCTTTTACCTATGATAAATTGAGAAGTGATGTATTCCCATAAATTCTGTGTTTTTCTAATCTTCCACAGTACATCACCTTTTTCATGAATTTTAAAAGCTGGATCAAATACCTTAAGATCACTTTCCATCAATCGACTGATATTATCAATACCTCTGCCCTTGTTAGACCCTCTATTCCGCCCGCTCAGCCAGAGATCCGGGCTTGAAACAGCTTCATCCCATGAAAATGGGTCAGAAAATAAAAACGTGGCAAGCTCTTTTTCTAATATCCTGTTTACTTCTTTTAAATGCTGCAGAGGATGAGACACTTTTTCCAAAATATTGACAGACGCTGCAGTGGAAAAAAGATTTGAACGAAAGGGCAGGGCCATGGCATCCGCCACAATGAATTCAATTGTTTCATAGGTATAGTCCGGGTTCAGTTTGCAGGAACGGTTTTCAGTGATATTCCCTTCAACAATAAGATCAAACTCAAGCGCTTTATCAAACAAAAGCTGGCGGGCCTTTCGAATAAAGGACAGGGAGGTGTCAAGCCCGATGACATGGGTGTGTGTTTTGCTTAATTCAAAGGACAGACGTCCGACAGAACAACCGATGTCTATTGCCCAGCCATCTTTTTTTTTAAAGTGTGATGCCCATTTCCGGTAAGCATCAGTGGCATCAGGGCCATTAAAATATTCAGAGTAATGGCTCCATAGATATGCTGACAACATGCTGTCTGAATTATAGCCGGTATGATCATTAAGAAGCGGCAGTGTCTTCCGGGATAAAATAACAGCAATTCCTTCAACAATGGGATACCTGCTGTCACAGCTTTGACAGCTTAAAGTCCCTTCAAGGATATCATCATTAATTTCTTTTTTTATCTCAAGCATCAATGCAGTTTCTGATTCAAGACATTCAGGACAGATTAAATGTTCCTGCAGCCACTTTTTCATATATAGCTCCTATGTTCAGTTTTTATCGCACAGTTCTCATCTTCTTCATATGGGACGCAACAAAGCACCTGAAGCTTAGTTAGATGAAGTGGCAATAAAGGTTCTCATTTTTTTGTCAGGGATATCCTATTAAACAAGGATTCATTTCAGAAGGGAATTATTTGGAGAAAAATGGTCCTTTTTATCATTTTTACCTGTCCAAACCAATTATAGGACTTGACTTATTTTGAAATTCCTGTACTATAGCTCGACTTGCGCTGTAATATGTAAAGCGCAACGGTTTCTTTCTAAAGGAGTATTCCCGAAAAAAAATGGCTTTACCCTTCAAGTTTGAAACCACTATTTTATTTATTTTTTATTACAGGAGAGTGCCAGTATGGCTAATGGTATCGTAAAATGGTTTAACGACGCAAAAGGTTTTGGATTTATTGAACAAGAAGGTGGGAAAGATGTATTTGTTCATCACACAGGTATCAATGCAACAGGGTTTAAATCCCTTAATGAGGGAGATCGTGTTACATTTGATATTGAAGAAGGACAAAAAGGTCCTGCAGCGACAAATGTAACCGTCGAATAGTAGACCGTTTTATTCAGTAAGTAAAGTTGGGAGAACCAGCTTGAAAAGCCCTTGATCAAATTGATGATCAAGGGCTTTTTGTTTTTACCTTATCGGATATTTATGGTAAAAAATACAATCCGGAATAAAAAATCAAATAAGGAGCCTTGTCATGAAAGATGAAATCACAGCAGTTCAAAAGCTAATGGATACCTTGATTGAATTTTGTGTAAGTTACGGTTTCCAGGTTATTGGCGCAATCGTTATCCTGATTTTAGGCGCTCTAGTGGCAAATTGGGTGGCCAGACTCATTCTAGGCGTAATGCAGCGGAAAGATATCGATATTACCTTATCAAAATTTTTATCGAATGTTGTTAAAATTCTTATCGTTGCTTTTGCCGTTATTATCGCCCTTGGCAAATTTGGGATTACCATCGCCCCATTCATAGCAGCATTAGGTGCTGCAGCCTTTGGTGCAAGCTTTGCTTTGCAGGGGCCTTTGTCCAATTATACCGCAGGGTTAATCATCATCATGACACGGCCTTTTACAGTTGGGAATACGATCAGTGTTGCAGGGGTGAGCGGCATTGTGGATGATGTAAAACTTGCCTGTACGATTTTAGTAGATGAAGAGGGAGAGCAGATTACCATTCCGAATAAAAAAATTATCGGGGAGATTCTTCACAATTCAAATGAGTATAAAATAGTTCAAGGCGTCATTGGTATCAGTTATGGCAGTGATCCTGAAAAAGCGATTGCAATTATTCAGGAGATACTGTCCAAAAATGACGATATCGATAAAGCCAATGCCCCGATTGTTGGAATAAAGTCTTTTGGTGATTCATCTGTGAATATCGGGTTTCGGTACTGGGTGCCGACAGTAAAATACTATAATACATCATATGCCATGAATTTGGATGTGTTTAATGCTTTGAAAGGGCAAAATATAGACATACCGTTTCCGCAAAGAGAGGTTAAAATTTTATCTAATGCGTCTGCTTAATCTGCCTTTAATGGTTGAAGCTTTAAATATGATGTTTATTTTACGGGATCATAACGTTAATTAGTAAAGGATCCAGAATGGGAAAAAACAGTGAAGAGTTGAATGATTATGTTAAAAAACAGACCTTAATCGGTGCAGTTGTCTTTGCGCTGATCATCGGGTTTGTCGGGGGTACGGTATACTCATCATTTAAGCTTGCCGCCAGTACATCCACGCCTTCGCAGCAGCAGGCACAAGTCAATCAAAAGGCAGGACAGCCACAGGACCAGGAGGGTGAGGCTGCAGCTTATGCAGCAAAGATTCTACAATTAGAGCAGTATTTAAAAACAAACCCAACAGATGCTGAAGCATGGACCCAGCTGGGAAATCACCTGTTTGATACAAATCAATATTCAAATGCCATTAATGCATACAAAAAATCATTGGAACTGGCACCTGGAAAAATAGGGGTAATTACTGATTTGGGGGTCATGTATAGAAGGAATAAACAGCCTCAGAAGGCGATTGAAGCATTTGATAAAGCCATCTCAATTGATCCTTCTTTTGAAACAGCAAGATTTAATAAAGGGATTGTCCTGCTTCACGATTTGAATGATGTACCCGGTGGCATTAAGGCATGGGAAGAATTGGTGAAAATGAACCCTATGGCAATGGCACCCAACGGAGAATCTGTTGATTCGCTCATACAACGGATGAAGAAAATTAAATAAAACAGACCTGCAGGGAAAAAATATTAAAAACCTTACAGTTGATTTGAACGATCTGAATGGATACACAGTTGAGATTGTTAAAAAGGCAATCAAACATATTTATTTCAGAGTGTATCCAGACAAAAAAAAGATAATTGTCTCAGCGCCTGCGGCGTTGGACAATAAAACGTTGAATTATGCCATCCTTTCAAAAAAAGCATGGTTGAAAAAGCAAGCTGTAAAACCACGCAGGCAGACACAGTATCTTCAAAAAAAATACATCACCGGCGAAACAATTTGGTTTAAGGGAAAGAATTATACCCTTGTTGTTAAATACCAGAACAGCCGCTCTAAAGTGTCAGTTGCACCGGACAATCACATCCAGCTTATCGTGAAGCCCGATACCAATACCATTTCGCGTGGAAAGGTACTTTCCAAGTGGTTTCGTCAAGAACTCCTGCACGCTGTTAAGACATATGTGTCCAAATGGCAGCCCATTTTAGGTGTCACTGTTAAGGAATGTCGAATCAGAAAAATGCATACCCGCTGGGGGAGCTGTAATATCAAAGCAAAACGGATATGGCTGAATCTGTCGCTTATTCAGTTTCCAGAATCAATTTTAGAGTATGTGATTGTTCATGAAATGGTTCATTTGATAGAACCGGACCACAATACTCGTTTTAACGCATTAATGGATAAATATATCCCTGACTGGAGAATACTTAAAAAAGAGCTGAATCCATAGATAGGGTCTTTAAAAAGCGGTTTCAATACAATCTATACGCTAAAAGTTTTTTTTACAGATTCAAACACTATCTAGAACATCCCGTATCGAGCGAACAAGATCAATATTGGAAATCGGTTTATAGAGAAATTTTTTTATGCCAATGTCACAGGCCTGGTCTTCTGAAAAATTTTCAGTAAAACCGGTACACAGGATTATCGGCAGGGCAGGTCTGATGGTTAACATCTTTCTTGCAAGCTTGTCTCCTGTCATTTCCGGCATGGTCATATCAGAAACAATGAGATCGAAATGGCGCGGGTTTTTTACAAAGTCTTTATAAGCATCCAGTCCGTTTTCGTAGAGATGGACCTGATAACCATAGTGTTCTAAAACCTCCTGGGTTACAAGCCGTATGGCTTCTTCATCGTCGACTACCATAATGCTTTCATTTCCATCCAGTCTATTGGTGTCGTCCTTTTGTGTATCAGGGGGCTGCGTTTTTTCCTCAATCACAGGAAGATAGATATAGAAGCTGGATCCTTTTCCTGGTTCGCTCTGAACATCCAAAAATCCTCCATGCTCTTCAACAATAGCATGAACAAGGGATAGTCCAAACCCTGTTCCCTTACCGATCTGTTTTGTAGTGAAATATGGATCAAACGCCTTATTTAACACCTTCTCATCCATTCCATGCCCTGTATCGGTCACCTCCAGCCTAAGATAATTTCCAGGGCAAACATTTTTCTCTTTCAGGTGTTTTGGATGAAAGATTTCAACTTCTGACAGAGAAATGGTCAAGGTGCCCCCTGAGTCGCTCATTGCATGGTAAGCATTGGTGCAAAGATTAATAATTACCTGGTGCATCTTGGTCGGATCTGCTTGAACTGCCTCTTTCGTATGGATTTCAGTGTTGATCTTGATTGTTGAAGGTAATGTAGGGCGCAGCAGTTTTATAGACTCTTTTACGACAAGGTGAAGCCCCAATGACATCTTTTGGTATTCAGACTGTCGGCTGAATGTCAATATCTGCTGCACCAGATCTGATGCCCGTTTTGCACCTTTAATGATTTGATCGATATGTTTTTGTCCTTTTTCAGGATGATTGATATCTCTTCTTGCCAGTTGAGAATATCCGAAGATACCAGACAGAATATTGTTAAAATCGTGGGCAATACCGCCGGCAAGGGTTCCGATTGCTTCCATTTTCTGAGCATGTTTGTACTGTATTTCAAGCTTTTTCTGGCTTGTAATATCTGTCAAATTCACAATCATACCCATGGGATCTCCATTATCATCCTTATCCACTGCAGCACTGATAATGATATCGAGAATTCTACCGTCTTTGGTCAGTCTTTTTGTTTCAAAACTGACAGGTCTTCCTTGAGTAAAAATTTTATTAATTTGATCTGATGAAATCTTTTTTTGATCTTCTGGTACAAATGGAATTTTTTTTCCTTTCAGTTCTGTCAGAGTCCACCCAAAAATTTTTGTAAAGGCCGGGTTCAAGTATTGTGGATGCCCCTTCAGGTTATATACAATCATCGGATCCGGGTTCGCCTCTAGAATGGCTCTTTGATGCCGTTCACTCTCATGGAGGGCGGTTTCTGCCTTTTTCCGTTCTGTAATATCCCGCCAGATGGTGTGAATTTCATGATCACCGTCTTCACGTGGGATAGTGGTTAAAAGGACTTCAACAGGAAAGACAGAGCCATCTGCACGGGTATGATCCCATTCAAACCGATGGCTGCCGTTTTTTACGGCAGTATCCATCATTTCATTTGCTTTTGTATAAGAATCCTTTCCGTCCGGTTGTGTCGGCGGAGACAGTTTGGACGGATGGGTTAAAAGCAGCTGCTCTTTCGAATCATAGCCCAGCATATCCACCGTGGCCTGGTTGCAGTCAATAAACTGCCGGTCTCGAATAATCAGGATGGCATCTTTTGATTTTTCGAACAGGCCCCTGTATCTTTTTTCACTTTGAATGAGGATTTCCTGGGTGCGCTTTTCCTGCGTAACATCAATCAAAAAGCCTCTGATGCCAATAGGAACGTCGTTTTTGGTAATTGCAGAAGAATGGAATTTAGCAGGAAAAGTCGTTCCATCTTTTTTCTTTACTTCATACTCTGTAAACCCCAGGTTTTCTCCTCTGATGATCCTGCCAATATTGGTTAACGCCTTTTCCTGGTCTGCCTCAACCAGCAAATCGATAACATTGATACCGTTACTGAAATCCTTGACACTATAACCAAACAGGTCAAATGCTTTTTGGTTTACAAAGGTCAATCGGCCCTTTAAATCAAGTTCAAAGATTGTTTCCGGCAGCATTTCTGCCAGTTCTCTGAACTTTTCCTCGCTGTCTTTAATCGACTGCTCCACTTTTTTACGATCTGTGATGTCGCGAACTACAGACAAGCATCCTTTCTGTCCTTCAAAAACCATGAAATTGCTGACCACCTCAACAGGAATTATCCGTCCATCTTTAGTACAATGCCGTGATTCGAACCGATGCGATTTAACATCGTGCAGTTCAGAAAGCCGGGTATCCCAGTTTTCCGGTTCAAATTCAGGGTCAATTTGTCCAATTTTCATGGAAAGCAATTCTTCTCGTGAGTATTGAAGCGTTTCGCAGGCAGCATCATTCACATATATTATCCGTGTTTCGCTGTCGATCCACAAAATTTCATCAAGGGAATGGTTAATGCCGAACTGGAGAAGGCGCATCTCCTGCTCAGCCTGACGATTCAGACGAATCTCTTTTTCCAATTGTGATATTTTTTTTTCTAAATCTTTATATGTGGGTTTCCTATTCATATAAGAACGTAAATCCAGGTGAAATAAGTTTGGCCCGGTCTTAAAATAATTGCTGGTTGATTTTAAAATATCCTAAGCATATAGCTTGCTAAGGAAATTTTAAGATATGGTATAAAAATAATATATATTATAAGGGAAAGCAAGACAATGAAGGGTAGAAAAACACTTTATCCCCCATCATTCAGGAAAAAACCAAAACCTGCAACAATCTGCTAAAAAGAGTTTTTTTTCTTTTTTTTCCGCTTTTAAAACACAAAGATAAACAGCACCCGAAAAAAAGGTGAAAATTGTAAATGCTGAACCAATGGTTACTG
This sequence comes from uncultured Desulfobacula sp., assembly GCA_964343845.1. Taxonomy (GTDB): domain Bacteria; phylum Desulfobacterota; class Desulfobacteria; order Desulfobacterales; family Desulfobacteraceae; genus Desulfobacula. The sequence goes on along the minus strand of CAYFKW010000013.1, from coordinate 5,318 downwards.
ATATTTTAACAGCAAGATAAGGCCGTTACACTTGTTTTACTCTCCATCAATCATTTCGGTTTAATGCCTTTTTTCAACGTTTTCCCAGCTGTTGAAATTTTCATTTGTCGAACATTTTACTGCAGGATCGGCACTGTATTTATTATGATGGGGAAGCCTCACAAAAAAGGCGCCTTTCACTTCATTGTTCTGCTTGCTGACTTCGTTTTTTGAATACATAATTTTTGCAGAAATCGTTTTGGTGCCTGCTGTACCCCAGCTGTGCCGCCTTTTGATTGTATGTGTCCCGCCCGGCGATAACGGCGGAATATCATATGTTTTTGTGCCTTTTCCTTCAACATGGAATCGAAGCTTCATTGCTGCCGAACCACTGCAATTTGCTTTCCCAATGTTTTTGACAACGGCGAGGATATCTCTTTTGCCCCCAACCGGCGGCCGCTTACCGTTGCTGATACACACAATCAGGTCAGGCAGTGCCTGGACGCCAAATGTCCAGCTTTTCTTATTATTATTCTCATTTGTTTCAGCAATCATATCTGCAGGATCTATGGAGAAGATACAGGTGTAGCTGCCTTGTTCAGGTACTTTGAATTTTTTAACAAAAGTGATGCCCTGGTTTTTCTGTAGTGTTACATCCATCTTTTGCCTGTATATTTTTCTTTGCAGGCCTGCAGGTCTATGAACGGTTAACGTCACAACTGGATTTGGTGCTGGAGAGACACCATAATTCATTACATTGCCTTTAAAGGTTACTGTCTGTCCCACACCTGGATTCTGAGGCATAATGTTAATAACACCCACCTGGAGATCAGGTTTCTGGCAATCCTTAAATGTAAAGATACCGCTTTGTCCGCTGACCATAGCCGGATGTTGAACAGTGGCAGAAACAGCCACTTTGATAAAATAGCTGCCAGGATCTGGCACACCGCCATCCCATTGATACCGACCATTATTCGGTGCATTCATCACGATGGTTCGTTTAACAGCTTGTCCGTTGGGGTGCATCAGATAGATATTCACTTTATCAGACATTGGACCAGATGCCTGCCAATAAACCCATTGTTGTTTAAACATGCAGTATTGCTGCCCTCCAACTGGTTTTGTGACGGTGATAGAACTGCTCCATGCCCATGCAGGCAGTACCATAAGAATGAATAGAAACAATACTGTCTTTTTCATAATCTTGTCTCCTTTTCTGTGAGTTCATATCTGACAAAAAATCTACACATTCAAATCTAATTACATAAGACACTGGAAATTGGAAAATGATCAATAATATTTATATTAAAGTGTTCTTGAATAGGCAAATTAAAAAATAGTATAATCATATCAGGTACATCTGATTTTGGGAAAGGGGTCTCATGACAGCTGTCATTAAACTTTATGCAACAGGGTTATTGCTGATAGGGGTATTGCTTTTTCCTGTCCTGAGTAATGCCCAGTCCTTTGAAGATATAAAGTATTACACTGACGCCAGAAAGGAAATGGTTTTATATCAAATATCGGAACGGGGAGTTACAGATCAAAATGTATTAGATGCCATGGCATCTGTACATCGCCATGAATTTGTCCTGCCAAAGGATAAAAAGAGGGCGTATCATGACAGGCCATTACCCATTGGATACGGTCAGACCATATCACAGCCTTACATTGTGGCACTGATGACAGAATTGCTCAATATTAATAAAGATTCAAGGGTTCTTGAAATCGGAACAGGGTCTGGCTACCAGGCAGCGGTTCTGGCCCATATTGCAAAACAGGTATATACCATTGAAATTGTAAAACCGCTTCATCATCGTTCTGATCTTCTTTTTAGACAGCTTGGGTATCTGAATATAAAAACATTAAATGCAGACGGATATTATGGCTGGAAAGAGCATGCCCCGTTTGATGCAATTATTGTCACCTGCGCCTCTGATTTCATCCCGCCGCCGTTAATCGAGCAGTTAGCAAATAACGGCTTGATGTGTATTCCAGTGGGCCCGCCTTTTAAAGTTCAGCACCTGGTGCTGGTGAAAAAAAATAAAACAAAAATTTCAACAAAGGTTATTACATCGGTTCGTTTTGTGCCCCTTACAAGGAAAGAGGAATAAATTGAAATGGGATATGGATTGATTCATTTGTCAGTCTTTCTTATTTCCTTTTCAATTCTATCCTATGAAATTGTGTTTACCCGTATCATCGCCTGGGCGCAATGGGTAAACCTGTCTTCTTTAGTTATTACCATGGCATTGTTGGGGTTTGGTATCTCCGGGTCGGTTGTCAGTGTTTTTTCGAACAAAATTAAAAAACATTTTTGTTTTATATTTTCTGCAGGTCTTATATGTTTTCCCATCTTTTTAACGCTTGGGTTCATCATTACCTCTTTTCTTTCGTTGAACCCATATGAACTGGCCTTCAACCCGAAACAGATACTTGGCATGTTCTGCTATTTTTTTGTTATGGGGGCCTGTTTTTTTTTCGGAGCAGTCATTATTTGTACTGCTTTTTTAAATTATCGGGTATCCACACTCTATTTTTATAATCTTTTGGGATCCGGTGCAGGCGTTCTTGCTGTCGCTGCGGTTTCATTTTATTTCCATCCAGTCTATATCATGGTCATTATCATTTTGGTGGCAATGGTTCCGGCCCTTGCTTTGGTTTTTCAGACAAAAAAGATGGGTGTTATTTTTGCAGGATGTTTTACTGCAATTTCACTTATCTTGCTCTGCTGGTCAACTGCTGTGACGGGAAAAGGCAAGGTATCTGAGTATAAAGCCATTTCAGGTGCACTGTCCCTGCCAGACGCCAAAGTTGTCCATACAGCATATTCACCTCTGGCAGTGATAGACGTCGTAGAGGCAGACGGACTTAGAACAACAGCAGGGCTCAGTCTTGTGTCTCCCTATCAGGTACCGGTTCAAAAAGGTATTTTTTTTAATGCCGGAGCCATGAGCCCTATTACCCCCTATGCCGGGGATCCTGATGAGATTAAATATATTGAATACTTGTCATCATACCTGCCATTTTATGTGATTGAAAAAAAACACAGGGATCAGGTGCTTATTATTGGATCTGGCGGCGGGGAATCCATATTAAAATCCATTCTGAGTCAGTTTAACCAAATTGATGCCCTGGAGGTTGATGCAAATATCATTTCCCTTATGACAAAAGAATTTGCATCATTTTCCGGACATGTTTTTAAAAAAATGAATGTAAGGGTTATAAACCAGGAAGCCAGAAGCTACATCAGGCAAACTCAAAAAAAATATGATCTTATCGAGCTGTCTATGATAGACGCATACAATACCTCTGCCTCAGGTGTTCATTCATTAAATGAATCATACCTTTATACCATCGAATCAATCACTGAATATCTCAAGCATTTAAAAAATTACGGTTTGCTTGCTATCACGCGGTGGATGGTCACCCCAGCCAGGGATAATTTAAAAATTTTCAATATGATGATTCAAGCCATGCATCAAATGGGTATCAGTGATCCAGGAAAGCACCTGATCGCCATCCGGTCTCTGCAAACCATAACCCTTATGGCCAGTGTGACGCCGATTCAAGAACAGATGATTGAGCATGCAAAAATATTTTCAAAGAACCGTCTGTTTGATCTGGTGTATTATCCTGGTATTTTAGAAAAGGAGATAAACCAGTATATCGAACTTAACCCGCCTGTTTATTCCATTGCTTTAAAAACACTTTTATCTTCTCACGCAAAAAATTTCATAAAATCCTATACCTTTGATATCAGCGCATCAACAGACAATAAGCCGTATTTTTATAATTTTTTTAAACCTTCTGTGATCCCTGCCATTAAAATGTATGGACCTTCCCAGATTCCAGTTACAGAATTGGGATATCTGATACTGATACTTGTGCTTATACCCGTTTTTATCACCGCTTTTATTTTTATTCTAATTCCCATCCGTTTCGTAGAGAAAGATGGCACAAAAAAGAAAAGATATATTTTGGTATACTTTTCTCTGATTGGGACAGCGTATTTTTTTATTGAGATGCCATTGATACAAAAAATGGGCCTTTTCCTGGGACATCCAGCTTATTCATTTTCAGTCATTATTGCAGGATTGTTAATTTCTTCAGGTATGGGCAGCCTTTTCTCAGATCGACTTTTTCCTGTAAGAAAATCCGTTTTTACTGCCTGCGTTTTTATTGTGACGATAATGGTCTTTTATATTTTCTTTATGGACAGAGTGTTGTTTACCTTCATTGAAAAGCCTGTTGAAATCAAAATTTTTATTACCCTTTTTTTCCTTTTCCCTTTGGGGTTTTTTATGGGTATCCCTTTTCCTTGTGCACTGTCGTCACTAAAGAAGGATCATGCTTCTCTCTCATGGGCCTGGGGTATAAATGGGTTTTCAGGTGTTGTGAGCATCCTTTCTGCAGCCTTGTTTGCCATATTGCTTGGTTTTGATTTTGTCATGGCCGTTGCAATGATCTGTTATGCAGCCGCCGGGTGCCTTTCCCTTAAATACTTTTAACAGTTCTGTTTTTTCCAGATGGTGAATGGTTGTCTTAAAACGTTTTTTTTATGTATCTTTTTTGTTTTTTGTATCGTCTGAGAGATTATAAAGATACAGCAAAAGAAACAGTCAAGGAGATAAAAACTATAGTTTGGTATGGGGGAAAATGATACAGTTAAACATGAAAGGGGGAACAAGGATATCAATGATGCTGACAGGATACAGAACAGAATATTTTAGAAACAAATGCATGCCGGGAGCTCAGTCTATCCACTGTTACGCACATTTGAATGAAAATGTAGGCAGCGTACTGCCCTATTTGAACACAGTGCTCGGTGGGGCTTCATTTTCAAAAGAACCGCCAAGTGTGACATTTAAAGCAAATGGGAAACTGATAACAGTCCACGGTGATAAAATTGCTGTTAATGCACTGAAAGATGAAGCAGAAGCTGAAAAAATACTCGAATGGTTAAAACATGAGATCAACCAGGCATGGCAGAATCGCAAGTCAATAGAACCAACGTTTGAAAGTGCAGAACAACCGGTAATGACAAAAGTCCTGGGTCTTCTGCCAAAAACAAACTGCAGGGCCTGCAATGAAGCAACCTGTATGGTCTTTGCTGTGCGGGTGATGGAAGGGATAAAAGACCAGAATGATTGTCCTGAACTGACCCATGAGAACAGAGCAGCCCTGGAAGACTACTTGTCTGGTTTTGTCTTCAATGAATGACAGGATAAACTGTTTTTTAAAAGCCTTCAATCACATCCGGCGTAAGCTGTTCAAGAATTTTCACGCACCACTTGACTGCATTTTGATAGTCTTCAATTGCAGCAATGCAGTGATGG
>CAYFKW010000012.1:53063-103804 GCA_964343845.1 uncultured Desulfobacula sp. | reverse complement strand
TACCATTCATGGGTGTTCGGATTTCATGGCTCATGTTGGCCAGAAATTCACTTTTTGCCTGTGTGGCTTCTTCTGCCTGTATTTTTGCCTTCTTAAGGTTTCTTTCAGCTTCTTTACGCTCTGAAATGTTGGTAATAATACCTTCAATTCCCAATGGCGTACCGTTTTTATCCGAGTAATAGTTACTGCTCGACATGATGGGTATGACAGTGCCGTCTTTTTTGTAAATTTCAAGTTCAAAATTGATAATTTTTCTGTACTTTTGCAGCACCCTGAGGAATTGAAAATATTGGTCACTGTTTCTATAAAAAAGTTCAGCAATATTTTTTCCCAGAAGTCCTGTGTCAGAATCATAACCTAAAAGGGTTAAACCGGAAGGGCTGATCATGGTGAGGTTTTGATCAATGTCAGTTCGGTAAAACACATCCTGCATGTTTTCGATAATACCACGGTACTTTTCTTCACTTTGTTTTAATTTTTCTTCAGCATATTTCCGATTGGTAATGTCCCGAATAACACCTTGCAGCACCTGCTTTCCATTTAACTCCATTGCGGTGAGCAGTACATCAGCCGGAAATGTTTTTTTGCTGTCAATCTTTTGATGTGTCCATTCGAACTGACATCGGCCGTTCTCAAAAGCCTCTTTTATCCTTATTTTACCCAGCTCTTTTGAACTTTGGCCATTTGGTTGGGTTTTCGGCGATATATCTGAAGGGGTTATGCTTTGAAACGCTTTTTTTGATCTGCACTCAACCATATCCAGGGCAGCCTGATTGCAATCAAGGAATCCTTTTTCATCCAGGAGTACAACTGCATCTGAACTGGATTCAAACAAGGTTTTAAATTTGGTTTCAGTCAGCTTTCGTTCAGCGATTTCCTCTCCAAGCTCCCGGGTTCTCTCTTCAACAAGTTTTTCCAATTCATCCCGGTGCTTTCTTAGCTCTTTTTCAAGCTTAGTCCTGTCGCTGATATCTCTAACATTGCTGATCCAGGCAGGTTTTCCCATATACTCAGTTTCATCTGTCCGAATATCAACGTCCATTCTTCGACCGGATTTAGTGATGTGGGTATACTGGTTTGATTTTTTCTTGTTTTTATTGTCAATGTTTTTGGTGACTTTATCGAAATCGTTTTCTGGATGAAAATCGTAGGGGGTCATTTTTTTCAATTCGTCTTTTGAATACCCATACGTATCCATAAATGCGTCATTGCAATCAATGATATTGTGCTTGTATTTTTCAAAAACAATGATTGGGTCTGAGATATGGTTAAAAAGGCTTTGGTATTTTTCTTCAATCTCCTGTCGTTCTTTAAAGGTCTGATCAATGTCTGTTTTAATAACTGCTAGAGAATCAAACACAGATTTAAAGGGGTGAGAATCCGGGATATTTTCAAAATGGGTGTCAGGCTCATCCCAGTTAATGGCCCCTATGTAGTTTAGTATCTCATCAGCGTACTGTTCTAATTTTGTTGCCGGTTTATTTTTTTTAAAAAGGTGTTTGAAAAATGAAAGCGGTCTTTTTTTACTTTCCGTTTTATTCAGCAGCTGTGTTGACTCTTTAATGGCCTCTTCATAGGTGTCAAAGGCAGCCATTGGAATTCCAGGCGGTTGAAGACGAATGCCTATATTATACATCCATTTAATATGCTTGGGAACATTATAGACAAAATGGCCGATTAAACAGTTTTGTTTTACCTTTTCAAATAAAAGGCGTCTGACTTCCAGGCGGGCTCTTTTTGAAGGTATATTGACAATCTGGCTGTAATCCGAGATTTCGATATATTGTTTTCCTGTCAGATTGACGCGGTCTAAAAAATTGTCATAGTTTTTAAAAAGTGCAACGGTTCCGTTGAAGCTTATTTTTCCCTTTGGAAAGGCACTGAGAATATTTTCCTCTATCAGCTCAAAGGTTACGGAATACGCTTCTGTCAAAGGGATATCTGTCCATTCAGGGCTTTTTTTTATCCGGACGGATGTGGACGGGCAGATAAATTCCTTAAACCCGTCAATGGAATGATCTGTTTTTTGCGATATCATAAAATAGAACGGTATGTTTTCATCGTATTAAAGTTGATGTTTCTACCAGACCAATTATGGCGTTTATTCTTGAGTTTATCAAGTTAAAATAACACAAAGATCGTTTTGTTTTTATAACATTTGCCAGAAAGAATTTCCTATACAGACGATGATTGACAGGGGTATATATAGAGTTTGTCAGAAATATTTTCAGATACATTCGACAGTTGAAAGGGGTGTACTTGTCATTAACACCACTCCAACCACACCCCCTTTCAACTGTCTGTGATCTATGCATTCTTCACAAAACTAAAAGCTTACTTGCAGTCACTCAAATCATAAATCAGAAAAATGGAAAACAGGCCGGACGACCTTATCAGCATATATTCCCAACGCTGGAATAAACTAGTGGTGAAAGGTGTGTATCATATCTGTTTTAAAAGAATATTTTTGGTACCTTCCCTTTAGGCATACTTTTTTCGCAGGCCTGTTATAGTTTATTTTAAAGTTAAAATCATTGAGTTTTGAATAAAACGACTCAAAGACTTTTTTTTCAGCTTCCAGCCCCACACTGCAGGTATCTGCCATGTGAAATTTATTTGCAGCATGATGAACAATCAGATAAAAACAGGCCGCAGACAGGTACTTACAGCAAATCTCCTTATAAATTTCAGGGTAAAATTTTGATACATTAATGCTGTGTGAAAACATGTTGTGAGATAGGATCAGCGATTTTGAAATTTCTATATTTTTTTCTTTGCTGAATAGAAAGTATTCAATACAGGAATCGTCTTTTTGGTATAGCAAGGTAAATCTTTTTAACAGTTCAGGGATGTGTGTCAATAAAAACTGAGATTCATTTTTAGAATGTGCTGATATAACCAAAGTGAAAAATTCCCCTGTGCAATTAAATTCTTGCCGAACAGTAGGCTTTTAATGTCTAATAATCAAGGATTGTTTAAAATAATATTCAGTCCAGCAGCCAGGACTCATGATTGTAGATACTTAACAAAATAGGATTGAGAATGGTGTTTACCTGCGTATTGGCAGTTGTCAGGGAGTCTTTACCAAACACAAGCTCGCTTCTAAACACCTCAGGCGTCATAAATTTAGTGGGAACATTAAATTCAAGGTGGGGTATTTTATCCAGGATTTTTTTTCTGTCAATGTTTGGGTGCCATGCCAGAAACCACCCCCAATCACCAAAGCTGGGTACATTTTCGTGAAAAGGAAGGGTGGAAAGTGATGCGCTTTCAAGGGTTCTGCCAATACACAGAAAGCTTTCCCTGGCAAGAAAGGGAGACGTTGCCTGAACCACAATCAAGCCATGCTGTGACAGATGCAGTTTCACTTTCTTATAGAATTCAGTTGAATACAATTTGGTCAGTTCAGGTGTGGAAGGATCAGGCATGTCTATTATGATAACATTCCAGAATCCTTTGATGTCACTTAAAAATTTATCTGCATCAATATTGAGGACCTGAACTTGAGCCAGTTTTTTTGTGTCAAACTTTTTTGTGCGGCTGTTTTTCTTTTTTGTTTCCATGTAGAGTGTTTTATTTTCACCAGGTGTGACGCCTTTGCCGCTTAATTTGACGACCCGGCTGTCTTCAAAGGCATTTTGATTGATTCTTTTTAGAACAGGATGTGTTGTTGCAAGCCGGGTCATTTCAGGGTCGAGATCAACCAGAAGGACCTGTTTTACATCCTTGTATTTCAAAACCTCTCTTAGAACACATCCATCCCCGCCACCCAGAATAAGCACTTTTTCTCTGGTGGAAACAAGATGCATTGCAGGGTGGACCATGGGTTCATGGTACCGTGGTTCATCTGTGCTGCAGAACTGAAGGTTCCCGTTTAAAAAAAGCCTTACTTCATCAAACGGTTTGTAATGTGTCATGGCAATATGCTGATATTGAGTGGTTTTACTCAATATAATGGGGTCATCATACAGGGGCTGCTCGATTTTAACGTTCCACTGCCGGTTATTAAGGTATCCATATGCAACAGAACAAACCGTAACCACCATGACAGCGGGTATTAGAACGCCTTTTCTTATCAATCTTTTTTTTGAAAAGTAAATAAAGGTTATAAATGCTAAAAAAAAGTTGATGCCTGCTGTTAAAAAGGCAGCTTCAGTGATGGGGGTGAATCTTAATAAAACAAATACGTAGATAAAACTTCCAATCAGGCTGCCAAGGTAATCAGCACTGAGGATGTTGCCCAGGTTTGTAGACAGTTCCCTGCTGAAGTCATTGTTTATTCTAATGATAACCGGGATTTCGAGCCCGATCATGATCCCGATAAAACTGACAAAGAAATATAACACCAGGATGTAATGCGCTGTATACCCATACGATATATAGGTCAGCGTGGGAGAGAAACCGCCGGCTATTGCCAGACCGGTTTCAACACCGATAAAAGTGTAAATAAGGTGCTTTTTAGATATTTGTGCCTGGATAAGACTGCCGAAGCCCATCCAGAAAAGCATAAGGCCGATTACCATGGCCCACTGCTCAAAAGAGTTTCCTAAAATCATGGAGGCAAGGCTTGCCTGAATATATTCAAGAATAATGCCGCAGGCACCGCTTGCAAACATACATGCACACAACAGCAGGGATGCAAAGTTGAACGGGGTCTTTTCTGTCATTTTTTACAGGGAAAAAGCAATAATAATGGCAACGGCATTTATTGCGCTTTCAACAACAATCAGGGCAGCCACATTCTGGTCTTCTTCAACCTCTGTTGCAATATTGGTTGTGGGCAGCAGAATCTTATCAGCAACCGCCCTGAAAATAAGCAGCATAATGATCCCGAAAACTGCATAAATGAAAAAGCTGCCGATATCGTTTGACCAGCCTGTAAACGGGCCTGAAATACTGGACATTAAAATGATGCTCAACGCAATGATGATGCCGCCAAGTCCAATACCGGCTGCAAGGTTATTGTTTTTAATTTCATTTCTTACATTGAAGGGCGTGACAAGTTCATAAAGGAATCCAAAAATTAACAAAGCCAGTTGGCCAAGAATAAAAAAGAGAACGGCACTTGCAATTCCCTGTAAAAATGTTCCTCCGGTTCCGGAAATAGATCCATTCAAAATAAATCCAGTTCCGATATACATGCCTGCTTCAACCATTCCAACCGCTTTATTTCCAATGGTTTTACCCCCGTCAGGCGTTGCAAATGTCCTGATACATTCTTCATCATTATTGATATTGCCTAACATAATAAAATCATTTATGAATCGGGAGGAGAACATAAATCCGGTAATAATCAACCCATCAATCAGCAATTGAATCAGATCAAGAAAAAAGCCTTTTGAAGACCCGTCCATGGCGCCGGAAAGGGCAATAGCGATGCCAAGATAAAGTCCGGACCGTCTCAGGCCCACAGCGATATTCCCATCATCAATATGGGTATCATCATCAAAATCTTTTGTCCGCCAGTCATCTATTCTTTTTACCAGCCAGATAAAAAAGATTCCCACAATAACATAAACAACCCCCTGACCCAGACCAGAAAAAATTGCAACTAAATCCATTCGTTCCTCCTTAGCATCTTTTTATTTTCCTTTACTTTTTGGCCCGCCGCCGCGTAAATTGGCACCAGCGCCCCTGACGGAAGCAGTCTGGGATTTAAAACCGCCACTTTTTGCAAACGATGTGCTTTGAAATTTTGGCGATTTTTTTATCATCGTTCCATATGTTCCATATTTTTGAAACCCTTTTTTAGTTTTTCCAAAATAAGGTTTTCTGTATCGGTAATTATTGTGCCAGCCATACCAGGAGTTATAGTAATAATAGGTGGGAGGGAAAAAGAATAGAGAGGAGAAGAAAGCATACTTTCCATACCATGACCAAAACCGATCTCCACTATCATCCTTTTTCCATTCTCCATATTGTGGATTGCCGACATATGACATCCCGGGAGGGGCAGCCTGGGTTAAGCGGTCCTGTTCAAATACACCGTACGGTTTGGATAGTATCGCCATCCCAAGAAATTCACTATTGGCATCATAAAAACTGGGGTCCACTTTTTTCCAGCCGGTCTCTTCTGTTTCACCATCTTTTTCGAGAATATATTTATGAAAGTAAGCTTCACTGGAGCTTTCAACCCAGAAAGATGCAGCATTATGTCCTCTGCCCGGCCATCTTTCAGCAGGATTGATGTGCAGTTCATCCCATATGGTGCTGCTGATATTGTTTTTAAATCTTGAGCCGGTAAACCCGGCAGCAATGGTTGCAATGGCATCAATGCTATCACTGGTTAACACCGCATAAGCTTCCGGGCTGACTTGCCTTTGAAATGAGGCAAATTCAGGATTGTAAAAATCAGAATTTTCATTCCAGGATTCTCTTTTTATATTTACATAATATTCTTCTTTCATATCTTTAAGAATTTTTGTGTAGCTTAAGTATAATTGCCCGACATCATCTTTAAATCCTTTTTCAAGATTGCCAGCTTCTTTAAATCCAGATGATAAGCTTTCTGAATTATCTGTGAAGCCGGCATAATCTGCCGGCGCTCCTGAAGAGTGCCTGCTGTATTCTGAAACAACGGCATTTAAGTAATTTCTGGATTGTCTTTCAAGGTTTAAAAGTGGTGAAAATTTTTTGTTTAATGTCTGGGTTAGATCAGGGAAATCAGTTTCAGCTTTTGCCAGTACACCGGTTTTCAAGCTGCTGACGACCTGTGCGATACCCTTTGCATCTTTTTTTGCTTTTGCATTTAACGCATCCATGTTTTTAATGGTGTCATTGATTTTTGAATACCGTATAAAAGGATATTGAGAAAAGGCTTCAGCCTCACGGATAACCTTGTTGATCCTCAGGAGCTGCTGCTGTACCAGGGGGGATGATTCCAATCTGTTCTTTTTTATCAAAGGGACAAGATCTTTATCATAGATCGTTTTTGCTCTATCAAGTTCAGCATGTGCCAGTTGAAAGTTTTTTTTCCAGTTTTCCTTTGCGGCAAATGTTTTGACATGGTTAAAATCAGGGGATTGTGTTAAACGGTCATATTTTTTTGTTTGTTTGTCTACTTGTGATTTCTGGGATTCTATGGCACCTGGTACAGCTTTGGCCCTGTTTTTAACCTCTTTGGGAAGTCCGCCGCCGCAGCTGCTGAGCATTGCGACAGCAAAAATGATGGAGATTCCGGAAAAAATGCCCTTCAAATGATATGTTGCCGTCATTCCTAAAGATCTCCTTTACTGATGATGCAAATATTTTTTGGATCAACCGGGGTTGATGTATAAATTTGATATTCATCTTTGCCAGAGCCGGCCCATTCTTCAATCGTTAGAAATTTTGTATGCGTTTCATTTTCAAACTCATACATATACACTCTTTCTTCGCTGCTGCCCCGATAGTAAATGGATGCCCAATCATCTTCATACCAGAATTTTTCACCATTGATCACAATCACATCCTTATCATCTGCAATTTGATCTAGGTCGTCTTCATCTATCTGTTCGCCGGCATCATCTTTTAAGTTCCTGAACGACAGCTTTTCAAGTGTCATTGACACTTCAAGTTCATCATCAAATTCCCATTCAAAATTAACGATTTTTCCTGTTTCAAGGCAGAGACAGGTGAGTTCATGAATAAAATATCCTTTTTTCGACGTATAATCTTCAGTGGTTTCTTCATATTTATTTAGATTCTGTATGAAATATGTCTGGCCAAGGTATTCAAAAAATGATTGGTTAGGAGCATCTTTAATGGTGAGTTGCAGCGCGTCCTTACCAGACACCAGCTGTTCCTTTTTTAAGGTCCGGATTGCATCAAACCTTTCCTGAAATGATTTTTGTGTTGCCATATCAAGCATGGAATACCTCCGATATTTAAATGTCAGATTTCGTGAACTTTTTAATTGTCCTGCCGCCTTGCAGTGAGTGCATCAGTTCTAGCCCGGAAACGGTCATTCATTTTTCCAAGTGCATTTGAGCTCTGAGACGCTATATTAATGGTCTCCTGTGAAATAAGCGCATAGGTTTCAAAGGCCTGTTCATAGGTTTGACACGCTTCTTCCAATGCATCAATATTTACCGTCATACTCTGGCTCATTTTCGCGCCTTTAACAGCGGCGTTGCCAATGACATTGGCTGTATCTTTCATGGTTTCTGCGGCTGCCTGCTGAACCATATCCAGATGCTGCATGGTTTCCATCTGCTGTTCAGCCGCCACTCTGACTGCCAGTGCATTTTTAACAGCGGTTGACAGGATCATGTCCGTTCTCTGGACCAGGCGTTTGACCAGATGGGAATTTCTGACCATCATTTCGCCGCCAAACCGGGTTTGTAGATTTGAGTTGTCAATGGTCTGAAGGTCTACAACAGCCATGGCAAGATCGCTGGTCAGGGTTGTCAGGGCTTCTTTATTTCTCGGATCATCAACTGATGGAATATAATCCATCAATTTCTGCCAGATGATCTGTCCAAGAAAAATTTTCTCCTGCAGCTTTGGCTGGATCTCTTTCAGGGCATCACAAATCGTAGAAAGCTCTGCAGCATCAAGGGCTACCTGGTCTGCTTCATGTCTTAAATGATCCCGGATTCCGTCAATCGTGGAGTTAACAGTTTCTCTCCGCTCTGCAATAATTTTTAAAATTTCATCCCCTTTTGGCAGGCGGTTCACCGTTTTAGTAAACAATCCCAGCATTTTTTTAGGGAAAGGCATTTCCGTTTTTGCGACCATCGTCGGGTTAACCTTGTCCAGCTCTACCTTGATGGCCAGAATATTTTTGCCAACAGGAGAAGAGTCATCTGTGGCGACATTTTTTAACACACTGCCCATTTTACGGTCGTAGAGGGTCACCTGAGACTGTGTTTCCTGCATAATTTCCTGTCCTAAATTAAACACAAAATTACCCAGCTGCCAGTCAGAAGGGTCTGCTTTTATTTTTTCAATAAATGCAATTGCTTCAGCTTCGATTGCCTGAATATCCTCAACTGCAAGATGTTTCGGCTGAACAGGCTCAAGGTTGGAAGGGGGTTGGACCGGGGTTAAAGCTCCCTGGCCGGAGACTTGATCTATTTCAGCGAGAACAGGTGCTTTTGCCTGTTGTGCAACACTTTGAAGATCTTGTGTCATATCATTCATATTCTTCTCCTTTAAAACGGTTGAAATGTCTTTTTATGAAAATTTGCCTGCAAGGAAATTTGCCATGGTTTTAAATTCGGCAGTTTCATTTTTTTCAACAATATCTCTCGATCGTTTGGACACGTCGTGAAGACTTTGAATGGTCTTTATAAACATGTCAAGCTGGTTCTGACGGCTTTCCAGGGACAGGTCAAGATATTCTTTAACAGTTTTATATAAATGAGTCGTTCCGATTTTTTTTATTTCATAGGTGAGTGTTTCACCAGGATACCGCTCCATCATGGATGGTGTGATAACGATCAAATCATCAATGATGGCTTCTATTTCCAGAACCGTCTCCAGGGGAAAATCCTTATCCTTCCTCATCAATATATTTAAGTTCAGCAAAGCGTTTAAAATTTCTTTATGCTCCTGATCGCCGGAAGGTGCCACAGGTTGGGGTGGTGCGGGATGCGTTTCTTTTGGGTCAGAGCTTTTGGTTTTTATATTTTTCATTATCACTGCAAACCCGATAACGGCAATAAGAAAGATGACGACTGCAAGGATCATTGTCATGGCGGTGCTCCTTGATTTATAGGTTATGTGTCAACAATAACTTAAGAAAAATAATGCAAAACTTAATATTTACAAGGGTTTTAAATTGTAAAATTGTGTAATACTTTATATGGGGTGTATTGAAAAATCAAGAAGGGAAAAATGATGCTGTTTTTTATAAAAATAGTTCAGCCGTTTCAATTAAACAGTATGTAAAATGCTAAACAATTGACTTGCCCGGCAGAATGTTTATTTCATATAATATAAGGGAAGATGATTTACAATCATTAACAATTTCTAACAATTGAACGCTTGAAGACCGTGTTGAGTTGATGTAGAATTGATCACAGTTTACATATGGGAAAAAGACAAAAAATGGGAATAAAAAAAATAAATTGTGAGGATATTGTAAGACTTCCTACATTCAGCCATGCGACAATAGCAGGAGATTTTATTTTTGTATCCGGCATCCTTGGAACACGATTTGGCGAAATACAAATCGTAGATGGCGGCGTGGAAAAAGAGACAGAACAGATTTTATTTCATATTGAAACAATTTTAAAAAAATGTAATGCAGCAATTGAAGATATCGTGAAATTAAGTGTCTATCTGGTAGATATGGATAGTTTTCATGATATGAATTCGGCCTATCTTGATGCTGTACAATTTGAACCTCCCAGTAGAATTACGGTAGGGGTAAAAGAGCTTGCTTTAGGGGCTTCTGTTGAAATGGACTGTGTAGCATATAAGCCCGGTGTATAACTTATTAAAAGGAAAGGAATTTTTTATGAAAGCATTAAAATCAGCGTTAACAATGATTTTTTTGATGGTAATGATTGCTGTATATGTTACAGGATGTGCCTCAAGCAGATCAGGTCAAGTGTATTCCAGGGATCATGCAAGGCAAGCCCAGAATGTTGAAACAGGAACCGTAGAATCCGTAAAAGAGGTCATGATAGAAGGGACAAAAACACCGGTTGGAACAGCCGCGGGCGGTGTAGCAGGCGGCGTTTTAGGCAACCAGGTGGGAAGTGGCGGCGGTAGAACGGTCGCCACGGTGCTCGGTGCGCTGGCAGGCGCAGCAGCCGGTACTATGGCGGAAGAAGGGATCACCAGTAAAAAAGGTCTTGAGATCATCGTAAGGAAGGATAGCGGCCAGACCATTGTTGTTGTACAGGAAGCAGATGTTTTAATCGCAGCAGGGGACAGGGTAAGAATTATTACTGCTGCAGACGGAACCACGCGGGTGTCAAAATAAGATTTTGACAGATATCAGTGAAAATGACATGAAATGCTGACGTAATATTTGCCTTTTTTATTTTCATGGTTATCTTCCCTGCCTGTGAATACAACCACAGGATGACAACAGGAGAATCATGAAAAAAGATACAGCGTACAACCATAAATTAAGAAACATTGCCATCATTGCCCATGTTGATCATGGAAAAACGACGCTTGTAGACGCCATGTTCCGGCAGAGCGGACTTTTCAGAGAAGGTCAACAGGTAGATGACCGTCTCATGGACAGCATGGACCTTGAAAGAGAACGCGGCATCACCATTGCAGCCAAGAACTGTTCAGTTACCTGGCAGGATGTAAAAATTAATATTATTGATACACCCGGCCATGCTGATTTTGGCGGGGAAGTAGAAAGAGCTCTTTCCATGGCAGATAGTGCCATCCTCCTGGTTGATGCATCAGAAGGCCCATTACCCCAGACTCGGTTTGTCCTTAAAAAAACATTTGAAGCCAATCTTCCTGTGATGGTTATTATCAATAAGATTGACCGGAAGGATGCAAGGCCTGATGAAGTTCTTGATATGGTATATGATCTGTTTATTGACCTTGATGCCACAGAAGAACAACTTGATTTTACCTACCTGTATGCCATTGGCCGTGATGGTATTGTTAAAAAAGACCTTGAAGATGATGTTGATAACCTGACCATTCTGTTTGATCTTATTTTGGAGGAAATGCCTGCACCGTCGTATGATCCTGCCGCACCCTTTCAGATGCTGGTCTCAGATTTAGGGTATTCTGATTACCTGGGACGGCTGGCAATCGGTAAAATCTTCAATGGCAGTGCCAAATCCAATGAAAACCTGGTGTGTATTAATGAAAACAGTGATTTTTTACCGTTAAAAGTATCCAAGCTTCAATCCTACAACGGGATGGCACTTTTACCGGTTGAAACGGCACAGGTGGGAGATATTATTGTCCTGTCAGGTATAGAGGATGTTAAAATAGGGGATACCATCTGTACAAAACTGGAACCGGTTCCACTTAAAAGAATTACCGTGGATGAACCAACCGTATCCATGCGGTTTTCAATTTCCAACTCGCCGTTTGCCGGGTTAGAAGGTAACTATGTCCAGTCCAGAAAGATACGGGAGCGGCTGCTCAAAGAAACCTTGATGAATGTGGCCATTGAAGTAGAAGAAAGTGATGAGGATGACAGTTTTATCGTTAAAGGGAGAGGAGAACTCCAGCTTGCCATTCTGATTGAAACAATGAGAAGGGAAGGGTTTGAACTTAGTGTTGGTCGGCCTAAGGTCATATACAAATATGATGATGGAAAAACCCTGGAGCCGGTAGAGCATTTATTTGTAGATTGCGGAGAGGATTTTCTGGGTGTTGTTACGGAAAAGCTTTCTATCAGAAAAGGTAAAATGACCAATCTGGTGAACAATGGAAAAGGCAGGGTGAGAATCGAGTTTTCAATTCCCTCAAGATCTTTGATCGGCTACCGGGATGAATTTATGACAGATACCAGAGGGACAGGCATTATGAATTCTTATCTTTCCGGGTATGAAGAACACCGGGGAGAGTTCCCTTTGCGGTATAATGGGTCCATTGTATGTGACAGGAAAGGAAAAGCTGTCCCGTATGCATTGTTCAATCTTGAACCGAGAGGCCAGCTTTTTATAGCGCCTGGCACACCTGTCTATGAAGGGATGATTATTGGAGAGCATAACCGTCACCAGGATATAGATGTCAATGCCTGCAAGGAAAAAAAGCTGACCAATATGAGAGCGGCTGGAAAGGATGAAAGTGTGATTTGTTCTCCGGTTAAGACAATGACACTTGAAAAAGCAATTCATTTTATACGTGATGATGAAATGGTAGAAGTAACCCCCCAATCCATACGCCTTAGAAAAAGTGTATTAAATGCCTCCCAACGGCAGGTATTAAAAGCAAAACTGAAGAAAAAAGAAAAAAAATAATCTCAAAATAAAAAAGGGAGGGGAAATGATCTGGTTAAACAATCTAATTGTTCAATTGCTTCCCCTGGTTCCCAAATCAATTATCCGGATATTTGCAAAGCAATACATTGCAGGTGAGAAACTGCAGCATGCCCTTCAGAAAATTAAGGAATTGAATACTGAAAATATCAGTGCAACCCTGGATCTTTTGGGAGAGGACCCCAAAAAAAGAAGAGACTGCATTACTGCCGTCAATATTTATAAAACCGCCATAAAAGAGATTCATGATCAGAAACTGGAAAGTGGTGTTTCATTAAAACCGTCTCAAATGGGCATTAAAATTGATAAGCAGTTCTGCTTTGATAATATTCATACCATTGTAAGTCATGCGGAAAAGTACAATATCTTTGTAAGAATTGACATGGAAGACGCATCTCTGAAACAAGACACTGTAGATTTTTATTTAAAGCTGAACAGTGAATTCCCCAATGTCGGCATTGTGATGCAGGCCTATTTAAGAACCGCCATACATGATGTTAAAGAAATGGTTGAAAACAAAGCAAATATAAGGCTTTGCAAAGGCGCCTATTATTGGGAGGATGCAAAAATTGTCTACAAAGACATGAGCATTATAAATTCAAGTTATGTGTACCTGCTGGAGAAGCTGCTTGAAAACAATTGTTTTACCGGTATTGCCACACATGATGAAAAACTGGTGTTTGAAGCCATGAAAATTGTGGACAGGCTTAATGCTCCAAAACAGGGTTATGAGTTTCAGATGCTGTATGGGGTACAGAAAAAACTTCTGAAGATTATTCAAAACCAGGGGTATCCTGTAAGGATATATGTGCCATTTGGCAAGCAGTGGTTTGCATATTCCCTCCGGCGATTAAAAGAAAATCCCAAAATAGTTTCCTACATTTTTTCAAATGCAGTAAAAGGCATTTTCATCCGCTGAAGGGAATAAAACTGCTCATCTCTCATTTCTCACATCATGATTTCCGGATTGAATTTCAAAGATTGCTTCTTATCTTATTGGAGTAGAGTCCGCTCATTCATTTATAAGGAGGTAACACCATGAAAGATCCTCAGAATTTACATAAAAAAGTGCAAGAGCTTTGTGACTGTTATTCAACAACTGACCCGTTAAAAGAAATGTCCAAAATCAAAGCCGATGAAGATACGCTGGAAAGTGCTTTAAAATGGCTGGCCTTAGCCTCTCTTCACGGTGTGAATAACAATGCAAAAAAGATATCGATAAAACAGGGCACTGACGGGACTGTATCTGTTACAGCAGAATATCGGGATACTGAACTTCCCTCTCCCGGACCTGAAGTAGCGGCGAATATTATAGAAGCAGTCAGAGAAATCACCCATATTGAAGACGAGAAAGGGAAAAGCATTCTGGTGATGGGCATAAAGGATTCAAGCCTCGATCTGAAGGTCAGCGTAAAGGACAAGGATGATGATAAAAAGGTCACCATAAAATTCCCCTAAATCATTTATATGTGAATGGTTCCTTTCATATAGAGGACAGCGTGACCTGATATGTCTACACGACCGGACTTTAAACAGCATTGAACGTCCCCGCCCCGTGGAGATAGCTGCCGGGCTCTGAGCTGGTTTTTCCCTAATTTTTCAGCCCAGTATGGGACAAGCTGTGTGAATGCGGAGCCTGTGACCGGATCTTCCGGTACACCATATTTAGGTGCAAAAAACCGATTGACAAAATCAACTTCACCTGACCCTTCTGCTGTAACTGAGACGCCCCTTAAGTCAAATATCCTGAGCCGTTCCATATCAGGAATCAGATCGATAATATCCTGTTCTTTTTTAAAAATAAACACATAATCTTCAGATTTCAGGCATGCGATGGGCTGGATATTAAAGGCCTTTTTAACCAGTGGTGGCATCAGACTGGCCTCAGGCGGCTGAGCTGGAAAATTCATGGTGATCAGGTCTTTGTCACGATAGATCAGCAGGGGGCCGGACCGTGAGTCAAACTGGATCATTTTTTTTGGGTATTTTAAATTATTGAAAAGTAAAAATGCAGATGCCAGGGTGGCATGTCCGCATAGATCTACTTCAGCCACCGGGGTGAACCATCGAATATGGTAACCATTTGCGTTTGGTATGAAAAAAGCGGTTTCAGAAAGATTGTTTTCAAGCGCAATGGATTGCAGGACATCATCATCCAGCCAGAAGTCTAAAGGGCATACAGCAGCAGGATTGCCGGAAAACACATCTTTGGTAAATGCATCAATTTGGTATAAGTCAAGTTCCATTCATTCCCCCCCCTGGTTGTAAACTATTATTCCCTGCAATGTCGATGGGGGCAGGCTGGTAAGCTGGCACCTTCCAGCGACAATTGCCGGATATCAAAATTTGCACACTCTTCAGGGTCGCAGCACAGGTGGCATACCCTCTTTATTGCTTTAAAACTGATCAATTCAATATCTGTTGACAAAAAATCCGGCTTTACAGGTTCTGATGCCAATAAATCAGTGCTCAGGTATTTTTTATTATCATCTGCAAAAACAGTAACAACAACATGATCTTTCCCAATTTTGTTCTGTTGTTGAACCGCACCCAGAAAATTTGATCCTGACGATATGCCGACGGCAAGCCCAAGTTCGCACGCAAGTTTTTGTGCCATAATAATAGAATCTCCATCATCGACCATAACAATATCATCCAGATAATCAAGATCGACAATAGCAGGAATAAATTCATCAGAAATTCCTTGAATCCTATGCTTGCCGACTTTGTGACCTGTGCTCAAGGTGGGTGAATTAGAAGGCTCCAACGGGTGAAGGGATAACATGGGATTTTTGCTTTTCAAGAATTGACCTGCTCCCATGATGGTTCCTCCGGTTCCAACGCCGGCAATGAATGCATCCGGTTTTAACCCGTTGTACCGCATCTGCCACCAGATTTCAGGTCCGGTTGATTCAAAATGGGCATTGGCATTCTCCTGGTTGGAAAATTGATTGGGTAAAAACAGATCGTGGCTTTTTTTGAGTTCTTTTGTTTTCTCAATGCTGCCCAGGAAACCGCCTTCTTCTTTGGAAACCAGATGTATATCCGCTCCAAGGCTCTTGATCAGGTTGATCCTTTCACTGCTCATCCAGTCCGGCATAAAAATAGTCACAGGATGTCCCAAAGCCCTGCCAATGGCAGAAACAGAAATACCTGTGTTTCCGCTGGTTGCTTCGGCCAGCATCATGTCAGGTTTTAATTCACCGGTCTCATATCCGCGTTTTAAAATATGAAAGGCCATCCGGTCTTTTATACTTCCGGTCATATTAAGATTTTCAGCTTTTGCATAAATGGTTCGTTTTTCACCTTTAAATGTGTAATCGATTGAATACATGGGAGTATTCCCCACAAGGTGTTTTACATAATTAAATCTATTTTGAATCTGTTCAGGTGTCATTGAATGCTCCAGTTAAAATATTAAACCATTTATAAAAACCAGTTGAAAACACTGCGGTCCTTTCAATACACTATTTTATGAAATTATGATATCATTTACTTAAATCTGCATCCCGGGAGCTGAGTTTGAAATACTCGTTTGATTCACCATCATAGGTTCCAATATTGCCTCTGATTTCCAAAAAATCATCAAAATGTTTAAGAAAGACGTCAAGGACATCAGGGTCAAAATGTTTATTTCTTTCCTTTTTCAGAAGATCATATGTAATTTTAAAGGGATATGGATCTTTGTAAGGACGCCTTGAAATCAAGGCATCAAAAGTGTCTGCCAGGGCAACAATCCGACCCGATATGGGGATGCTTTTGCCTTTCAACTGGTTGGGGTATCCTGTCCCATCATATTTTTCATGGTGGGTCAGGGCAATCTCGTGAGCCATCTGGAGGATTCTTGATTTGGACCGGGACAAAAGCCTGCCGCCTATTTGAGTATGGGTTTTAATGGTTTCAAATTCAATATGCGTAAGCTTGTCCGGTTTAATTAATATTTTATCAGGGATGCCAATCTTACCGATATCGTGCATGGGTGCAGCATAATAAATTGTATCTATAAACTCTTCTGCCAGCTTCAGTTTTTTCGCCAGTAAAGAACAATAGCGGCCAATTCTGATAATATGATCTCCAGTATCTTCATCTTTATACTCGGCAGCCATCACCAGCCGGTGGATAGAATCAATGTAAGATTCCTTAAGGTCCTGATGTGCCTGGGATGCCAGACGTTTCAGTTTTCTTTCCTGAAGCACACGATCAACTCTAAGGATCATTTCTCTTGTTGAAAAGGGTTTTTCAACAAAATCGCTGGCGCCTATGGTGATGATATCATCGTACTTGTATCGTGTGATTTGACCTGTGATAATGATAATATCAGCAGTGAATTTCGATTTGATATTCTGTGAAAGCTCAATGCCGTCCATGACCGGCATATCAATATCTGTTACCACAACATCCACTGGCGTTTTTTTCATCAATTCCAGAGCATCTTTCCCATTTGCTGCAAAGGCGCAGTCATAATCCTTCTTCATAGCAGTTTCGAGCAGTTCTCTGATCATGGGTTCATCATCAACAATTAAGATGCCTGGCTTTTTAGAATCTTTAGAAATATTACCATCCATAAGGCGTGACCTTGATTAATGAGTTAATGTTCTATTTCAAGATTATTCTTAATAAAAGTAGTAAATTACAGATAAAGTCAAGTGAATTTGGAAAAATGAATGATAACAAATACACAGAACTGTTCAATTATAACATTCCCAATAGACCTTTTCCGAAACAGCCGACAATTGAGAGGGGCACCTGCCAATAAATTTTTACAATTTTCTTTTTGTAAAATGAAGTGAAACACTATAAAAAGTGTTGAGTATGAGATTGATAAAACCATATGATTTTCATGGTATAAAAGGGTTTAAACTTGGATGGTCCCTTTTCGGGCCGCCGCTGATGACGGTCTATTGCTTTGTGATAGAAGACCTGATGATTGATACAGCACAATCCCATATGCAGAAAGAAGTGCTTCAAATAGCAAAAGATAAAAAGATAAATAAAATATATCTTACACATCATCATGAAGATCACAGCGGAAACGCTGCAGCCATACATTCAATACTTGATACACCTGTTTACGGCCATGACATAACCATTAAAAAAATGGCGGCCTCTTTTAATATTTTGCCGTATCAAAAATATGTCTGGGGCAGATCAAAACCAGTGACGATGGAACCATTACCATTAAAAATAGATACAGGCCTCGGCACCATGATTCCCATTCATACACCCGGACATTCAAAAGACCATACCGCGTATTTGTTAAAAGAAAGAGGCGTCTTATTTTCAGGTGATCTTTATCTGGCAGACAAAATAAAATTTTTTCGTTCTGATGAAAATGTGGGGGCTCAGATTGCATCATTAAAAAAAGTAATAAAACTGGATTTTGATACCTTGCTGTGCTGCCACTACCCAAAGAGACAGAGCGGGAAAGAGAGAATAAAAGCGAAGCTGGATTTCCTGGAGGACCTGTATGGACGCATTATAATGTTTTGGGAAAAAGGGTATTCCGAGCGCCGGATTTTTAAAGTTTTACATTTAAAAGAAGATTATTTTACAAAATATTTTTGTTTTGGAAATGTCAGCATGCTCAATGGGGTAAAATCTGTTATCCGGCATTACAGAGGTGTATCGTTTTTAAAAGGTTCATGATGGCGCAATGGTGAGATGGCTTTTATGAACTTGATACAGCTTTGAATTAAACAACCTGAGCTTGTTTAGACGGCGTTGATTTTTTTTTGCTTGTTTTTTTGACAGCCAGACTATCAAAAACAGTTAATAATTTTTCAAGCATCCTGACAAAATCCTGTTCAAGGGTTATGTGCCGCCGATCCTTTAAGTCAATTTTTTTTAATTTTTCAAGCTGATTTTTTAAAAAAACAGATGCGTCAAAAGGAGAAAATGCTTTTAACGTAGAGTCATAAAATGACTCTGAAAATAATTCATTGCTGTGATATTTTTTTTCAAAAATCTTTTCATAACTTTGCCAATGCTTATGGCTGATATGTTCTAAAATAAATTCTCTCATGCTATGGAGGGCTTTTTCAGGAGGAACTATCTTTGTTTTTTCTATTTTCTTGTAAAATTTTCGAATCATGATGGTCAGCCCTTTTTTATGGTGGTAATCTTCAAGATTTTTCATGGACAACAATTCATCAAGGATTTCATAATTGTCAAAAATGCTGGCACCATTACTTTTTTTTACAAGTGCATTTGCTTTGCTTTTTAATTTTAAATGGAAACTTTTTTCAAACCTCCGGACATATTTTGTCAGCCTGTTCCGGTATGGGAAGTCTTCACTCATCTTATCAATTGTCTGTTTGAGATCTAAAAATTTTGACCCGATCTGATTTAATGATCCGTCTTGCAGAACATCATCAGCTTCCTCAATAAGGGTGTGATATTGGTCAAGATCCTGGTCTGAGAAAATTGATTCAATGGTCGATTTTTTTCTGAGTCGTCCAATAACATTTTTTAATCTTCCGTCAAGGACACCGATCCCTTTAAGCTTCTCATCTTTTCTAATCTCGTCCGCAGCGTTCAGAAATTCTTCGCATTGATTGGTGATCAGGTTTGGGTCATCATTTTTTAAAGATTGATTGGCGCTTTTAATCAGGAGTGTGTTGAGCTTATCCACAGAAGTGTAGATATTCGGGATTTGATGATCCATTACATGTTTTGATTGTATGATATCTTCTCTGAGATTAACAAGTAACCTTAAAATAACAATAGACTTTGAGACATCTTCAGAATGAACTTCAGCATTATCTTTTAAAAAACCAAGACCCTTGTCTATTTCTTTGAATGCCTTTAATTTGCCTTTGCCATTTTCTCTTTTAATAGAGGAATATCCCTTTGATATTAATTCGGATATGAAATCACTAATGTCAGTGTTTTTCGTCATCGTGCAAACTTTGTTTGGTTTTTTATTATTATCTACCGTGAAGCAAGAATGCAGTCAATAGGTATAAACCCCTATATTTATTAAAAAATTAATTTTTATTTTGATGTGTTATAGATTCTGAAAAATCAGTTGTATGTCGATTTTAGATACAGCGAGCTATTTGCGGACGTTTTTTGGTTTTTCAGTCATGCGGTCATTAAATCGTTTGACGTGATTCATGAGAATTTTAGAAGCAGTTTTTCCATCATTGATTCTCATGGCCTCTGTAATCTGTTCAAGGTCTATTAAATTTTCAGCTATATTCTCTTCTGTCAGCGGCAGGTATTCCTCATAATATTGATGAATATTGTCATGAATGCTTTTCTGAACAAACTGGAAAACCGGATTTTGTGTCATCGTACCGATATAGGTATGCATTTTTTCATCTGTTTTCAGAAAATTTTCCCAATCCTTTTTTTCATAGTATGTCTTTGCATCTTTTGACAGTGTTTCCAGTTCAATAATATCTTCTCTGGTGGCACGGGCGGCAGCAAGTTCAGCCAGGATCCCTTCAATTTTGATTCTAAATTCTGCCAGATGTGTGAGGGAAACCTCTCCTGATCGGATTAAAAGCGCCAATGACTGGACAATGGGCTCAGCATCGATGCGTTTGACAATCGCACCGCCGGACACTCCCAGTTTTATCTCAATAAGCCCTTTTTGTTCAAGCACCCGCAGTGCCTCTCTAAGCGTTCCGCGGCTGGTATTGAACATGTCTTTCAAGTCACGTTCTGCAGGCAGCTTTGTACCCGGTTCTAGCTTGCCGCTTAAAATGGCATTCTGTATCTGTTCAACAACATCCTGGAACACTCTGCTCTGCTTGGCTTTTTTAAACATGGGTCGGTCCTTGCATCTTTCTTCCAATACTATTTAAATTGTTCAGCACCAGAAAAATCACGGTATAAATTAAAATGTTTTAAAGCATCTATATCATCTTCTGTCAACTCGCAAGTCACAATTCTGGTCAATAATTCTCCCAGCCCAGGACCGAGCATATAGCCCTGGCCGCACATCCCTATGGCATTAATAAAATTAGGAAATTCTTTTGTTTCACCAACGATGGGGAATCCATCAGGCGTCATGGGATACTGTCCCCTCCAGGTCCGCCTCACTTTTAAATTTGCCAGTTTTGGAAATAAATCGACCATCCGTTTGGCCACTTGCGGCAGGAAAACGGATGTGGCTTCACTATCTGTTCCTTTGATCAGGTGTTTCGGCGTCAGGCAGAAGATAACCTGGCCCTCATTGTTCTGATAAAAATAAAAATTGGCCGAGTCTTCGGTCGCTGGATCTTCTGACGGTCTCAAATCAACAATCATAGGACCGAAAAACCTTTGGACCGGCTCTGTAATTGCACCTTCATGGCTGTCCGGTTCCACAGGAAAATCAAGTCCAATGAGCCGGCCAATGTCGCGGGCATGGTTCCCTGCTGCATTTATGACCTTTTGGGCAACATATTCATCTTTGTCTGTTATTACATGTATTTCGGTTTTGTTTGGGATCGTGATCTTTTGAACTTTTTCTCTGAATCTGTACGTGGCGCCATATTCGAGGCTTTTAAAATAAAATGCATTAATCGCCAGTAAAGGAGACGCACTTCCGTCTTTAGGGGAATATGTCGAGCCTTTCAGGTTATTCGTATTAATACCAGGTACAATTTCCAGATATTCTTCAGGGCTCAGCCAGTCAATGTCCAGGTGAAAGGATTTCTGGAGTTTCATTAAATTTTTGAGTTTCCGGGCATCTTCATCCTTATATGCCGGGAAGCTGTATCCATTCTGAATCCATCCAATATCATCCCCGTGGATGTGTTTCCATGTTGAGAATATTTCAATACTTCTCTGGCAGGTGAAGATTTTACCTTTATCTGAATGGGTTGCGCGGATTCCTCCTATGGCTTTTTTATTCTGGCCCTGCCCCGGCGATGCCAGCGCATCAATGACCAGAACGTTAATGTTGTTTCCCGCCAATGATAATGCAGTTGGAACGCCAATAGATCCTGCGCCGATGATTATGACGTCATATGTCTTCATTCCTGGCCTCCATCGGCAAATTTTCCAAGCGGAACTTCGACAAAAAGGGGGCGCCTGACATTCTGGACAATATCCTTCTGGGCAACTTTCTCTGCCCGGAAGATCTGTCCCAGGAGGTTACCGCAGGTTTTATGACCGCAGGGTCCCATCCCGGCCCTTGAAATCGCCTTGATCTGGTTCACATCTGTAATCCCTTTTTTAACAAGGGCCCTGATCTCTCCTGCAGTAACCCTCTCACACAGGCAGACCACCTCATCATCTTGAATTTGATCAAGAGGGATTTTCCGGGTTAATTTTTGAGTGACTTTCTGGTCTTGAATACGAAAGGCAACCGCCTTTTTAGCAATTTTTTTAGGGACCTGTATTCTTACAATCTGGGTTTTGTTGCTATTTTTTGTTGCTTTTGCTCCCAGTACAGGAAAGCTGCCGAGGGGATTTCCGTCCACGTCCACTACAGCAGCGGTATCTCCTTTCTTAATGGGTTTATTGGATATTTCATACGGCAGGAAAACAATGGGGTTTTCTTTATCTTTACGATAATCTGCAAGGGTTATGGCAAGGCCCGGACAAATCGCAAGACACTTCATACACCCTTTACATCCGCCATCAAATTTTGGGCGTCCTTTGATTGGGTCTCCGATCATTTTAATCGATTTTTCTTCACACACCGTACTGCAAGGGTTGCAGGGAATTTCCTGCTTGCAGTGAATAACAGGGAAAATCCCATCTTCCCGGGAAAGAAGTTCAAGTTCCTGGACAGGTCCTGGATGAGATTTGAGTACATCAGCTTTTGCATACCATTTTTCAGGGATATCGATTGTACCGGGTTTAAAATGTTGAACTACTTTTAAACCGGCAATTTTACCATTGAACATGGCAGAAGAAGCTTCGGCAATCTCTTTGGCATCACCGGCTGCAAATACTTTAATACCGGCAGACAACGCTTCTTGGGTAAACTCCGAAACAGACTCAAGTCCGACTGCAATGAGAATGGTGTCACATGCAAAGGTTTTATCAGTGCCTTTTATGACCTGGAAATTTTCATCAACCCTGGCAATGGTAATGGAAGAAACCGATTCACTGCCATTGGCCGATACAATAGAATGAGAGGTGTATATGGGAACCCCAAGCCGTTTGAGCTTGTCCTCATGAACTTTATACCCCCCGCATTCGGGCAGGGCTTCACAAAGACCGACAACGTCAATCCCGGCCTGCAGCGCATGATATCCGGCAATGATTCCTACATTGCCCCCTCCAACGATGAACAGCTTTTCAGTTGGTTTTACAAGATCCCTGTTAACAAGTGTCTGGAAGGCCCCGGCACCATACACGCCCGACAATGAATTTCCTTTAAACCGTAACAATTTTGTAGGTACCGTTTTTAAGAATCCCTACCTTTTTATCATCAAAGACATAGAGGGCAGTACTGTTTTTCCATACATCAATGTGGTTCCCTGATTCAACTTTTTGTGCCAGCATTCTTCCGATATCCATCCCGCGCATACCAGCATGAGAGTCTTGCT
This sequence comes from uncultured Desulfobacula sp., assembly GCA_964343845.1. Taxonomy (GTDB): domain Bacteria; phylum Desulfobacterota; class Desulfobacteria; order Desulfobacterales; family Desulfobacteraceae; genus Desulfobacula. Next base: position 80,412 of record CAYFKW010000012.1, on the reverse strand, counting down.
GCGACCCAAAAAATTTGTGCGTCTGTAATACGAGCTTTCCACCGAGTTCATCTTTGTCATCAACCAGAATGGCATCAATCTGATGGTTTTCAAGTTCAACAGATGCAGACAGACCGGCCGGGCCGCCGCCAATAATAAGGACATCTGTTTTAATCTGCTCAATATTGCTTATCTTTGGTACTTCATTCACATCAGGAAGTTCAGGCAGTCCTTCAACACTTTCAACAATCATATTTTCTTTAATCCCGGTCATGCATGCTTTTACAGGAATGCCGTTTGCAATGACAGTGCATTTTGCGCACTGGCCATTGGCGCAGAAAATGCCTTGTGCAGATCTGTCTCTGTGGTGATGCCCAAACACTTTGATATTGCTGGCAAATAGAGCAGATGAGATCATTTCATCTTTTTTTGCTGATAGTTTTGATTTGTTCCAGTAAAATGAAACCATCTCTTTTTCCGGTACATCTAAAACCGGATGCGTCGTTATTCTATTTTTTGCCATATTCCCCTTTATTTTATAAAAGAGTATTGTGTGATTTGTTTTACATGTTTATAATTCAATGGTTAAACCATTCAAAACTATTTGTCAATAATATTTTCATACCGATTGTCTTCCAGCTTTTCGTTTTGTAAAGATGATATATTTTGAGCGGTTGAAAGGGGTGCACCGGAGAATCTTTTTACCAGACGGTATATGTTGGTTTGAATATTGACTCTACAGTGAGGATAATTTATGCTTCTAATATGAATAAAACAGGTTTTAGCAAGGAAATGATAATGGATGGCAATGGGATCCAAATCAGAGATAAAAGAAGGTTTGATCGGAAACAATTATATTATTATTTAAAAGTGTTTCACCATAAATCCAATAAGTTTGCAGGATATTTGGGCGATATTTCGATCCAGGGCTTAATGCTCTTTAACAAGAAAAGTGTAAAAGTGAATAAAATCTTTAATCTCAGGATTAATCTGGATGAGGGATTCGGGTTAAATAAAAAATTCATTTTTGATGCCAAATGTCTCAGATGTGAACAAGATGTGAATCCTGACTATTATAGTATTGGATTTGAGTTTATTGATTTGGAACAGGCAAATATGGATATTGTGGATTACCTGATAAAAAAATTCGGATAAACCTCGTTCCATTGAAAACGGTTTCTTTTCCTCCAATTCGGAATTATAACACCTGCCGGAAAAATTTTACGATAAAGCCGATGATTGACAGGCAGGGGCATGCTTGTCATTAAATTTTAACGAACGTCGTGTCTGTTAAAAAGCTGAAACCACCATTTTTTTCAGGTCTCCTGCCAAAACGCTGATTTAATGCCATTCCAACCAACCCCCTGCCAATCATCTATAGTGATTTTCAAAAAATCTGTTGTGTTTCGATTTTAGACATAATCAACTATTTGTAAGCAGAGAATAGGGTAATGGTTTCCACAAATTGGATTCCTCCGGGCGGCAGGGCGCCTCAGGAAAAGGAATCCTCCTTAGAAAAAATCATGGATGATTTTTGAGAATGCAGAACTTTCATCCTGTCCTAAGTTAAATGATCATTATTCAGGAACAGTAATCTGGGAAGCGTTACAGGAGATGTTATTTTCTATATTTCCCTCTTTTTTTCTTAATTTTTTCAAACCGTTTTTGTGTCACAATCTGTTTTTGCCTTTGTTTCTCTTTTGGGTTTTTTTCAACAAAAAGAGAATCCATAGAAAACGGATCCATCCCTGTATAATACATCAGTGTGGAATAAGTTGAAGGCGACGGCGTAAAGATTTGAACCTGTTCAGGGGAGATGTTAAGGGACTGATGTGCAAATTTTTTCAAATCGGTCATATCTTTTTTACTGCACCCAGGATGGGCTGCGATGAGATAATAGGTGAGGAACTGTTTTTTTCCTGATTTTTTAGAAAGGGTGTCAAATTGATGTTTAAATTGCAACAGCATATCAATATCCTGTTTGCCCATCAGGTTTAAAACACTGGGTACGCAGTGCTCCGGTGCAATTTTCATCTGGCCGGAGACATTATCTTTTACAATTTTTTTAAGATATGCTTCACCATACGTTTTGTCGTTTAATATAAGGTCATATCGAATCCCGGAACTGATAAAGACCTTTTTAATATTGGGAAGGGTTTCAATTTTCTGAATCAGTTTTATCTGTTTTGAGTGCTGAGAGACGAGGTGTCTGCACTGCTTTGGGAAAAGGCAGCGTTTGTCAGAACAGGCCCCATTTTTAAGCTTTTTCCCGCAATCAAACCCATACATATTTGCCGTGGGACCGCCAAGGTCTGTAATATACCCTTTAAAATCTTTAAACTGTGAAATGGTTCTGGCTTCATCTAGGATAGAGGTTTGACTCCGGTATCGAATGGCCCTGCCCTGGTGGATGGAAATGGCACAAAAATTACACTCACCATAGCACCCGTAATGTGTTGGGATAGAAAATCTTATGGTATCAAGGGCTTTAACATTTCCAAACTGCTTGTAATACGGGTGAAGGTCTTTTTCAAATCCCAGGGAATGGATATGATCAAGTTCTTTTGTTGAGCTATAGGATTCAGGCGGGTTGAGGATGAGATACCTGTCCTGATGCTTCTGGCAAATCCTTTCTGCCGTTATGGGATCGTTATTTTTGTAGAAAATATGAAACGCTTTAATATATTCTTTTTTGTCTTTTTTAATGGTTTCAAATGACGGCAGTTCCCTGCCTTTTTTTTCAGGGGAAATATACGCAAGCCCATTTAATTTTTCCGGCGGTTTGTTCTCTTTCAAAGCCCGTGCGAATTTAACAATTGTGGCGTGTGCCATCCCGAATAAAAGGTAGTTCGCCTTTGCATCAAAAAGGATAGACCGCCTTACTTTGTTTGACCAGAAATCATAATGGGCAATTCGTCTAAGGCTTGCTTCAATACCCCCCAGGACAATGGGCCGGGTTTTCTTAAAGTAGTGCCTGATAAGGTTGGAATAGGCAATGACTGCACGGTCCGGGCGTCTAGTATTCAACCCTCCTGGTGTATAATCATCTTTTTGTCTTTTCTTTTTAAGGGGGGTATAATTTGCAATCATAGAATCCACACTGCCGCCAGTGACACCCCAGAAAAGCAATGGTTCGCCAAGCCTTGAAATGTCTTTTTTTTTGTTCATGTCAGGCTGCGCAATAATACCGACACGAAATCCCTGATCAATCAGGACTTTTCCAATGATCGCAACGCCAATAAAAGGAGAATCAATGTAGGCATCTCCTGTAACAAGTATGACGTCAAGTGCTTCCCAATTCAGCAAGTTAACTTCATTTTTCGTTGTTGGAAGGAACATTTAAACTGCCCGTAATTTATACCAAAATTCAATTTAATACTGGCTTATACCATACAAGATAAGCGTTTGAATTACAATCAAGGGTATGGTAAAGTACTAAAACAATTCAATCTAAGAGGGATCATGAACGGTGTTTTTAGTACACCAAGGAAAAATAAAATGAATAAAATCATTTTCACAGTCGTTTGTTTTCTTTTTTTGTCTTGTCTAGTGCCATATGGGTTTATTGTCTCAGCGTCATTCGCATCTGAGGATAGCATCGTTTGTACAGGGCATCCGGATTATCCACCCTTTATGTGGCAGTATGACAATACCATAATCGGCGCTGGACCTGAACTGATCCGTACCGTTTTCAGGGAGTTAAATAAAGATTTTATCATCACATATACCGGTCCATGGGCCAGGGTGCAGGAAATGGCACAAAATAATAAGGTTGATTTTTTAGTGGGTGCCTACAGCAATGCCGAACGAAGGACCTATATGGCGTATTTGAAACCCTATGCAAAAGATCCAACCTCTATTTTCATGTTAAAGGGCCACACCTTTTTGTTTAACCAGCGGGATCACTTGATTGGTAAAAAAGGGATAACCCTTTTTGGAGACAGCTTTGGAGATGATCTGGATAGGTTTATCAAGGAAGAACTAGACGTTCTGAGAGTATATGATTCTTCGTCCCTTTTTAAACAGCTCATATCAAAAAGAGTGGATTATATTCTCTGGGGAGATTACCCCTGCCAGATAAATGCTGCAATAAAAGGAATAGATGATCAGATAACGAAAGCAGTCCCCCCACTGGTGTTTGAGAATATGCATATAACGATTTCAAAAAAAAGTCTGCATGTCAGTCTGGTACCAGAAATGAACAATATCATTGCCCGGCTGAAAGAGAATGGGAAAATTAAAGAAATGCTGGACAAGTATTTAACCCTCTATGCTACATCAAAAAAAATATCATATGCAGGAGAAAAAATAGAGGTCATTTTGTCTAATTCACTGGCTTACAGGCAGGAAGCTGTCAATCAAATTTTGCAAAGAAGTAAATTGATAAGCAATATCCGGCAACAGACAGCAGAAGAAAACATCTTTAGGACTTTAGAGCAGAAAAATACGATAATTTACACCAGTAAAAAGTTTTTGAACGGCAATAGCAGATTTAAATGGATCAGTATCAATGGAGATGAAGGGTTCGGCTTTCACGAAGCATATAACGGTTCGATCGTTGCTTTGTGTCAGCTGGCTTATGAATCACTGTTGAATGATGGTACGATTAAAAGCAGCATGGGAAATTAAAAGACTACTTTGGAATTGACCTCAACATCAAAAAATAAGATTTTAATGCCTGCAAAAAGAAAGCTCAGTTTAAAAAATCTTTCTATTCAATTGAGTCTAATTGTTATTTTTATTCCAACTCTGGTATTGGGTGCACTGGGGATATATCGGATTCAGACTCAAACCGTCAGCCTGGAAAAAAATCTGAACAGTTCTCTTAAGAATGAGGCAGTCCAGCTTTCTGCAAGCCTTTCTACAGCTTTATTCAATTTTGATGATGAGACCAGCAAGGTTGTTTGCCAGGCGGCATTAAAAAAACCTGAAATTATAAAAATTACCATTTGGGATCTGGAACAAAAATACCTGTCATTTAAGGATGATCAGTTTAAAGGACAGGACCTGGAAGAGGGTACGAAAAGAATTGAGTATCCCATCACTTTTAAATTAGAACAGATTGGAAAGATAGAACTTATCGCCACAACAAAATATTTACAGGAAAAGATCGAAAGGCTTAAATATACAAGTATTCTTCAGGTTGTCATTGTTGATTTGATCCTGGGACTGGTTTTAATTTTTGTTTTAATTTTACGGTTTGTAAAACCACTCCAGGAATTACAGAAAAGCTCTGAAAAAATTGCTGCAGGTGATTTGGATCAGCCCATTAATTTAAGAAGAAAAGACGAATTGGGGTCTTTGGCTGATAACTTAGTTGTGATGCGGGATGCAGTTAAAGAAAAGGTGGAATCCCTGCAGTCTGAAGTGAATCAGCACCAGAAAACCACAATAGCATTGGAAAAAAGCGAATCGTTTTTACGGCTGATTATTGATTTAATACCCCACATGATTTTTGTGAAAGACAGGGAAGGCAGATTCCTTGTCGTTAATAAAGCAGTTGCCGATGACTTTAACTCAAGCGTTGAAGCCATTACCGGCAAATTGCTTTCCGATGTTATGGAAGATTCTGATATGGCAATGCAGATGCTGGCAGATGATCAGCGGGTGATAAAATCAGAAAAAACCCTGAGCCTGCTTACAGAATCTCACGGCACCACACCAGAATCATCCAAGTGGTATTCTACAAAAAAAGTTCCTTTTAAAGCAGCAGATGGTGATATAGGCATTGTAGGGATCACCATAGACATTACAGATCTTAAACAGGCAGAAGAGGAATTAAAAAAAGCAAAGAACTATATCGATAATATCATTAATTCAATGCCGAGTGCATTAATCAGCCTGGATCGGGAATTCAAGATTACCCAGTGGAATCATAAAGCAGAAATATTGTATGGGGTAAAAGCATATGATGCAATTTCAAACCCTTTAGATAAGGTGGTTCCAAAGATGGAACCTTTGATGGAAAATATCAGCAAAACCATTCAAACGGCAGATCCTTATTATTTTCCAAAACAGCAGAGAAAAACGATAAAAGGCATTATATACGAGGATATAACAGTCTATCCATTAATTGCGGATAATGTAGAAGGGGCTGTTATTCGTGTTGATGACATTACAGAACATGTCAAAATGGAGGAGATGGTTGTTCAGTCAGAAAAGATGCTTTCCATCGGCGGGTTGGCTGCCGGCATGGCTCATGAGATCAACAATCCCCTGGCAGGAATGATGCAGAATGCACAGGTGGCGTTAAGAAGAGTTCAGGGAGACCTGGTTCCAAGCATTGAAGCGGCAGAAGAAATCGGGATCACAATGGACCAGATCAGAGAATTTATGACAAACAGGGGAATTATCAGGCAGTTGGAACTGATTCATGAAGCCGGTGTCCGCGCATCGCAAATTGTCCAGAATATGCTCAGTTTTTCACGAAAGGATTTTTCAGGCAAAGTAAAACAGGATATGTCAGTTCTTCTGGACCAGACAATAGAGCTTGCCAAAAGTGATTACGATCTTAAGAAACGATATGATTTTAAAAAAATAAAAATTATAAGGGAATATCAGCCTGATACACCGCAGGTGTTTTGTGAAGTAACAAAAATCCAACAGGTTTTTTTCAATATTTTAAAAAATTCTGCAGAAGCCATGCAGGAAGTCCAGCATTTTAAAGACCCTGAATTTTATCTTCGCATAAGTCAAAGAGGGGAGATGGTCCGTATTGAAATAGCAGATAACGGTCCGGGTATGACCCAGGAGGTTCGAAAAAGAATCTTTGAACCTTTTTTTACGACAAAAGCAGTAGGAAAAGGCACCGGCCTTGGCTTGTCTGTCTCATATTTTATTATTACAGATAACCATAAAGGTGAAATGAATATTATTTCAGAACCTGGCAAAGGTGCAAAATTTATCATCCATCTGCCAATTGTGTGACAATTTTCAATCCAAATCTGATACAGGACTTTTGTTTTATCTGAAATTTTCCGTTTTTTTTCAACTGTATTGTGATAAGGTTTTACACAGTAAATGGGGAATAACTGTATGTTTAAAATATGCAAAAAATGCGGCCAGGAATGGAAGACAAGAAAACAATTTCTTTCAGACAGCGATATCTGTTTAATTGGCTATCAATCGCATTTTGACGAGCTTGAACTGGGTATCCTGCTTTTTAACCATGCGTGTAAAACCACCCTGTCCATTTATGCAAAATTCTTTAAAGATCTTTATGATGGCGAAATTTTTCCCCAGAGAAAAACAGGAACGGACGAGTGTCCGGGATTCTGCTTAAAAAAAAGCAATCTATCGCCCTGTCCTCAAAAATGTGAATGTGCTTATATCAGGGATATACTGCAGATAATTAAACATTGGTCAAAACAGTCGGATTCCATTTAAAAAAAGTATCATGCTGCCTGGCCCGAAAAAAAACACCTTAATATGGAGATGAACATATTTAATGAAATTTATAGAAACAGACAACCTTGAAAACATACATAATCGAAATCTTGATATATCAAGCTATATTGTCGATGACGTGCACATATTAATTACAGGAGAATTCAAAGAAAAAAATCAGGTAACCGTGTATGAAAGAGATGGAGAAGCTGTTGAACCGCATATCTTTCACCACATGCAGATTCAACTGCTCGTCAAGTGCGCTGAATTGAAAATTGTCGATATTAAGGCAAAAATACCAGGGGCGCCTCATGATGATGTTTGCAGAGAAGTTGAAAACAGTCTTGAGAACATAAAAGGTACAGTCATTGCCCCGGGATTTACCTCAAAGGTTAAAAGAGCTGCCGGCGGAACCAAAGGATGTGTTCATTTAACTACGCTGCTTTTATCCATGGCACCAGCAGTGCTCCAGGCATATTGGATATTCAACGCCAGAAATATAGAACGAAATGACAATTCTGAGGTTGACATCAGCAGATACCTGATCAATACCTGCTGGGCCTGGAGAAAAGATGGCCCGATTGCTCAGGATTATATCAAACAGTCAAATAAAGAATTAAAAAGTGACAAATAAAAGAACATCAGCGTTTTTCCAAGGCTGCATACTTGGCGGTGCTGTCGGTGATGCGTTAGGTTCGCCCATTGAATTCATGTCAATCGATCAGATCAGGTCAGAAATTGGAGAAACCGGGTTGCAGGATTTTTCTGAAGCCTATGGCCGGCTCGGTGCTGTCACGGATGACACTCAAATGACCCTTTTCACAACAGAAGGGTTAATTTTATCTAATGTTCGGCAGGAATATGAAGGAGATAAAGGTATTGTTGATGCTGTATATCATGCGCTTTTAAGATGGCTGTATACTCAAGAGGTAAATCTCCAGGGCAGTCTTATTAAAAATTACGGTACCTGTTCAATCGTTGATGGCGTATTGACAGGACATAAAGAACTTTTCTCGTTAAGGGCACCGGACAAGACATGCCTGACTGCATTGAAATCAGGAAAAATGGGTACGGTTCCCGATCCCGTCAATAACAGCAGGAGGGGCAGCGGGGTGGCGCGTATGGCACCTGTGGGACTTGTTTTCAATGATGCAGAAAAAGCATTTCACTTTGGCACTCAAATGGCAGCCCTGACCCATGGGCATCCAACAGGATTTCTTGCTGCCGGTACGTTTGCTGCCCTGATTTCCCTGATAATTTCAGGTCGATCCCTAACTGAATCAATTGAAGATGCTTTCATCATTTTAAGATTACATAACGGTCATGAGGAGACGCTGAGAGCGGTCAGTGAAGCTGTTGATATTGCAGGCAGACAACCCCCTGATGCTGAAGTAATTGAGACAATCGGTGCAGGATGGATGGCAGCTGAGGCGTTGGCAATAAGTCTTTATTGCAGCCTGGAAAACCAAAATGATTTTAGAAAAGGGATATTATTGTCAGTCAATCATTCTGGTAACAGCGATTCAACAGGGTCTATCTCAGGGAATATCCTGGGAGCATTACATGGTGATGCCATCCTACCTGAAAATTGGATCGAACGCCTGGAACTGAACAAATTGATTAAAGAGATGGCCGGCGATTTGTTTGATCAATTTGGGTAATTTTTTTGAGCTTTTTTTATTCACTATTGTTTTTTTAAATGCTCTCCATCGATTTAACCTGAGAATATACCGGCCTTGTCAAGGATTTAAATTCTAAGGATAGAGAACGGGCAGAGGGGTACAGCCGGATACAAATCTGAACTGTTTTTTCCCCTGATGTTTAACCGGATGATCATATTCAAAAAAGCTCAATCTTGATATAGAATAATCAAAATGGTATAGTTCCAGCCTTTAAAAATATAAAATACTTAAGGGTATATCAGATTGAAGAAAAAAGATAAGTTTACGTTTAGATGCCAGTCGTGCGGCGGTCAGACACCCAAATGGATGGGGAAATGTCCGGATTGCGGTGAATGGGACACGCTGATAGAAGAGCGTATTATATCCAGTGGTTCAAAGAAACAAACATCTGCATTTTTGCCTGAACCTGTTTTAATCCATTCTGTGGATGTAAATGAGTCTGAAAGGGTTAAAAGCGGTATTGAGGAATTTGACAGAGTTTTGGGCGGCGGAATTGTAGACGGGTCACTGGTCCTTATCGGTGGAGATCCAGGCATAGGAAAGTCGACCCTGATGCTTCAAGTGTTATCTAAATTATCCATGTCAGGCAAGAAATGTCTCTATATCTCAGGTGAAGAATCAGTTCGGCAGATTTCTATGAGAGGGAAACGACTTGATTCCTGTGGCGAAACAATGTTTGTCGTTTCTGAGACAGATCTTGATTCGATTCTGTCACTGGTTGAACAATCTCATTATGATGCATTGGTGATTGACTCCATACAAACCATATTCCACCCGGAGGTCTCTTCAACTCCTGGCAGCGTTACGCAGATTCGTGAAGCAGCAATGCAGTTTATGAAACTGGCCAAATCAACCGGGATTCCAGTTTTTCTTGTGGGCCATGTCACCAAGGTTGGTGCCATTGCGGGGCCTAGAATTATGGAACATATGGTAGATACGGTTCTTTATTTTGAAGGGGATAAAAGTCATGTGTTTAGAATTTTAAGGGCCGTTAAAAACAGATTTGGGTCAACAAATGAGATTGGCGTATTTGAGATGAATGAAAGCGGACTCACACAGGTCCCGAACCCTTCTGCTGTTTTTTTAGCTGAAAGATCAGCTGTTGCGCCAGGATCAATTGTAACATCCTGTATGGAAGGTACCCGCCCTATTTTAGTCGAGATTCAGGGCCTTGTTTCCAGTTCGGGTCTTGGAGGAACACCCAGGCGGACAGTGCTGGGACTGGACAGCCACCGGGTTGCCCTCATTGTTGCTGTGATGGAAAAAAGACTTGGGATGCATATTTCCAGCCTTGATATCTTCATGAATGTCACAGGGGGCGTAAAGATTGTTGAACCATCAGCTGATCTGGCAATCGCTGCTGCATTGGCTTCCAGTTTTTTAGATAAACCTGTGGATAAAAAAACAATTATGGTAGGGGAGATAGGGCTTACCGGAGAAATAAGGGCGGTCGGTCATATCGAATCAAGGATAAAAGAAGCGGCAAAAATGGGATTTACAACATGTATTGTTCCAAGCAGCAGCATCAAACAGTTGTCGAAAATAAAAGGAATGACCATTGAAAGTGTCAGTTTTTTAAAAAGTGCCATGGAGGTATTGTTTTAATGGCAGCCAAAAAAAAGAAAAAGGCAGGGAAATCAGGTAAAAATCAGTGGGAAGATCATTTTACCAGACGGGCAAAGGCAGAGAAATATCCGGCGCGGTCTGTCTATAAATTAGAGGAAATTCAAAATAAATTTAAGGTAATGAAAAAAAATGATCATGTGCTTGATCTGGGATGTGCGCCTGGATCCTGGCTGCTGTATTCGGCAAAGCAGGTTCAACAGAAAGGAAAGGTGTTTGGCATAGATTTAAAAAAGGTCGATATTAAGCTGCCGGATAATGTGGTGGCAGTTAAAGATGATATTTTAAATCTGGAGAACAGTTTTTTACAGGATCATGGAGAATTTGATGTTGTCATAAGTGACATGGCGCCTGCAACAACCGGCAGAAAAGATGTAGATGCATTAAGATCTTTTGATCTCTGCCAGATGGCTTTAACCGTGGCAGATGATTGTCTGGCCGCAAACGGTAATTTTGTTTGTAAAATATTCCAGGGCAATGACTTTAATGAATTTCAAAAAAATGTTAAATCAAAATTTAAAAGCTGTAAAATTTTTAAACCTGAGAGTTGCAGAAAACAAAGTAAAGAAATATATATCATAGCAAAAGGCAAGAAATAAGGAGGAGTTAGATATGGCAGGGCATAATAAGTGGTCGTCAATTAAGCATAAAAAGGGTGCTGCCGATGCAAAAAGAGGTAAAATATTCACAAAATTAATTAAAGAGATCACCGTCGCCGCCAGGATGGGAGGAGGTGATCCGGATGCAAATCCACGCCTCCGCCAGGCGATTATACAGGCAAAAGCAGCCAATATGCCGAAAGATAACCTTGAACGGGCCATAAAAAAGGGAACAGGTGAGCTTGAAGGCGTTAATTATGAAGAAATCGTATATGAAGGGTATGGACCTGGAGGTGTTGCGGTCCTTGTTGAATGCCTGACTGACAATAAAAACAGAAGTATCGCTGATGTCCGCCACATATTCAGTAAGGCAGGCGGAAACGTGGGAACAGACGGCTGTGTTGCCTGGATGTTTGATAAAAAAGGATTCATTTCGGTCAGCAAAGAAAACGCTGATGAGGATACCCTGATGGAAGTTGCCCTGGAGGCAGGGGCAGAAGACATAAAAGAAGAATCTGACACCTTTGACATTATTACAGAACCAGCTGATTTTGAGGCAGTAAAAGATGCAGTTGATGAGGCACAGATTGAATACGAAGTAGCAGAGATTACGATGATTCCACAAAATCTAACCAAAGTTGATGGTAAAGAGGCTGAACAGATGATAAAGTTTATGGAAGCATTGGACGATAGCGATGACGTACAAAAATTTTATTCAAATGCCGATATACCGGATGAGGTATTTGATTCAATCTCCTGAAAAAAAATATGGCGGTTAAAAAAATTAGCCGCCATATATCAGATTTACTTTATTTTAATAAATTTCTTTTGTGACGCTTCAATTTCAATTTCGATTTCAGCAATTCCTATTTCAGTTACACCCAGAAGATTGGCTTCAACAGAACTGACAATCGCTGCTGTCTCTTCGGGTCTGTTTCCAGTTTCCATTTTTTTACACAGTTTATCAATTAACCGTATCAGGACAAGCAGATGATTTGATTCATCAAATTCTTCTTTATGGTGATCTCTTGCAACAATATAAAATTCTCTGGGCAGGTTCCAGTGTTTTAACAATGTATACCCCTGATCTGAATGAAAGGTCTCAATCAGTTCCTGCAGAACAAAGTCAGACGGATAATCTTTAATTTTTTTATTTTTTTTGACTTTTTCAAGCGCGGTTAAAAGGCACAGCGATCCCATATCGTGAAGCAGGCCTGAAATAAAGGCTTTTGCCGTAACCTCATCTGCGTCAAGGTCAAGATATTTAGCAGTCCAGGCACTGCCCACAGCACAGGACAGGGAGTGAAACCATAATCTTGATTTATATGCTTTGATAAAGGGGTCTTTTGTTTCGAAACTGGCTTGATGTATCGCCCATGTTGCAATATTATTTATTTCATCCGTACCAAGCCTTAGTATGGCTTCCTTTATGGTATCGATCTGTTCAAGTCCTTTGTAGACAACAGAATTTGCGATCCTGAGCATATGGCTTGTCAGGGCAGGGTCTGACTTTATCATATTTTCTATTTTTTTAAAATCAGGAGACGTCTTTGCAATTTCGCGTTGAAGCAGCAGTGAATTCCTGCTCAGTGGCGGCAGGGAGTCTTCCTGTTTTACCTGTGATACAATAATATCGATTATGGCTTGTTTTTTTTCCATGAATTAGTGCCCCTGTAATCGTTTAATTTCAGCTATGGGTCTTGGTTTTAAAAGTTTTGGAACACATCTGAAAATTTCTTCAAATGTTGTAACCCCTAAGCAGGCCTTATGAATCGCATCCTCAACAAGGGTTAGAAGCCCGGATGTTTCAATACTGATTTTCCTGATATCATAGCTTGAAGCTTTATTTAATATCGCATCTCTGACATACTCATTGACAATCAGCATCTCAAATACAGCGATCCTTCCTCTATAACCTGTGTACCTGCATCTGGAACACCCTTTGCCTTTCACAAATTCATATTTTTTTACATCAGCAGGTTTATATTCCAGTCGGTTCAGATCATCAGGTGTTGGTTCATAAGGCTCAGCACAACTGCTGCACACTTTTCGGAGCAGTCTTTGCGCCAGGACACAAACAACAGTTGAAGATACCAGGAATGCCTCAATATCCATATTCATCAGCCTGATCAGCCCTCCAATACTGTCTTCGGTATGAAAGGAGGTTAATACTTTGTGGCCGGTCAGGGCTGCATGAACAGCAACATCAGCCGAGTAGCTGTCCCTGATCTCTCCAATGACAATAACATCCGGGTCCTGCCTGACAACATGTCTTAGGGTTTCTTCATAGGTTAAATTGATACTGGGATTGATGGAGCATTGAATCACATCATTCATGACATATTCTACAGGTTCTTCTGCTGTTATGATGCTGATTTCAGGTTTTTTGATATGATTAATGCAGGAATAGACTGTGGTTGTTTTTCCGGAACCAGTGGGCCCGGTAACAAGAATAACGCCGCTGGGTGTATCCAGTGCTTCCTGCAGGAATCGTTTTAACAGCCTGGGCTGCATACCGATATGGTTTATGTCGATAATATGGCTTACATTATTCAGTATTCTCAAGACGATCTTTTCACCGAAAATAGACACATAAAATGAAGCCCTGAGGTCATATTCCGTCCCGTTGAAATCAAATGAAATTCTGCCCCCCTGATGCAGCCTTTTTTCAGCAATATTTGCACTGCTCATAATTTTAATTCGGCTGGTCAGCATGGGAATAATCTCCACAGGGTAATCCTTGAAATGTATCAGAATGCCATCCTGCCGGAACCGGACTGTGAGTTTGTTTTTAAATGGTTCAAAATGGATGTCACTGGATTCTTCTATGATGGCGTTTTGTATAATGGAATCCACAACCGCCTGCACAGAATCTTCTTCAAAGTCAGTTGTTTTTGATCCATGTTCCAGCTTGTTCAAGGTAGAGAAAATCGCGTTGTGGGATGCAACACCGGTAGTAAAATCTGAGCCAAAAATTTCTTTGGCCCCTTTCAGGCTTTCTTTGCTGAAAGGGTCTGCAAATGCAATTAAGGCTTTACCCTCTTTTTTATACAACGGCAGTATATTGTGATGCCGGTACCACTTAACACTTGCCTTTGATATAAGGTCCTTGTCAATTTCATCAATGTCCGGATCAATGTGCGGAAAACCAAGTTGAATGGACAACAGGTCTAGAAAATCATCTTCAAGTAGAAATTTCTGGTCTACCAATACTTCACCAAGTCTTTTCCCTGGCGTCTGATTCTGAATTTCAAGGGCGGCTTCAAGTTTTTCCTGGGTTAGATATCCGAATTCAACCAGGAGGTCACCGATCTTGAAGGAGTGTTTGTGATGGGTTAATGCCAGTTTGATTTGATCCTCTGTTATGTATCTTAACTCTTTTAAGATATCCAAAAGTCGTTTCGAGGAAACAATTTTTGATTTTACTTTTTGTGCATGTTCGACCTGTTCATCTGTAATCAGGCCCTCTTTGACAAGACAGGAAACAATTTGATCAGTAATATCATTTTTCATAAGAGCGGGATTCCCTTAAAAAAGTAAAAAATTAATGATTATAATATGTTCCAGATAATGACTTAAAGATCAACCATTTTTTTGACAGCCCCTAATGCCTGTTTTCCAATCTCTTTGGGAACGGTTATGCGGCCATTTAAATTCTCAAGACTTTCCACTATATTTTCAAGGGTTACTTTTTTCATATCGTTACAATACATTTTCCTTGAAGCAGGAAAAAATTTTTTATTTGGATGGGCATTTGATATTGGATAGAGTAATCCTGTTTCTGTTCCGAGAATAAAAGAAGTGTGATCAGATTCACCTGCAAACTTAATCATCCCAGAGGTTGACTGGATGCTGTCCGCAAGCTCAAGTATGTCTGGCGGGCATTCTGGATGTGCAATAAAAAGGGCATCAGGGTGTTCTTTTTTTGCCAGATGAACGTCTTTGGCGGTTAAGGCGTTGTGAAACGGGCAGTATCCATCCCAAAGGTGAATCTTTTTTGAGGTGTGGGATGCTGCGTATTTTGCAAGGTTTTTATCGGGTGTCATTAAAATTTCATCTGCATTTGTACTGTTTACAACCTTGACAACATTGGCAGATGTGCAGCAGATATCAGACACCGCTTTTACGGCTGCTGAAGAATTCACATAGGTGATAACAGGAATATTTCCCAGTTGTTTTTTTTTTCGGGTTAATGCTGCGGGATCAACCATATCTGCCATAGGACAGCCAGCATCCATATTGGGTAAAAGAACTGTTTTTTCGGGCGATAAAATAACAGCTGTTTCCGCCATAAAATGAACACCGCAGAACACAATAATATCTGCATCTGTTTTTGAAGCCTTGATACTTAATTCAAGTGAGTCGCCGCATAAATCAGCCACGTCCTGGATTTCCGGGGGTTGATAGTTATGTGCAAGGATAATGGCATTCTTTTCTGCTGCAAGCTGTTTTATTTTATCTTTCATTGTGTGTTCCTTATTAATGTTGCTGTATTGTTTCATTCAAAACAAATAAAAATAGTTTTATTTGCAACGGCTTTAGAGAGTTTTTGTGAAATATTCAGATCAGTCCATTTTTACAATGTCCAGACCTTCAGGCGGGACAAACTCAAACTGGTCGGGATCAATTTTTCCAAAACGGATCCTGCTGAATTCGAACAGCGTTGTATCGTTATATCTGTTATAGGTAACCACCCGTTTGATTTCACTGTTTTTTCTTGATATCTGAATCACAATGGCGGAAATATCAGGTAGCTGTTTTTTCGAAACAAGGTCTATTTCTACGTACTGGTCTGTCACTTCTTTTATACTGATTTCATAATTTTTTCTCACAAGAGAAATATCGGATAAAAAGGCACCGCCGGCACCGGATTTGAAAAACTGTGAAGCATCACCGTGCATCACCTGTTTTTCATCCGGGCGATAAATCCATAGAACGTTGCCATTGGTGATAATTTCATGATGTTCAGGTTCTGTATATTCCCATCTCATCTTTCCCGGGTGGGAAAAAAAAGCGCGTCCTTTTGCCTTTTCAGTTATATCAAGCGCCGCCAGTTTAGACGTTTGAGTGAAATCTGCCTTAAAACTTTTTCCGGAATATTTGTGTTCGATCCTGGTTAAAATGTCTTCTTTAATAATCTCTTTTTCTGCAGCAACAGATACAGAAAAATTCCAGGAGCAGATGAAAAGCACCAGCAATATCTTCAGACAAAAGAGACAATGGTTGAATTTCAATGGATCTCCTTTAAATTTATCGCAGCAGTTTTTTGATATCTTTTCGTTTATCTTCAGCATAAATTCGTCTCAGTTTCGGTTTTTCGATTTTGCCGGTTGGGTTTCTTGGAACATCTCCAAAAAATATTTTTTTCAACTGTTTGTACCGCGGCAGTTCCTGTTGAAAGTCAATAATGTCACTTTCGCACAGAATACATCCTGGTTTGACACTGATAATCCCTGCAGGAATTTCCCCCAGTCGATCATCTGGAATTCCAATAACAGCAATATCTTTTATTTTTTTATTGTTTTGGAAAAAGTGTTCAATCTCAACCGGAAAGATATTTTCTCCACCGTAGATGATCATGTCTTTTTTTCGGTCCACAAGCCATATGAACCCATCAATATCATACCTGGCAATGTCACCTGTGTGAAGCCATCCATCCTTCAGTGTATCCGCAGTTGCTTCAGGGTTTTTATAATACTCTTTCATCACACCTGGGCCTTTAACAATGAGTTCTCCCGACTCATTGCCAAACAGTAAATTGCCTTTTTTATCTACAATTTTTGCTTCCCAGTTGTGTCCTGGCAATCCAATCGGCCCTATTTTATCTGCATTCTCAACCCCTAAATGAACACAACCGGGTCCGGTTGATTCAGTCAGACCGTAATTTGTATCATACTCCTGGTTGGGAAAATAGATATTCCAGTTTTCAATAAGACTTGGTGGTACAGGCTGAGCGCCCGCATGCATTAACCGCCATTGGGAAAGTGTATAATTTGACAAATCAATTTCATTGTTCTCTATGGCAATGAGAATATCATGTGCCCATGGGACCAGAAGCCAGACAATCGTGCACAGCTCTTCTGAAACAGCTTCAATGATCCATTCTGGCTTTACACCCTTTAAAAGGACACATTTTCCTCCCACCAGGAAACTGCCCATCCAGTGCATTTTAGCGCCTGTATGATACAAAGGGGGAATACAAAGAAAAATATCTTCATGGGTCTGGCCATGATGTGCCTGTTCAACCTCACAGGCATGCTCAAGATTTTTATGTGTTAAAAGTACGGCCTTTGGTGTCCCCGTAGTTCCGCTTGTGAAATAGAGTGCGGCATCATCCTGGATATGTAACGGAATGTCAGGCGGATGTTGGCCGGAAGCATCCTGAATAAATGATTCATACTGAACAGCCCATTCTGGCCGCAGTGCCTCAGGGCCGGTAAAAATCCATAACTCAACAAACGTTTCAAGTTCCTCCCGGATGGTTTCAATCCGATCAATGAATTCTTCTCCAAAAATAAAGACCCTGGCTTCTGCTGTGTTTGTACAAAGCAGAATTTTATCAGATTCAAACCTGAAGTTTAAGGGGACTGCCCAGGCACCTGAAGAAAGAATGCCAAAATAGATGGGAAGCCATTCAAGACAATTTGTCATCAATTGTACAATTTTATCTCCTTTTTGAATGCCTTTTTTCTCAAGTGCGTTCGCAAGTCGATTGGCTGTTTGATAAAACGTATCCCATGTAATCGTTTTCCGCTCTTTCAGATCAGGGGTTCTTTCAATCAACGCAGTTTCATTTTTGTAAACCGAAGCATTTTTTGCTAAAATATCCGTAATAATCATTTATACTTAAAGCCTTTAAATTAAACAGTGCCCACCAGAAAAACGCCAGACGTATGATGACTTCACTGGGCCGCACATTCTTATTTCTCATCTTTTCAAAATTGATATGCCACATATCAGTTTTGAAAAATTATTGTGAGAACCGCTGCAAATAAAAATCCTGCCGTGCAACTATAGAACACGGCAGGATTATATTCAACAGGTTTTAACTGCTTTTTTTATTTGTCTTTTTTTACCTCTTCAAAATCAGCATCCACCACATCGTCATCATCCTGTGGACTTGCGCCATTTGCTTGAGCGCCGGCACCTGCATCTGCACCTGGGGCTGCCTGCCCGTCCTGAGCAGCCTGTTGGTACATTACCTCTGCCAATTTATGGGAGGCTTGAGATAATGCTTCAATCTTTTGTTTGATTTCATCCAGGTTATTTGAATCTTTTGCCTGTTTTAAGGCTTCTGCAGCGGCTTCAATATTCTTTTTGGTTTCTTCATCAACTTTGTCGCCATGCTCTTTTAAAGTTTTTTCAGTCTGGTCAACAAGGGCTTCCGCATTATTCTTAGTATCAACAAGTTCTCTTTTTTGTTTATCTTCTTCTGCGTGCATTTCCGCATCTTTTACCATCTGATCGATCTCGTCTTCAGAGAGACCGCTGGCTGCAGTGATCCGAATGGATTGTTCTTTCCCTGTTGCTTTGTCTTTTGCAGCAACATGAACAATACCATTGGCATCAATATCAAAAGAAACTTCAATCTGGGGAACACCCCGGGGTGCCGGTGGAATGTCAGCCAGTTCAAATTGTCCAAGTGTTTTATTGTCTGCTGCCATTTCTCTTTCACCCTGGAGAACATGGATGGAAACAGCAGGCTGATTATCCGCTGCAGTTGAAAATACCTGGCTTTTTTTGGTTGGTATGGTCGTGTTTTTATCAATAAGTTTGGTCATGACACCACCAAGGGTTTCAATGCCCAGTGATAAAGGTGTAACATCCAGAAGGAGGACATCGTTTACATCACCCTGCAGTACACCTGCCTGGACCGCGGCACCCATGGCAACGACTTCGTCCGGGTTCACGCCTTTATGGGGTTTTTTCCCAAAGATTTTTTCAACACGTTCCTGAACAGCCGGCATCCGCGTCATGCCGCCGACCAGAACGACTTCATCAACACCACCAGCACCAAGATTGGCCTCTTTTAAGGCGGTTCGGCATGGTTGTTCAAGTTTGTCCAAAAGATCTGCGACAAGAGATTCCAATTTTGCTCTTGTCAGTTTTACATCAAGGTGTTTCGGGCCGGAAGCATCAGCCGTGATAAAGGGGAGGTTGATACTGGTCTCAGAAGAGGATGAAAGTTCCATTTTGGCTTTTTCAGCAGCTTCTTTCAGACGTTGCAATGCCATTTTATCCCCTCTGACATCAATTCCCTGATCTTTTTTGAATTCATCAGCAATATAGTCAATGATTCTTAAATCAAAGTCTTCGCCACCCAAATGGGTGTCTCCGGATGTTGATTTTACTTCAAAAACACCATCGCCAATTTCAAGGACAGACACATCAAATGTACCACCACCTAAATCAAATACAGCAATTTTTTCTTCACCTTTTTTATCCAGCCCATAGGCCAAAGATGCAGCAGTCGGCTCATTGATAATTCGTTTTACTTCAAGACCTGCGATTTTCCCGGCATCTTTGGTAGCCTGCCTCTGGGAATCATTAAAATAGGCAGGGACTGTAATAACGGCTTCTTTTACTTCTTCGCCAAGGTAATCCTCAGCCGTTTTTTTAATATTCGCCAGAATAAAGGATGAAATTTCAGCAGGGCTGTGCTGTTTACCCCTTAAATTAATTCTCGTATCCCCATTAGAAGCAGGTTCAATTTTATATGGAAGAATAGGAATATCATCCTGTATTTCTTTCGAATTAAACTTTCTTCCGATCAGTCTCTTGACACCAAACACAGTGTTTTCCGGATTGGTTACAGCCTGTCTTTTTGCTGTCTGGCCGACAATTCTTTCTCCGCTTTCAGAAACAGCAACGATGGACGGTGTGGTCCTTCCGCCTTCTGAGTTGGTTATAATTTTAGCTTCGCCTCCAGCTTCCATCACTGCAACGCATGAATTGGTTGTTCCTAAATCTATTCCGATAATTTTACCCATAATACACCCTCCAAAATATCTTTAATTTTCTTTTGTTTTTTCAGTTTTTTCTTCTGCATTCTTTGCCACAACAACCATGGCAGCTCTGATGAGTCTATCGTGAAGCATATAACCTTTCTGAAGTACATTTGTTACCGTGTTCTCAGGGACCTCATCTGTTTCCTCCTGGGTGACTGCCTGATGAAAATTGGGATCAAACGGCTGATCGTCAGCTTTTACTTCCTTGACATTAAAAGTTTCAAAGAGTTTAAGGATTTCTTTGTGTGTCAGCTTAACACCGGAAAGCAATCCTTCTTCATTTGAATTGTCTTCTGCTGAATCGATTGCTCTTTCAAGGTTGTCCACGACCGTTAGAAGTTGTTTAAACACCGTTTCATTGGCAAATTTTTTAAAATCATCCAGCTCCCGCTGTTTTCTTTTCTTATAGTTTTCAAATTCAGCAGAAAGCCTTAAAACGCGGTCCTTCTCAGAAGCAAGGAGTTCTTCAAGCTCTTTTATGCTTGGTTTGGCAGCGGCTTCAGCCTTTTTTGCCGGCTTATCTTTCTTTGCATTTTTGGATTTTTTTTTGGGAGAATCATCTGTTTTGTTTTTATTTACAGTTTTCTTTTTGTCGGTTGCCAATTTTGTCTCCTACTCTAACATCCTCTTATTAATCGCCATCTATAAAATAAACGTAATTTAAATGATGGCAGAAAAATAAGTCTATTTAAAAGCATGTCAAGATATAAAAATACAGGTGTTAAAAAGAAAAGATCCGGCTGGCAGAAGGGCTGAAAGAAAATTGCATGACCGGGATCGATCCACGACACAGAAGAGATCACTTATCGCTGCTTCCTTCCGGACCTGACGAGGTTCATGGCCTTCTGTTACGAGGCGACCGATCAGAATAATCCACACCCGGCCTGCTCAGCCGGAAGATACATTTATAGTTGGTTTTGGTTTTTTTTTCAAGTCCAATTTCTTGTGTGTCAGCTGGATGAATAATGAAAATATGTGTTGAACAACTATTTATTTTTGGTATAGTAGCGGTATACTCAATTATTGATTTTATAATGTTATGATGGTATTCTAACACTTGACGGAAAGGGCTTTAACTCTTTACTACGGGAGAATAAAATGAGCGAGATAGTGAATCAGGGAGATCAGACGATTATTAAACCAGGCATGGATGTTGTCGCTTCTATGGCTGAAGATTTCAAAGGCGAGTTGCTCACTATAATCAACGACTCTTCAAATGAAGTTGTTATTGACCTCGAAGGTGTTGAAATGGTCGATTCTGTGGGCATTGGCGTTATCATTGCCGCCCATAACACATTGAGCCAGTCAAATAGAAAACTGAAAGTGATAAATGTAGCAAAGGATGTGTACGGCCTGTTTACGACAATGCGGTTGAACCGCCGGTTTACAGTAGAAGGAGTGGGATAGGCCAAAGATACAAAATGAGATCAGGAAAAAGTATTGTTTTTGTTCTTCTGGGCCTGTTTTTTTTGATTTCAGCCTGCCAGGATGAAAAAAAATCAAACGACTATCAAGGCGTTTCAGAGCTGATTGCAGAAAGGAATCGAGCCAGGTACAGCACTGCCGCGGAGAACAAACCTAAGAAAAAAACGAGCAACCAGAAAAAATACACGGAAAAAAATATTGTTAAAGAACCAGAACCGGTCTCAAAGCAGGCAGAATTATCATCGGTTATCCTTTATGAAGAACAGGTGAAAATCATTGGATCTGATTCTGGCAGAACCCTTGCAAAAGGGGTCGCATATGTGAACAAAAAGGGTCAAATTGTAAGAATTAAAATTTTAAAAGAATAGGTGTAGCCAGCGGTTGCCTTCAGATGGGCGGGCCTTTCCTACCGGAGCCAGAAGGAAGATCAATAAAATCTTCTGGTTTTTCTTCTTTATTTTCAGACAGGTTTATTTTTTCAGGTACTGTTTTATCCTCAAAAGACAGTTTCTCTTCATTTTGGGATTCCAGGTCGTCTTCTTCACTGTCAGGCTCCCTTATCCCTAATTTTTCTTCATATTCTTTTATTTTTACACTGGCCTTCATAATTTTTTGAACAGAGTCTTCCTGGATATCCTCAAGTCCTTTGATCGTTTTCTTTAATGTGGAAATTTTGGCAGTGTATCTATTTTCAATTTTTTTAAACCTGTCTGATGCCTTTTTTTCAACAGATTTGCTCAAGGTCTGTGTCATAAAAATGTTAATCAATTCGCCGACAACTGCTATAATCGTAACAAAGATAAGGCCGTCTGCCTGCAGATAATAGAGTATAAAAACGATGATGATGGATGTTAGAAATACCATTTTTTATATAAATATTAGTTGATTAAGAATTTCTACGTTATACAGATTATCATACAGTTGACTGTGCAATATATCAAGTAAAATTGGACGATTTTATAATAAAGTATTCAGCCGGCTTTTTATAAATTTCCCAATGCATGGATGTATCTGGCATGTCTTTAACAAAATAAACATTCTTAAGATCCGGCAGCGGATGACGCGGCATATCATCAAGAACCACAATATTCTGGGCCGCATACGTCTCATCTTTTTGAATCTTTTCAACCAATTGCTCTATTTTTTTCGTAAAGCTGATCAGCAGGATGTGGCCGTTTTTTACAATATGAATCAGAAATTGAAATCTGATACAGAAAAGATCCCGGGTGCCCTGCTATGGACATTGGTTTGCATCATACATAGATTATAGATAAATCTTGGCCTGTCTTTAACGTGCTGTATGCTAAAAAATGCAAGTGAGGTATAGAAGATGGACAATAAGAAATTGAACGACTATCGGTACTTTCTAAAAGACAGTATCAGAAAAAAGATTGTTTTCAGATTGACAGATCAAAATCAGGGCGTACCGGTTCCTCCTATTCAGAAACCCTGTGCTGATGATGCTGATCTGATAAATCTTCCCGGGCCTGGAGAATGGAAAGATATACCCCAAAAAGATCTAACTCAGGCCATCGGCAGCCGGAACAGCCGCAGACGATATCTTAAACAGAGCCTTTCCAAAGAGGAACTTGCCTATCTTTTGTGGTGCACACAAGGGCTGAGAGGGGAAGTTGCCTACGGACATGCCTACCGGAATGTTCCTTCTGCCGGCTGCCGTCATGCATTAGAAACATATCTGGCGGTTTTTGATGTTACCGGTATTGCACCGGGTGTGTACCGTTATCTGCCGCTTTCCCATCAAATGGTTTTTGAATTTTCCGATGACATGCTGCCGCAAAAACTGACCATCGCGGCACTAGGCCAGGCGTATCCGGGTAAATCTGCGGTCACCTTTATATGGTCAGCCATTCCATATCGGATGGAATGGCGGTATGGACTTGCCGCTCACAAGGTGATAGCCCTTGATGCCGGCCATGTGTGCCAGAACCTGTATCTGGCCTGTGAGGCTATTAATGCGGGTACCTGTGCCATTGCCGCTTATGACCAGGAAGAAATGGATGAACTGTTAAGACTGGATGGCCGGGATGAATTTGCCATTTATATGGCATCTGTTGGTAAAGTCAGAAAATAAAGGAAGATCAAATCCTGAACTGCTGCATATTATGGTAAGGATTCGCCTTCTTTTTCCCCGTACCGACGTTCGCTTTGAAAAATATTTTTACCCATAATTTTTCGCAATTTCCTCCCGCTGAATTCTGATATGAAACGGTGGAGTGATTCATGGTTTTAAAATTAAGAGATTCTCCATAGGGTGGTTATGTGATTATTTTAATTTTCAACCAGTTATAGACAAAATAGGGCCCTTAACCTATCACAAGAGATCGTCGTTGTTTTTTCAGCCATGACAAGGCGTTGTAGTATGAATAGAAAATTCTGTAATTCCATTCCAATTTCCGGGGTATTTTAGCCAGCATCTCAGTGACCTGATACGTGGTCTCACGAGGGGTGAAAAAAGCAGCAGCTTTTATTTGCCTGATCGAACCGATTTCTATTTGTGCATTGAACGTATACTCAAAAAGATTTCTTTTGTTAATCAGTATATAGCATGGATCCGGAAGATTTTTTTTTATCCATTCATGATATTCGTTCACCATGGCTGAATCAAGCGTGATATCTTTATTGACAATTATTTCAGCCAGATCCGGTTCTAATATTTTTGCCAATCCTAATCGTAATTCGTGAGTATCCAAAATATTTCCTAATTTAACAAAGAAAAAGGGATCAGAGCAGGGCTCATCTATTCTGCAATGGGTAAATATACCGCCTGCATCATTTCTTGTAAATAGGTATAATTACCTATGGCAGATAATCTGTGCAAAACGAAGACCTTAACAGCAGTTGAACAGCAGTTAATAAAGTCGTGTATCCGACTGTGGAGTGCAATTCTCTTTTTAACCATTAAAATTTCCTTGACAAATATTTTTTAAGTTTTGTATAGTGATATTAAGTTTCATAATGCGGAACTCAAAACAGGGGCAGTAAAAACTTTTTACTTTTATGGACAGCATATGTAAAAATATGTTTAACATTCATCCAAACGGAGGAATAGCGTATGAAAAAATTTTTATTACCAATCATAGTTTCAATTTTTCTTTTCGCTGGGTCATCGCATGCTGGCCTGGTTCTTAAGATCGGCCATTTCGCCAATGCTGATCATGCAGGCAACACTGCAGTAAAAATGTTTGCAGAGAATGTGGCAAAACGGACAAATGGAGAAATCACAGTTAAAATCTATCCTAATAATGAGCTTGGAAACCCGCCAGAGGTTCTGGAGCAGAATGTCCTGGGTGTTATTGATATGAGTCTGCCAACCCAGGGGCAGCTGGCAAAATATTCTAAAAAATTCGGCTGTGTTATGCTTCCTTTTGCCTATAACGGTTATGATCATGCCTATAAAGTGTTGGACGGACCGTTTATGCAGTGGGCCAAAGGTGATTTGGATAAAGCCGGGCTGGTATTTTTATCAAACTGGGAATGGGGATTCAGGAATTTAACAAACAGTGTCCGGCCTGTGAATAATCCAGCGGATGTCGTTGGTCTTAAAGTCAGAACCCCACCGGAATTGTCCAACCAGGCAGCCATTGAAGCGTTAGGCGGAACCGCACAGACCATCCAGTTTTCCGAGCTGCCTATGGCGCTTAAGCAGGGGGTTGTAGACGGGCAGGAAAACCCTGTCAGTGTTATTTATGCATTTAAAATTTATGAAACCCAGAAATATCTGGCTTTGACAGGCCATACATACAACTCCATGGTTCATGTAATGAGCAAAAAGACATGGAACAAACTGACACCGGAACAGCAGGCTGTCATTCAGGAAGAAAGTAAAAAAGCAGGCGACTTCATGCGGGCAACCTTGAGAGCTGCTGAAAAAGATCAACTTGCTAAACTTGAAAAACTGGGAATGGAAGTAACCTATCCGGATGTTTCTAAATTTAAAGCCAAAATGGGTCCGGCATATGAGCGAATGAAAGCGTCAGTCGGTGCAGATAATCTTGAACATTTTTTAAAAATATTAAAGGAAACCAAATAAACCGTATTTGGAAGAAAAAGTTAATATGACGACCTTTATTATCTTTGGTGCTCTTATCTTCTTTATCTTTTTAGGGGTACCCATTGCTGTTGCGATGGGTTTCACAGCCGTATTAACTTTTTTGTTTATGGGCCAGTCAGACGTTTTGACAATGGTTGCTCAGCGGATGTATGCATCAACGACATCCTTTACGCTGCTGGCCATTCCTTTTTTCATCCTTGCAGGCAATTTGATGAATACCGGGGGAATCACCGATCGGATATTCCGTTTTGCAAAAGCCTTGGTTGGTAATATATGGGGGGGACTGGGACAGGTAAATATTATCGCAAGCATGATTTTTTCAGGCATGTCCGGTGCTGCTGTTGCCGATGCTGCCGGCCTGGGAATGATTGAATTAAAGGCCATGAGGGACAATGGCTACGATTCAAAATTTTCCGCTGCAATAACGGCTGCGTCCTCAACGATCGGACCTGTCATTCCCCCAAGTATCCCTCTGGTTATTTACGGGCATCTGACCGGTATTTCCGTCGGACGCCTTTTTCTGGCCGGCATGCTTCCCGGAGCATTGATGGGCCTGGCCCTGATGGTAGCCGTATACTATATTTCAAAACATCGAAATTATCCCAAAGAGAAAAATCTTGACATAAAAGAGCTGTTGGACAGCGGAAAATCAGCCATACTCCCCTTAGGAACACCCATACTGATTATCGGCGGTATTTTAAGTGGACAGTTTACGCCCACTGAAGCCTCTGTTATCGCCTGTCTGTATGCTCTTTTGCTTGGTCTTTTTGTATTCAGGTCGATACGGATTAAGGATCTTCCCGGTATTTTCTGGGAGACCATTTCTCATACTGTTCGGGTCATGTTTATCATTGCTTCGGCCGGCTTTTTCGGCTGGATGCTGATCCTGCAGGGTATTCCAGCCCAGGTCATTTCAAGTATGACAGCCATCAGTGCTGACTATGCTGTTGTTATGATCATTATTATCGCCATTCTGCTGTTATTCGGCTGTTTTCTCGAAGGCATTGCCGTCCTGCTGATCACCATTCCCATATTTCAGAAGGTGATCGCACATTTTGCTATTGATCCGGTCCAGTTTGGTGTTGTGATGACACTGGCATCGATGATCGGGCTTTTAACGCCGCCTGTCGGCATGTGTCTTTATGCTGTCTCCAGCATATCAGGTGTTTCAATCGGGGATTTGTCAAAAGAGATGTGGCCGTACCTGTTAGGGATTTTTATTGTTCTGCTGGCAGTGGCCTTTATTCCGCCAATCTGCCTTTTTCTGCCAAACTTGTTTATGGGAAAATGAACTGATGAGCCTTTTAAAGCCTGTTCTCTCAACCATTGATCATTACCTTCAAGCATTGATGCGCTGTATCTGCATCACCTGCTTTTTATTTCTTTTTATCTTGCTGGCAGGCAATGTGCTGATAAGGAATTTTCCAATCATGGAATTTTACTGGTTCGATGAAATGGTTGAATTTGCATTTGCCTGGCTCATTTTTCTGGGCGCGGCAAAACTGTGGTCAACCAATGATCATTTTAAACTGAACTGGCTTTCCGAGCGGATTAAAAATAAAAAAACAAATTTTT
>CAYFKW010000012.1:7666-53002 GCA_964343845.1 uncultured Desulfobacula sp. | reverse complement strand
AGCTGACCATTCTGGCCCAGGACTGGACACCGGTATTTAATATATCGAAACGATTTTTATACGTCTGTATGCCGATTTCCGGTGTTATCATGGTTGGATATTCCATACGCACCATGATCAATGAAATGCAACAATTGAAAACTGCATGTTAATAGCTAAAAAAGAGATTGAATGAACTCAGATATTATCACCATAGGTGAACCGTTAATTGAATTCAGCGCTGCAAAAGAAGGCTGTCTGAATAACAGCAGTATTTTTTATCAAAGCTTTGGAGGAGATACGTCGAATTTTTCCGTTTCTGCTGCCCGGTGCGGTGCGAAAGTCGGGTATGTAACATCGATTGGTGCTGACCCTTTTGGGGAAGCCTTGCTCAATTTGTGGGAAAACGAAGGAATAGATGTTACCCATGTCAAACAGGAAAGCAACTATAAAACAGGTGTTTATTTTATTTCCAGAAACAGCGGGAGCCATCAGTTTACATATTACCGGGCAAATTCAGCTGCCAGCAGAATGACACCGGAAATACTCCCGCAGGACGACATCCGGCAGACAAAAATACTTCACCTTTCCGGTATTACCCAGGGCATCAGCAGCAGTGCCTGCGAGACAAACGCAAAAGCGATTGCCATTGCCCGTGAATCAGATACGTTAATTACGTATGATCCAAACCTGAGGACAGACCTCTGGCCGATAGAAAAGGCCAGGGCAATTATACACAATACAGTGTCATACACAGACATTTTAATGCCGTCCTATGAAGATGCCCGTATGCTGACAGCGTTAAATAATCCAGAGGAAATCTGTAATGTTTACCTTAAAATGGGTGCGAAAATCGTCATTTTAAAAATGGGTCAGGAGGGCGCGTTATTGGCAGATGGAGGAAAAATGGAATATTTTTCTCCCCATCCGGTTGACCAGGTGGATTCGTCCGGCGCAGGGGATACTTTCTGCGGTGCGTTTGCTGCTGAATTTGTTACTGGAAGCCCGATTGAAAAATGTGTTCAGTTTGCAGGCATTGCAGCCGCCATTTCCACAAAAGGAATCGGATGTATTGCCAAAATTCCGAGAAGGGAAGATATACTTTCTGCCATGGAGGAAGGATCTTTAAGCTGAATGCGGGGATACATTTTTATGAATAAGATAACAACAAATGAGTAAGATCAGCACATAAAAAGGAGCAGCACGCTTATGCAGACAAGACATATGGTTCACCCGGATCATGCGGCAGGCATGACAAGTAAAACACTAAGGGAGCATTTTCTTATAGATGCTGTTTTTGCAACAGGTAAAACCAAGCTTGTTTACAGCCACAGTGATCGTTTGATTGTCGGAGGAATCTGCCCTGATAAAAAGATACACTTAGCTGTTGATAAAGCGTTAATTGGAGCCCAGGATCTTCTTGAACGGCGGGAAATGGGGATGATTAATGTGGGCGGACCAGGCACAGTCAGTATAGACGGAGTCGCATATCACCTTTTGTTTAAGGACGGTCTATACGTTGGAAAGGGATCTAAGCATCTTATTTTTGAAAGTGATAATCCTGACAGTCCTGCAAAATTTTATATCAACTGCGTTCCTGCCCATACAGACTATCCCACTTCAGCCGTATCATTCAATGATATTGAACCCGAATACCTTGGTGAAACAAAAAACAGCAATAAACGCAATATTAGAAAATATTTTCATCCTGACGGGATTAAAACCTGCCAGCTTGTAATGGGGGTGACCACAATCGAAGAGGGAAGTGTCTGGAATACCATGCCGGTCCATACGCATGAAAGAAGGATGGAAGCCTATTTTTATTTTGATCTTGAACCGGATCAGGTGGTTTTCCATTTGATGGGCAAACCTTCTGAAACACGGCATATTGTGGTACGAAATGAAGAAGCTGTACTTTCCCCCAGCTGGTCGATTCATTCCGGCGCAGGAACAGGCCGCTATACGTTTATTTGGGGGATGGCAGGCGAAAACCAGACCTTTACAGATATGGACGCAGTCGCCATGTCTGTATTGCGATAAACAAAGGAACTGAAATGATACTAGATAAATTCAGCCTGGAGGGAAAGACAGCTGTCGTGACAGGCAGCAGTACAGGATTGGGGCAGGCAATGGCTTTAGGACTTGCCCAGGCTGGTGCTGATATCGTTGGTGTGTATAATAGTACGCCGCCAGGGAACAGTGAGGCGATCGAAGAAACGGGCAGCCGGTTTGTCGGCGTTAAAGCAGACTTGAACCAGATCAGTGCTGCGGGTAAAATTTTCAGCCAGGCAGTGGATGCATTTGAAACTATTGATATACTGGTGAACAATGCCGGGATTATCAGGCGGAATGATGCCCTGACGTTCAGTGAAAAAGACTGGGACGATGTGATGAATGTGAACCTGAAAACCCTCTTTTTTCTCTGCCAGAAAGCAGCAAAACATTTTATAGAGAATGATATACACGGCAAGATAATCAATATCGCATCCATGCTGTCTTATCAGGGCGGTATAAAGGTGTCGTCATATACATCCAGCAAAAGCGGGGTTCTGGGACTGACACGGCTGCTTGCCTGTGAATGGGCAGTTCACAACATCAATGTGAATGCGATTGCACCCGGGTATATGGCAACTGCAACTACAGCCCCCATAAGAAGCGATCCCGACCGCAACCGGCAGATCCTTGAACGGATTCCTGCAGGGAATTGGGGGAAACCGGAAGATTTACAGGGGGCGGTGGTCTTTCTTGCTTCCAGAGCTGCCGAATATATAAACGGTTTTACTTTAGCTGTTGACGGTGGCTGGCTTGCCCGGTAGGATAGGCTGAACAGCAGCAGTTGTTATATATTGATACCAGAAATTCAGTCCTGATTTATGATGTTGGAGGCGTAAATGAGTGTACAGTCTATTGATCGAGCATTTGATATCCTTGAACTGCTTTCCGGAGCTTCCGGCGGTATGACCATGACCGATATTGGACATAGACTTGATCTGCACAAAAGTACAGTGCATCGACTTTTATCCTCCATGCGGGAACGCGGGTATATTGAGAAATCACAGGAAACTGGAAACTACCGCCTGGGATTGGGATTTATAGAGCTTGCCAGTCTGTATCTGAACAGCCTTGAATTAAAAACAGAGGCCCAGCCGTTTCTTCAGAGGATGACAAAGCAGACCGGTCAGACCGCTTTTCTGGCAATCAGGGACGGGCATGAAGTAGTGTATATAGACAAGGTCGAAACATATGACAGTCTCAGGAGGTATAAAATCATCGGCCGCCGGAGACCCCTGCACGCAACTTCCCTTGGCAAGGCTCTGCTGTCCGGGCTGCGCAATGATGAAATCAGGCAGATGTACAGTGAAAATCCTTTTGAAAAAATAACAGAAAAAACCATTCTTTCTATTGAACCTCTGATTAAAGAAATCGAACAGATCAGAAAAAGGGGCTGGTCTGTTGATGATGAAGAAAATGAAGTGGGAACCCGGTGTGTCGGGGCTCCTGTATTTGATTACAGGGACCGGGTTATTGCTTCCGTCAGCGTGGCGTGGGATATCGCAGCACATCCGGATTTAAAATGGGAAGACTTGAAAAATCATGCAAAAAAATGTGCAGGTGATATTTCTGTCAAGATGGGATACATCTCTAAAGGATCACGCCGCCTGGGAAAGGAATAATGAGATCAATCATTCACAGGCTGTCAAAATATAAAATCGTTCCTGTCGTCACCATCAATGATTCGCTGAGAGCTGTAAAGCTGGCTGAAACACTAATGGAAAAAAGACTGCCCATAATAGAAATTACCTTTAGAACTGAAACTGCGGCAGACTGCATACACAAGATCCGACAAAGTTTTCCGGAAATGCTGATAGGGGCCGGTACCATACTGACCAAAGCGCAGGCTTCTACCGCAAGGCAGGCTGGGGCAGATTTTGTTGTGGCGCCGGGATTTAATCCTGCAACAGTAGATTATTGCCTTCAAAACAATATCTGGATCATCCCGGGTGTGGACTCTCCCTCTCTGATAGAAGCTGCGCTCGAAAAAGGTATTCACCTGGTTAAATTCTTTCCTGCACAGCAATCTGGCGGCGTCAGCTATCTCAAAGCAATAGCAGCACCATATAAAGAGGTAAGATTTATGCCCACAGGCGGCATTAGTGAAGACAATCTGCATGAATATCTTGCCTTTGAAAAAGTGATTGCCTGCGGAGGGAGCTGGATGGTTCCCCCTTCACAGATAAGTGCAGACGATTTTAACCGTGTCGGTGAAAACATTAAGGCGGCCCTGGCAATAGCGAAAACAAAATAGATGCCTGAAATTTATTTTTGTCTTGTCTTTAGCCGGGATGGTATTCTATAATCATCACATTCACACTTGGACAATTGATTTATTATACCTTTACGAAATATGCGATAAATCGTGTATAATGACTGCCAGTAAGCTTTTCGTTTTGTAAAGATGATTTATCTTAAATGATTGGTAAAATCTTTCTGGCAACTGTTATAAATTACAGTAGAATATTTTTTAACAGCAGATTCTGGGAAAATTTTATGAAAAAGATTCGATTGTTTTTTTGGGTTTGTTTTATCTCTCTTTGCTTGCTGTCAGCTGCAGATGCTCAAAGATCATTTCATGCTGTGTTCCTTAACCCTGATCCGCCCGGCAGCCCTTTCTGGGACAGCATGACCGGATTTATGAAAGCAGTATCAAATGACCTGAAAGTTGAATTGGACGTTTTATACAGTGACCGTACACGGTATAAAAACAGAAACAATTACTATGAGGTGCTTGGTCGGGATAAAAAGCCGGATGTTATTATAACCATCGTTCATCAGGAGGTATTTCGCCCCATGCTGGAAAAGGCAGCATCAACAGGGGTGAAAATTTTTTCAATAAACACAGATATTCCAGCCAAAACAAAAGAAGAGGTGGGCAGTCCCCGCGAGAAGTTTCCCCACTGGATAGGACATATGGTGCCAGATGATAAACACGGCGGGTATCAACTGGCTGAAGAATTGTCATCCGTAAAGAACTTGCTTCCAAAAGAAAACAGTTCTCCTTTTGAGATGATCGGTATCACAGGAAGCCATGAATCCAGTCCTGCTCTGTTACGAAAAGAAGGGGTTGAAAAAGCACTTGAGGCCCATCCTGACATTAAACTTAAGCAGACAGTATATGCATACTGGAATGAACAGAAAGCTTACAGTATTACATCAAGGCTTTTGAATCGCTATCCAGATGTCTCTTTTATCTGGTGTGCGGGCGGTGCAATGACGGCAGGAACGTTGAAAGCAATACAGGAAAGCAGCAAAACACTTGGTCAAGACTTGTTTTTTGGTACTTTTGACTGGAATGATATGAATGTCAAGCTGATTAAAAACGGTTCTTTGGCAACATCAATAGGGGGACATTTTATGGATGGCGGATGGACCATCATTTTACTGTATGATTATTACAATGGGCATGATTTTGAAAAATCAACTGGCAGTACAATCCTAAAGTCCCTTTCAGTGATGAACAGCCGTAATGTAGAAAAGTATGAAAAACTGCTTAAACCGGACTCATGGGAAAAAATTGATTTTAAAAAACTGACGAAAACACACAGAAGAAAAGATAATACATATCATCTTTCAATTGACTCGCTGATCGAATAAAAAAATAATTAAAACAGATAAAACAAATGTGTCGGTTCATTGTTAGACGTTTCTTTTACTGCCGCAGCCATTATGCCTTAAGTCACTGTCAAGATTATATTTTTTTTGCATAATCACATGAATTAGTGTACCATGATTTCGAATTTTCAAAAAGCGACAACAATATATAACCGGTATCAAAAAAAAGTGTGATTAATGATACCGGCAATACCCTGTCTCAAAAGGCGGACATCAATGACAAGTACTGAAAAAGAATGCGGGAAAGCTTTTTTGTATATGTATGTTTTTATCCTGTCTTTATGTCTCGTCATTGTTTCCGGATACATGCACTACTGTTCGGCAGAGCCATTAACATCCGAGGAAAGGGCATGGCTTATCGCGCATCAGGGTAAAATCAGATTAGGGCATGATCCAAATGCAAGACCAGTTGAATTTGTTGATACAGATGGGATTTTCAAAGGAGTGGCCGCAGACTACATCCATTTGATTGAAAAAAAACTTAACTTCACCTTTCAGATTGTCTCAAAAGAAACATGGGGCGAGGTTTTAAAAGATGCAAAAAACCGAAAGATTGATGTTCTCTGTGCCTTTACAAAAAATGAAGAACGGGAAAAGTGGATGCTGTTCACGGACCCATATATTGTTATCCCCATTGTTATCCTGACCAGGGACGATATCAAAGCGGACCTGAAACTCAGTACCATGCAGAACATGAAAGTTACCTTCACCAAAGGATGGATTGTTGAAGGTTATCTGACATCGAATTACAGTCACCTGACTATGATGCCTGCTGTTAATGCTGATGAAGCCATGAACAATCTGGTCACTGGGAAGGCCGACGCATGGATTACCGCTGTCACCGGTGCAGCGGTGAGAATTGAAAAACACAGCCTGACCAATATTCGTATTGCTGGATATACAGATTTATCCTTTAAACTTGCCATGGCATCCCGCAAAGACTGGCCAATACTGAACAATATCCTTACAAAAGGCCTGGCAATGATTTCTGAGGATGAAAAGGAAAAAATTTTCAATAAATGGGTACATATTAAACAGGAAAGCATATTCAAGAACCGATCTTTCTGGATAATTATACTTGCCATTCTGGGTATTGCCATCCTGCCTGCAATTGTCATCTCCTGGTGGAATAAAGTTTTGAAAAAAAAGGTAGAGGAAAAAACCGAGGCCTTGCGCGAGAGTGAAAAAAAATACCGAGAGGTGATTGAAGGTACGCAGGATCTCATCACTCAGACCGACAGGCATGGAAATTTTGTCTTTGTAAATAAAGTAGCTGAGAAGATACTGGGTGTCCCGCCGGAAGATGGCATGGGGATGTCTGCCTTCCAGTTTATTCATCCGGACGATCAGGACAGGACGGTTGAATGGTTTAATAATGCCGTTGCTGAGAAGAAGAAAGTGGCAAAGATAGAAAACAGGCAGGTCAATATCCGGACCGGTGAAGCACGGTCTGTTTTATGGTCCTCTTCATTTCACTATGACTTATCAGGCAGCCTGAAAGGTATTAACGGCATCGGCCGGGATATAACAGACTATAAACGATCGCAGGAAGCCCTTAAACAAAGTGAAGCATATCTCAGGACATTGATTTTTTCGATTCCGGATCTGGTCTGGCTGAAAAATGAAGCCGGTGTCTATATTTTTTGTAATTCCAGGTTTGAACGGCTCTACGGTGCAAAAGAGGATGAAATCATCGGAAAAACAGATTATGATTTTGTGGAAAAAGAACTGGCTGATTTTTTTAGAAAAAATGACAGTCTGGCAATCGCAAAAGGCAGTCCCCGTATTAATGAAGAAGAAGTAACTTATGCAGATGACGGACACAAAGAACTTCTTGAAACCATAAAAACACCCATTTATACGAAAGACAGACAATTAATAGGGGTTTTAGGAATTGCAAGGGATATCACCGAGCGCAGAAAAGCAGAAGAAGAGAGACGGGATTTAGAGACCCAGCTTCGTCAATCCCAGAAAATAGAGGCAATCGGAACGATTGCCGGCGGCATTGCCCATGACTTCAACAATATTCTCGGTATTATTATGGGCAATATGGAACTGGCAGCCGACAGCATTGACGATCAGGATGCTGTCCGCTTAAACCTGGAAGAGATCAAAAAGGCCAGCCTGAGGGCGGGTGAAGTTATAAAGCAGCTTTTGAATTACAGCCGGAAAACAGAACAGGTTCAAAAAATCGTCGACGTCCGTTTGATCCTCACGGAATCGATCAAACTGCTCCGGTCTTCAATCCCGTCTTCAATTGATATTCAACTGAACCTGCCGGAAGAACTGAAAACGATTAAAGCTGATCCAACCCAGGTACATCAGGTGCTGATTAATTTATGTACGAATGCGGCCCATGCAATGGAAGAAAATGGTGGTACGCTTAAAATAGAGGTGTCTGAAATCCAGTTGGACACAGATACAGTAACCCAGTTTCAGGAAATCACCTCCGGACACTATATTCAATTGACAGTAAGTGATACAGGGCATGGAATTGATCCGGAAATAAAAGACAGTATTTTTGATCCTTACTTCACCACCAAAACAATCGAAAAGGGAACCGGAATGGGCCTGGCCATTGTCCTGGGTATCGTAAAAAATCATAATGGCGCCATTTCCGCCTACAGTGAACCTGAAAAAGGAAGTACATTCAAAGTGTTGTTCCCAGTGGCAGACGGTGAAGTCAAGAAAGATGAACAGGTTCCGGTAATGATTCCTGGAGGACAGGAAACCATATTGTTTGTTGATGATGAAGAAGAACTGGTTGAAATTGGAAAGGCGCTTCTGGAACGGCTCGGATATCAGGTTGTGACCACGACAGATCCGATAGAAGCTTTGGCTCTGTTCAAGTCTGATCCTCACCGTTTCGACTTGATTATTACTGATCTGACAATGCCGCATATTAAAGGCGATCAGTTAATAAAGGAAGCTTTGAGCATCAATCCTCAGATGGCAACGGTTTTATGCAGTGGCTTCAATAGCAAAATAGACAGAAAAGAAGCCGTTGAAATCGGTGCCCGTGCCTATATTGAAAAGCCTTTTGATAAAACCACACTGGCGTGTTCCGTTCGAAAAGCATTGGATGAAACTTGATCGAATTTAATAAGGATCCGTATACCTTGTCCAGGCTGTGCAAATTTTAACAATAATTTTTTCAGCAGCAATTTTATAGTGATTCAAAGATCTGTTGAGTTTCGATTTTAGAACATCTTACTCTTTTTTATTATCGAGCTCCTTATACCAGTCCTCTTTGCCGTAAAATTTTTCTGAACAGCTCGGGCACATACTGTGGGTAAAAGCAGCATCAGAGTGTTTTTCAATGTATGTCTCCAGCTGGTTCCAATATCCCTTATCATCGCGGATCTGTTTACAGGCTGAACAGATCGGTATAAACCCTTTTAACGTCTTTATCTCATCTTGTGCCAGCACGATGCTGAGAGATAGTTCGATCATTCTTTTGATCTGTTTTACAATCATGATATGCACGTCATTATGTTCATTCTGCTTATTGTCGATAAAGCATATGGTCCCGAATTGTTCGCCATCGGGGCGTTCTATGGACATACCCAGGTAGGAGATCATGTGCAGCTGGACAGCGGCTGTATTGTCTTTCCATTCTGGATCATTAAATGCATTTGGGATCAGGTTCAGCGCTTTTGTTTTTAGGGTGTGCTCACAGTACCAGCCTGAATCCGGATATTGAGATGTACACGGCACCGGATAAGGATTGCCTTCTGTCTGGCTAGAAAGGAGTATCTCAATTTTTTTTCCATCAACTCGGGTGATCAGGCCGGCTGGAACGCCTATAATTTCAGCCGTTTCATTAAGAATGGTCTGCCATTCATTTAAAACGTCTTCAGTCAGTGTGTCGCGATCAATAGCGGTTACATTTATTTTTTTCACGTCCAACTCTCCTTGTTGTACTGAAGGGGGCCTTTAAAGCGCATTGTTAATATGGGTGTTCCAGGTATCAAGTAATTGAAATCGCTGTTCAATCAAGCCGATTATAAACTTGATCATTAAATGATTCAAGATCAGGCAGTTAAAATTTCGATTTATATTGTATTTCTGTCTAATCAGCGTTAGTATGTGATATTTTTTATCTTTGATCGATAAATTTATCGAATGATTGTTAAGTAAAATAAATGCTAACTGGAACTGGACTGTTTATGAAAGAGTATAAAATTAAAGAAAAAGAAAGAAGGAAAAACAGGGTATATAAAGTTGCAACAAAAAGCTTATACCAGAACGGATACGACAGAACATCGATTCGGGATATTGCAAAAGCAACGGATATGACAACGGCTGGTCTTTATTATTATTTTAAGAGCAAAGAAGAACTCCTTTATCAGATTCTAAAAGGACATATGGAAGACATGATCAGCGGTATCGAGAAGATTCAGATTGACACCCTGACACCGTTAGAGCTGATAAAAGCATACATACGATACCAGGTCGGGACCTATTGTACGGATAAGTACCGAACAAAGCTTATTTTAAATGATGATGACTGCCTTACAGGTGACTGGTATAAACAGATAAAAGATCAGCAGAGATCATATCTTGAATACTGGCGGAGCGCACTTGACCGGTATCTGCAGCAGGAAGACCTGGACAGGAAGGATATTGCAATTGATGCCCATTGTCTTGTCGGTATGTGTGCCTGGATTTACAGGTGGTATGATCCCAGAGGGGAGGTGGACCCTGAAACACTGGCTTCAAAAATCTTTGAGCTTTTTGTCTTTGGTATATCCCAGAAAGGGAAACACATTTAGTCGTATCATCATAAAACTGCATCCCGGTCAGAAAGAGGTTTCATCCTGAGCAGGATGCAGTCTGGACTATGGCGTCTATGAAATTTTCAATATCAACGCTGCCCCACAATCCCCGGCAGCACATCCGGTCCATAGAAAATATCCCCCGCCTTTCATGACGGTCTCTTCAATCCCTTCTATGATCAAACGTGTCGCAGTCGGGCCCTGGGGATGCCCGAAAATCATGGAAGAACCGAAATTGTTAAACTGTTTACCATCTATCTTCATTTCTTTGGCCAGGTAAAGATCATTCACAATGAACGGGTTGTGGGTTTTGATAACAGAGATATCGTTGATTGTAAGGTTTGCATTGGAAAGTGCCATCCGTGTTGCAGGGACCGGAGCCGCAGGCATATGGGCTTTTTTTACCCTGGAATAGCCATAGGTGACAACCTGGATCGAAATAGTGTGATCTTCACTGATTTCGTCAGCAGTTTCCCTGTTGGTTACCAGAACACCTGCATTCCCATCTGCAGGATGGGTCTGGGCTCCAAAGCTCAAGATTCCTCCCGGGGTGATGGGGTTCAGTTTTGCAAGCCCTTCTGCAGTAGAAGGGGTAACCCCTTCATCTTTGTCAACCGTTATTGTTTTTCTTTTTGAAATTTTAATGTCAACCGGCTGCATGTATCGTTTCTGAAATGCCCGGTCGTCTTCCAGGGCATCCAGATACTGTTTGTACCGGCGAAGCGCCAGTTCATCGCACTCCTCTTTAGTGAAGCCACCCAGTCTGCCCACATTTTCTGCTGATTCCACCATTTTATTGCCTGTGTTGGGATCGGCATTGAAATTGTCCATATTCCAGTTCTCAGAAATGACCTCACCGCCAGGTCCTTTAGGATTCGGCCAGATGGTATGGGGGCCGTTAGAGCACCTGTCAACTGTCAGTACGTACGGCATGGAATAAAGTCCTTGTTCTACTCCCATTGCTGCCTGGTTGATGCAGGTGGCCCCTGTTGTGCAGGCCTGGCTGATGGCAATGGCGGGCAGGGCATCCGCTCCCAGCATGGCAGCAGCCCAGGGGGATGAATAAAACTGGTGATGCTGGCCGATTGTATTCCCGAATACCAGGTAGTCCAGCCGGTTGACATCCACACCCTTTGATTCAAGAAATGTTTTTGAAACCGATGCGCCCAGTTCAATGGCATTTTCATTGGCAAAACTTCCCTGCCAGCGGCAGAACGGGGTGCTGTAATAGCCTTTGTACGGAATAAATGCTTTTGTATACTTCATATTTTTCATCCTTTAAATAACGGTTTTCTATGTTCAACTGCCGAGGATAACCCTTCAAGTGCATCATTGGTTCGAAATAATGTATCCAGCTGACCCAGTTCATATTCAACAGCATCTTCAATGCTTAACGGTATCTGTGCTTCCATGACATCATTGGCCATTTTCAGCGCAACAGTGGATTTCCTGCTCAGGATTTTTTTAATTTTTTCATTAAGCTTTTCTGGAATGCCCGGTATATCCTTCCCGTTCAGCACAGCGGCAATATTGTCTGGAACAAATGCTGCCGCTATTTCCTTGAACCTTTCAGGGACCTTTTTGTTTTTGTATTTGTCACGCGGGTCACCATCGATTATCTGATGGATGGCTGATTCAGCCTGACCAGGATCAACAATAGAATAAAAAGCCCCTAGATCCCTGGCATCCTGCGCTGATATGTGTGCGCCTGTGAAGACAAAATATTTTGCCAGTTCCGTACCGAGGATTCTCTGGCTTCTGATCATGCCGCCAAGCCCAGGGATGATCCCGATGCCGGTTTCAGGGAACCCCATGGATCCGTTGGGTGTGGCAACAATGTACTGGCAGGCAAGGGACAGCTCACTGCCGCCGCCAAGTGACAAACCATCCATGAATGCAATGGTTTTTTTCGGGCTGTTCTCGATTTTTAACAGGAGTTCATGGCCCTTTCGTGTGAACGCTTCAATATGATGTATGGTATCTGCCTTGACATTGTCGACAAAGAACTGGATATCCGCGCCTGCGACAAATGCCTTTCCAGCTCCCTGGAAAACAATGGCTTTTACATCAGTGTGCTGCTCGGCAATTGAAAAATTTTCCAAAAGCTGTTCCACCACTTCTTCATTAAGGGCATTCATCGCATCCGGCCGGTTGATGGTCATCCATGCAATATCACCTGTAATATCAAGGTCAACCACCTTGAACTTGAAAGGAACACCGAGGGCTTTCTGCTCCAGAAGGATTTTCGGCATGTTAAAACCCGGATATTTTTTTGTCATGGATTCAACAACCTCACAGGTCTTATTAATACCGATATCATTCATGATTTCAAAGGGGCCTTTTGCCCATCGCAACCCCAGTTTCGCACCGATATTAACATCTTCGACAGTGGCCACGCCTTCATCAACAAGCGTGGCGGCAACCCCGAGACAGATACCGTAAAACCGGTCAATGACTGCGCCGATTCTTTCCTCTTCAACCGGACCGTCATTAAGATCCCAGTCTTCATTTTTGTCCATTTGTTTTTGAAGGATATCCGGTGTTCCGTAAAATAATCCAAGTTCTCCCCCAAGACTTTCAGATGCATGTACGGCAAGGGGAATCCCTGTCACATTCAACAGGTCGAACCACCCCATACCGATACCAAAAGCCCGTTTGCTGCCTTCATCGATGGTAGCGACGTTTCCCATCCCTTCTTCAAGCATACGGCAGGCCTCGTTGGAACAGGGAATAAAAAAGCGGTTGACTGCAAAGCCCGGGGAATCCTTGACAGTGATGGCGGTCTTCCCGTGCAGCTTTGCAAATGTTTCAGCTTTCATAACCGTTTCCCTGCTTGTTGCGGCATGGGGAATGATTTCAAGCAACCGGTTTTTTGCAGGGTGGAAAAAATAGTGAAGTCCGATGAACCGGTCCGGTCTGTTTATTTTTTCGGCAAACTCATGCACATAAAAGCTGGATGTATTGGTAGCGAATATTGTTTTTGGATCACAGATTTCATCAAGCCGTTGAAAAAGCTTTGTTTTTACTTCCCGATCCTCAAAAACAGCCTCGATAATAATATTAGCATCAGCAACATCGCGATAGCTAGTTGACCCTTTTATCCTGGATAAAAATGAGGCCACCTGTTCCGTGGTAAAAATTTTCCGTTTAATCCCGCTTTTCAAAATTCCCTTTATCGTATCAATCCCACGGTCGACATATTCTTGATTTATGTCCACCATGACGACGTTAAATCCTTCCTGGGCAACTTTCTGGGCAATGCCGCTTCCCATGTGGCCGGCGCCGATGACGCCGATTTTAGATATTTGAGACATCATTCCTCCTGATTTCATATTCTATATATTTTAACGCTTGTAAGGTTTTTATTTCGGTCGATCGATAAATTTTACCTTGACGTATCATCCTGTTATTCTTTTTTTATTCATATGGTTATCTACATTCTTGATGGAAGAAACATCACTATTTCGGGAAATAGGATGATGATCGTGATGCAGAGAATTGCAGCAATTAAAAATGGCCACACCCCTTTGAAAATTGTTGTCAATGAAACATCTGGTACAGCGCCCTTGATTACAAACACATTCAATCCAACAGGCGGTGTGATAAGTCCGACTTCAAGAACGATTACCATGATAACCCCGAACCAGAGCGGATTAAAATTCATGGCCTTAATAATGGGAAACAGGATTGGAACCATGAGAATCATGATTGCATAACAATCCATCACACATCCCAGGAGTATGAATACCAGAATAATCATCATTAAAATTATCAATTTTGGCAATGCCAGTTCCACAATAAATTCAGCAAGCAGAAAAGGTATCCCGGTTAATGCCAGAAAGTTTGAAAATATATTTGCACCGATAATAATCAGGAAAATCATGGCAGTCATGTTGCCTGTTGCCAGCAGGCTTTCAACAAAGCTTGCAATTGTCAGTTTTTTTCTGGCAACCGCTATGACAAATGACCCAAATGCGCCGATTCCTGCAGCCTCAGTGGGTGTAAAAACGCCGAAATAAATCCCCCCCATTACCAGAACAAACAAGGCCAGCATGGTCCATGTGCTGTACAGGGACTTGAATTTGACTTTCCAGGATACAGGGTCTGCCTTTGGCCCGCTTTCAGGGTGAATCAGACATTGAATAAAAATGGCCAGTATAAAAAGTGACGCCAGCAGAAAACCAGGCAGGATACCTGCCATGAAAAGTTTTCCAATGGATTCTTCAGTCAGGATACCATAAATAATGAACCCGATACTGGGAGGAATCAGTATCCCCAGTGTGCCGCCGGCAGCAACACACCCAGTTGAAAGGCTCAGATTATACCCGTATTTTTCCATCTCGGGAATGGCAACCTTTGCCATGGTGGCACCAGTGGCAAGGGATGACCCGCAGACAGCAGCAAATCCTGAACAGGCAACAATCGTTGCCATGGCAAGCCCGCCTCTCAGATGTCCCATCCAGTTGTGAACCGCTTTATAAATATCCTGGCTGATCCCTGATGTGAATGCGAATTGCCCCATGAGAATAAATAAGGGTATAACACTCAATGTATATGAAGATCCTTCCTCCCAGGGCACCATCCCCAGCAGATTCAGTCCTGCCTCCATATCGATGATGTAACTGATACCGATAAACCCGATCAGGGCCAGTGCAATGCCGATATACATCCTGAAAGCCAGGAAAACAAACAAACATAAAATTCCGACAACTCCTGTCATTTCCGGGCTCATGATATGGTCTCTTTTTCTATTAATTTGACAATGGTTCCAAGGATATCCCTTAAAAATTCAATGCACATGATTCCGCAGCCTAAAGCCAGGAAGAAAATAAACGGATGATCCGGTACAGGCAGGTTCATCGGACTGTCCCCGGCCGCCTTGGCTTCGATGGCTTTTTCAAATCCTTTCCAGGAAATGAGAATCATAACGAAAAACCCGATGATATAATTAAACAGCTTCACGGCAAGCTGCATTTTTTTTGGGAAAATATTGACAAGGATATCAACTGTTACATGAGCCTTCTGAGACTGCGCATACCCTAAAAAAGAAAATATCAGGATGGATACCAGAAAGGATGTGATTTCAAACGCACCCAGGATAGGG
Source organism: uncultured Desulfobacula sp. (assembly GCA_964343845.1). GTDB lineage: Bacteria > Desulfobacterota > Desulfobacteria > Desulfobacterales > Desulfobacteraceae > Desulfobacula. The sequence goes on along the minus strand of CAYFKW010000012.1, from coordinate 37,471 downwards.
GCATTGAACACATACCTTCCCACAACATCCACAACTGTCAGGCACATCATTGCACACAGTGATACACACCCGAGTTTGGACAAAAAATAACTGAAGATGCCCATTATATTAACTAAACTTCTAATATTCATACGACCCCAAAATATTTTTAATTCCGGTTATGTTCCAATGCTTGCGCGAGGGAAAATAAGGGGGTGAGGTTTAAATTTCACCCCCCTAATTAGTTACAAATGATTACGAACGAATTTAATTGTTCTCACCAGTGAACCCTGTTGCTGTTTTGAAGATAGCTTTGCCCGGCAGCCCTTTTGCTTCCATCTCCTTTACCCATTCATCTCTCAACGGCAGTGTGGAGTCTTTCATCTTCTGGTACTCGGCAGGGTCAAGAACGGTTTCTTCCATTCCTTTTTTCAGGCAGATTCCCCTGAAAGGTGTTTCCATGTCATCAAACGCCTTACCAGCAGCCATAGACATGCCTAAACCGGTGGTTTTTTCAATCAGGGCTTTTACATCCTCTGGAAGTTTGTTCCATTTCTTTTTGTTCATTACGATCATCATGGGCATGGTATACAGATTGCCAATAGTAGAATATTTGGCCAGCTCATTGAGTTTGAAAACCACCATTCCTTCATAGGGCAGTACGGTTCCATCCAGGATTCCTAACTGCAGGGACTGGTAAGTTTCAGTGATGGGTTGTGCCACCGGTACGGCACCCCATAGTTTTAACGCTTTACTGATGGAAGGGTTTGCAGTTCTGATTTTCAATCCTTTGAAATCGGTCATGGTTTTGATGGGTGTGTTTACCGTATAAAAGTTACCACCGCGGTGGCCAAACAGGGCCAGGACCTTGACCTTGCTGTATTCTTCCCGGTATTTTGCCTCTTTTTGAAAGGTTTTCCACATGGCCTCAGAAACCTTTTCTCCTGAGGGCGGCATAAAAGGAAGAGAAAATACAGACGTCAGCGGGAACCGCCCAGGTGTATAATCTGCCAGGTGATAGGAAAAATCGGCCAGTCCTTTCTCAGCAAGGTCAAACTGGGCAGGCGCTTTGCCAAGCGCACCAGCCGGATATAATTTAATTTTGACTTTGCCTTCACTGGCTTTGTTGATTTCTTCAATCCAGGGTTGAATGATTTTTCCTGTAATGGTCTGCATGGTGGGAAAGGGGCTTGAAAATCTTAAATTGATGGTTTTGGCAGAAGCCTGGGAAACAGCGAACAACAGCAACAATCCGGACAGGATAAGAATAATTTTCATTGTAATGCTTTTCATAATAATACCTCCATTATTCGTTATTATAATTTGACCGATATCTACTGCCGGAAACAGAAGAAAATCTCCCGGATCACCGGCTATTTACCACAGAAAGCAGTATCGGGTATTTCTATTGCTGCGCCGTTAAAATTTTGAATCGCATCCATTTTCCCGGATGTTACCGGCAAAATGGTGTTGAAAAAAAACTGTACGGTTTTTAACTGGCCCTTGTAAAACTCAATTTTTTTCCTGTTTGGGTTTTCCAGTAAACAATTATGTGATATTTCTCCCCGCCACAAAAGCATCCAGGCCATAACAACATCACCAAAAACATCAAGGAGCTGACTTGCAAGAGAGTAGGAAGTTAAAAGCGCCTGTTCAGAATCAGACATCAGGATCCGGTCAACAACTTGGTCCAGCTTTTCTAATGTCTGTATCAAAACGGAACGTTCATATGACAGGGGTTCAATACCGGAACACGTTTCAATTGTTTTTTCAATTTCCTTTATCAGGGTATGGAACAGCCTGCGATTGTCTGCTGGTAATTTTCTGCCAAGAAGGTCAATGGCCTGAATACCGTTTGTACCTTCGTAAATTGTTGTTATCCTCACATCCCGGAGCAGCTGCTCCACCGGGAATTCACCGGTATACCCATAACCACCATACACCTGTACAGCCATATTGCAGACATCAACTGCCCGGTCTGTTACATATGCCTTGGCCACTGGAATCAGGATATCAATCAAATCCTGAAGATTTCTTTTTCCAGGTGTGCTGTTGATTTTTTTCTGGTCTTCAAGATTGGCAATGTAACACAGCAGACTTCTGCACCCCTCAGTATAGGCCTTCATAGTTATCAGCATCCGCCGGACATCCGGGTGATGGATGATGGCAATATTTTTTTTCCCGGGATTGGAAACAAGTGACCCCTGGATGCGGCTTCCGGCATAGTTCAGTGCATTGAGATAGGCGGATGACGCCAGTGCAAGCCCCTGTGAACCGACCATCAGTCTTGCTTTATTCATCATTAAAAACATGATGGCCAGGCCCTTGTTTTCTTCCCCTACTAGGGTGGCAACACAACGTCCGCTGCTGCCCAGCGCCATCGTACAGGTCGGGCTGCCGTGCAGCCCCATTTTTTCTTCTATGCCGGTACAGACAATATCATTGCGTTCTATAGGCTTGCCGCTGTCATCAATAATTATCTTTGGCGCGATAAAAAGCGAAATGCCCCGGCTGCCTTCAGGCGCTCCCTCTACCCTTGCAAGTACCAGGTGGATAATATTGTCCGTCATGTCATGGTCGCCGCCGCTGATAAAAACCTTACTGCCGGAAAGCAGATAGGTCCCGTCTGGATTTTTTCTGGCAATGGTTGTCAGGTCACCCAGGTTTGATCCGGACTCAGCTTCTGTCAGGAGCATGGTTCCGCTCCATTCACCTGAGTAAAGTTTTTGCAGGTATAATTGTTTTTGCTGATTTGATCCAAAGGTCTCAATTATTTTCCCGGCAGCATGATTCAATCCTGCAACCATCATCAGTGAAAGGTTTGCAGCAAACAGGTAGTTTTGTACAGCAACATTCAGGGTGTCTGGAATCCCCTGGCCGCCCCATTCAATACTTTGACTGGGGGCGAACCATTCGCCTTTTCGGAGCTGTTTCCAGGCAGCCTTAAATTCCCTGGGCATCAGAACGCTGCCATTATCGAATGTGCATCCTTGTTTGTCACCGATTTCATTTGTGGGGTAAATTTCCTTTATGGCAAGCGTGCGCACTTCAGAGATGATCATATCAATCACAGATCTGTTAAAATCTGCATACAGCTCATGCTGTGACAGTTCAGACAGATTAAACTGTTCGTGGAGAACAAAATCTATATCGTTTCTATCTGCCAGCAATTGTACCATTCAGCACCTGCTCTTTTAATGTGCGTTTTAAAAGTTTTCCTGCGCTGCTTTTGGGCAGTGCATCAACTATGATAAATTGTTTTGGAACTTTGAATGGGGACAGGTGCAGTTTCATATATGCTTTTAATTCAACAGGATCCATACTGTTGCCTTTTCTCAGGGTAATATAGGCAACCACTTTTTCCCCGTATTCTTTATCAGGCAGCCCGATAACAGCGCATTCTTCGATTTCATGACGTTCGTATAAAACATCTTCAACTTCCCTTGGGGCGACATTCTCACCGCCAGTGATAATGAGATCCTTGATCCGGTCAACAATGAAAAGGTAGCCGTTATCATCTATCGTACCGACATCGCCGGATCTGAACCACCTTCCCCAGAACGCCTTCTGGGTGTCCTCCGGCCGATTGAGGTATCCTTTCATGATATTTGGACCGGCAATACAGATTTCACCCCTCTGGTTTTTCCCCAGTACATTCCCCATTTTGTCACGAATCTGGATTTCAATGCCGTTGGCCGGCGTACCGACAGATCCGACAACATGCTTGAAATAATGATTATACGTCACCATGGAAGCACTTTCCGTCATCCCGTACGCTTCGAAAATGTCCAGGCCTGTACGGGATTTCCATTCTTTTACCAATTCCTTTGCCATGCTGGCAGCCGCAGAAAAACAGTACCTGACAGCACATAGTTTTTCTTTTAAATCCGGCAGGGATAAAAGGCGGGTGTAGACTGTCGGTACCGAGTAAATTTTGGTTACATTGTACCTGGGGATGGCGCCAAGGTATTGATCCATATTAAAGGACGGCTGAATCACAAGCCCGCCACCGGCAAAAATAGTGGAATTCATAATGTGTATCTGTGCAAAAACATGGTTAAGCGGCAGGAAACACAGACTGACGTCTGTTTCACTGGACCGTTCATTGTGGGCAACATTAAACGCGGCTGCGATAATATTCTGGTGGGTGAGCATGACACCTTTGGGTATCCCGGTTGTCCCGCCGGTATATAAAACAGCCCCGGTGTCATCCGGCTCCCGTTCTATGCATTCAAAATCAGGAACACCTTTTGAAAGCAAATCTTTATACCCGATATCTCCATCTTCTGAAACAATGGTATTGATATATTTGTTCCGGGTAAAATCATTAAGTTTATTTTTATCTGTAAAAATTACACTGGGTCTGCAGTCATCCAGGACAGGCCTGAGCTCGTTGCCCGTCATTGAATAGGGCAGGGTAACCGCGACTGCACCCGATTTTAAAATACCGAAGTAAAAGGAAACCCAGTCGCACGAATTGGGGTACAGGACGGCAACGTGATCGCCCGGCAGTACCCCCAGGCTGACAAGTGCTGAAGCAATGACATTTGATTCATTGTCCAGCTCAGCATAGGTTAACGTCCGGTGCGCGTCCATCAGGGCGGTGTGGTCAGGAAAATAAGATGCAGCGTTCTTTAAATTATTGGAAATATTCATCAAACTTCCTTTTCGGCAAATAGGTTAAACTGGTTGAAAAAATTCTAACAATCGTTAGGTTTTTTTATCGCCTGTTAAATAACTCATTAGCACGACAGGTATGCAAATGTCAAGATATATTTTTTTCTTTAGATTCACGAATTATATTAATTTTTTTCATTCCCCCAGACTGATACAATTTATTTGCATATCCGGGAATATAAGTATCTTTAATCAAAAATTTTAAACGTAAACGCCTTTACACGGGGTTAAAGCTCTGCTAAAAGCACAGACAAACTTTTAAAAGTTCACTTCGACTTGAATCAGATACAATTTATCGGGGGAGATTTTGTTATGAATAAATATTGGAACATCGCTTTAATCTTATTGATTGCAATATTCCTGTTAGCTGGCTGTGTCACCAGTGGCAAGTTTCAAGGTAAAGAAAAATTCAAGGGAACTGTTTATGGTACAGAAGATGAAATTGAACTGACCGGTAAAATATATAAACCAGAAGGCAAAGGCCCTTTCCCTGCGGTAGTGATGCTTCATCGCTGTAACGGTATCGAGTCTATTGATAATTACTGGGCATCTAAATTTAAAAGCTGGGGGTATGTCGCTTTTGTCATTGACAGTTTAGGACCGAGGAATAGAACAAGTACCTGCTGGCCCGGCGCCAGTCCCGGAAATAGTGATCGTGCAATGGATGCTTACAGTGCTAAAGATTACCTGTCAAAGCTGCCATTTGTCATATCAGACAAGATAGCCGTCATAGGATGGTCTGATGGAGGGAAAACAACACTTGTTGCTGTTGATAACAAGTTTTATGGGATGCTGCCGCCTGAAAGGAAGGACCCTTTCACGGCAGCGGTTGCATTTTATCCTTATTGTCCTAACATCATGGATAATTTAAATGCGCCCCTGTTAATTCTTATTGGAGAAAAAGATGATTGGACACCTGCATCTGAATGTTTGAATAGAATGCCAATGGGAAAAACAAAGCATGAGGTGAATTTAAAAATTTATGAAGGTGCACATCATGCGTTCGATGTAATAGGTAAAGACAAAACTTATTTAGGCCACACTTTAAAGTATGACTATAAAGTAACAAAAGAAGCTGAGGTAGAGACAAAACTATTTTTAGAGAAATATCTTAAGTAGCGGGAATTTACTTAAAGAGAGATTCAGGCGTTTTCAGCAAGAACCTTTATGTAATGGCCCAATTGGAATCTGTCATATCGGTTGAATAATATTATAACGTTTCAGTTTTTCATAAAGCGTACTCCTACTGATGCCCAGTTTGGCTGCAGCAGCAGTCTTATTCCAATTACAATCGTCCAGCACTTCCCTAATGGCCTCTTCTTCGTTGGCTTTTAATACCTGGGGCCTTGAGGATTTAAGCTGTACGGACATTTTTAAAATCTGGCTTGGCAGATCAGAAGTAAAAATTTTTTCTGATTTTGCCAGTGTCACGGCATGCTCCACGCTGTTTTCAAGCTCTCTGATATTGCCCGGCCAGCTGTAGTCCAGAATCAACCGCATGGCTTCGGGCTCGATATCCTGAATCGCTTTCCCCTGTTCAGCCGCATATTTTTTCAAAAAATGCTTTGCCAGTAACGGGATATCAATTTTTCGTTCTTTCAGAGGCGGTAGATTGACCGGAATCACATTCAGCCTGTAGTAAAGGTCCTCTCTGAAACGACCGGATTTGACCTCCTTCAGCAGATTTCTGTTCGTAGCAGCAAGCACACGGGTATTTACTTGTATGGAATCATGCCCCCCAATGCGTTCTATTTTTTGACTTTGCAGCACTCTCAGCAGCATGGTTTGAGCAGAAAGAGATATTTCCCCGATTTCATCCAGGAACACGGTTCCCCCGTCCGCCTGCTCAAACCGTCCGATTTTTCTTTGAACTGCTCCTGTAAATGATCCCCTTTCATGACCGAACAGCTCACTTTCAAGAAGGGTAACCGGATATGCCGAACAGTTAATGACGATGAACGGTTTTCGGGATCTGCTGCTGACATCATGAATTGCCTTTGCCACCATCTCTTTTCCGGTGCCGCTTTCTCCCTGAATCAAAACAGTGGCATCAGTAGGGGCCACATCTTCTATGAGTTTGTATATATTCCTGATTTTGGGATCTTTTCCTACCATGCCCATGAACCCTGACACGGTCTCAATTTTATTTTTCAGATGCTTGATCTCCCTGTCATGCTCTAATGCCCGGTAAACGGCTCCGGATGTTTGTCTGAGTATAAGTTGGATGACATCCATTTCCGTTTTTATACAGACACAGTCTTCAGGGCATGATATAAAAATAGCCCCTAAAACCTGCTTGTGGTGATGCATGGGAAAGATAGCCATCCGGGATGAAGCCGTCATGACGTCCGGCAGCGGCCAGGATTTTTGACCACTGTTTTTAAGAAAAACAGGGAATTCCCGTTTGTCGGCATGCGTGTATAGCTGGTCATAGTCTTCTTCTTTCAGTAAAAGGATATTTTTGCCATCTGCCAGGTGGGAAGTTCTCTCTTCATTATCAAAAATGACCATAGCCATGTTTTTGCATTCAATAATTTCATTCAGTGTTGTTACAATATAAGAGCAGATACTTTTTAAATCCGGCAGCCCCGCTATTTTTTGCGCAATCGAAAAGATCGTCATCATTTGGTTATGCACCCGGTCAAGCTCTTTGTTTTTTTGTTCGAGCTGCTGATTGTAGCCTTTCAGTCTGCCCGTATAGTCTGAAAGACGCGAAAGCATTCCGTTATAGGCATCAACCAGCCGCTTGATTTCACTTCGTCCTCTGATATCGATTTTGACGTCCAGATTGTCCTCATCTATTTTCGCGACCGCATGTGTTAAAAGAATAAAAGGCTTTAACAGGTGTGTGATCAATACATAGCTCAGCATCAGGGAAATGATCAACACAAGAAATGTAATCAAGGTCATTTTAAGACGCAGCTGCCCCACCTTGCTTCTGAAAACGGATTCGGACATTCCGAGCCGTAATACACCTGCTTTTCCATCGAATATGGGCCACTGGATATCTACAAAGCGCTCTCCTTCTTCAGATACAAGTTTGGTGATAATTTTCTGAGTGGGATCACGATTTTTGTTGATGTTGACCAGGTTGATCGGGATGCCGTCTGAAAAAGTGTGTACCAGAACCTTTTGGTTATTCATGACAAACAGGTAAAAAACAGATTCTTCTGTTTGACGCTGATCATCCAGAATTTTTTGAACCGAAACAAGGTCATTGATTAAAATTCGATCCGTCAGATCCAGCGAAAGCTTGTGAGAGATACTTTCCGCCCGGGCGATGGCACCGGTTAAAAGAGCCGCACTATAGTTTTGTATCATAATCTGAGATACGGCGATTCCGCTTAGAATGACAATTGATGCAACTGCAAAAAGCAGCATTGTTTTTAAGCTTCTATGAAATTTGAACCCCATGGGGACCCCTTTTACGACCCTGGTTGAACAAGCTTTTGCATCGCCTGTACTTTTTCATACCATTCTGGCTGCGGAGGATCGAAACGGTCAATGTTCAGGTTCTTCAAGATAATCTGTCCCTGGCTGGATTTGTGCATGTTCAGTATGATGCTTTGGATGGACTGTTTCAGGTGGCTGGGCAGATAAGAAGATGCGACAAGTGGTGGTGCTCCATAGTACTCTGATTTTTTTATCACCCTTGTTTTGGATGTAAAATATGGGTTTTTTGCTTGATAAAATTCCCATTTATGCCCATCGACTGCGGCCCCGTCAACAAGCCCTTTTGCAACAGCGAGAATTGAATTGTCATGACTGTAAGTGAACGTAATTCTGCTGAAAAACGAAGATGGTGTTTCGTTTTCTTTACGCAGCCAATATCTTGGGACCAGACTTCCTGTATTCGAATCCGGGTCTGTGAAGGCAAAAATTTTATTTTTCAGGTCTTTAAGACTCTGATATGGTGAATCTTTGTGCACTATCAGGTACGACTGATAATAAGGCTGGCCCCTTACTACAGGAGTTGCTATCCCTTCGAACAGGTACTTTTCCCTGCCATTGGCATATGGACCTGAGCAGACGAATGCAAGATCGATCAACCTCTTGGGGAATAGTTCATTTACCTCTGAGTAGGTTTTACGCTGGATCAGATTGACTTTGTAACCGATCTGTTCGCCGATATACTTTACCAGCTCTTCATAATAGACCAGTGTCTCTTTTGGCGACACCATTGCAGCCACCGCAACCTGCAGCTGCTTTGAGTTGCGTTCAGAAACGCTGATGGCCTGCGGCTCCATGGTCTCTTTGAGATTTATGGATTGATAGTCCGCTCCTTTCTCACATGCAGCAAGCAGCAGCGGGAAAATAAACAGGCCAATGAAACGATTCAATTTGTTTGTCATGCCAGAACCTATGTTTAATGGTTTCCTGCCAAGGACATGAGCAAATCTCATACCATATCCTGCATAAATGTTTCAAAGGTGAGCCGCAACAATGGTGATATGACGAAATTCAGCTTAAAAAGTTCATTGAGCATTCATTTTTATAGTGTTCGCATTTGTCAGGTGTCTCCGGACAACACATTTTGTGTCCGTTTTTCGGATACAGTTAATATACTGAATTAATATATAATTTTTGTTCTGTCAAGTTTTTGTGTCCGGAAACCGGACGTTTTCTGCTTGAGAACACGGGATATAACTGAAATCGTTCCATTCCATCCGGCGGACTTTGAAAAAATTTCCAGCTACCGGGTTTCCAGGCCTTCAGGGTCTGAACATTATGTGTATGAACACAGTTTAGCATCTCTGGCACAATCGTTGCTCATATAAATTTTGTCAATATGGAAATGGTATAGATAAAATTGGGGAAACCGCATGGGCAGGCAGGTAATTTTGATCAGCAAAGAGAATGAAGAGACTGAAAAAATCCGCCATCTACTATCGGAAAACAAATATGCAACGCTCAGGATTGAAAATGTTTCACAAATAGAAAAAACCATTAGTACAATACCGTGCAACTGCATCATCTTTGATCTGGATTCCATTGAAATTGACAACAGGGCCATAAGGGAACTGACAATTCGCTATCCTTCGATTTATTTTCTCTGCATGTCCAAAGACCGGTTCCACCCTGAATTGAAAGATGCCATCTGCTATCACATTTATGCATGCCTGACCAAGCCCTTTGATAATGATGAACTTATCTACTGGTTGAGATGTATTGATATTGAACTGGAGTCAGGCCCGGCAGAAACAAACGAGGAAAGCTAATAGTAACCTTTTTACTGGAGGGAAAATGGAAAAGAAAAAAATACAATCCCTGATAGCGGACTTTTTGAAAAACAAAGGTCTGACACGCCGGTCGTTTCTTAAGGCCACTGCTGCAACAGGTGCCGTGGCAACTGTTGGCAGCGGAGTGATACCGAAGATGAAAGCGCTGGCAAAAGCGTCAGGGGGGGCAGGGAAAGATCAGGGCAAATGGCTTCCGGCAACCTGCCAGGGATGTACATCCTGGTGTTCCAAGCAGATTTACGTCATTGACGGAAGAGCTGTTAAAGTAAGGGGAAATCCAAATTCAAAGGTCAACCTTGGTGCAGGCTGTCCAAGATCCCATCTGGGTCTGCAGCAGGTTTACGACCCGGACCGTATTAAAACGCCGATGAAAAGGACGAATCCTGGAAAAGGACGTCATGAAGATCCTAAATTTGTTTCGATATCATGGGACGAAGCGTTGGATACCATTGCAGACAAAATCATGGAATTAAGGGAAAAACATGAAACGCATAAATATATGCTGATGCGGGGCAGATATTCATATATGCGTGATGTCCTCTATGACAGGATGACCAAAATAATCGGTTCCCCCAATAACATTTCGCATTCCGCACTTTGTGCTGAAGCTGAAAAGTTCGGTCCATATTATACTGAGGGCTATTGGGGGTATCGCCAGTACGATGTTACCAATGCCGGGTATATTCTTCTCTGGGGCGCAGACCCCCTGGCTGCTAACCGGCAGGTCTCTTATTATTCAAAGGTATGGGGCGATGCCATTAACCGGGCAACGGTTGCCATAGTTGAACCCAGACTATCGGCCACTGCAGCAAAAGCGGATGAATGGCTGCCGGCAAAACCGGGTACGGATGGTGCTCTTGCTGTAGCGTTCGCGCATGTACTTTTAACAGAAGAGCTCTGGTATAAACCTTTTGTAGGAGATTTCACTGACGGGAAGAATCTGTTTGTCAAAGGCCGGCAGGTGGACGAAATCCTTTTTGAGGAAAAGTATACATATGGCCTGGTCAAATGGTGGAACCTTGAGCTCAACGATAAAACACCGGAATGGGCAGCAGCAATTACAGATATCCCTGCGGATCAGATCCGGCGGGTCGCACGTGAATATGGCAAGGCAGCGCCACATGCCATTTCATGGCTGGGGGGCGGTCCGTGCATGCAGGTTCGCGGCGGCTTTACATCCATGGCCGTCCATGCACTGAACGGGCTGGTTGGAGCGGTGGATAATGTGGGGGGTACTCAGGTAGCAAATAAAGAGTATACTTCCAAATTCCCCAAACCGGATGATTTCATGGATGACATTGCCAAAAAGGGGAAAAAGCATGGAAAAATTGACCATCGCGGCCGGCTTCAATTCCCTTGTATATCAAAGGGAAAATCCGGAGGCGGAGTCATCACCAACAATGCTGCGGACGGCATATTGAATGATGATCCGAACGAGATAAAAGTCGCCATCGCATACATGAATAATTTTACCTTTTCAGCACCGCAGCCGGAAAGATGGGAAAGAGCGCTATCAAAAATTCCGTTCCTGGTCCATATTACCACCAATGCATCTGAATTTTCATGGTTTGCCGATATACTGCTGCCGGACACCCATCACATGTTTGAAAAATGGGGATATGTGAAATCTCATGGAAATGGGTATCGCCATGTCACATTAATGCAGCCGATCATTAAAAATGTCTGGGATTACAAGATTGATGAAACCGAAATTCCCTGGCTGATTGCAGAGAAGCTGGCCGAAAGAGGATTTGATAATCTGCTCCGGCACTATAAAACCTATATAGATCCGGAAACCGGTAAAGTACCTGCCAATGAGAAAGAATTCGCCTTGTATTCATTGAAATACGCTACCCAGAATCTGTGGGATCCTGCCAAATATAAAGGTGGTGATAAGTTTAATGGTTGGAAAGAGCTTGCAGAAAAAGGTGTCTGGAATTCAGATCCCTATCCTCACAAAAAACGGTGGGGTAAAATGAAAACCAAAACCGGGATGTTTGAATTTTACAGTGAAACACTCAAAGCCGCTCTTGAGAAACATGCCCGCAAGCATGAGACCAGCGTTGATGAAGTCATGAAGGCTACGCACTATCTGGCAAGGGGGGATATGGCTTTTATCCCGCATTATGAAGAACCATATATGCTTGGCAATGAAAATGAGTACCCCTTCATCCATGTAGATCACAAATCACGGCTAAATCGGGAGGGGCGTTCTGCAAACTGTTCCTGGTATTATGACTTTAAAGACGTAGACCCGGGAGATGAGGCCTGGGATGATGTGGCCAAAATTAATCCGGTTGACGGCAAGAGATTCAATATTCAAAACGGGGACCGGGTCAAGCTGTCTTCTCCAACCGGAAGCCTGATCTGCACAGCGAAGCTCTGGGAAGGTGTCCGTCCCGGCACGGTTGCCAAATGCTATGGCCAGGGTCACTGGGTATACGGCAGGTTAGCTTCAAAGAAATTCGGCACAGAACCGCGTGGAGGAAGCTCAAATGATATCATACCGGCACAATATGAGGCATTGAGCGGCAGTACAGCCTATTATGGTGTTACCCGGGTTAAAATCGAAAAGGTATAAGGAGGAAATACGATGCCAAGATATGCAATGGTCATAGATCTTCAAAGATGTGTCGGGTGCAGTGCGTGCAGTATTGCCTGCCGAAATGAAAATAATGTACCTGACGGGATCTATTGGTCAAATAAAATTACTGAAACATCCGGAACATTTCCCAATGTCCGGTATCACTATATACCAACCCTTTGCAATCATTGTGAAAATGCGCCCTGTGTCCGCGGATGCCCAACACAAGCCATGCACAAGCTGGATAACGGTATTACCATGCATAACCCTAAAAAATGCATTGGTTGCAAATATTGTGAATTCAACTGCCCCTACGGTGTTATTTATTTTAACTGGACATATCCGCACAAAGATTGGAAGTCCAGGGAAAAAGTGCTTGAAGGGACAACTTCTCCGGCAGAAGAAGCTGCCAGTACAAGCGGAAAAACACTGCCGTATTACAACCCTGAAAGAGAGGACACTCTTTCTGGGATAAGGCCAAAAGGCGTGGTAGAAAAATGCACCTTCTGCGACCACAGGGTTAAAAGGGGAAAACTGCCCAGATGTGTCGAGGCCTGCCCTGCTGATGCACGGGTGTTTGGCGACATGAACGATCCGAACAGCAAAGTGCGTAAGCTGCTGGGCAAATTCCGTCCCTTCCGGCTCAGGGAGCAGATTGGCACCGAACCGCATGTCTTTTATATCAGGGATTTCAACCCTGCTAACTATCAGCCGAGCAAAGGAGGTATCTGATGAGTCAGCCAAAATCTTCGAATGGATTGTTTTTTACCTGGCTGGGCCTGCTGGGAATTTGCATTCTCATCGGCCTGTATGCTGCCTTCAAGGTTTTAACAGGAGGCCATCATCTCTTTAATGCCAATGATGTCCTTATCTGGTCTTTGCCCCTGGGCGTCTATATCTATCTGGCCCTGACCAGTTCAGGTCTGACATTGCTTGCCTCTGTTCCCCTTGTATTCGGGATAAAAAGATATGAGCCCTTTGCCAAACGGCTTGTTTTTCTGGCAATAGCGGCCCTGCTGGGCGGGTTTGTTTCCATCGGCCTTGAGTTGGGGAATGTATTTCATATGGTATATATCCTGCTGTCACCCAATTTAAGCTCACCGATCTGGTGGATGGGTACCATCTACAGTATCGAGCTGATAGTCCTGATTTTGAAATTTCAGCGTATCCATGCAGGTGACTGGAGCAGTTCAATGAGTAAACTGCTTGGCAAAATCGGCTTTATCTGTGCCTTGATTGCACCTTTAATGATCGGGTCTGTTTTTGGCCTGACAGAATCACGGGTAACTTATTTTGGTCCTGTCATGTCCATTTACTGCCTTTTTGTGGCAATTTTAAGCGGCTCGGCTCTCTGTCTTTTCTACCATCTGATTCAGTCACAGGTGACCGGTAACGGCCTTTCCGCAGACAAGGATTCTCTGTTCAAGGAATTGACCCGGATTTTCACCGGTGCTTTGGGAGCTGTGATCGTCTTGACGCTGATCAAATTTTTTATTGAAGGGTCAACTGTTATTCCGGAATTCTTAAACTATCATAAATATGGCCAGGTCTTCGGCAGTGTTGCCGGGTTAAATACGGAAATTATTCTGGGACTGTTCCTGCCGTTCATTTTAATTTCAATCCCCGGGCTTCGCTACAACAACGGTACAAGGATATTTACCTCTGCACTTGTATTGCTGGGGACGCTTGCGATGCACATGGAAATCCTTTTGGCCGGACAGAGTCGTCCTGTCGGACCGAAAGCAGAACAATTCCCTGATGTAATTTCTTATGTTCCAAGCAGTTGGGAATGGATGGTTTTCTTGCTGTCTGGTGCTGTCATGCTGCTGCTGTTCAGCCTGGGTGAGCGTTTTTTAAAGCTCGAATCAACATCAGCCTAATGGTTTGAAGGGGCAGTACATCTGCCAGGGCCTTTGGCTGACGTTTTCATCCGGGTTTAACCTCCTCTCCCGGATGAAAACGTCAGTATATTACAATTACGGGAGGCATACATGGATAATCAGCAAATTGTTGAAACCGAATCAGCCAGACAGAATTGCTACGAAGCATTTGTTAAATGCTACAATATACCAACACAATCTTTAAAAAAAGACTTGATAGTACTTCTGGATAATCTTTTAAAAATAGAATCTCAAGCTGTACCGATGGTGAGAAACATGATTGCTGATATGGGAAAGGTTTCTGCTGATGTTCTGAAAGTGGACTTTACACGTCTTTTTGCCGGCCCATACGGTTTGCCAGCGCCGCCTTACGGTTCGGTGTATCTGGAAAATGAGCGCAAGGTGATGGGGAATTCCACCATGGATGCCCTAAGTCATTACCAGACATTTGGACTTGATATCGCAGAAGGCTTGAAGGAGGTGCCGGACCACATCACCATTGAACTTGAGTTTATGTTTTTTTTAATTTATAAAGAAATAGAATCAATTCTTTCCAATGATCCGGGTTCATTGCAACTCTATGTCACAGAACAATTGTCTTTTCTGAATGATCACATAAATGCCTGGATACTTCAATTCACAGGTAACATTATAGAATTCACAGGTACTGATTTTTACAGCAACCTTGGAATGGCAACTCGGTTGTTTATCAAGGAAGATAGTCTGTATCTCAAGGATATCTGTAAAACAGCTGCTTTGAAATAAAAGGATAACAAAATGCAATCGTTTGAAACACTGTTGTCAACATCAGCCGAAGCCCATGGGCATTTGTGTCCGGGTCAGGTAGTAGGCGTCAGGATGGCGATGCTGGGGTGCCGATTGCTTGGCCTTGACAATCCCACCGGCAGAGCGCAGATCAAAAAGTTTCTGGTTTATATTGAGATGGACAGATGCACAGCTGACGCCATCGCCCATGTAACAGGTGTGAAACTTGGGCGAAGAAGTCTTAAATTCATGGACTATGGCATCATGGCCGCTACATTTTTGCATCTCGAAACAGGAAAGGCTTACCGGATTTTATCTACTGAAGAATCCAGAGATCTCTCCTGTTTTTATGCCCCGGAAGAAAGTGAAAAACGAACTCAACAGCTTCTGGCCTATAAAAGAATGCCGGATAATGTTCTTTTCAGGGTGCAGAAAGTTCATGCAGTGGTTAATACATTGGATCTGCCAGGTCCGACCAGACAAAAAGTTGCCTGCGCTCACTGTGGCCAGGTAGTACGCGACGGCAGGGAAATTATGCAGGATGGAAAACCGTTGTGCAGGCCATGTAGTGACAGTTGTTATTTTTCAGACCCCAAAGAAATTTTATGGCCTGAAATGGATTGGACGCCATTAAATAAGGCAAACAGAAATACAAAGGGTGGAGTTAAAAAAGGGGTCAACAAGCTGAATCTGGATAATTTTAATTTAATTGGTCAACAATGGTAAAGGAGACTTACCTGTGTTAAAAAAAATACACCTTGAAAATGCTGTTGGACAGCGTTTAAGTCATGATATCACGGAAATCAGGCCTGGCGAATATAAAGATGCCGCTTTCAGGAAAGGCCATACGGTTTGCGATGAGGATATCTGTCATCTTCAGAAATTAGGGAAGAACCACCTGTATCTCATTGATCTTGAAAAGGACGAGATACATGAGAATCAGGCAGCATCCATTCTTGCAAATGGTCTGGCAGGAGAAGGCATCACCTGGGAAGACAATCCAAAAGAAGGTAAAATTTGTCTCTATGCTGAACATGATGGGCTTTTGGTGATCAATAAGGCCAATCTGGCTGCATTCAATATGGTGGATGAGGTGATGTGCGCTTCTTTACACAGCTACACGCTGGTGAAAAAAGGTCAGCAGGTCGCTGCAACAAGGGCAATCCCTCTTGTCATGAAACGAAATCCAATAGAACGTGCAGCCGCCATTGCTTCTCAGGGAGGCGGAACTGTCTGCGTCCATACCTTGAAAGATGCGAAAGTGGGCGTGGTCATTACAGGGAATGAAGTCTTTAACGGGCTGATCGACGATAAGTTTGCACCGGTTTTGGAAAATAAAATTAATAATCTGGGCTCGCATATCACCAGTATTGAATTTGCCCCTGATAATGTCGGGTTGATACAGCTGGCGATTGAAAAGCATATTCATAATAATTGTGATTTGATTTTGGTTTCCGGCGGTATGAGTGTTGACCCGGATGATGTCACAAGAAAAGGAATTCAGAATGCAGGCGCTAACGAAATGCATTATGGTGCAGCAGCGCTGCCCGGAGCCATGTTTATGGTTGCGTATATTAATACTACCCCCCTGCTTGGTGTCCCTGCATGCGGTCTGCACCATAAAGTAACCGTTCTTGATTTAATTCTTCCGCGCATTTTAATCGGGGAGCATATTGGTAAAAAAGAGCTGGCATTTATCGGACATGGCGGATTATGCATGGATTGTCCTGAATGTACACATCCCCATTGTCCGTTCGGCAAAGGAATGTAACCGAATTTTTTTTAATTACGCAGTGGATTATGTATCTTAGGTCAATCTACAAAAAATTTTCATCACTTTTTCATGATGAGCTCAGAGCTTATGATGACCTTCGTATTAAAAGCCGGTAAGTTTTTTTTATGCATCCATGCCTGCATGGTGTCCCTGGTAGATGGCTGTGGTAATGTTGGATACTTTTGCACAGTCACCAATCGTCATTACCACCGGTGCTGCATCTGCCAGTTCTTCCACTAAAGCCCTGTTCGGTTTTTGACCCATGGCACAGATAATTGTTTTACCCTGTATCAGCACTTCCTTACCGGATTGATTTTCACACACCACGCCTTTTTCAGACAGGCGTATGCCGCGGTGATTTTTATAAACACTGATCCCGCTGGCGCTAATTTCCTGCAGCAGCAAAGGTCTGTGGCGGATATTTGCATCTGGCGCCAGGGTGTCATTCATTTCGATCAGGTTGACGTCTTTTCCTTCCATTGACAAATGAAGTGCTATCTCACAGCCTGCCAGTCCGCCCCCAAGAACAGCTACCTGATTCTGGATCTGATCCAGTTTGTGATGGTAGTCATTCACCACTAACACATGGTTTTGATTCAGTCCTTTAATGGGAGGTAAGAATGGTTCTGACCCGACTGCGACGATGATAACATCTGCTTTTTCGCCCTCAGCGTATGCCTTATCAACGGGTGTGTTCAATCGAATCTGGACATTTTCTTCTCTGGCAATGCTGCCGAGTGTGACCCCTAATCTGTACATTTCATACTTAAACGGCAGGGCCTGTTCTCCAACTAAAATACCGCCCACTTCATCCTCTTTTTCACAAAGAATTACCTGGTGCCCTCTTCTGGCGGCAGTGATGGCAGCCTGCAGGCCGCCAGGACCTGCACCAACAACTAACACCCTTTTTTTCTTTGCAGCTCTTACAATGTCCAGACCATCCATCTCCCGGCCGATCATTGGATTTACCGTGCAGCGCCTGGTGGAAGTTTCCGCCCTTTCTGACATGCAGGTAAAGCATCTTAGGCAGCGGATGATGGTGTCCTCTTTATTCATCATGATTTTTTTAGGCAGTTCAGGATCGGCAAGCAATGCTCTTGCCATAACAACTATATCTGCTTTTCCCGAGGCAATAATGTCTTCCATCTCTTCAGGATCATTTAAGCCGCCGACAACTGCAACAGGGATGCTGACACGTTTTTTAATTTCATGGGCCAGACTGACATTGGGGCCATGGGGTAAAAACATGGACGGGTGTGTCCTGCCGAACCCGCGGTGATATGTCCCTGCTGAAACATGCAGCAGATCGATTTTATCTTCCAGAAGTTCGGCGATTTTAATCCCGTCAGCAAGATCATAACCCCCTTCAAACAATTCTGATCCGCTCATTCTGAATTCAATGGGAAACCCCGGTCCGACAGCGTTTCGAATACTGTCTAAAATCTCGCTGGCAAACCGTGTACGGTTTTCCAGACTGCCGCCGTATTTATCTTTCCGCTTATTGAAATAGGGCGATAAAAACTGATTGATCAGCCACCCATGCCCGCCATGTACCAGGACCATTTCAAAACCGGCTTTTTTTGCCAGGGCAGCTTTCTCGCCATACGCGTTAACGATATCTTCAATAAGGTCTTTCGTTAATTCCTTTACATCACAGCCATCAGGCCTCTTCCCATTGCTGGGTCCCCATTGAACCATTTTCCGCTTTTTATCTTTATCCACCAGATAGGTTCCGGCATACTGTCCGGAATGTGACAGTTCAACGCTGGCAATGGCGCCATGCCGCCTGATGGCATCGGCTGTGTAGGTAAAACTTGCCAGGGAATTTACAGTTTTCAGGTCCAGGTGGTACAGATGTGATGCGTCTGTCTCAGGATGAACCACAAGCTCGCTGACCGTTACATTTGCTGCCCCGCCCCTGGCCCGCAGTTCATAAAAAGCGGTTGACTTTGGACCGATAGTGCAGTCTGCAGTAATATCAGTCCCACCCATGGGTGCACCAAACATTCTATTTCTAAAGTAAACATTCCCTATTTTAATTGATTGGGATAAATTCGGATATTTTCTTTTCATCTCTTCTCTCCGCAGAAATCTCCACTATGGTATACCCATTAACGCTGCCAAAGGTTATTTCGGCACCCAGAGCACCATCCTTGGCTTTTTTGTCATCAGCCCTGCAAGCTCTGTTACCTTGCCATAGGTGATGCAGCCGGCCATGCAGTGCTGGACACAAGCAGGCTTCATCCCTTTTTTCGTCCGTTTGGTGCACAGCACGCACAATTCTGTTGGAAACGGCAGATAGGTTAAATAGTATTTATCCTTTGGCAGGGACTGGACAATTTCATTCACACGGATTCCTCCCATTCCTGCAGGCCAGTTGTGCTCCTGGGCACAGGCAACCTGGCAGGTATGGCATCCGGTGCAGTATTCATAATCGATCATCAGCCCGTATTCGTGTTTCCTACTCATGACGTGCCTCCTTAAGATCCATGCATTTATAGATCCTGCACATGGAATGTTTGATGGGAGCCCCCATTCCGTCCTTACCGTGATGGCTCATGGGAATTAATTGATTAATGTTGGATTCCCACATACCATAAAGTTCAGGCTCGTTGCCCTTTTTTTCGGGGAACCACCATCCATGTGCAGCCATGACCATCCATTCAGGTACAACAGGCGTTGCTTTTGCCTTGAATTTTGCCCGGCCCATCCAGTTTTCGATCCAGACCCATTCACCATGACTGATGCCATTTTCCTGCAGTGTTTTGGGGTGGATTTCCACTACAGGATCAGGATCAATAGCCCTCAGCCAGGGAATCTGACGGTGCTCTGTATGGAAAAAGGCAGGTGACCGCCTTCCCGTGGAAAGGATCAGCGGATAGTCTTTAGCAAGATCCGGCCGGCTGACCGGTGTAAACGGCGGTTCCTCGTGATGGGGGATCGGTTCCAGGCCTGCGTCTTCCCGCAGCGTGGAATAGATTTCAAAAAGCCCTGTGGGTGTTCTGAATCCGGGGCGTTTATCCGGCCGGAGCAGCCCTTTTTCATACCGCCGGTAGGGGCAGCTTGAAACACCTTCAGGCGGGTAAGCCCACCCCTTGGCCTTTAACTCTTCAAAGGTCATCCCAGACGGCTTTAAAATCTCGTCGTAAAGGTCTTGGAGCGTCTCGAATTCAAAATCAGGGTCAAACCGCTTTGCCAGTTCAAAATTGATTTCAGGATCTGGCCTGCTTTCTTCTGTTTCGATAATCTTGTTGATGGTCTGAAGCGGCACCCACCAGCTTCTGAAACTGTCTTTTTCAAGAAAGGTGGCTGCCGGCAGCACCACATCGGCAAACTGGGTTGTCGGGGTCTGGAAAATATCAACAGCAACAATGAAATCAAGTTTTTCAAGTGCTTTTTTCCATCGTTTCGGATCCATGCCAAGCCCCTGCATAATGCCTGCAGTCTGTATCCACATGCCTTTGACGGGATAGGGATCTTCAGTAAAAATCTGTTCCAGGGTCAGATCGGTCTGGGCACGCCAGTAGAATTTGTCCAGCGGCATAAATTTGTCTCTCCCTATGCGGGGGGCATCAGCTTCTTTTGTTTTGAGCCGGATAGCGCCTTTGGTGCCTGGAAGAGCGTAGGATACAACGTCAAAAGCAAATCTGGCAAACACATTGCCGCCGGGGATGTCCAGGTTCCCGGTCAGGGCCCAGAGCGCTGTAATACCGGTAACCAGCGGGGTCAGGGCCGGGGTCATGTCCACGGCCACGCCCCAGTGAACAGCCGCTGGTTTTGCCTTTGCATAGAAAAGTGCGGCCTTTTCAATCTCTCTGGCTGGAACGCCTGTGATCTCTTCAACCTTATCCAGTGGATAGTGATTCACTTCACTTAAAAAAGCGTCCCAGGCAGTGTGGCAGGCCACCACATCACCGTTTGACAACTGGATTTCAATATTGCCTGACATACAGGGTTCAGCTTTGACATCCGCATAGGCAACCTGGGTGGTGTCCCAGACGGCGGGACGGTCTGAGCGGGTATCCCAGGCCACAAAGTTTTCTTTTTTGCCGGTTTTTACAATGTCTTTTTCCCTGAGCAGCTTTCCTGTGTCCTTCCTGATCAGGTGAGCAGCATTTGTCCATTTCTGAACGAATTCCTTGTCGTATAATTTGTTTGAGATGATGACGTTCAAAAAGCCCATGACCAGAGCTGAATCCGTTCCCGGGCGCAGCCGTAAATGATATTTGGCCCTTGATCCGAACCAAGACAACCTGGGATCGATGCAGATGATTTTTGTCCCCTTTTTCATCAAATCAATAATCCAGTGCCCAAACAGGTTGTCCGGGCAGGTGGCATGGATATTATACCCCCAGATAATCATACATTCAGGTATTTCATATCCGGGATGGTCATATCGGTCCTCGAACCACTGACCAGCATCAAATACGGAAAAATCGCCCTGCACCGTTGCCACTGCTGCCAGGCGCGGCCCGTAACAGGCCTGTCCAGTAAGGCCGAACATGACATTCGGACTGCCGTAGGCATAGGCCAGCATACACACCCAGGAATAGATATCCCGGCCGGTTCCTACGTTGAAAATCATGCTTTCCGGGCCGTACTCATTTCTAATCCGGTTCATCCGGTCTTCAATAAGGTCAAGCGCTTCGTCCCAGCTGATTTTTTCCCATTTGTCTTCCCCTCTTTTTCCGACCCGTTTCAGGGGATGCTTCAGCCGGTCAGGGTGATTGTTATACTGTGTCATGGCAAGGGCTCTGGCACACAGCCGTCCCTGATTCATGGGATGATCCGGGTCGCCTTCTATTTTGACCAGTTTTCCATTCTTTACATGTGCCAGCACCCCGCAGCCGCCGTGACACCCAGGTCCGGGTGACCAGGTAGTGGTCTTATGGATGGTTGTTTGAGAAGTTTTCATGGGTATGCCTCCTATGCCGGTGTCAGAACAAATATATCCGGCAAAAAAAATATATAATTTTTTTATGCGTTTATATCTTGATTAGCAGGTGATAAAAAAATAGTCAATAAGTTTATTATCAATAAGTTGATAAAAAATAAATTGATAGTCAATAAGTTCTTGCAATTTTTTCTCCCAATAATTATGCTGAATAACAATTGCGGGTATAAACTAAGGGAACAAGAATGAAACCAGAAAACTATACGAATGATCTTACATTTGATGAACGGGTTATGATGGGAATTGTCCGGGCAGCAGAAAATTTCAAACGCACACATTCCATTGTCTTTAAAAAACACGGTCTTTCTTTTCCTCAATACAATATACTAAGGGTGCTGGAAGCGTCTGAAAAGGGGCAGAACAAAATCAGCGTGGTGGGTAAAATCATGTTAACGCCGGGAGCGAATATGACAGGCCTTGCAAAGCGCCTTGAAAAAAATGGTTTTATTGCAAGAATTCCAGATCCGGCTGACGAAAGGGTGACATTGCTTTCCATCACTCAGAAGGGAAGAGAAACTCTCAAAGTGATAGAACAGGAAAAGGATCAGACCATTGACCGAATACTGGACGGCATCTCTGATCATTCAAAAAAAACGTATTTAGATGTGACAAGACAGATTATCAAATCTACGACAACGCTGCAAAAAAAGATGTCAAAGGCTTTAGTAAATCAGGGGCAAAGCTGAATGGACCGTCACATTTAACAATCGTCTGGCTGTTTTGTTGACCGCAGGATGAAAACTGTTCAGGCACTGGATGAAACACTGGGTTAAGGATTACAAATAATATCATTATTGCAGGAATATTTCATGGACACCATATGGAAAAAAAAGTCAGCCTTGAAGAGATAAATCAATTTTCTGCAAATTCGATAGTCAAATATTTAGGGATTGAATTTACGGAAAAAGGGAATGATTATATGACAGCCACAATGCCTGTGGATAAAAAAACTATTCAACCCCTTGGAATTCTCCATGGAGGGGCCTCCGCAGTTCTTGCAGAGACGCTTGGCAGCATGGCATCTTACCTTACACTGGATGAGGATCATTACAGCGTAGGCCTGGAAATAAAGGCCAATCATATAAAAAGCGTCACAGATGGGATTGTCACAGGCCAGGTTTTACCGGTCCATTTAGGCAAAACAACTCAGATCTGGGACATTTCAATTAAAAATGAACAGCATCAATTGATCTGCATATCCCGCCTGACACTTGTTGTGATGAAAGGAAAGCTGTAAGCTTTTATTTATATTTTGTGTTAATGTATATTCTCAGGAGCTTATAGCCAGGATGTGAAATCAGTTTCTTCGATGGGATGCATATGGATCAATCCACGAAAATCTTAATTGTAGATGATAGACCTGAAAATCTTTTCTCACTTGAAGTTATACTCAAACAGAGAGGATTAAAGATCATTAAAGCCGGCTCAGGAGAAGATGCGCTGAAGAAGGTCTTAAAAAACGATATAGCCCTGATCATGCTGGACGTTCAAATGCCGGGAATGGATGGATTTGAGACAGCTGAACTCATCAGGTGCAATGAAGAAACCCAGTATATTCCCATTATTTTCATCACAGCAATAAGCAAAGAGCAGAAACATGTTTTTAGAGGGTATGATTCAGGAGCGGTTGATTATATATTCAAACCGCTGGACAATACTATTTTAAAAAATAAAGTCGCAGTTTTCCTTGAACTGTATCGCCAGAGAAAAATTATTGAAAATCAGAATGAAAAATTAGCAGACTACAGCAAGGGACTTGAAGGCCTGGTTGAAATTAAAACAAGGGAGCTGAAACAAAGTGAAAAAAAATTAAAACAAAAAACAATTACCCTCGAAGAGATGAATACTGCCCTTAAAATACTGTTTGAGCAGAGAGAAAAAAATATTAATGAACTTCAGGAACAATTTCTGACGAATATCAGACAATTTGTTTTGCCGTATGTAGAAAAAATAAAAGCATCTCAACTGGATGACACACAGTCTGCATTGGTGGAGCTGATCGAAGAAAATCTAACCAATATTATTTCACCTTTCATAAAAAAAATCAGTTCAAAACAGATCGGTCTGTCACCCAAAGAACTACAGGTCTGCAGCATGATCAAAGAAGGCATGACTCACAAGGAAATCGCTGAGATTCTAAGTGTTTCGGAAAACACGATTTTATTTCACCGGTCAAACATCCGGAAGAAGTTTGATTTAAAGAATAAAAAGATCAATCTGAAATCTTATCTGCTCTCCATAGAAAATTGATAGTTTTTACCTATCAAAAACATATAGTTTTTTCAACATTGTAATTCTATCCACGCTGATATAAAATAACAGTCAATAATTGAAAATTAATGGTATTTACAACAGTTAGTTCTTCACGGCTGGAAATGCTGCGTAGCATAATTGATTTTAAATCAATAGGCATAAAAAAAATAAACCAGCCCTTTTTCTGGTAACAAAGGAACAATCAAATGGGATAAAATATACAGTGAAATTATGGAGACAGCGATACCAAAAGATTCAAATGCCAATATCCTCATAGTAGATGACCGGCCTGAGAATCTTTTTTCACTTGAGGCGATTCTCAAGCAGCCGGAATTGAGCATCATCAAGGCCGGCTCAGGCGAAGAAGCCCTGCGATTAATTTTAAAACACGATATCGCTCTGATCCTGCTGGATGTCCAGATGCCGGGAATGGATGGATTTGAGACGGCTGAGCTTATCAGGTGTAATGAAGAAACACAGTATATACCGATTATTTTTGTTACGGCCATAAGCAAAGAAGACCGGCACGTCTTTAAAGGGTATGATTCCGGGGCGGTCGACTATATTTTCAAACCGCTGGACCCGTTGATTTTAAAAAGTAAAGTGTCTGTATTTTTAGATCTTCATCACAAAAAAGAAGAGGTCCTTCGCCAGAATGAGGAATTGAATGCAGCCAATCAAAAAATTCTTGAGCAGCAGAATGAATTGATTGAGGAAGAAAGACTCAAAGTCATCCTTCAACTGGCAGGCGCTGCAGCCAATGAACTCAGTCAGCCGCTGATGGTCCTTTTAGGGCACATTGATCTCCTGGAAATAGATTCAGCCGGGTCTGGAAAAGAATTAAAATCACTGTCTCAGATTAAGGAAGCAGGGCAGAAATTATCACAGGTGGTAAAAAAAATCCAATTGGTTGATGAATACCAATTGATTGATCATGACAGCAAGACACAGGTCCTGAAATTTGATCGAAAAATCAAGGTGCTATCCATAGAGGACGATGACAGCTCTTTTAAATTGATAGCAGCGTATTTAAAGGATGAAAAAGATATTCTTCTGAAGAGAGAAAAAAGTATCCAGTCCGCCCTTAAAAGAGTTGGTAAAGAAAAATTTGATCTTATTCTTCTTGATTATGACCTTCCGGACGGCACGGGGTTGGGGTTGATGAAAATGTGGCAGAAGCAGAAAAATACCTGCCCTGTTATCTGCCTTACAGGGGTGGGAGATGAAATCCTTGCTGCAAAAATCTTAAAAGCAGGCGCATATGATTATTTGGTGAAGACCGAAATAAAACGAAAAGATTTTTTAACGTCTATCATGACGGCCATTGAAAAATCCCGGATGAGCCAAAATCTTCATTCTGTTTTCAAGAAAATGGCTGCCATGTCAACCCGGGATGAACTGACAGCTCTTTACAACCGGCGGTACATGAATGAGGTCCTGGAACAGGAATTCAACAGGGCCGCTCGCTACCGTACAGCATTGTCCTGCATTCTTATGGATCTGGACTTTTTTAAACGGGTAAATGATACCTATGGACATGACTGCGGTGATATCGTTTTAAAAGAATTTGCCGGTATCCTGGAATCAAATAAGAGGGAATCGGATTATGCATTTCGATACGGCGGGGAAGAGTTCTTGATGCTGCTGCCTCAAACCGATCTCGACGGTGCAGGCGCATTTGCAGAAAGTATCCGTCGACGCTGCCGAAAAAAAACATATGTTTATCAGGACAATAGAATCAACATCACTGTGAGCATCGGGATTGCATCCATTGATTCATGCCGGGCGAAGACCGGTATGGACTTGATCACGTATGCAGACAAAGCGCTTTACAGAAGCAAGGCGGGCGGCAGGGACTGTATCCGCACCTTTAAAAAGCAGGAGGATCCTGCTGTGCCTGAAAAGCTTATCACCGGATCAAAAGGGATCGAGTATCTTAAAGAACAGGTGTCATCGATTTTAGAAAAAACAAAACAGGCTTCCATCAATTCACTTGAACTGCTGGTTAAAGAAATTGGTGGAGAGCAGTTGGAAACTGAGACTCACCGAACAAGAGAATATGTCTCATTTATCTGCAACAGATTGAACCTGCCGTATCCTGTTTCTCAATCTATCCGGCAGGCAGCTTCGATGAACAACTGTTTTAAGATTCTTCTGGGGGAAGATATCCTGTTAAAGCAGGAAAAG
The DNA here is from genome assembly GCA_964343845.1 of uncultured Desulfobacula sp. GTDB lineage: Bacteria > Desulfobacterota > Desulfobacteria > Desulfobacterales > Desulfobacteraceae > Desulfobacula. The sequence goes on along the minus strand of CAYFKW010000012.1, from coordinate 11,178 downwards.
TTGAGTCATGATGACAAAATCCTGATTAAGAAACTGCCGTATATGCAGCTTGAATTTGTAAATCTGTTTGATTTTTTTTCCAATGAAAAACAGGTTCTTCTGTCGAACCGTGAGCGGTTTGATGGCCAGGGGTACCCAGAAGGCCTTCAATCAGATGAAATACCTATTGGTGCAAGAATTCTTTCCATTACCCAGGCCGTAGCAGCCATGATGTCAGGCCGCCCCTACAGGGAAAAACTTGACCATGAATCAGTCATCCTGGAATTGGTAGAGAATGCCGGTACCCAGTTCGATCCGACGCTGGTGGAAATTTTTTTGGATATTGTTGAAAAAGACAACCTCCTGAATGTTTCAAACAAATTTATAACCAGTGCAAAAAAGATGATACACAAGGCAGAGGAGCAAAAAAAAACGGTCAAATGAAAAATGAGTCTATCACAAAAATAATCACAGGTGTAAAAAGTTTACCCACACTGCCGAATGTTGTCACAAGGCTGATAAAAATCACATCAAATCCCGACAGTACAATGGATGATCTGATTGATACAATTCAAAAAGACCCGTCCCTTTCAGTGGAAATCCTAAAGTTTGCAAATTCAGCATTCTTTGGCAGAGTAATGGGTGTCAGCTCTTTAAGGGAGGCAGCTTCCGTTTTAGGCTTCTCTGAGATCCGCAACATTGTATTGGCAAAAGCAGTATTTAGCAGCTTCCGCCAGGTAGAAAACAGTGAAGGTTTTAGTATAGATGGCTTCTGGGAACATTCGTTTTTATGTGGAATTGCCGCCAAAATAACGGCAGAAAACCTGAGACTCAATGCCAGTGATTTTTTTATGGCAGGCCTTATTCATGATATCGGGAAGTTGATTTTTTTTCTTGAGATTCCTGGAAAATTATTGGAAGCGATTGAAGCACCAGCACAGATGCCGTTTAAAATGTTTGAGAATGAAAAAAAATATATCGGGATATCCCATGACAAAGCAGGGATGCTCCTTCTGAACAAATGGCTGTTTCCTGAAAATCTTTTGTCGGCTGTCAGGTATCATCATTGCCCGGGGAAAGCAAAGACCCTTCCGGCTTTCCCGGCAATTGTTCATGCTGCAGATATAATGGCACATCAACTTGAGGCAGGTCAGGACACGGATGCTGATATGTCCCCTGTTAAAATACTGACCAGCCAGGAAATGATTTCACTTCTGGACTCGTGTAAAATTCAATGGAACCAGGGAATTATCCAGACGGTCATGGAACAGTTCACGACGCAGAAAAAAGAGAGTGTGAACAGACTCAAAGAGCTGAGCACATGAACCTAAAAAGCATAAAAAAGGATGTAAGATGCAGCGATCTCTAAACGGTTTCCCAATGCAGCATTTAGCGAAGCAGGATATTAAAACAGGTGTTATCTTTTTTATTTTATTTTTTCTTATATGTCCCTGTGCTTTTGGCGGTGAGACTATTTCTTCAGATAAAGTCAGGATCAAAGCGATTGGCATCCCTCTGGCCGATCATTATGCCGGTATTGTGGCACTCGAAAAATACAGGGATAAAATGATGCATGCAGATTATCAATTGATGCTGCTGCCGGGCCCGGAACTGGTGGCTGCCTATTTCCGTTCCCAACCAGATGCGGATATTGCATTCAATGTCAGTCCGATGATCATGGACATGTTCAGGGAAAAACAGAATTTTAAATGGATCAGCCTAATTCACCGTGACGGGAATGCACTGGCGATCAATGATCTGATGAATGCAGTCGTAAAGTTGAATCGTAATAAATTAAAAAGAAAACCGGATATCAGGGTGGCCGAAGCACTTGCTGAATTTAAAAGCCGCGAAAAATCACCTGTTATTTGTGCGGTGCCATCTCCGCTGGCAACCCATACAACGATTTTATATAAATATTTAAAAGACCATGGAAAAACGCTGGGCTTTATAAACCAGGATAACGTTGATGTTATCCTGACAATTGTTAAACCGCCTCAGTCACCTGCGTTTTTGAAAAAAAGAACCGTACGGCAAATACCAGCAATGTTTGAGCAGTCACTGCCCTGGCCTGAAATTACTGACAATATGGCACATGGGCATATTGCCTGGTATTCAAAAGATGTATTAAACCATGCCAAAGGTCATGTGGAATGCATTATAATCGCTAAAGACCAAGTGATTGAAAATAAAAGAAAGGCCCTCAAGGAGGTCATCTATTATATCCATAGAGCAGGGCAGGATATAGAGGCTGCCAGAAAGAAAGGCGGACCGGACCTGGAAGAAATCATTGAAATGATTCAGCGCCGGATCCCGCAGCACACCAGGCGTTCCATCATTGAAACCTTAAGACCGGATCTGATGAGTATAAACTATATGAATCTGAATGTTGATGCTGAATCAAAGGAAAGTTTCATAAAAATAATGGATCTGGCATATGAAGCAGGATTTATTAAAAAGAAAATTGATGTTGAAGCCCTGGCCGATGAAAGTTTTGCAACGAAAATTACATTAGATCAACCATAAAGAGATGAAACCAATGAAAAAGACAAACCGCCTGCTTAAAAAGCAGATGATTTTCAACAAGCTTTCAACGACCATTTTTCTCAGTTTTTTAGGTCTTGCTTTTATTCCGATGATCATTGTGATGGGAATCAGCTACAACAGTATGCGCATTATATTGTTCGAGGAAGCTGAACGATCTTTGACAGCGGTTGCCAATGAGAGAGAAACAGAAATTTTGAACTATTTTGAAAGGATCGTGACAGATATAGAACTGCAGGCGGAGCTGGACAGCAATACCCATTTCATGCTGGCCTTGGCTGAAGGCCTGAAAGTCTATGATAACAGTCTTTCTGACTATGTAAACAGTTACAGGTGGGCCCAGACGGTAGATAATCAGGCAGCAGACATAGACAACTTCCGCAGGACCTACAATTATTACGATGTTTTTTTTATTGATACACAGGGAAATGTCCTCTACACCGTTGCCAGAACAGGCCACCTGGGCACAAATGTATTCACGGGCGAAACATCAGGCAGCAAATTTTCAAATGCCTGCCAAAAGGCCATCGACACAGGTAAGACAGCGTTTTCAGGGTATCAGCACTGCATCTATTCGAATCATCAGATTTTTGGATTCCTGGCAGCGCCGATTCTGGATTTTACCGGCAGTAAGATCGGATTGATTGTTTTTCAGTATCCGGTAACGCATATCAATGATATCAGTCAGCGCAAAATGGTATTGGGTAAAACAGCTGAGCTTTACCTGGTGGGGGCAGACCTGACATTGCGATCCAATTCGTTTCTGGATAAAAATATGTCCATTTTGAAAACAAAAGTTGAAACTGAACAAACACTGTTATGGCGCAAAGAGATAGAAGAACACCAGGATCAGCATTCTGAATTCCACCACAACTCGACGTTCATTTATAAAGGTCTTCATGGCGAGACTGTACTGGGGCTTCATAATGATATGGATATCCTTGATGTTCCAATGGCAATTATTACTGAGATGACCACTAAAGAGGCAT
>CAYFKW010000012.1:0-7656 GCA_964343845.1 uncultured Desulfobacula sp. | reverse complement strand
CTTCAATTTCCATGTTCAAGAATCTGATCCTTGTACTAGGTACGGTAACGGTTATAGTTGTGTGTATGTTGGCCCTGATGCTATCAAGGCGGATTGTCCACCCGGTTCTGGCGCTGTCGAAAGGTGCACGTGAAATTGCAAAAGGGGACTATACCGGGATCATAAAAGTGAATTCCAAAAATGAAATCGGTCATCTGAGTCAGATTTTTAACGAAATGACACAAAACCTTTATCATGTAAAGCAGGAAAACGACCTGCAGAATTGGATAAACGAGGGCCGCAATCAATTAAATGACACCATGCGTAACTGTGACAATTTAAAGGCGCTCTGCACAGCCGTGGTCAAATGCCTTGCCAGCTACCTGAAGGCTCAGGCAGGTGGAATTTATCTTGTTGAGGATGGCCGTATCCTTAAACTTACCGGCAAGTATGCATACAGCCGGATCGAAAAAAATCTGGAAGAAATTCCCATTGGAGAAGGGATGATCGGGCAGGCCTATCTTGATAAAGAGGTCAGATTGATCAATAATCTGCCGGAGGACTACATGGTTATCTCTTCCGGATTTGGTGCTGCGGCTCCCAAAAATATTATTATTTGCCCCATTGTCTTATCGGGTGACGTGACCGGAATTCTGGAATTGGTCTCTATTGATCAATTTTCACAAAACGATCTCTCTTTTCTCAAATTGGTTTCTGAAAGTATAGCCATTGTGATTGATTCGTTAAAGGCCAGACATATAGAACAGATGCTCCTTGAAAGAGTCCAGACACAGCACGAGGAACTGCAGGCAGCCAACGAGGAACTTGAAGAACAGACCGCATCCCTGAAAAGTTCTGAAGAAGAGTTGAAAACACAGAGCGAAGAACTCCAGGCCGCGAACGAAGAACTCACCGAAAAAACGGAACTATTGTACAGGCAGCAGGAAATGGTTGAGAAATCAAAACTTGAGCTCGCCAAAAAAGCGGTAAAGCTTGAAGAGGCAGGAAAGTATAAATCTGAGTTCTTGGCCAATATGAGCCACGAACTCAGGAGCCCGTTAAACAGCCTGCTGATTCTATCGCAAAACCTGATGGAAAATGAGCAGGGAACGTTAACAGATGAGCAGGTGACATCTGCTGGAATTATTAACAAAAGTGGCAGGGAACTTTTGGAGTTGATAAACGACATACTGGATCTGTCAAAAATTGAAGCCGGAAGAATGGAGATCCTGCCTGAAAAAATTAATATTCCCTCTTTTCTTCAGGATGTAAAAAGCCAGTTCCAGAGCCAGGCAGATAAAAACAGACTGACGCTTTCTGTTGAGACTGAAAAAGAACTGCCGGAAGACATACGAACCGATGAAAAGAGACTTCGCCAGATTCTGAATAATTTTGTAAGCAATGCGATCAAGTTTACCAAAGAGGGATCGGTCACCATCAGAACCCATTTGCCGCTGCCCGGCATAACATTTAAAAATATTTCCCTGTCCAGAGAAAATTGTATTGGCATCAGCATCATTGATACCGGTATCGGCATACCATTGGAAAAACAACCCCTGATTTTCGATGCCTTTATCCAGGCAGATGGTACGACGACCAGAGAATACGGCGGGACCGGACTTGGATTGAGCATCTCTCGGCAGCTTGTCCGGCTTCTTGGCGGAGAACTTTTTCTGGAAAGTGAAGAAGGGAAAGGATCATCCTTTACCATGTATCTTCCATTGGACGAACCGCCCGCCGTAAAAAACGACCCCACAGATTTATCGGCTGAGCTTCCTCAGGACACAACTGCTCCTGACTTTCATTCCAGCGGCTCCCTGGACCGGTCTGGAGGTTTAATCGATGATGACCGGCTGCAAATAAAAAGAAAAGACGATAAGGTGCTGCTGATCATAGAAGATGATATCTCTTTTGCCAGAATTGTCCAGGAAATGGGAAAAAACAAGGGATATAAAAGTGTTATCTGCCCGACGGGAAGGGAAGGGCTTTCATTTGCCTTTAAACGTCCGCCCACAGGCATCATCCTGGATCTCGGCCTTCCGGATTTAGACGGTCATGTGGTGCTGGAAAGCCTGAAAAAGGACAAGGCCACCTGCAACATTCCCGTGCATATTATCTCGGGGAAGGAAGAGATGAAGAATCGGTTTAGCGAGAGTGCCGTTGGATTTCTTCTGAAACCGGCAAACAAAGAGGATATTGACCAGGCCCTTGACAGCATCAGCCGTTCTATTGAAGACGGCATCGATAGAATCCTTGTAGTTGAAGATGATCCTGTTCATCAAAAACAGATTGAGTCGCTTATGCAAGGTAAAAATGTCGACATCCAGCTTGCCCGGACAGGCCAGGAAGCCATTGAGCATATCACAGCATCTGAATTTCAATGCATAATTCTTGATTTAATGCTGCCCGACATGAACGGATTTGATGTATTGAGGAAACTTACCGAATCGGACAATCCAAAAGAACTGCCGCCAGTGATCGTATATACAGCCAAAGATCTTTCCAAGGAAGAGATGAACCATTTGCTCAGGTATGCAAGAAAAGTGGTTCCGAAAACGCATAAAGGCGCACAGCGGCTGGTTGATGAAGTCTCTTTGTTTTTGCACAGCATGGAATGCAGGCTGCCTTTAAAAAAGAGAAAACAAATTGAAATGGTTCATGATGACAGGAGCGTTTTTAAAGACAAGAGAGTTCTTCTTGTTGATGACGACATGCGTAATATCTTTGCCATGTCAGGACTTCTGCAGCGTTCCGGCATGAAGGTGACCATGGCTGAAAATGGTGTTGAGGCGCTGAAAAAAATCAATGAAGACCGGTTCGATCTTGTCCTCATGGATATCATGATGCCCCAGATGGACGGGTATGAAGCCACCCGGAAAATAAGGGAAAAAAGTGAATTTAAAAAACTTCCCATTATCGCCCTGACAGCAAAGGCAATGCCCGAGGACAGGGAAAAATGTATTAAGGCTGGCGTCAGTGATTATCTTGCCAAACCAGTGGACAAAACGCAGCTTTTTTCAATGCTCAAGGTATGGCTTTATGCATAATGATGATATTGAAATTTTAGAAATCGACCTCCTCCTGGAAACCATTTACAGGCAATGGGGGTATGATTTCAGGAACTATGCACGGGCGTCTCTGGAAAGGCGGATCCAGAATACAATGCGTAAGCTCGATACAACCCTTATCTCTGAATTAATTCCTTTGATCATACACAGCGCAGAATGTTTTGATATATTTCTTAAAGAGATGTCTGTCACAGTAACAGAGATGTTCCGCGATCCATCTTTTTTTGCTGTATTGAGGGAAAATGTCATCCCGGAGTTATCGGCATGGTCTCATATTAAAATATGGTGTGCAGGGTGCGCCACAGGTGAAGAAGTGTATTCACTGGCGATTCTGCTTATGGAAGAAAATATTTTTCACCAGTGCCAGATCTATGCAACAGATTTTAATTCAAACTCTCTTGCTGTTGCAAAAGAAGGGGTTTATCCATTGAGTAAAATGAAACTTTTTGTAGAAAATTATAATCGTGCAGGCGGGAAAAAAACCTTTGCAGATTATTATCAGGCAAAATATGAATCTGTCATGTTCGATCAGCATTTAAAAGACAACATTGTTTTCTCTCATCATAATCTGATATCAGACGGAAGCTTTGGAGAAATGAACCTGATTCTATGCAGAAACGTTCTTATTTATTTTAACCAGACACTTCAAAACAGAGTGTTAACGCTTTTTGATCAAAGTTTATGTTATGGCGGATTCCTGTGTCTCGGTACAAAGGAATCCCTGGAGTTCTCAGGGCTGAAACAGAGCTATTCGCAGGCAATTCGACCTGAAAAAATTTTCAGAAAAAACTATAAAACCGGTTCATAATGGACAGCCACGTTCCAGAAAAAAACTATAAAGCTGTTGTTGTAGGCGTTTCTGCGGGCGGTATGACCGCACTCCCAGCCATTTTATCCGTCCTTCCCATATCGTTTTCAATGCCGGTGATCATTGTTCAGCATAGAAAAGAGGGGCAGAAAGATTATCTGACAACCTATCTGGGTCAAAGGTGCCGCCTGAAAGTTGAAGAGGCAAAAGAAAAATATCCTGTATCTTCCGGCAGGGTATATCTTGCCCCATCTGGTTATCATCTGCTGATCGAGAGAGATTTTACTTTTTCATTGTCTGTGGACCCGCCGGTTCACTTTTCCCGGCCGTCTATTGATTTCCTCTTTGAAAGTGCTGCATACGCTTACGGGCCGGAATTAATCGGGGTTGTCCTGACAGGTGCCAACAGCGATGGGGCACAGGGGCTAAAAAAAATCCGTCAAAAATCAGGGCTTGCCCTGGTCCAGGACCCAGAGACAGCAGAGGCTGATATTATGCCGCTTTCTGCGATCAATACTGCCGGTGCTGATCACATCTTGCCACTTGATGCCATCGGTCCGTTTCTTGTTTACGCTGGGAAAAGAATCCCAGAGTAAACTTTCAAGTTTTACTACCCGACCATATAATTATTACTGATTACTCTCTTCCTTTATTTCATCCATAGATTTTCAAAAATTGAAAATACTGCCTGTTTTTGGTAGTAATATATGATTGTCCGGTCTGTAAGCTATATGATCTCAGCATCGATGAGAAAGTTTATAACTGAAGGTGTAAGTGCATTACATATCAAAATACTTCATTGAAAGGAGAAAAAATGTTCTGTTATCAATGTGAACAAACCGCTAAAGGTACTGGCTGCACAGTTCAGGGCGTCTGCGGGAAAAAACCTGAAGTGGCGGCTTTGCAGGATCTTCTGATATACACCCTCATAGGGTTGTCCCAGGTGGCATCCGACGCCCGAAAGCATGATATCATAGATAAAGAAGCAGGTGTGTTTACGATAGAGGCTTCCTTTTCCACCCTGACAAATGTGAATTTCGATCCTGATGATTTTTTAAGAATGGTTAATACGGCTGTCTCTCTGCGTGACGCATTAAAAACAAAAATCACAGAAAAAGGCGGTACTGAAAAATATTCAGATGGCGCTGCTGCCATCACACCCGGTCCAGGGCTGGATGAAATGATTCTCCAGGGTGAAGCCGTGGGGATTAAAACATATCCGGCAGATAATCCTGATATCCTTTCCTTAAAACATACCGTCCTTTACGGGATTAAAGGTGTCAGTGCGTATGCTGTTCATGCCCAGATATTGGGCAGGACCGATGACAGTGTATTCGAGTATGTCCACAGGGCATTGGCATCCCTGCAGAAAGATGACCTGAGTTTAGAAGACTGGCTGGGACTTTCGCTTGAGTGTGGAAAAACTGCATTAAAAACCATGGAGCTGCTTGATGCCGGGAATACTGAAACCTACGGCCATCCCGTACCGACAAAAGTTCCCCTGGGGCATAGAAAAGGGAAAGCCATCCTTGTATCCGGTCATGACCTGAAGGATCTTGAAGAACTGCTCAGGCAGACCAGAGGAAAAGGGATCAATATCTACACCCACGGCGAAATGCTGTCCACACATGGATATCCTGAACTCAAGAAATATGACCACTTCTACGGCCAGTTCGGAACGGCCTGGCAGCTGCAGACAAAAGATTTTCCTGAATTTCCAGGTGCTATCCTGATGACCACAAACTGTCTGATGAGACCGCAGAAATCATATCAGGATAATTTGTTCACTTCCGGCATGGTCGGCTGGCCTGACATCCCCCATATATCTGGTCATGATTTTAAGCCTGTAATTGATAAAGCGCTGAAACTGCCGGGGTTCACAGACGATAAAGTGCAGGGTGAAACAACAGTCGGGTTTGCCAGAAACGCTGTCTTAAGTGTTGCTGATAAGGTGATTGATGCGGTTAAATCAGGTGATATCAGACATTTTTTTCTGGTTGCAGGATGTGACGGTGCAAAACCGGGCAGAAATTATTATACAGAATTTGTTGAAAAGGTGCCGGAAGACTGTGTGGTTCTGACCTGCGCCTGCGGGAAATACAGATTCTTTGACAAAGATCTCGGCGATATTGGCGGCATTCCAAGATACCTGGACGCAGGACAGTGCAATGATTCTTTTTCTTCTGTTCAAATTGCAGCAGCCCTGGCCAAGGCTTTTGATGTGGACGTTAATGAACTGCCATTGTCGCTGATTATCTCCTGGTATGAACAAAAAGCTGTGTGCGTACTTCTGGCACTGCTTCATCTGGGTATTAAAGATATCCGGCTGGGGCCATCGCTCCCGGCCTTTATCACACCAAACATCTTAAATACACTGGTAAAATTGTTTGATATCAAACCCATATCAACGCCGGATGAAGATCTTGCTGCCATTTTAAAATAGTTAAATGTGCCGGGAAGAGGAAATAGACTTTCCTCTTCCCATTTTTCTGACCATTGACTTTGCCTGTGCTTTTTGGCTGGCTGTTTGCAAAACATAGACTGGCAAATTCTTTATAGAATATGGTAGACTTTGAATGCCAGGAGTGGAGAACAGTCAGTAACTTTCTGCCCAGAAACAAAGCAAATAGGCACTTATATAATAATTTAATTGTCATTTTGCAGCATTAAAAGGAGAAAAGCCATGTCAGATGCACGAAAAATAAAGGTTATTCTAAATCGCCAGCCCACCTTGGAGGGTGCCGGAGTACACTTAAACAGGGTGTTTGGATATAATGAAGCTCCTACCTTTGATCCTTTTTTGATGCTGGACGATTTCCGGTCCGATACTCCGGAGCATTATCTGAAAGGGTTTCCCTGGCATCCCCACAGAGGGATTGAAACCATCACCTATGTGCTGAAAGGAGATGTTGAACACGGAGACAGCCTGGGCAATAAAGGTATCATTTCTTCCGGGGATGTACAGTGGATGACAGCAGGCAGCGGTATTGTTCATCAGGAGATGCCAAAAGGCGATGCCAACGGATCAATGCATGGATTTCAGCTGTGGGCCAATTTGCCGGCATCCCAGAAAATGATAAGGCCAAAATACCGTGATATCAAAGCAGAAAAGATCCCTGAGGTTTACACACCAGACGGCATTCGGTTAAAAGTTATTTCAGGCACTATGAATGGGAAAAAAGGTCCCATGGATGATATTGTTATTGACCCTCAATTTTTGGACTGCACTTTACCCGCAGGACAAACCTACACCCATGACGTTGATCCTGATTATACAGCATTTATTTATGTGATTGAGGGCAGAGGGATAACAGACGGAAAGGCTGTAAAAAACGGTAATCTGGTTCTTTATGACAAAGGCGATCATTTAATTGTAACAGCAGCTGACGATCAGGTAAGATTCCTGCTTTTAGCAGGCAAACCCTTAAAAGAGCCGGTAGCATGGAGAGGCCCCATTGTTATGAATACTCAGGAAGAATTAGAGGTTGCATTCCAGGAGTATCAGGACGGTACATTTATAAAAAAAGGCTGAAAAGCAGAAAAAGTCATACATGAAAGTGATGGGGTCAGATAAAAATGACGCTGCCTGTTGATTAAAATATAAAACAGTTCATCTGAAAGATTTAAAAAACAAAGTGCAGTAAAAATTATTCAATTATCTTAATGGGATTTAGCAGCTTTTTTTAAGTAAATGGGCATAGAACTCTATATTTAGACAACATGCAGGAGATATGAAAGGCGAGCCCTTGTCAATCAGCGTTTAAAATTGACCCCCCGTCAGCGTCCAATTTTGACCCCCCT
>CAYFKW010000011.1:59725-111779 GCA_964343845.1 uncultured Desulfobacula sp. | reverse complement strand
GTCTTGTTATTGACCCGCTCCAATTTTCTTCACTGACCAATTTTCAAAGATCAAAAAAAAACTCCCCGAAGAAAATGAAACCGTCCCTCGAGAAGACCGGCGTATAATGCATGAAAATTTTATAAATGTCAAACATTATTTTAATGATATCAAAAAATATTTTATATCATCTTGAATTCATACTGAATTTGAATCGGTATTTTTTACCAATCTGAACAAAAAAGCGTCACTGGTATCAAATTTCAGATTAAACAGTTCAGGAACCCCAAATTCCAGTGGCAGTCAGCGCACGGAATATCATTAATAAAACAATCCTGATAAAAGGGCTCATCCAGCACATAATCACATCGGGTTTCACACCAGGCATGACAATTTGGATAATCATACTGTTTTACCTTGGTTCTAAACGATTTATATTCTGAGTCGTTCCAAATCTGTTCCGGCATAAATTCCAATACATTTCCAAACCAAATGGGAGTGATATGTTTTGTATAGCCGATGCGCGCAGCAGTATATTTGTGCCACAGAAAATAACAAGGCGATACCTTTCCGTCCCATGTCACAAACATGGCATCTGTCTCAACAAATGGACAGTACCGATGCGTTTTAGGCCTGATCCCCGGCAAAACCAACTCAATACCATATGAGTGTGCTTTTGAACGCGTCCTTTCAAAAACCGCATTCATTCGATCGTACTCGTCAGCAGATTCCGACAGGAGATGAAACAGGTTTACATATAGCTTTTTTTCCAGTGCGCTTTCCTTGAAAGCTGCAATCAGTTTATAAATCTCAACTTCCTTTTCAGATTTAAGCGTTCTCCACCGAATTTTTTCATAGTCCTTTATGTCGATGTTTTTTTCTAAACCTTTTTGCCGAAAATCTTCAAACAGGTCCAGAGATTCAAATGAATTATTCAAAAAAGCAATCTGATGTTCCATATCTTTTTCATAAGCTGTTAAATGAGTGACAATGATAAAATCCACCTGTCTTTTATCTGCCCATTCAACCAGAAGGGGAAGCTCATTCATATTTTTTTTCATCAATACAAACTCAATTCCAAGACTTAGCCGATGTTGACCCAGCTTTTCTTTGGCATTCATCAGCGCCTCAAACGCCAGTTCAACATCTGAGAGCCTTCCCCCTTCACGAACCTGGTCAAATAATCCAGGCTGGATCGTATCAACAGAAATACAAATTTTATTGAGTCCTGAACGAAGAAGTGCTTCTGCTCTATCTTGTGTTAACAGCTTCCCATTGGTTTGAAACCCGATCGTACCATGAGCAGGCAGCGTTTTTTTCACTTTTGACATATAAACTTCTAAATTTTGATTTAACAGCGGTTCTCCAACACCCGTAAAAATTACTGATTCTAAACTGGGAAATAATTTTTCACATTTTGAGAACACATCGTTTTCAAGGTTCCCCTCTAAAATCTCACATCCGCTGGATTGTTTTACACACATCTCACATTTAAAATTGCAGCGCGTTGTGGGCTCTAAAATCAGCTTTTTTGGATATTCAATCAACTGCATTCCTTTTTTGTTGTAAGGTTCCATCATATGGATTACTTAATATGGTTACAAGGATAAATCCTTGATTTACATCAAGCAATCTTTTATTTATTCAAAACGTTTAATTAAATTTAGGTGTATGGTTTGGATGATTTATTTTCACAGATCATTTCTATAACAGGCAGCTTAAAACCCTATTTTTTAATCTTAATTACCCCTGGATGGTGGCAGTTAATTTTATGTTTTCTCGCCTGTTCTTTTTTAATGATTTTCAGCCTTGGCGCTGTTGAAAAAAACGGATTTGAAGGAACAATTATTGGCACGCTGGTCATGCCGTATTTCAGTGGTTTTCCCAATCTATGCTTTGCATATTTACTGGCCCAAAAGGGATCTGATGGTGCTGCTGTATTAGAAAATTGTCTGGTCAACAACGTTACAAATTTAACCATTATCCTTGCCGTTCCATCCTTGTTATGGGGGCTGAACCTTTTCAAAAAAACGAAACATTCTGAAAATGACGCCAAGATCCATCATCTATCGCTGCTGTTGAGCATCTCTGCCATGATATTTTTTGCTTCAGCACTTTATATTGTATCAAAAGACGGTACGATTGGTTCTACAGACGGGATGCTCCTGATAGGATTCTTTTTTTTCTGGCAGCTGTTTCATGTCTTTGATGTGCTTAAAAACAACACCCGGAAATCAAGAAAGATAAAGAAAAGGATTTTTTTCGATTTTACGATTATCGGCATTTGTGCATGGGGAATTTTCTCCAGCATCGACAGCTTGATACTCTGGATCTCAACACATGGTTCAGGCTTTTTCAATAACACCAATATCGGTTTTTTAAGCGGCATATTAATGATTGTTCCAAATGCTTTTTTGGCCCTATATTATGCTGCTGTAAAACGATCCGAAATCGCCTATTCTTCACAAATTGGCGATTGTCATATCTGCATTCCCCTTTGTATCGGTATCTTTTCCATTTTTTCTCCTATCACCATACCCTCATCATTTAATCTTGCCATCTATATTATAATGGGCGCTGCTGCGGGACATTTTTTCTTCACAGCTTTTCTGGGGAAACTACCCAGGCTTGCGGGTGCCGCCCTGGGTCTTTTTTATGCCTATTTCATATACAAAGAGATTATATGATGACACTGACGCCTGTCTTCACTGATGCATCATCTGCTATTCTTTTGGAAAAGGTACAGCTGTTTTCTCTGTTTTTAAACGTGTTTGACAGTATTTTAGCCCAAACTGTATTTGATGAAATAACCATGCCTGGTTACGCTGGTGCAGAATCATTTAAACGACATCGCAGGCAGAATAACTTTGTGGTCAAGTCTGTAAAGGAATCAAAAAAGCACTGCACCGCGCTGAACAAGGGAAATCTCGATACAGGGGAAAAAGATACTCTCCGCCTGTTTCTTGGAAGCAAAAAGGGCTTTATTCTGACAGACGACAAACAGGCTGCCAAATACTGTTTAAACCATCACCTGCCGTTTATTAATGCACTTCTGGTGCCTAAGGTTTTCTGGTATGGTGATATCATAAATAAAAAAGTTTGTGAAAAAAAAATGGCTGTTTTAAGCACCATTGGCAGATATTCAGAAAAAATAACATGGTATGCATTCAACTGCACACAAAAAGATTTAATACAATTTATCCCGGAATAGAAACATGTATCAAATATCAGATTTTGACCGTACCATATGGGAAAGAAAAGCCATGGCATTTGTAACCCGGTCTCACAGGCATCTTTGGGGAAAAAACAATGAAGACCCTTTGGCCTTTTTATTTACCAAGGGTTTGAAAAATGATTTCATAAAGAAAATGCATTTAGGGTGGAATAAATTCGGCCAGGCGCGTCCATTAAAAAACTGGGGGTATAAAAAGGATAGTGACACAGACAAAACGCATTTTCTACCTTCAGGAATAGTTATTCCCTATATTGTTAAAAGAAAACTGATGTCTGTCTTTATTTACTCTTTTGAAAAACAAAGGGATGATAAAACCCGCATCGTCGCAGGAAGCATGGTTTCCGGCATGAGTTTTGAGAAAAACATTCAAAAAATTGCTGTTGTACAACACCCGATTGACGGCCTGTTTCTTTTCCAGGAAGCAAATGAATCTATGAATGTTATTATTCATCCTAATCCCAGTTTGCAAATAGACAGCCTGTTCAAACAAAAAATTAAAAGGGCCAAAACCATCTTTGCCTTTTCTTCTCAAAAAAAAGAACACACTGCATACAGACAGCTTCTGCCTCAGGTTCCGGCGCATCGTTTTTTTGCCTATCAATCAAAAGAAGAGCTATTAAGCATATGCACCTCATAATTTTTGATGGCACATCCCTTATCTTTTTACCATGAAATGGCACAAAGTTTGCTGTTTTAAGTTTGGACAAACCTAAAAAGGAGACAGCATGATATTTTCTGAACAGATTATAATTCGGACCGCCACAATAAATGATGTTGATGCGCTCGCAGGCCTGTTAGATCAGCTTTTTTCAATTGAAAATGATTTTACATTTAATATTGAAAAACAAAAAAATGGGCTGATGATGATGCTTGACGGATGCGGCAGGCACCGCTCCGTAAAGGTTGCGCAATACAAGAAAAAGCTTGTTGGAATGTGTTCGGCACAAACTCGGATTTCAACTGCCCAGGGAGGAATTACTGCTGTTATCGAAGATTTAATTGTAGATTCTGATTTTAGAAACAAGGGAATCGGAAACAGGCTCCTGTCGGCTATTCTTGGCTGGGCTGAAAAAAGAAACATACAACATTTTCAACTTCTTGCGGATAAAGACAATACACCTGCCCTGAGTTTTTACAAGCGATTAAACTGGAACCATACCCGCCTTATCTGTCTGACAAAAACAATTGCATGAGCAATGTAATTACAATTTTGTGCATAAGAAAATATTTTACCTTACATGTCTTCAGCTATAATAAGTTTTTAACTGCGATTTGTGGTTAAAAGCAGTGAGTTCTATCCAAAAAAATAACAATAATGAAATATATAGGATACAAAATTGTATTAAATATATTTAACTTGAAATATTTTACACGAATTTAAACACATCTCTATGATTAATATTTATATTTTTATACAGAAAAATCAATAGATTATAAATAAATTTTTCTTTTTTTATACAATTGGAATGATGGTTGCATTTATATGATTTCAACAACACGTGATGTATTTTGGCAAAAACGGAACATCTTATAACTTATAAAAGGAAACACCATGCGAAAAATAGCAATCTACGGAAAAGGCGGAATTGGAAAATCAACAACCACTCAGAATACTGTTGCCGGCCTTGTCGAGGCTGGAAAAAAAATCATGGTCGTGGGCTGTGACCCAAAAGCGGATTCAACCCGGCTGCTGCTGAATGGACTTGCCCAGAAAACAGTTTTGGACACATTGAGAGAAGAAGGGGAAGATGTACTGCTTGAGGATGTCAGAAAAATAGGCTACGGCGGTACGCTTTGCACAGAGTCAGGCGGACCGGAACCTGGTGTTGGATGCGCCGGCAGGGGCATCATCACATCTGTCAACCTTTTGGAACAGCTTGGCGCCTATGCTGAAGATGAAAATTTGGACTATGTATTTTACGATGTTTTGGGTGATGTGGTATGCGGCGGCTTTGCCATGCCGATCCGTGAAGGAAAAGCCCAGGAAATATATATTGTTGTATCCGGCGAAATGATGGCCATGTATGCAGCAAACAATATTTGCAAAGGGATCGTTAAATTCGCAAATTCTGGCGGTGTCAGATTGGGCGGTTTAATCTGCAATTCAAGGAATGTCGACAATGAAAAGGAAATGATTGAAGTTCTAGCCAAAAAGCTTGGAACCCAAATGATACACTTTATCCCCAGGGACAACATGGTGCAGCATGCAGAAATTAATCGAAAAACTGTCATAGACCATGCACCTGAACATCCCCAGGCAGATGAATATAGAGCACTTGCAAAAAAAATTGACGAAAACGAAATGTTTGTTGTTCCGACGCCTATTGAAATTGAAGAACTTGAAGCGCTTCTTATCGACTACGGCATTGCAGCCTGATAACCAAAAATAAGGATAACCATACCGATGAAAATAATGATTAGATCTATTGTGAGACCGGAAAAAACCAACCAGATAATGGCGGCTCTTATGGAGGCAGGGTTCCCTGCTGTGACGCGTATGAGTGTTGCCGGCAGAGGGAAACAGCGGGGAATTAAAATCGGTGAAATCACCTATGATGAAATTCCCAAAGAGATGCTAATCTGCGTTGTGGATGAAAAAGACAAGGAATTTGTAATTAAAACAGTCATGAAAACTGCCAAAACAGGAGAAGACGGTGCGTTTGGTGATGGCAAGATTTTTGTCAGTCCTGTTGATGAAATTTATACCATCAGTTCTGGCTTCAAAGAACCTGAAGAAGAATCCGAAGAGGTGGCAGTATGAAGGAAGTCATGGCGATCATCCGGATGAACATGATCAATAAAACAAAAAAAGCGCTGATTGAGGCGGGTATTTCCTCAATGACTGCCATGGAAGCGCTGGGTAGAGGCAAAGGCCTTGTAGACATGACGCTTTTAAAAGGCGCAGAACAGGGGTATGAAGAAGCCATTGCGCAACTGGGGCAATCCAATCGTCTTATCCCCAAAAGAGCCATATCTGTTGTTGTCCCAGAAAAACTTGTCACCAAAACCGTGGACACCATTATGGAAGCCAACCAGACCAAAAAATCTGGAGACGGTGTCATCTGGGTAATGCCGATATCTGATTCTCTTTCTGTCAGAACAGGTGAGCGTGGTGACAGTGTTCTGGATGATTTCTAATGAAAAGGTGTAAGGATAATATATAAAGATGAGTGTTGAAATAAAAGATAAAAAAGATGAGATTCTGCCTGATCCTGAGGCAGTAAAAAGTGAACTTTTGTCAAAGTATCCTGCCAAGGTTGCCAGGAAAAGATCAAAGCAGATCATGACAAATGAAATCAACGACGATGGCAGCGTACCGATCATGGGGGCCAATGTCAGAACGGTCCCCGGGATCATCACACAACGGGGCTGCTCCTATGCCGGCTGCAAAGGTGTAATCCTGGGGCCAACAAGGGATATTGTAAATATTACCCACGGCCCTATAGGGTGCGGGTTCTATTCATGGCTGACCCGGAGAAACCAGACCCGTCCGGCATCAGACAAAGACGACAATTTTATGACCTATTGTTTTTCAACAGACATGCAGGACAAAGATATTGTATTCGGCGGTGAAAAAAAATTAAAAGCGGCCATCCAGGAAGCGTATGATATTTTCAAACCAAAGGCCATCAGTATTTTTTCCACATGTCCTGTAGGGTTGATTGGAGATGATGTTCATGCTGTTGCAAGAGAGATGAAAGAAAAACTGGGCATCAACATATTTGGATTTTCCTGTGAAGGGTACAGGGGTGTCAGCCAGTCTGCTGGTCATCATATCGCGAACAACGGTATTTTCGCCCATGTCGTTGGAGAAGATGATACCATAAAAGATGCTGAATACAAAATCAATCTTCTGGGTGAATATAATATTGGCGGGGACGGGTTTGAAATAGACCGCATTCTGGATGCCTGCGGTATTTCTGTTGTCTCCACATTCAGCGGAAACTCCACGTATGACCAGTTTGCCAACGCCCATACAGCTGACCTGAATACCGTTATGTGCCACAGATCGATTAATTATGTGGCCGATATGATGGAAATAAAATATGGCATCCCCTGGGTAAAAATTAATTTTATCGGCGCCAAATCAACGGCCAAATCTCTACGAAAAATAGCCCAGTATTTTAACGAATCAACATTAACCAAAAAAGTGGAAAAGGTAATTAAAAAAGAACTGCCGGAAATTGAAAAGATACGGCAGCAAGTAAAGAAAAGATGCCAGGGCAAAACAGCCATGCTGTTTGTCGGCGGCTCCAGAGCCCACCACTATCAGGAATTGTTTAAAGAAATCGGGATGAAAACCATCAGCGCGGGATATGAATTTGCCCATCGTGATGACTATGAAGGGCGAAGTGTTCTCCCGGACATTAAAATTGATGCAGACTCCAGAAACATTGAAGAACTGGATGTAAAAAAGGATGAAAAAAAATATCACCCGAGAAAAACCCCCAAAGAACTTAAAGCGCTTGAAAAAAAAGGCTTTTCATTCAAGGACTACAACGGTATGATGAAGGAAATGGCACCTGAAACACTGATCATTGATGATGTCAGTCAATATGAAACTGAAAAATTACTGGCCATATACAAACCCGATATCTATTGTGCAGGAATCAAAGAAAAATACGCCATTCAAAAAAGTGGAATTCCTATGAAACAATTGCACAGTTACGATTCAGGCGGGCCTTATGCAGGATTCAAAGGGGCGGTAAATTTTTATAAAGAGATCGACAGACTGGTAAATTCAAAGGTCTGGAAATATCTTGAAGCCCCTTGGCAGGCAAGCCCTGAACTGTCTGCCAAATATGTATGGGAGTAGTCCTTCCATTCGAATTTTAAAATTTTCTTATCTGAAAATGATGATGAAACAACCAACCATACAGGAGAACTGTGCAAATGCTTCTCAGACATACACAAAAAAAGGTAAAAGAGCGAAAATCGCTTACAGTTAATCCAGCAAAAACCTGTCAGCCCATCGGTGCGATGTATGCATCTCTCGGAATTCACTGCTGCCTGCCCCACAGCCACGGGTCCCAGGGGTGCTGCGCCTACCACAGGAGCACCCTGACCCGTCATTACAGGGAGCCTGTGATGGCAGCGACAAGCTCCTTCACAGAAGGCTCTTCAGTTTTCGGAGGCCAGGCAAACCTGATACAGGCCATTGATAATATTTTTACTACCTATGATCCTGATATCATAGCGGTTCATACAACCTGCCTGTCAGAAACCATTGGGGATGACGTCAGTCAGATTTCTAAAAAAGCAATAAAAGACGGCAAGGTTCCCCAGGGGAAACATGTGATTAACGCCAGCACACCAAGTTATGTCGGCAGCCATATTACAGGGTTTGCCAATATGACAACAGCCATGGCCACATATTTCTCAGAGTCCACAGGAGACCCCAATGGAAAATTCAACATTGTGCCGGGATTTGTAGAACCTTCTGATATGGCTGAAATAAAAAGAGTGGCAATACTGATGGGAATCTCTCCTATCCTTTTTCCTGACACATCAAATGTTCTTAACGGACCCCAGACAGGACGGTATAAAATGTTTCCTGACGGCGGTGTCACGATTGACGAATTAAAAAGCACCGGGGACAGTGCCGGGAGTATTGCGCTTGGCCCTTTGGCATCATCCGATGCGGTCAGGGCTCTTGACAACAAATGGAAAGTGCCGTGCCAGGTCCAGGACCTTCCCATCGGACTGGCTGCAACAGACCGCTTTATTGATACCCTTCGAAAGGCAGCCGGGGTGAACGTGCCGGATAAACTCACACGGGAACGCGGCCAGCTCCTGGATGTAATTACAGATATGCATCAATACTTTTATGGAAAAAAAGTTGCCCTGGCAGGGGATCCGGATCACCTCGTTCCTTTGACAGAATTCCTTGTTTCCATTGACATGCTGCCGATTCATATTGTTACGGGAACGCCTGGAAAAAATTTTGAAAAGAGAATCCTTGAAATCACATCCCACCTTCCGCATAAGGTCAATGTTAGAGCTGGTGGAGATATGTTTTTATTACATCAGTGGATTAAAAATGACCCGGTCGATCTGTTAATGGCCAACACCTATGGAAAATATATGGCACGGGATGATGATATCCCTTTTGTGCGGTATGGATTCCCCATCCTCGACAGAATAGGGCACAGCTACTTTCCGTCCCTGTGTTACAACGGCGGCATACGGCTGCTCGAAAAAATTCTTGATGTACTCATGGAACGGCTTGACAGAGATGCGCCTGAAGAAAGCTTTGAACTTGTAATGTAGGCTGAATTGATATGGAAACAATATCAGTATTAAAAGAGAGAAAATCCCAGGTTTTTCAAAAAGGAAAAGATGATTTTGATATCAGCTGTGAGAAAAAAAGCCTTGCCGGGGCTGTAAGCCAGCGCGCCTGCGTTTTCTGCGGTTCGCGCGTGGTATTATATCCCATTGCTGACGCCCTTCACCTTATTCACGGGCCCATTGGATGCGCATCCTATACATGGGATATCCGGGGGGCACTGTCTTCCGGGCCTGAGCTTCATCGAATGAGTTTTTCGACTGACCTTTCTGAAACAGATGTTATATACGGTGGAGAAAAAAAACTTGAAAAGGCCTTACTGGAGCTGATCGACAAATACTCTCCAACGGCTGCTTTTGTCTATTCAACCTGCATCGTGGGAATCATTGGTGACGATGTAGAATCTGTCTGCAGGCAGGTTGAAAAAAAAGTAAACCTCCCAGTCCTTCCTGTTCATTCAGAAGGGTTTAAAGGCACGAAAAAAGATGGGTATATCGCTGCTTGTGATGCGTTATTCTCCCTGATCAATCGAACCGGGATCAAAACGAAAATCCCCCAGAGTATTAACATCTTAGGCGAATTCAACATTGGCGGGGAAACATGGATTATAAAAAACTACTATAAAAGAATGGGGATACAGGTCGTTTCTGTCATGACAGGCGATGGACGTATCAATGACATTAAAAATGCGCGTCGCGCCTGTTTAAACGTTGTTCAGTGCTCAGGTTCCATGACCCATCTTGCAAAAAAAATGGAAAAGGAATACGGGATTCCTTACATCAGAGTTTCATATTTCGGTATTGAAGACACCTCAGATGCCCTTTATCAGGTTGCCGTCTTTTTCAAAGAAAATCCAGATATCCTGCAGCGGACTGAAAAACTGATCCGGCGGCAGGTGCAGGCAATCAGTCCAGGTCTAGCAGAAATAAGAAAAGACCTCTCAGGGAAAAAGGCTGCTATCTATGTGGGCGGAGCCTTCAAGGCTTTTTCCCTGATAAAGGCATTAAAGTACCTGGATATGGATGTTGTATTGGTGGGATCGCAGACAGGCACCAGTGAAGATTATAAGGTCCTTGGCGATATGTGTGATCAGGGTACGGTTATCCTGGATGACGCCAACCCGCTGGAACTGGCAAAATATATCGTGGAAAAAGACGCTGATCTTTTTATCGGCGGGGTAAAAGAGCGTCCGATTGCCTACAAACTTGGTATTGGATTTTGCGACCATAACCATGAACGGAAAATTCCTTTGGCAGGATTTTCAGGCATGGAAAATTTTGCACGCGAGGTCCATCAAACTGTAACCAGCCCTGTCTGGGACCTGGTACCCAGAAGAATAAAACACCGACAAGGAAAATAAAATGATTCACAAACATAATTATACTGCCACTCAGAACGCCTGCAAGACCTGCACCCCCCTTGGCGCTGCGCTTGCATTCAATGGGGTAGAAAAAACAGTGCCCCTGCTTCACGGGTCCCAGGGCTGCTCCACATATATGAGACGATATTTAATCAGCCACTTTAAAGAGCCTGTAGACATTGCCTCTTCAAACTTTACTGAAGAAACAGCTATCTTCGGCGGTGGTGCAAACCTGAAACTTGCCATAGAAAACATCACAAAACAATATTCGCCTGCAATGATAGGTATTGCCACGACCTGTCTTTCTGAAACCATTGGTGATGATGTTCCCATGATGCTGGACAGCATGGGGTCAACATTCGGCAGAACCATCCTTGTCCATGTGTCCACCCCCAGTTACAAAGGGACCCATGTCGATGGGTTTAACCAGGCTGTAAAAGCCATAGTTGATCGATTCAATCCTGCCCCCTCCAAAAAAGATAACCGGCTAAGAAAACGACAGGTGATCAACCTTTTCCCAGGCATGGTATCTAATGAAGATATTCGTCATTTAAAGGAAATCTTTCAGGATTTTAACACAAAAGTGATTATTCTCCCTGATTATTCAGAACGGCTGGAAGGGCCGTCCTGGGTTGAATACCAGGCGATTCAAAAGGGAGGTACCCCCATAGAGAAAATCGAAAAAATGAGGTTTTCAACCAATAGTCTGGAGTTTGGCGCTGTTCTTGATCAATTGTCAAAAAAAGGCTTTCAAAGTGCCGGATCGCTTCTTGAAAACCGATTTGGGGTTACCTGTAACCGAATGGGAGTTCCCATGGGGGCTAAAGCAACAGACCTGTTGTTCAAAACAATAGAACTGATGACAGGAAAACCAACCCCTGAAAAATATCTGGAACAAAAAGGCCGGCTTATTGATTCTTATGTAGATGGAAACAAATATATTTCTCAAAAAAAGGCTGTTGTATACGGAGAAGAAGATTTTGTCCTGGGTCTGTCTGTTTTTCTGGCAGAAATAGGGATCATTCCTGTGCTTTGTGCCTCTGGCGGCAAAAGTGGTTTTTTAAAGCACCTTCTTAAAAAAAGTCTTCCTGAACATGTTTTTAAACAAACCAATGTGTTTGACAATATGGATTTTACACAAATGACAGAAAAAGCAAGGTTCCTTAAACCAGATGTAGTGATTGGAAACAGCAAAGGTTATGCCATGGCCAGACGGTTAAAAGTTCCCATGGTGAGGGTGGGATTTCCCATCCATGATAGGGTTGGGGGTACACGGGTGCTCCATATCGGATATAAAGGCGCTCAGCAGCTTTTTGATACCATTATCAATGTCTTACTCCACCACCGGCAGGAAACATCAAAAGTTGGCTATTCTTATATGTAAAAAAAGGATATTAAAATGAATATTAAAAATCACCCTTGCTTTAACCCGGGAGCCTGTAAAGATTTCGGGCGTGTTCATCTGCCTGTAGCACCCCGCTGCAATGTACAGTGTAATTTTTGCAACCGAAAGTTTGATTGTGTGAACGAAAGCCGTCCCGGCGTCAGCAGCAGCATATTAACCCCCTTCCAGGCCCTGGATTACCTGGAAGAGGTGATGATAAAAAAGCAGTGCATTTCAGTGGTTGGCATTGCCGGCCCGGGAGACCCTTTTGCGAACCCGGCTGAAACACTATCCACTTTAGAGCTGGTTAGAAAAAAATTCCCTGAAATGCTGCTATGTGTTGCAACAAACGGTTTGAATCTTCCTGATTATCTGGATGATATTAAATCACTTGACGTAAGCCATGTCAGCATCACTGTCAATGCGATTGACCCTGATATCGCCCGGCACATCTATTCATGGGTCAGGTATGGAAAACGTTCTTTAGGCCCTGAAAAGGGGGTTCAGGTTCTTCTGGAAAACCAGATAAAATCTATTAAAGGGCTGAAGCAAAGAGGAATTATTGTAAAAATAAACACCATTGTGCTCCCGGGCATCAATGATCATCATGTTACAGATATTGCCAAAAAGATGTCAGAATACAATGTAGATCTTTTGAACTGCATGCCCTATTTTCCCAACCCTGGATCAAATTTTTCCAATCTTGAAGAACCCTCCAATAAATTGATGACCCAGATCAGGGTTAAATCAAGACCCTACATACCACAGATGCTCCATTGCAAAAGATGCAGGGCCGATGCTGTGGGGAAATTAGATGAGAAAACCGATCTTGAACTAATGAACAGCCTTATGAAACATGCAAAAGGCAAAGAAAAAAATAACAGCACCAAGACACTTAAAAAAGATAAAAAAAAATTGGTTGCCGTGACATCAAGAGAAGGTGTGCTTGTGAATCAGCACCTGGGTGAAGCTGCGTATCTAAACATATATGATATCAGCCAAAAAGAGCCTGTGTTTTTGGAAAAAAGACCTGCACCTGAGATGGGAGGAAAAGATTTAAGGTGGCTGAAACTTTCAGAAGTGATCAAGGATTGCCATCTTCTTTTGGTCAGCGGAATTGGTAAGAACCCTAAACATATTCTCAACCAAAAAGGGATTGAGATCCTTGAAGTCAATGGAATGATCAGTGAGATCCTCCATGCGGTAAAGGAAGGTAAAAATTTAAATCATTTAATTGTAAGAGAGCATTCTGGATGTGGAGAGTCCTGTCAGGGTGCAGGAATGGGATGCATGTAAAACAAAGGAGAACTATGGAAAAGCCAAAAAAACATATACTCGTATGTGCCAGTTTCAGGCCCTCTGGAGAACCAAAGGGAAAATGTCATAGAAAAGATTCGATTGATTTTTTACCGTACATCGAAAACGAAATCATAGACAGGGGGCTTGAAGACGTTATCGTTTCGAGCACCTGCTGTCTGAAAATGTGTGACGAAGGCCCTGTCGTGATCGTGTATCCTGACAATTTATGGTATGGAGGCGTTACCAGTGAAGATGCGATCGATGATATCCTGGATGCCATTGAAGACGGTGTCGTCGCTTATGAATATGTTCTATGACACCCTTGAACGTATCTAAACTTATGAGGTAAATTTTGTGTTTCACATGAAAAAAATACGAACACCAGGACCGGTGTGGATTGTGGATACCACATTAAGAGATGGTGAACAATCACCGGGTGTCATTTTCAGTACAAAAGAAAAGCTTGAGATTGCATCCCTGCTGGATGAAGCTGGCGTAGATGAGATTGAAGCGGGTATCCCTGCCATGGACGATGCTGTATGCAAAGACATAAAAAGATTAGCCCGACTAAAATTAAGCTGCGATCTGTCCTGCTGGTGCAGGGCCAAAAAAATGGATATTGAACTTGCGGCCGCATGCAACACGTCAGGGGTTCATATAAGTTTTCCAACCTCATCCATATTGCTTAAGACATTTGATAAAACAGAAAACTGGGTCCTGGACACCCTTGTAAATCTGACTGCATTTGCTAAAAGGCATTTTGACGTAGTCTCTGTGGGTGCACAGGATGCCACAAGAACAAACAGGACATTTTTAAGACAGTTTGCCGAACAGGCATATCAATCGGGCGCACATCGCTTCAGGATTGCAGATACAGTGGGCATGGCCACACCATTAACCATCATGCATACAATTACGGACCTGTTAAAAACAATACCAGATATGGACATTGAATTTCACGGCCACAACGATCTTGGCATGGCCACAGCCAACGCAGTTTGTGCTGTGGCAGCCGGGGCAGCATCCCTAAGTGTCACGGTGAACGGTATTGGCGAACGCGCAGGAAATGTACCTTTGGAAGAGATTTGTATTGCCCTGTTTGAATTGGGTGACTATCAGGGGAAATTAAAGGCAAATTACCTTACAGAACTTTGTCGCATGGTTGCGGCAGCTTCCGGCATGGAAATCAGCGCCTCAAAACCGATTGTCGGGAAAAATGCATTCCGCCATGAATCAGGTATCCATTGCGCGGGATTAATTAAGAACCCTTTATCCTACCAGCCGTTTAACCCGAAAATGGTTGGCAGAAAAGGCTGTGAACATATTATCGGTATCCATTCGGGCAGCCGGGGAATCCGGCAGACCTTATCAAATCAGGGCATTCACATTAATAAGGCTGAGGCTGAGAAATTATTGACCCTTATAAAAAAAAAGGTCCGGCAAAAAAACCGAACCCTATCTTTAATTGAACTTAAACGACTCTACCAAACATTTCCGGCATGACGTTTTTAAGGATCCGGACCAGGCCCTGTTGTGCGTGTTAAAAATATCGCATATTAATATATTATTACATTTTTGAAATTACATTAAAAACAAAAATGTAATAATATGCATTTTGGTCTCGACTGCGTATACAAAACTTATTCTATGATTTCAGCATGTTAAAATAAAATTTTCTGTTTGGCACCTCATTTGCAATAAATGTTCAGAAAAAACTTAAACAGTATTTTGTAAAAACATTGAAAGGATGGCGTTAAATGAAAAAAATTGAAGCAATTATTAAACCGTTCAAACTTGAAGACCTCAAAGAAGCAATGGCTGACCTCGGTGTCAAAGGCATGACCATATCAGAAGTAAAAGGCTTTGGGCGGCAGAAAGGCCACAAAGAAGTCTATCGCGGTGCAGAATATGAAGTTGATTTTGTACCAAAAGTCAAAGTTGAAATCGTCGTAGATACAGACATTGCAGACAAGGTCGTTGAAACCATTATTGCAAGCATAAAGACAGGAAAAATAGGGGATGGAAAAATATTCATTTATTCTTTGGATGCTGTCTGCCGGATCCGGACGGGTGAGACCGGAAAAGAAGCGATTTAACAACATTATAGACAAAAAAAGATAACACTTAACAAAAAGATAAAGAGGGTTTAATGAAAACACTAAAATCTAACAAAAAAATTTTATTTTCAACAACAACCATGATGGCTCTGCCTTCTGCTGCTCTTGCGGCGGACGGCGCTGCACAGGTAACCGGCGCAGCTGCAACGTATGTCGCCAATAATACGTGGATGCTTGTGGCAACCTTTTTGGTTTTTATTATGCATCTTGGATTTGCAAGCCTTGAGTCAGGCCTGACCCGGGCAAAAAACACCGTCAATATTCTGTTCAAAAATACAGCCATTATTGCCATTGGTCTTTTAACCTATGCTGCTGTGGGGTTTAACCTGATGTATCCTGGTGACTTTTCTTTGTCTGGCTTTCTGGGTTTTTCCGGTTTCGGCATTGGTGTCAGCCCTGAAAACATGATGGTAGCCGGTGATGACGGCGTAGGTATATATACCTATTGGACTGATTTTATTTTTCAGGCCATGTTCGCTGCCACAGCTGCAACAATTGTTTCCGGGGCTGTTGCAGAACGAATTAAACTGCACAGTTTCTTAATTTTTTCCACCATATATGTTGCCCTCATTTACCCGTGGGTTGGCAGCTGGAAATGGGGCGGCGGCTGGTTGGACGCCATGGGTTTTTATGATTTTGCAGGGTCTACCCTGGTTCACTCGGTCGGTGGATGGGCTGCGTTGGCTGGCGTTCTGCTTCTTGGACCCCGTCTAGGCAAATACACGAAAAATGGTATCAAACCGATCATGGGTCACAGTATGCCGTTAGCGGCAATCGGTGTCTTTCTGCTGTGGCTGGGCTGGTTTGGCTTTAACGGCGGTTCTGTACTTTCTGCAGACCCCGCAGCTGTCTCATTTGTCTTTGTAACAACATCTCTTGCTGCGGCTGCCGGAATTATGGGCGCCATATTTCTGTCATGGATATTACAGAAAAAGCCTGATCTTTCAATGGCACTCAACGGGTCTTTGGCAGGTCTAGTTGGTATCACAGCCGGGGCTGACGTTGTCAGTGTCATGGGTTCAATTATTATCGGCTTCATCGCTGGCATGCTCGTTGTCATCTCAGTTATGGGTATTGACCGCATAAAAATCGATGATCCTGTTGGTGCCCTGTCTGTACATCTTGTCTGCGGCATCTGGGGAACCCTGGCAGTAGGATTGTTCAGTGCTGACCATTCTTTTTTAATACAATTAATCGGTGTTGTTGCCTATGCGATTCCCTGCTTTGTATCTGCCTATATAATTTTCTTTGTTCTCAAAATGACACTTGGTATCCGTGTTGATGAAGAAGAAGAAATGGGCGGTCTTGATGTTGGCGAACATGGTATGGCAGCCTATGCAGATTTTGAAATTAAAAGTGCCATTTAATATCAGTTCAGAGACGTACACCTGATAATCCCGGCCTGATACCTGTAACGCACAGGCCGGGGTTATTCCCTCCCTGCAATATACAAATGATTTGATGCTGTACAGCAAAATCTTTCCGGCAAATGTTATAAAGTTACAATCCCCACACCTGCCGTAATAAAGGCAATAATGAAGCTGTAATATCTTGTTTTAAGATTATTATCATGGAATATTTAACCTGCCAAGGTTATCTGAATGTTAAAAAATCATGAGAAAGCTTTGTTTTGACATTAAAAGCCTGCTTTGTTATTTTTATGAACTGGGAGTCTGATACAATATTATTACAGGACTATCATGAAAAACAAGCTTTATAGTGTTGTTGCTTTTTGGCTTTTAATTGTCAGTATTTCAGCCTATTGGAATATAACATCCATTAAATCAAACCAGTACGCTCTTATTTTTCAAACAGCAAAAACGCTTTTCGATCAAATGGTTATTACCCGGCAATGGAATTCTTCTCTTAACGGTATTTATGTTAAAGTCTCTGACCAGACAAAACCAAATATTTATTTAGATGACCCCCAAAGAGATTTACTCTGTGGTGGTATTTCTTTGACCAAAATGAACCCTGCTTTTATGACCAGGCAAATTTCTGAACTTACCAATAAAAAATTAGGCATCCAGTTTCATGTTGCCGGTCTGAATCCCCTGAGGCCGGGAAACAGGCCTGATGCTTGGGAAAAAAAAGCGCTTGAAAACTTCAGTAATAACAAAATTGTTGAAAAAGGAGAAATGATCTCCAAACCAAATGAGACCTTCTTCAGATATATGAAAGGGCTTAAAGCTGAGCAGTCATGCCTGGCCTGTCATACTGAAAAAGGTTACAAGCTCAATGATATTCTTGGCGGTATCAGTGTTAAAATTTTCAATCCGCCAAAAGCCAATATAATACCCATTATTTTTGGTCATTTGTTTATCGGTGTTATTGGTCTTTTTTTCATTTTCTTTTCTGGTTTTAAATTGATCGGCGCATATAAAATTATTAACCACCAGGCAACGTTTGATGCGTTGACCAGCATCCCGAACCGCAGATACTTCAATGACAGAACACTTATGGAGGTGAGCCGGGCCCGACGGTTAGGCAATCCGCTTTCCATCATCATGGCTGACATTGATAATTTTAAAGAGTATAATGACTGTTACGGTCATGATAAAGGTGACGAGGCCCTGATTTCTGTGGCCAATGCAATAAAAAACACCTTAAAACGACCATCTGACTTCTGCGCCCGGTATGGTGGTGAAGAGTTTATTATTATTTTGCCTGAAACAGATAAGGACGGGGCAGCTCATGTAGCAGAACAATTGATCGGAAATGTACGAAATCTGAACATCAAACATGAGAAATCAACCGTTGAAAAAACGCTCACGATAAGCCTTGGTGTTGCCACGGAAATAAACGTCTCCCGCCGGTATGAGGACATTCTTAAAAAAGCAGATCAAGCGTTATATAAGGCAAAAAGCATGGGAAAAAACAGATATGAATATTTTGAATAATTATATATTAATTTTGTCCTGTTTTATCAAATAGGCAATACAATAACCCGCGATTACACCAGCACCCAGATTTGTTGCAAGGGTAATACCGAGAATAACAACAACAACAAAAAGGTCTTTTCGATTAAGAACATCCTGGATGGTTATGGCCAACTGGCTTCCTGCAAAAATTAACAGCACGCCCAAGACCGCCATGGGCATAAGGTAAATTATACTCAAAATTCCAGACCCAAGTAAAAGGACCAGTCCGATAAAGAGGGTGCCTATCATAAAATTTGATCCAGCTGTTCTGGCACCAAACCGATAATGTGCAGCCAACCCCCCGGCACCATGACACATGGGCATGCCGCCCACCAAAAAGCTTAAAATGCATCCCATCGCCATTGTAATGGTTAACGCTTTATAGGTTACTTTTTTAGATTTTTTCCCAAAATACTCTTTTGAAAGATCCGCATTGGCAATAACAGCGTTTCCGACAGTCATGGGCAGTTGCGGCAGCACTAAGGCAAACAAGGCGAATATAAAATCTATTTTGTGGGGAATTCCAAACGGCATCCACTGAGGTATATGTAAACCCAATTGAAGCTTTTCCCAGCCCTGTTTAGTTCCAAAGATCACCCCCAGAATAAGCCCGAGTACTACAATTACAAGACCGGCAGGTAATTTTTTATTATCCAGTAAAAACAAGGTTAATATTCCACCGATAACGCCGATAATCATGCCAACAGGTAAAGGACCCAATGATTGTATCGTCAAATAAGGTTCTGCTGATTTGTGAAGCAGCTGAAGTTTTGACGTGCCGATTATCATCTTTACACCTTGAGCCATCAGAAGTGTCCCTGTTGATAATTGTACTCCTCGTGTAACTGATTTCGGGGTATATTTTCCTATGATATCAATAATGCCTGTCAGCCCCAATACAAGTAAAACCAATCCCATTAATATCGTGGCTGCCACAACCTGATCTGTTGTCATTGCGGTTGCAATGGCGTAAGCACCAATCACTTTCATGGGCTGGATTGAAACGGTAACCCCATAGTAAGCCCCGGTAAGGACATAAAACAATCCCACTGATAGAAACAGGCCTGAAGGATTTAAGCCATTAACTAAAATCATCCCAATGGCAATCGGTAATATTGTTCCAAGATCCCCTAGAGATCCTGCAAATTCCTGTCGATTAAACTGAAAGCTGTTTGCCACTGATTATCCTCATATGTTGCATGTTAACTGACACCTTAAATAAATCGATCATCTGATTTTAATACTGAAACTCTTTTCCGGCCCTTCTCAAGCCATCCAACAGATGTCACATTTTTTGTATCAAATTCAGGCACATAGGGCTTAATATCTAATAGAGGTGTCTGGTTTAATACATCAATTCCCTTTATCATAATTTTATTGCGCTCTATTTTTATTAATTCGACAATGGATAATCCGATTGAATTCGGGCGCCGTGGTGCACGCGTTGAAAAAAGACCTCTTTTCTGATCATCCAAAAACGGCGTCACCATTAAATTGTATCCCCTTGACCTGTGGAAAGAATACAACAAAATAATATGTGAAAACCCGTCAAGGTCTTTGAGCCCTTGTGTATATTCTTCTTTCAATATTACCTTACCGGTTACATTTTCCGCACCTGACGGCTGTATGGGCATACCCTCCAAATTCTCAAACGGGGTTTCAATGATCCCGATAGGTGTTACAATAAACTTCATTTCAACATCTATCCTTTGTAAATAGTTGTCTGATTCCTTCCTTTTTTTTTGGATTCGTAAAGCGCATTATCTGCCAGTGCAATCCAGTCAGGAGCAGAACGTATGTCACCATCCTGGGTCAATTTTGCAATTCCAAAAGACATGGTGATATTTAAAAATTGATTCGTTAAAACTTTCCCTGTTTTATCAGTTTTTTCAAACAGCGTCTTTTCAATGGTTTTTCGAAGTCTTTCTACGATTTGAAAAGCATCTTTCTCTGTTGTTTCATCAAAAATTAATAGAAACTCTTCGCCACCGTATCGGCCTGCCATATCAAATACCGCCCGCAGAGAACTTGAAAAAATATCTCCTACTTTTTTTAAAACAAGATCTCCCTGAATATGACCATATGTATCATTAACCTTTTTAAAAAAATCAATATCTCCCATGACAATACAGGCATCTAACGATTTTTTTCTCTCTGAACGTTTAAGAATATTGTCCACCTTTTGTTTGATTTTGGCACTGTTAAAAAGCCCGGTTAAATTATCATATTCTGCCTGCTGTTCAAATCGGGTTTTCATGATAATCGTACTTAAAAAATTACACATGATTTCAACACTGGCCACCTCGAAATCCTTAACAGAAGATTCTCTGCCGCAAAAATCACCACCGAACAGATAGGCGCCTCCAAATCCTTCTGGCAGGTAAACATACCCCATGATATCGCATCCCATGCCAGGCACATTTATATTAGAAATCCGTTTATTGATATAAGCTGTTACCTCGTTGACAAACCGTTTGTCCCGATTGTCCAGAAACAGTCGAAGCTTTCTGCCCTCTTTTAAATCCAGCCGCAGATGATTCGGATCAAAGGTTCGAACGACCTCCAGAATGAGCCTGTTTTCAATTACATTTGAAATTTTATAGAGAACACTGACATCAAAATTCATCGTTTTCTGAATAATTTCCAAGGGGAAATCAAAACAATCATAATTGATTGAATCGTCATCCTGACCTTTTAACAAAAACCGGTTTTCATTGTTCTCATGGGCATCCAGATCTGTTAAGAAACCAGAAAGCTGCCCCAGCCGGTTTAAAACTGTTTTTGCATCAGATTCATGCTTTTTCATATACGATATTCCTTAATTAACTGTGTACCTTAACATGTCCTTTACTGAATTTGAAGGTATGATTGAACAGCATGAAAACTCGTCCCGATTGAAAGCCCTGATCCGCATTTGCTTCTGATCCAATCCTGATGTGCAAGGATTGAGCCTGTTGCAAACAAGTTTTTAAATATGGGTTTATTATTCTTGTCCACCGGCCTTAAAAACATATCGGTTTCAATACCTGCCTTATGAATTTTGTGACCGTCAGGGGTAAAATATTCCGTATGATGCCATTGCCGCCTGGTTGCCGGTTGAGAAACAGGAAGGTCAAACAATGCTTCATATATTTTATTCTGATCAGCATAAAGACCTTTACCAAGGAACCTTCCTGTTGCCAGCACAACTGCGTCTGACCGGACAACACACGGATTTTCATTATGCCCCATTTGACACTCAAACCCCTTATTTGAGGTGGTTAAGATTTTTGTAATCCGTTGATTCGTCTGAAGCATGACACTTGACCCGCCAAGCACATTGATCATTGCTTCTTTAAACCTGATGCCCGGCACAGATACAGGTGAAGTCGGGATTTCAAACACAGTTACATTTAACGCTTCTTCCAGCCTCTTCAGAATTTTTTCTGAAGAAAGAATTCCTAACACTGCAGGTAACCCTAAATAGGTTTCTCCTTTTATATAAGGCTTAACACACTTTATAAACTGTTCTTGTATGTGTTCAATTTCCATGCTTCTTGCAAGAAAAGGCGTAAAAACTTCTGATCGCAAATGAGTGTCTGGAAACACTATGCATTGTGTTGCAAATTTTGGCCACTTTTTTTTCATCATCTCTTTAAAAAAAACGGCTGAAAACTCCCTCAGCCCTCTGAAGTCTAAAACAAGACACGGTTCTTTTTTCTTGAACGCTTCGACATTTGCCCACATGGTTTTTGGCAGTCGATATGTGGGTTTCAGCGTACCAAACGGGGTCATGACATTTACATTTAAGGCATTATATCCTGTGTAGTGGAGCCCATTTTGTTTTAAGGCTGATGTCACTTCATCAAATGCCTTTTTTAACCCTTCCTTTTTGACTTTGGCATAGGGGTGTTCTGGAGACTCATTGATCAATTTTTCAATCATATCCCATGGTTTTTTGCTGATCCGCCCTTTCGTCGTCAGGGAAATTCCCCATAAATCCAGCAGGCCGCTTGAATACTCAAATCCTCCGGCACCACCGGCCAGTACAGCATTTATATTTCGATTGGCAGCAAAAAGCGCGGCAGACAACCCAGCCATCCCTGATCCAATAATCAATAGATCTGTTTGTATTTTGCGAAGTGATGCCATTACTTTCTCATATCTCAAATATTCTCAAGCTCAAGTCCATAAAAACCACAATATAATGCCTCACACAATTCTGACTGTGATAGCTGGCCATCCCATAATACAGGGCGTTGGCCGATAAATCGTTCACCCAGCAAATCCTTAATATTATAAATTCCCTCATTGCTTTTTAGGTAATTTTCATCATACATAAAACCTGTAACTCTCTGGCTGCAGAAGGTTGCCTGGCATCCCCCCTTACCAAGCCGGGAATGAATTCTAAGCGCATTAAGATCTGACTGTTTTTTATTTTTCTTCAGCCATGTTATCAACTCTTTGAATTGATTTTTAGAAATCATTTCGCATTCACACATGGTGATATCATCTTTTTTTCCTTTTTGAGCCCATTGCCGAAAAGACATCCCGGCTTCTGTCATTTGGCTGGGTGCTTTGGATTTTAACGGCATCTGTGCGGTTTTACATCCAACAGAATTATTTAATTTTTTTGACACCACATCCGCTGTTTTTTGGGCCATCAGGCGAAATGTTGTCATTTTTCCGCCTGTAATCGTTACAAAATTAGACACATTATCCTGTTTGTGATCTATGAGAGAAAACCCTCTTGATATGGACCGATCATCATCATGCCCCTTGCCTGAGCCCTGATCAGCCATCAAGGGTCGAACACCTGCATAGGCCCGTATATATCTTGTATTTTCAAGCAGCGGTACAAGCGTCCCGGCCTCTTTCACCAGCGAATCGGTTTCGCCAATCGTTGGCCGAATGTCATCAAGAGTGTCCATTCGAACAGAGGTGGTTCCAAATATAGAGACCGTGCCGCCTGGAACCAAAATATCCCCATCAGACGGCAGCCTCAACCGATTGATAACATGATGTGTTATTCTGTTGTGGGTTATCAACAGGCTGCCTTTTGAATATATCATATCCAGACGAATGCCTGCCAGCTGTGCGATCTCAGCAGACCAGGCACCTGTCGCATTTATTACAATTTCTGATTGTATTTCAAAAAATCTTTTATTTACAAGGTCTTTTGCAATAACTTTTTGTATTGCATTTGATGCAACCTTAAACTCAATAACGTTACAATGATTAAAATACCTTGCGCCATGTTCTATTGCTTGATTCATATTTTCAAGACTGATGTGAAACGGGTCCACTGACGCATCTTCTACCCGAAAGGCGGCAACAAGTTTATGTGTCAAAGCCGGTTCCAGTTCCAACGCCTCTTTCACACTCAGCTTTTCGCAGGGAATTCCTGCCTTTTTACAAAGGTCGGGGAAAAGAGCGATATACTCTTCTGGGTCACTTTGAGTCGCCGCATAAAGACCGCCTGTTTCTTCGATACAATGGGGTGCTATCTTTTTTAAAATATCCCCTTCTGTTTTACACTCTTTTGCAGCGGCAATATCTGATGACACATACCTGGCCCCGCTGTGAAGAAGACCATGATTTCTTCCTGAGGCACCCGCATTAATCGTCTCTTTTTCCAGTACAATGGATGGAATCCCTCTAAAAGCAAGATCCCTTGCAAGCCCTGTACCTGTAACACCGCCACCGATAATCAGCACCTGTGTGTTAAATCGTTTTTTTTCAGGCATGATTTTTTATTATTTTGTCCAGTCCAAGGTTCTTTGAACCGCTTTTTTCCAACCAGCGCTCAAGTGATCTCTCCAGGACTGATCTTTTTGAGGTAAAAATGTCGAATGAACAGACCAGTTTTTCTTTAAATCCTTTATACCCGACCAGTATCCGACCGCAAGCCCGGCAGCATATGCTGCACCCAAGGCCGTTGTCTCACTAATCTTTGGACGGATCACCTCAACATTTAAGATATCTGACTGGAATTGCATCAGCAGCTGATTTGAAACCATTCCGCCATCTACTTTCAGCCGTTTTAGATCTAACCCTTTTTGAAAATCTTTCCGTATGGCATCCACGATGTCTTTTGTCTGGAAAGCTGTTGATTCTAAAACAGCCCGGGCCAGGTGGCCTCTGTTGGCAAATTGTGTTAATCCTGCGATAACACCCCTTGCATCTGAGCGCCAATAGGGTGCAAAAAGCCCTGAAAAAGCGGGAACACAGTAGACATCTCCATTATCTTTAACTGTTTTGGCAAGCGCCTCTATGTCGTCTGCCTTTTCTATGAGTCCTAAATTGTCCCTTATCCATTGTACCAGTGCCCCTGCATACGCGATTGAACCTTCCAGTGCATAGCATGGCTTTTGATCAGCAATTTTATATCCCAGGGTGGTTAAAAGGCCATGGCCTGAAAATTGGATTTTTTCTCCTGTGTTGAACAGAAAAAAACACCCTGTTCCATACGTATTTTTTGCCTCACCCGGCTCAAAACATGTCTGCCCGAATAACGCAGCCTGCTGGTCTCCCAAAGCACCACCAATAGGAACCTGTGCCTGAAACGGGCCCTGTTCTTTTGTTGTACCGTATGCCTTGTCATCAGAAGATGAAACTATTTTTGGAAGCGTTTGAACAGGGATACCAAGCTCAGATAAAATCGTCTCATCCCATTCAAGGGTTTCAAGATTCATTAAAAGAGTGCGGCTGGCATTGGTCACATCTGTAACATGTTTACCGTTATCTGTTCTGCCTGTCAGATTCCATATAATCCATGTATCCAATGTACCAAAAATCGCATGACCTTTTTTAATCCCTTCTTTTATATGGGGCGCATTGTCTATCAGCCATTTAATTTTGGGACCTGAAAAATAGGTTGTCACAGGCAGCCCTGTCTTTTTTTTGAACCTGTCCTGCCCCCCGTCTTTCAAAAGGGTATCACAAATGTCCTTTGTCCGGGTGCATTGCCAGACAATGGCATTAAAATATGGTTTTCCCGTTGTTTTATTCCATGCCAGAACAGTTTCCCGCTGGTTGGTTACACCGACAGCGGCTAACTGTGTCCCGGAGACATCTGCTGCCTTAAGGCCCTGCTGGATAACTGTTTTTGTATTGTTCCAAATTTGTACCGGATCATGTTCCACCCACCCAGGCTTTTTACAAATCTGATCATGTTCTTTTTGACCCGTGCCCATGATATTGCCCTGCTTATCAAAAAGAATAAAGCGGGTGCTTGTCGTTCCCTGATCAATTGCTCCAATGTACTTGTGCATGAGGTACTCCTGATACAAGGGTTATCTCTTTTCTTTATACCATTTGCCAGAAAGCTTTCCCGATACTGCTGACACTTGAACGGGGTTTCCTTTTCATTAAGTTTTTACGGTCATTCTGTGCATTAAAAAGCTGAAGATCTCTATTTTCCGTTCGCCTGTTAAAATGATCATTTACCGATATTCCGACCGCACCCCTTTCTATCAACGATGATATATCACCTTCATCTTGTGAAAAACTCAATGGCAATCAATATCTATTGAATCAAACGCTGTTCGGCCTTCAAAATCAAGAATAACAACCCGAATGTCCAGTTTATTTTTTGAAAACATCCCTGCATTTTTCTTTATTTTATTCCCTACATAGGACAACAGCTCCGGATATCGAGGATAGATAAATGAAAATGCATGGCGGGCAGTATTGGCAGTTGCTATTTTGTTCTCAAGGCTCTGATTCTTCGTGATATTTTTTGCCCATTTTGATAATTTTTTCAATGTCAGTTCTGACTTTGCTGCATGGGTATGCTCAAACCCCAGAGCCATTTTAACTGCTTTTCCAAAAAAAACCGCATACATGATGGTTTGTATGTTGGGATTCCTCACAGCCATATCAAGCGACGCTTTAAAAAAATCACCTGTCTGGATAAATGCTTCTTCCCCCAATTCAGCAAACTTTTCCATGGCAAATCTTTCGCTTCGACGTCCTGTAGTAAAAACAAGCGTCTCCATTCCACCGGCTGCCGCCACTGAAATACCAGACTTAATTGTAGCGATATACGCATCATGAGACATCGGCGTAACAACACCTGTTGTTCCCAAAATAGAAATACCACCTAAAATTCCCAATCGGGCATTTAATGTTTTTTTTGCAAGTTCTTCCCCTTTTGGAACAAAAATTTCAATATCAATTTTCTGCTGGTTTATATCCAGCAGACCAGAAACCTCTTTAACCGCATTTTGAATCATTTTTACGGGCCCTGGATTGATGGCCGGTTCACCAACAGGCAGTTCCAGACCTGGTTTTGTTATGGTTCCGACACCTTTACCACCTTTAATACTTATTTTCAGCGCCATAGAATCACTTAGGGTTACCCTGGCCCCGATCTGGGCCTTATGGGTGATATCAGGATCATCTCCAGCATCTTTAACAACAATGGCTTGAACCGTTGTTTGGTTTATCTTTGTTATGGATTGAACATCAATTGTTTTTTTTTCGCCATTTAAAAATCTGATTTCAACTGACCGTGGCTTTTTAGAAAAAACGGATAACAATGCTGCCTTTACAGCCGCTGCTGCTGCTGCACCCGT
The DNA here is from genome assembly GCA_964343845.1 of uncultured Desulfobacula sp. Classification (GTDB taxonomy): domain Bacteria; phylum Desulfobacterota; class Desulfobacteria; order Desulfobacterales; family Desulfobacteraceae; genus Desulfobacula. The sequence goes on along the minus strand of CAYFKW010000011.1, from coordinate 84,640 downwards.
TGTAAACCCCTTTTTAAGTGTTTTTTGTGGCATTGTTATTTTTTTTCATCTTTATACTTTCGGCAGCAGTCTACAAAATGTTTTGCACACTTTTCATTGCTGCCAAAATGGACATGAAGATAGCTTCCAAGCGTATTGGAAACCTGATACCCCTTTAAAGAGATGTCCTGTCCTGCCCTGGAGGTAACAGCGTATACATCTGAAACAGTTGCATCAGGATTTACCAGGGTAGAATAATGAAACTCATGTCCCCTGAGCACATCGCCTTTTTTTCCAATAATGGTATCTCTTTTCAAGGTAATTTCTCTATATCCAAGAGATCGGAGCTGCTTTGACATTTTTATACTAAAATCAAAACAGCCAGACATCAGATATGAGCGGGTTTCATCCATTCCGGACAATTCACGGCATAAGAACATGAACCCGCCACACTCACCGTAAATGGGCATTCCCGCCATGCTTTTTTCTTTAATTTGTTTCAGCAGTATCGTGTTTTCAGATAACGTTTCAGCGAAAACTTCAGGATATCCCCCTCCAAAATACATCCCATCAATATCTTTTGGCAGGCCTTCACCTTTTAAGGGTGAAAATGTTACAATATCTGCCCCGAATTTTTTTAATATGTCAACATTATCCTGGTAATAAAAACAAAAGGCTTTATCCCTTGCAACAGCGATAATCGGCGTTTTTTTATCCCTGGAAAATTCAAAATGAGAACTGTCAGGACTTTGTTTTTGTTTTATGGGTTCAAGGCTTTTTAACAACCCTTCCATATCAATATTTTCTTCCACCATTGACGAAAGAAGCGAAAGGGTTTCTTTTTTAATATCAATCTCATCTGCTGTAACGAGGCCCAGATGTCTTTCCGGCATCACAATGTGTTCATTTTTTGGCATAAATCCTAGACATTTGGTTTTACAGTGCTGTTCAACTGCTTTTCTAAGGTACTCATAATGCCGGTTACTTCCGGTTTTACTGAAAATAACACCGGCAATCTTCAACTCCTTATCAAATTCTTCAAACCCCTTAACAATGGCAGCTGCACTTCTGGCTTTTCCTTTGGCACTTACAATGAGCACGACCGGCAAGTTTAACCATTTTGCCATCTGGGCTGTTGACCCTGCTTCTGACAGGCCATCGTACCCGTCAAAAAGTCCCATTACACCTTCTACCACTGCAATGTCAGCACCGGATGCCTTTTGATTAAAAATTTTTGAATTATAGTTTCTGGAAAGCATCCAGGAATCCAGGTTAAAACTGGTTTTTCCTGCAATTTTTGTATGGTGGCCCGGATCGATAAAATCAGGTCCGACTTTAAATGGCGCCACAGTGTATCCCATTTGAGCAAGGTAGGATAAAATGGCGATACTGATGGTGGTTTTACCTGTCCCGCTTCCGGTGGCACCAATGACAAACCCTTTGATACGTCCCTCCAATACTGTTTCTACTTGTTTTCAAATGCCATGATGGCAAGGGCATTAACAATGCTTGCTGCTATATTTGACCCGCCTTTTCTTCCCTTGTTTGTGATACATGGATAATCAAGCCTCATCAACTCATCTTTAGATTCTGCCGCATTCACAAAGCCAACTGGAAATCCAATGATCAATGCCGGTTTTACTTTTTCCTGCATTATCAACTCGGTCAGTCTTAAAAGGGCTGTGGGCGCATTCCCAATAACATAAATGCCATCATTCATTTGCTCACAGGACATATCAACAGCAGCAAGAGCGCGTGTTGTCCCATTCTGTTTTGCTTTTTTTGCAACAGCTTCATCCGCAATTAAGCAGGTGACACTGCCCCCAAATTCTTGAATCTCTTTTTTACGAATTCCCACGCGAGCCATATGGGTGTCTGTTATAATCCTACACCCTTTTTGTATGGCCTGAACGCCTTTTTGTATGGCCTCCGGGTGAAACCGGATGGTTTGGATATATTCAAAATCCGCTGATGTATGAACGATTCTCCTGACAATTGGCCACTGATCCTTTGTGAAACCGTGATTCCCTGCTTCCTGTTCAATTATCTCAAAACTTAACGCTTCAATCTCTTGTGGTTTCATTGTGTTTTTACCTGTAAGTTAAAATGTCATTTTCTTTAAACGTTTCTTTTGAATATCATCTTTTCAAGTATTGTTGCAACGTTTTTCAAATGGGTACATTTCGATAGATTTGTTAGAACCTGCTCATCAATAAAGGCTTTTGTGGCGGTTTAAAACGCACACCGGTTTTTAAGCAAATACCCAATACCATTGCTGTTTACAAAAATTTCTTTTCACTCTTCATCAAATTCGTTTCCTTTAAAATCAATGAGTTCCAACAAAACGCCATTCATTTTCTTCGGATGAAGAAATGCAAACTCACACCCTTTAAAAGGGCGCGGTCCACCGATAAAAGGATATTGTTTTTGTTTCAGTTCATCCATGGCATCCCGGGTGCTGCTAACGTTCAAGCTGATCACCATAACACCTTCGCCCTTTTTATCAATAAACCTGGCCACATCACCGTCCGGTGACGTTGATTCCATTAATTCGATGCCAACATTCCCTATACAATACCTGGCCACTTTTATTTTTTCTAACGCATCAATATATTCGACATCTGGTTTGGCTTTTCCCAAAACTGGCGCCCATGTTTTCTGGGCTTTTTCAACACTTTTAACTGCAATGGAAATATGATCAACGCCATTAATTTTCATTTAACCGCCTCCTGTTTTTCACGTTATGCTCAACACCACTTCACCATACCACACTATACTGAATTAAACTTTTAAATTGACAATAAAAAATTTAATTGTTAAGTGTAAAAAAAAATGAGTTGTAGACCTACTTAGTTCTTTTCTGGAAATTCATCTCTCACGTCACGGATCAGATATTTTGTTTTAGTTTCTGTTTTGCATTTCTGCTCATATTTGGAAATTTTGGAAATCACTTTCGTCATTTTAGAAGTGTGTTTTCAATAGATTTGAGGAGATGTTTTATGGACGGATATTTATTTAACAAAGATTTAATCTTTTTTAATCCAGGAATCCCAGGCCCGCTATTTGTCTATCCTGCAAATCGTTACATAACGGTTCAGCAGCTTTTAAAAGCACAAGAGTATTTAGTGCGTGAAACCAAAACATCTGTCATATATATCAAAGATCGTAGAACAAGGTCCAGGCAATGGGACGATATTCCGCAGGATTTTCTTTCCAGGGTCGGCCGGGTTTATCGCTGATAAAGCGACTACCTTTTTTTGCCTGGTTTCCATATAAAAATAAATCAAAGGCACCCCTTTGCCGCGACGGTTAAAATTCAACCGTCCAGCCTGCATTGGCAAAAATGAATTTTTCCTTAAACCGGTTATAACAGGCTGCTGATGCTTCATTGCCTGTGCAGTGGGAAACGGCTATTAAATCTAGGCCGTATGTTTCAAATGCTGCCATTGTTTTCTCAAGCTGCCTTTCAAATTTTAAAAATCCAAGGTGTGTTCCCCCTATGACGGCATGAAATCGTTTATGCCCGGTCATTTTTTTAAAATGGGTCATTACATTAACAATGCCTGAATGAGCGCATCCGGTAAGAATAACAGGCCCTTTTCCGGTCTCAATTAAAAGAGATGTATCATCAAACAGGGGATCATATGAATACCCTGTTTCATCTTTGAGCCTCAGCCGTTTGTCATTGGGTTCAAAATCTGTAACTCTTGGGATTTGTCCTGAAAAAAAAATTTGCTCTGAAATTTTTTGAAAATTTTTAACCAGTGACAGCTCGCAATAGGGGTCATGCTCAAGCATCTGTTTTGAAAATGGAAGACCAATATATGTGTACGGGTTCTTTTTTCGCTTTTTTTCGTATGCGTACTTTAAATTAAAAATATCCGGGTGAGCGATAATTTTTGTTCTTTGGACAAAAGGAAGAAGCTGTGAAAACCCCCCGGTGTGATCATAATGACCGTGACTGAAAACAATGGTGTCAACTTTGGAAAGATCAATCCCCAATGTTCTGGCATTCATCTTAAGGCCCAATCCCTGGCCTGTATCCATTAGAATTTTTCGTTCGCCTGTTTCGATTAAAGCTGAAAACCCATGTTCGCCGATAATATTTTTTGTCAACCCTGCCCTGTTTTCACACAATATGGTTATTCTTGTTTTATTCACTGTTCACCCTCTTGCTAACACTATTTTTTAAACGGCATGATCAATAAATGCCAGAAGCCAAGCGCTTCAAACTTCCGGAACCGGCCTGTGCCAATGACAATTTTTTCCTGATCAACATTGGTCGTCAGTGTGCCTGCCATCCTATCCCATATGGAAAGTATAACACCGTAATTCGAGTCGCATTCTTCTCTTACGACTGAATGATGAATTCGATGTAAAAAAGGCGGTACAAACAAAAGGGACCACAGTTTTTCCACGGCCGGATTCATTTTAACAGCGCTGTGATGAAACTGGACTGACAGATTGACCAGTATTTCAAACAGTACATAAGCCGTCCAGGGGATGCCAAATGTATAGATCACACAAAGTCTTATTATACCGGTAAAAAGGAACTCACCCAGGTGAAAACGACTCCCTGTTGACACATCCATATTCATATCGGAATGATGGACTCTGTGAAACCGCCACAATATCGGCAGGCTGTGGGTCAGAAGATGCCAGAGGTAAATAAAGAAATCAAGGATAAGGATGCCTAAAAACAGTTTCAACCATCCAGGAACTGCGACATTGTTTAAAAAACCAATTTTTTTCATCTCTGCTTCTGCTGCGATATTGATGAGCGACGCTGTAAATAAAAAATGATAGACCGTACCGTTTATTATGGAAAGCGGTACATTGGTAATCCATCTCTTTAACTTTGAAACAGTGGCCTTCCGATATGACATACAGATTTCCAGAACCAAAAAGACAATAATTCCTCCCCAGTACATATAAGGTTTTAAACTGTAAATTGATTCCATTCCTTCGGTTGATTCCTTTCCTTATCACCGAAACCTGTTAATTCGACAGATTGTTGATAATTTTTTGGAATACTCCTTCTTTTTTCATTTCATTTATTGTCAGGGCCAGTTTTTTTGCTGTCATTTTGTGTCTTTTATGCATGTAGGGGTACAAATAGACCGTAATCAACGGCGGTGCTACCATTTTGATACCGCTGTCAGTCAAATTTAGTTTTTTTAAAACAGAATTCCCTGTATCAGAATTTACAATAATCAAATCACCCCGATCTAAATTAAGCTGCCAAAATGCCTCTTCATGGCTGAATACTGGTATTATATTTTCAGGGGGCACCTTTGCACCAGACAGTCCCAGCTCAATAATTTTTATACCGTATAAATATAAAATTTTGAATTGTTTTATGCTCCCCCAGCCTGACGGTTTTATACCCACTCTTTTTGTGAAAACAGACATGTCAATTGACTGTATCGATGCTTCAACTCTAATCAGATCGGGATATTCATTTTGTGAATTATAATTGAATATTCTATGAGAGTCTCCATCAATTTTCCCGGAATTTACTTCTGCTGAACATCTTTTAGCCGGATGGGTAAATAGTTTAAAATTGTATCCCAACTGGCTGAATGCCTCTTTTAAAATTGCATGAGAGGTTTTAAAAATTTTTTGATTTTCTAAATTCGGGGTACAAAAAATGAATTCTTCACAATCGGCAGGCTTATGAAAATTTACGATCAAAAGAGAAATGATGATTATAAAAAAGCAGTTACACTGTTTTTTCGTCATACAATCCAACCTTTTATATCCTTCGTTTTGCTGGACCGCCGTCATCATCGTTTAGACCTGGTCCCGGCTATTTAAATAACTATTTAAGATGTTGTCATGTATCCCATTTTTTATATTTTAAGCGCGCTGATGAAAATAAGATTAGAAGCCATGTTAGCAATAAAGCACGCTTGCCCGACGTTTCTTATTTAATTTTTTTCGGCTTGCACAATCGTTTTGATTTTACTGACAAACGGCCGCATTTTTTACATGCATATTGTAAGTTTTGAAGTTTGGGTTTGCAAATATGCCTGGCATCTGTTGATGATGCCCCGCAATCCTGACAAACAAATGCTTCTTGAACTTCAGACGGATTGCATAAATGGCCTCTCCCTTCTACATTTTTTCCGCACGTTTTACATGCACGTCGTTTTTTTCCCATTCAACACCTCCTCCAAACAGATAAGATCATATCAATATTTAAAAAGATAAAGCAAATTTCACAAAGTTCAAATTTCTGCGCCCCAGATTTGAAACTGCGCTTAAACGTTCAACAGGAACAGGGTCAAGATTTTGTTACCGCCTCTGATCGTATAAAAGGCTCAAAATAAAATTCGAATAGATGCCTGAATATCCTCACAGTTTTCGTATCGTACAACAGACCAGGTTAATCCTTTATTGCTTGTCAACAGCCTTTTCTAGTAATTTATTAATGGTCATCACATAGTCTTTATTCTGGCAGGGCTTTGACAAGTGTTCGATATGACTGTCTTGATTTTTTAAACGCTGTATAGACTCTAAAAAATTTATATTTCCGGATATAAAAAGAATTGGAATGGCCTTATTCGTCTTTCTAATATGCTGGTAAACATCCATTCCGCTTATATCACCGGGTAAAATATAATCAAGACTCACAAAATCATACGTGTTTCTCCCAATTAAATCCATTGCGATCTGCCCATTCTGGGCAATATCAACTTTATGACTGCTCGGCGGTTGCGTCAGTACTTTATACTGAATATCTGAAATGGCGGGTTCATCTTCAACCAGAAGAATGTATTTCCCTTTGTATTTTATTTCTTGTTTAATCTGCTGTTTATCTTCTGTTGTCAATTCCTTCTCAATGATTGGCAGACTGATTGTAAATTTTGTTCCCACCCCCACCTGGGATTCAACAAAAATGTTCCCTTTGTGCTGGTTAATGTATTTTTTTATATTGGCCATTCCATACCCGGTTCCTTTAATGCCTCGTTTATAAGCGCCGGTTTTATCCTGGCTCCCCTTTAAGGTAAAAGCAGGCTCATAAATGGCGTTAAGATGTTCTTCTGGTATTCCGCACCCGTTATCCTCTATTTCAAAAGTTATTTTTTTATCCAGATAGTATGTTCGAACGATGATTCTTGGCTGCGCAACCATACTCAATGCATGAATGGCATTCTGGATAAGATTTACAATCGCATGCTCAATCATTCCTGGATCGGCAAGGAGCTCGGGCACACCCGTTTTTTCTTCTTTTATCAGTTCAATGCCTTCCAGATCTTTTTTTAACAAACTCAAAACCAGATCAATTTTTTCACTTATTCTGAAAAATTCCTGCTTGGGTTCCTGGTCTTTGGCAAAGGCCACTAGATTTCTTGTTAAATTTTTTCCCCGGATGCTTTGTTCAAAGATAAGCTCTAACGACTTTTTAATTTCACCATCTTCACACTCAATAAGTGACAATTCGGTATTGCCCATAATAATACTCAAAATATTATTAAAATCATGCGCCATTTTCCCGGCAATTTTCCCCACCAGCGCCAGTTTTTTTTGTTCTTCTGCAATTTTCTGGGCTTTTATTTTTTCCTGTTCTTCTTTTTTAAAATTGGATATGTCATGGGCAACGACTCTTGCACCTTTTATGTTACCGTCCTTAAAAATAAAATCACTATTCAAGTGTACGAATATTGTTTGGCCATCTTTTTTTACAATTGAATATTCCACGCTCTGGGATATTTTTTCGCCTTTTACCGTGTTTTCAAGTCGTTTCAAAAAGCGTTCAGTGCTTTCCTGTGTCAACAAGTCCAATGGATTCATGGTTAAAAATTCTTCTTCTGTATATCCTGTGTATTTGCACATGATATCGTTGACATGGATAAATTTGACTTTTTCGAAATCGATTTCATAAATGCCTGCCGGGGCATTTTGAAACAGATGTCTGTATTTTCTTTCACTTTCTTTTAATTTTTCTTCTGCCTGTTTTCTTTCAGAAATATCTGAAAGGAAAAACATCAAGTGCATCTTTTTATCTTTTTTAAACGGAACAAAATAACAATCTATTGCCAGCGCCTTATCAAATGTAGAAATGGCTGTTGATTCCAGCCGCTTTGTTTTCCCTTCTTTAAGTGCTGCCTTGGCACAGTCCAGCAACCCGTATTTTTGCCATGATTCTATTTCATAAAAATTTTGAGCCAGTACCTGGTCTTTTGTGGCACCAATAATCCTGCCGATAGAATCGTTTGCCCTTACACACTGACCAGATTCGTCATAGATGGTGATCCCGATAGGAGAATCTGCTATCATTCTCTCATTGATTTCATGCACTTCCTTTAAAGCATTTTGAGCGTTTTTGATTGAACGCATGTCCAGATCAAAACAGAACATTTCTTTTCCCTGAGATGTTTCCTGCATAACACAAGAAGAATAAACAGGAACAACATCACAATTTTTGTCAATTAAATCCAATTCTCCGGCTGGGATCTTTTCTCCTGATTCGACCCACCTTTGATGTCGCTTAACAACATCATCTTTCATCCCTTCTGGTATAATTAATTCTTCAAGCTTTTTTCCAAAGACTTCTTTTTCTGTGAACCCATACAGTTTTTCACTTGCACTGTTCCAAAACGTAACGATCCTTTGCTCATCGTATCCCTGTATCGCTATCTCTGCCACATCCTGTATGATTTCACGAAATCGTTTTTCGCTTATTCTATATTTCTCTTCTGCTTTTTTGCGTTCAAAGACTTCTTTTTTTAATTTTCTGTTCCATATAAAAAAGGAAATTAAAATCATGGAAGAAACAAACAACACACCAAAAACCCATTTGAGAACATCTGTTTTTGTAATCCCATGTTCATATCTGACAGACAGCCAGTTGTTTCTAATATTTGAATGAACCGTGGGATTAATTGACGCCAGCGCTTTATTAATAATATTGAGCAACTCCGGCCAGTCGTTTCGAACAGCCATATGAAGATTATAGTTGCCATATGGGGTTGGTGCCGCAACTTTAAGATTTGCCAGTCCATGTTCCTGGATAAGGTAACTTGCAGCGGCGAGATTTTCAACCCGGGCGTCTGCATCGCCGAAAGAAACAGCCTTTAACCCCTCGAGAGGAGAATTAACCAACAAAGGGATAAAATCAATACCATCCCGCCTCAGCCAATCCATGGTGGAAACCTTTTTGATACAGGCCAATGTCTTCCCATAAAGATCTTGTATTCCACCGACAAATGGCGCCTCTTTTCTCGTGATAATGACCAAGGGAAAGGATAGATAGGGGTCTGAAAAATTTAAATACAATTCTCTTTCTGTTGTCCTGGCAATACAGGAAACCAAATCAATTTCTTTTTTTTCTGCGCGTATCAGGACCTCTGGCCAGGGTAAATTTTTTTGAATATCTACCCTCAGTCCCAATGCATTTAAAATCATAAAAATATAATCTGCTGAAATACCATTAAGATTTTTTTCCTTATCAAAGAAATGAAAAGGGGGAAACGCCCGCGGTCCTGCAATTCTGATGATTGGATGATCTTTTAGCCATTTTTTCTCCACAGATGTTAATTCTATCTTTATCGTGGATGATGGGATATCTTTCCTGTTGTCATCCTTTGCTACCGCCAAAACAAATACGGAGCAAAAACAAATGCTCAACAATAAAATTTTCAATGGGAAAAAACGGTTGTCTATCATAAGTTTAAAACCAGTTAATGTCAGGGGTTAAACAGCCTCAGCTATTCATTATCAGCTTTTTTCACCATCAGGTATGTGGTTATACTTATGATAATATAAAAATTCAGCAGGGAATGCTACGGAAAAATTTTTTTAACCTGACACAGGGCATAAGACTTTCTGCCCTGTGTCAGTCAATGATTATTTAAAAATCTTTAAATGCTTCATCGTCATCAAACGGTATGACTTGTTCAGGCCGTATTTCTTTTGAGGGATGGGCCAGCTTTTTTTGGTTGTCCAATTTTTCTGGTGCATCGCTTGAGTAAGACAGTTTCATCATTTTATGGCCATTGGATCGATCTTTATTTCCATTCACCATTCTCATTAGATCCCCGACATATTCTCTGAGCTGTTCAGCCTGAGCATTCATTTCTTCTGCTGCAGAGGCAGACTCCTCTGCATTTGCCGCATTTTGTTGAACCACTTTATCCATTTCGGTTATGGCAGTGTTTACCTGGCTTATTCCTTCTGACTGCTCATTGGATGCAGCTGATATTTCTTCTATAAGATCTCCTACTTTTGCTGCACTTTCTGCAACATGGTCAAATGCTTCATTTGTCTTTGATACAAGGTCAGAGCCGTCCTCTACTTTTTTTACCGTTCCCTCGATTAATTGAGCCGTATCTTTGGCGGCTTCTGCCGCCCTCATGGCTAGATTTCGAACTTCATCTGCAACAACGGCAAAACCAGCCCCTGCTTCACCTGCTCTGGCTGCCTCGACAGCTGCGTTTAAAGCGAGCAGATTGGTTTGAAATGCTATCTCGTCAATTGTTTTAATAATCTTTGAGGTTTCTTCGCTGGCTTTTGAAATCTCTTCCATTGATTTTGTCAGATGATCCATTGAATCATTGGCTGTGCTGACGATCTGGTTGGCCTCTTTCATCAGTCCATCTGCATGATTTGCATTTTCAGCATTTTTCTTTGTCATGGAAGACATTTCTTCCATTGAAGCCGATGTCTCTTCTATGGACGCTGCCTGTTCAGACGATCCTTCTGCCATTGACTGGCTTGAGCTTGAAACCTGGCCTGCTGCAGACGCAACCTGGTTGGCACCTTCACCCATTCCTATGGTAATTTTTTGCAAGACGACAATAATGCCCTTGGCAATGAAAAAAGCAAGAAAAACACCCGCCGCAATAGCGATGGCTGCAATGATGGCCACATTTCTTTTCGTCCCTGTTGCCGCTTTGAGCATGGCCTTGTCTGTTAACATGTTCTTTTTTACTTCTTGTCTTAACTTACCAAGCAAACCTTGAACCTTTTCCAGACTTGGTGCTGTTTTACTGGCATAAATATCGGCAGCTTTATATTGACCGGCCAATAAACCTTGAGCCCTCTGCTGGATAAGGTGCAATATTTCTTTTGTTTTCCCAAGTTCAACAAGAGAGGTTTCTTTGAAAATCTGAACAGCTTGTTCCTGGTTTTGAACAAGCGCTTCTTCATATTGTATTGCTTTCTCAAATAATGCTGAGACCGTTGAAAGATATTCCAGTGTTTGGGTATTAAATATCGTCTTTGCCTGCTCTATTCTTCCCTGCTTTATCGCTGAGTTAATTCTTACAGCAGTCTGATGCAGCTTTTGATGAGGCTCTTTGACCTTATTTAATATCTTACTTAGCGTACCATCTTTTTTCATTAGCTCAGAAACTTCATCGCTTAGGAGCCATTTTCCAAACCCGCATTTCGCTGGATCCGTTTCAACATTAAAACTTGAATTTTGTATAATCCCATTTGAAACGGCTGCTGTCCATCTTCTATGATCATCTAGTCTTTTTCGAAGAACATTCTGAAGCCCTGGATGAATCTGATCATAGGTTGAGATGATCTGTTTTGCAGATTCATGCAGCTTTTCGTGGGGACGTTTTATCTGATCGATGAATGCTCCCAACTCTGGATTCGAAGCTGCTACCTGGCTGGCTTCATTGCTATACAACCATTTTCCAAATCCACATAATGTATGATCTGTCTGGACCCTTATTGTCTCTGCGTTTTCAAGCATTGCCGTTTGAATAGACCCAGCCCACTCTAAATGATCATTCAGCTTGCTGGCAATAAACCCGGGCAGCTTAGGATCTGCTGCTGCATAAACCTGAGCTATTTCTATTGCAGATTCGTGCAACAGTTTATGGGGTGTCTCAATCTCTTTTAACAGCGGTGATAATGTTGGAACAAGCGCCTGGGCTTTTTGGCGGTCTTCTCCATACAGCCATTTTCCAAATCCACATTTCGTATGATCGGTTTGGACATTCAGCGTATTGACATTTGCATCTGTTAAAAGCTTATTCACATGACCAATCCAGTTAAGATGGTCAACCTCTTTTTGTGCCAGTGCCCCATCTAAAGCCTTTCCATCAATGACTTCTGAAGCGTTTTTCACGATACCGCCAACACCTGAAAAACTTAAGGCGCCAAGGATGACCAAAAGTAAAATAACGATACCAAATCCTATGGTAATTTTTTTTCCAATCGTTAGGTTGCGCCAACTCATGTTCCCTCCTTATTGCTTCTTCTTTTGATTTTGATTTGTTTTATATTTCTTGAGGAGCCCTGCTCACTGTTTCGAGATCCTGAGAGCTTAAGACTTTATCTATATTTAATAGTATTTTAACGCCATCCTCTGTTTTTGCTATGCCAAGGATATAATCTGTATTTAAATTTGTACCGAATGCAGGTGTATCTTCTATTTCGTTTTCAGAAATATTCATAACTTCAGAAACAGAATCTACAACAATACCGATAAGAATTGTCCCTGATTCAGAATCAATCTCAACAACAATGATGCAGGTCCTGTCATCGTAAGGAATTGTTCCCATTGAAAATTTCAATCGAAGGTCAACAATCGGAATGACTTTTCCTCGCAGGTTTATCACACCTTTTACAAAATCCGGCGTTCTGGGGACGGTTGTAATGGCCATCATGCCTATAATTTCTTTAACCTTTAAAATACCAATACCATAGCTTTCGTCAGCAAGTTTGAACGTTAGGTATTTTCCTGTATTTATGGTGATTTCCTGAATTGCTTGGTCCAGCATCTCATCAGAGCCTGACATTACGATTCTCCTTTTTTTACGAATTTATAAACGATGGTTATCTTTGGCTTAACTTATGACGATTTCATTTTTTCCGGTTCAGGTGATCGATGATACTTTTCAATTCTACAAGGTCTATGGGCTTTTCCATATAATAAAGAACACCATGGCTGCGCACTTTTTCTTCAAGTTCTCTTGAGCTGTAGCCGGTCATGGTAATGATATTTATTCCTGACCATTCCTGCTTTAATTGTGGAATTAAATCATATGCCACCACATCTGGAAGAAAAATATCCAATAGAATGAGGTCAAACATCTCTTTTCTGATAATCTCAACAGCGCTTTGACCTGTCTCTGTGACAGCGGCTGAGTACCCCCACTTTTCAATAGCATTTTTTAGGAGGGTTGAAACCTCTGTTGTATCTTCAACAATTAATATATTCATCTGCAAAAGGATCCTGCACGGTTTTTTGTTTTTAACTGCTGCATTGTTATCTTCATATCAAATACAGCAAATCATGTGCCAAAAGATAAATGCTGCTATCTATCTGATAATACATAAAAATTTGTTATATTTGAAAATACTGGCGATGGGGGCGAAATGGGGGGTTTTTTACCCATTTTCATTTGATCATATGTTTAACCTGTTGTTATCATAACCATTTTATAAAAAGCGGGGTGATTTTGCCCCAAACGGGGTGATTTTTAGAACCGTTCGATTTGATACTTTTTAATTTTGTGATAAAGGGTTTTACGGTTCATCCCTAAAATGGAAGCGACCTTGCCCTGTTTCCATTTGTTCTCTTTTAATTGATGATGAATGATCTTTTTTTCATATTGCTGCATTGCCTCTTTTAAATTTACAGGACGGTTTGCTTCATTCAAATTCATATCTGCTGCTGTATCAATTTTGCCTGTGTTTTCAAAGAAAGCATCAAACACATCCAGCCGCTTCAAAGTGACATACCTGTGGATAATATTTTGCAGTTCTCTAACATTACCGGGCCAGGAATAATTTTCCAGAACCGTCATAATTTTTGGCGGAATATGAGGGATGGAATTGTTTTGGCTGAATCTTTGTAAGAAATGGTAAATCAATAAAGGAATATCTTCTTTCCGTTTTCTTAAAGGCGGGAGATGAATAGGAACAACATTAATCCTGTAAAAAAAATCAGACCGCATTAAGCCTTTTTCCATAAGAGACACCAGGTTCTTATTTGTCGCAGCGATGATTCGTATGTCAGGCTTTATAATATCACTGCTGCCGAGAGGCGTATATCCATCCCCATCAATTGCCCGCAGCAATTTCACCTGCATATTTAAATTAATCTCTCCGATTTCGTCTAAAAACAGGGTACCGCCGTTGGAAATTTCTAAAAATCCTATTTTATCGATGTTTGCCCCTGTAAATGCCCCTTTTCTATATCCAAAAAATTCACTCTCCACTAAATTTTCAGGAATCCCCCCGCAGTTCACCGGTAAAAATCCCTTGTTTTTTCTATTTCCAAGTTTATGAATGGCAGTGGCAACCAGCTCTTTTCCTGTTCCGGATTCCCCGTATATCAACACGCTGGCATCAGAGGTGGACACTTCAAGAATAAGGTTATAAACTTCCTGCATCTGCAGAGACTGCCCTATAATACTATCAAAACCATACCGGTGAATGGCTGCTGATTTGAGTACTGCATTTTTCTTTTCCAGTTCAATTCTGCTTTTTTCAAGCGCTTCTTCTTTTATTTTTCTATCGTGTATGTCAATGGCAACCAGCTGCTGGGTGACAACCCGTCCGTCTGAGTCCCGCCCTGGTGCGCAAATATAATAGTACCATCTGTTATCCTTGGGACTTTTATATTCAAAATTTGCTGTTTCACCGGACAATACTTTCTGCCCCATACACCAGGGGCATTTTTCAGTTAACCCATGAATGAGCTCATAACAATTTGACCCTGTAGCATCATACCCGACATGATCGACCATTGTTTGATTCATAAATTCAATTTTGTAATCCCTGGAAACCGTATAAATAAACCCATTAAAATTATTTACGATCGTATCAAGACGATCTTCTTTACGAGATACTTCCATCCTGGTCTCTTTTTTTAAGTTCTGATGATTTTAAGAGTTCTTTTTGCAGGCTACAGCCTACAATAAATCATAACTTAATGCAAAACAAATATCATATATTGATATTATGGTTTTTTTTTATTTTCTTCTATATTAAAAATCTGTTATGGTTTTGTTTTCAAAATTTTTAGGTTAATTTTCAAAGAGGAGTGTCATTTTGGAAGAGAATAAGATAGTTCGTTTTGCCAGCCGTATGGACCAGCTTCCCCCATATTTGTTTGGAATGATCAACAAAATGAAAATGGAAAAAAGACGAAATGGGGATGATGTTATCGACCTTGGTATGGGTAATCCCATGGATCCAACACCAAATGCAGTCATTGAAAAGTTGGTTGAAGTGGCAAAAGATCCGAAGGCGCACCGGTACCCTGAAAGCTCAGGCATGCCGCATTTGAAAATTGAAATCGCAAAATACTATAAACGCCACTATGATATTGATATTGATTCAGAAAAAGAGACGTATTTTACCATTGGTTCTAAAGAGGGTATTTCTCATCTGTGTCTTGCCATAATGGGACCGGGTGACTCCGTACTTGTTCCAGCACCTGCATTTCCTGTGCATATTTATGCGGCAGTCATTGCCGGGGCCAATGTTATGAAAATTCCTATTGAACCTGAAAAAGGATTTCTTGACCGCATCATTAATATTTGTGAATCCTGTTTTCCCAAACCCAGGGTTCTCATGCTCAATTACCCGCACAATCCAACAGGTGTTGTGACGGATACTGACTTTTTTAAGGAAATCGTCACACTTGCCAAACGATTTAAATTCATGGTCATCAATGATTTTGCCTATTCAAAAATTACGTTTGACGGATATGAAGCCCCTAGTTTTCTTGAAGTGGAGGGCGCAAAAGATGTCGGGGTTGAATTTGGATCGTTTTCCAAATCCTATAACATGGCAGGCTGGAGAATTGGCTATTGTGTCGGCAATTCTGAGATTGTTCAAGCCCTGGGCAAAATAAAGGGGTATTTTGACTATGGCATCTTTTCTGCTATTCAAGTTGCCGGCATCATCGCTCTAAGAGACTGTGATGATACCATTCCTGAGTTAGCCAATGTCTATCAAACAAGACGGGACGTACTCTGCCGCGGCCTTGAAAGAATCGGTTGGGACATAGAAAAACCCAAAGCCGGTATGTTTGTCTGGGCAAAGATCCCAGAACCATTTCATAAAATGGGTGCCATGCAGTTTGCCATTGAAATGATGGACAGAGCCAATGTAGCTGTAGCGCCTGGTACGGGTTTCAGCGAAGAAGGAGAAGGGTATTTACGACTGGCGCTTGTAGAAAATGAAGAACGTCTAAGACAGGCTGTTCGTCAGATGAAAAAAGCCATGGAGAATATGACGGTTTAATTTCAGCTGATGGCACATTTAATCACTTGTACTGCTTTTTCCACAGACAGTGTCCCTGTGTTTAGTATCAGGTCATAGTTTGATGGATCATTGGCATCACAATTAAAGTATCGTTTTACAAAAGCACTTCTATTTGCATCTGTTGTGACCAGATGCTTTTGTGCGTCATCTGCATTTAAATCCAGACTGTGCTGGATATGATCCCGTCTTTTCAGCATCGGCGCTACTATTCTTACCCGTAAAACATGTTGTTTGTGAAGCACACAGTTTGCACCTCTTCCCAGGATTACAGCATTTCCATGATTTGAAATCGTACTCAATATTTGAAACAGGAGTTTTGAATATTCATCCGGCCACAGATGGCGTTCGCTGACAAAATTTGATACAATGTCATCGACGATGTTCATCCCTCTTTCATCAAGTGTTTCTATTAATACCCTGCTGTTTTTGGATGTCTCTACCATGGCATCTAAAATTTCGTTGTGGAACAGATCAAATCCGATATCCTGGGAAAGCTGTTCCGCAACCTCATGCCCTTGGCTGCCTGCTTCTCTCGAGATGGTAATGGTGCGGATGGTTTCCTGAATCGGTTTTTCTTCTCTTTTTCCCATTTCCCAGCGCTTGATTTGCTCATCAATAAGTTTTTCAATAGACTTGCTCATGATAACCTCCTTTATTAAAAATTTAAGAACAAAAAAATTCGTTTTGAGGTATAAAACAAGAATAAGTACGATTTGCTGCAGAATCAATTAAGCAATGACGGTAGAATACAGGAATCGTGTTCTATTGTTCAAATATAATATACCAGGACTTAAAAGAAAAGGAGATTGGTAAAAATATTCAACGCCAAGTGTGTTTACACCCTTCTCTTTTCTCTTAAAGGTTTTTCTCTTACGGTCTCATTGACAAAAGGAGATGTTTAAATATATACTTAACCAATTGTAAAAATTAGTTTTTTATAGTACCTTTTTAAACACCTTTCCAGAATGCAGAAAAAAAATGAAAGAATTAAAACATCTTCTCCTTTCTAATGAAAACTGGCTGATGGAGCGGATTCTTTTTTATGCAAAACAACAGAACTATACAAAATATACTTCCACACTTGTAGAGGCCTGGCGGCTCTCTATTTCAGGACTTTCCGGCGCCATACTGAAGGCAATTGACGACCTGCAGGGCTGTATGCCTGAGTTTTCACCTGACGAGGATTATACAAAAAACCCTATTGCAGAATTCGGTATTATAGAAGCAAACCGACACAGAAAAAGAGGGATCCGCCTGGATATGTTTCTCGGGCTTTTAAAATACTATCGTCAAACGTATCAGGATCTTGTCCGGGAAAAAATAAACCGTTCTTCTGATGGCGCAAAATACGGCTTGTTCATCGTTCGGTGTTTTGATCTGTTTGAACTGGCACTTTGTGTTGAATGGAACCGCATCCCTGAAGATAAAATCATTACGGATCTCCAGCAGACGAATCGTCTGATAACCAATGAAAAAAACCTGTATCTAACTCTTTTTGAAAGCCTTTCTGACCCGGCTTTTTTTATTGATGAGAAGAACAGGATAAAAAATTTGAATACAAATGCGGCCAAATTAATAGAACTGGAAGGCGTTCCTGGCGCCATTTATTACAGCCAGGCTGAGAATGATCGGAATGGTAGCCCATCGAATAAAATTGATGTTCATACGATTTTAGAAAAACCAATTTATGACATACTGCCATGGCTTGAAAACACAATTAAAAAGAGCCAGGGAAAAGAACAGAATCTAACGCATGAAGAGCTGATGACCCAAATGAATGATACTAAAAAATATTTTTTTATTACCGTCTCAACCATGCTGGACATTTCTGGTAAATTCACAGGTGCTGTTGTTGTTCTTTCTGATATTACAGAGCGAAAGATCATGGAAAAAAAAATACGAAAACTTGCCTCCATAGACCCATTGACCGGTATTAACAATCGTCGCAGCTTTATGGAACAGGCCGCGTCTGAAATATCCAGATCCCAGCGTTACCATCATCCTCTTTCCGTGTTAATGATGGATATAGACCATTTTAAAAAAATAAATGATTCTTATGGCCATCAAATGGGGGATCTTGCCTTGCAGGCGTTTACAGTTTCATGCCTTAAAAGTTTAAGGGAAAATGATCTTTTCGGCAGACTCGGGGGAGAAGAATTTGCTGCACTTCTAGTAGAAACAGATCAGAAAAAGGCCATCGAAGTTGCAGACCGGTTACGGAAAAAACTTTCAACATCTATTGTTCATAAAGGCCACGTTTCTTTTAATTTTCAAGTCAGTATTGGTGTGGCCACGCTTAAAGAAACAGACACATCCATTGAAAAAATTCTTAACAAGGCAGACCAGGCACTCTATAAAGCGAAAAATTCCGGCCGGAATAAAGTTGCGTTTTCCGGGTGAAAAGTACCGCTTCATCAAGATGACTTTCTTTAATATGCTTATTTTAATAATCCAGAGAGGATACTTCAAGCGCGTGCTTTTGAATGAAATTTCTCCTGGGTTCCACTTCTTCTCCCATTAAAAGCGTAAATATTTCATCCGCTTTTTCAGCATCTTCAATATCCACTTGCAGCATGCTTCTCTTATCTGGGTTCATGGTGGTTTCCCAGAGCTGATCTGCATTCATTTCGCCCAACCCCTTGTAGCGCTGAATATTGATCCCTTTTTTTGCTTCTGACATGATAAATTCAAACAGGCTCTGTGTATCGTCAAACTGGTGTTCTTTTTTTGTCTTTGCATCTGATTGTTTTGCAGAAATACTGAATGGTGGTTTATCAAAGTGTTTTATTTTTTCATAGCTCTTTAACATTCTTTTATAGTCATGCGTTGCCAATATTTCTCTGCCAACTTTCAATAGAACCTGTTTTTCTTTGTCATCAAAAATATCCATTTCATAGATATCTCTTTGTTCATCATACAAAATATCACCTGACATATATCCGATTTTTTTTAAATCCTGAGCCAGTGTAACAAAGTTTTGTTTTTCTTCTAAAAAGAACTTATCTTTTACCCCGTGCTGAATCAACCTCAGTAACAGGTTTGTATCCATATCTCTTTTCTTCAATAAAGAGACGGCATCAAAATAATCTGACAGATTTGACAGAAGAGAAAAAAACGTTTCCTGATCCAATGGTTCAGTGTTGTTGTTCAGGAATAGTTCTTTTTGACTGGTGATTCTCTTAACAAGATAATCTGAATACTCTTCTTCATTTTTCAGGTAGACACCGCTTTTTCTGGAGCCCACACGGAAAAGAGGTGGTTGCGCAATATAAAGGTATCCTTTTGAAACAAGGTCTGGCATCTGCCTGTAAAAAAAGGTCAACAGCAGGGTTCGAATATGGGATCCGTCTACATCCGCATCTGTCATGATCACGACTTTATGATATCTTATTTTCTCAATATCATATTCTTCACGACCAGCACCTGTTCCAAGAACAGTAATGATATTTTTAATTTCATCACTGCGTAGAATTTTATCAAATCTTGCTTTTTCTACATTTAATATTTTTCCTTTCAGCGGCAGAATAGCCTGAAATCTTCTGTCCCTGCCCTGTTTGGCACTCCCGCCTGCAGAATCTCCCTCTACGAGAAACAATTCTCTTTCAGCAGGATCTGCATATTGGCATTCCGCCAGTTTACCCGGCAGTGATGAATCTAAAAGGGTTCCTTTTTTTCTGGCAAGTTCTCTTGCTCTTTTTGCCGCATCCCTTGCTCTTGCTGCATCAACAGCTTTTCCAATAATCTTTCTTGCTACCTGAGGGTTTTCCTCAAGATAATGACCCAGTTCTTTATTTAAAAGGGACTCAACTATTCCCTTAACTTCATTATTCCCTAATTTAGTTTTGGTCTGTCCTTCAAATTGAGGTTCCATTAATTTTACAGAAATAATGACTGACAGACCTTCTCTCATATCATCACCACCAATTTTTATATTTTGCATATTTTTAGGCAGATTATTTGATCCTGATGAAATATAAGAGTTTACCGTTCGGGTTAATGCCCCTTTAAACCCGGACACGTGAAAGCCACCTTCTATGGTTCGAATGTTGTTGGCAAACGAATAGAGTTTTTCTTTAAATGTTTCATTATATTGAATTGCGACTTCTATTTGAACATCTTTTTTGTCACCTTCAATGTGAATCGGGTCATGCAGCGGCATGGTAGATCTGTTTAAATATTCAACAAACGAAACAATACCGCCTTCATAATGAAAATCTTCTTTTTCAGCAGACCGTTCATCTTCAATAATAATTCTGACACCCTTATTTAAAAAGGCCAGTTCCCGCATTCTTCTGGAAAGGGTTTCATAAACAAATTCATTTTTATTCATGATGTCAAAATCAGGACTGAAGGTGATTTTCGTCCCCTGTTTGTTTGTATCTCCTAAAATCGTTAATTCCGTGAGCTTGTTTCCTTTTGAATAGGTTTGATGATAAATCTTTCCATGTTTATACACTTCCATTTCAAGGACTTCAGAAAGGGCATTTACAACTGAAATACCGACACCATGAAGTCCGCCGGAAACTTTGTAAGAATCTTTATCAAATTTACCGCCGGCATGCAGTTTGGTCATGACAACTTCACAAGCAGGTATATGCTCCGTTTCATGCATTTCAACAGGAATACCGCGTCCATTGTCTTCTACACTTACCCGCATATCCGGATGAATGGTTACATTAATCGTATCGCAATGGCCTGCCATGGCTTCGTCAATACTATTATCAACAACTTCATAAACCAGATGGTGCAACCCTTGAAGGTCAACATTTCCAATATACATTGACGGTCTTTTTCGAACAGCTTCAAGACCTTCCAATATTTTTATACTGTCTGCACTATACTCTTTTGTTACTTTATTTTTATTCATGATATATGCATCGCCATTATTACACAAACAAGGTTATCATCATCAAGGCCCCTTATAATACAAGGGCTTTTACTGTCTTTCACATTTATAATTACAATACTATTGTCAAAAATACTCAATGCATCCATAAAATATCTTGGATTAAAAGCACTTTTAATTTCTTCATCTGAAAATGAAATCATCATGCGTTCTTTTGACTCACCTATTTCAGGGTTTGTAATCGTAACCACAAGTTCATTCTCATTAAAATTTAATATAACACTTTTATAATCATCAGAGGTTAAAATAGATACCCGTTTCATTAAAGTAGAAAACATGGTTCTATCCATCTCAATCGGAATCATATCCGTATAATTAATAACAGGTTTATAGTCTGGATACTCTCCTTCAAGAAGTTTTATCATAATGGATTCATTATCGTTTTTAAAAATAAAATGATTATCTTTGATTCCCACCTTTATCGTTTCTTTACTGCTGTCAATAAATTTGCTTAGTTCAGATAATCCTTTTTTTGGGATAATGATGCTTTCATCAGGCAGATTAAGAGCCCCTTTAAACGAAGCATCAAAACAATGCAGCCTTCTCGAGTCAGTTGAAACTATTCTTAATTTCTCTTCACCTTCTTTTTCAATCTTTTCAATCAAAGACCCTAAAACATAAATTCTTTTTTCTTCACCAGAAAAATTTACAATTGAGGATACGTCAACCATTTTTTTTAGATCTCTGGAACTAATTTCAATAAAATCAACATGTTCTATGATAGGAGTCTCAGGAAAATTTTCATAATCTGACGACACAATATGGTAAATACTATCCCCTTCGCCGATCTCTACCCATCTGTTTTCTATTTCATTCACAAAAATAATATTTTCCGGGTATTCTCTGATAATTTCAAAAAATTTTTTGGAATTAATGGATAAAACACCTTCTTTTTCAACCGTTGCTTCATACGTCCCATGGAAAACAGTTTCCAGATCATTGGCTGTTATGGAAATTCCTGTTCCCATTGCTTTGATAAGAATATCAGAGGTAATGGTCAGATTCGTCTTTCGTCCGGTCAATCCCTGAATTTTTGAAAGAATATCCAAAACGTCTTTTTTATTAAAAGAAAATTTCATTTCATATCCTCTTTTTTAAATTGTACATTTTTAAATATCTATATCAAATTCCTTGATTTATCAATTATTAAATAAGAATGATTTTATTAATTATCTTTTAAAAAAAATAATAATATTAATAAGGAGTGTTCAAATGTTCAAAATTTTCTAATCAGCTTAATTTATTTGTTAATTCTTAATAATACTTGTTTAAAACCCGGTTTGTTTTTTTATCAGAAGTCCTCTTTTTTTTCACGAATACAACCCCTGTTCAAAACACAAAAGTTTTAAACATTTTTTTAAAAAGATCCTATCCAGTTTTTAATATCCTGTAATCCTTTATAATTCCAATCATCTGATGCTCTTTGTTCAATATAGTTTAAAAAAAGCCTGTCAATAACATTGAAAAAATTAAAACAAAAAGATGCTTTTTCTAAAATCAGTCCTTCTATTTCATCATTGCCGTTCGATAAATCTATTTTTGGTGTTTTAAGGCCTGTAATGTTAAAACTCTCTCCTTTTATGGTAAATTTATATTCATCTTCATTCAATTTACAGACAAGGTTGATTTGAGTGACATGGGCACCTTTTTTTAAAGCTGTGGTCCCTTCTTCCAGACCCGCCTGGTCGCCTTTAATGGAAATTTTTTCTTTTGATTTATCACCTAACTTGTTTTCAAGAACGATTGAATTACCTACTTCAAGGGTAATGGCGTCTTTTGAATCTATAAGAGATGAAATACACTGATCTGTTTCGATCAAAAACCATATCCAGGTTAAAAAATCATTTCCGAGAAATTTATATTTATTATAGGCTGTTGCAATATCAAGCATAACTATGACCTCGAATATTTTACAGGTGCAAGTGATAATATCCTGTCTTTTTGTTGATTGTTAAAATTTGATTTCATTTCAATCAATGTATAGGGAAACAAGCGAATCGGTTTCAAATTAAACGATTTAAAAAAAAGAGTTTCAAACAGTTCATTGGCTGCTTTCTGTGTTGTATATAAATAACAATTTTTCTCTTCATAACTCCACAGGACATCATATACATTCGGAACCGCAGGTATTTTATGCATTAAAATATCTGTCACCCGGTCTTTTATCTCTGACGTTTCATTTTTAGAAATAAACTCTCTGCCTGATTTTTTTTTCTTTTTATCAATTTCAATGGCCATATGTTTTTGGATCAGTTTGGCGGGAATTGATTTTTTATCAACTCTTAAAGAGAAAACAAAATAGGTACCAAATTGAAATGAAAATTTTTCAAAATCTGGGTTATAAGGGCTTTCAATTGGTGTCCAGCCTGCAGAAATTTCATCATATTCATTTTCTATCTTGGGTATGCAGTATTTAGTGAGTGCGTTTCGAACTTCTTCCAGTATTGAACCTTCAATTTTTCCATCAATATGGTATCGGCTGACGGCATGTGCTGAAGAGATTATTCCCATGTAACTATCCTTAATCTTAATATATAAATATTTATTATTATTAAAAAAATGAATTTTATGTACGGTGTTTTATCACAGAATTAAGAAAATTGACAGAATGAAAAATGGCTGTTCAACTGCAGGGTGCAGCCAACAGCCATTTTTCTAAAATGATCTTTGAAGTTTATATCAAATAGAATGTATATATAAAAAAAGATTTTCGCAAATCGTTACTATTCAAGTTTAAAAGAAACCTTTAACTTGGTTCGATAACCTACGATTCTGTTATCCTCCAGCCGCATATCCATTTTGATAACCTCAGCAACACGCATATCGCGAACAGATCTGTCAACTGCAGCAACAGCTGCTTTGGCAGCTTCTTCCCAAGAAATTTCAGAAAAGCCCACGACTTCAATAATTTTGTAAACACTTTCTTCCATGACAATCTCCTTTCAAAGGTTATAATGAACGTCATAAATGAGGGGGTGCAATGGTAGGTGTGAATACGTAACGAAGAGCAGTATTGCACCTGATGTATATCATACAATGATCTGTCTTTTTTTCATAGCTATTTTTAAAAAATGTTTTTCCAGCTGATCTTGACACCCAGACGAATGGTGTTACCCTGTAAATATGACACACGTGAAAAAAAAACTATATATACCTGTGTTATTATGTCTCTTTGCTCTGTTGACAGGGTGTACAGGTAAAGCGGACAAAAGTTCCTATCAAAATATTGATTCAAAACAGGCTGTTGAAATGATAACCAGCCCGAACGTCCTGCTGCTGGATGTAAGGACTCAGGGCGAATACCGTGCCGGCCATATAAAAAATTCTGTATTAATACCAGTTCAAGTGCTGGCAGCTGAGCATGAAAAAATCAACGGTCATAAAACCGAACAAATCATTATATACTGCCGGTCTGGAAACAGGTCTGTCACCGCTTCCAATATATTATTGGGCAAGGGGTTTAAAAATATATATAATTTAAAAGGCGGTATCAAAGACTGGGTTAAAAACGGGTTTCCAATCGAAAAGTAATTTTGTTTTTTCAATAGATATTCCAAACAGCTGATTTCAAGTGTCCTGATGCTGCAATTATCGGCTGTATCAGAAAAACTTTCCGGCATCTGTTAAAATCGAACCACATCAAACAAATTTGCAGACCGGTTTTAATCATAAAGTTATGGCAGCAAACAGTATAATTATTTACTTTAGCTGCTATTTATTGTATGAGTTTAAGGTTATATTGGGATTATAATTGTTCGGATTAAGATAAACGAGGTGAAATTTATGAA
>CAYFKW010000011.1:0-59696 GCA_964343845.1 uncultured Desulfobacula sp. | reverse complement strand
CCATACAAATATATGTGAGGTGAAATCTATGAAAAAAAGAATGCAGACAATTGACTGGAATACCGCAGCAACTCATGTGGCATATGCCATGAGTGAAGTTGCTGCGATATATCCGATAACGCCTTCAAGCCCGTTAGGTGAAATTGCAGATACCTGGGCATCAAAAGGCAGAAAAAATATATTCGGCCAAGTGCTGAATATTAAACAGATGCAGTCTGAAGCAGGTGCTGCTGGAGCGGTTCATGGTTCTCTTGCAGCAGGTGCACTCACATCCACATTTACAGCGTCTCAAGGTCTTTTACTTAAGATTCCTAATATGTACAAAATTGCTGGAGAGCTTCTTCCATCTGTTTTTCATGTAACAGCACGATCTGTTTCGGCACACGCTTTATCTATCTTTGGTGATCATCAGGATGTGATGGCTGCCCGTCAAACCGGATTTGCCATGCTGGCATCAAGTTCTGTACAGGAAGCCCAGGATCTTGCTTTGGTTGCACATCTTGCAACAGTGGAAAGCAGGGTGCCTTTTCTACATTTTTATGATGGATTTAGAACATCACATGAAATCCAGAAAATAGAGATGATAGAATATGAAGACATGGCATCTCTTTTTAATTATGATGCATATAAAGCATTCAAGAGCCGTGCTGTAAATCCGGAACACCCTGATACCAGAGGGACAGCGCAAAATCCAGATATATATTTCCAGGGCAGAGAAGCTGCAAATTCCTATTATTTGAAAGTACCCGGTATTGTTAAAGACTACATGAAAAAGGTAAAAGAGTTAACAGGAAGAGAATACAATCTTTTTGATTATGTCGGGGATCCAGAAGCAGACAGGGTGATTGTTGCAATGGGCTCAGGGTGTGAAGCCATTGAGGAATCGATTAATTTACTGAATGCGCAAGGCGAAAGACTTGGGCTTGTAAAAGTAAGACTCTATAGACCGTTTAATATAGAAGCTTTTTTAAGGGCTGTTCCATCAACAGCTGAAACCATTACCGTTCTTGACAGAACAAAAGAACCTGGTGCGATTGGTGAACCACTTTATACAGATGTATGTACTGCATTTATGGAACATGGAGAAGGCCCAAAGATTGTTGGCGGAAGATACGGCCTGTCCTCTAAAGAGTTCAATCCGAATATGATAAAGGCTGTGTTCGACAATATGACATCTGTTCAGCCAAAAAATCATTTTACCGTGGGTATTGTTGATGATGTAACCCACACGTCTCTTGATGTAAAAACAGGGTTTAATCCAGCGCCGGAAGGAACCATTGCAGCAAAATTCTGGGGTCTTGGTGCCGACGGTACCGTTGGTGCAAACCAGAGCGCGATAGCCATTATTGGTGATAACACAGATAAGTATGCGCAGGGTTATTTTGCTTATGACTCTAAAAAATCAGGCGGTCTGACTGTTTCTCACTTAAGATTTGGTGATGTTCCCATTCAGAGTACTTATTTAATCGATGAATCTGACTTTATTGCCTGCCATAAATCAAATTATGTGGAGATTTATGATGTGCTGAAAGGCATTAAACAAGGCGGAACCTTTCTGTTAAATTCACCTTGGTCTGTTGAAGAAATGGAAACATTTATTCCAGGTGATGTCAGAAAAACAATTTATGACAAAAAATTGAAATTTTACAACATTGATGCTGTTAAAATAGCCGGGGAAGTTGGATTGGGCGGCCGTATCAACATGATCATGCAGACCTGCTTTTTTAACCTTGCCAACGTGCTCCCGGTTGATAAAGCGATCAGCCTTCTTAAAGATGATATTAAAACCAAATTCGGTAAAAAAGGCGAAAAAATCGTTTCAATGAATATAGAAGCGGTTGATAAAACGCTGGATAACCTGGTTGAAATTGATGTCCCAGACTCATGGAAAGGTGGTGTTGCTCAGGAGAAAGCAATTGAAAAGACAACACCGTTTGTCGACAATGTGATGAAGAAGATCAATGCACAGGGCGGAGACGACCTTCCGGTAAGTGCTTTTTCCGTGGATGGCGTTTTTGAACAGGGAACTGCCCAGTATGAGAAAAGGGGTGTTGCCATTAATGTGCCGGAATGGATACCTGAAAATTGTATCCAGTGTAACCAGTGTGCATTTGTTTGTCCGCATGCAGCTATTATCCCTATTGTTGCCAAAGAAGAAGAGCTTGCCGGTGCACCAGAAAGTTTTACAGTGATAGATGGCAAGGGCAAGGGAATGGATGCATATAAGTTTAGAATTCAGGTGAACCCGTTAGATTGCCAGGGGTGCGGTAACTGCGCAGATATCTGTCCAGCGAAAACAGTTGCGCTTGAAATGAAATCTTTGGCAAGTCAGATAGAAGGTCAGGTGGGCAACCATAAATACTCTAAAACCATTCCGTTTAAAACAGATATTCTCAAGAGGGAAACTGTTAAAGGAAGCCAGTTGTATCAACCCCTTCTTGAGTTCTCAGGCGCCTGTTCCGGTTGCGGAGAAACACCGTATGTTAAGCTGATTACCCAGTTGTTTGGCGAAAGAATGACCATTGCCAATGCAACAGGCTGTTCTTCTATCTGGGGAGGATCTGCCCCCTCAACACCCTATTGTACCAATGCTGATGGAGAAGGCCCTGCATGGGCAAGCTCTTTGTTTGAAGATGCAGCAGAGTATGGGTATGGGATGATGCTGGCCACTTCAACCAGAAGAAAAGCACTGGCTGCCAAAGTTGAGCAGGCCCTTGAATCAGAGATCTCTTCAGATGTGAAAGATGCACTGAACGGATGGCTTGCAGGAAAAGAAGACGCAGCAGAAAGTCAAAAATATTCTTTTGCATTAAAAACACTGTTAAAAGATGAAACAGACGGTATCCTGAAAGAGATCTATGATGAAAAAGATATGTTTGTAAAAAAATCTCACTGGATTTTTGGCGGTGACGGCTGGGCCTATGATATTGGGTTTGGCGGTCTGGATCATGTCCTTGCTTCAGGCGAAGATGTCAATATCCTGGTTATGGATACAGAAGTGTATTCGAATACAGGCGGTCAGTCATCAAAAGCAACACCAACAGGAGCCATTGCAAAATATGCAGCCTCCGGTAAAAAGATCGGTAAAAAAGATCTTGGCCGTATGATCATGAGTTATGGGTATGTATATGTTGCCTCCATCTCCATGGGTGCAAACAAAAACCAGACCCTGAAAGCGATCCTTGAGGCGGAGAATTATCCTGGACCATCCTTGATTATCTGTTATGCACCCTGCATTAACCAGGGGATCAGAAAAGGGATGGGTAAATCTCAGCTTGAAGGCAAATTAGCGGTTGAATCCGGATACTGGCCCATGTACCGGTATAATCCAGAACTGATCAAAGAAGGCAAGAATCCATTCAGTCTTGATTCAAAAGCACCAGATGGCACACTGCAGGAGTTTTTGGGCGGTGAGACAAGGTTTGCGGCGCTTGAAAAAAGCTTTCCAGATGAATCCAAACGACTGAGAGCGAAGATCGAAGAAGAAGTAACAGATAAATATGCCATGCTTAAAATGATGTCAGAAGCTGGCAAAGAAGAAAAATAGTAATTTAAACGGTTGGATTTTATGAAAAAGGGTTGGAAATATTAATTTCCGGCCCTTTTTCAACCTATAGAAACCGTTCTCAAAAAATTGATCCGTTTCGATTTAAGAAAACACCAGGTCTTTGTGGACCGAGGGCTTATTTTTCTTTACATGTCCTTTTAAAAGCGCTTGATTCTTTTACTAACCTTAAAAAAATGGAGCTGTTTTATGGAAAACCGACTCGGACCCGAGTATGCGTTCCAGGAAGACCCGGCGTTTGTTCCCAAGTACAAAGCAGCCTGCTTTTGCAGGGCTGTTCGATACGAGGTAAGTGCTGATCCTGTTGATGCAAAGTTTTGCCACTGCCTGGCCTGCCAGAAATTACATGGTGCTCCTATGCAGTGGGCTGCCATCTTTCACAAGCACCACGTGAGAGTAACCGCCGGTTTGAGCCACCTGGTTTTTTTTAATAGCGGGCAGGGCAGACATGAACATGTTCTGCCCTGTAAGATAAGCTGCGGTAAGTGCGGGACACCAATAGCCGATGAAGGGCGTAGAATGTGGCTTTCTTTTCCAGAGCTGTTTAACTTCGGACATCATGACAAGGTGCCGGATTCATTCAAACCAACCTGTCATATTTTCTATGCCACAAGAGTCATAGACTTTCGAGATGATCTGCCGAAGTGGTCTGGTCATAAAAATAATTCCAGCCAGATATAAAAGCAGGTATGATTTTGTACAACCCTGTCTTTGACAAGAAATACGGGAAAATCAAAGAATTGAAAATAGTTCATTTTTGTTTTAAAGAACAAGTTAGATAGCGGCATAAAAAAAAGGATTAAGGAGTATGGTATGACTGTCTCTACTCAGGAAGAGCTCAAAAAGCTGGGAATCGGTAAAAAAATTTTGACATTCAGAGAGGAAAAAGACCTGTCTTTAGATTTTCTTGCTACTGAAGCCAACATTACACCAGCGTTATTATCCCAGATCGAACAAGAGGTAGTTCCCCCTACGCTGGCCACCCTCATAAATATTTCAAAAGTGTTAAATGTGGGAATGGATGCCTTTTTTATCAAAGAGAGTGAAGAGGAAAAAGTTGAATTGACAAGGTCAAACGACCGCTTGACAGTAGAAAGAAGTCAAGATACGGATCACTCAAGGATGACCTATAATTTCCAGGCATTGTCTTATCGGCTTAAAGGCAAACAAATGGAACCGTTTTTTGTGGAATTTGACACTGAAGTAGAAGAAGATCTGGTACCATTATCACATGAAGGAGAAGAGTTCTGCTATTGTCTGGAAGGAGAAATAGAGTTCAGAAACGATGAAAAGAAAATCATATTAAGGCCGGGAGATGCATTACACTTTTATTCAAACGTTCCCCATGTTTTAAGGGGGATAGGACCGGTAAAGCCCAAAGCGGTTTTTGTTCTTTTGCCGGAAAAGGATTAAATATCAACACCACCAGGCGGCTGCGGTTAAAAAGGAAGTACCGGTGTTAATTCAGCAGACAAATTGACGATATTTAATTGTTTTGCCTAAATACCGCCACCTATATTTAAATAAAAACACCCGTCGATATAAAACAGCTCGTTATATATCGTTAAAGATCCTTGTATATACACGATTTCCCGATTATTTAAAACCGGTTATCTTCTCTTGGTATAAAAGTTGAAAAGAAGCTTTACTAAGGGTTTTTGATTGTATATGGTGCCAGACTGATTTTTATACTTTAAAGGGAACGAGATATGAAACATAATTTGAACCAGAAAATGGACGGTGAAACAAAAACAAAGCACAGCCTGAATTCCACACAGTTTATTATTTATCTTGTTTTTTTTGTCAGTCTTTTTTTAAATGATGCCGCAGCCTCAAATTTAAAACAAAACACAAAACCGATTCCTTACATTAAGCTACCTGAGATTCATATCGTAAAAGGGGTTGTAAAAAGAGGTGATACAGCGTCTTCTTTATTGAAGAAATACCTTCCCTTAAGAACAATTTACGAGGTCAATAGACAAAGTACAGATATTTTTCCCTTGACGCATATACGGAGAGGCCAGCCCTATAAAATCATTTTGCAGGCAAACCATTTAATCAGGTTTGAGTATGAAATTGACCAGGAAGAAAAACTGGTGGTTAAAAATGAAGAAGGCCGTTTTTCAATTGCACAGGCACCCATTGAATATGACGTAGATCTTGAGGTTGTGTCTTCGTCTATTCAATACAGTTTGTTTGAGGCTGTTAGAAAATCAGGTGAAAGGTGTGAGCTTGCGGTGAAGTTGTCTGATATTTTTGCCTGGGACATAGATTTCATCAGGGATATCCAGCCGGGAGATGAGTTCAAGGTGCTGGTTGAAAAAAGATATCGAGACGGCAGGTTGAGAGGATATGGTAAAATTCATGCAGCCTTTTTTTCAAATAAAGGAACGCTTTTTAAAGCGTTTTTACACGAGGATTCAAACGGTGTCGCAGGGTATTATGACGAGAATGGAAAATCCCTTCAAAAGGCTTTTTTAAAAGCACCTTTGGCATTTTCCCGTATTTCATCAAAATTTACAAATAAAAGACTGCATCCCATTTTTAAAGAGTACCGTTCCCATCAGGGTGTAGATTATGCTGCCCCAAAGGGCACTCCCATTAAAACCGTTGGAGATGGCGTTATTATACAAATCGGATACAGCAAAGGCATGGGTAACCATATAAACATTCGTCACTACAACGGATATATCACAAAATACTTTCATATGAGCAAATTTGCCAAGGGTATGAGAAAAAATAAGCGGATATTTCAAGGGGACACAATCGGGTTTGTAGGGATGACGGGATATGCAACAGGACCGCACTTGTGCTTTCGTATGAAAAAAAACGGCAGACCCATAGATCCTCTCAAACATAAATCGCCATCAGCAAAGCCCATCAACCCGGAAGAGATGGAACAATTCCTGGCAAAGACAGCAGAGTTGTCATCAAGGATAATGACCACACAAAAACTTGCCTCGCTGGATAAACAGTCTACGTAGCCGCTTAAAATAATTGTCTTAAGGCTAACGCTTCTTCGTTTTGCGGGTCTTTTTTAAGGATTTCATTCAGATAGTCGTCTGCCTGGATCACCTTTTTAATTTCGTAATAAATTTTTGCGATTTCAAGCTTAACATCGATTCGACCAAATTGATTTCTGTCAATTTCAAGGAAATGCCCAAGCGCCTCTTCCAGATCTCCCATTGCCAGACAAACAACGCCTGCTTTATGGATTAAATCATAGTTAGATGGATACTCTCTTAAAAAGCGTTTCAACAGTTCCTTGGCATACTCATATTCTTGTGTTTCAATACAGATATCAACAATTTTTTCTTTAAGAGACAACTCTTTTGGTGATGTGTGAAGAACTTTTGAAAAAATGTTTTTTGCCAGTCGAACAAGATTTTTTTCAAGCAGTACTTCGCCAAGATCAATCGATCTATCGATAAATTTTCTGGTAAGAGAAAGAACTTCAAGAAAATTCTGACCGGCTAAAATCAAATCGTTCTTCTTCCAGTACAGCTCACCAAGAATCTGACGGGTTACAGCATCCTGCTTGTTCACGGAGGCAGCCATTTTCAGGCATTTTTCCATTTTTTCTTCATCGCCGTCTTTTTGATAAAGCAGTCCAAGATTTCTTAAAAGCCTGGAGGCGGACGGCCGTATTTTAATGGCATGTTTTAAATGTTCGATCGCAGCTTTGTAGTTTCCAGCCTCATCAAATGATCGGGCTTTCCTGATATGGATATCTGCCATATCAGGGTGGTTAATCTGGTGAACAATCGATTTGACTTTTTCTTCTAATACAGCCGGGGTTAAGGGCTTAATAAGGTATCCTTCCACTTCTATTTCAGCAGCTTCCAATACAATGTCTTTTTCAGATTCAGCCGTTACCATAAGGATGGCAGTGTCTCTGATGGACTTGTCAGACCTGATGGCTTCCAGCAGTTTAGGACCATTCATCACCGGCATTTTCCAGTCAACAATGGCAAGATCAATTTTGGTTGAATGCAATATTTTTAATGCTTCCAGACCATTTTCAGCCATATGCATTACACCGCCGATATCTAAACTTTTCAGCATTTTTCGTACGATGGACCGCATGGTTTTCACATCATCAACAATCAGCACGGTCATGTTTTTAAGCGATATCATTATAGGCGTAACCGGGTCCTGCATTGTAAAGGTAAACTATCAAGCTTTTTAAACGTTCGCGAATATACTAATATGATATTTCACCTTTGTAAAACAAAAAAATGAAACCCGTCATTTGTGAAATTCTACTGGTTTAAAAAAATATGATATGCTAGCATGGGGTTTATCTCAACCAGAGGTCGAAAAATGGAGAGAGAAAATGACGGTACAGTCAATAAATAAGCTCTTTGAAGCATCTTTTAAAGCACATAAAAAAAAGAAAGCGATTACATTTATCAGAAACGGCAAAGCAGAAACCCAATTGACCTATGCCAGGCTTGCTCAGGATATTCACCGGTTCACCAACTATTTGTCTTTATATCATCTTACAAAAGGGGATCGCGTGATTCTGATGCTTGAAAAGTCTGTTATTTCAATCATTGCCCATTTTGCGCTATTAAAATTAGGGGTCATTGCAGTACCAATGAATCCAGGATTTAAAGAAAATGAACTAAATTACCTGTTTAAAGATGCAAAACCAAGGCTGATTATCATAGATTCTAACCATAAAGAACGGGTGCATCCAATTTACCCTGATACAGACTTTTTAGTGCTGCCGACACAATTACCGTACACGGGCATAACAGGTTTCTCGTCAGAACCGGCCGTGACCAGGACAACAGGTGTATCAGGTAAAGATCCTGCGATGATCTTGTATACATCTGGAACGACAGGCAATCCAAAAGGCGCCGTACTTACCCATGAGAATTTAATTTGTGATGCCAAAAATATTATTTCAGCCTGGCAGATATCTCAAAAGGATGTCCTTTGCCACACGCTCCCTCTTTTTCATATTCATGGACTTTGTTTTGCGCTGCATACGGCTGTTATGAGTGGTTCGCATATCCTGATGATGGATCGCTTCTCTCCCGGGACACTGCTTGAAAGACTGCTGTCAAAGGAGGATTCATGTGCTTGTACGCTTTTTATGGCAGTACCTGCCATGTATACAAAGTTAATGGATTTTATCGGGAATCAGGTGTTAGATTTCAGCCACATCCGGCTGCTGACATCTGGATCAGCCCCTCTATTGGAAAAAGAGTTTGAAAGGATAAAAAAGATCTTTAAAAAAGAGCCTGTGGAAAGGGAAGGCATGACAGAAACAGGAATGAATTTCACAAATCCATTAAAAGGGAAGAAAAAACCAGGAAGTATTGGACGCCCATTACCCGGTGTTGCCGTAAAAATAGTGAATCCTGAAACAAAAAGAGATGTAAACCCCGGAGACGTCGGAGAGATCTGGCTGAAAAGTAAATCCATCATAAATGAGTATTGGCAAAAACCGGCTGAAACAAAAGCTGCGTTTCATAATGGATGGTTTAAAACAGGCGATCTTGGCAGAATGGATAACCATGGATATTATTTTCTGACAGATCGTATAAAACATTTAATTATTTCCGGGGGAGAAAATATTTCTGCCAGAGAAGTTGAGATGGTTATCAATAACATTGATGGGGTAATTGAAGCCTGTGTTGTTGGTGTCCCTGATAAAACCTGGGGTGAAAAGGTTGTTGCCCTGATTCAGAAAGATCCTGATGTAAAACTGGATGAGCATCAAATAAAATCAGAATGCAAAAAAAAGCTTCATGATTGGAAATGCCCCAAAAAGATACTATTTACAAAAAAGATAGCAAAAAATACCATGGGAAAAGTATTAAAAGAAACTGTAAAAAAAATTTTTGAGGATAAGGAAAAGTAGGAGATGACAAACCCCATTCGGTGGAAAGCCATTCATAATCTGGAACAAGGTGACACATTTACATATAAACGAAAGTTCAAAAAAGAAGAAACAGTTGTTTTTGGCGATCTGACAAGAGATTATAATCCTGTTCACTATGATGAGCGCTGGACGCAGAACAAAGGATTTAAGGGGCTTATCAGTCATGGGCTTCTCGTCGGTTCAATGCTTTGTGAATTTGGCGGTCAAGTGGGATGGCTAGCTACAGGAATGACATTTAAGTTTATAGGCCCTGTTTATTTTGAGGATACCATTCAATGCAGCATAACGATCAGCAAAATCCAGGAAAACGGCCGGGCAGAGGCAGAAGCCTTTTTTATAAACCAGGAAGGTCATCAGGTCTGCTATGCAAAAATGACAGGCCGCCTGCCAATGAAAAAAGGAAAAGCAATTTTGAAAAAAATGGTAGCAGAGGGTGATCCAACCAATAAATTGTCAGACAAACACTATCCTTTAACACAGTTTTAAATTGAAGGGTCAACATCGCCTGCTAAAAACAGTATTCCTGCTTAAAAGAAGAAAAATGTATCAGTTTTTAAATACTACCTCCGTAAAAGAAGACATTTTATTCGCTTGATCTAAAAGTTTCATCGTGTTAAACATTTTTTAAATTTGTTAAATATTATTAAAAATACCAGAAATGTTTAAAGGATAAAAGCAATCATATGTCGCCTCACATAGAAAATAAAGTGAAAGAAGAAGTTGCAGCACTCAACCTGGGCAATAAGATTAGAAACCTAAGAAAACAAAGGGCATTAACGCTTCAGGAAGTCTCTGATTTGACAGGTCTTTCTAAACCACTGCTTTCTCAAATAGAAAACAATATAGCCGCACCTCCCATTGCGACGTTAATAAAAATTTCAACAGCACTGGGTGTAAAAATAAGTCATTTTTTCAGAGATCATGAAATGGGTGACAGAATTGTCGTGGTAAAGAAAAATGAACGGTACAGTGTTAAAAAACTATTTCATCATAAGAATGAATCAAAAGGGGGATATCGCTGGGAATCTCTGGCATATCCAATGGTGGGAAAGCAAATGGAGCCCTTTATTGTAGAGATTGAACCAAGAGAAGAGAAAGATTTGCTTTACAATGATCACAAGGGAGAAGAGTTTCATTTTGTGATGAAAGGAAAGGTGGAGTTCAGAAGTGCTGAACAATCACACCTCCTTGAAAAAGGAGACAGCATTTATTTTGATTCAAGCATCCCTCACGCGTTAAGGGGTGTTGATGGTGTTGCCAAGTCTTTGATCATCATTTATGCACCCAAATAACCAGACGTAAAAAGTGTATGAAAAAGCCGGTTGTCGGACCGGTTTTTTTGTTTAAACTAAACTAAATTTGATTAAACTAAAAAAACCCTTGACTTTTTAAATTGTATCTTTGATGATTGGTTCAGCATTATGAACCTCTTTTTTCAAAGGAGCGCAGCCAGAGAATGATAGAGATACGATTACATGGACGAGGGGGCCAAGGGTCTGTTATTGCATCAAAAATTTTAGCAGTCGCAGCCTTTGCAGAAGGAGACTGGGTACAGTCTTTTCCCAAGTTTGGTGTTGAGCGCCGCGGGGCCCCGGTTGAGGCATTTTTACGCATTGCAAGAGAAAAAATCCTGATTCGAAGTGAAATCACCCACCCTGATTTTGTTGTTGTTTTGGATCCCTCCCTTATTGAAGTGATTGATTTTACAGCCGGTTTGAAAGAAAATGGATCCATTCTGATCAATACCCATAAAGCCCCTCATGAGATTGAATTATCTAAAGACTTTAAGGTGTCCTGTGTTGATGCCTCCAAAATTGCGGCTGATCATGGGCTTGGTTCTATAACCTCCCCAATTGTTAATACCGCTATCTGCGGTGCTTTTGCAAAAAGCTCAGGATTAATGAAGATTGATTCTGTCTGTGATGCAATAAAAGGAGAAGTTCCCATTAAGCCGGAAAAGAACAGTGACGCAGCAAAAGTTGCATTTGATTCAACCTTATTTTAATACGGAAAAGCATTATGTCAGATCGAGCACAAATCATATATGAATCGCTTTTAAATGTTCCGGAAAGGGTCGTGTCTGAAGGGACAATGCTCTGGAACAAAACAGGGTCGTGGCGGTATATGAGACCGGGCTATCGCCAGATGACACCGCCGTGTAATAATGGCTGCCCTGCTGGAAATAATATTGAAGGGTTTATAAAGCTGGCAGAGAAAAAAGAGTTTTTAAAAGCATTAGAGCTGATAAAGAAGGAAAATCCCTTGTCAGGCGTTTGCGGACGAGTGTGTTTTCATCCCTGCGAAACATCCTGTAACAGAACCCAATTTGACCAACCCATTGCCATCCATGCAATAGAAAGGTTTATCTCTGATTACAGCCTGGATGAATTTAAACCCCAAAAAGTGTTTTCATCATCAGGCAAGCAGGTGGCCGTTGTCGGATCCGGCCCTGCCGGACTTTCCTGTGCCTACCATCTGGCAAGATTCGGACATGATGTTACACTATATGAAAAAAGTGATAAACCAGGTGGTCTTTTAAGGTATGGCATACCGGCTTACAGGCTGCCAAAGGATATTCTTGATAAAGAAATCGCTGATATTGTGGACCTTGGCGTAACTATAGAATGTAATAAAACCATAGGAATTGATATCTCCTGGGAAACCTTGGAAAGATTTGATGCCGTGTTTATCGCCACAGGGTGTCATAAAGAGAGAACGTTGTTTGATCAAAAAGAATCGATTTCAGGTTTTACTTCCTCTCTTGCTTATTTGACAGAAACCGCAAAAAAGAAAAGAAAGGAAAAAGGACGGACAACGGCTGTTATCGGGGGTGGCAACTCTGCGATTGATGCAGCGAGAACAGCACGTCGTCTTGGAAGCAGGGTTACGGTATATTATCATAGAACATTAAATGAAATGCCGGCCTTTAACGAAGAGATTGCGGATGCTCAAAAAGAGGGTATTGATTTTCAGTTTCTAGTTCAGCCCGTGGATATCCTGGTGAAACATGGACAGGTAAAAGAGCTTCAGTTAAGGAAAACAAAACTTGGCAAACCTGATAAGTCAGGTCGATGCCGCCCAGAGCCGGTTCCAGGATCTGAATTTTTTGTTCAAGTTGATACTGTGATCACAGCGATCGGTGAGAGAGCGGATTTTCACTTGCTGCCTGACGCTCTCAGGCGTGATGATTGGAAAATTCGAATTGATTCATTTGGGAGGACATCATTGGACAACGTGTTTGCAGGCGGGGATACTGCGCTTGATGAACACAATATAGCTGAGGCTGTCGGATCAGGAAAATCAAGTGCCTGTGCCATTGATATGTTTTTATCCGGACATGATATTGCTGCTGTAAGGGATAAAATTACTATTGGCGGCACAGACAGGGTCTCTGCATCAAAATATGTGATTGCAAAAGAAGCATCAAAACAAACAGACATTCTCAAGGATATCGTGGCGTTTGATCAAATCAATACAGCATATTTTAAGAGAAAACAGCGGTCAAAAAAGGAAAAGCTGAATATCCAGGAACGGCTGAAAGGATTTGATGAGGTCTGTAAATCATTGTCGCTAACTTCTGTGCTGGCTGAAACGGAAAGATGCTTTCACTGTGGCGTCTGTACAGAGTGTGATAATTGTTTAAAATTTTGTCCAGATGTATCTGTTATTAAACGTATAAACGCCCCTGGATATGATATTGACCTTGATTATTGTAAAGGGTGTGGCATTTGTGTAAATGAGTGCCCTAGGTCAGCAATGGTCATGGAGGAGGACATATGAAAAAAGTTCTCATGGGAAACCATGCAGCAAGCTGGGGGGTTCAGCTTTCAAGAGTGAAAATGATATCTGCTTACCCTATTACCCCTCAAACACATATTGTAGAAGAGCTTTCTGAAATGTGCGGGGATGGCAAATTGGATGCCAAATTTTTAAAAGTGGAATCAGAGCACTCGGCCATGGCATCTGTTATCGCTTCCCAGGCAACAGGTGTCAGATCCTTTACTGCCAGCTCGGCAAATGGTCTGGCGTTGATGCATGAATTACTTCATTGGGCAGCCGGCGCAAGGCTCCCTATTGTGATGGTAAATGTAAACAGAGCACTTGCACCGGGTTGGAATATCTGGGCAGACCAGGGTGATTCTTTATCCCAGAGGGATACAGGGTGGATTCAAATTTATGTTGAAGACAATCAGGAGGTGTTAGACTCTGTTATTCAGGCATATATGATAGCAGAAAAAGTAAATCTTCCTGTTATGATTTGTTATGACGCTTTTTTCTTAAGCCATACCTATGAACCCGTGGATATCCCTGCGCAGGAAGAAGTGGATGCCTTTTTACCCCCCTATGAGCCGGATGTTTTTCTTGATCCTGAAAATCCCCATTCTTTTTACCCTCTCGTTATGCCGGACAATTACATGGAAGTCCGTCATAAGCTTCAAAAAGCCCATGAAAGGGCTCTGGACGTAATTACCGAAACAGGAAAACGCTTTGGCAGGACATTTGGCCGATCGTATGACGTTGTTGAAACAGTCGCGTGCGATGATGCGGAAATCATACTTGTGACATCCAGTACCATTACAAGCCCTGCCAGACTGGTCCTCCAGGACTTGAGACAGAAAGGACAAAAAATAGGTCTTTTAAAAATGAGGACCTTCAGACCCTTTCCGGTCAAGGCGGTTCAAACGGCACTAAAAGGGGCCAAAAAAGCCATTGTTATCGATCGGAACTGCTCCTGGGGAAAGGGCGGTATTTTTGCAGACGAACTAAAAAGTGCGTTGGTAAATGTAGCGGATGCCCCCATGGTGTATTCCTATATTGCCGGATTGGGCGGCAGAAGTGTCACGCCTGATGATATTACGGAAATGATAGATGATACCCTGAACAGTGATGCGCCCCAGAGCAGTTCAGTATGGAAAGGATTAAAATAATGAAACAGGAATTTGCACATGACGAATTAATGATGCCCGGTCATCTGGCCTGCCAAGGATGCGGCGGAACGATCATCATGAAACATGCACTTCAAGCTATTGGGTCTGATATGGTTCTTGTTGTACCTGCCTGCTGCTGGACCATTATTTCCGGTAATTTTCCCTATACATCTTTGAACGTCCCTGTTCTTCACACGGCTTTTGAAACCAGCGGCGCAGCGGCATCCGGTGTCAGGGCTGCGTTAGACATGAAAGGAATGCATGATACCAAAGTTCTTGCCTTTGCAGGAGACGGCGGAACCTTTGATATCGGTCTTCAATCCCTATCAGGGGCTGCTGAAAGAAATGAGGATATCATTTATATCTGTTATGACAATGAAGCCTATATGAATACGGGCGTTCAACGATCGTCTGCCACGCCTGAAAAAGCGTGGACCACAACGACGCCAACATCCCACCCAAAATCCGGAAACAAGAAAAACATGATTCAGATTTTAGCAGGTCATAAGATTCCATATTGTGCAACAGCCAATATTGCATTTCCAG
This sequence comes from uncultured Desulfobacula sp., assembly GCA_964343845.1. Lineage (GTDB taxonomy): Bacteria > Desulfobacterota > Desulfobacteria > Desulfobacterales > Desulfobacteraceae > Desulfobacula. Next base: position 44,761 of record CAYFKW010000011.1, on the reverse strand, counting down.
ATGATTTATATGCAAAAGTTAAAACAGCGGCTCAGATAAAAGGCACTTGTTTCATTCATGCATTTTCACCCTGTCCTTCGGGATGGAAAATACCGTCTGACAAGTCCATTGAAGTTTCAAGACTTGCCACACACTCAAAAGTATTTCCCCTGTATGAAGTGTTTAATGGGGAAGAGTATAAAATTACCATGGAACCGGATGAAATACCGGTTGGGGATTATTTAAAGCGGCAGGGACGGTTTCGGCATTTAAGTGAAAAGGACCTTGACTATATTCAGGAAAGGGTTGATTATGAATGGAAGATCTTACTCCAAAGATCTATGATGGAACCCTTTCATATGAATTTTTAATATGTTTCCTTACTTGGTTTTAGTAAACAGGCAGAAGGTTTTTTTCTTCTGCCTGTTTACATTTTGAGTTCTGCAAGATCTGTTTTCATAACGTTTGAAGCCAATCTAATGCAGCGTTACGATTGTTAAATGTTGAAAATAAAAAACCGCGATTCACACAAACCGTCTCCAGAAAAGAGAAAAACTCTTTATGTTCTGGTTTAACTACCTCAGCAACCATTATTCCCGGAATGATACCCGTCTCTTTTAATTCTTCCGGACGATTATATATTTCTATTATTTCTCCTGTTACAGACTCAATGTTACTGTGATCTATTAAGAGCTTTGTGCACATGTGTTTTCTCATGAAGCTGCCAATGGCCTTTCCCATATTCAGTGACCCTTCACTGTCTGCAGTGCCACTTGTAACCACTACGGCACAATTTTGTGTGTCATCTATCGTAATCGTCCATTTCATCTTCATATCCGTCGTTTTACCATTCAATACGGCTGCTTAAAATAAATTTTTTGATGGACTTACGCTCTTTTTTTCATAGGCAACACTGAATCCTGAAAAGCCTTTTCCATCAAAATCTACCAAAATCATTCCAGAAAATTTTTCAGACTTGTACACTTCCACTCTGAAAATAGAACCTTTTTTATTTATGGAATATCTTTTAATGATGTCTTCTTTTGTAACAGGAAGTCCGGATTCATTAGACACACCGTTTTTTGTGAATCCAATAATGTTGACCCGGTAATCTTTTAATTCCTTGATCAAAAAATTATTTTTAACACTGACAATATGGCCAAATGGAATGGTTTTATGATGTCCGTCAATGATCATATCTATGGCATTAAGACTGAAATCATAATCAAAATATTGCGGAAATATATGGGTGAGCTGACGATTTCCGTGAAACACACGATAAACATCTTTGGATCCCACAATTGTCATTAACGGATTATTCACCTGAAACTCTATTTCACTGTCTTTTTTTAAAGGAATGTAGTTCAGGCGCTTTCTGACATTTTCAATTTTTAATAAAATTTTTCGGTTATGAAGCGCCACTTGAATATTATCATCAATCGCTTTTTTTATATGGTATTCGGATAAGTTGAATTTTCTTTTAAAATGTATACCCGTCTGCTTAAAAAAGGATTCAATTGCTAAAAGGTGATAATAGGCTCTTTTGGGTGTAAGAAATGATTTACTTGCTTCAACGCCGAATGCAGATTTTTTGTTTTTAATGGCAAAATAGGTCAAGGTTTTTGCCATTTCTTTGTTCCCTTTTTTTGTCTGCGTATTGTTTAAATGGAAACGTTCTTTTTGTTTTAACAGGTGATTGTTTACATGAGCAATGGTTGCGGTTGCAAGAGAAGAAAGATTTGAAAATTTTTTTGCTTCTATCTTGTCCTGATCGATGATAATGCACTGGCCCCATCGATTTTGGTTATGGAGCTTGTCATAATACTTTTCACGATAAAACCCAGAGCCGTCATGGAGGTTTAAAACCAGGTCTACTTTTGGGTCAGTGATCAGTTTTTTTATCCGGCAGATGGTCTGGTATTCAGGGTCTTGAGGATGAAGTTTATCAAACTTTCTGTTTAAATCACCATACACTCCACGGGAGCGTTTTATAATACTTAAAAAATTTAAATTCGGCACCACCCATACGTTGCCTGATAAAATATCATAGTGGGTGACAATAAGAGAGGCCGCATTGAAACCGCCGGGTTCATCCCCTTGAATTCCACCAATGATCAATATGGTATGGCCATCAATGCCAGAGGCTAATTTATGAACCGTAAACCCTAAATCAGGGACGGATGCCGCAAATGAATGGGTACAGATGCAGCAGCTAACCAGCCCGGATATGAGCCATGCAGAAAAATATCTTTTTACCTTATACAACTTCAATATGCCAGGGTTCAAATCTCACACCAAGATCATTATCACGTTCATATCTAAATTTTAAATAACCAAGATTTGTCAGTTTTCTATATACGTCAGTCTGTGTAAACCGCTCTGTAAAATTATGAACACCATATCCTTTTTTTCCCACATCAAAATCGCCAACACCATGAAAGGAATATCCAGGAGGAGCAAGGGATCTTGATGCCATGGAAAGATTGCCATGACTTTTTTGGGCCTTGTTCAAAAACAGTAAAAACTGTTTCATAACACTGCGGACACCTGATGTAAGAATCACATCATTACCCACTTGTTTTTTTATGGTGTTGTAGATCTCAATTGGTTTTCCGCGGTACAGATAATTACCTGTATAAGGAATTTTTTTAACCTTTTTTTTAATGATTTTTCCAGTGATGGATTTAATGGGTTTTTCACCCATAAAACCATACTCATTTACACGGGAGTAGAAAATCATTTCAAGAAAATTGAGCTCTTGCTTTGAAAAGGCACCAATAGAAACGTATGATCGACCAAGTTTAACGGCATCATCAAAATTCAGTAAGCAGAAATTACCATACCCGACGATTCTTTGAACTCTTTTTAACCGTTTTAGAGATGTTTCTAAAAGCGGAAAATATTTTTTATCAAGAAAAATGTCTTCATCGTAGGTTTTATCAAAAAGGCGCTTTTTAAATAGCTGATCTTTAATATGAGAATCAAAACGATATGGCGTCTGTTTTACAAATTCAGATGGTTTTGCAAAGGCAAGCGGCGTATTCGCCAGTGTGAAAAGGCAGACAGCCTGTTTTAAAAATGTTCTTCTATGCATCTATCACTATTTTAGAGAAATCAAATTTCGCCAATCCGGTCATTTATGTTAACGCTAAAAAAATAGTATACTTTTTCCCAAGGTTCAAGTTAAAAATCAAAAGGTTAAGATACAAGGCTTATGTTTTGGCTGAAGGAATGTTACAATCACCAGAGGCCAGCACAAGAAAATGAATCGGCAAAACCGATAATAAGGAGGAGCAGCGTATGCCTTTTGTAAACATTAAAGTGACAAATGAAGGTGTTTCACAGGATCAGAAAACAGAACTTATCCAGGGTGTTACAGATCTTTTAAAAAATGTTCTTGGAAAGGATCCGGCAACAACTGTTGTTGTGATAGAAGAGATAGAGACAGACAATTGGGGTATTGGCGGTGAATCTATAACCGTAAGGCGGGCACGCGGATAAAGCTATAATGAAATCATTTTTTGCTGATGCAGCAGGCACTCATTTTCTGGATATTGAAACCCTTGAAAAGGCAAGCCGGGATTTTTTTAGAACCTCAGGCACGCCAAAACTTTTAGGACAACACTTTTTTTCAAAGGTCGCAGCATGCAGGGGTAATCAGTTTTTTGAAAAATTTATTAATTTATGCGGATATGAAAACAATCCAACGGGTTTTTTTAAAGCAGTTTTTTCCAAAATATATGAGACAAACCATCCAATTGTCATAAATGATATTCCCATCCCTCTCCTGTATCTGTACGACCTGATTGAAAAGATCCTGCCAGGAAACCATCTTCATCATATAAATTCGATCGAAGCGCTTGAAGAAAAAGCAGGCGTGTCCGTAAAAAATAGAACCAGATTACAAAGGGTAATGGACCTGTTTCCTGTTCGACTGTCTGATCATGTTATCCGCCAGTCCCTGGTATCGGAAAATGTGGCAAAACAATATCTGCCTTTTGTTGAAGAACTGGACAAAACAGGTCATGTTATAACCTTTGATGGCCATTTTAAAAAGGGTGTATTGGAACAAATGTACCAGAACAGGGTTATTTTTCTTTTGGATATGCAATGCCCTGTCTATTGCCGGTTCTGTTTTAGAAAGCATAAAAGCACAAGAAATGAGGCCTGCCCCTCACCTGAAGATATCAGGGCTGCAGCAGCGTATGTGGCACAGCATACTGCCATAAAAGAGATACTGATAACAGGCGGAGAACCCTTGTTTTATAAAACCGGTTTAACCGCAGCGATCAACAGCCTGATGAAAATAGATCATGTTGAAACCATACGAATTGCTACAAGGTCCGTTGCCAATTATCCAGATCTTTTTTTAAGAGAGAAGAGCGCCTATATCCGTTATCTTGTAAATAAAAATGAAGAATGCCTGAATCGCGGCAAACGAATTGAGCTGGGAATTCATGTTGTTCATCCAGATGAAGTATCAATTCAAAGTCTCAAAATTATGTCACAGTTTATAAAAAAAGGTATTCAGGTTTATGTGCAAACCCCATTCTTAAAAGGATTAAACACTGACCCGGAAGTGCTGGGCAGACTGTTCACTCTTTTAAGACAGACAGGTGTAAAGATTTATTACATTTTTACGCCCTGCAGCCCCATTCATGGAACAAAGACATACTGGACGACCATTTCACAATCTATAGATGCCGTAAAATATTTGAGAGAACATGTTTCAGACCGGTGCATTCCAAAATTATGCACAGCAACACCCTTAGGAAAAATTGAATGGCATTCCAGTGGCTGGGCTGTGGAACAAGATAAAAATGACAGCCGGTATATATGGATCCGGACACCGTATACGCTGTCTTATTTTAAACAATTTATTAAACAGAATGAAAATATGCCTGCTTTCAGGGTAAACGCAGAAGGTACACTGGATGCAAAATTTTTGGCAGAAACAGGCGATACGCATTTGATCAAAGGCAGCCGGTCAACGTCGGAACGTCACGGGAGCATAAAAAGACAAACGTGCTCCAAAAAAAAGATAGCGGCTGTCAGACAATATATGACAGACCATATCAGTCTGAGGCGTTCGCTTGTGCCTACAGGGTCGAAGTTAATTTCACGCGTGCATAAAACCTGCGTGCAGTTTAATGCGACATCAGGGGAAGGTGTTGTTGACTATATTAAACAGCATCCTGATATCACAGACAGTATCATTTGCCTGGATACGGATATGGAATCTGCCATCGAACAATTAGAACCTGTGATAGAAACACTCAAACAGGTTCCGCATATAGGCTGTATCCGCCTTTGCTGCAAAAACTTCAATGATGAACCACATCTTTTTTCCGAACACGTTATAAAAAAAATTTCCAGCTGGTGTGACTTTTCAATCAAAACGCCTTTAAAAATAGAAATTGAAACATGGTTTTTGTCAGCTGATGAGGTTTTGGATATCCATGGGATGACAGCTAGAGCGTTAATTCAAAATGGCATTAATATATATGCAAACGTTCCTTTGGTCGATGACATAAATGATACCCCGAAGGCAGTATTAACCATTGCACATAAACTGCGGCACAGCCATATTGAATTTCATCATCTTTATGCGGCAGGTCTTGATATTCAAAAAAAGTATAATCATAAACGTTCGCCGGATGTACAAACCATAATTGATATTGCCTCACAAGTCAGAAAGCATTGCTCTGGCAGAGAAATTCCATTGTACATCGTTCAGACAGACAGGGGAGAACGTGACTTTGGTTTAGACGATTTTCAACCCTGATTTTTTGGGATATGGAACATTTTTTCTAAAATATTTTCCATGGGGCAAAATTTCGTAAAAGCAGACTGGAAAAGATTTAAGCCAACAAAAACGGTAAAAAGCAGCCAGTAAGGCGAATGAAAACAGGTCAGCAGGACAGACAGCACAATAAACAGGCCTGCAATTGCTCTAATATACTGTTCCATAGTCATGATGATCTCCTCCAATTATGATTCCTGTTGTTTTTTGTAAATCCCGTAATAAACAACCGGGACCACAACAAGTGTAAATAACGTTGATGCGGAAAGTCCGAAGATCAAGGCCCATGCCAGCCCGGAAAAAACCGGGTCAAAGGTAATAGGAAAAACACCTATAGCTGTTGTCAAAGCCGTTAAAATAATGGGGCGCATTCTGACAACACCACTGTTTAATATGGCGGCTTTAAATGGCTCTCCGTTGGTTATGGCCTCCTGAATAAACTCTATTAAAACAAGTGAGTTCCGAATGACAATTCCGCCCAATGCAATCATCCCGATCATGCTGGTTGCTGTAAAAAAAACAGGATCACTAAATACACCAGCATTCCCAGAAAACAGATTTAAGATAAAGAAACCAGGTATAATTCCAATAATGGTTAAAGGAATAGCTGACATGATCAATATGGGCATAACATAAGATTTGGTATTTATTACAAGGATAAAATAAATACCAAGAAGTGCGGCTGCAAATGCAAGCCCCATATCCCGAAAAACCCTTAAGGTGATTTTCCATTCACCTTCCCCTGCCCAGTTTATTTTAATATTTTCTGGAGCCAGGTTGCGTTTTAATCGGTCAATCATGCCAAGGACAGCCTCTCCAGGCGCTCTTCCTGCCATTTCTCCAACCACATAAACCACAGGGTCAAGATTTTTATGGTAAATTGGTTTTTCGTTTTCAGTGTCAACCAGCTGAACAAGTTCTGCCAGGGGGATCATTCTGCCTTTAGATGATCGCACAGGGATATGAGAAATAGAGACTGCATCCGACCGTTTATCCCGAGGTAAAACTACGTTGATCCATAGAGGGTTTCTTTCTGATGGCAAATGCAGGCTTGCAGGCGTCATACCGCTCACCGCACTTTTTAAAGCGTCAAGTATGGTTTGGGTGTCAATGCCGTGCAGGGCTGCTTTTTCCCTGTCAATGACAATATCCAGTCTTTTGCTGTTTTGTTCAGTCACAATAGAAACATCGCAGACAAACGGCTCTTTTTCCATTAAAGCTCTTACATGTTCAGCACCGTCTAAAAGGGCTTCATAAGGTGTGTCAACCGTACCATACACTTCAGCAACAAGCGTTGAGAGAACAGGTGGACCAGGAGGTACCTCAACCAGCTGCATCCGGGCATTGTTTATCTGGGCGATCCTTTCCAAATCCTGTCTCAGGCGTAAAAGAATGGTATGGCTTTGTTGTTTTCTGTCAGATTTATGCGCCAGGTTTACGCGAATATCTGCAAGGTGGCTGCCCTTCCTGAGATAATAGTGGCGGACCATGCCGTTAAAATCCATGGGGGAGGATATCCCTGTATAGGAAATAAAACTGGTCACTTCATTTACCGTTTTAATATAAGTTTCAAACTCCCTGACAACACTGTCCGTATGTTCAAGAGATGTTCCTTCCGGCATATCAATCATTATTTGAAACTCGTTTTTATTGTCAAAAGGAAGCAGTTTTAAAGGAACAAGTTTAAATACCACAAGCAGGCAAGACACAGACAGGGCCATAAAGATAAACAACCATAAAATGATCCGCATGTATTTTTTGTCTAAAAAAGGTGTTAAAAACGAGGTGTATGACTTTTTCAAAAGCGAGTCTGATCTGCTGTTCTTTTTTGACTTTCCGGTCGTTTTTTTTAAAATCTTATACGATACCCAGGGGACAATGGTAAGTGCGCATAAAGTAGAAAAACTTACAGTCAAGGGTACATTGATCGCCATTGGCGCCATGTAAGGCCCCATCATCCCTGTAATAAAAAATAAAGGTGTAAAGCAGACAATGATGGCAATTGTTGACATGATGACAGGCGGCAGGACTTCTTTTACGGCATGAAGCGTTGCTGCTGTTGGAGAAAGTATGTTTTCTTTAAAGTGACGCTGAATATTGTCCACATTTGTAATTGGGTCATCCACAACCAGTCCCAGCGAAAGAATCAGCGCAAACAAGGTTACCCGGTTAATGGTATACCCGAAAAGCAAATTCACAAACAAAGCCAGAGAAAACGAAACAGGGACTGCTATAGCAACAACGACAGCTTCTCTCCACCCCAGGAATATCGCCAGAAGAATAACAACAGAAGCAATTGCAAACCCTAAAGATTTTAATAATTCATTGACTTTTGCCTGGGCGGTTTGGCCATAGTTTCGGGTGACTTCAATAAAAATACCGTCTGGAATGGCAGATGTTTTTAATGTTTCTACTTCACGAAGAATATTCCGAGCCAATTTGACAGCATTGGTTCCTTTTTTTTTAGAAAAAGCAAGCGTTATGCAGGGAAAAGACAAGGGCTTTTCTGAAGGATGAGAAAGGGTTTTATTAACATAATCTGAAAATCCGATTCGGGTATAGGATGTTGCTTCTTCAGGTCCGTCAATGATGTCAGCCAGGTCTTCAAGGTAAACCGGGTTTGAACTTCCACCCGATACAACAAGCGTTTTCACCTGGTCCAGAGAGGTTAAAAACGAACTGCTGGTGATCGTGATTTCAGTGTTGTTTTTGTTAAAAACACCAGCCTGAGTTGAGACATCTGCACCATCAAGGGCAGTTTCAATGTCTTTTATTGAAACATTAAACCCTTTCATGAGAAGAGGGTCAAGCTCGACCCTGATTTCTCTTTTTCTGCCGCCATAAATTGAGGACCGGGAGATGTTTTCAAGCCGGGATATCCTGGCCAACACCTCTTCTCCTACTCTTTCGAGCTCATGGTCGTTGTAGATATCTGAATAAAGCGCCAGCGTTACAATGGGAACATCGTCTATTTCAACTGGCCTTACAAGCCAGTTCGTTACAATGGGGGGGACCCTGTCCAAGTTCATCTGTAATTTGTTGTGAAGTTTAACAATGGAATTTTCCCGGTCCTGACCAACAAAAAACCGGACTGTAACAATGGCCTTTTCTCTAGTGGACATAGAATAAACATACTCGACACCATCAATCTCCCATAGCAGTTTCTCAAGAGGAGCTGCCACAAGTTTTTCTATTTCTTCAGGGCTTGCACCAGGGGCCTGGACATAAATATCGGCCATGGGAACAACGATTTGGGGTTCTTCTTCTTTTGGTGTTATAAGAATGCTGAATGCACCCAGGCAAAGAGAGATGATGATGAGAATTATCGATAGTTGCGAGGATAGAAAGGTCCGGACAACTTTTGTGAAAATCGTATCTTCTTTCTCTGCCATATGTTTAATTATACCCTATTGTTTCATCGCCCTTTAGGCCTGAAAGGACTTCTATTTTATTTCCGAATTTTTTCCCGGTTTTGACATAAACAGATTGCCAGGCACCGGATTTTTTCACATAAACAAGTTCAAGTTGACCCACTAATTTTACAGCACCTTGCGGGATTAAAAGCGTTTGATGTTTATCAACAGGGATAAGCAGTTTACCGAACATTCCCGGATATATTCCTTTTATTTCCGGCAGAGCCGCCTTTATAAGGAAGGTTCTGGTGGCTGGATCGGCATACGGTACAATTTCTTCTACTTTGGAAACAATCGTTTTTTCAATAGACTTAATGTCAACTTGATACTCATTTCCTATACTGACTCTAGAAATTAATCCTTCTCTGACATTGGCCTCAATCCTCAGAGAGCCGCTTGTTTGAATGATTAACAGGGGTTTGCCGGGAACGGCAAGGTCGCCAGGATCTATCATCCGTTTCACAACTACACCATTTGCAGGGGATAAAATTTTAGTGAACCCTTTTGCGATTCGGGCTTCTTTTACAACCTGCTGTGCTTTTCTGATAGCAGCCCTTGCAGCATGTTCAGATTCTTTTGATTTCTCAAGTCTTGCTTTTGATTGAAGGTATGCAGATTTATCAATATCAAGCCTTTGAGATGAGACAACGCCAGATTCAAACAATTTTTTAGAGCGGTTGTATGTTGCAAGATTCTGATCAAGCATTGCCTTTGTTTCGTCAATGGATTTATAGGCTTGGGAGAGATGTTTCTTTGCAATCGCAAGTCCTTCCTGGGCTTGATTAAGCTGGCTTGAAAGCCGCCTTGCATCAAGGTCAATAAGGGGATCCCCTTCTTTAACGCTCATTCCCGGAACGTAAAAGACCTTTAATACCTGGGCGCTTATTTGGGATTCTATCACTGATTCAGTCAGTGGACGAATCGTTCCGACGGCTTCGTACATCTGTGTTATCTCTTTTTTTTCAACAGAAATAATATGATCTGGATGAATTGTATTTTCAGGAATGTTGTTTTTTACGAATCCCGGTTTAATTTTATCATTGTCACAGGAAAAAAAGAAAAATGATGCAAATAAGATGATGATGAAACAGCGTTTTTTTTTCATGACAGGGCTCTTTATGCTAATTGGTAAAGTTACGGCTATTTTATCTGATTGGCAGGTGTCGTCAACCCACGTTGTGGTATCGCAAACAAGATGAGTTCTCAGGGTTTGGTTCAGTGGGCGGTGCGGAAAATTCAAACAGGGCTTATCTTCCCGAATGCTGCAGGAATACAGCATTTAGGACAGGCACCAATGACCTTCTGGCCCAGACCATGTTTAAAAAGTTACTCGACACCTGGCTGGAATCTTGAAACTGCAAAAAAAAGAAAGCTGTTTTATCGATAATCTTTATAGCTGATATTATATTTTGCAGCTTTATACGAAAATTTTCTAACAGTTATACCAATGAGTTTTGCTGCTTTATTAATATTTCCTTTGGTGTTTTTTAAGGCATCCATCAGAATTTCTTTTTCAAGATGGCCCACTGCCTCTTCAAGGGACAGGGGAAGCGTTTTCGACTTGGTTCCTGTCTGAAGAGTGGCAGGAAGGTGGTAACTGTGAATGGCGCCCTCGTTACAGAGAATAACCCCTCTTTCAATACAGTTTTCAAGCTCTCTTACATTTCCGGGCCAGTGATATTCCATCATCATATCAATGGCAGGTGTTGTAATTCGTTTAATATCCTTTTTGTGCTCTTTTCTATATTTTTCAAGAAAATGGTCCGCCAGAAGAATAATATCTGTTTTACGCATTCTAAGGCTTGGGATATAAATAGGAAAAACATTGAGCCTGAAATACAAGTCGTCTCTGAATTTCCCTTTTTGAACCATTTCCTCAAGGTTTGAATTGGTTGCAGCAACAATTCTCACATCGCTTTTTATGGGTTTATATCCCCCTACCCTTTCAAATTCTTTTTCCTGAAGAACTCTTAACAGTTTCACTTGGGCAGAAAGGGCCATATTGCCTATTTCATCTAAAAAAATTGTTCCGCCATCCGCTATTTCGAATTTCCCTTTTTTCTGGTGGGATGCGCCTGTAAAGGCGCCTTTTTCATGACCGAACAATTCACTTTCGATAAGGTTATCAGGAATAGCTGCGCAATTTATTTTAATAAACGGTTTCTTATTTCTATCGCTGTTATAATGAACAGAATTGGCGACAAGTTCTTTTCCTGTACCGCTCTCACCTCTTATTAACACAGTAGCGGAAGAAGAGGAAACTTGAGAAATCATCTGCAGGACTTCTCTCATTTTGTTAGAGTTTCCAATGATGTTTGAAAAGCTGTATCTGTTTTCAAGTTCCGATTTCAACCGGATATTTTCTGTTTTTAATTGTTCTTTTTCAACCCGGATGGTTTCAATGTTGATGACATGATGGGCAACCATGGCTGCGACGACAGATAATAGTTTTTCACCCTTTTCCAGAGATTTTTTCCCTTCAAATGGTCTGTCCGCACTAATGGCGCCTACAATACGGTTTTCTTTTTTTATCGGGACACAAATGAAAGAATAGTCCTGGCCTTCAACATATTTTCTGGAATCTGTTTTATCCAGAAACAGCGGCTCCTCACTGATCCTTGGAACAACGGCCGGCTCACCGCTTTGAATGACCCTGCCGATGATGCCTTCACCAGGAAGATATTTGATTTTACGAGTGGTATCTTCTGAAATGCCATGGGCTATTTCAATTCTTATCTCACCGGTTTCAGAATTAATCAGGAAGATAATGCCCCTTACCAGATTCAGGGATTCGGACAACACACTCAAGACCTTGAACAGGGATTTTTTCATGTCCATGTGTTTATTTAAGGCTTCACTGATTTCATATAAAAGAGAAACTTCTTCGATCATTTTCATAATTAGGGTTCCAAACAATTATTCATATTTATAATATTGCTTTCATATCATCATTGGTATACTTTGTTAATAGCCAATGTTTTTGGGATATTATTACACGGAATTTAATTCCAGAACAGGATAAAATGGTTTGGTTGTGAACAAAAGATGAAACGTAATCAGCGTCATCAATATCCAAAATCAAGAGATCCAAACAAGATTCTTGAAGTGTTATTTGAAATTTCAGCGGCAGTAACATCAACTTTAAATTTAGATGAACTTTATAAGGCCATTCATTTATCGCTTGATAAAATCTTTAATGTAGATAATTTTTATATCGCCATCCATCATGCAGGAAGAGACGCAATCTCTTTCCCATATTATGTGGATGAAAAAGATGAGAATCCAGACGAAATATTTAACTTCAGCAAAACAGCGTCTTTAACAGGGAAAGTTATTAATGCAGAAAAACCGTTGATCTTTTATGAAAAAGACATCATTGATTTTGCAAAGTCACAAAAACAGAAAACAATTGGTACAGTGAGCAAAATATGGCTTGGCGCACCCTTAATGATAAGCAATAATATTATCGGCGTTATTGCCATGCAAAGTTTTCATTCACCAGATGACTACCAGGAGGAAGACCTTGCTCTTTTAAACACTATCTCCCAGCATATTGCCCTGGCCATAGAACGAAAAAATTCAAGTGATAAGCTCAAAGAGCAGCAGACAATACTTGAGAAAATTATTGATTCTTCCCCTGTAGGAATTTGTCTGGTCGAAAACAGGATTTTTAAATGGGTGAACAATGAAATGCTGGCCATGTTTGGATATGAAAAAAAAGAAGATTTTCAAAATGCAAACGTTCGTATGATTTATCGTTCCAAGGAAGATTATAATACAGCTGGTAACATTATTTATCACGATTTAAAACAGGCTGGAAAATCAGATCTTGATTTTAATTTGGTAAAAAAAGACGGAACCGTTTTTAAAGCCCATATCATTATTACCAGTTCAAAAAAGGAAAATCCTTTTGAACGGACGATCGTCACTTTTGCAGATATTTCTCAACGAGAACTGGCGCAAAAAGAAAAACTGGAAAAGGAAAAGCTTCAGGGTGTCCTTGAAATGGCAGGTGCCGTCTGTCATGAAATCAATCAACCGCTTCAAACCATTGTGGGATATTCAGAGCTGTACAAAGACCAGGAAACTATCTCAGCAGAGGCGTTACGCAAGATTAAAACTCAGGCCTCGCGAATTGGCGATATTACGAAAAGATTGTCCAATATAACCCAGTATAAAACCGTCACTTATCCTGGAAACACTAAAATCGTTGATATATGGGGTTCAAGCAACAAAACAACCTGAAATTTTAAAAAGGATTTAATATTTGTACGTAAAAAATTTGCCTTGAGCGATGTAGTAAGGTATGCTTGACCTTAATTAAATTGACAAATGATTGAACACCTTCTTTTCAGTGAAAAACCCTCCAATAGGGGGTTAAAAGAGATCGACGTATGGGAAATATGCCCACATATGAAGAATTAGAGAAACGGATTCAAGAGTTAGAAAAAGTCCAGTCTGAATTTATAAGAGAGCAAAAGTCGTTAAAAGAAAGCCAGACGCGTTTTCAGCTTCTATATGATCGAGCACCACTTGCCTATCAATCGTTGGATGAAAGTGGAAATTTTATCGTGGTAAACACTTCCTGGCTTAATATTTTAGGGTATAAAAGAGAAGAAGTCATTGGAAAACCTTTTGCAGATTTCCTGCACCCGGACTGGAAGGATCATTTTAAAGAGAATTTTCCACGGTTTAAGGCTGTGGGAGAAGTTTTGGGCGTTGAGTTTGAAATGGTTAAAAAGGATGGATCCCTGATTCTGGTTTCATTCCATGGAAAGATTGGAAAAGACACCCTTGGAAATTTTCAGCAGACCCACTGCATTTTTCAGGATATAACCCAACGCTATAAAACGGAAATGGAACTGCAGAAAACAAAGCGTCTTCTGGATGATTCTCAAAAAATTGGTAAAACAGGGGGGTGGGAAGTCAACCCGACCACAGGAGATTCTTTTTGGACGGATAATCAATACAGGCTTTTTGGCTATGAACCTGGTGAAATAAAGAATAGACAACAGTTTTTCATGGAAAAGATAGTGCATCCGGATGATAGAAAACGAATGTCTGATCTTTTTCAAAGGGTGTTTGAAAAAAAACAGGAGATTTCAACAGAATACAGGGTTGTACGAAAAGATGGAAAAGAGCGTATTATCTATGCCGTTGTGGTTCCGGAGTATGATGAATATACCGGTCATATTTTGAGGATATACGGCTCAAATTTGGATATTACAGAACGAAAACTGTCTGAAGAAGTACTTCGAAAAGAAAAAGAATTCACTGACTTGGCTATGGACTCCCAGAGGGATACTTTTTTTCTTTTTGATCCAAAAACAGGTAAAGCCATTCGATGGAACAGGGCATTCAGTAATATTTCCGGATACTCTGATGATGAAATTGCAAAAAATAAGGCCCCAAATGCATATTACAGCCCCGAAGATTTAAAGCGGGCAGAGAAATTCATTGCAGATGTATTGGAAAAGGGATTTGGTCAAATAGAGTTAAATCTGATTTGCAAAAATGGTCATCTGATTCCAACAGAATATAATGTATCAGTGATCACTGATGATAAAGACCAGCCTAAGTATTTCATTTCCGTTGGCAGAGATGTAACAGAACGGAAACAGCTTCAGGCGCAATTGGCCCAGGCACTTAAAATGGAAGCCATCGGAACATTGGCGGGCGGCATTGCTCACGATTTTAATAATATTCTCGGTATTATTATTGGCAATGCTGAATTAGCGTTTGACACCGTTCCGGAGTGGAATCCGGCAAGCCAGAATTTAGGAGAAATTAAGACGGCATGCCTTCGTGCCAGAGATGTTGTACGGCAACTTTTAAGTTTTAGCCGTAAAACAGAACAGTTAAAAAAGCCCATACAGGTTAACGATATCATTTCAGAGTCAATGAAACTCTTACGAGCTTCCATCCCTGCCACTATTGACATTAAGGTGAATATTCCAGATAAAAGCCAAACCATTGAGGCAGATGCCACCCAGATTCATCAAGTCTTGATAAATCTATGTACAAATGCTTCGCATGCCATGGAAAAATCAGGAGGGGAGCTCATTGTAACCGTTTCAAAATTAATCGTAGATGAAAAAACAAGCCTGGTGTTCGGGGGGATTCATACAGGGCCATATATTTGCCTTGAGGTAAGCGATACAGGGGTAGGTATCTCACCAGCAGTGAAGAAAAAGATGTTTGATCCCTACTTTACAACAAAAGAAATTGGAAAAGGAACAGGGATGGGGCTGGCCGTGGTTCTCGGAGTTGTGGAAACACACAATGGCGGCATCGCAGTGAAAAGTCAGCCTGGGAAAGGCACCTCGGTCAAAGTTGTCTTTCCGATAGTTAAGGAACAGGAAGCTGTCTCCATTCAACCGTCTCGGAAACTGTTGAAAGGGAAGGAAACTATTTTATTGATTGATGATGAAAAAGCAATCATAAAAATGGAACGCCAGATGTTGGAAAGGCTGGGCTATACCCTGGTGACCAGCACTGCCCCTGATGAAGCGTTAAAGCTTTTTTCTCAAAATCCATCCCGGTTTGATTTGATTATTACAGATATGACAATGCCGAAAATGACAGGCGACACGCTGGCAAAAAAAATGATTAAAATCAGACCGGATATCCCTGTAATTTTATGTACAGGATTTAGTGAAAAAATCAATGGCGAGGCATCCATAAAAATGGGTATTAAAAAATATATTGAAAAACCCATCAAGCTAAAGCAGATTGCAAAAATGATTCGTGACGTTTTAGACGATAACTAGACCTGCAGGCTTGTTTCTTTCATCAGATTTTTTTCTTTGTCATCTATAATCTATAAACAGTCACAAAGCCGTGATAAACTGGTTTAATTTCCTGTGGTTTCCCTATGATTTTTCCTTGATTAATTCTCTTATTGATGGAATAATGACATCTTTTTTGAGTATCTTTATTTTAAATTTTAGACGATCATCAGAATTGGAATGGGCAAAAACCAATTTAATAAAAAGAAGCGGGACTCTGGAAAAACAATTGAAGTCTTGTTTAACATATCAGAAGCTGTAACCAATACCCGGAACCTTGATGAGCTTTATAAAGTTATTCATAACAATCTCAGTCAGATTTTGAATGTGGATAATTTTTACATTGCACTCTATGATCAAAAAAAAGATGTTCTTACCTTTCCCTATCACGTAGATGAAAAAGCAGTGTCACCCATTAAGATTGTTGATTTCAGCAACAGATTATCTTCAGCAGGGATTGTAATCAACAGCAAAAAGCCAAAAATTTTCAGGCAGAAAGATATTGTTCGACTTGCAGTTCAGCCCAAAGACAGTGCAAAGGGAATGGACAGCAAAATATGGTTGGGAGCCCCCCTGATTATCGATGACAAGGTAAAGGGTGCGATCGTCGTTCAAAGCTATGAATCTCCAACAGCCTATGAAAAAGTGGATTTGGACCTTCTGAATTCAGTTTCTCAACATATTGCTTTGGCGATAGAACGTAAAGAATCAGATGAAAAACTGACAGAGCAGAAACAGATCCTTGAAAAAATTCTGGAATCTTCACCTGTTGGCATTGCACTTGTACAAAATCGAGTATTCAAATGGGTGAATAATGAGATGGTCCGCATGTTTGGTTATCAGTCAAAATTAGATTTCAAAGATAAAAGTGCACGGATTATTTATCAGGATATTGAGGATTATGAGTCAGCAGGTAAAAAGATAAAAGAGGGCCTTTCGACAAGGGGAACAGCAGACTATGAAATTAACCTGGTTAAAAAAGATATGACCATTTTTCCCGCCCATATCAGACTTAACTGTGGGAACAGAGCAACGCCAATGGCGTGGACAATAGCGACATTTACAGATATCTCTCAAAGAAAAGCCGCTGAAATAGAAAAATATGAAAGAGAAAGGCTTCAAGGTGTTCTTGAGATGGCTGGGGCAGTCTGCCATGAGATTAATCAGCCCCTGCAGGCGATACTGGGCTATTCTGAACTGCTGCTCCTGGGTTCTGGAACAGATATTTCTGAAACAAACAATGTCAGTTCGATAAAAACTCAGGCCACGCGGTTAGGGAAAATAACACGCAAACTTTCAAATATCACACAATATAAGACTGTTGATTACCCGGGGAACACGAAAATCGTAGATATCTGGAGTGCTGCCAGCACTGAAACAGAACATTAGAGGTCCTTTTCAGATCCAAAGGCAAGTGCTGCCGGCTATAGACCTGACATTTTCATCTTGGGTGATTCACCTTTGCCGGCGAATTGATTACTCTTCAGAAGAGACGTCTTTTTTTTGCGCTAATGCATCAAGGTGTCTTTCAACAAACGCTCTTAAATTTCGATCAGGATCAAGTCTGTCAGAATGATAGTTTAAGACCCACCAGAGGTTATTCAATTTTTCGTAGTCATCCTGCCACCAGGAAACAGATTCTTTTATAGCTTCAGGCGTTTCAAACTCGGAATTGATTTTTATGTAAAAATCATAACACATTGTTCGGGTAATGGGCTTTAAACCAAGTACCTTAACTGTGTTTCTGTTTATCATTCCAGCCTCCTTGAAAAAATCTTAAAATAAATAAGATTCATTAAATAAAAGACCTACAGTAATACTTGATAATTGTAAAGGGGGATTTCGAAAAAAGGTATGATTTGTATTTCTTATAATTCCAGATTGTTAACAAAGGTGAATTTTTGGCTTTCTGTATCCCTTTTTTCCTGTAAGAAGACAAACTTTTTTTAAGTTGCCATTACGCATACGGATAAGATAAGTTGGGAAAAATATTTTATTAAAGAAAAAAAGGGAGGATAAACAATACTTTTGAACAATAAAGTAACATTTGTCATCGGCGGGTGCAGGAGTGGTAAAAGTTCTTTTGCTCTCGATCAGGCCAATAAGATAAAAGGCAGGAAAAAATATTTTCTTGCCACATCTGTACCGGCTGACACTGAAATGGAAAAACGTGTGGCGCAGCACCAGTTGGAAAGAGGTGAAGAGTGGCATACCATTGAAGAACCGTTAAATATCCAAGCTGTTCTTGATGAATTTTCTCCAAAAGCTGATGTAATTCTTGTGGATTGTTTAACGTTGTGGGTATCGAATCTCATGGCCCGTTCAAATGATAAAAACCAAATTGAAACAGAAATAGAAAAATTGGAAACCGCACTAAGGCGGTGCAGATGTCCGGTTTTTCTTGTTTCCAATGAAGTCGGAACCGGTATTGTTCCTGACAATATGCTGGCCAGGCAATTCAGGGATTTTGCAGGGCTTGTCAATCAAGGCGCAGCAAAAGCGGCAGATGTCGTTATAATGACCATTGCAGGTATTGATGTACAAATTAAACCAAAACAGTAAAAACCGGGTGGAACAAAAAACATGAAGCCATGTGAGGTTAGTGAACAGCAGATCCAGGAATGGAAAAATGCATTTCCAGGCTTTAAAGACATCGTAGCCATGGATTCTGTATTTTGGACAAACCCTGACTGCAAGGAATTTACAGCGTCTGTTGAATCCAGCCTCTCCATATCCAGAAAAGCAGTTGAACAGGCGTTTAAAGCAGTTGAAGCGTTTTCTGAATATATTGCCGAAGCATTTCCTGAAACAATATTAACCAGGGGTGTTATTGAGTCTGATTTGATATGCATCAATGCAATGAAAGAAGCCATGGAAAAGAGATGGGGTACAAAGGTTTCTGGAAAAATATACCTGAAAAAAGACAGCCATCTGCCTGTATCGGGTTCGATTAAAGCCAGGGGCGGTTTTTATGAAGTACTCAATTATGCAGAAAACCTTGCCAGAAAAAATGGCTTAATCCGACCGTCAGAAAATCTTTCAATGTTAAATACAAAAAAAATGCAAGATTTTTTTTCTGACTATGCCATTGGTGTCGGATCAACAGGAAACCTTGGGTTGAGCATTGGTATAATGGGAAAACGTCTTGGGTTTAATGTGTATGTACACATGTCATCTGATGCCAAACAATGGAAAAAGGAGAAGCTGAGATCAATTGGCGTAAACGTTATTGAACATCTGTCGGATTACAGTATGGCAGTGGCCTATGGCAGGGAACAGGCAGAAAAAGATGCCAATATGCATTTTGTAGATGATGAAAATTCAAAGCAGCTGTTTTTGGGTTATTCAGTCGCAGCACAAAGACTTTCTGATCAACTAAAACGTCAAAATATATGTGTGGATGATACCCATCCATTATTTGTTTATCTTCCTTGTGGTGTGGGAGGTGCAGCAGGTGGTATCACACTGGGGCTCAAGCTGATTTTTAAAAATAATGTTCATTGTTTTTTTGCGGAACCCACCCATTCTCCCTGCGTTTTGCTCGGTCTTTTAACAAAAATGCATGACGGTATCAGTGTACGGGATTTTGGTATTGATAACATTACGGATGCAGATGGACTGGCAGTTGGAAGAGCATCCAGGTTTGTGGCCGAAATAATTGAAAATATAGTTGCGGGTGTTTACACCATTCAGGACAATGAGCTTTTCAGGTTGCTTGCGATGCTGAAAAAATATGAAAACATATATATGGAGCCGTCTGCCCTGGCGTCAGTCTTGGGCCCTGTAATGCTTTTTAATACACGCGAAGGCAGAAAATTTATGGAGAACCAACAGCTGTTTTCAAAAATGGATAAGGCAGTCCACATTGTATGGGGGACAGGAGGAAGTATGGTCCCGGAAGAAAACAAAAAAAATGACGTTGAAAAAGGAAGCAGCCTTTTGCAGATACAAAGGTCTTAGATACGAATGAAATATCACCACATTTTTGGACCGGTTATTTCACGCCGCCTTGGCATTTCGCTGGGTGTGGATTTGGTAACCCATAAGATTTGCAGTTTGGATTGTGTTTATTGTGAATGTGGTAAAACAACGCAATTAACCACTGAACAAAAAGAATATGTGGTGTTCAATCAGGTTAAAAAAGAATTGGATCATTTCTGGGAACATCATAGTGATCCGGATTACATCACATTTTCAGGCTCTGGCGAGCCTACACTCAATAACCGCATAGGTCACGTCATTGATTATATTAAAGCTGAAAAGCCGCACATAAACGTAGCCGTATTAACAAATGCAACCCTTTTTCCCAAATTAGAAGTTAGAAAAGCTTTATTAAAAGCTGATCTTATCATTCCCTCTCTAGATGCAATATCAAAAAAGACGTTTGCCAGAATAAATAGACCGGAAAAACAATTGGATATCGACAGGATTGTAAAAGGAATTGAGGTGTTTTCTAAAGAATACAGAGGAAAGATTTGGCTTGAAGTCTTTATTCTGCCGGGGATAAATGACAAAAAACCAGAGATGCTGCTTTTAAAGGAAGCCATTAAAAAAATAAATCCGGATCGAATCCAGTTAAATACCCTGGACAGGCCGGGGACAGTGTCAAATATTCAGCCAGCCTCAAAACAGGATCTTGAAAAGGCGGCTCAAATACTTGGGAGCGACAGGTGTGAGATTATTGCAAAAGCAGGTGACAATAAAAACGCACAAATAAAGAGGAAGGATGGCAAGCAGGCAATATTGGAAACTATTCATCGACGGCCTTGTACCAAAAAAGACATAATGAAAATGATAGACCTTGAAGAACATGTAATTGATACGTATATAAAGGATCTTGAAAAAGAGAAGAAAATAATTGGAAAGATGCAGGCAAGAGGTATCTTTTATCAGACATTAAAAGAGCAGTAACCATGAAAACGTTTTTAACAGAGTTAAGATCAGCTGTTTTATTTATCACAATTCTTCCAGCAGGGAAAAACACAGCCTATTCACCGGTGGGAATGATCAAGTATTTTCCTGCAGTTGGGTTAATTTTAGGCGGCCTGCTGATGCTGTTTGACAGTGTTGTTTCACGGTTGTGGCACCCGGGTGTTGGGGCTGTTCTTGACGTTGTTTTTCTCGTTGTCCTTACCGGAGCGTTTCACCTGGATGGATTAGGGGATTCAGCAGACGGGCTTTTCAGCCATAGATCCAGAGAACGGGCACTTGAGATCATGAAGGACAGCCGAACAGGGATGATGGGGCTTGTGGTGATTTTTTGCGTTCTGGCGATAAAAACAGCCGGAATATACTCTGTCAAGACCAGCGGAAGCGCAGTTCAAATTCTGGCACTATTGTTAATTGTTCCCTCATACTCAAGGGGGTCCATGATATTTGGTATCCGCTTTTTATCATATGGGAGAGAAAAGACAGGGACAGGGCTTGATTTGTTTGAAGAATCCATTGGGATAAAAGATTTTTCTTTGCTGTTGATTCCAATGGCCATCTCTCTTTTTTTAGGGTATAAAGGCCTGGTTTTAAATATTGTTTTTTTTGTAGTGTTGTTCATTATTTTAAGCTTTTATAAAAAGAAGCTCAACTGCATCACAGGAGATATGCTGGGGGCAATGAACGAAACAATGGAAGCAGTGTTGTTTTTAGCTGCAGGCATAATGGTGATTTAGTTTATATTGTTTTTTAAAACAGAGTTTTTGTTTAAATTGAAAGAAATCATATGATTATAGGCCACGGCGGCAATAAAAAAGAGCTGGCAGAAACACTGGGCTGCCCTGTTGATGACATCATTGACATGAGTAGTAATTTAAATCCATTGGGACCGCCGGATACGATAGAAACCGTTATCTGCGATAATCTGGCAAAAATAAAATCGTTGCCGGAACCAGATGCCGTAACCATGAGAAAAGGGTTTGCCAGGTTTCACGGGCTTGATAAAAATGAAGTTATTGCTGGTAATGGGACGACCTGGTTCATTTATACCATTCCAGTTGCATTGGGGTCACAAAAGGTTCTGATTGCAGGTCCGACATATTCAGATTATAAAGATGCCTGTCTGATGCATCACATAGACTTCCAGCACTATGCTGCAGATGCAGATAATGACTTTGAACCAGACATTGATGATATCTCAAAAATGGCAGAACTATCTGACACTGTTTTTATCTGTAATCCAAATAATCCCACAGGCAACCTTCTTTCAAAAGATAAATTGACATACCTGATCCGGAAACATGGCTCTGTTTTATTTATCGTTGATGAATCGTACCTTCCCTTTGCAGAACAGGCAAAAGAGACATCCCTTGTTTTAAACACGGCAGATAAAAATCTGATTGTTCTTTCCTCAATGTCAAAAATTTTCAGAATACCCGGACTTCGAACAGGTTTTTTAAGTGCCCCAAAAGACCTTGTAGAAAAAATAATGACCTATTACCAGCCATGGAGCATTAATGCATTGGCCCAGGCAGTCATCAACCATATCTTTAACCATTCAGAAAGGATAGAACCGTTTTATCAAAAAACAAGAGACTATATCAGGCAGGAAAAATCAATTTTTTTGAAAAGCCTTGAAAAAGTAAGGGGAATTCATTTGTTTGATTCGGCCGCGTATTTTATTTTAGGCCGCTTGTCAGGAAAAACAGATTCAGACCACTTTTGTAAAGCAATTGGACAGCATAAAATATTAATTCGGGATTGTTCCAATTTTTTGGGACTATCTGATCAGTATGTCCGGTTTTCTTTAAAAGAAAGGGAAATCAATGAGAAGCTTTCTTTGCTGATAAAACAGGTTTTATCGTATGTTTGACATTCACTGGACCATTATTCTTTCTGCCTATGTTCTGGATTTTATTTTAGGAGATCCAGCAAAACTGCCCCATCCCGTCATTTATATGGGAAATGCGATCTGCTTTTTTGAAACCCGGTTTAGAAAGTTTATTAAAAATCCCTTTTTTTCAGGGCTTTGGTTTGCAATTTTTTTAATTTCAGCCACATGGATTATCGGTGTTATCGTCATTAGGCTCTGCACCTGGATTCATCCGGTTGTCGGCATGATCTCCCAGGTGATCCTGCTTTTTTATTGTTTTTCTTCAAACAGCCTTGAAAAAGCAGCTCAAAACGTTTTTCTGGCGTTAAAAGAAAAGGATATACCAAAAGCGCGGAAAAAGGTGGCCATGATCGTGGGGCGTCAGACAGGATCGCTTGATGAGAAAGGGATAACCATGGCCAGCGTGGAAACGGTTGCAGAGAATTTTGTGGACGGATTTTTGTCTCCACTGTTTTTTGCAATGATAGGGGGCGTACCATTGGCTCTGGCGTATAAAATGGTGAATACGCTTGATTCAATGGTGGGATATAAAAATGAGACATATCTCCTTTTTGGCAGAGCATCCGCTAAAATTGACGACATGGCCAACTTCATCCCGGCAAGATTATCAGTAGCGATCATATCTTTCAGTGCTCTTTTTTTCTCTAAAAATCAGGCTGTACAATCCTTTAAGACAGGTGTTTTACAGGGGAATCTGCACAAAAGCCCCAATGCCGGATATCCAGAAGCTTCTTTTTCAGGGGCTCTTGGCATAAGGCTTGGCGGCCCGAATGTTTACCATGGAACACTGGTGGACAAGCCATTCATAGGAAAGGCGTTTAAAGATCTAGACAACATAAAAATTGTACAGGCGTGTCACCTGATGATGGTGAGTTCCTTTTTAGCAACGCTTATGTGTTGTCTGATTCTAGGTGTTTTTTAGGGGAACAGAATGCTGCAATATCATGGCGATACAGAAAAAATTGACAGGCAATTCAGGCTTGGAACAACGTCCTTTATTTTCCCGGATCATATTATTCCAAACGTAGAACAGCTTGGACCATATTTTGATGAAATAGAACTTCTCATCTTTGAAAGCCAGCCAAAAGATGTGTTGCCTTCAGAAGACAGGGTAAAAGAATTGTTTGAATTGTCTCAAACACTGGACCTTGCATATAATATACATTTACCAATAGATATAAGCATCACCTGTGACAGGCTGGATGAAAGGAAAAAAGCCGTGGACACCCTATCAGAAGTGATACAGCTTTTTTCGCCTTTAAAGCCGTCAACATACACGCTTCATCTTGATATGCCGGAGAATGTTAAAAAAGATTCTGACTCATTTCATAAATGGTCAGACAATACACATCAAGGGTTAGGTGCTTTACTCAATCACGTCAGCAATCCTGGTTTGATATCTATTGAAACGCTTGATTATCCTTTTTCGATCATTGAACCAATGATAGAGGAATTCAATCTATCTGTCTGTATGGATATTGGACACCTGGTCAAATACGGATATAACCTCTTGGAAACATATGGAACAAATCAAAACCGAACAGCAGTCATTCATCTGCATGGTGTTGATTTTAAGACAAATAAAATAAAAGATCATACAAGTCTTGATAAACTGCCAGAAGAAACATTTAAAGAAATCGTAACAATATTAAGACGGTTTGAAGGGGTGGTCAGCCTTGAAGTCTTTAATTTAAAAAACCTGAATGATTCTTTAAAATCCCTTTCTCAACTGTTTAAACATATTATTCCCTGTGTTAAAAACGAATAAAAAACACTGTCATGGAACAATAGACATCCGCTTAAAATTTATCTGTCTCTCAGCAAAAAAAGCGTTCTTATGTTTGACGGAATCAATGACAGGCATTACAAATAAATAATAATAAATCGGAGGAAAGATATGCAAAAAAGAGCGTTAGGTGAATCAGGAATTGATATTTCCAGGGTTATCATGGGGACCTGGCAGGCGGGAAAGGCCATGTGGTCAGGGATTGATGACAAAGAAACAACCCGTGCGATTCGGTCTGCATATGATCATGGTATTACCACATTTGATACCGCAGAAGTTTATGGAAATGGTCATTCTGAAAAGATTATAGGAAAGGCGCTTGAAGGGGTGAGAGATAAGGTTGTGATTGCAACGAAAGTCTTCTCAAACCATCTGAAATACCAGCAGGTGATCAGGGCGTGCCACCGATCTTTAAAACATCTGGACACCGATTATATTGATCTTTATCAAATTCATTGGCCCACAGGTTCTTTTGGTCACCCAGAAATTCCTTTGGAAGAGACCGTAACCGCCCTGGTTGACTTGAAGACACAAGGAAAAATAAGGGCGATCGGTGTCTCAAATTTTAATCGGAACCAGGTTTCAGAGATTCTGAAATATGTCAGAATAGACAGCCTCCAGCCGCCGTATTCTCTGTTCTGGCGAGCGCCTGAGGCCGATGTAATGCCATATTGTTTGGAAAAAAACATTACAATTCTGGCATATTCCTCAATGGCCCAGGGACTTCTTACAGGAAAATTTAAAGCAGATCATCAATTTGAAAAAGGTGATCATCGTTCACAGAATATTCTTTTTCAAAAAGATCATTTTAAAAGGGTGCAAAAGGCCTTGACACAACTAGCGCCTGTTGCAGAAAAGTATAAAATTACATTGGGTCAACTGGCTTTGACATGGGTTATTTCTCACCCGAACACATGTGCCATTGCAGGTGCACGAAATGCCAGGCAGGTCTCTGAAAATGCATTGGCCGGCGCCATACAGATTTCAGACAAAGATCTGAAAAAAATTGATGCCATTGGCAAAACAGTATCAGATCCTGTGGGCCAGACTTCTGTGATGTGGAACTGGTAGAAAATCTAGTCAGGTTTGGACTGTGGGCCTTTAACCGGTTCTATCAGCAGGGCAGGCCAATGTAACATTGCTGTTGTCCTGCGTTTGGCATCAATATCTTTGTAAATGAAACCCGCCTGTTCAGGCGTTACATCTATCATGTCAGCCAGCTTTTCAACAGCAAGGTCATGGTTGTGGGCCCAGAGTGCCAGGTCCATTTTATCAAAAGGAAGAGAATAATAAAATTCATCCTGGCCCTGTGGAAGGCTGTATGTATCTGTTGTCGGTGTGGCAGTGCATATTTCATCTGGCAGTCCCAGATAGCGGGCCAGTGAATACACTTGTGTTTTATACAGGTGAGCTATGGGTTTAAGATCGGCAGCGCCGTCACCGTTTTTAACAAAAAAGCCCTGATCATACTCTACCCGGTTGGGTGTCCCGACAACCGCATAATTCAAACGATCAGCATGGAAAAATTCAATTGTTTTCCGGATCCTCTGTTTGAAATTTGTTGCGGCAACGATTTGTAAATAATTTTTTAAATCCAATTTTTTTTTAAAAAAACGGCCGTCAGGGGACTGGACCACGAGATGAAAATGGTTGATTTTTCCCTCGGTGCCGCCGTCAATGATGATTTTATTTTTCCAGTCCTTTGTATAGTCCGGAAACACAGATTTGATGGCAGCATCTCGCCACTGGTAACACCCTATCGCTTCAAGGGGCTTGGCAATATCAACAACCAGGTGTTCTATCTTCAAATGGTTTGCGAGCATTTTTCCCCGGTTGGAACTAGTGGCGGATGAATCAGTTTCAGGAAGTAAAAGGCCAAAAACCTTTTGAACTCCTACCGCTTTAACACACAAGGCTGCCGACACAGAACTGTCGATACCGCCTGATATAGCTACGACTAAACCGCGCCGTTTTAACTGTGTCCGTAAAATTTTTCGGATACGATTAGATATTTTTTCTACTTCCAGGGCATTATCAAATTTTAAAACATCATGTACTGTTTTTGTATCAACCATTTTAAAAAGCCTGTTTTAAAAAATTATCATGATGAGCGTTAACGATTAAAATTATCCATTATTGTTTTCTTTTATTGTTAAACTATTTTATTGTCGATTTAAAGAAAAATATGGAAACCGTTTAATTCTTGAGCGAGTGTTACAATCCGCAGTCAGGTGACTATCTGCAGGGATGAATCTTCTTTGAAGTTTATTGTGTGTTGTCTTGAATAAAAAGATCAGCTTTGATATCTATGATTGTTAGGAATGTGAATATGCCTTAGCTTACAGCTTATGAACATCGCTGTAAGCTTTTAGTTTTTATAAATTGCAGGATAAGTGAAGATGTCTTTGGTTCAAAAACGGCGTCCAACCCGTCAAATCAGAATTGGAAGTGTCAGGGTCGGTTCAAAAGCTCCCATTTCTGTCCAATCCATGACCAATACACAGACACAGGATGTTGAGGCAACTGTTCATCAAATTCATGCACTGGAAAAAGCAGGCTGTGAAATAGTCCGTGTAGCAGTACCTGACATGGAAGCGGCCAATGCCATAGAAAAGATTAAACAGGATATTACAATTCCACTTATTGCTGACATTCATTTTGATTTCAGACTGGCTGTTGCTTCTGCCGACGCGGGTGCAGATGCGCTTAGAATTAACCCCGGCAATATTGGTGAGGCTGAAAAGATTAAAGCGGTTGTCAATTGTGCTAAAGATCATGATATCCCTATCAGAATAGGCGTAAATGCAGGCTCGCTTGAAAAAGAAATTGAAAAGCGGTTGGGAACAACACCTGAAGCAATGGTAGAAAGTGCATTGCGGAATATAAAAATACTTGAAGATTTAGACTTTCATAATATAAAGGTATCTTTAAAAGCATCTGATGTAGAAAGAACCGTGACAGCCTATAAACTTCTGGCGCCGAAAACAGATGTACCGTTTCATGTGGGTGTAACAGAAGCAGGTGGCCTTTATGCGGGCATTACAAAATCGGCCATTGGTATTGGAATGCTGTTGTCAGAAGGGCTGGGAGATACCATACGGGTGTCATTGACAAGAGATCCTGTAGAAGAGGTTAGAACGGGATATGAGATTTTAAGAGCATTAAATATCAGAAATAGAGGACCGGAGTTGAT
Organism: uncultured Desulfobacula sp.; assembly: GCA_964343845.1. Lineage (GTDB taxonomy): Bacteria > Desulfobacterota > Desulfobacteria > Desulfobacterales > Desulfobacteraceae > Desulfobacula. The sequence goes on along the minus strand of CAYFKW010000011.1, from coordinate 16,976 downwards.
TTCCTGTCCAACATGCGGGCGATGTAAAATTGATCTTTTCAAGATTGCGGAACAGGCAGAAAAAGCTTTACTTGAAAGGTCTTCTAAGATTAAAGTTGCCATAATGGGATGCGTGGTAAACGGCCCTGGAGAGGCAAAAGAGGCAGATATAGGAATCGCAGGTGGTGATGGCAAGGGAATTCTATTTAAGAAAGGAAAAGTGGTAAAAAAAATAGAACAGGATAAACTTGTGGATCAATTGCTGGGCGAGATAGATAATATGACAAAGGATTCGAAAGGATAAGAATGGGAAAAAAGAATAAAACAGCAATCACTCCTACCCGGGAACGAGACTATCCAGCCTGGTACCAAGAAGTTGTTAAAGCATCGGACATGTCAGAGAATTCACCCGTTAGAGGGTGTATGGTTATAAAACCATGGGGTTATGCCATCTGGGAAAATATCATGAACCAGATGGACGGTTTGTTTAAGGAAACAGGTGTGAAAAATGCATACTTCCCTTTATTTATTCCATTGAGCTATCTTGAAAAAGAAGCAGAACATGTAGAAGGCTTTGCCAAAGAATGTGCCGTTGTTACCCATCATAAGCTTGAGCAGGGTGAAGAAGGCGGATTAAAGCCTGCTGGAAAGCTGGCTGAACCCCTGATTGTCCGGCCGACATCAGAAACGATCATTGGCGAATCCATGGCCAGGTGGACATCCAGTTACCGGGACCTCCCCATATTATTAAATCAATGGGCAAATGTGGTCAGATGGGAAATGCGGACAAGAATGTTTTTAAGAACCAGTGAGTTTTTATGGCAGGAAGGCCATACGGCACATGCAACTGAGCAGGAAGCAAAAGAAAGAACCATGCAGATGCTGGACGTTTATACTAAATTTGTTGAAGAACATCTGGCCATGCCTGTGATAAGGGGAAGAAAAACAGTTTCAGAACGATTTCCAGGTGCAGATGACACCACATGTATTGAAGCGATGATGCAGGATAAACGTGCGCTTCAGGCAGGAACATCACACTTTTTGGGCCAAAATTTTGCAAAGGGGTCTGACATTAAGTTCCAGAGTGAGGAGGGCAAAGAAGAATTTGCATGGACCACATCCTGGGGAACATCCACCCGGATGATCGGCGGAATGATCATGGTACATTCGGATGATGACGGCCTGGTGGTTCCCCCGAGAGTGGCTCCGGCCCACGTGGTTATTCTTCCCATTTTTAAAAAAGGCCAGGACAGCCGCGTCATCATGGAAAATGCGCGGGAGTTAAAAGATGCCTTAGAAGAAAAAGTGTTTCATGAAAGAAATGTTATTGTTGAAATTGATGCAAGAGATATAGGAGGTGCCAGGGGCTGGGACTGGGTGAAAAAAGGTATTCCGGTTCGAATTGAATTAGGTCCCCGGGACATTGAAAATAATACCGTATTTATGGCAAGAAGAGATCTGCCCTCCAATCAGAAAACATCGGTTAACCGGGAAGAATTTGTCAGCCAGATTGTTGAAATTCTGGATGATATTCAAGCCAATTATTTTAATCGAGCCATGAATTATAGAAATGAAAACACTTTTGAAATAGATGAAAAAGATAAATTTTACAAGCTGTTTAAAAAAGCCAGAGGATTTAACAATGGGGCATTTGTAATGTCACACTGGTGTGGTTCAGATGCATGTGAGGAGAAAATTAAAAAGGAGTTGTCTGTTACCATCCGGTGTATTCCATTTGACAGTCCCACTGAAGAAGGCAACTGCATTTATTGCAGTAAAGCAAGTTCAAGAAGGGTATTGTTTTCCAAAGCGTATTAAATCCAAATGTTCTATAACTGCGATGAAGATGATCGATAATTACATAGAAGACGGCAGATGACTGAAGCATTAGGATAGAAAAGGCCCATGATCAGGATTACCGACATACTGGATAAAATATATGAATATAATCCAGAAGGAGACTCTGATATCATTGACCGGGCCTATATTTATTCTGCCAGGGTTCATGAAGGCCAGGTCAGGTTATCAGGAGAACCTTATCTGTCACATCCATTAGAGGTCGCCGATATTTTAGCGGATATGCGGCTGGATGTTGAAAGTATTGCAGCAGCCCTTTTACATGACGTTATAGAAGATACACCGGCCACAAAAGAAGATATTGAAGAAACCTTCGGTTCTGATGTTGCCCATATTGTTTCAGGTGTTACAAAATTATCCTCCCTTCCGTTTTCAACCAAAATCGCCCACCAGGCAGAGAGTTTAAGAAAAATGATACTGGCGATGGCAGATGATATCCGTGTCGTTTTAATTAAGCTTGCAGACAGAATTCATAATATGCGCACCTTAAGGTATCATAACAATCCTAAGAAGCAGGCTGCCATAGCCCAGGAAACGCTGGATATTTATGCGCCGATTGCTGCACGCCTTGGTATTTTTTGGATGAAATATGAGTTAGAGGAGATTGCATTTTATTACACTGCCAGGGAAGAATATGAAAAAATTGATGCCCTTGTAGACAAAGCCAAACATGAAAAAGAAGATTATATCAGGGAAGTGAATGAGAAGCTTCATGAAAAAATGAAGGAAATGGGTCTGAAATGTGAAATAAAAGGAAGGTATAAGCAGCATTACAGCATATATCAAAAGATGGTAACCCAGAACCTTGAATTCAATGAAGTTTACGATATTATTGCTTTCAGAATCATTCTTGAAACCGTTCCGCAATGTTATGCGGCAATGGGTGCCATCCACTCTATGTGGAAACCGATTTACTATAAAATAAAAGACTACATTGGAAATCCAAAACCCAATATGTACCAGTCTATTCATACAACGGTTGTGGGCCCGAAAGGTGAACGGGTTGAAATTCAGATCAGAACCCAGGATATGGATAATATAGCAGAATCAGGCATTGCTGCACATTGGAGCTATAAAGAGGGTACCAAGATTGATGAAGGAACCGGAGAACTGTTTGCCTGGATCAGAAATCTGGTTGAAAACCAGGAAAACTACAATGATCCGGCAGAATTTCTGGAAAATGTCCGTATTGATCTTTATCCGGATGAAATTTATGTGTTTACGCCGCTTGGAGAAATCAAAACACTGCCCAAGAAGGCCACGCCTGTAGATTTTGCATATATGATTCATACAGAGGTTGGTGCAGAATGTACTGGTGCAAAAGTCAATGGGAAAATGGTGCCGCTCACCCATCAATTAAAAACAGGCGACACCATTGAGATTATAACAACAAAAGGTCATAACCCGAGCCCGGATTGGTTGAATTTTGTAAAAACGGTTAAGGCCAGAACAAAAATACGCGCCTGGATTAATGCCCGTGAAAAAGAAAGAAGTTACTCTTTGGGCAGGGAGATGTGTGAAAAAACATTCAGGAAGAAAAATCAAAATTTCAATGCCCTGATTAAGTCAGGGGAGATTAAAAAGGTTGCTGATACATATGGCTTTAAGACGGTTGATGATTTAATCGCACATGTTGGCTTTGGAAAGCTTACGCCTCTGCAGGTGCTGAACAAAGCATTGCCTGAGCTTGAAAAACAGGAAGTAAAAGAAAAAAGTATTCTTCAAAAACTGGTTGGCCGGCGTAAGAAAAAAGACAGCAATGCGGTTATCGTAAAAGGGCTGAACGATATTCTTGTCAAGTTTTCAAAATGCTGCAACCCGCTTCCAGGAGATCCCATTATCGGATATATTACACAGGGGCAGGGCGTGACGGTTCATCGAAAAGGCTGCTTAAATGTAATGAAAATGAGTAAGGAACGCCAGATTGATGTCCAATGGAGCAATGATTTTACAGAGTCCTATCCTGCCAGCATCAAGATCAGAACAGATGACAGGTTTGGTCTTTTAGCGGATATTGCCTCTGTAATCAGCAAATATAAATCAAATATTTTAAGTGCAAAAACAGAAACACAGGAAACAGGCATCGGCCTGTTTTATTTTACCATTCTTGTTGAAAGTTCTGACCAGCTTCATACGATCATGAAAGAGATTAAAAAAGTTAAAAAGGTAACTGATGTTAAGCGGGTTTTCAGAACAGAGTAATATCATTTTTTGATTTGACGCTGGAATCGAAATCCTTATAACCATTTGTTTCTAAAAACGAAACATTTAACCCATAATAATCTTCAGGCTGTACAGGCGTTTATTTTACACATCCGGCGCAACAAAATGTTTACAAGTTTTTCATATTTATTTATGATTTAAATTATGGATCCCAATATTAACATTATATGGAGCTGCCTATGAAAAAAATCTTTATTCTGGACACTAACGTGATTCTTCACGATAGTAGCTGTATTCACGAATTTAAAGATAATAACATCTACATTCCCATCACCGTAATCGAAGAACTCGATAAATTTAAGAAAGGAAACAACGTTATAAATTGTAATGCCAGAGATTTTTTAAGATCTTTGGATGCATTGTCCAGTGACAAAATTTTAAATGGAGGTGTGCCGATTGATAATGGAGAAGGTAAAATATCCATACTGCTTGACATTCCTTTGTTTGAAAAAATTAAAGAAAATTTTAATGAAATCACGCCTGATATCAGGATACTTAATATTGCCTATTCTGTTGCTAAAAAACATAATTTTAAAAACGTGACCTTTGTAACCAAAGACGTAAACTTAAGATTAAGAGCCAGATCAATAGGTCTTAAAACTGAAAATTACAATTCAAAATATGTTGAAAATATTTCAGAAATGTACACAGGTTTAAAGGTTATCGAAAATGTAGAAGAAGATGTGTTGGAAGAACTGTACCAAAAGCCTTATGAGACTCAAATTTCGAGAATTGGCGAAGAAGATGCCTTATTTTATAATGAAAATGTAATTTTAAAAAACGGATCAAAATCAGCGCTGGCCTTCTTTGATGGTACAAGCCAGACCGTTAAACGGATACAGCCAAGAATTTGTTGTGGTGTAAAACCGAGAAATTCAGAACAGACCTTTGCCTTGAATGCCATGTTAAATCCAGATATCCCTCTTGTAACCATTTCAGGAAAAGCTGGAACTGGAAAAACCCTTTTGGCCCTTGCTGCGGCGCTTGAAAACAAACGATACTACCGCCAGATATTCATTGCAAGGCCTGTGGTTCCTTTAAGTAATAAAGATATTGGATTTCTTCCAGGAGATGTTGCATCAAAACTGGACCCGTATATGCAGCCCTTGTATGACAACTTGTCTGTTATTCAAAACCATTTTAACGAGAGCAAGTCCCATTCTAAACAGATATCACAACTCATAGAAGAGGAAAAAATAGTGATCACCCCTATCTCTTATATACGGGGAAGAAGTATTGTTAAGGTCTTTTTCATTGTTGATGAAGCTCAGAACCTGACACCGCATGAAGTAAAGACAATTATAACACGGGCAGGAGAGGGTACCAAAATTGTGTTTACCGGAGATATTTTTCAAATAGATCATCCATACCTTGACAGTCAGACCAACGGGCTTGCCTTTATTATTGAAAAAATGAAAGGGCAAAAGGTCTATGCGCATGTCAATCTGGAAAAAGGGGAACGTTCGGAACTGGCAGAGCTGGCATCAAAAATTTTATAAATAATTGAAACGAACGCAGCAAAAATAAAGGTTCGGGCTGTCACTATAATTAGGCTCGAACCGGAATTTGTTGTAACTTTGTATTGGGATAAAGAAAAGAGTGGTTAGGAAGCTTTAACTACTTTTCCAGCTTTAATACAGCTTGTGCACACATCTATTTTTCTTACGCAGCCTTTCTTGACAACAGCGCGAACTCTTTGAAGGTTTGGGTTAAATCTTCTTTTGTTCAAATTATGAGCATGACTGACATTGTTGCCAACCAATGGTTTTTTACCGCAAATTGCACATTCTTTCGACATTTTTATACTCCTAAAAGAAAAATCTTTTTAACAAAAAATTAACCTGAGATTGATATACTAAAAACAAGTAAAAGTAAAGAAATTTTTATTTTTTGTTTGCAAGCTCCCTGCATCTTGGAATTTTATTTAACGCTTCCTGGCTCTCTTTTGAGCCGGGATAGTGCTCAACGATATACTCATATCTTTTCAGTGCTGATGCATATTTCTTGGTTTTCATATACCAATTGGCCACATAAAGTTCATGGCCGGATAAGTTCTCCAAGCAAGTCTTAATAAGCGGTTTTGCTTTTTGGGCATATTCATTTGAAGGAAACTGATTCAAGAGGCGGTTGAATTGGATCATACTGTTTTTTGCCGGTGTGTTATCCCTGTCCACAGTATCTATTTGATTAAACCAGCATAATCCCGTCTGATAGATTACATAGGGAACAGCATCATTTTTTGGATGCATTTTTTCAAATTCTTCATACGCCATTATGGCTTCATCATATTGTTCAAGATGGAAATGAGAATCTGCTATCTTAAGTTCAGCCAGAATGGCATATTTACTGAACGGATACCAGTCCTTTAAATCTGTGTACGCTTTAATTGCATCTTTATAATCGCCGGCAACAAACGCATTCGATCCTTCGTATGCAAGTTCCTGAACCCCTTTTCCCATGGTATCGCCTGAATCTTCAAAAATAGAGCACCCACAGAGCAAGGCACTCACTATAAAGAGTAAAAATAATTTTTTCATTGTTATAGATTCTCAATAAAGTGTTCTGCAGAAACAGCAGCAATAGCTGCGTCACCCACAGCAGTTGATATTTGCCTCAAAGGCGTATCCCTGACATCTCCGGCTGCATATACACCCGGAACAGAGGTCTGCATGGTTGTATCAACACGAATGAATCCGAATTCATCTGTTTTAATTGACTCGTTTAAAAAAGCAGCGTTTGGTGTTATGCCAATCCAGATAAAACACCCATCTGCTTTTAAGGTTTTTTCTTCATTTGTTTTTACATTTTTAACGGTGACGCCTTCTACGCCAAAAAAGCCTTCTAAACCGGTTGCAACACTGTCCCATACAAATTCGATTTTATCATTTTTAAAGGCTCTTTCCTGAAGTATTTTAGCTGCTCTAAGTTCATCTCTTCTGTGGACTAAATATACTTTTTTTGCAAATTTTGTTAAAAAAATTGCTTCCTGGACAGCAGTATCTCCGCCACCGACAGCAACCACTGTCTTGTCTCTGAAAAAAGGAGCATCACATGTAGCGCAGAAAGAAACACCCTTTCCCATAAATTTGTCCTCACCGATCCCAAGATTTCTGGGAGAAGCGCCGGAAGCAATAATAAGGGCTTTGGCTGTAATGCTTTTATCCTTAAGTACAATCTCTTTGACTTCTTCGGAAAGATTAAGTGAATGAACTTCAGCAGTTTCTATTTTCAGCCCAAGATCTTCAGCTTGAGTTTTCATTTTTTCTGAAAGATCAAATCCGGAAATGCCTTCAGGAAAACCTGGATAGTTTTCAATCCAGTCTGTCACCAGAATCTGGCCGCCCGGGACAGCTTTTTCCAGTAAAAGGACGTTCATTCTTGCTCTGGCTGCATATATACCAGCAGTTAAGCCTGCAGGTCCTGCACCAATAATAACAAGGTCATAATCAGTTGGTTTCATTATAACCTCTCTTTACAAAACCCCTTTGATTGTTTCTTCAAGCTTCTCTTTGGCAACCATTCCGGTGATTTGGTCGGCGATTTCTCCATTTTTAAAGAAAATTAAGGTGGGAATTGCCTGAACACCATATTTGCTGGGACTGATTGGGTTTTCATCAACATTAACTTTTGCAAATGTCATTTTATCGCCGTACTCTTTTTCAAGCGCTTCAACTGTGGGTGCAATTGCTTTACACGGGCCACACCAGGGTGCCCAGAAATCTACCATTACAGGTTTATCTGATTTGAGAATTTTTTCCTCAAAAGAATCATCTTCAATTTCAATTATATTTTGTGCCATGACCACCGTCCTAAATTTAAGTTATTTCAATAAAAAAGCATCGAATAAATATATGTTCTTATCCTCTTTTTGTCAATTAAAGGTCTGTATAAATACAGTTCAGAAAAAATGGGGTAACTGTCAAACAGCTTCCCCAAGGTGTTTTATAAAATAGAACCTGATTTAAAAAGGGTTAAACAAGCAGCTACCAGTTTTCAGCCAGCAGCTCAAAATGAGCCTGTGCGTGCGCACACGCAGGGCACAGATCAATCGCCTCCCTGCCCTCATGCACATATCCACAATTTCTGCATCGCCATTTTGTGCTGTTGTCTTTTTTAAATACGGTCCCTTTTTCAACATTTGCAGCCAAATCAGCATACCTTTTTCCATGCTGTTTTTCTGCAACAGCAATCATTTCAAACACCAGTGCAATAGCGTCAAACCCTTCTTCTCTGGCAGTGGCAGCAAAATCAGGATACATTTGTGTCCATTCATATTCCTCACCTGCAGCAGCGGCTTTCAGGTTTTCAAGTGTTGATCCGATGACACCGGCCGGAAATCCGCCTGTGATCCCAATTTCTCCGCCTTCAAGGAATTTAAAAAAGCGTTTTGCATGCTCTTTTTCCTGGTTGGCAGTTTCAGTAAAAATATCAGAAATTTGAACAAACCCTTCTTTTTTTGCAGCACTTGCAAAATATGTATACCGATTTCTTGCCTGTGATTCACCGGCAAATGCCGTTAATAGATTTTTTTCTGTCTGGGTTCCGTTCAGGCTCGCCATAGGTCTTTCCTCCCTAACCTTTAAACGGTTTATCTGGTATTTTTGACATCACTGTAAAGTTCGAACCTCAGTGAGTTTCAGTGTCAGAAAATTTCCTGGTATTCATACTATAGTCCACTCTTTTTTTAAAGGGGGTTAAATCGATTGTAGTGATTCTGGTTCAAAGATCTGTTTTGTTTCGATTTTAGATATAACCAACTATTTGTAAACAGACGCGTTATAACAATGAATCCGCAAAAAATGGAACCGGTTTTATCCTTCACAGCCTTCTTCAGGTTCAGGTGAGGCGTGATGTAATTTCTCTAAAACGCCAACCAGGGTTTTAATGTCAAGCGGTTTGGTAATATAATCAACCATACCTGCGGAAAAGCATGTTTCTTTTATATCTCCTGTGGTATTGGCAGTTAAGGCCACTATCCTGGGGATATGAGGTTCGGAAGCATGTTTTAGAATTTTTTGTGCTGCCGTAATTCCATCCATTTTGGGCATCTGAATATCCATTAAAACCAGGTCAAAAGGTTTATTGCAGCAGGCCTCAAAGGCCTCAAGCCCATTTTCTGCTATTTCAACAGGGTATCCAAGATTACCCAGTACTTTTTTAATCAATAACTGGTTCACTTTGTTGTCTTCAGCCACGAGAATGGTCAAGGGGTTTGTTTTTGCATAACCTTCATCAATCAATGATGCAATATCTTTATTCTCACTTGCTGATTTTTTTTCTTCTTTTTCTTTTAATCTGGACAGTATCAGGGTAAACCAGAAACATGAGCCTTGGGCTGTTTTGCTTTCAACATCAAGATCCCCTCCCATCATCTCAACGGTTTTTTTGGCAATTGCCAGCCCAAGACCTGTACCCTCAAATTTCCGGCTGTAGGACGTATCAGCCTGGGAAAAGGGCAGAAACAACCTTTTTACATGGTCTTTGGATATGCCGATTCCCCTGTCTTTCACCTTAATGAGAAATTTAACAGAATCATCGTTCTGCTCTTCAACTGAAGCAATAATTTCAACAGGTCCTTCTTTATTAGAATATTTCACAGCATTATCTAAAAGTGTATCTATAACTTTCTGGATTTTTTCCTGATCGCCCAGTAAAAAAGGGGCTGCATCTTTGCAGATATCTGCTGCAATTTGTATCTGGTTTTGTTGGGCAGCAGGGTTGTATGTTTTAAGGGCTGTATTGATAAGATCCTTTAAGCTGACTTTTTCTTTTTTTACGTGAACATCGCCTGACTCAAGATTGTTGTAATAGAGAATATTTTTTACTTTGGTCAATAAGGATTGGCCGCTCTTGTCTATGCTTTCAATCCATTCTTCCTGTTCTGAAGTCAGGGTGGTTTTCATTAAAAGACCGGACATACCCAGAATGCCGTTCAAAGGCGTACGGAGTTCGTGGCTCATAATGGATAAAAAATCAGATTTTGCCTTTGCCGTGGCCTCAGCATTTTTTTTGGCTTTAATGAGAGCATCTTCTTCTAATTTCTTTTTTGTATAATTTCGAAAAACAACCACGCACCCATTTAATTGTTTTCCTTGTTCTGTTTTTAAAAGACTGGAGGATGCCAAAAGCCATAACCCGGATTCCAGCTGGTCGTTCTTGATATAGATTTCCTCTGATTCAACCAGGATGTTTTTTTCAGCCTTTGTCATGGGAAGGTCCTGGGCGCTATACAGTGTCTGCCCATCCGGCTTGAACATGCCGATTTTTTTTGGCCACTCTTTTATTTTTACAGGAATCTTAAGGCTGCCGATCATTTGAACAAAGGCTTCATTGGTATGCAGCACCCGGCCTGCGCCATCTGTTACGACCACCCCATCCCCCATACTTCCCAGAACAGACTGCAGGATTAAGGTTTTTTGTATGAGTTCTCTTTTCTTCAGGTCAAGCTCTGCACTGGTTTCCTGAAATCCAACGACCTTTTTATTGGTCATGGACAGTTTCTGGGCCAGGATATCAGAAAATAATTTATACCAGAGAGAGCGAAGCTCCAGCTGACCGGAATCATAAATCTTTTGAGCCGGAATCGCAAAAACTTCTACAGGCGTTGCAGCAACCACAGAGGCTGTTGTGAAAGATTTAGTGATAACGCTCATCTCTCCGATAATATCGCCTCTTCTTCTGAGCTTTAAAATTAATTCATCGCCCACATAGATATCAACACTTCCTTTCAGCAGGATATAGATTGTCTGGTTCTGCACATTTTCCTGAATGATCTGTGCCTTTTTTTTGTATTGTTCTACGGTTGCAAAAGCCATGAGCTGTATCAATTGGGTTTCATCAAACTGGTTAAAGAGCCTGCTTGTTTTTAAGACAGAAATGATCTTTTCGGGTGGATAATCTGTACTCATGATCTATGCTCCTGTACAGCAAAAATTTTGAAACACTGTTGAAAGCTGTCATTATATCACAGTGTTAAAATCATACCATGCTGGTAAATTATGTAAAGGAACCTTTGATGAAAGTATGGTTCTGTTTTTAAAGGGGAAGATCTGAATCGAGGAATATGGTTATGCTAGTATAGATGGTGTTCCCAGTGCTTTAAAAGAATGGGATTGAATTTTTCAAATAATGCTGCTCAAGCTGATAAATGTTTTATTTAACAGGCTTTCCATAATTTTATCAAAACCGATTGTTCTTCTGGCATGGTGATTCTTTCTTGACTTGTTGTTTTCATATAAATAGAGTCAAAAAAAGTAATCTGGGGACCATTATGAAAAAACTATTATTTTCATTTGTTATTTTAATGATGTTCATGAGTGTATCTCATGGAAAAGATTTTTCAGATATATCTTCTTTGCTTGAAGCGGCAAGAAATGGAGATATTGAAGCAATGTGCGATCTTGGTATTGTATATTATAACGGTAACGGCACCTTAAAAGATCCATTTAAGGCAAAATGCTGGATAAAAAAAGCCTATGCAAGAGGGTCTGACAGGGCAGAAAAAATTTGGGAAGATTTAGAATTATGGCAATATTCCGGCAGGTGCGAAGCCTCTTTTGATGATACAGATCGCCCAAATTACAGGAAAGGGGTCGTGTATAAAGAACATGTGTCTGGAATGGCGTTTGTTTTTGTTCCAAGAGGCTGTTTTATCATGGGGTGTTACAACGAAGCAAAAAAATGTAAAAAGAATGAAAAACCAGGCCATAAAGTATGTCTGGATGGATTTTGGATAGGAAAATATGAAGTTACTGTTGACCAGTGGCAGCGGATCATGGGAAAAGATTTATCTGTTTATCCCTCAACGCTGAATCATCCGGTTGTTAATGTATCATTTGATGACATTAAAAAATATTTACGGGCTTTGAATTCAAAAACCAGGGATAAGTTTTCTCTGCCCACAGAAGCACAATGGGAATATGCATGCAGAAATGGTGGGAAGGATATGACCTTTCCCTGGGAAGATGAGGTATACCGGCCTCAGGAAAACTGCGGGACATGTGATGCAGGGTCTTATACCGGCGGAACTGCTCCTGTTGGCAGCTTTTATCCGAATGATCTGGGGGTGTACGATATGGCAGGCAATGTAAAAGAGTGGTGTAAAGACACTTATCACAAAAGAGCTTATGCAGACCATGTCAAGGACAATCCCGTTTATGACAAAAAAGCGTCATCATATGTCGTCAGGGGGGGATCGTTTACAGATAATACAACCCAGCTCCGGTGTATTGCCAGAGACAAGTTCATCCCGAGTATGGGAAGCAGCAATATTGGGTTTAGACTGGTTCTTGAAAGAGTAAATTAAACAGCATAGGAAATAGAATGAATTTGAATAAAGAACAATTGCTTGAGATGCTGGCAAATATAGCACCAAACCGTTATATCCAGGCCCTGGTCATTATTGTTTTATTTATCGGTATCGCCAAAATAGTCGATTTTATCATTACAAGGGTGGTTAAAAAATGGATAGAAAAAACCAGTCTGGAAATCGATGATCAGATCCTGAATATTTTTCATAAACCCATTTTTTTGAGTATTATTCTGTTTGGCCTGGCAGTGGCGACCGAACGGCTGGAGTTAAGAGATATTATCACATTTGTCACGCTGGGCTGCCTGAAGACCATTGCCATCTTCTACTGGGCAATGGCCATTATAAAATTTCTCAAGCTTCTACTGAATTTGATAAGCCATGATCAAAGCCGCTTTAAACTGGTGCAGGATAGAACCCTGCCGCTATTTAACAACTTGTTAATGATTGTTGTCACGGGATTTTGTATCTATATTATTTTTCTTGTGTGGAATATTGATCTGACAGCATGGGTTGCATCGGCAGGTATCATTGGTCTGGCGATATCCTTTGCGGCAAAAGATACATTGGCCAACCTGTTTTCCGGGGTGTTTATCATGGCGGATGCACCTTATAAGCTGGGAGATTTTATTGTACTTGATTCTGGTGAAAGAGGTGATGTGACCAGCATTGGGATTCGGAGTACGCGCATACTGACCCGCGATGATGTTGAAATTACCGTGCCAAACTCTATCATGGGGAACACCAAAATTATCAATGAAGCAGGCGGCCGGCATGAAAAGTTCCGTATACGGGTCAAGGTTGGTGTTGCCTATGGGTCTGATATCGACAAAGTTGAGCAAATTCTGCTTGATGTGGCATCAAAACAGCCCGATGTCTGCAGAATACCTGAACCGCGCGTGAGGTTTCGTGTTTTTGGTGACTCAAGCCTTGATCATGAGTTGTTGTGCTGGGTGGAAAAACCAGTGTTGAGAGGTAGGGTATTACATTTATTGAATGCAGCTGTTTATAAACGATTTATGGAAGAAGGCATTGAAATACCGTTTCCGCAGCGGGATGTGAATATCCATACAGCATCAGATGACAATCAAAAAGTTAATAGTAATAAAGAGCATGAATGAAATCCAGCAGGATGACGCTTAATTGTTTTTACAGAGAAATCTGCTTTTTATAAAAATCTGCGGTTTATCTGCCAGCATTTGGATCTGTGAAAAAATCAATCTGATTAAAAATTATCCTTCTGCTTTTGGATAACAGGCTGGATCTTTTCAGCCATGATTCGATGGTACCGGACAAAAACATCCAGGGCCTTGTCCAAGGCCGGGCTGTTTTATCAAATGCCACGCCCCTGGATTCAGTATAGGCCTGCAGCATTTTGACCCGTCCGGATGACACTTTAAAAGCCTTATAAACTCCATCCAGAACGCCTGCAGAAAAATTGATTTTTTCATCATGAACCAGATCTGCGTATAATATCAACTCTTTTTCGCAAATGAACAAGACCTGTTCAAGCCAGTCCTGATAAATTCAATTATCGTTTTAACAGATTATATAAATTATTACGCGTTAAAAAGGAGGAAAACATGAAGGATTCAAGAAAAATACGAAGAATTAAAACCGCCTGCTGGATCGGTGTTGCTGCCGATGCCCTCTGGGCCCTGGCACTGGTCTGGCCGAAACTGTTTGCCATTTTAACAGGAAACAGTGCCATGATTAACGATTTGTCTTTGCGGCTGACCGCAGGAATCGCAGCATCTCTCATGGCCGGGTGGACCGTCCTTTTGGCATGGACCGCCCAGAAACCTGTTGAACGCAGGATGGTGATGCTCTTTACCGCTGTTCCGGTTGTGGCAGGAATATTTTGCGTGACATTGATCGGCAATACATTTGGGCAACGCTCATCCGGCTGGATCCTGGCTAAAACAGCCGGGTTGTTTGCTGCCATGTTGTGGGCGTTCTTTACTGCTGATAAAATTGCAAAGGAAGTGACTGATGAAATCCATAATTAATATAACGGTTCGGGGATATCACATCGATCATTTAGGTCATGTCAATCACGGCAGGTACGTGGAGTTACTGGAAGACGCCCGCTGGCATTATCTGGAGGAGAATCGTCTGTTTGAGGCAATCCATGAGGCGGGAGCCATTCACGTGGTTTCAAGGCTTGAAATTGATTACCGGTATCCGGCAAGGGTAAACGACATCCTGTGTTTTGAAACAACAGTCGCCGGTCGTACAGATACCGGATTTGCGGTGAACCAGAATGCCTTTGTCAAATCCACAAAAAAACCAGTACTCCATGCCCGGATATTCAATGTGTTTGTAGATCACAAAGGAAAACCTCAAAAAATAACGCCCCGGATTCTTGACATCTGGCCCGACCTTGCAGCGGCACAGGCAATAACGTATCCGCATTCATAGAATGATCCATAGGCACAGGCCGATTAATACTGCGTTGTTATGCAGCAGCTGGATGTCCTGGAGAACAACCAGCCCGGCCTGTCGAAATTATCTGTTTGATTTTTGAGTGTATGCTTCAATGAAGCCGTTGAATACTGAATGACTATGGGTGAAGCCATATTTTTCATAAAATCTGGCCACCTTTTCATTACCGTTAGCAACAAACACCCATAGGTCTTTTACATCATCATGGCTGTTCAACCATTTCATTATCATCTGGCTGAGATCTCCTCCAATATTTAAGTTTCTGTAATTTGAATCTACAAACAATAGTTTAAATGTTCCTATAGTGGTTGGTACACTGTAGCCATCTGGAAAGAATCCAACACCATCAATGGTTTCTGCCCATATGGGTTTTTCATTGATATCATCCTGGGTTACGTCACTTACGGATGCAAAAGCAAATCCAACAGGTTTGTCTCCATCATAAGCTACAGCAATGTATTTTCTTGCTGCACGGCTATAATCAGGCACCAGTCTATTGTCAAAATTCATGCTTGCCATTACATCTGGTTTTATCTTTGCATGGTCAGCTTGAAACTTCATAAGATCATTACATAAGTTTCTCAGGTTGCTGATATCTCCGTTTTCAAAATCAATGTAAGTTATTTTGCTCATACCAATTAATACCTCCTTCTCTGGTGGATATAGGAAATTTACCAGAAACAATGAAGCCTGTATGTGACTTAGGTCACATGAAAGCGGTTAATCCGCTAAAAATTTTCTCAGGGATGACTCATCAAGTATTTCAATTACGCCCCGGCCCAATCGGACCAAGCCGTTATCTGAGAAACTATGCAGCAGCCTGGAGATCATTTCCCTTACCGTACCCAGCTCATCAGCCAATTCCTGGTGGGAAATTTTAAAAAGATGTCCTTCCTGTTGAAGTAATACGGAAGCTAAGCGCCGGTCCAGCTTGTGAAAAGCCACTTCTTCAACTAATTGCAATAGTTCTAAAATCCGTTTTGACACCAACGAAAAGATAAACTTCCTGAACGCAGGCGCCCCTAGCAGTGCATCAAACTCACAGGAGGACATCACTATCAATTTTGTGTCTTCTTTAACTATACTGGAGGCATTATATCCTTCATTGGCAAGCAGGCACCCGGTTGTGACAATACACGTATCACCGGATTCAACAGTGTATAAAGACAGTTCTCTTCCATTTACAGACTCTTTATATACACGTACTTTGCCGGAAAGAATAAAGGGGAACGTGTTGCAGGGTTCGGATTCATCAAACATTCTTGTACCCTGCTTAACAGTTACAATCTTTGCCTTTGAAAGTGATAGATCCAATATTCGCTGGTCCACTTCTGATAAAACCGGATAGCACGTTAAAAGTTCTTTTTTCTGATCAGGGTGTAACATGTCTGACCTCGCTATTTTTTAAAAATCTGCACTGTATTTAAATCCTTATCAACAAAGAGTGTAACATTTATACAAAAATATAGGTATTGGCTAATGGTATAATCTTTCAGTGGCTAAAATAAAAATGCCCTGATGGCTTAATTTAATATAGTATCTTTATGATATCTTTTTGGTTTTGAAACCCTTAAAAGCCCTGACATGGATTATTCATAACTGTTAGTTTATCAAAAAATGACTACTTTCAGTTGAAGCATTTGAGTTCACCACCTAAAAATAGGGGTTTTTACCGATTGTTTAAAAATTTTGCCTTTGTTATACAATTTTAAGGATTTAAAATACTTGCCCAATACCCCAAAAAATTAAAAAAATGCTGGAATCATGAAAAAAGAATTGGACAATCAATCATATAGTGAAGCGAATAAGTCAATTACTTATGGAGTCGCTCAAGATTTAAACAGTCATCTATCATCAATAAAAGAAAAAATAAGTTTAATGATGAATAGCATAGACCCGGTTAATCCTCTTCAAAAGCATCTGGATGTAATCAATTACAGTATCAACGAAAGTATAAAAGCAGCAAACCTTTTATCGAGTTTTGCTCAAGTTGATGAAGGTTTTAAAATAAAAAATTGATTTTTTTAATTCAAAAAGACAACTTAGTGCTTATCATCAATGCTGACACAAAAACTGGGTTTATGAGGGAGCAAATAATCAATGAACTATGTGATCCTCCCCAAGGATTGTACACTTGAGGTTAAGCCTCTATAATGCAAAATTA